>NZ_JBHZPD010000001.1:0-1389165 GCF_042787955.1 Peribacillus sp. YIM B13477
AAGCAGCGCCTAAAGTGAAAAAAACAACAAATAAAGCTGCGAGGCCGCTGGATAAAAGCTTAAAACCTGGAGATGAAGTAAAGGTCGTAAGCTTTGGTCAAAAAGGTCACTTGATTGAGAAGGTCTCAAATAATGAATGGCAGGTTCAGATCGGCATCATGAAAATGAAAGTGAAGGAGTCTGACCTGGAATTCATCAAGAGCACAAAAGTAAAAGAAACAAAGCCGCTTACCACGATCAAAGGCCGCGATTATCACGTTAGCGTCGAACTTGACCTTCGTGGAGAACGCTTTGAAAATGCCATATCAAGAGTGGAAAAATACGTTGATGATGCTCTTTTGGCCGGTTATTCGAGTGTCTCCATCATTCATGGTAAAGGGACGGGTGCTCTTCGGTCCGGGGTACAGGAATACCTGAAAAATCACCGCTCTGTCAAAAGGATTCGCTTTGGCGAAGCCGGTGAAGGCGGAACAGGTGTTACGGTGGTGGAATTTAAATAAAGGAAAGCGGTCATTCCGGCAATTCAGCCAAGCCGGGTGGCTAGTTACCATTCGGGAGTTGGACCATGGAGAATATGTGGGAAAATGAATATGTATATATAGCTGCTCGTTACAGTGTCGTTATTCTGTGCATGATTGTTTTTTTAGCCATTTTTGAACTTGTCACAAAGTACAAGAACTGGGAGGAGATCAAACAGGGAAACCTTTCTGTCGCGTTGGCAACAGGTGGTAAAATTTTTGGGATCGCCTATGTATTCCAACAGTCCATTCTCCATCAGAATTCGCTTCTTACCATGATTGGCTGGGGCGTCTACGGTTTTGTCCTGCTGTTGATCGGTTATTTCATTTTTGAATTTATGACTCCTGGATTTAAAATAGATGAAGAAATACAAAAAGATAATCGGGCAGTTGGATTCCTATCGATGATCATATCAATCGCATTATCTTTTGTCATCGGCGCCGGAATTTCTTAATGCCCTTCATGAGAGGGAGTAAGCTGTGGAGAAACTTGCAAAAGTCTTAATTGTTTGTTGCGGAATCTTTTTTCTGTTTGGAATCATTTATATGACATTGTTCAACTGAAGCGGCCAGTGTGCCGCTTCTTTTATTTGGTTCTATTAAAAAAAATGGGGGGCCATGTATAATAATAATGGTCAAATAGACTTTTGAAGAGAAGGTGGAATATGGATCAGTCCAAATGGATACAGAAGATTGAAGAATTATCGCTGAATGCTTTACCCGCCATGCAAACGCAAATCTATGATGGATGGGTTATCCGATTTGCGGATGGATATACGAAAAGGGCGAATTCCATCACCCCCATCTATCCATCGAATGAAAATGTGAAAAAGAAAATTTCGAATTGTGAACAATTATATTTTGCAAGGAATGATAAGGCCGTGTACAAAGTGACTCCACAGGCAAACCCTATCAACTTGGATCGTGTGCTGGAAGAGTCTGGGTATGCCCTTGAAGGAACAACAAGTGTCCAGGTATTGAATTTGGCAGATACAGAGTCACCGAATGAAACCAATGTCATAAAGTATGATCATTTACATGATGAATGGTTTCACGATTTCTGCCTGCTAAGTAATATTGATGATCATGATCAAACCATCCTGAAAAAGATGTTAGGGAATATCATTCCAAAAACATGCTTTATGCTGTTGACTGATGAAGGTGGAACCGTTACAGCAAGTGGACTGGGTGTTTTGGAAGACGAATACATAGGCCTGTACAATATCATTACCCATGAAAACTTTCGAAACCAAGGCAATGGTGCAATTCTCGTTCGTAATCTATTGAATTGGGGTAAAGAAAATGGAGCAAAAAATGCTTATCTTCAGGTGATAGAAACGAACGCACCTGCTTTAAGCTTATACGGAAAATTGGGGTTTGAAGAAAAGTATAAGTATTGGTATAGAATTAAAACCAAGAAGTAGAACGCCTCTTTTCAGTGGACGACAAAAGGGATCGGAATGCTCTCCCCGATCTGTGATCTTAAAGGAAATTTGCATATCCTTTATGTTTTTTTCTTGAGGGGTTGTAAAATTTGAGCGTTGATTTCCACTCCAGGCACTCGCTTTCCGCGGGCGGTCGGCCCTCGGCACGCAGTCGGCAAAAGGGAGCGGATTTCTGACTGAAAGGAGTATAGCCAACTCCTTTTTTTGTTTCCCTTTATATATGTCCCATTCCGACATTCCCTGTAGTTGGAATGGGACATATATACTATTCAGCTTTTCATCGTAAGGCCTTTATACTCTGAAATTCGGCAATTGTAAGAAAATCCCGATTGTATTATAATGATTAAGAGTATTGAGAATATTCAGAAGGAGGGGGCAAATGAGCAATAAGCCATGGCAAGCTATTTATCCGGAACAGATACCCGCTGTTTTGTCGTACGAAGATAAACCTCTTTATTCTTTTTTGAAGGAATCAGCCGAAGAATTCCCTGATAAAGTATCGATTCATTTCCAGGGAAAAGAATTAACTTTCCGGGAAGTACATGAATCTGCTTTAAAGTTTGCAGCCTATTTAAAAAGTATCGGACTTCAAAAAGGCGAACGCGTTGCCGTCATGCTTCCTAACTGCCCTCAGGGTGTCATAAGCTTTTTTGGGATATTGATGGCCGGAGGAGTCGTGGTTCAAACGAACCCAACCTATACTGAACGTGAATTAGAATATCAAATGAAAGATTCCGGAGCGAAAATGATTTTAGTGATGGATATTTTATTTCCCCGTGTTTCTGCAGTGGCATCAAGAACGGATATAGAACATATAATTGTAACCGCTATCAAGGAATATTTACCTTTCCCGAAAAATCTTATCTATCCTTTTATTCAAAAAAAGCAATACGGCATTGTCATCAATGTGGAGCATGAAGGGAATCATCATTTATTTTCCGAAATCATGAAACGAAAGATCACTGAAGAAGTCGACACTGTGCCGATCGATGTCAATAATGACCTTGCCCTTTTGCAATATACAGGTGGGACAACTGGCTTTCCCAAAGGGGTCATGCTTACTCATAAGAACTTGCTGGCAAATACGAAAATGTGCAATGCATGGCTTTATAAAAATAAGCGCGGTGAGGAAAGGATCCTTGCGATTCTGCCTTTCTTCCATGTGTACGGTATGACTACGGTCTTGGTTCTTTCCGTCATGGAAGGGAACACCATGATCATCATGCCGAAGTTTGATGTCGAAGCGACGCTTAAAACCATCCAAAAACAGAAACCGACCATGTTTCCAGGAGCGCCAACGATGTATATCGGCCTCTTGAACCATCCGGATATCGCTAAATATGATCTTTCTTCCATCAATGCCTGTATTAGCGGTTCTGCATCATTGCCCTTAGAGGTTCAAGAGCAGTTTGAGAAAATTACCGGCGGGAAGCTTGTTGAAGGCTATGGACTTTCAGAAACCTCACCTGTGACACATGCTAACTTCATTTGGGATCAGCCGCGTGTAAAAGGAAGCGTTGGACTGCCGTGGCCGGACACTGACTCGGCGATTCTGTCCCTGGAATCCAATGAAGAGCTTCCTCCGAATGAAATAGGCGAGATTGCCATAAAAGGACCACAGGTAATGAAAGGTTATTGGAACCGTCCGGATGAAACGGAAAAAACCTTTAAAAATGGCTGGCTGCTTACTGGCGATCTGGGTTATATGGATGAGCAGGGGTTCTTTTATGTCGTCGAGAGGAAAAAGGATACAATCATTGCAGGCGGTTTCAATATATATCCACGTGAGGTGGAAGAGGTGCTATACGAGCATGAGGCCATACAGGAAGTAGTTGTGGCAGGCATCCCTGACCCTTATCGAGGAGAGACCGTCAAGGCCTATGTCGTCCTGAAAAAAAATGCCAGGGTCACTGAAGAGGAATTGAATGAATTTGCCAGAAAGAACCTGGCTTCGTATAAGGTGCCGCGAAGCTATGAATTCAGGGATGAACTTCCTAAAACGACGATAGGGAAGATCCTGAGAAGAGTCCTTATCGAGGAAGAAAAGAAAAAATTATCCGAGGAAAGAAAAGAAGCTTAAACAAGCACCCCCTTTAAACGGAGCAGCGGAAGAGGGCTCCGTTTTGCAGAACAGCTGGACAAGCTATGGATGGTGGCTGTACAATGAACAGAAGTGAAATGTCAGGAGCCTTATATAAGGTTTTGCTTGACAGTAAAGGGTCGTCATTTTATGATAGAAATATGAATGATGGTTCATTCATTTTTCTGAAAGGGGACATCCAGTGAAAAGCAACAGACCAAAGTATAATCAAATTATTGATGCGGCCGTTATTGTCATTGCCCAAAACGGTTACTATCAAGCCCAAGTATCCAAAATCGCCAAACAGGCAGGCGTAGCGGATGGCACCATTTATCTTTATTTTAAAAATAAAGAAGATATCCTAATATCATTATTCCATGAAAAGATGGGCTATTTTGTGGAACAGATCGAAGAAGAGATAAAAGGAAAGACCACTGCTTCGGAAAAACTGCATGTGCTCATCCAAAAACATTTTCAAAACCTTTCAGAAGACGTGAATTTAGCAATTGTCACTCAGTTGGAATTAAGACAGTCGAATAAAGAATTGCGCCTTAGGATTAATGATGTGTTAAGAGGGTATTTAAATTTAATCGATCAGATCATTATAGAAGGAAAAGAGAACGGCGAATTCCTGCCTGATTTAAATAATTTACTTGCCAGGCAGATGATTTTTGGAACGATTGATGAAACTGTGACGACTTGGGTCATGAATGAGCAAAAGTATTCGCTTCCTGACCTTGCACCAGACGTTCACCGCCTGCTGATTGGCGGCTGTGGCCTGAAAAGTTAACGATTTAAATAGAGGATGGCTAGCCATCCTCGAAAGAATCGGTTAATTCAACTTCCAGCTTTAACTGGAAGTGATACATAGAGAATTATCAAAAAAGTTTGACTATCATGCCTGGAGGGATTGATATGGAATATCTTAAGCTTTCTGTCGAAAATCATGTGGCTTTTATAACGATTGATCATGCACCAGCAAATGCACTTTCTTCGGCTATCATCGGAGAGCTTTCACAGGCATTCGATCAAATTGGGAAAGACGAGGCCGTACGGGTTGTCCTTCTTCATGGTGAAGGAAGATTCTTCTCTGCAGGAGCGGACATTAAAGAGTTTACGGAAGTGAAAAACGGGAAAGCTTTCGAGAAGCTGACCAAGAATGGTCAATCTGTATTTGAGAAAATCGAATCTTTTCCAAAACCGGTCATTGCAGCCATCCATGGAGCGGCGCTTGGCGGAGGATTGGAGCTGGCTATGGCCTGCCACATCCGCTTAGTCACCGAAAGGGCTAAACTTGGTTTGCCTGAGCTGCAGTTGGGCTTAATCCCCGGATTTGCTGGGACCCAACGTCTTCCTCGTTACGTAGGCATGGCAAAGGCAGCTGAAATGCTGTTTACAAGTGAACCGATTTCAGGCACAGAAGCTGTGCAATGCGGATTGGCGAATCATGCCTTCACGGATGAAGAACTGATTCCAAAAGCTAAGGATCTAGCCAATAAAATTGCCAAGAAGAGCCCACTGGCATTAAAGTCGGCCATTGAGTTATTGAATTATTCCAAGCATGATTCCTACCATAAAGGTGTGGAAAGGGAAGCTGCCCTCTTTGGCCAGGCTTTCGATACTGCCGATGCACAAGAAGGAATCGCCGCTTTTATTGAAAAAAGGGAAGCTGTATTCAAAGGGAAATGATGTTTCGGTTTAAATAACTATTTTTATATATCATGCAGGATTTTGGTGAAACCTGTAGAACATTACTATATATCAATAAAATTCATAATCTTCAAAACTCAAATTATTCGGGAGGTATTATCGTGAACATTTATGTACTGCTGAAAAGAACATTTGATACAGAAGAAAAAATTACACTATCCAACGGGAAAATCAATGAGGATGGGGCAGAATTCATCATTAATCCATACGATGAGTATGCAGTTGAAGAAGCAATCCAGGTGCGTGATGCACAAGGCGGCGAAGTAACGGTTATTTCTGTCGGAACAGAAGAGGCAGAAAAGCAATTACGCACAGCGCTGGCAATGGGTGCTGACAAAGCTGTATTGATAAATATAGAAGACGACATAGAAAATGGCGACCAATTCACGACTGCCAAAATTATTGGCGAATACTTAAAAGATAAAAATGCGGATCTAATCATTGCAGGGAACGTTGCAATCGATGGCGGCTCTGGTCAAGTGGGACCACGCGTTGCCGAAATTTTGGGAATTCCTTATATTACAACCATTACTAAATTGGACATAGAAAATGGAAATGTAAGCGTTATCCGTGATGTCGAAGGGGACTCTGAAACGATCGAAGCCTCTCTTCCATTATTGGTGACAGCGCAACAAGGGCTAAATGAGCCACGTTATCCTTCATTGCCAGGAATCATGAAGGCAAAGAAAAAACCGCTTGAAGAATTGGAATTGGATGACCTGGATTTGGAAGAGGACGATGTTGAGGCCAAAACAAAAACGATTGAAATTTACCTTCCTGCTAAAAAAGAAGCTGGAAAAGTTTTGGACGGGGAAATCAGTGCTCAAGTTACCGAGCTTGTTCAGTTATTACGCAGTGAAGCAAAAGTGATTTAATCGAAACGGTACATCTCAAAACAACAACACACGACAAAAAGAAAAATAGAGCACAGGAGGTTTTTATAAATGGCTAGAAAGTTTCTTGTATTGGGCGAAGTTCGTGATGGTTCACTAAGAAATGTATCATTTGAAGCTATCGGTGCGGCTAAGCTTGCAGCGGATGGCGGGGAAATCGTTGGTGTTTTAGTTGGTGACAGTGTTCAGAATTTCGGTGATGAATTGATCCAGTATGGTGCAGACCGGGTTATTGCAGTCGAAAATGATCAATTGAAACAATATACTTCAGATGGATATGCGCAAAGCTTGCTTGCCGTCATCGAGCAGGAAAAGCCGGAAGGAATTTTCTTTGGACATACAGCCTTAGGAAAAGACCTTGCACCTAAATTGGCTGGAAAACTTGAATCAGGATTGATTTCCGACGTTACATCCATTGAAGAAGAAGGTGGAAATATCGTTTTCACCCGCCCGATATATTCTGGTAAAGCATTTGAAAAGAAAATTGTTACAGCTGGCGTGATTTTCGCGACAATCCGTCCGAACAATATCGAACCATTAGCGAAAGATGAGTCCCGCTCTGGTGATGTTTCTACATTAAGTGTGGATATTAAGGACTTACGGACAATCATTAAGGATGTTGTTAGAAAAGCCAGTGAAGGGGTCGACCTTTCAGAAGCGAAAGTAATCATCGCGGGCGGCCGTGGCGTGAAAAGTGAAGATGGTTTTGAACCATTAAAGGAACTGGCACAGGTTCTTGGAGGAGCGGTAGGAGCTTCCCGGGGAGCATGTGATGCAGACTATTGCGATTACTCATTACAAATCGGACAAACGGGTAAAGTCGTAACACCTGACCTTTATATCGCCTGCGGAATTTCCGGTGCGATCCAGCATTTAGCGGGAATGTCCAACTCCAAGGTTATTGTTGCCATCAATAAAGACCCGGAAGCTAACATATTCAATGTAGCTGATTATGGAATTGTCGGAGATCTTTTCGAAGTCGTTCCATTACTTACGGAAGAATTCAAAAAACTTAAAGTTAACGCGTAATAGAAATAATACAGATGAGGGGCAAGACATTCGGCATAAGCCGATACATGTCTTGCCCCTTTGTTTGCGCTAATGGGGAGGTTTTTTTGCCTGCATAGTTACTTTTTTTTTGGACATCCTACCACTGAAGCAAAATATTAGCATCGTTTTGAGCAACAGTGGTATACTGTTTTTAGTTATTTGAGTAAATTTGAGGAGGAAATATATATGGCTATTGTAAATGCAACTGACCAAACTTTCACAACAGATACTAGCGAAGGTGTCGTTCTTGTAGACTTTTGGGCTCCATGGTGTGGACCTTGTAAAATGATCGCTCCTGTTCTTCAAGAGCTTGATACTGAAATTGGCGATACAGCAAAAATCGTAAAAGTGGATGTAGATGAAAACCAAGAAACAGCTGGAAAATTCGGTGTGATGAGCATCCCGACATTAATCGTCCTTAAAGACGGTGAAGTGGTCGATAAGGTTGTTGGTTTCCAACCTAAAGAAGCACTTGCTGAACTTATTGCAAAACACGCGTAATAGTAAGATAGCTAAAAAAAGCTTCAAGTCTGCGGACTTGAAGCTTTTTTCGCTATCTTGATATATAATGATTGTAAAAAAGGGAGAACAGGAGGCTGAATGCATGAATCAACAAATAAAGAATAAACTTGCCCTTCTTCCCGATCAACCAGGTTGTTATTTAATGAAAGATCGTCAGGGAACGATCATATATGTAGGCAAAGCGAAGGTGTTGAAAAATCGTGTCCGTTCTTATTTTACGGGATCTCACGATGGTAAAACATTTCGACTCGTGAACGAGATTGAGGATTTCGAATACATTGTCACCTCTTCCAATATCGAGGCTCTTATTTTAGAGTTGAACTTAATCAAAAAACATGACCCAAAATATAATGTCATGCTAAAGGATGATAAGACGTATCCTTTCATCAAGCTGACTGCGGAACGCCACCCGCGTCTAATCATTACGCGAAAAGTCAAAAAAGACAAAGGGAAATATTTCGGTCCTTATCCGAATGCATTTGCAGCTAACGAAACGAAAAAATTGCTCGACCGCATCTATCCCCTAAGAAAATGCAATACGTTACCGGATCGCGTTTGTCTCTACTATCACCTTGGTCAGTGCCTGGCCCCATGTGTATATGATGTAGAGGAACAGGAATATAAAAAAATGGTCGATGATATCAACCGGTTCTTGAACGGCGGGCATACTGAAATAAAAAAAGAACTGACTGAAAAAATGCTGGAGGCATCGGAAGAACTCGATTTCGAGAGGGCCAAGGAGTTTCGTGACAAGATTGCCCATATCGATATTACGATGGAGAAGCAGAAAATGATGACGACCGATTTCATCGACAGGGATGTATTTGGCTTTGCCTATGATAAAGGCTGGATGTGCGTTCAGGTATTTTTTGTCCGGCAGGGTAAATTGATAGAAAGGGATGTTTCGCTTTTTCCGGTCTACGATGAACCCGAACAGGAACTTCTTACATTCCTCGGTCAGTTTTACGAGATTACGAACCACTTTAAACCAAAGGAAATCTTGCTGCCTGAATCTGTGGATGCCGAAATGGCGGAAGGGCTGCTTGGTGTCAAAACGATTCACCCGAAACGGGGAGCGAAAAAAGACATGCTTAAATTGGCGAATAAAAATGCCTCCATCGCCCTTCAGGAAAAATTCTCTTTGATTGAGAGGGATGAAGAAAGAACGATCAATGCGGTGGAAAACCTTGGGAAACAATTGGGTATTTACACCCCGCATCGAATTGAAGCTTTCGATAACTCCAATATTCAGGGAAGTGACCCCGTTTCCGCTTTAGTCGTGTTCATTGATGGGAAGCCGGAAAAAAGAGAGTACCGAAAATATAAGATCAAGACGGTCCAGGGACCTGATGATTATGAATCGATGCGGGAAGTGGTCAGAAGAAGGTATTCACGAGTATTGAAAGAAGGGCTGCCGCTTCCGGACTTGATCATCATTGATGGCGGAAAGGGACATGTCGAAGCGGTACGGGATATTCTGGAAAATGAATTAGGCTTGGATATTCCACTTTCAGGCCTCATTAAGGATGAAAAGCATAGGACCTCGCAATTGATGATCGGAAATCCGCTTGAACTTGTACCTCTTGATTCAAGGAGCCAGGAATTTTACCTATTGCAAAGAATTCAGGATGAAGTGCATCGGTTCGCGATTACGTTTCATCGCCAGCTACGCGGGAAAAATGCGGTTCACTCCCAGCTTGATGATATTCCAGGAGTCGGGGAAAAGCGAAGGAAGCAATTATTAAGGCATTTTGGATCATTGAAGAAAATCAAAGAGGCGACGGCCGAGGAAATCATGGAAGCTGGCATGCCAAAAGGGGTAGCCGAGGGAATCGTTAGAAAATTACAAGAATAATCTTGCTACTGATAAATCTCTATGCTATGATTAAAAGGAATTTTTAACTAGACAACTTAAAAGTGCTGATAGAGGTGCGGAATTCAAGAGTAAAAACCTGGAGAAGTATGAGCTTCCATGAAAGGTTTTGAAAGGGGACGCCGCCGAAGGAAGACAAGACTCATACCTTGTCCTCCTGGTCCGACATTTAAGAAATGGCGGATTGTCAGGGTTTATACCCTGGAGAGCTATCTCACTGTGATTACAGTATTAAGATATGTGACCACAGCAATGAGATATTTCTCATTGCTTTTTTTATTGCCTAAAAAGTAGAGAGGGTGCATGAGGATGGCATTAATCGTTCAAAAATTCGGCGGAACATCCGTCGGTAGCGTAGAAAAAATCAAAAATGTTGCCAATCGGGTAATCGAGGAAGCGGAGAAAGGAAATGAGGTTGTCGTCGTTGTTTCAGCTATGGGGAAAACAACGGACCAATTGGTTTCCATGGCGTGTGATATTTCCGGATCCCCGAGCAAGAGGGAAATGGATATGCTATTGACGACTGGGGAACAGGTAACGATTTCCCTGTTAACGATGGCATTGATTGAAGAAGGACATGAAGCCATTTCGTATACCGGCTGGCAGGCTGGCATGCAAACGGAATCCGTTCATGGGAATGCCCGGATTTTAAACATCGATGCCACGAGGATCCAAGCCCAGCTTGAGGAGAAGAAAATAGTGGTCGTAGCCGGTTTCCAGGGTAACGATGCAAATGGGGAAATCACTACCTTAGGGCGAGGCGGTTCCGATACGACGGCAGTTGCCATCGCAGCAGCGCTTAATGCGGATAGATGCGATATTTATACAGATGTAACGGGTGTATTCACAACGGACCCACGCTACATAAAAGGCGCGCGAAAACTCCAATCCATTTCTTACGATGAAATGCTGGAACTTGCCAACCTGGGGGCGGGCGTCCTTCACCCAAGGGCTGTCGAATATGCAAAAAATTATCAAATTCCGCTTGAAGTCCGTTCAAGCATGGAGAGAGAATCAGGTACGATCATTGAGGAGGAAGCAACTATGGAAGAAAACTTAATTGTACGCGGCATTGCTTTTGAAGACAGTATTACGAGGGTCACAATATATGGTTTGCCCCAATCACTTGGTGCATTATCCACGATCTTCACGACGCTTGCGAAAAACCGGATCAATGTGGACATCATCATTCAAAGCATGACTGCCGAGGATACGACGAATCTATCTTTTTCCACAAAAAGTGAAGATACGGAAGCGGCCTTGATCGTGCTGGAAAATAATAAAGATCAATTGGGATTCGACCGGGTCGAAACGGAGAGCGGATTGGCCAAAGTGTCCATCGTCGGTTCTGGTATGGTATCCAATCCGGGAGTGGCTGCCGAAATGTTTGAAGTGATGGCCAATACAGGCATCCAGGTGAAAATGGTCAGCACATCGGAAATTAAAGTTTCGACCGTCGTCAATGAAAAGGAAATGGTGAAGGCGGTTGAATCCCTTCATGAAGCATTTAAACTTGGTCAGCATGCAAATGTGCTAGCTTAAGTGTCAGGAGTCCAATAAAAAACAGACTTCCGGTAAAAAGGGTAAGTCTGTTTTCAGGGCTCATTAGATTGGATCTCTGGGATCCCATTGGATGGTGAATATCACTTTTTTTGCGCGGCGTTTGATTTCTTCCGTTGATTCGCTGAGGAATTTTTTTTGCAGTGTAAACTGCTCGGCAAGGAAACCGGCTTCAAGTTGGAAGTGACAATCAGGGTGTAAATCCAAGCGGCGGCTGATTATTTTACCTGTCAGGGATAATTCCATCTGGTGTTTCGTATACTTCAAGATTTCCAGATTGCCCCATCCAGCGCTTTGGAAAAATTCAATCACTTCCTGATCGCCATTCAATGGGAATTTTCTTGCTAATTGTTTACCTGCCCAATAGAGGATTTGATTAGAGTCTTTTCCAAGAATATCGTTCAATAGAACTTCTCTGATTAATTCGTATCCGAAAGCTGGAACTAGGAATTCCTCAGTTTGAATTTCTTCCGTTTGAATCTCTTCTTCTATCGCAGCAGCAATATTTTTTTTCATAATTTATCGCCTCTTTCTGTAAATCTATTATAAACGTATTTCTTTTGCAAATTATACTGTTTTTTATTTATTTAAATCACATTTGGAAAAAAATGAGAAATTATACCGAGATATTAATAGTTAAATTAGAAATTTATTCAAAATATCATCTTGACAAACAAAAAATACCCAATATAATCCAATAAAATCTATTCTGAAAAAGAGATTTCTTGTATCCGTTTTCTTGACGCACATAGAAGTCAGGAGTAAAATGGACATGTCACATAATTGTAAAGGAAGTATAGAGGAGTTTTTTTGACTCTATACTGTATTTTCACGCGGAGATAAAAGGTAGCCACCAGTTTATCTTTGCATGATTTTTCACAAATTAAGGGGGGGCACTTAGTGGCAAAAAATCGTGAGTTTGGGAATCGCAGGCTTCATTCACTTCTAGGAGTAATTCCAATTGGTCTATTCCTAATTTTTCATTTATCTGTAAACTTTATGGCAACAAAAGGAGAAGAAACTTTTAATGGGGCAGTTCATTTAATTGAGTATACGCCCGTGAAGATTTTGGTAGAATGGGTCGTCATCTATCTACCGCTCATTTTCCATGCTGTGTACGGAATCTATATTGCCTTTACAGCAAAAAACAATTTAGGCAGATTTAGTTTCTTCCGTAACTGGATGTTCATGCTACAACGCCTAACTGGAATCATAACGTTGATTTTCCTTGTTTGGCATATATGGGCAACTAGAATCCAAGCAGCTATGGGTGCTGAAGTTAACTTTGACATGATGGCAGAGATTTTCTCTAGTCCATTCATGATTGTGTTCTATATTGTTGGTATTATCTCGGCAATCTTCCACTTTGCTAATGGATTATGGTCATTTGCTGTGAGCTGGGGTCTTACAGTTTCACCAAGATCGCAAAGAATCATGACTTACTTTACATTGATCGTTTTCGTTCTTCTTTCTTATATCGGAATCAGCGCAATTTTCGCATTCGTATAAGAAGATAGAGTTCATTTATAAGAATTAGGAAAAACATAGCTTGGCTAATGGAAATAAGGGAGTGACAGAATTGGGTAAAGGTAAAATAGTTATCGTTGGTGGAGGTCTAGCTGGATTAATGGCTACGATCAAAGCAGCAGAGCTGGGACAACAGGTTGATTTATTTTCTTTAGTGCCTGTTAAACGCTCTCACTCAGTTTGTGCCCAAGGCGGAATCAACGGGGCAGTAAATACAAAAGGTGAAGGGGATTCTCCATATATCCACTTCGACGATACAGTTTATGGCGGGGATTTCTTGGCTAACCAACCGCCGGTTAAAGCGATGTGCGAAGCAGCACCATCAATCATTCATATGTTTGACCGTATGGGTGTTATGTTCAACCGTACTCCGGAAGGTCTTCTTGATTTCCGTCGTTTCGGTGGTACTCAACATAGCCGTACAGCATTCGCTGGTGCAACAACTGGTCAGCAATTACTTTACGCATTGGACGAGCAGGTTCGCCGTTATGAAGTTGAAGGCCTTGTAACGAAATATGAAGGCTGGGAATTCCTTGGAGCTGTTATCGATGATGAGCAAACAGCACGCGGTATCGTAGCACAAAACCTGACTTCAATGGAAATCAAATCATTCCCTGGAGACGCAGTCATCATGGCGAGCGGCGGCCCTGGAATCATTTTCGGTAAATCAACGAACTCAATGATCAATACAGGTTCAGCAGCATCAATCGTTTATCAGCAAGGTGTTAATTATGCTAATGGTGAGTTCATTCAAATTCACCCGACAGCAATCCCTGGCGATGACAAACTTCGTCTAATGAGTGAATCCGCTCGTGGTGAAGGTGGACGTATCTGGACATATAAAGACGGGAAACCTTGGTATTTCCTTGAAGAAAAATACCCTGCTTATGGTAATCTAGTACCTCGTGATATCGCGACTCGTGAAATCTTCGACGTATGTATGAACATGAAGCTTGGCATTAATGGTGAAAACATGGTTTACCTGGATCTATCACATAAAGATCCTAAATTACTTGATATTAAACTTGGCGGAATCATTGAAATCTACGAGAAATTCATGGGTGAAGATCCTCGTAAAGTTCCAATGAAAATTTTCCCTGCCGTTCACTATTCCATGGGCGGACTTTGGGTGGATTATGACCAAATGACTAACATCAAAGGTTTATTCGCTGCAGGTGAGTGCGATTATTCACAACATGGCGGTAACCGTCTTGGTGCCAACTCACTTCTTTCTGCAATCTATGGTGGTTCAGTCGCTGGACCGAATGCCGTTAAATATATTGAAGGCCTTGCTAAAACTTCAGAATCCATTCCTTCTTCATTGTATGAAGGGTACGAAAAACAAGAACAAGAGAAATGGAATGAAGTCATGTCTCTTGATGGTAACGAAAATGCGTACATCCTTCACAAAGAACTTGGTGAGTGGATGACTCAGCATGTTACTGTAGTTCGTTACAATGACAAGCTTAAAGAAACGGATAACAAGATTCTTGAGCTGATGGAACGTTACAAGAAAATTAACATCAATGACACGGCAAAATGGAGTAACCAAGGAGCTGCATTCACTAGACAGCTGCAAAACATGATGCAATTGGCCCGTGTAATCACAATTGGTGCGTTAAACCGTGATGAAAGCCGCGGAGCGCATTACAAACCTGATTTCCCAGAACGTAATGATGAGGAATTCATGAAAACTACTATGGCAACATTCAAAGGCTTGGATCAAGCACCTGAATTCCATTATGAAGATATTGATGTATCACTGATCGCACCGCGTAAACGTGACTACACTACGAAACACTAAAGAGGGGGAGCAAAAAAATGGTTGAAACTAAATCTGAGACTAAAACAGTCCGTTTTATAATCACTCGTCAAGATACACCGGATTCAGCTCCTTATGATGAGGAATTCGAATTAGCGTACCGTCCGAATATGAACGTAATTTCCGCCCTAATGGAAATTCGTCGTAATCCAGTAACGGTACAAGGTAAGCACACTACAGCAATCGCATGGGACATGAACTGTCTTGAAGAGGTATGTGGTGCTTGTTCAATGGTTATCAATGGTAAACCAAGACAATCATGTACAGCTCTTATCGATCAATTGGAGCAGCCGGTTCGTCTAGCACCAATGCGTACATTCCCTGTTGTTCGTGACCTGCAAGTCGATCGCAGCCGTATGTTCGACTCATTGAAAAAGGTAAAAGCATGGATTCCAATCGATGGAACGTACAACCTTGGACCAGGACCGCGTATGCCAGAAAAGAAACGTCAATGGGCTTACGAGTTATCTAAATGTATGACTTGCGGTGTATGTTTGGAAGCTTGTCCGAACGTAAACAGCAATTCAGACTTCATTGGGCCACAACCATTATCGCAAGTTCGTTTATTCAATGCACATCCAACTGGTGCAATGAACAAAGCTGAACGTTTAAATACGATCATGGGTGATGGAGGACTTGCAAACTGCGGTAACTCACAAAACTGTGTGCAGTCTTGCCCTAAAGGCATTCCATTAACGACTTCGATTGCTGCGTTGAACCGTGATACTACGATCCAACAATTCCGTAACTTCTTCGGCAGTGATGAAGTTTAATCATGAACATGAAAGAACCTGTATCTTATGATATGGGTTCTTTTTTTCATTGTTTTACATACACAGACTTGGTTGGGAATCGAGAGAATCATAAACGATTGATAACTGGGGTTGTAGTGTAAATCTGGCACCAGGCCAACTGTGAAGGATTTGTGAAGTGAGCTTGATAATTTACCCTGCTTTCAATAGAAAATCCTTTTCATTATCGTTGTTTTCTTATAAAATGAGTGAATAGTCATTCAATTCAGAAAGGGTGTGCACAAGTTGGGCAAAATATCATATATCGATAATATAACGGAGTGGATCAATGATTTTTCTTTTAAACATGAGATTAAGATCCGCTTTTCGGAAACTGATATGTTTGGGCACTTGAATAACACGATTCCTTTTACTTATTTTGAGGAAGCTCGGATTGAGTATTTCAACAGTATGGGGTTCATGAAGGATTGGACCTCGGCTGAATGCGGTGAGATGCCGGTTGTTGCCAATTTACAGTGTGATTACCTTAAGCAGATGTTTTTCAATGATCAATTGACAATCCATGTGAAAGCTGACCATATCGGAAATTCTTCAGTGGAGCTACACTATATGGGGACTAAACAAGATGGTTCAATTTGTTTAACGGGCAGGGGGACGATTGTGCAAGTGTCCAAGGCCACCGGGAAGCCGGTACCATGGACGGAAGACATGAAGCGTTCGATGTTGTATACTGTGCTGGAACATTCCTGAAAATATTTCCATTTAGACAAGTAAAAGAGTCACTCCATTGCCCCAGCCGACATACTATATCTTGACTAAATAGACACCCACTCCGGGTTTTATGCTGGTGAAGGCAAGGAGGGTAACATTACTTGAAGGAGAACGAATTCACTCATAAGCCATTACTCACCAAAAGAGAAAAAGAAGTATTTGAGTTACTAGTACAAGACAAAACAACAAAAGAAATCGCAGGTGAATTGTTTATTAGCGAAAAAACAGTTCGAAACCATATTTCGAATGCGATGCAGAAGCTTGGAGTTAAAGGACGTTCGCAGGCAGTCATAGAACTCCTTCGTATGGGAGAACTTAAGCTTTAATGTGTTAACTCTTAATACGTAAGCCTTATAAATAATTTCTCTCCCGTTCATTGGCAGCATATAAGGAAGGGCAAAACAATTTGGTTGTTTTGACTTCTTTGGATGCTGCTTATTTTTATGGTGGGGTTTCATTATGATTCCAGTCAATCAATCTTGAAAATCATTTCACTTTCATCCAAAATGGTAGTATGATAAGTTTCATGAAGTGGGGAGCTGTGTTTATGGATGAAGAGAAGCAGGCGGCATATGTAGCCGATATCGAGAAGGAATTGCGCTATGTATCGTCATGGCTTAAGCAAAGGGGAAGAGAAATTCTCCATGATTATAAAATAACCATTCCTCAATTCGTGGCTTTGCAATGGCTTTTTGAATCAGGGGACATGACGATTGGCGAATTGTCCACGAAGATGTTTCTCGCTTTCAGTACAACGACGGACCTGATTGACCGCATGGAGAAACATCAGCTTGTCCAGCGTGTCAGGGATGAAAAGGATCGGCGTGTGGTTCGAATTCACCTTCTTGAAGAAGGCGAACGGATAATCGAAGAAGTGATTAATAAACGGAGGCAGTACTTGAGTGGCGTGTTAGTCAATTTTAACGAATCTGACATCATGTCCCTCAAAGGGATTCTAGTAAAACTACATCAAGAAATGAAAGAAAAATGAGGCGAGTTTTTTGAAACAACCGATAGGCATCATTGATTCAGGAGTAGGCGGCTTGACAGTAGCTAAAGAAGTCATGCGTCAGCTTCCAAATGAAAATATAATTTACTTAGGTGATACAGCAAGATGCCCATATGGGCCGAGGACAAAAAAAGATGTCCAAACCTTCACATGGCAAATGACGAGATTTTTGATGAAGAAGGATATAAAAATGCTGATCATCGCTTGCAATACAGCAACTGCAGCTGTATTGGATGAAATCAGGGCTATACTTCCGATTCCTGTGTTGGGTGTCATACACCCAGGGGCAAGGGCGGCATTGAAAGTTTCTGATTCCTTGCATATCGGAGTTATCGGTACGGAAGGCACGGTAAAAAGCAAAGCTTATGACGATGCACTTGCTTCCATCAATTCCGATGTGAAAGTAGATAGTTTAGCATGCCCGAAATTTGTCCCAATCGTAGAAAGCGGGGAGTTTCAAGGGGGGATCGTCAATCGGGTCGTGGCACAAACCTTGAACCCGTTGAAGAAAACGAAAATCGATACACTGATCCTTGGCTGTACCCATTATCCACTGCTGGGGCCTGTAATCTCTTCCTATATGGGGGATGAAGTACAAGTCATTTCCTCTGGAGAAGAGACGGCCCGGGAGGCAAGTGTCATTTTGGATTACTATAAATTAATCAATAAAAGCAAGCTCCGTCCAGTTCATCGCTTTTATACAACCGGTTCAAGAGATATGTTTGGTTCCATCGCGTCGAGCTGGCTCGGTATTCATGCCAATACCATCGAAACAATTAAAATCGATCACTTATAAGACTTCCATTTGGAAGTTTCAGACTGCAGACAAACTTAATGAAAATGGAGTTTGTCTGCAGTTTTTTTATGGTTTGTACATTTGCCTGTTGATTGGAACGTGAGGGACTCGCTTTCCCTGCAGGTGGATGAAAGGATCCTATCCAGCATTCAGATTATACTTGGGGGTGGGAGTCGATTGTTCCATTCAGGAAGTCTCCCAAATCCTAATGAAGCTGAAAAAGATGCATCAGTACGGGCAAATTGCCCAGCTCCATTATCGTAGGGAAAAATAATTGGTCTATTTTCCCCTAGGGCTCGTATAAATAGGAGTACAAACTGTCCTAGGAGTGATTTTATGTCCAATAAATCAAAAGTAACAATGGCTGTGACCATTCTGGCATCTTCTTTTTGGCTTTCAGGCTGCGGATTATTTGGCGGTGAAGAGAAAAAGGAAATTGATCCCCCGAAGGATGTTTCATTAGTCGAGGATGAATCTTCATTAAAAGAAACAGAAACGAATGGTGAGGAAAAGCCAGCGACTGAGGGAGAAGAAGGCGCTGTAGAATCGAAAACGGTGAAGACGGAGTTATATTTAATTGATAAAAGCGGGTATGTGGTTCCACAGACATTGGAACTTCCTAAATCGGAAGCTGTCGCTAAACAAGCCCTTGATTACCTTGTCAATAACGGACCAGTCACGGATAAACTTCCAAATGGGTTCAGGGCCGTCATTCCTGCCGATACCCAAATAAGCGTGAACATTAAAGACGGGGTGGCTGTGGCGGACTTTTCGCCGGAATTCAAAAACTATCAGAAAGAGGATGAACTTAAAATCCTTCAAGCCATCACATGGACCCTGACGCAATTCGACTCGGTCGATAAAATCCAAATGAGAATCAATGGGGAAGATATTTCCGAAATGCCGGTCAATGGCACACCGATAGATGAAAATATCTCAAGGTCTTCAGGAATCAATATCGATACGAGTGATGTAGTCGACATTTCCAATACCAAAGCACTCACCGTTTATTATGTAGGCGGTGATGAGGAGTACACTTATTATGTTCCCGTGACGCGCAGGATCAGCGAAACGGTGACTGATAATGTAACAGCAGTCATTCAGGAATTAACGAAGAGTCCTTCGGGTTCTAGCCTGCAAACAGGGTTCATGAGTGATGTAGCTTTACTTGACGAGCCAAAAGTGGCAGAAGGTAAGGTCAGCCTGAATTTTAACGAAAATATCCTTGGAAGCTTTAAAGAGAAAAAGGTATCACAAGAGGTCCTTGATGCCTTGGTCCTTTCCTTGACGGAACAGAAAGGAATTGAAAGCGTTGAAGTGCAAGTGCAGGGCAGCGCAGATGTTCTTAATGAAGAAGGTAAGAAATTATCCGAACCAGTCGTCCGTCCAGAGAAAGTCAACACAGGCAGTTTTTAAATATATGTAGAAATAAAACAATGAGGCAGCTTGCAGCTGCCTCTTATTTTTTTGCCTCCGCCTTTGAATGACCACGCTGTTAGAGAGTTGAAAGCTTACCGCCCCGAAAAAGTTTTTACATAAATAAATTTTTAAAAGGGGAAATTACTTTTAAACATGTAATTAATGGGGAGGTATTATGGATCAAAAGGTCATTCAGGCTTTACACATCTATGTTTTAATCATCATGAATACAGGGTTCATGGTACATGTCCTGCTCCTTCCCAATATCTTATCCGCATCTCAACGCGACGGATGGATAAGTGTCATAATAAGTGTTGTTCCATGTATCGTTTGGACACTATTTATTTTTTATATTTATAAAAAACTAGATAAAGAAGATATAATCTCTTTTCTGAAAAAATGGTCTACACCTTTTGTTACATATATTTTCACGATAGCATTTGGCTTGTACTTTATAATTAACGCCTTCATAACCGTCAAATTTACATTGATTTGGGCAAAAGCTAATTATACTCATGACATACCAAACATCGTAGTCGTCAGCCTATTCACTTTTATTTGTATTTTTGCAAGCTATAAAGGAATACGCACCATAAGTACTTTGGCTCTCCTATTTCTTCCGGTCGTCACTATTTTGGGGATATTTGTGGGGCTGGGGAACACGAGTAATAAGAATTACGAATTATTGTTCCCGATATTTGAAAGCGGGTATCGCCATACACTAAATGGAATGCTGTATACGAGTGCAGGATATTTAGAAATCATCGTTTTTTTATTTTTAACTCCTTACTTGAAAAACAAGCTAAAAGCCAAGTGGCTTTTACTGGTTGGTATTATCCTCATCATGCTGACGTTAGGCCCCCTCATGGGAGCAATGGCGGAATTTGGTTCTGTGGAAGCGGTGAAAATGAGGAATCCGGCATACGAACAGTGGAAGTTGCTAAGATTTGGCTATTATATTACCCGACTCGATTTCCTTTCCATTTTCCAATGGCTTTCAGGTGCCATGATCCGAATAAGTTTATGTTTATTTATAGGCTATAAGTTAATCTCGAATTCAAAACATCAGAAGTGGATACTGCTTTCACTATATTTGTTAATTGTTATAGGAACGCTAATCCATTGGGATGCTACTTCATTTTTTAATCTTATATACAAATATTTCTTTCCAATAAGCAGTCTGTTTCTTTTTAGTGCTGCAATTATACTGTTATTTATTATTTTTAAAAAGGGAAAAGGAAAAGGTGAAACATTATGAAGAAGGGAAATTTGAATGGTACTCCTTCTTACATTGACCAAATCCGAAAATGGTTCGAACATTCTTCCGATGTTGTTTTAAGAACAAAAACTTTTGATAATGAAGGTCGTTATTTGTTGGGGTTTTTATATGCGCCAAACTTAGTGGATATGCCATTCATCAATGAAGTGATTCTGCCTACAATATCTAAAGCGGTTCAAGAAAATGGCGAATTAACAATTGATCAATTAAGCAATATCATGGAGATCAGTACGCTTAAAAAGGGCTCCGATTTAAAAGACGGAGTAGAAAGCATTCTTTTTTCAGGAGACCTGATCATTATTAATGAATCTTCCAACGAAATTTACCATACCCCATTAGCTAATTCCCCTAAGCGCAGTCCGGAAGAATCCAATATAGAATCTTCCATTCGGGGACCAAGGGATGGATTCGTTGAGAATATAGCGGATAACATGTCTTTAATTCGCCAGAGGTTAAAAACGGCATCACTTAAATGTATAGAATATACAATCGGGAAAAGAAGTAAAACTAAAATATTGCTGCTATATATTGATGACATTATCAATCCCTCGATTCTTTTGGATGTTAAAAAACGATTAGATTCATTAAAGGCTGATATCATAGTCAGCAGTTACCAAGTTGAAGAACTCTTATATGATACTCAATTTTCCATTTTCCCCTTATTGGAGTATGTCGGTCGACCGGACTATGTTGTTGAATCCTTGAATCAAGGGCGCTTTGCCATCCTGGTAGACGGGAATCCCACAAGCTTGATCGGACCAACGAGTATTAATCAGTTACTTTATGCTGCCGATGACGCACATGCAAGCTTTTTTTACATTAGTTTTATGCGTATCATTCGTGTAGTCTCATTATTTGTAACGGTTACGTTACCGGGATTTTTTATAGCTTTGGTTACCTATCAATTCGATCAAATTCCCTTTTCGCTTCTTGCGACGATTTCAATCACGAGACAGGGATTACCCATACCTGCTTCTTTGGAGGCATTCGTAATGATCATATTGTTTGAACTATTTAAGGAAGCTGGTCTTCGCCTGCCAAAAGCAGTTGGTCCGACGGTTTCTGTATTGGGTGGATTGATTATAGGTGATGCAGCGATTCGGGCAGGGCTGACTTCACCCTCCATGCTCGTAATAATTGCTGTTACAGTTCTCTCAAGCTATACCCTAATCAATCAGAATATCGCTGGGAATATCGTTCTTATAAGGTTATTCATATTTGCATGTTCAGCATTTCTAGGCTTGTTCGGATTCTTCATGGGAATATTTCTTATCTTGATTGTTGTGGTTTCCTTGGAAAGTTTCGGACAGCCTTTTGTGAATCCATTTTCCAAACCAAATAAATCGGACATGTTAAAAGTCTTATTCAAGCTTCCGTATGGGATGTTAAGGCAGCGGAATCAAGCTCTACAATCCAGTGATAATGAATCGCAAAAGGAGTCGGACAAATGAGAAAGCTAATTGCAGTCATGGTAATTGGCTGTCAACTTTTATTGACGACAGGCTGCT
Source organism: Peribacillus sp. YIM B13477 (assembly GCF_042787955.1). NCBI lineage: Bacteria > Bacillati > Bacillota > Bacilli > Caryophanales > Bacillaceae > Peribacillus > Peribacillus sp. YIM B13477. The sequence goes on from NZ_JBHZPD010000001.1 coordinate 22,535, forward strand.
GGGGAATGAAGGAAATTCAAGCTCAAACATATGGATCCGCTCTAGGGATCGATTATAAAGAGGGTGAATTCATCTTATACTTTCAAGCATTGAATTTTGCGGATATAGCAAAACAAGAGGGAGCCACAGCATTACAAGAAAAAACTGGTGTTGTCATTGGGAAAGGTAAAGGGGAAAGTATCGAAGAAGCATTTACTGAATTGGAACAAAATGCAGCATTGCCACTTTATATCGGGCATGTTAACTCCTTCATTTTAAGTGAGGATGTAATCAATAAGAAAATGAAGGATTTCATTGAATATGTAGGGAAAGAGCCCTTATTGCGATACAATTCATGGCTGTTTGTTACAAACGAGGATATTAAAAAGGTGTTTAACGGTGATAGTTTCTTTAATCTTCCTAACTTATTCACGATCATTCAAAGGCCAGAGACCGTTATTAATGAAAACTATTTCATTTCCCCGTTAAAATTCAGTGAACTGGTTTCGAAATTTTATCAACCGGTTGGTTCCATTTTAATTCCCTCTATGGTAATAAATGAGCATCATTACACAGACAGGGGGAAAGAAAAAAAGATACCAACGTTGAATGGCGGCTATGTTTTATCAAAACAACAGTATAAAGGGTTCGTAAGTAAACAAGATTTGACTGGTATGAAATGGGTTGAAAATAAGGCGACAGTCATGTTTTTTTCCCTGAATAAACAAAAGGTAAGTGTTGAAATCATGGACCCCAAAACAAACATCAAAGTATTGGAGCAACAAAAGAAACCCTTATATGATTTAGAAGTTAAAGCAAATGGGATATTGAAACAAAATTTAGACAACCTGGATATGGGAAAAATCGAAAAAAAGGTAGAAATAAAAATTAAGCAAGATATTTTGAAGACATTGGAGACGGGGGGAAAAATCAATACAGACCTTTTTAACATAAGTGAAAAGGCATACAGATACCATGTCAATAAGTGGGATAATAAAATTATTAATTCCTTCGATAAGACTTCAATAAATGATATAAAAGTTAATATCCATATTGAACATAGTGAAAATTACAAACGTTAGTTTATAAGTTTCAGGTTTTTGCAGGTGAGGGAGTTGTGTTAGACTTAACTTATCTGGAAAATTCAGCGGCTGTTGTTAATCATGATAGGCAGAGTTGAATCCGTCTGTTGGCACTGGAGAAGAAGCGGCTTTTACATATGACGAATGACAGCAAATTCTTTCTAAGCCCAAAAGAGCTCCCGTGCCGATAAAATGAAAAAGGGTGAAATGAAAAATGAAGACAGTAATCATTGCAACGAAAAATAAAGGGAAAGCCAAGGAGTTCGAAAGCTTATTTTCTGCTAAAGGTTATGAAGTCAAAACACTTCTCGATGTACCGGATGCCCCGGATGTGGAGGAAACAGGCACGACCTTTGAAGAAAATGCGATCCTGAAGGCAGAGGCCATTGCCCATCAGCTAGGCCACTTTGTCATTGCTGATGACTCCGGATTGATTGTAGATGCATTGGAGGGCCGTCCAGGCGTTTATTCTGCCCGTTATGCTGGAGAGGCCAAAAGTGATGAAGCAAACACGGAAAAAGTCCTCCGCGAACTGGAAGGCGTGCCAAAAGAGGCTAGGACGGCGAGATTTTATTGCGCCTTGGCACTAGCGTCACCCAACCAGGAAACGATTACGGTATCGGGAACGATGGAAGGCTTGATCACGGAACAGCCTTCAGGAACGAATGGATTTGGTTATGATCCCATCTTTTTTGTAGAGGAACAGGGCAAAACAAACGCTGAATTGACAAAAGAGGAAAAAAACCAAATCAGCCACCGTGCCAACGCGTTGAGGGCTCTAGATGAAAGACTTGATCATTTTCTAAAAAGGGAAGAAGGAATGTGACGATGAAAGTGCTAATAATGAGTGACAGTCATGGCTTAACTCATGAAATCAGCATGATTGCCGACCGTCATAAACAAGAGGTCGCCGCCATGATCCATTGCGGTGATTCAGAGTTGGAAAGAAATGATTCTCACATGGCGGAGTTTTTGGCCGTTGGCGGGAATTGCGACTATGATTCGGCATATCCGGATGATATTGTGGAGAATATCTCAGGCAAGCGTTTCTTCGTTACGCATGGACACCTCTATAACATAAATATGACCTTGATGAACCTATCTTATAAAAGTGAGGAGACAGGGGCGGATATTATTTGCTTTGGTCACTCCCATGCTCCAGGTTCAGAGTGGATTGACGGCAAGCTCTTCATCAACCCGGGAAGCATACGGCAGCCGCGGGGACGAAAAGAGAAAACCTATGCCATTTTGGAGATTAGAAATGACCAACTTGAAATCATCTATTATGACCTTGAAGGAAAAATCGTTGAGGATTTAAGAAATGCTTATCAAATGGAATGACTTCATGTATAATGAACAGGAAGCGTTTTTCCCCGCTTCCTGGTTCTTAAAAAAAGAAAAAAACTTTTTTTGAAAAACCGTTGACTTTCTTTTGATATCCTACTATAATAAGAAGTGTCCTAAGGGAACAGTTAAGGTAATACATAAGTTTTACCGCAACTTATATCATAAACGTCTCAGTAGCTCAGCTGGATAGAGCAACGCCCTTCTAAGGCGTCGGTCGGGAGTTCGAATCTCTCCTGGGACACTAATTAAGCGGCTTTAAAGCCCGATGCGTAAAACCTTCAATATCGTTTAGTGAAACGGTCAGTATAACGGTCATGTAAGAAATTACACCGATTATTGACTTGTATTACTTACGATATAGGAGGTTTTTTGTTGTGACCAAAAGAAAAGGAATCTTAGATGTTAAAGTTGATGTAAAGAAACTACTTGATGAACTACCTACACCCCGCTCTAACGCTCCCGAAATAGAAGATAAACAACTTATATTATCAAGTGACACTATGTTTATTACAAACGCTCTTGACGTTATTACAAGGCAAATGAAGGTAAGTGGTAAAAGAAGTCGGACAATTAGTGATTACATTCTTCATGTAAAACATTTTCAATCAATAACAAAGGTGCAATTTGTTTCGGAAATTTAACGCAAGCTAATAAACCTCGCCTTTTATATTGTCTGCTACAGATTGAGATATAACGTGTCTAATGCTTCGAGTTTGTGGCGTTAACTCTTCACGAGTGTTATTAGACTAAGACAGAATTAAACAATGTAGCTGAAGTCAATGGGGGTGCAAACTAATTATAATACCTTTTATGACCTCCTATATAACTAACTACCCTCTCTATGTCCTTGTCCTTGCACACCCACCTATTTACAAAGCATATGATAAGTTGACTATTTAAAATCGGGAGGACAATCAATAATGTATTCAAATGAAGATTTCTATAATTATAATCCATATTATAATGGATATTTTCGTCAAACGAATGACACCCAATTAGCAAGCGATATTCAGAAAGCAATTAATGCGGAGTTTAGTGCTATTGCTTGTTATGAAAAGTTAGCCAATATTGCACCTACACAGGATGAAAGGAACAAAATACTTGAGATTCAAAAAGATGAAAGACGTCATCTTGAAGAGTTCAGCGGAATTTACGCAAATTTAACAGGTAGGCAGCCCACTTATAAAATCACTGAAGATTGTCCAGAAAAGTATAGAGCAGGAATCGAATTTGCCTTTAAAGATGAACAAGAAGCCGTTGATTTTTATTTAGATATAGCAGATAAGGCGCAGGATACTTTTATTAAAGAAAGATTTCGACGTGCAGCAGCAGACGAACAAAATCACGCTGTATGGTTTTTGTTTTTTTTTTTCACAAAATCCAAAGTTAACGCACACCGATCGGCAAGTTGAAAATTACGGTGCTAAAGGGGCATTAAGTGCTTCAACATTGTCCTTACCTCAAATGCTGACTTATGCCCTTCAGGACGAATATTTGGCACAAGCAAGATATGATAATATTTTAGCAACCTTTGGATATATTCGTACATTTGCACAAATAAAAGAAGCGGAAATGAGACATATAAATGCATTATTGCCCCTTTTTGAACGTTATCAAGTGCCTTTACCTGAAAATATATCGCAGTCATTCGTTTCAACTCCAGAAAACATTAAGGCAGCATATGCTGCTGGCGTTCAAGGGGAAATAGACAATATCTCTATGTATGAAAGGTTCTTAACATTTGATATTCCTACTGATGTGAGAAATATCTTTACACAATTACGTAACGCATCACTTAATCATCTCGCAGCCTTTGAAAGAGGTCTTGAAAGAACTTTTCATGGCAGAAATAAAATTGAGTTAAAAGATTATGGACCGAAACCATTTGTAGTGAATATCAATGAGGCTACGAAGCAAAACACTACCTATCGTACCGCTTTATGGACAGGAAAACATTTGCAAGTTACATTGATGAGTCTTAACGTTGGTGAAGATATTGGTTTAGAAATTCACCCTAACCTTGACCAATTCTTACGTATTGAAGAAGGTCAAGGGATTGTTCAAATGGGCAAGAGAAAGGATGATTTAGACTTTGTAAGAAACGTTTATGATGATTCTGCCATTATGATACCTGCAGGAACATGGCACAATGTAACCAATACAGGTAATGCCCCTTTAAAACTTTACTCGATATATGCTCCTCCACAACATCCATTGGGTACGGTTCATGTAACTAAAGAAGATGCAATAACTGCGGAAGAAGGCTACGGTCATGGCAATGGAGATACAACAGTTATTTCTGGCAAGACTCCAGATGAATGGATACGGTACACTGAATTTTTGGTTAAAGAAGGATTAGAGGATGTTAAAAGAGGAATAAATGCCACACACATTCTTCAAGAATTTATTCTAATGGGAGTTCTTGTAGGGAAAGGGTATTCTCCTGAAAGAGCATATGAAACAGTAGAAGAATGGGAACGTACAGGAGAATCCAAACTTCTTCAGCAAAGCAAAAATATGTAGAAATAGAGTGAAAACTATCATGCTGCAAGCTGGGGACAGTTCCTTTAGCCATTTTAAAGACCACGGGTAGAATCAGAATTATCATGGTGAACCGATCACAAATAGAAATTGTTATTAATTATGAATATATCGAATTGTTAATATGAAATATACTAATGTTGAGGACAGGGAAACCTGTCTTTTTCTTATATATCGAGAAAGCGGTAAATACAATGTGAAATAAATAAAAAAATCAAGGATATAATATGACTAACAATAGATAAAATCGGGGTGGCAAAATGCCTGAACATATCGAAGTAATTTTGAGGTCAATTACTTCTTTCAGTTTATTACTAATTGGAACAAAAATATTAGGTAAACAAACGATATCTCAAATGACAATGTTTGATTTTGTTGCAACAATTTCGCTAGGAGCTATTTCAGCGAATTTAGCCTTCAATACTTCTATTAAGGTACATCATACAATTATTGCATTTACTATATATATAGCAATTATTTTTCTGATGGCACTTATTTCATTAAAAAATAGTAAAGGAAGAAAATTTCTGGCTGGAGATCCCACAATTGTGATGCAAAATGGAAAAATATTAGAAGGAAACATGAATAAAATGCGATATACATTGGATTATTTAAATCAACAACTAAGGGAAAGGGATATTTTTAACATTGAAGAGGTTCTATTTGCCACAGTTGAAACAAATGGAACGTTAACAGTACTAAAAAAGCCGCAATTTAGGAACGTTACAAAACAGGATTTGATGATTGCAGTAATGCCTGAACAGAAGTTACCTATTGAACTTATTATGGATGGAGAAATAATTAAAGAGAATTTAGAAAAAAATAATATAACGTTTTCATGGTTAGAATCAGAGTTAATAAAACGTAATTTATTAAAACATGATGTTGTTTATGCAGTACTGGCTGCCAATGGTAATTTGTATGTTGATACATTTAGGGATCATATTCATTCCCCTATTGATAAAGAATAATTATTTCTTTAAAAGTATTCACAAGTATATTATCGTTGGATTTTTGTTGTGTTTTTATTATCTGTTAAGAATTTCCATTATTACAGTTTATGACAACTCAGAGATAAGTCTTATAGGACTAACGGGTGCTTTACTTCAATAAGGAGTAAAGCCTTTTTGGTGTACTGGTTAGGTAACCGGTTGAAGGAGAATGCTTTTCCTATTACCGATAGACTACAATTTAACGGTAATTAACAGGTGCATAACAAAATCCAGTCATATCAATGGTTACAAGATGCTCATTTATTACCGTTTGACCATTACCGTAATTGTCGTTGAAATGTGATTATAAATAACGGTAATGGAGTGGTTTAAATGAAAACAGTTGGATACATACGAGTAAATAGTGAAGGGCAAAACATTGCACGTCAAAAGAAGTCCTTGAAAGAAGCGGGTTGTACAGACTTTTTTATTGAGAAGATAAGCGATGCTTCAATGGATCGTCCAGAACTTCAAAGAATGTTAGAGGAACTTGAAGAAGGAGATATAGTCATCATTCATGAAATTAGTCGCTTATCTCGTTCAACAAAAGACTTATTAACAATCGTTGAAATGATTCAAAGAAAAGGAGCGGGACTAAGGCCAATTACAGATAAGTGGCTAGACCTCTCTGACGATAATCCTATGAGTGAGCTTCTATTTACTATTTTTTTCAGGATTGGCACAGTTTGAACGGAAAATGATAAAGCAACGCCAAAAGGAAGGTATTGAGATTGCGAAAAGTGAAGGGAAGTTTAAAGGGCGAAAAACAAAGTTAGTTGAAGGTGGAAAAGAGGAACAAAGAATGAAGGCAATCATTGAAGCTTATAAACAAGGTAAGTCTATAAATGATATTCGTACTACCTTTAAGGTAGGAACAGGCACAATTTACAGATTGTTGGAGAGGGAAGGAATTAAGTAAGAAAGAAGGACTTTTGTGTCTTTTGTGCTATGGGGGTACATATCACCAAATGGAGAGAAGAATTGGTTGAATTAGTTGGTAACTCTATCATCCCCGCAATCATTAATATTTTTTAATTAATAAATATGTATTGAAATCTTTAATTCAATTGATTATAATAAAAAAATGAAATGACGGTCTAAGTTCGAAAAGTGACCGTTATACTGAACTGAAGAAAAACAGCGATACGTCTCAGTAGCTCAGCTGGATAGAGCAACGCCCTTCTAAGGCGTCGGTCGGGAGTTCGAATCTCTCCTGGGACACTAACTTAAAAAGCCAAAACCTTCTAAAGGTTTTGGCTTTTTTACTTTTTTTGGGTGTTTGCTAACGAGGGTCATTTTTAACCATGAAATTTTTTATTTCATATTTATCGCAGGTGGATGACCATTTGTGTCGAACTTGTAATAAATAAGGAGATGTTTAAATGAATAAAGATAGATTATTCAAGTTCATTCAAACTTCCACTCGGGGCAATTTCTTCTCAGTCGAAATAACCGAAGATGGAACAGAAGTGGTCCAATTAGCCAAAGAGTTAGAAAAAGAAGGAAGAATCAAGTTGAGGGAATGTAAACGAAAAGAAAAAGGTGTTTATCTGGAAGGAATACTTAAGTTTGTACCTAGCTAATACTTAATGAGCTCTGCGAAGGATTTTTATAAAGGATTTCATAAAACATCCTTCGCTACAAAATGGGAATCGGAGACCGAACAGTGAGGTAAAGGGTTAAAAAAATTCATGAACGGTCGAATATTGTGTGGTTTAGGTCGATAAACTGCTCAGGTCTTTATGGTCTTAACTGTAATCCTCACTGGATTTAAGAAATTTGCACAGCGCTACTGCCGAATAACTGGCAGCCGAGACACCAAAAGTGCTTGCTTTGATGCGATTTGGCAGACAGTCAGCGGAAAGGGAGCGGATTTCTGAAATCAACTCCAACTTTCTCAAATAAAAAACTGTAGGCAAAAAGATTTCTATCTGAATTTTTAAGGGTGTGCGAGACTCCTGCGGGAATAGCGAGTCCAAGGGAGACCCACAGGCGTAAGTGCGCCGAGGGCGGACCGCCCGCGGAAAGCGAGTGATTGGAGGCAACGTTCAATTTGTACAGGCTAAAAAAACTGTAGGTAAAATCGACTTAGATAGAATTTTGTCTACAGTTTGAGGCATCCATACTTGGATGTCTTTTTTTCGATATCAAATTCTATTTATGGTTCGGAGATTTTTTTAATGATTTCACGGTTTTTGATTATTGCCGTATTCAATTTTTCGACGGGTGAACTTTTTTCATCAGCTTCACTCAGCTGCATCGATTGTTTTTGTATAAGTGATTCAATCGTGAGACCTTGAATTTTTCGGATACATGTTGTGATGCCTTGTGCAAATCGGTGTTATGGATCGATGTAATCGCCTCGTTTTCCTCTTTCGATAAGATATCCTCCTCTAAAGCTTATTCACGTTTATAAAGCATATTATTGGGGAAATTCCGCTTATTACTCTTGATACTATATCGGCATAGTGCCATGGAAACCGTAAAATGGAAGGTGAAAACCCTTGTCAGCTTTATGTTATGAAGCCCCTCTGACTAACAAGGCCATAATTTGCTGGAGTTATAAAAAACAGAAAAAACATTGACATAATACAAACAAATCAATAATATGTTTATTATATTATAAACTTTATAGGGAAGTGTTTGTTTAATGAAGGACGCGGAAATGTTTTGGAGCGCATCTCAGGATGAGCTTAAACAAGGGTACATCGAAGGTGAGAATCAATATGTTTGTTTGCTGTGTGGAAATGCAGTTGAAAAGGGGATAGTATACCCGAAAGATGGAGTTCTTTATGAAGCGAAGAGGTATATGCGCATTCATATTGAACATGCACACAGCTCGGTTTTTGAATACTTGATTGATCTCGATAAAAAACTTACAGGTCTCACCGACCATCAAAACCGTCTCCTTCGCCTTTTTTACCAAGGGAAAAATGATGCTGAGGTTCAGGAGGAAATGGGAATTGGCAGTCCTTCCACGATTCGGAACCATCGTTTTGTGTTGAAAGAGAAAGAGCGTCAGGCAAAGTTGTTTTTAGCCCTGATGGAACTATTGAAAGATAAAGATGAACACGCGCCGGCATTTATCCCGCTTCATCAAAAAGCAAGGATGGTCGATGATCGTTATAACGTTACTGAGGATGAAAAGGTGACTGTACTGAAAAAATACTTCCCTAAAGGCAGTCAGGATGCATTAAAGTCTTTTCCGCCAAAGGAAAAACAAAGGCTGATCATTCTCCAAGAAATTATGAACCGTTTTGAAAATGAGCGGAAATACGAAGAAAAGGAAATCAATCAAATATTGGGTGCGATTTATCATGATCATGTTCTTTTGAGAAGATACTTAATAGAATATGGATTCTTGGATAGAAAGCCTGATGGGAGCCAATATTGGCTGAAGAAATGATGACTGGGGGCAAGAAAGATGGATCGTAAAAAAGAATTGAAGCAATTATATAAAGAAACGAAGGTTGAAGCAGGGGTATACCAAATCAGAAATACGGTAAATAATAAAGTCTTTATCGGAAGCACCAGGAATTTAAAGACGTTGAAGGGGAAACAATTTGAATTGGAAGTCGGGACAAACACCAATAAAGTCCTGCAAAGTGAGTGGAACCAATATGGGAAAGATGCTTTTTCTTTTGAGGTACTGGAGGTATTGAAGCCAAAAGAAACAGGATTTTTTGATGCTAAACGGGAATTGAAAAAACTTGAAGAAAAGTGGATGGAAAAAATACAGCCTTACGAAGAACGGGGATACAATGGAATGAAACCCGCTGACTTGTAATTGGCCTTTAGGGATTCTCCTTGATTCCCGGCTCCCGATTTACCTTTGATGCATTTCATTCTTATTTCTTTATGAAAAATAAGGTATTATGGAAGCAGATGGTAATATACTTTAGTGTTTATGATTAGGGGGTGCTGGGATGGAAAATGGAGATGGATATCTACGGGCGAAAAAAAGGGTTGAAAACCTTAAGGCATTCTACATTCATCTAATGGTGTATGTATTGGTGAATGTCATGTTGATTGCAATTAACCTTTTGACGGATCCTGGTTATTGGTGGTTCCTTTATCCCCTCGGTGGGTGGGGGATTGGTGTTCTGATACATGGAATTACCATTCTTGCACAAGGAAACTTCGGGTCAGAGTGGGAAGAAAGAAAAATAAAAGAATATATGGAAAAGGATAAAAAGAACGGCTGAATTTGGGCGTGTTCAAAACAGGGGGTCATTTATGGCTCTTTTTTTGTGGGAAAAAATAATCGGTGGATCTCACTTGTTGTAAGTTTTTAAATGGTTTAAGCTAGTAATGAGGGACCTGTCTATGAAAAAGGGGAAACCCGTGGAGGACCTTCACTAAATAATAATTAATCTTAGGAGTTGCGAATGAAAAAAATAGGATGGACCATAACGGGAATAGGGGCAATCATGGCGCTGGGGGCCTTGCTTTATCCTTTGAATGTTATTGATAAAACTCTATGTATATATTTATTGCTCGGCGGTGCAGGGCTAATGTTTGCCGGGTCGATGTTCAGGGCCTTTTCGCTCCTGAAAAGATGACTGATGTTACCATTTGATAAAAACCCTCGATTAAGGTGATGACATGGAGAAAAACCAATTGAAATACGCCCAGCAGCATCTGGCTAATGAACGCACCTTCTTGGCATGGATAAGAACGGTGATTGCAATAGTGGGAGTTGGCTTTCTTGCGACAAGCCTGCATTTTACGATTGGTGTGCATCGGGATGCCCGGATTGACTTGATCAGCATCGTGCTGGGGATGTTTGCGTGTGCATTGGGACTTGTGATTACCGTTCTGGCGACAATCGGTTATCTTCAGAAGAAACGGCAAATCAATGAAGGGACGTTCCGGTCTTCAAGTGCGCACGTAATTCTAATCGCTGTCTTTATGGTCATATTGTTATCGATGATCATTTTATATTTTGTTTTCATTTAAAACTGTCCTAACCTGATTAGGGCGGTTTTTTTAGTTTCTGCTATTATATACTTATTCTTACATCGATACGGAAAGATTTCTTCCATTAATTTAATGCCATCAAAAAACGAAAGCTTGAAAAACACTGTATTTCAGGTTATGAAAGAATCATTCAGAATTAGACTAATTCGAAGAAAACGAGTTTGTTGTAATGTTATGGCTGTTACAATTTGGGCGTGGATTTCCGATCCAGACACTCGCTTTCCACGGGCGGCCCAGGTGAGCCTGCGGAGTCTCGCACTTTCGTTATGAATGCATTTTTGTGCACGTTAAACATGGTGAAATTTGAAACCGGAAGGGTATATAAGCGTAGGGAAAAGAACGATCAAGTTTTGTCTTTTGCCTCCTTTTAAAATATAAACCATCATCGGTTTGTAAATAAACTTCACATGGGTAATTCCTAACTTTATAATCCTTGAAAGTACTTGCTTTATTCAATTTCAATCACGTTTTAAATATTTGTTTAATTTCCTTTTTGTGAGATATGATAAAGAGGAATTAAAAGGAGGTCATCGTGATGGTGGATATCAAAAAAGGTGAAAGTTCTTTTTTTGTCGAAGAATCTGGTGAGAAACTAGCGGAAATTACATTCTTTAAATCAGGTGATGATGAGATCACGGTCGATCATACCGTTGTTTCTGACAAGCTTCGCGGGCAAAAGGTAGGAAATGCCCTTGTTGAAAAGATCATAGGATTCGCAAGGGAGGAAAACCTGAAAATTGTTCCGGTATGTTCGTTCGTTCAAAAACAATTTGAAAAAAATGCAGAATACGAGGATGTATTGGCTAAATGAACCGGAGGGCTGACTTAGGGGATGATTAATATCACCTATGTTCAGCCCTTTTTCATTTTTCAGATAATCTTTACACCCCCAATAAAATAATGGTAAAGCCTTTCCTCCTGCAGTTATGTTCGCATTTAATATAGGGGAGGTGCTAGGATGGCCATCAAATTACAAACCCTATTGAATCATGCAAAGGAAAATATGGGAAGCGGTATGAACCCGGTCGTGAACGAAACGATACTCGAAGTGGTGAAATTAGCTTATGAAGCGGGGATATTTGTTCAAATAACGGCTGGTTATCGAAGTTTCCGAGAACAACATGAACTGTATGAACGAGGCAGAACCAATAAATCCAAGCCAATCGTGACTTATGCCAGAGGGGGGCAATCCTTGCATAACTATGGCCTTGCAGTCGATTTTGTCATCCTTAGTGATGACGGCAAGCGGGCACTGTGGACAGAGGGAGAGAAGTGGACAAGGGTGGCAGCCATAGCAAAATCCCTGGGATTTGTTTGGGGAGGGGATTTTGAATTGTTCCGTGATTTTCCGCACCTTGGAATGTCAGGCGGTTTATCAACGAGAGATCTTCAAAAGGGATGGCGGCCGAATCTTATATCACGAGTGGCGTCCGCAATCAGTGAAAATGAGGCTGAAAGGGAAAATGGATGATTCTTTTTTTAGGGATCCGATACTTGTGACTGACATCATGTGGATGATGCGTGACATTAATCATTTAATTGGGATATCCGATGTTTTTAAAAATTAAAAATTGAAAAAACTTTTTTTATAAAATGTGGCCATGATAGGTATGTAAGCGGATACAACAAATCTTTCAATTTAGAATTATCAAAAAATTTAAAAAAACCTGTTGACTACTACCTGAAATACACGTAAGATAATCACAAATACAAGACATCAAACATAAGCGTTTCGAAAAATATGAATAATGCGAAAAGCATTGAAGAGGATAAGTAGTCTTTTAAAAAGGCAGTCACAGAGAGCCGGGTAGCTGAGAGCCGGTATTGTCCCAAAAGATGAACTCACCTTGGAGTTTCAGCTTGAACGTCTGACTAGTAGAGCTGAACGGGTGCGTACCAGTACCCGTTACCAAAACAGAGAATAGTGTAGTCTATTCAAAGTGCGCATGGAGTTTCATGCGAAAAAGGGTGGTACCGTGGAGTGGCTCATCAAGCCTTTTCACCCCTTTAACTTGCCGAGTGCAAGTACATTTGGGGTGAAAAGGCTTTTTTGTATGCTTAAAAAGCTGAAAATTCTGAATTTTGAGAAATCATTCAATTAGGAAAGCGAAGGAGGTTTTTTACGAAATGACACAAAAGTCAGTTGTTGCTGATCGGAAAAGTGGAAAGACACATTATAGTGGTGCCGAATTTCTGTTGGAAGCGTTGAAAAAGGAAAATGTTGATGTAATCTTTGGTTATCCAGGAGGTTCTGTATTGCCGATTTATGACAAACTATACAGTTCAGAACTTTTTCATATTTTGACAAGGCACGAACAAGGTGCGATTCATGCAGCGGAAGGATACGCCAGGATTACCGGCAAGCCGGGGGTGGTCATCGTCACATCCGGTCCAGGGGCAACGAACATCGTCACTGGTTTGGCCGATGCAATGATCGACTCTTTACCGCTAGTTGTAATTTCAGGTCAGGTAGCTACCAGTGTAATCGGCTCGGATGCTTTCCAGGAAGCGGATGTACTGGGGATTACTACCCCGATCACAAAACATAACTATCAGGTAAGGAAGCCGGAAGACCTTCCGCGCATCATTAAAGAAGCGTTTTATATCGCTTCCAGCGGCCGGCCCGGTCCAGTATTGATCGATATACCTAAGGACATGGCCATTTTGGAAGGTGTATCGACGGATGAGGAGCCAGAAATGAATCTCCCTGGCTATCAGCCGACGACCAAGCCGAATTACTTACAGATCAGAAAGCTTGTTGAAGCCGTAAGCGGGGCGAAAAGACCGGTCATTCTTGCAGGGGCAGGTGTCCTGCATGCAAAGGCCTCCCATCTATTAAAGGAGTATGTCGAGCAGCAAGGCATCCCCGTCGTCCACACTTTATTGGGACTTGGGGGCTTTCCGGCGGATCATCCACTCTTTATCGGTATGGGTGGTATGCATGGCTGCTATGCAGCAAACATGGCGTTAGCGAAATGTGATCTATTAATCAATATCGGTGCAAGGTTCGATGATCGATTGACTGGGAATCTAGCGAAATTCGCACAGCACGCAACGGTTGCCCATATCGATATTGATCCAGCCGAAATCGGTAAAAATGTTCCGACAAAAATTCCAGTTGTCGGAAGTGCTAAAGAAGCACTCTCGGAATTGATTGCGCAAAATGGCAAGAAACCGGAAATTGATGAATGGACAACACAGCTTACTGCATGGAATGAAGAGTTCCCATTGCGCTATACCCATGAAGAAGGCGTATTGAAACCTCAGCGGGTCATCCAGATGCTTCATGAAAAAACGAATGGGGAGGCCATTGTTACGACCGATGTTGGACAGCATCAAATGTGGGCAGCACAATACTATCCATTTAACAAACCGAATTCATGGGTCACTTCCGGTGGATTGGGGACGATGGGCTTTGGCTTACCTTCGGCTCTCGGAGCGCAGCTGGCGAATCCGAAAGCGACGGTGCTTTCCATATCGGGGGATGGTGGATTCCAGATGTGCCTGCAGGAACTCTCGGTCATTGCCGAAATGAATCTGCCAATCAAAATCATCATCGTCAATAACGGTGCACTAGGGATGGTAAGACAGTGGCAGGAACTCTTTCATGATAACCGTTTTTCACACAGTATTTTTCAATCGCATCCGGATTTCGTGAAATTGGCCGATGCCTATGGAATTCCGGGATATAAGGTGACGACGGAGGAAGAAGCAAGCAACTGCCTGGATGTAGCGTTAAAGACTGATGGTCCAGTGTTGATTGATTTCCGGGTCAAACAAAACGAAAATGTCTTTCCGATGGTAGCACAAGGAAAAGGGCTAGATGAAATGGAAGGAGTTTAATCAATGAAGGGAATTCTTAGCCTCACCGTGAATAACCGGCCAGGCGTCCTTAATCGGATTACGAACCTGTTCACGAAAAGAAATTATAACATTGAAGGCATGACTGTCGGACCTTCCGAACAGGATGGCATTTCAAGGATGACCTTTGTGGTTGATGTCGATGACGAAACTGTCATTGAACAGATCACCAAGCAGCTGAATAAGCAGATCGATGTTTTGAAAGTATATGATATTACGAATCAATCGATTGTGGCGAGGGAACTTGCACTCATTAAAATATTGGTGACTACACAAACCCGAGCCGAGATTTATTCAGTCATCGAACCCTTCCGAGCTTCAGTTATTGATGTCAGTAAAGATAGCGTGACCGTCCAAATCACAGGAGAATCGGATAAAATCGAAGCTTTCATTGAACTGATCAAGCCATATGGCATCAAGGAATTGGCAAGGACAGGGACTGCCGCCATCCCGCGTGGAATGCAAATTGCACACGCTAAGAGTGCGACAATCGTATAAAACAAAAACAAAAACAAAAACAAAAACAAAAACAAAAACAATGATGAAAAGGGAGATGTAATTATTATGGCAAAAGTATATTATAACGCAGAGGCAAACGAGAATTTCTTCAACAATAAAAAGGTAGCGGTCATCGGATATGGTTCACAAGGACACGCACACGCTCAAAACCTACGTGACAGCGGTGTAGATGTAATCATCGGAATCAGGAAAGGTAAATCCTTCGATAAAGCGGTGGAAGACGGCTTTAATGTTTTCACAGTGAAGGAAGCAGCTGAACAGGCAGACGTGATCATGAACCTATTACCGGATGAAACTCAGCCGAAAGTATATCAAGAAGAAATCAAACCGGTATTGCGTGCAGGTCAAGCGTTAATGTTCGCACACGGATTCAACGTACATTTCAATCAAATCGTTCCTCCGGCAGACGTAGATGTTTTATTAGTCGCTCCAAAAGGTCCGGGACATCTTGTTCGCCGTACATATGAACAAGGGGCAGGGGTGCCGGCATTGTTCGCCATCTATCAAAATGTTACGGGTGAAGCAAGAGAATTGGCACTTGCGTACGCTCGGGGAATCGGTTCTTTAAGAGCTGGCGGTTTGGAAACCACTTTCCAGGAAGAAACGGAAACGGATCTATTTGGAGAGCAAGCTGTACTTTGCGGCGGATTGACTGCCCTTGTGAAAGCTGGATTCGAAACCTTGACAGAAGCTGGATATCAACCGGAAGTAGCATATTTCGAGTGTTTGCATGAACTTAAGTTAATCATCGACCTTATGTATGAAGGCGGTATGGAAAACATGCGCTATTCCATCTCTGACACAGCTCAATGGGGAGATTTCGTTTCTGGACCACGCGTTGTGACGGAAACTACGAAAGAGGCAATGAAAGCGATCTTGAAAGACATCCAAGACGGTGAGTTCGCTAAAGGATGGATCTTGGAAAACCAAGCGAATCGTCCAGTCTTCAATGCGATCAATAATCGTGAAAACCAACATCAAATCGAAGTGGTTGGCCGTGAATTAAGAAAAATGATGCCATTCGTAAAACCTCAACAAAAAGAGAAAGAAGTGGTAGCCGTTGCGAAAAATTAATATATTTGAAACCACACTTCGTGATGGGGAGCAATCCGCAGGTGTAAATTTGAATTTTACCGAAAAACTTGAAATTGCTTATCAGCTTGAAAGATTGGGTGTTGATATTATCGAAGCCGGTTTTCCGGCAGCATCCAAAGGGGATTTCAACTCCGTACAGGAAATCGCACGCAAAATCAAAAACAGCTCTGTCACAGGGCTGGCGCGTGCTGTAAAAGGAGATATCGATGCAGCTTGGGATTCATTAAGGGGCGGCGCAGAACCAAGATTGCATACGTTCATCGCCACTTCGCCCATTCATCGTGAATATAAGTTGAAAATGTCTAAGCAGCAAGTGATTGAAAGGTCGGTTGAAATGGTTAAGTACGGAGCAGCGCGTTTTCCGATCGTACAATGGTCTGCAGAAGATGCAAGCCGCACGGAACTTGACTATTTGGCTGAAATCGTTGAAGCGGTCATTCAGGCTGGTGCCAAGGTCATTAACATCCCGGATACAGTAGGGTATGCAGCTCCAATCGAATATGGCAACATTTTCAGATACCTTCGTGAACATGTTCCTTCTATTGAAAAAGTTAGTTTATCTGCACACTGTCATGACGATCTTGGAATGGCGACGGCCAATTCATTGGCGGCCATCGAAGGCGGGGCTACGCAAGTCGAAGGCACAATCAACGGAATTGGTGAACGTGCCGGAAACGTGGCACTTGAAGAAGTGGCCATGGCACTTTACATCCGTAAAGATTTCTATCAAGCGGAAACGGGTCTTGTATTGAATGAAATTAAAAGGACCAGTGATTTGGTCAGCCGCCTTACGGGAATGCAAGTTCCTGCTAATAAAGCCATTATTGGTGCCAATGCTTACGCACATGAATCAGGCATTCACCAGGATGGCGTGTTAAAAGAAAAAACGACATATGAAATCATATCACCTGAACTCGTCGGGGTTTCGTCCAATTCACTCGTTTTAGGAAAGCATTCAGGACGCCATGCTTTCAAAGAAAGATTACAAGAGTTGAATTTTACGGTAACGGATGAGGAAATGAACTCATTATTCGTCCAGTTCAAGGAATTGGCCGATAATAAAAAGACCATGACTGATGAAGATATCGTTGCGCTGGTACTTGAAGAGAAAGCGACGGATATCAGTTTCTATGACATGATTTCCTTACAGATTTCACATGGCACCCATCAGACGGCGACTGCAACGGTCACACTGAAAAAAGGCGATAATGAAGAGATTCAGGAAGCGGCTACAGGTGCAGGAAGTGTAGAAGCCCTATATAACACGCTAGAAAGATGTTTGGGCAAAGAGATCAATTTGCTGGACTATCGAATTCAATCGGTGGGCGGCGGAATGGATGCCCTCGCACAAGTTTTTGTGAAAATTGATTATAACGGTGTGGAAACAAGCGGCAGGGGTCTTGATCAGGACGTCTTGGAAGCATCCGCCAAAGCGTATTTGAACGCTGTTAACCGTGTGATCATCATGAAGGAACTGGAAGAAAAAGCAGTATTACAATAGGAAGGGGAGATTTCGATGAAAAGGAATATTGCGGTGCTTCAAGGAGATGGCATCGGGAAAGAAGTAACAAGAGGCGCTGTAGAAATCCTCGAAGCCGTTGCCCAAAGATATGGACACGATTTTGAATTTCAATATGGTGAGATTGGCGGAGGGGCCATCGATAGCACAGGTTCACCCCTGCCGGATGAAACAGTGGAGATTTGTAAAAACAGCGATGCGGTATTATTAGGGGCCGTTGGAGGACCTAAGTGGGATGACCAGCCTGCGCACCTAAGACCGGAACGAGGTTTGTTGAAAATCCGAAAAGATTTGAATCTTTATGCTAACATCCGTCCAATCAGCTATTATTCCAGCTTGTCGGAATCTTCTCCTCTTAAGAAGGAATTCATTGAAGATGTGGATTTCGTGATTGTCAGGGAACTAACTGGCGGCCTTTATTTCGGAAAGCCAAGTGAGCGCGTTGAAAAAGAAGGGAAAGAAGCGGTCGTCGATACACTTTTCTATCAGAAAAGCGAAATGAAGCGCATCATCGAACTTGCTTTTTCATTAGCATCGGAGCGCAAGAAAAAAGTAACTTCCGTGGATAAAGCGAATGTTCTTGAATCCAGCAGGATGTGGCGTGAGACGGCTGAAGAAATTGCCAAGGACTATCCGGATGTAATCCTTGAACATATGCTTGTTGATAATGCAGCCATGCAATTGATCAAAAACCCGAAACAATTTGATATTATCGTGACGGAGAATATGTTCGGTGATATTTTAAGCGATGAAGCGTCGGTATTGACTGGCTCGCTTGGAATGCTTCCTTCCGCCTCCATATCAACTAATGGTCCTAATCTATATGAACCGATTCATGGCTCTGCCCCGGATATCGCAGGCAAAAACCTGGCTAATCCGATTGGGACGATTTTATCGGCGGCTTCCATGCTGCGTCTATCCTTTGGTTTGGAAGATGAGGCGAAAGCAGTTGAACAGGCGGTGGAATCGGTCCTTGAATATGGCTTGAGAACAGGCGATATCGCAAATGGCCAACCGACAATTACGTCTACCTCAGAGATGATTGCAGAAATAAAAGCAAACCTTTTAGACCAGGAAGCCATTTCCAACATCATGGGAGCTTATGCATAAACTTCTTTCACGGCCTAACATTAGGCCGTGTTTTTTAAAAAAAATACAAGATTGATCGAGGTGGGATAGTGATGGGTAAGTCGATAATAGAGAAAATATGGGATCGCCATATTGTAAATGAAGAGGAGAATAAACCGGATTTAATTTATATAGACCTTCAATATATTCATGAAGTGACCTCTCCGCAAGCATTTGAAGGATTGAGATTAAAAGGACGGAAAGTCAGGAGACCCGATCGTACTTTCGCGACAATGGATCATAATGTGCCAACCGTTAATCGCTATTTCATCGAGGATGATATTGCGAGGAAACAACTAGAGGCGCTTGAGCAAAACTGTAAGGAGTTCGGTATCCGTCTTGCTGATTTAGACAGTCCGGATCAAGGTATCGTTCACGTTATCGGGCCTGAATTAGGGCTTACACAGCCAGGGATGACGATTGTCTGCGGAGACAGTCATACTTCCACGCATGGTGCGTTTGGCTCGATTGCATTTGGAATCGGTACGAGTGAGGTCGAGCATGTTTTGGCCACACAAACCCTATGGCAAACAAAACCCAAAACATTGAAGCTTGAGGTTAATGGCAAGCTTGGTCATGGCGTGATGGCGAAAGATGTCATTTTATATGTAATTTCCAAATTCGGCGTCGATTTCGGTACGGGACATATCATTGAGTATTGCGGGGAAGTTTTCCGGGATATGTCAATGGAAGAAAGGATGACGGTCTGCAATATGTCGATTGAAGGCGGGGCAAGAGCAGGGCTGGTAGCTCCTGATGAAACAACGTTCTCTTATTTGAAAGGCCGTAAATATTTGCCTAAAGGAGAAGAGTTCGAGCAATGTGTTCAGGACTGGAAGTCACTTTCCAGTGATGAGGATGCTGTTTATGACCAAGAAATCATTCTTGATGGCAGCCTGATTTCACCAATGGTCAGCTGGGGGACAAATCCTGGAATGGCTAGTGGCGTGGACGGAAAAGTACCTACCTTCGCAGAAGATATCATGGATCCTAAGGAACTGAATCGAGCCATTGAGTATATGGGCCTTGAGGAAGGGATGCCGATCACGGAAATTCCCGTACAACATGTATTCATAGGATCGTGTACCAATTCACGCATTGAGGACTTAAGGCAAGCCGCAGGAATGATCGATGGCCAAACTGTTCAAAAAGGGGTTCGGGCGATGGTCGTTCCCGGTTCACAAAGCGTCAAAAGGCAAGCGGAGGATGAAGGGTTGGATGAAATTTTCAAATCTGCAGGCTTCGAATGGCGCGAATCGGGCTGCAGCATGTGCCTGAGCATGAACCCTGACGTGGTTCCGGCCGGCGAGCATTGTGCCTCCACAAGCAATCGGAACTTCGAAGGCAGGCAAGGAGCTGGAGCAAGAACACACCTGGTTAGTCCGGCTATGGCTGCCGCGGCCGCCATTCATGGGAAATTTGTCGATATTAGGAATTTGAAAAGAACTGAACAAGTCCAATAAGGATACGAATTAACCGGAGGTGCAGAAAATGGAACCCATTACTATATATAAAGGAAGAGCGGCGGCACTTGACCGTAAAAACGTGGATACGGACCAAATCATTCCAAAGCAATTTTTAAAAAGGATTGAGCGCAGCGGATTTGGCGAATTTTTATTCTATAACTGGCGTTTTGATGAAAATGGGAAGAAACGTCCTGATTTTGAATTGAATCAGCCCCATAATCAAAACACGTCCATATTAATAGCAGGTGAAAATTTTGGCTGCGGTTCGTCCCGTGAGCATGCCCCTTGGTCTTTGAAAGACTACGGGTTCGATATCATCATCGCTCCGTCTTATGCTGATATCTTTAAAAGTAATTGCATGAAAAATGGCATGGTCCCCATCGCTTTGACCCAGACTGAAGTAAACTATTTAATGGAGAGAGTGTCGGCACCTGATTATGAGCTGACTATCGACCTTCCCAATCAGACATTGAAAGATGGTCAAGGGTTTGAAACGAGCTTTGAAATTCATCCATATTGGAAGGAAATGCTCGTCAAAGGCTGGGATGAAATTTCGATAACGCTTCAATATGATAAAGAGATTTCTGCCTATGAATCTCAAAAAAAGGCTGTATCGAGTATATAATAGAAAAAATCATTTCCCGTTATCCTTTCTTATTTGAAAGGATACGGGATTTTTTTTATCGGGGAAAGAAGGTATCCGCCCATATAAATTTTTGTGTTTCCAGCTATTACATGCTAAACTGTTTCTCAAAAAGCGAACGGTGAGGCGGAAAATAGGATGGATGATGAGAACAACCAAAAGAAGGTCGGAGAAACAAAGATTATCGCCTTTCCAAATCTCGGTGAGAGGCTGATTGTAAAAGGGCTGGATGAGCTTGGTAACAGAAACTTTAAAGCGGCTGCGCAGCTTTTCAGCCAAGCCAGGGAGTATGAGCCCGAAAATGATGAAGTTTGCATGGGACTGGTGGTCTCACTAGTTGAACTTGAGTATTATCAGGAGGCAAAAGAGTTGTGTATAGAGATGCTGAATAAAGGCATCGGCGACTATTTTCAACTGATCAATATTTATTTGATGGTACTGCTGCAATTAGGCGAGCATCAGGAAATGGTCACGACGATCGAACTGCTATTTGAAGAAAGCCAAATTCCCTTTGATAAAGAGGAACATTTCGAAAAGATGCTTCAGTTCAGTAAAAGGGCCCTTGAGGATAAAAAAGAAGAGAAAGAAAGGCAAAATCAACAGCTTTCAGAGGAAATGCAGGAGGATGAACTTTTTGAAGGGAAAACGGATAATGAAATGCTTATGGTCATTTCAAAACTCACGAATATCAATATTCGACCATTTATCCCTCAAATCGAAGAATTTCTACAAAAAGATGAGGGACATCCTTTCTTCAAAACGATGCTCCTTAACATCCTTATCGACCAGGAGTATAACGAGGAAATGACGGTGAGGAAATTCAATCAATCGAAGTCGGTCATCCCAAGGGAATTGAAAAGTTTGAAGGAGACGGACTTCTATAAGATGGTGACCGGACTGGCCGAAGAGGAAATCAGTCAGGATAATCCGAGCTTATATGAAATGGTCCATAGTTTGATTGAACGTCATTCCTTTTTATTGTTTCCTTTTGAACCAGGACCTGAAAGCTTGCCTGCATGGGCAGCTGCCTACCATGCCTTGGCGGAAGAGTACATGACCGGGGAAGTTTCCGTGAGGGACTTAGCGGATCTTTACGAGGCAGATGAGGAAAGCGTTGCGGATATTCTTTCCTATATAAAAGAAATTGAAGAAATTTCTTATCCTATTATTTAAGCTATTGCTGTTGTAACAGATTAATCCTGTGGTATAATGTAGTGGTTGTAATGTATAATTCGTCTAATTTTGACGATTTCCCCATTATTTTGGGGGTATATTTGAAGGATGACTTGTTAACACTTGCAAAGCATAATCATCCAATGCTTATTATTGAAGTATATAGATTTTTGGAGGGAAACACATGTCTGTAAAATGGGAAAAACAAGAAGGTAATCAAGGCGTACTAACAATTGAAGTTGACGCTGCAAAAGTAAACGAAGGTTTAGACGCAGCTTTCAAAAAAGTAGTGAAACAAGTAAATGTACCTGGCTTCCGTAAAGGTAAAATGCCACGTCAAATGTTCGAAAAAAAATTCGGCGTAGAATCACTTTACCAAGATGCGCTTGATATCATTCTTCCAGATGCTTACGCAAATGCTGTCGAAGAAGCTGGAATTCAGCCTGTAGATCGTCCAGAAATCGACATCGAGAAAATGGAAAAAGGCGAAAACCTGATCTTCACTGCAACTGTAACAGTTAAGCCTGAAGTTAAATTGGGAGATTACAAAGGTGTTGAAGTTGAAAAATTCAATACTGAAGTAACTGACGAAGATGTTGAAAACGAATTGAAAACTTTACAAGAACGTCAAGCTGAACTTGTCGTTAAAGAAGAAGGACAAGTCGCTGAAGGTGATACGGTTGTTCTTGACTTTGAAGGATTCGTTGACGGTGAAGCATTCGAAGGCGGAGCTTCAGAAAACCATTCATTGGAAATCGGTTCAAACTCTTTCATTCCAGGATTCGAAGAGCAACTTGTCGGTCTTGAAACTGGCGCTGAAAAAGATATCGAAGTTACATTCCCTGAAGAATACCACGCTGCTGAACTTGCAGGTAAACCAGCAGTATTCAAAGTGAAAATTCACGAAATCAAAACGAAACAACTTCCTGAGTTGGATGATGAGTTCGCGAAAGATGTCGACGACGAAGTGGAAACTTTGGCTGAACTTAAAGAAAAAACAAAACATAAATTAGAGCATGATAAAAAACATGAAGAAGAAAACTTCATCCAAAACACTGTAATTGGTAAAGCTGTTGAAGGTGCAGAAATCGACGTTCCTGAAGCAATGATTTCAAACGAAGTTGACCGCATGATGAATGAGTTCTCTCAACGCATCCAATCTCAAGGTCTTAATTTGGAACTTTACTACCAATTCTCAGGTCAAGACGAAGAAGCTTTAAAAGCGCAAATGAAAGAAGAAGCTGAAGGACAAGTTCGTACGAGCCTTACTCTTGAAGCAATCGCAGAAGTTGAAAAACTTGAAGCGACTGACGAAGATGTAGAAGCTGAACTTGCACAAATGGCTACTATGTACAATATGGAAGTTGACGCGATCAAACAAGCTCTTGGAAACTTAGAAGGAATCAAAGGCGATCTTAAAATTAAGAAAGCAATTGACTTCTTGGTAGAAAACAGCAAAACAGTTGACGCAAAATAATTTTTATAAATAAGTAGATTTAAATATTTCCTTTAAAAAAACAAGGCGCGAGTAATCGTGCCTTGTTTTATACATATTGAGAATTAGTGTAAATTTAAAATATCGGTTAATTCCTGATTGATTTTTTTTGGATTTCGGTGTAGATTAGTTCTAATACCGCATATACATATTTATACAGCAAATCCTGCTTTTAAAAATCCGAAGTTTTGGGCATGCTGGTAAAGGGCAAATACATATTGATTGATTATTGTACTTATTTAACAACTCGGACCGTGAGCATTTTTGTTACTAAACTTCCAAGAACATGATAAAATGCAAAACATACTAGGGATTTTGGAATGTTTAAGCAGATGTGTGCCTAGTTTTTTTCTTTACGATTAGGTACCGCTATGTAATAGAGTTGGAAGAGTATTTAAAGGGGTGAACGTACATGTTTAAATTTAATGATGAAAAAGGACAGTTAAAATGTTCTTTTTGCGGTAAAACACAAGAACAAGTCCGTAAACTGGTTGCTGGTCCAGGTGTCTATATTTGTGACGAGTGTATAGAACTTTGTACGGAGATCGTCGAGGAAGAGCTGGGAACTGATGAAGAAGTAGAATTCAGAGATGTTCCTAAACCTATGGAAATCCGCGAAATTCTTGACGAATATGTGATTGGACAAGAACAGGCAAAGAAATCTTTGGCTGTAGCTGTTTATAACCATTATAAACGTATCAATTCCAATAGCAAAGTCGACGATGTTGAGCTTTCTAAAAGTAACATCGCCCTAATCGGACCGACGGGAAGCGGGAAAACCCTTCTTGCGCAAACATTGGCACGTTTACTCAATGTTCCTTTTGCCATTGCTGATGCCACTTCCTTGACGGAAGCTGGATATGTTGGGGAAGATGTTGAAAACATCCTTCTCAAATTAATCCAAGCAGCGGATTATGATGTGGAAAAAGCGGAAAAAGGCATCATTTATATTGATGAAATCGATAAAGTTGCCCGTAAATCGGAAAATCCTTCCATTACACGTGACGTGTCTGGTGAAGGTGTGCAACAAGCTTTATTGAAAATTCTTGAAGGAACGGTTGCAAGCGTTCCGCCTCAAGGTGGACGTAAACATCCACATCAGGAATTCATCCAAATCGATACGACCAATATTTTGTTCATCTGCGGCGGTGCCTTTGACGGCATCGAACCGATCATCAAACGCCGTCTTGGGCAAAAAGTCATTGGTTTTGGCTCTGACGTGAAAAAGGATGATATTGCAGAAAAAGAATTGCTTTCCAAAGTCCTTCCTGAAGACTTGCTTCGTTTCGGATTAATTCCGGAATTCATCGGACGTCTTCCGGTAATTGCGACTCTTGAGCAATTGGATGAAGCGGCTTTGATTGAAATCCTTACACAGCCGAAAAATGCCCTTGTTAAACAATATCAAAAATTACTTGAGCTTGATGATGTTGAATTGGAATTCGAACAGGAAGCGCTAAGTGAAATTGCTAAAAAGGCAATTGAACGCAAAACTGGTGCACGTGGTCTGCGCTCCATCATCGAAGGCATCATCCTTGAAGTGATGTTCGATCTACCTTCACGTGATGATGTTGCAAAATGTGTAATCACAGGCAGCACGATTTCGAAAAATGAATCTCCGAAGCTCGTCCTTAAAGACGGTACAACCATAAAAGGACAAGAAAAGAAAACATCTGCTTGATTTATAAGGAAAAGAAAGACTGCCAGTTAATGCTGGCAGTCTTTTTGTTTTTGGCTCTTTTCGTAAAGATTGTTGTTTTTAAAACGAAACTATTTTAGGTTGATTGGAGCGGAAGTGCGAGACTCCTGCGGGAGCTGCGGGACAGGTGAGACCCCACAGGCGTTTACGCCGAGGAAGCTCACCGCCCGCCCCGCGGAAAGCGAGCACCTGGAGGGGAAATCAACCACACTGCACTACTTCGTAAATAGCAACAAAGTATGCGAAAACAGCCTTGTTTTTAGACCAAAGTTGATTGTAACGGAAGGTACGAGACTCCTGCGGGAATACGCGTCCGAGGGAGACCCCGCAGGCGCAGACCGCCCGCGGAAAGCGAGTGCCTGCAGTGGAAATCAACGTTAAAACCTCAAAACAGTAGGGTAAAACCAGATAATTTCGAGTTGTTTACAGTCTGAGACTGCCAGTTCATCCTGGCAGTCTTTTTCTTTTCCCTTTTTTCTAAATTGTTGTATTTAGGATAAAAACGCCAATTTTTCAACACGAATTTCTTGGATAATTTCGCCCTTCCAAAGGAGATACTAACAGAAATGACAAACTAGGAGAGTGCAGGAGGGAATAAGATGAATTGGACAGGATTGGCGTTGTTTATCCAGCTGTTTTTTGGGATTATTATTGGATTGTATTTTTTGAACTTATTGAAAGGCCAGCGGACACAAAAAGTTTCCATTGACCGTGATTCACGTAAGGAGATGGACCAATTACGGAAGATGAGATCGATTTCGTTAACAGAACCATTGGCAGAAAAAGTTAGACCAAGCACATTTAATGAAATCATCGGTCAAGAAGATGGGATTAAATCTTTAAAAGCTGCTTTATGTGGGCCGAATCCCCAGCATGTGATAATTTACGGTCCTCCTGGGGTAGGGAAAACGGCAGCTGCCAGACTTGTTTTGGAAGAGGCGAAGAAAAATGGCAAGTCCCCTTTTAAGAATTCGGCCGTTTTTGTTGAATTGGACGCCACCACAGCCAGGTTCGATGAACGAGGGATTGCCGATCCGCTCATCGGTTCTGTGCACGATCCAATCTACCAAGGAGCCGGGGCAATGGGACAGGCAGGAATTCCGCAGCCAAAGCAGGGTGCAGTCAGCAATGCACATGGAGGCGTACTGTTCATAGATGAAATAGGGGAGCTTCATCCGATACAGATGAATAAACTTTTAAAGGTATTGGAAGATCGTAAGGTTTTTCTGGAAAGTGCCTATTATCAAGAGGAAAATCAAAATATTCCCACTCACATCCATGATATTTTTAAAAATGGACTGCCGGCTGACTTTCGGTTGATTGGTGCTACAACAAGAACGCCAAATGAAATCGCGCCTGCGATACGTTCAAGATGCATAGAAGTGTTTTTCCGTGAACTGGACCGGGAAGAAATAATCGCCGTGGCTAAGAATGCCTCAGATAAAGTGGGGATCACCATCAGTGATAAAGGCTTGGAATCGATTTCGGATTATGCCCGAAATGGCAGGGAAGCTGTCAACATGATTCAGACTCTTGCAGGAATCTCAATTAATGAAAACAGGACTTTCATCAGGGAAGAAGATATAGATTGGATGGCCCATAGCAGCCAGCTGACCCAAAGAATGGACAGGAAAATAGAATCGAAATCCAAAATAGGCCTTGTCAACGGTCTTGCAGTCTATGGTCCAAACAGCGGGGCATTGCTGGAAATAGAGGTTACGGTAATGGCTGCCTCTGATGAAAAAGGTTCGATAAACATTACCGGTATCGTTGAGGAAGAAAGTATCGGCGGCGGGAGTGGCAAATCGGTTCGACGCAAGAGCATGGCGAAAGGTTCGATTGAAAATGTCATTACGGTATTACGTTCGATGGGAGTGCCTGCCAATCAATTCGATATCCATGTGAACTTTCCGGGCGGAAGTCCAGTGGATGGCCCTTCTGCAGGAATTGCAATGGCCACAGGCATATACTCGGCCATATATAAAATCCCTGTTGACCACACTGTGGCGATGACTGGGGAAATAAGCATTCATGCCGGCGTTAAACCGATCGGCGGTGTCATTCCGAAAATCAAGGCGGCTAAACTTGCCGGGGCAAAAAAGGTAATCATCCCAGCCGAAAACATGCAGCCGCTTCTATCTGAAATCAAGGATATAGAGATCATTCCTGTTTCGAATGTGAAAGAAGTGCTGGATCAGGCACTGAAGAAAGAATTGATGTCGGAACAAATCCTCACAACCTTGGACCTATCAAAAAAAGAAAGTGTATAAAGGACATGCCCCGGCTAAAAATAGAACCGGGGCATTTTAAGGACAAAATTGGCGTTCCCGGCCACCATGCCGTAAAAAAATAAACACGCATTCAGACGTGCTTTTTTATCTAATATTGGAGATAATAATAGCAGTCGAAACGTGTTAAGGTAAACGAATAGACACTTCTATATAAATAGGATAGAATTGTTAAAAGGTTGAGAACATGGGTAAATAGTTTACAACGACGATACTAATTAGATGGAGGTGTCAGGAAATGACTGATAAAGAAATCATCGTCCCCCTCCTGCCGCTTAGAGGACTGCTTGTATATCCAACGATGGTACTTCATTTAGATGTAGGCCGAGATAAATCGGTACAAGCCCTTGAGAAAGCAATGGTGGAAGACCATCTTATATTTTTAACGACACAACAAGATGTTTCGTTGGACGAACCAGGTGAAGAAGATTTATTTACAATGGGAACTTTAACAAAGGTAAAACAGATGTTGAAGCTTCCGAATGGTACAATCCGGGTGTTGGTGGAAGGGTTGAACCGCGCAGAAGTCATGGAATTTTACGATTATGAGACACATTATGGTGCCAAGATTAAAATATATGAAGACAGTGATGAAAAGGATGCTGAACATCAAGCATTAATGCGCACACTACTGGATTATTTTGAACAATACATAAAAATGTCCAAGAAAATAACCGGTGAAACGTTTTCGTCCACTTCGGATATTGAAGAGCCTGGGCGATTAGCGGATATAATCGCTTCCCATTTGCCTTTGAAATTGAAGGAGAAGCAAGAAGTGCTTGAGACCATTGATATGAAAGAGCGTCTTAGCCGTGTAATCGAGATCATCAATAACGAAAAAGAAGTTCTTTTTCTCGAGAAAAAGATCGGCCAGCGTGTTAAACGTTCGATGGAACGGACTCAAAAGGAATATTATTTACGAGAGCAAATGAAAGCGATCCAAAAGGAATTGGGCGATAAAGAAGGAAAAACAGGGGAAATTGAAGTCCTGAACGAAAAGATAGAAGAAGCGGAAATGCCTGAACATATCAAAGAAACGGCATTAAAGGAATTGGACCGTTATGAAAAAGTTCCTTCGAGCTCAGCAGAAAGCTCTGTGATCCGCAATTATATCGAATGGCTGATCTCTCTTCCTTGGACCAAAGCGACCAAAGATGACTTGAATATTCATAAAGCCGAAAAAATCCTGAACCGGGACCACCATGGTTTGGAAAAGGTGAAGGAGCGTGTGCTTGAGTATTTGGCCGTGCAGCAATTGACCAAATCATTGAAGGGACCGATCCTTTGCTTGGTGGGACCGCCAGGAGTCGGGAAAACGAGCTTGGCTAAATCGATCGCTTCATCCCTGAATAGGAATTTCGTCCGTATATCTTTAGGTGGGGTGCGCGATGAATCAGAAATCCGCGGACATCGCCGCACATATGTAGGGGCAATGCCGGGACGGATCATTCAAGGCATGAAAAAAGCTGGAACGATAAATCCGGTCTTTTTACTGGACGAAGTGGATAAGATGTCCAATGACTTTAGGGGAGATCCATCTGCAGCGATGCTTGAGGTGCTCGATCCAGAGCAAAATCATAATTTCAGTGATCATTATATTGAAGAAACCTACGATCTTTCCAAAGTCATGTTCGTCGCAACGGCAAATAATTTGGGATCGATTCCTGGTCCGCTTCGTGATCGTATGGAAATCATTTCGATTGCAGGTTATACTGAGATAGAGAAACTTCATATAGCCAAGGATCACTTGCTGCCTAGACAGCTTGAAAACCATGGTTTATTGAAGACACAATTGCAAGTCCGTGAGGAAGCACTTACAAAAATCATCCGTTACTATACTCGGGAAGCCGGTGTTCGGAGTCTGGAACGACAGCTTGCAGGCATCTGTCGGAAGACTGCAAAAATCATCGTGTCCGGAGATAAAAAGCGGGTCGTCATCGCTGAAAAGAATGTCGAGGAGTTTTTAGGGAAAACCATGTTCCATTATGGACAGGCGGAGGTCGAGAACCAAGTTGGTGTAGCTAATGGTTTAGCATACACGTCGGTAGGTGGCGATACGCTGCAAATCGAGGTTTCCTTATCACCAGGTAAAGGGAAGCTGATCCTGACAGGAAAGCTTGGCGATGTAATGAAAGAGTCAGCCCAGGCTGCTTTCAGTTATGTCCGTTCAAAAACCGAGAAACTTCAGATTGATGCGAACTTCCATGAAAAATATGATATTCATATTCATGTCCCCGAAGGTGCGGTTCCAAAAGATGGCCCTTCTGCAGGCATCACGATTGCAACAGCGTTAATATCGGCCCTTACAAATAGGCCGATCAGAAAAGAGGTAGGCATGACAGGCGAAATTACATTACGCGGACGGGTTCTTCCGATCGGCGGGCTTAAAGAAAAATCTTTAGCGGCCCATCGCGCAGGACTTACGAAAATCATCATCCCGCAAAATAACGAAAAGGATATTGATGATATCCCGGAAAGTGTCCGTAAAGCATTAACATTTGTTCCAGTTTCACACGTCGATGAAGTCCTTGAGCATGCATTGGTAGGTGTGAATGAATGAAAGTAACAAGTTCAGATATTGTCATCAGTGCTGTGAAGCCTGAACAATATCCCAATACTCCAATACCGGAATTTGCCTTGGCAGGCCGTTCCAATGTTGGGAAGTCCAGTTTCATCAACAAAATGATCAATCGAAAAAACTTGGCGCGCACTTCCTCTAAACCGGGTAAAACGCAGACCTTGAATTTTTATATCATAAATGAAGCACTCCATTTTGTGGATGTACCGGGTTATGGTTATGCAAAAGTATCCAAGACGGAGCGTGATGCTTGGGGGAAGATGATTGAAACGTACTTCACTTCCCGTGACCAGCTCCGCGCTGCGCTTCTGATCGTCGATTTGCGTCATCCGCCGACAAAGGATGATATCGCAATGTATGAATTCCTGAAGCATTATGACCTGCCCCGGATTGTCATTGCCACCAAAGCGGATAAAATTCCAAAAGGCAAATGGCAGAAACACTTGAAAATCACGCGCCAAACGTTAAATATGGAAAAAGAAGATGAATTGCTTCTATTCTCTGGTGAAACAGGCGAAGGTAAGGAACAAGCATGGGGCGTCCTTAAGAAATATATGTAAAAGAAAAGGGTATTCCGCATCTGGAATACCCTTTTTCATTATGTAATCGAAAATATTCACTTTTTTCGAACCAAAAAATAAATGCCGATCGCCATCAAGGCAAAGGGCCAAAACCTTTCGATGTTCGCGGTGGTTGTTTCGACAATCCCGAAAGACGTTGTGATTTTATCATAGAATAAGAATGTGACCGAGACGATGAATATGACCATCCCATGAAACATTCCAGAATTTGTTTTACGTGCCCGGAGAATAAATCCCAGTGAGATGATTAAAATAAAGATACCTATATCATCCGGCCACATCTCCAGATTCTCGGCGATGTGGAAGTGGGCCCCGAACCCAAGTAAGATGACGCCCGGCAGGATGGACTCATATTCATTACCGCTATATGCCTGAATCAGGAAGGCGGTACCGACAATACATAATAAAGTGGGCCAGCTGAAAAAGCCCGGAAAGATTTCGATTTGGGAATGTTCAAGAAAAAAATAGAGCCCGAAACCGATTAAAACGATTCCTGGGAAAATACGATGCGTTTTCATTTTATCCTCCTATGCAATTCGATTACTTGAAGTTTTTTGCCATTTTTGATATGGTACTTTTGTACACAATGTCG
The DNA here is from genome assembly GCF_042787955.1 of Peribacillus sp. YIM B13477. Lineage (NCBI taxonomy): Bacteria > Bacillati > Bacillota > Bacilli > Caryophanales > Bacillaceae > Peribacillus > Peribacillus sp. YIM B13477. The sequence continues at coordinate 54,093 of NZ_JBHZPD010000001.1, forward strand.
AAATATGTATGTAACTTTACAAATCCCGCTTAGACACCTTTTGTAGCATTGAGGCGTTTTCGCGTCTTTTCATGGTAGCATATGTTTTCATAAACTGTTCATATTATTTGCGTGAATCCATTTTAGTACATGGTATAATTAATTTACATGAAAAATTTTGGGGGTGCAAAACAAAAGGATGCATATTCTAGCGGTTGGTATAAATTACAAAACTGCCCCTGTAGAAATTCGGGAAAAACTATCGTTTAACGAAGCCGAACTTGCCGAGGCAATGAAAGCTCTTAAAAATAAAAAAAGCATCTTGGAAAATATTATTATTTCAACATGTAACAGGACGGAAATCTATGCGGTCGGGGACCAGCTCCATACAAGCAGGTATTATATCAAGGAATTTCTTTCGGAATGGTTTAACATCGATAAAGAAGAATTTTCTAAATATCTGTTCATTTATGAAGGCGATGGGGCTGTCGAGCATTTATTTTCAGTTACCTGCGGTTTGAATTCCATGATACTGGGAGAAACTCAGATTTTGGGACAAGTACGGTCAAGCTATTTGTTAGGGCAGAAGGAAGATACGATCGGTACCGTTTTTAACCATCTCTTCAAGCAAGCCCTTACATTAGCTAAAAAAGCTCATTCGGAAACCGAAATCAATACCAATGCCGTTTCTGTCAGCTATGCGGCAGTCGAGCTAGCAAAAAAAATCTTTGGAGGCCTGAACGGCAAGAATGTCTTGATTCTTGGGGCCGGTAAGATGGGTGAGCTGGCCATTCAAAATCTGCATAGCAATGGCGCCGACAGTATTACGGTCATTAACCGCACCTTTCAGAAAGCGGTCGACCTGGCTGAGAGATTCAATGGTACGGCCAAACAGCTGCAAGAGCTTCAATGCGCTTTAGTGGATACCGATATCCTGATTACTTCCACTGGTGCAAAAGATCTTCTTGTAACAAAAGAAATGATGTCATTCGTCAATAAGCTTCGTAAGGGCCGTCCTATTTTCATGGTCGATATCGCAGTGCCGCGTGACCTCGATCCAACATTGGCCGAGCTGGAAAATGTCTTCTTGTATGACATTGACGATCTCGAAGGGATTGTGCAAGCCAATATCGAAGAACGTAAAAAAGCTGCCGAGAAAATAGAAATGATGATCGAATCAGAAATCGTGGACTTCAACCAGTGGATTAATTTACTTGGTGTGGTTCCCGTCATTTCTTCTTTACGGGAAAAATCCCTATCGATACAAAAGGAAACGATGGAAAGCATCGAAAGAAAGCTTCCGCATTTGAGCGAACGTGACAAAAAAGTCCTGAACAAGCATACGAAAAGCATCATCAACCAAATGCTGAAAGATCCGATACTTTATGCAAAAGAGCTGGCAGATGAGCCGAATGCAAAAGAGCAATTAAATAATTTCGTAAAAATCTTCCATTTAGAGGAATTGATTGAAGACCAGCTGGTTGCGGATGAAAAAGAACGGAACAGCTCCAAGTCATCCCTATTGAATCCAGTTCCTGTCCAGTAATGAGGTAGATATGGAATTACTAATGACAAGATTGCATGAAGCCACTGTTTTGCTGTATGCCATCAGTATGCTTTTATACTTTATTGATTTCCTTAATAATAACCAGAAGGCGAACAGGGTCGCCTTCTGGTTGCTTTCTATTGTTTGGGTGCTGCAAACAATTTTTTTGTTTCTGTATGTGTTGAAAACGGGAAGGTTCCCGGTATTGACGATTTTTGAAGGCTTATATTTTTATGCATGGGTCCTCATATCGCTATCATTGATCATTAACCGATTGCTAAGAGTCGATTTTACGGTCTTTTTTACGAATGTATTAGGTTTCATGGTTATGGCCATCCATACCTTTGCACCTGTTCAGATAGAATCTCAAGTGCTTGCACAGCGCCTGGTTTCAGAGCTATTGCTCATACATATCACTTTTGCGATCCTATCATATGGGGCATTCACGCTTTCTTTCGTTTTTTCAGTTTTATACTTGATTCAATATGATTTATTGAAACGGAAGAAGTGGGGAAAACGCCTGCTTCGACTCGGCGATTTAACAAAGCTCGAGCATATGTCCTATGTCCTCGCAGTTATAGGTGTTCCTTTATTGGTGGTCTCCCTCATCCTGGGGATTCAATGGGCTTATATAAAAGTCCCTGGGGTATCCTGGCTGGACATGAAGATCATCGGCTCATTTATTTTGCTTATTGCTTACAGTGTGTTTTTATACTTGAAAATTCGGAAACAAATGTATGGAAGGACGCTAGCCTTTCTGAATATTGGATCTTTCATGATTGTGTTAATTAACTTTTTCCTTTTCGGAAGCCTTTCAACATTCCACTTTTGGAATACATAGGAGGAAACTATGAGAAAAATAATTGTCGGTTCAAGACGTAGTAAATTAGCGATCACCCAAACGAACTGGGTTATCGATCAACTTAAAGGACTTGGGGTCCCATACGAGTTCGAGGTGAAGGAAATTGTCACAAAGGGTGACCAAATCCTTGATGTAACACTTTCCAAGGTCGGCGGAAAGGGCTTATTCGTTAAAGAAATCGAACAAGCGATGCTGGATAAAGAAATTGATATGGCCGTACATAGTATGAAGGATATGCCGGCAGTGCTGCCTCCAGGTTTGACGATCGGCTGCATACCACCGAGGGAGGACCATCGGGATGCCTTGATTTCAAAGAACCATGAAACCCTTTCCGAACTGAAGCCCGGTTCCATCATAGGTACAAGCAGCTTGCGGCGTGGCGCGCAAATTTTGGCTAGAAGGCCGGACCTTGAAATTAAATGGATTCGCGGAAATATCGATACCCGTCTGAATAAGCTGAAAACGGAAGATTATGATGCTATCATTTTAGCGGCAGCCGGACTATCAAGAATGGGTTGGGAGCAGGACATCGTAACGGAATTTTTAGATGAAGATATTTGCATTCCGGCAGTTGGACAAGGAGCTCTTTCCATTGAATGCCGTGAAGACGACAAAGAACTGCTGGCGGAACTTGCGAAATTGACCTGTGAAACAACGAAAAGGACGGTTGAAGCGGAACGTGCCTTTTTGGATAAAATGGAAGGCGGATGCCAGGTGCCGATTGCTGGATTTGCGGTGGCAAAAGATAATGGATCCGTTTCCTTGACGGCTTTGGTCGCTGCCCCGGATGGAAAGGTGATATATAAAGAAATGGTTGAAGGTGCTGATCCCGAGGCGGTTGGGCATGCCGCTGCCAAACAGATTAGCGAAATGGGCGGTAAAGAACTGATCGATCGCGTTAAAGAAGAGCTTGATCAGTAATGAACCCAGTTCAACCTCTTAAGGATTATCAGGTATTGATCACCAGAGGGAAAGGACAGGCAGATGGTTTAAAAGAGTCGATCGAAAAAAATGGCGGAACGCCGCTTCTTGTGCCATTGCTTGAGTTCACTCTTCCAGATTATATGGAAGATGTGCAACAGCGGTTTGAAGAGCTGCTCACATATGACTGGATCATTCTGACCAGTCAAAATGGAGTGGATTTCTTCTTTAAGCTTCTAGGAAACCAGCCTTTGAAGCTTCCGAAAATAGCCGTAATCGGCTCCAAAACAGAAGCGGCCCTGAAACGGCATGGATATAAGGCGGATTTCGTTCCAGCTCAGTTTGTTGCCGAAGGGTTCGTGGCGGAGTTCAATACCCTGCTTGATCCGGGTACCCGCGTGTTGCTGGCAAAAGGAAATCTCGCAAGGGCGGTTATTGCGGAGGCGATCAATGAAGCTGGAGCAATCTGTGATGAAGTGATAATTTATCATACAGTTCTTCCCCGAAGCAGTGAAAAAAAACTGGTGCAGCTTATAAAGAACCATGAAATCGACATCATGACCTTTACGAGTTCATCGACGGTCAATCATTTTTTACAGATCATGAAAAGCCATGAATTGGATACATACATAGACCGGATCATCATCGCCTGCATCGGGCCGATTGCCGCTAAAACGGCTGAAAAACATGGGCTATCCGTCGATGTCTGTCCAGATGTTTATACGACGGATGCCATGGTTGCGGAGTTAATACGCTTCATCTTGAAAAGAAATAAAAAGGGAGGAACTTTCAAATGAAAAACATTCCATTCAATCGCCACCGCCGCTTGCGTGCAAGTGCTGGCATGAGGGCTTTAGTCCGTGAAACACAATTGCATAAAGAGGATTTGATTTATCCGATCTTCGTCATCGACGGGGAAAATGTGAAAAATGAAATCAACTCCATGCCAGGTATCTATCAGCTATCCATGGATAATCTGGGTGCCGAAATGGATGAAGTAGTGAGTCTGGGCATTAAATCAGTCATTTTATTCGGTGTCCCTTTTGATCATGATAAAGACGAACAGGGAACAGGGGCATTTCATCACAATGGACTTGTGCAAGAAGCAACGCGGTTTATTAAAAAACAATATCCTGAAGTTATTGTCATAGCGGATACCTGCCTTTGCGAGTATACAAGCCATGGCCATTGCGGGGTCGTTGAAGGGGAAAAAATCCTTAATGACGCTTCTCTTGACCTTCTTGCCAAAACGGCAATCAGCCAGGCTGAGGCCGGAGCAGACATCATTGCGCCTTCCAATATGATGGACGGTTTCGTTGCGGCCATCCGTGCAGGTCTGGATGAAGCGGGTTATGAAGATATTCCGATCATGTCCTATGCGGTGAAATATGCTTCGGCTTTTTACGGTCCATTCCGTGATGCTGCGAATGGTGCGCCGCAATTTGGCGACAGGAAAACTTACCAAATGGATCCCGCCAATCGCCTGGAAGCATTTCGTGAAGCTGAATCCGATGTTGCTGAAGGTGCGGACTTCCTAATCGTGAAACCAGCCCTTTCCTACATGGACATCATCAGGGACGTTAAGAATAACTTTAATCTTCCGATCGTTTCCTATAATGTCAGCGGTGAATATTCAATGGTCAAAGCTGCTGCCCAAAACGGCTGGATTGATGAAAAAGCGATAGTGATGGAAATGCTGACAGGCTTGAAACGCGCAGGTTCCGACTTGATCATCACGTATTTTTCAAAAGAGGTAGCACGCTGGATTAACGAAGATAATCAATGATAAAAAAATATAACCTGTAATGGAAAAAGGGGATTGAATCATGCGGTCATATGAAAAATCGAAAAAAGCTTTTGCCGAAGCAAAAAATTTGATGCCAGGCGGCGTGAACAGCCCGGTACGTGCCTTCAAATCTGTGGACATGGATCCCATTTTCATGGAGCGTGGAAAAGGCTCGAAAATGTATGATATCGATGGAAATGAATATATCGACTATGTTCTTTCATGGGGACCGCTCATCCTGGGTCACACGAATGACCGTGTCGTGGAATCATTGAAAAAAGTAGCGGAGTCAGGTACAAGCTTTGGAACCTCTACACTGATTGAGAATGAACTGGCCAAGCTGGTCATGGAACGGGTGCCTTCGATTGAAATGATCCGGATGGTATCATCAGGAACCGAAGCGACGATGAGTGCGCTAAGGCTGGCACGAGGCGTTACAGGCCGTGATAAAATCCTGAAATTCGAAGGTTCCTATCATGGCCATGGCGATTCATTGCTGATCAAAGCGGGTTCCGGCGTTGCAACATTAGGTTTACCGGATAGCCCTGGTGTACCGGAAGGCATTGCAAAAAATACGATTACCGTAGCATATAATGATCTTGCTGCAACCAAATATGCGTTTGAACAATTTGGCGAAGACATCGCCTGTATCATCGTAGAACCTGTTGCAGGGAATATGGGCGTGGTTCCGCCACAACCTGGTTTCCTCGAAGGCTTACGTGAAGTGACGACCCAATACGGGGCTCTATTGATCTTTGACGAAGTCATGACAGGGTTCCGTGTCGGCTATAATTGTGCACAAGGCTATTTTGGCATCGTACCTGACCTGACTTGCCTTGGGAAAGTAATTGGCGGCGGCTTGCCTGTCGGAGCATTCGGAGGCAAGCGCGAATTCATGGAACAAATTGCCCCGAGTGGGACAATCTATCAAGCGGGAACATTGTCCGGTAACCCTCTTGCCATGACGGCCGGCTTTGAGACGCTGAGCCAATTGACTCCAGAGTCTTATGATGAGTTCACCCGAAAAGGGGATATGCTCGAAAAAGGAATTGGAGCGGCAGCGGATAAGTACGGTGTTCCCCATACATTCAACCGTGCCGGCTCCATGATTGGACTTTTCTTTACTAATGAAGATGTCGTAAACTATGATACAGCAAAAACATCCGATTTAGAGTTCTTTGCTTCCTACTATAGGGAAATGGCGAATCAAGGCATCTACTTGCCGCCGTCACAGTTTGAAGGGTTATTCCTTTCCACTGCACATAGTGATGAAGATATCGAAAAAACCATTGCTGCGGCAGAACAGGCTTTTGCCAAATTAAAAAAATGATTCAAGGCTTCATGAGCTACCGCGATATTCGATAATGATAAATTTGAACTGGCTGCCATTTTTCCAAAAACTTTTGGAGAAAGGCAGCCAGTTTTTTTGAATTCAATCCGTATGTGTAAGAACCGAATTTAACGTTCACGGCCGAATTATTTGGAGGTAGATCTAAATAATTGGTAGAAAGCAGAATTAATAGGCTGTTGAGAATTAATATGGCGGTATAACCGAGCGGGTTTTTCAATCTGATTGTATTCCCGCTTGATTTAGCTTGAAAATTGAACCCCCTTCTATTAAAAGGTTCAGGGAATATCTAAGAAGCGCTGCAAATGAAATTAAGGAATAAACAGCTTCCTTCCTTCATAGATTGATATTGGTATAGGTACCGTTTCATGAAGCTGAAAGGAGGAGTTGTCTTGTCGCAAGAAAATGAATCGTATTTACGATTTTCTTTAGAGGAATCCGTTTGGTTTCAGAAGGGACAGGAAGTGGCTGAGCTATATTCGATTTCCCTTGATCCAAATGTGTCGATTCAAGAAAGTGATCAATATGTTTTTATACGAGGCTCGTTGGATTTAAGCGGTGAATACAAAGACTCGCAAAATGGTGAAGAAGAGGAGTTTTCGCAGACCTTTTTGCCAAAAGCGGTTCAAAAGGTTGAGAGGCATCCCAATGGACTTAATGAGTTCACACACCGTTTTCCGGTTGATATAACGATTCCGAATAATCGGATTGCCTCTTTGGATGAGGTTGATGTCTCGATTCAAAGCTTTGATTATGCCATGCCAGAGCATAACTGCTTGAAATTGCAGGCGGACCTTTTGATAACCGGAATCTATAATGATTCATATGTGGAAGAACGGTTTGATACTGAGCAGGAAGTTGGGGAAACGGAGGATCAGGAAGAAACGGATGGGGAAAATGAGTCATACATTCCTTATGCAGCCGCAGTGCCGCCAATCCCGGATTTTCAGCCCGTTTTCCGTGATGAGGAGGAAGAAGAGTTATACGCGCCTTTTTCTGCAGAGTCAAAACGGGTTTCTGAAGCAAACGAAGAAGAAGAAGAGGAACCGATTTATTTAAGCGATCAGCATAATGCTCCCGTTTTTGAAATCCCGGTTTCACCATATCCTGAAGAGGAGGAATGGGAAACGGAAGTGCATAGACAGGAAGAAGCTCAAGCTGTAGAGGAAGAAGTAATTGGTGATCCGCCTGAATCCCCGGAAAAGGTACCTTTCATGGGAGAGGCAAAATTGGAGGAAGAACCAAGCAGGCAGGATTCCTTGGAGATTCCTAGAGTGACATTTATAGAAGAAGTAGAAGAAGAGCCAAGTCAAGCAACCAATCATGAAAGTAGCCCAGTTTTAAATGTAGAAACCGAGGATGTCATCCGGCAGGAAGACGATGCCGTTACAGCGGGTCCTATCCTTAATGAGAATGTGAAGGTGGAGCAGGAAGAGGAATCCAATTCGTCCATAAGCGATCTATTCAAAAAGAGGGAAAGACCTGCGCCTCCGGCTAAGGAGGGTAAGAGTTTCAAAGGCAGGAAACAAGCAGCGGAACGTGATGAAAAAGAAACGGCCGATCATGATGAAAAGCAGCTTTCCATCATGGATTTATTCGGACGGAAACAAGAAGAAGAACTGGTAAGGATGAAGGTTTGCATTGTTCAGCAAGGGGAAACGCTTGATGACTTGGCTCAGCGATATGATGTTACGGTTCAATCGATCCTTTTCAGCAATGAATTGGAGTCAAATCAGAACGTCCATGAAGGGCAAGTCATTTATATACCGAAGGCGGTTGCGTATAAGAATTGACCGGGACAGAGAGCAGGGCATATGCTCTGCTCCTGTTCTTTAAATGCTAGAGGAAGCGGATTGTTTAGTTTTTTTAGAGAAAGTGAGTGAGTCTCGTGAGGGAAAACGAGAATCAGCAGCCTGCCAATCGGGATCGGGACACGGAGACCGTATTGAAGGAATATGCCCTGTATGTACAATATATTGAGGACTTTGGGCGTGTAAAAAAAGTATACAGTGATCGCGGTACATTTGCCTTGAAATCCATGTTACCGCATAACGGCATTGATTTTATCAAAAATGTTCAAAAACTGTACCATCGCGGCTATAATCGAATCGTTCCCATTTATCAAACGATGGATCAGCGTTACGCCGTTCTTCATAATGGACGTTTGTATTACTTGATGCCCTGGCTCAATGATGAAAGGGACGGGGAGCGCGATGAAAAGCATAAGCAATTGTTCAGGGAGCTTGCTCGGATGCATACACTTTCCGTTAAGGAAATACAAGTGGATATTGAGGAACGGGAAGCCCATTATGAGCGGACGCTTGATGCCTGGAATAACGAAAAGGAATTTATAGAAGAGTATATTGTCAGCTGTGAAAAGAAGTGGTATATGTCTCCATTCGAACTGACGGTTTGTTCTTTCTACACTGATATTTCACAGGCTCTGAAGTACTCGATCAAGAAGTTTGAAACCTGGTATGAAAAAACGAAGGATAGTGAAAAGGTTCGAACCGTGGTAACGCACGGAAAGGTTTCTTTGAAGCATTTCGTTTATGATGAACGGGGATATGGCTACTTCATCAATTTTGAGAATTCGAATACGGCTCCGCCGCATTTCGATTTACTGCCATTTCTCGTTAAATCGGCCAGGACCTATCCTGTCCAATGCGATGACTGTGTTGACTGGCTATATAACTATTTTCGTTATTTTCCGTTAAAAGAAGAAGAATTATTGCTCATGCAAAGTTATCTGGCATTCCCTGGATCAGCTTTGGAATTAGTGAAGGGTTATTCCGATGGCAGGGGCCATCGTTCAGAGCTTGATAATGTCACACAACTTCAGAGGCAATTTTGGCTTTTGAAAAATATTGAATATATGGTGATGAGAATCGAAGAAATTGAACAGAAGAAAAAGGCCGCTGCCGAGGCTGCCAACGAAGAACAATCACCCCCAAGCTAAATATACATGATTGGATCATCTCCAGTCATGTATATTTTTTTGCTGTAAGGGAATAATTAAATCCATTCGAAATACAAAGACATGGCAAGGAAAATAAACGCGATAAGCAGGAGCATATCGAAAAAAGTCGGGAAAATCAGCGTACGTAATCCTTGGAATACGATAAAGGGGACGATGAACTGCTGGCAGACACCGCGGAATTTTTTCACCCAAGGCGGTAAAGTATAGGGAGTATATCTTCGCTTCATATTATTACCTTCCTTTTTAGGACTTCTTATATTCTATGGGTGGGCAGTGAAAAAGGTGAAACAGCCGTCACATTCACTGTTCCTGGAGGATAAAATAAAGAAAATGAACTTGAATGCATCAAATGGGATGATTCCTGAGAAAGTAAGCGAAAAGATGATTGACTGGAGCCCCATGTTTTTTGTACTATATACTATATGCATTCAATGTTTTTACATATGAATATAAATCAATGCAAAGACCGGAAATAGTAAGATGAAATGCACTTTTCAGAGAGGAAACCAAATTGGTGCGAGGTTTCCAGGAAGCAGCATCCGAAGTCGTCCGCGAGCAGTCTTCGTGAACTTCTTAGTAGCGAAGGCCGGTGAAGAGCCGTTATCCGATTTGAGAGCCGAAAGGGATTTTTTTCTTTTTCGGAAAAAAGGTGGCACCGCGAACAACTTCCTTCGTCCTTTTGTGATGATGGAAGTTTTTTTTATGCCCAAAAGGAGGAAATGATATGGAAGAGAACCAAATTTCAATGCCGACTAAATATGATCCGCAGACGATAGAGAAAGGCCGCTACAAATGGTGGCTTGATGGAAAGTTTTTCGAAACGACGGGTGACGATAAAAAAGAACCATACACGATCGTCATCCCGCCGCCTAACGTTACAGGTAAGCTGCATCTTGGCCACGCTTGGGATACAACTCTTCAAGATATACTGACACGCATGAAAAGGATGCAAGGCTATGATGTTTTATGGTTACCAGGCATGGACCATGCGGGTATTGCCACTCAAGCGAAAGTAGAACAGAAACTTCGTGCTGATGGCGTGAGCCGTTATGACCTTGGGCGTGAAAAATTCGTGGAAGAGACATGGAAATGGAAAGAGGAATATGCGAGCCATATCCGTGAACAATGGTCAAAGCTAGGTCTTGGACTTGATTATACCCGTGAACGCTTCACCTTGGATGAAGGTCTTTCAAAAGCAGTGCGCGAAGTGTTCGTTTCGCTTTATAACAAGGGCTTGATTTATCGCGGCGAATACATCATCAACTGGGATCCATCAACGAAAACGGCGTTATCCGATATCGAGGTCATTTACAAAGATGTGCAGGGCGCATTTTACCATATGAAATATCCATTGGTTGACGGATCGGGTGAAATTGAAATTGCCACCACCCGTCCAGAAACGATGCTTGGCGATACTGCTGTTGCTGTACACCCTGAAGATGACCGTTATAAACACTTGATCGGCAAAAAGGTCCGCTTGCCAATTACTGGCAGGGAAATCCCGATTGTCGGTGATGATTATGTCGATATGGAATTCGGTTCAGGCGCTGTCAAAATTACTCCTGCTCATGATCCGAATGACTTCGAAATCGGGAACCGTCACGACTTGGAGCGCATCCTTGTCATGCATGAAGATGGCTCGATGAATGAAAAGGCCGGTAAATATGAAGGCATGGACCGTTTTGAATGCCGTAAGCAAATCGTCAAGGACCTTCAGGAAGAAGGAGTACTCTTCAAAATCGAAGATCACCTTCACTCAGTAGGCCATTCAGAGAGAAGCGGTGCTGTTGTTGAACCATATCTTTCGACGCAATGGTTCGTTAAGATGCAGCCGCTGGCTGATGCTTCCGTTGAGCTTCAAAAAGGAACCGATGAGGAAAAAGTTCATTTCGTACCGGACCGTTTCGAGAAAACGTACCTGCATTGGATGGAAAATATCCGCGACTGGTGCATTTCCCGTCAGCTTTGGTGGGGTCACCGCATTCCCGCCTGGTACCATAAAGAAACAGGTGAAGTGTATGTAGGTCATGAAGAGCCGGCGGACGCTGAAAACTGGGAACAAGATACAGATGTCCTTGATACATGGTTCAGCTCGGCATTATGGCCGTTCTCGACTATGGGCTGGCCAGACAAGGACAGTGTCGATTTCCAACGTTACTATCCAACCGGGGCACTTGTGACAGGCTATGATATCATTTTCTTCTGGGTATCGCGGATGATTTTCCAAGCTCTTGAGTTCACAGGTGAACGACCATTTGAAGATGTGCTGATCCACGGTCTGGTTCGTGACGAACAGGGGCGCAAGATGAGTAAATCGCTAGGCAATGGTGTCGATCCGATGGATGTCATCGATCAATACGGTGCCGATTCCCTGCGTTACTTCTTATCTACGGGCAGCTCTCCAGGCCAGGACCTTCGTTATAGTACGGAAAAAGTCGAAGCAGTTTGGAATTTCTCCAATAAGATTTGGAACGCATCCCGTTTTGCTTTGATGAACATGAATGGCATGACGTATGACGAAATCGATTTAAGAGGTGAGAAGTCTGTAGCCGATAAATGGATCTTGACGCGTTTGAATGAAACGATTTCCAACGTAACCAGACTTGCGGACCGTTATGAGTTTGGTGAAGTGGGCCGTGTGCTATACAACTTCATTTGGGATGACTTCTGTGACTGGTATATTGAAATGGCGAAGCTTCCGCTATATGGAGAAGACGAAGCGGCTAAGAAAACGACGCGCTCGATCTTGGCGTATGTACTGGATAACACAATGAGATTGTTACACCCGTTCATGCCATTCATTACCGAAGAAATCTGGCAGAACCTACCTCACCAAGGTGAGTCCATCACTGTTGCCGCTTGGCCGGAAGTGAATGAAGAGTTGACAGATACAGCTGCAGCCGAGGAAATGAAGCTGCTTGTTGAAATCATCCGCTCCGTCCGTAATATCCGTGCTGAGGTGAACACACCGTTAAGCAAAAAAATCAATTTGATTTTAAAAGCGAAAGATGAGGCCATCTTAGCGACATTACAGAAAAACAGCAGCTATATCGAGCGTTTCTGTAATCCTGAACAATTGACGATCGGAATCGAAGTCGAAGAGCCTGCTCAAGCCATGACAGCTGTCGTAACTGGCGTAGAACTAATCCTTCCGCTTACAGGACTGATCAATATTGACGAAGAAGTGAAACGTCTTGAAAAAGAACTCGACAAACTTAATAAAGAAGTTGAGCGTGTACAGAAAAAATTAGGCAACGAAGGCTTCGTTAAAAAGGCGCCGGCAAGCGTCATCGAAGAAGAACGTGCCAAGGAAAAAGACTATAGCGAAAAACGCGACTCTGTAATCCACAGGATCAGCGAACTGAAACAACTGTAAAACAAAAGGATGAACCAGCTTGAAGCCGGTTCATCCTTTTTCTGTTTACATATTTAAGAAGAGGATATGCTTTCTTTTATGAATGTAAGGTACTCCCATACGATATTCATATCACTTAGTGCACTTAATGTCCGGCTCCCGACGACATCCTCAATTTCGTTCAGCATGAGGCTGCCATCTTCGGCAAATATGAAATCGATACCGACCAGGCCGAAATCAAATGAACTCATCACTCTTTCAACAAGGGCTAATTCAGATGCAGTCAGCTCATATAGCGAAGCCGATCCCCCCAGCGTATAATTTGCCTTGAAACTGGAAGCGGATTCCCTGAGTACAGCAGCCTTCACTTTATTACCAACCACAAAAACGCGAATATCCCTACCGAATAAGCCAGGTTTTTGAACTATCCAATTCCCATCATTCAGCTGGGCAAGATCATCGGCATGCTCGATTAGAAATACTTGTTTCCCGCCGCGGCCGCTTGTTTCTTTAGCAATGAAAGGGAGCTCCATGTCATCGGCACTCGGCCTTCCGTTACAATATACGGTATCGGCCATTGGAATCCCCAGCGAGGACAAATATTGATGCGTCTTTGCTTTGTCATTCGCGATTTCCGATACGAAGGAGGAGTTAAAGCAAGCAATTCCCAATCGCTCTAGTTGCTTAGTGAAAAAAGGATCAATGGTCCGGACGATGGCAAAGTCTGGCAATGAAATTGGCAGCATCTCATGTTCCACATACAACTTGTTGAAACGATGTCCGATCCTAAGGTCTTCCCGAAAGTGAAAGTGTAAATCAAGATCAAGTTTACTGGCTTCGTCAAGCATCCAATCTATGTATCCTTTATTTTTCAAGGAATCCTCACGGTTATAAATCAACCAGCCTGCTTGTTTTTTCATCAGATGCACTTCCTTTTCCTAATTCTTTCAAGATATAATCGAACATGCTATCGGCGATGTTGATGCCTGTACATTCAAAAATATTCAGTAAATGCGAATTCGAATTCACTTCGCACAAAAGCGGACCTTCTTCACCAAAAAGCAAATCGACGCCAGCGAAGTCGGCACCGAGAATTTGCGCACATCGAATGGCAAGTTGTGCTTCTTCACTGGTGGGTATATATGGTGCAGCCTGACCCCCGGCAGTCATATTAGCTCGGAAGTCCTGTTCGGAATGACGTTGCATCGCTGCTATGACTTGATTGCCCACGACATTCACGCGAATATCCCGACCTTTACTGTGCTCGATGAATTCCTGGATGATGAATGGTTTGTGGCCAAGATCACGGACCGTCTTCAGTAACTCATCCTCTGATTGGATTAAATATACTTGTTCCCCAAAAGAACCGTATGCTTCCTTAACGATTAGAGGATAACCGAGTTCATTGCCGATTTGGATAAAAGCATCCATATTGACCCTTTCAATCCCTTCGTACGTAAAAGGGGGAAATATGGTTTTCGGCATCGGTATGCCATGCCCTGTTAAGGCTTGATGTGTTTTTGCTTTGCTGTCGCATATATCGATTGCTGCACTGCTGTTATATACGGGGATGCCGAGCAATTCCAAATGGCGCGCCAAATGAATGTCTTTATCCATGAACAGAACAAAATCCGGCAGCTTATCAAAGGTTCCTTTAAGCAGCGGCACTCCTTTTTCGATTATGGGCATGAGATCTGAATTGCGGATAAGGGTTGCCATGATATCTTTCCTTTCAGCCGCCTCTTTAATGAACAAAGCTAAACTGGAAAACTTATCATGCTGTAAATAGCCGTTGACGACAATCCAGCAGTGGAAATCTGTAGTTTTCATGGTAAAACACTACCTTTCATCTAGGTTAATCGTACATATATTGATAAAATAATCTTAACGCATAAGAGCGGTATAAAGAAAGAGGAGGCTCCACGATAATGGTTACAACCATGAAAGAAATCAATCAATTTTTTGAACGGCGCCAAGTTCGGTTGGGCATGAATTTTGGCCTGTCACGGATGGAAACATTGTTAACTGAATTAGGCGACCCGCACAAGGAGCTAAGATATATTCACATTGCGGGGTCCAACGGGAAAGGATCGACACTGCAATATATTAAAGAAATTCTGCTTGCCCAAGGGATTCGGGTCGCTTCCTTCACTTCTCCTTATTTAATCCGGATGAATGAACAGCTGAAGGTGAATGAGGATGAAATCAGTGATCAGGATTTCATCGATGTCTTCCGGAAGCTTTGGCCGATCATCCATGAGATGGACAGCAAGGGGATTGGTCCCACCCAGTTCGAAATTTTGACTGCAATGGCATTCTCTTATTTTAGCAAAAAGGAAGTCGATTTGGTTTTGATGGAAACCGGTTTGGGAGGCAGGCTTGATACAACCAATGTCATCCAGCCGTTTCTTTCGATCATTACCTCGATCTCTTTGGAACATACGAACATCCTGGGTAACACACTTGGGGAAATTGCTTTTGAGAAGGCAGGCATCATAAAAAGCGGGGCGCCGGTCATCAGCGGAGTCACAGCCGGGGAACCAGCAAAAGTAATTGAAGAAAAAGCGTCAGCTTTAGGCGTACCTTATTACCAATTAGGTAAAGACTTTCGTGTTAGCAATATGAAGCGAAGTGAACGTGGGCAAAGTTTCTCATTTTCGCTTGCCGACAGGTCGATCGAAAATGTGGAAATGCAGATGCTGGGCCGTCATCAAATGGAGAATGCGGCACTGGCCATTGCTGCTGTCACGGTGGGAATGGAAAATATCGATGAAAAAAGCATCCTTAAAGGAATAGGGGCAGCGAAATGGGATGGACGCTTTGAAAAAATATCGGATGAGCCATTGGTGATCATTGATGGTGCACATAATCCTGCCGGTATCGACGTACTGAAGGAAACGCTAAAAGTGCATTACCCTGACTATAAGTACCGATTCGTATTCAGCTCATTTAAAGATAAAAACTATTCCGAGATGCTTCATGGACTGGAAACGGGGGCAATGGAAATCATCATTACCGAATTCGGCCATGAACGGGCGGCGGATGCGAAAATGCTTTATGAAAAATGCATTCATCCAAATAAAAGTATAAATAAGGATTGGCAGGCGGCGATAACGGAAGGCAGAAGGAAAACGGGGGATAAAGAGATCCTTGTCATTACAGGATCCCTTCATTTCCTTTCACTTGTGAGGGAGTTCCTAATCAGAGAAGATGCCTAAAGAATGTGCATTACCGTAATGAGGCACTTTATCATGGAAACCAAAGCCTAAGAACCAACGGTAAGCCATATTTGTTTCAACTTCTTCAATTGCTTTATGCATTGAACGAATACCGAGGGTAAATCGAATGAAAGTCAGTTTGGCTAATATAACTGGATCAATACTTGGGCTTCCTATCTCTGAATATATATCTTTCACCAAATCATAAATAAAAGTGAAGTCAATGGCAGCCTCAATTTTACGAACCAAATGATTCGCCGGCACCAGTTGATCTAAAGTAATCATTTCAAGTTGGCCTCGCTGAATAGAATAATGTTTCGAAAGCATCATCTTCACCTGGCAAAAGGGGTTCTATCTATAAGTTAAAACAAAGTTGATTGGAGCGGGTGTTCGAGACTCCTGCGGGAAAAGCGAGTCCAGGGGAGACCCTGCAGGCGCAAAGGCGCCGAGGGCGGACCGCCCGCGGAAAGCGAGTGCCTGGAGTGGAAATTAACGTTCAAATTGCACAAACCCCTAAAAAACTGAAGAGAAACTCTATTTTCATCGAGTTTGTCTTCAGTCTGAGAAAAGGATCTTTTCAAAGGTCCTTTTCTCTTGTTAAAGAGCCTCTTGGAAAGAAAAAACTCCAATAGAGTGATTGATAACAAATCACCCAGTTTATTTGTTAAAATATGTTTATACATTGCATTCCATATGAATGTTGAATAGTAGGATCTGCTTAATTAAATGACGGGAGGAATGAGCATGAAGAACCCAATGGTTAATTACATAGCGGAAGGGACTTTTATATCAGGGTTTCAAAGAAAGGCAATCGAATCCTCATGCACTTTGTATAAATGATGGCTATCCATATCTATCTCTTCGTATTGGGCTTAATTTTAGGCTCATTCTTTAACGTTGTCGGTTTAAGTGTTCCAGCTGGTCATTCATTCGCGAATCGTCGCTCCGCCTGCCCTTCTTGCGGGCGTACATTGACATTCTTCGAGTTGATGCCGGTTATTTCTTATATGTTGCAAGTCGGTAAATGCCGGGGCTGTAAAGCAAGGATATCCCCCCTTTATCCGGCCGTGGAAATGCTGACCGGTGTTTTGTTTGCCTCTGCTCCGATATTCCTTGGCTGGTCGGGCGAACTGTTGGTTGGCTGGATATTGATTTCATTATTTATGATCATCTTCGTGACTGATGTCGCCTATATGCTCATACCCGATAAAATACTGCTTTTCTTTATAGTGATTTTTATTGTTTTAAGAGTCTCATTGCCACTGACGCCCTGGTGGGATTCAATTGTCGGGGCAGCGGTTGGTTTTAGCCTGCTGTTATCAATCGCGGTCGTGAGTAAGGGTGGCATGGGTGGCGGTGATATCAAGCTGTTTGCAGTGATTGGCTTCGTATTGGGAATGAAGATGGTGCTGTTATCTTTGCTTTTTGCGTGCTTTTATGGGGCATTGCTTGGCATCATCGGGTTGCTGACCGGAATCTTAAAAAAGAAAACCCTTATTCCTTTCGGACCGTATATCGTTTTTGGGACATTGACTGCTTATTTTTGGGGCGATTCGCTACTACATTGGTATGTAACATTTTTAAGATGAGCTTAAAGGGCCATCCTGATCCAAGAGGAATTTGTCAAAAATCACCTGGAAAATAGCTCAGTAGGGAACCATCCCCATTTGACGGCAAGAGATTATGAAATGATAGAGGGAGGTATGTAATTGGTGAGAGGTGATATGGAATGGTTCATGAAGCAATAGTACCAGTACCTGGAATTCCTTTTTGGTTACCCATATATGAATAGGGAAATTTGACGAAACCTATTAATGACAAGACGACAAAAGTCTTGTTATTTTTTTTTCCCTCTATGATAGGATGAAAAAAATGATCTGGAGGGGAGGAAAAAAATTGGGCAAGCCGGAAGAAAACAAGGGTGTAACGATTAAAATAAATGGGGAAGAAAAAGTATTTGCCGATAAAAAAATTGAAAGTCAAGAGGCGGCGAGTAAGGAGCAGGAACAAACTGATGAGAGTTTCGAATGGATACTCCCTGAGGATTCAAATGAAAGCAAGATCGTATTGGTACCCACACCGCCAAAGAAGAAAATGCCGAAGCTCATCGGTTTTGGTACCGGGTCACTGAAAAGCTCGGATAAAAGACCGATCAAGACATTCATGATTGCAGTCATTTGTGCTGTGTTTTTTGGGTCGATTCTTGGCTTGATCGCCGTTAAAACGATTACAAAGGAAAAAGCCGAAGTATCTTCGGTCGAGACCCCGATTCCAACTGAAGCCACAGTTGAAGATAAAAAAGCGGCAGTGACTGAACCGGGAAACCAGCTGAAGACATTCCTTGTACAGGGTGGAGTATTCAGCAGCGAGGATGCGGCAAGGCAAATTCAAAAGAAAATCATTGAAAAGCAGGTTCCTGCTGAAATCTTCAAATTGGAAGAAAGCTATTATCTATTTCTGGGATCGGCAGAGAGTCTAGCTGCAAGTAAAGAACTGGCCTTGTTCTTAAAGTCATATGATGTGGATGTATATTGGAAGGAAATCAATTTTGAAGCGGCCGGGACAAGCCAAGAAGATGAAAAAACCCTCGACAAGATGAAGGCAGTATATGCTTCGTTGGCAGAAACATCCGCAACAAAGCTTCGCGGAAAGGCAGGGACGGTAAACAGGGAAACCCTGAAAAAAAACATGGATGAACTGAAGGCGGGGAAATTATCGCCGGCGTTTTCAAAGATGAACGATGACCTGACTGCTGCGGCAAAGTCGATTGATGAATATGAGACTTCCAAAAATGAAGAAAAGCTATTCCAGGCTCAAGAAAGTCTTCTGAATTTTTTATTGAATTACCAAAAGTAAAGAAAAAAGGGGGGCTGCCTAATGAGACAAGCCTCCCAATATGAAACCATCTGTGACACCTTTTTTATTTTCCGGGAAATACTTACAGGGATTTGTCGATTCCTAGTAAACAATAATTGTGGATTGCACCATTATTTGATAGGATAGATATGTATCTCCCTATGTAAAGAAAGGTGACTTTTATATTATGCAGCCATTGATTTTAGCTTCCTCATCACCACGTCGTAAAGAACTTCTTCAATTTCTTCAAATCCCCTTTGAAAGCATGAATTCCAATGTTGATGAAAGTATTGATGAAAACATGTGTCCTGATGCAGCGGTGAAAGAACTGGCATCCCGTAAAGCGGAAGCCATCGCAGCAAAATTTCAGGAAAGCTGGGTAATCGGCTCGGATACCGTTGTTGTCCTTGATGGTAAGATTTTGGGTAAGCCAGTAAGCAGGGCGGATGGAAAAAGAATGCTGGAAATGTTATCAGGACGGACACATGAAGTATACACAGGTGTCGCCATCCTGTTCGGAAAGCATCGCAGAGTATTCGCAGAAAAAACGGAAGTGACATTTTGGGAGCTGCCAGAAGCTGAAATCGAACGATATCTGGATAGCGGGGAACCTTTTGATAAAGCTGGCGGCTATGGGATTCAAGGATACGGATCTCTTCTTGTCAAACAAATCAAAGGGGACTATTTCTCAGTCGTCGGGCTTCCGGTCTCAAGACTGGCCCGGGAACTTAAAGCGATGCAGGAAGAGTTAGGATAATCTGATTTCCCCTGGCATCTTCCCTTTTCTAAGGAAGGGTTGATCTTTTGAGCGAAAAAATGTTAATACGGGATTACCCAAAAGAAGAGAGGCCGCGCGAAAGGTTTCTCCAGGACGGGCCGCAAAGTCTTTCCAATCAGGAATTGCTTGCTTTGCTATTGAGGACAGGATCAAGGGAAGAATCAGTCCTGCAACTATCCGGCAGGCTCATCAATTCCTTCAAGGGCCTGCGCCTGCTAAAAGAAGCCTCAGTGGAAGAACTGACCGTGATTAAAGGGATTGGTGAAGCAAAAGCGATACAAATCCTGGCCTCTGTCGAACTTGGCAGGAGAATTAACAATTTGAATGACCAAGACCGTTATGTGATTCGATCTCCTGAAGATGGAGCTAATTATTGCATGGAGGAAATGCGGTTTTTATCACAGGAACATTTCGTCTGTCTCTATTTAAATACCAAAAATCAAGTGCTACAAAAAACTACGGTATTCATCGGGAGCCTCAATGCCTCGATCGTGCATCCGCGCGAGGTCTTTAAAGAGGCTTTCAAAAGGTCAGCTGCCTCTATCATTTGTCTTCATAACCACCCCTCCGGAGACCCCTCTCCCAGCAGAGAAGATATTGAAGTGACGAAAAGGTTAGTCGAATGTGGTAAAATAATCGGGATTGAAGTATTGGACCATATCATCATCGGGGAACATAAATATGTTAGCTTGAAGGAAAAAGGTTATTTATGACACTATCAAATTTTTTGACGATACGATATAATATTGTTTATGATTTTTAAAAGAGGAAACTTTTTCAAAACTCTTATTGTCAAAAAACGACAAATTATTATTTGAACTTATAAAAAGGCATTTTTGTTTACGAAAGGGAGATACCATAATGTTTGGAATTGGAGCAAGAGATATAGGGATTGATTTAGGAACGGCGAATACGCTTGTCTATGTGAAGGGAAAAGGCATCGCAGTACGTGAACCATCGGTTGTAGCGGTGCAAACAGATACAAAGCAAATCGTTGCAGTCGGAAACGATGCCAAAAACATGATCGGTCGTACGCCTGGTAACGTGGTTGCCCTGCGCCCGATGAAGGATGGAGTAATTGCCGATTATGAAACGACGGCTACCATGATGAAGTACTATATGAAGGAAGCTCAAAAGAAGGGCGTATTCGGCAACAAGCCATATGTCATGATTTGTGTGCCTTCTGGTATTACGGCAGTTGAGCAGCGTGCAGTCATCGATGCAGCAAGACAAGCTGGAGCCCGTGACGCATATCCTATCGAAGAACCTTTTGCAGCAGCGATCGGGGCGGACCTTCCCGTTTGGGAGCCTACAGGCAGCATGGTCGTCGATATCGGCGGAGGGACGACGGAAGTGGCCATCATTTCCCTTGGCGGAATCGTTACAAGCCAATCGATCCGTATTGCCGGTGACGAAATGGATGATGCCATAATCGTCTACATCCGTAAGAACTACAATTTGATGATCGGTGAGCGTACTGCTGAAGCGATCAAAATGGAAATTGGTTCTGCTGGAGACACGGAAGGCGTCGAAAACATGGAAATTCGCGGCCGTGACCTATTGACTGGATTACCAAAAACGATCGAAATTACAGCTGAGGAAATATCCAAAGCATTAAGCGACACCGTTTCTGCAATTGTGGATTCCGTGAAAAACACTTTAGAGAAAACACCACCTGAATTAGCCGCTGACATCATGGACAGAGGCATTGTACTGACAGGCGGGGGTGCTTTGCTGCGCAATTTGGATAAAGTCATCAGTGAAGAAACGCAAATGCCGGTGATCATCGCTGAAAATCCGCTGGATTGTGTTGCGATCGGAACGGGAAAAGCGCTGGACCACATTCATTTATTCAAGACTAAATCAAGAGATTCGCGATAAGCATCACTTCTCAAATAGGGCCGGCTCAACAAAAGGTGCAATTTTGAGCCGGTTTTCTTATGTTTTGCTGTTTCATTGAATCCATAGTGTAATTTTAAAAACCATAGAGTAAATTTTAGATAGAGGTGTAATCACCATGCCACAGTTTTTTAATAAAAAGCTCCTTCTCTTGCTCGTTAGTATTATCGTTCTCGTGGCATTGATCGGTTTTTCATTAAGGGAGAGAGAAGAGTTGACCTGGCCGGAGCAATTCCTGAAAGATACGACAGGCTGGGTCGGAAATGTGTTTAATAAGCCAGTATCGGGTATAACAGGTTTTGTAGGGGGCTTAAAAGACCTTCAACATACATACGATGAAAACAAAAAATTGAAAGCCCGCTTGGATGAATATGTATTATTGAAAACCCAAGTCCAAGATTTAAAGGAAGAAAATGAAGAACTTCGCGACAACCTCAAAAAAGAAGATGACCTGCGGAAGTATTCGCCCACACAGGCGACGGTCATCGGCCGTAATCCCGACCGCTGGCATGAAATGCTGACGATCAATAAAGGGAAGCGTAATGGGGTAGAAAAAAACATGGCTGTCATCACTTCCAATGGGTTAGTCGGTAAGGTGAAATCGGCGACGGATTTCACGGCCTCGGTTCAACTTTTAAGTTCGATCGATAAAGCCAACCGTGTCTCAGCCATCGTTCAGGGTGATGATAAAGCATATGGCTTGATTGAAGGGTTCGATGATAAGAAGAACCTTTTGCTGATGAAACGGATTCCTTACGATAAAAAGATCAAGAAGAATTCATTGGTCATCACATCCGGTTATGGAGGAATCTTTCCGAAAGGTCTGCTGATCGGGAAAGTTGTCGATGTCAAAGTAGATCAATATGGATTGAACCAGACTGCATATATCGAACCTTCGACGGATTTTTATGATATTAATAATGTCATGGTCGTTCAGCGTGAAGTGGACGGTGTACCGAAAGAAAGTGAAGGGGAGGATGAAGCTGAGTGAGATATTTCATCCTTTCTTTCATAGCCTTGGTTTTTTTTGTTTTTGAAAGCATCTTCGCCCAGATGTTCGCTGGAGATGCATTCGGGGCCGATAAAATCCTCGTGCCCCATTTCATGATGATATTCGTTTTTTTCCTGACCATGTATGGGTCCAGGAAAATGGGTATGCTTTATGGGGCGATTCTTGGGTTGACTTATGATGTCGTATATACGGAAATCCTTGGAATTTACATGTTCCTGCTGCCTTTTCTTGCCTATCTGATATCGAAAAGTATGAAAATCCTGCAAAATAATATTTTGGTTGCCTGCCTTACTGCGCTTTTATTCACGGCAGTTTTAGAGGTTGTCATCTTTCAGATGAATATCATCCTATCATTTGCAGATATGGGATTTGGTGAATTTGCGGAACGGAGATTGATTCCGACATTATTATTGAATCTCGCATTCATTATCATCAGCTGCTATCCTTTAAAAAGAATGATTGAAATGCTTGATTTGCAAGGAGAAACGGAATAACGTTCCTGTGTCTTTAAGAAGCAGGTGGGAAATGTATTTTCTCTTTTCCGTGTACGTAGAAAAAGGAAATTTGTTTTCCTATGTCGAATTATATTTCATTGAGGTGAAACAAACGTCATGAATAAAAGAATTCAGCAAAATGTCATGATTAAGGGAACAAAAGACGGGTTTATGCTTCATCTCGATGATTCTTGCTCATTTTCCGAATTATTGAAAGAGTTAGAAGTGAAGCTTTCGGCAAACTATCAGTTTCAAGAAAATGACCCGTCCATTTCCGTAAAAGTACATACAGGGAACCGCTATCTTGATGAACAACAAGAAGAAAAGATTAAAGAGGTCATCCATAAAAAGAAGAAGCTTTTCGTGGTTGAGATGATTTCGAATGTCCTGACGAAGGATGAAGCGAAACGATGGAAAGAAGAAAACCAAGTGACGACCGTGACAAAGGTGATAAGGTCGGGACAGGTTTTTGAAGTTCCCGGTGACTTACTGTTAATTGGGGATGTCAATCCCGACGGAACGGTTCGTGCGGGTGGCAACATATATATCATGGGACAGCTAAAGGGAATAGCCCATGCCGGATATAAAGGGAATAATGAGGCCATCATAGCTGCCTCTGTCATGAAGCCTGCCCAGCTGCGCATTGCCGGACAAGTGAACTTATCTCCTGATCAATATTCAAAATGGGGACATGACCTGGAATGTGCCTTCATGGATGAAGAAGAAAATATCATTATAGAAAAACTGCAAGTTTTAAAGAAATATAGACCTAATTTAAATAGATTAGAAGGGGGTCTCTAATCGTGGGAGAGGCAATAGTTATAACATCCGGTAAGGGTGGTGTCGGGAAAACGACCACCTCCGCCAATTTAGGAACATCTTTAGCTCTTCTAGGCAAGAAGGTTTGCTTGATTGATACGGATATTGGTCTTCGGAATTTGGATGTGATCATGGGATTGGAGAATCGCATCATCTATGATTTGGTCGATGTGGTCGAAGGGCGCTGCAAGATACACCAGGCGCTCATTAAGGATAAACATTTCGAGGATTTGCTTTATTTGCTTCCAGCTCCGCAAAATAGTGATAAAACAGTGGTGAATGAAGAGCAGATGAGGAAACTCATAAGCGATATGAAGCCTGACTATGATTATGTCATCATTGATTGCCCTGCAGGCATCGAACAGGGGTTCAGGAATGCCATAGCTGGGGCAGACAAGGCGATTATCGTAACGACGGCAGAGAGACCGGCTGTAAGGGATGCTGACCGTATTATTGGCCTGCTTGAAAAAGAAGAGCATATTGAACCGCCTCAATTGATCATCAACCGGATTCGCGGCCATTTGCTTCATGAGGATGAAGAAATGGATATCGATGGAGTTGCCGATTTTCTTAAGATTGATTTGATCGGCGTCATTCCTGATGATGACCAGGTCATCGTGGCAGCGAATAAAAAGGAACCCATTGCCTACAATCCGGACAATAGAGTCTCGCTTGCCTATCGGAACATTGCCAGAAGGATCCTTGGTGAATCTGTGCCCTTGACTCCAATTGGCAGCGAACCAAAGGGCTTCATGTCCAAGTTGAAAAAATTCTTTAGCGTGCGGTAAATCTATATTCTTTTTGTCAAGAAGCGGGGAGCATTTGATGCCCTCGCTTTTTTTTGCACGGAACTTCATGAAAATAAAAAAGGCAAGCCGTATCCCGGCTTGCCTGTTCTATATGCTAAAATGCAGCGGGTTATCCGCGTCTTCCGCCTCTGCCGCCGCGTTTTGATTCAGTGCTGCGTTTAAGAGTCGATAAATTTTCTTCGCTAGTCTTTAAAAAGCGCACCATTTTATCTTCGAAATTTTCCTTTGGTTGGAAATTACCTTTTGGACGAAAATCTTTAGAACGGCTATCCCCTTGGCGTGGTGGGCGTTTGGTATAAGAAGAGGTTTGCCCTTCGGGTCTATCTATAGCCTTTTTGATGGACAAGGCAGTTTTTCCGTCTTTCTCACTAATCACTTTTACTTCAATTTGGTCGCCTACTTTAAGATGGTCATTTACGTCTTTTACATAGCTATCTGCTACCTCACTGATATGCACAAGACCTGTTGAGCCTCCTGGTAATTCTACGAATGCTCCAAAATTAGTGATACCTGTTACTTTACCTTGTACTTTGCTGCCTATTTCGATTGACATAAAAAAATGTTCCCCCTCAATAATGTTAAAACCACTTTATTATAACAAATTTCAGGGAACAATATCAATCTCAATTATTAGATTTTCTGAATCGATACAGAAATCACCTTGGAAATTCATTAGTTTCCTGATGATTTTTCATTGGGAAAAATTTTTCAGGATGTGCAGAAAGAATATCTTTTCTCCGTCATAGTCTGGACAAGTTGCTCATACGTTGTAATATAGCGCTTTGACATGAGCAGGGAGGGGAATCTGGAATGGATGATCGCAGGAAAGATATCCGAAATCGTATTGCCAAGAGACGCAAGTTTAATGATAAGCCGGCAGGAAGCAGCAGTTGGACGGAAATCAACAATGAGGAACCATATGGGATTGATTCATATAACGGGTATTCCGAGAAAGATCATCCGCTCTTCAAGAAAGAATATTTTTTCTTTAAAATCCTTGCCAGTGTATGCCTGTTCCTGATAGTAGCGGTGATGTTCAAACACCCTTCAGTGCGGCTTGACCCTGCCAGGAGTTTTGTCATGGAGAACATGAACAAGGAATTTCAGTTCGCTTCAATTTCCAACTGGTATGAAAGTGCATTTGGTAAACCAATCGCTTTTTTACCGAATGATGCCGATACGGAAACTGTTGATTCGAATGAAGAATATGCAATGCCAGCTTCTGCGAAGATTACCCAAAACTTCGAGACGAACGGTGAGGGAATCATATTGGAAACGAGCAAAGGCTCAAAGGTCGAGGCCGTTAATGAAGGGGTCGTCATTTTTGCCGGTGAAAAGGAGGGGATCGGAAAGACGGTAGTCATTCAGCATGCCAATAAAACTGAATCTTGGTATGGGCAGCTGAAAGAAATTGATGTGAAATTGTATGAGTTCGTTAAAAAGGGCAATGAAGTCGGACAGGTTACACTAAGTGAAGATGGATCGAAGGGCAGATTTTATTTAGCGATAAAAGAAAATGATGCTTTCGTCGATCCTAAAAAGGTGATTTCCTTTGAGTGAATATGCGAAGTTACTGTTTAAAATCAGGGTGCACCCGACACTGTGGTTTGTCATTGGCATCGCCATCCTCACAGCCCATTTCGTTGAAATGATGATGCTGCTGCTCATCGTCTTCATTCATGAAATGGGGCATGCTGTCTGTGCCCAGCACTTCAAATGGCGGATAAAGTCAATCCAGCTGCTTCCTTTTGGCGGGGCTGTCGAGACTGAGGAGTATGGAAACAAGAGTTTGAAGGAGGATTTGGCGGTGGTGCTTGCCGGTCCGCTTCAACATGTTTGGCTCATTGGTGCAGCTTTTTTGCTCTATTTCTTTTCTATTATCCCATATGAGCTGTATCAGCCCTTTTTGTATATGAATCTCATGCTGCTGATTTTTAATCTGCTGCCAATTTGGCCCTTGGACGGGGGACGCTTGCTATTCATCGGCATTTCCCTATACTGCACCTTTTTGGAAGCGCAGAAACATACCCTTCACTTTTCTGCAGTATTCGCTGTCCTGGCTTTTTTGACTTGGATCATATTGGATCCGCTCAATTTGAACATCTGGCTCATCATCTTTTTCATAAGTCTCTCACTCGTCATGGAATGGCGGCAGAGGTATTACGCGTTCATCCGCTTTCTTTTGCAGCGCCATTACGGGCATACGAATGATTTGGCGAAACTGAAGCCGATATCGGTGGATTCACAAGAACCGATTTATAAAGTGCTGGAACTGTTTCAACGCGGCTGTAAACACCCCGTCATCATCATGAAAAACGGGAAAGAGAGCGGCTCGTTGGATGAAACGGAAATCCTTCACGCCTATTTTTCGGAGAAAATGACGAACGGGAAAATCGGCGACCTATTATATTCTTATTAAATATGTTATCCTTTCTTCAAATTGAGGAGAGGATTTTTTTTGATGAAAAAAATGATCGCGAACCTAGCTTCACGCGAAAAAAGAGTGGCCGTCCTTGAGAATGGTGTTTTACGTAAACTTGAAATCATGCCGCCTCAAAAGCGCAGTACGGTCGGTAATATTTATCTTGGGAAGGTGACAAAGGTGCTGCCGGGAATGGATGCCGCCTTCATTGATTATGGTGCAGAGAAGAATGGTTTTTTACACCGTGACGAGATTCCCTCCTTCCAGCTTACAAAAAAAAGTGATGGGAAAGCACCCATCGGTCAATTTATCCGTCAGGGAGAAAAGCTGCTAGTTCAGGTGACCCGGGATGAAACGGGAACAAAAGGAGCTAAATTGACGGGGCTGATCGAGTTTTCAACGGAGTCCCTCGTTTACATACATGGAATAGATTATGTTGGTGTTTCAAAGAAATTCAAAAACGACGATCTTCAGAAGCAATGGCGGGAAACGGCCATGCAGCATAAAAATCCTGATGAGGGACTGATTGTCCGCACCTCGATGGAGAACGAAAGTGAATCGGTCTTCCTTGACAGGTTAACTGGATTGCGGGAGCTCCATAAAGGGCTTGAAGTCAAGGCTGCGTCCCTAAAGGCCCCGTCCCTTCTCTATGAAAGGGACGCATACCTTGATATGATCATTTCCGAAATGTCGGGAACGGCGAACGGGGAACTTGCCATCGATGACTTCGAGGCCTATCGCGAGTTGAAAAAGTGGATACAGGAAAACCGTAAGGAGTGGGAAATATCCCATGTAGCGGGTACCAAGAATATTTTTTCCGAATGGAATGTGGAAGCGCAAGTTGAGAAAATGGCCAAGAAAATCGTTTGGCTTGATAATGGCGGATATTTAATTTTTGAAGAAACGGAAGCTTTCACCGTAATCGATGTCAATTCAGGTAAGTTCACCGGCAAGGTGGCGAAGGAAGCAACATTGTTTGCGGTCAATCAGGCTGCGGCGAAAGAGGTCGCCCGTCAACTGAGATTGAGGAATATCAGCGGAATCATCCTGATAGATTTCATCAATATGGACCAGTCCCGGCATAAGCAGGAAATCATCGAAATCGTCAAAAAGGAAGCGGTGAGAGATGAGAAGCGAATCCAGGTCATCGGTTTTACGGAACTGGGCATTTTACAAATGACGAGAAAGCGAACCTCCCCGTCTTTAAGTGAAATGACGACGGTGCCTTGCCCTGTGTGCAGTGGAAGCGGTAAAATCGAGAGCCCGGAAACGGTGGCCTTCCGGTTGGAACGTGAACTGCTGGAACACAGGAAGACGGATGATGAAGCGGTATGGGTGGAGGTCAGTAAAGCGGTGGCGGACGTGCTCCTTGGTGAAAAGGAATCATATCGGCCGGCATTGGAGGAATTGATCGCTAAAAAGATATTCCTGTCTTTTATCCCAGGTTTGACGAATGCCTATTCCATCAAGCGGTTCGGAAGCATTCAGGAAATCGGGCGGGCTTTCGAGTGAAGAGCGGGAATTGTTATAAATATATTGACAGCCTTTCCTGTTTCATGGTAGGATTTTAATGTTATGTTTGTAGCACCCGTGCTACAACCGCTCAACATCAGGTTTTAAGCTTTTGCCTTTTTGGTAAAACGCCTGTGATTGGCGAGTCTGAGACATTTAAGGAGGTGCAAGTATGTACGCAATTATCGAAACTGGCGGTAAACAAATTAAAGTAGCAGCTGGCGAAGCGGTTTACATTGAAAAATTAAACGCAGAAGCAGGCGAAACTGTTACATTTGACAAAGTTTTATTCGTAGGTGGCGAAGACGTGAAAGTCGGTGCTCCACTAGTTGAAGGCGCTACTGTAACAGGTACTGTCGAAAAACAAGGTAAGCAAAAGAAAATCACTGTTTTCAAATACAAAGCGAAGAAAAACAATCGTAAAAAACAAGGTCATCGTCAACCATACACTAAAGTTGTTATCGAAGCAATCAACGCGTAAGGGCTGATTCTAGATGATCAAAGTTGTATTTGATGCTCCGCAGGAACGGATTGCTTCGTTCACCTTAAGCGGACATGCTGATTTTGCTAAAAAAGGTTCTGATATCGTTTGTGCAGGTGTATCGGCTGTTTCCTTCGGGGCAGTCAATGCCATCATGTCCTTAACGGACGTAGAGCCTGAGATTGAGCAAGGGCGAGAAGGCGGCTATCTTCGCTGCGCTATTCCGGGGAATCTTTCGCCGGAATCGGAAGAGAAGGTTCAGCTGCTTTTGAACGGAATGCTCATATCGCTGCAAACCATCGAACGTGATTATGGTAAATACATGAAAATTATCCTCAACCAATAGGAGGTGGAACAAATGTTAAGATTAGATCTTCAGTTCTTCGCTTCGAAAAAAGGAGTAGGTTCTACAAAGAACGGACGTGACTCAATCTCCAAGCGTCTTGGCGCTAAACGTGCAGATGGTCAATTCGTATCTGGTGGTTCTATCCTTTACCGTCAACGCGGAACAAAAATCTATCCTGGTGAGAACGTAGGCCGTGGTGGAGACGATACTCTATACGCTAAAGTAGACGGTGTTGTTAAATTCGAACGTTTCGGACGTGACCGTAAAAAAGTAAGCGTATATCCAGTTGCACAAGAAGCATAATTGGCATCTTTGAACAGAGGCTGACTCAAAAGGGTCTGATTCCTTCTACAAGACACTATATACCGCGTCATTATTAATAATGGTATGCTATATAGTGATGAAGGGGTCCGGCCCTTTATTTATACTATAGGAACGAACCAGCATTTTGCAGGAGACTTTAGTCATTAGTATAAGGAAACAACCTCTGACTTACAAAAGGCTCGCCAATAGGCGGGCTTTCTTAAACTTTCAGGGGGGAAATCCAAGATTATTCATCCATCCGATTTGGTTAAACCAAATAGACACTCCAATTCAACTATAATATCTCCAATTGGTGCATAAATAAGGCCCATTCTCTTTTTTAGTTCAAATGGCTCTACCATCGTCCAAAGAACTCAGGGTGTGCGGCTGTATTTTTTGGACGGGGGCTTTCATGTGAAGGCATGTGAATCGAGCTTCATTTCCTGTTTGTTGTTTTTTTGATATACTGTACAAATGGAAGTATTCAACATGATAGAGCTGAAAAAAGTTTCTTTATCATAATTGAAGGTGTTAATAATGGATAAAAATTGGACGACTATTGAAACTCTGCGTCAAACCAGGCATGACTGGCTGAATAAAATTCAAATCATCAAAGGGAATCTGGAGTTGAACAGAATTGATCGTGTCAAGGGCATCATTGATGAAATCATTGTTGAAACCCAGAATGAAGCACGACTTTCCAGTTTGAATTTGCCCAAGTTCACCGAGATGCTGTTGACGTCGAATTGGAATAATGGATCATTTTATTGTGAATATGAAATCATTGATGTTTTTGAAGGCTCAACCGAGATGGATGGGCTGATGTATCGCTGGACAAACGATTTCTTCAAGATTCTGGATAAAAGCCTGGATCCGTTTTTTGAAAATATACTGGCTGTTTCTATGTGTAAAGAAGAAGTGAGCGATATGCACTGTACATTTCATATGCAAGGCAGGTTCATTGATCAATCCCCAGTGATCGAGTTTTTGGAAACTTCATTAACGGCCGAGCAATCAATTGAAATTCTTGAATGTAATGAGGATGAAATATTTTTTAAGATGGATATTAACTTTTAGAGAAGTATACAGCAAGAATTGACTTGCAGAAAACAAGGAAGTGATAGCATGTTTGTCGATCAAACGAAAGTCTATGTAAAAGGCGGAGACGGTGGTAACGGGATAGTTGCTTATCGTCGTGAGAAATTCATACCTAAAGGCGGACCAGCTGGCGGAGATGGCGGTAATGGGGCCAATGTCGTATTTGAAGTGGAAGAGGGCTTGCGTACATTAATGGATTTCCGTTACCAACGTCACTTTAAGGCACCTCGCGGAGAACATGGCATGTCCAAAAACATGCATGGTGCGGCTGCAAAAGATATGGTCATCAAGGTTCCACCTGGCACCGTTGTCATCGATGATAAAACGAAGGAAGTCATTGCTGATTTAGTTGAGCATGGACAACGCGCCGTTATCGCCAAAGGTGGCCGCGGAGGCCGGGGAAATTCCCGTTTTGCCACGCCTGCCAATCCTGCACCTGAAATCGCGGAGAATGGCGAACCCGGCCAAGAACGCGATATCGTCATGGAATTGAAACTGTTGGCTGATGTCGGTTTGGTTGGTTTCCCAAGTGTAGGGAAATCCACTTTGCTTTCTGTCGTATCCGCAGCAAGGCCTAAAATTGCCGAATATCATTTTACAACGATCGTACCGAACCTCGGAATGGTGGAAACGGAAGATCACCGCAGCTTCGTCATGGCCGATTTACCTGGTCTGATCGAAGGCGCTTCAGAAGGAGTGGGACTTGGACATCAATTCCTGCGCCATATTGAAAGAACGAGGGTAATCGTTCATGTAATCGATATGTCGGGTCTTGAAGGCCGGGATCCATATGAAGACTACCAAACAATCAATAAAGAATTGGAAGAGTATAACCTGCGCTTGACTGAACGTCCGCAAATCATTGTAGCAAGTAAAATGGATATGCCGGACTCAGAAGATAACTTAGCTGCTTTCAAAGAAAAGCTGGAAGAAGACTATCCTGTCTTCCCGATTTCTGCCGTGACGCGTGAAGGGATCCGTGAGCTTCTTTATGCAATCGCTGATAAAATCGAAGAGACCCCTGAGTTCCCTCTTGAACATGAAGAAGAGAATACTGGAATCCACCGGGTTCTATATAAACATACATCACAGTCGGATGAATTTAACATTGAACGCGAACCCGATGGCAGCTTTGCCGTATCAGGATTCAAGATCGAGCGTCTATTCAAAATGACTGACTTCACCCGTGAAGAGTCCATACGTCGTTTCGCCAGACAGCTTCGTTCATTCGGAGTCGACGAAGGCCTTCGCCAAAAAGGTGCGACAAATGGCGATATCGTCCGTATCCTTGAATATGAATTTGAATTTGTTGATTGATTGGAGACCATGATGGCAGGCAAAAGGAGGCGTGCGGAGTTTGAATAAGTCCGATCAGAAATTTTTCCTCGTTCGAGAGGATGTCCTTCCCGAAGCGATGAAAAAAACGCTGGATGCAAAAGAAATGATTGAACGGGGAAAAGCGGAATCAGTTTGGGAAGCGGTACAGCGAGTGGACCTAAGCAGGAGTGCTTTTTACAAATACCGTGACACGGTTTTTCCGTTTCATACAGTTGTTAAGGAAAAGCTGATTACACTGTTCTTCTATCTTGAAGATCGTTCTGGTACTCTATCGGAGCTTTTACGGCTCGTCGCCTCATCCGGTTGCAACATCATGACCATCCACCAAACGATTCCTTTACAGGGACGTGCAAATGTCACCCTATCCCTGAATACGGGTGGGATGACGATGGATATTAATGAACTGCTCACTAAACTGCGTAAAATGGAGTTCGTCGAAAAAGTCGAAATCATTGGTAACGGCGCATGAAAACAGCCTGTACATTACACATGTACAGGCTGTCAGTTTGTAGACAAAAGGTTCCCAAACCTTTTCCAACTGATACTGAACAAAAAAGTTTGCCTATTCGTTTCATGCGGTGCAGACCGTAATGGATTTCTGTTGGGGAC
Source organism: Peribacillus sp. YIM B13477 (assembly GCF_042787955.1). Classification (NCBI taxonomy): domain Bacteria; kingdom Bacillati; phylum Bacillota; class Bacilli; order Caryophanales; family Bacillaceae; genus Peribacillus; species Peribacillus sp. YIM B13477. The sequence goes on from NZ_JBHZPD010000001.1 coordinate 86,864, forward strand.
GATAGTATCTCCGCGAAATAATCCGGAAGCTTTCATTAAAATGCAATAGTAAATCTGTTCAAACAGGTGACCGTCCGCGGAAAGCGAGGTCAACGTTTAAAAACATAAAATAGCCTGAAGACAAACTCATTTATTATCGGGTTTGTCTTCAGGCTGTTTTCATTTGTAAGAGGAAATTAACGATTAACTATTGTAAAAAATCAGAAAATGGCATAACATAAACAATAGATTTTCCGTGAAAAGGAGTTTATAATATGACAGCGAAAATTGCATTTCTTGGACCAAAAGCAACGTTCACGGATTTAGCTGTATCGCGACTATTTCCTAATGATATAAAAATACCGATGAACACGATTCCGGACTGCCTTGATGCTGTTCGGGACGGGGAAGTGAATCACGCGCTCGTGCCGATCGAGAATGCTTTAGAGGGTTCGGTAAATATAACGATGGATTACTTAGTCCATGAAGTCACATTGCCGATGAAAGGCGAAGTGACGATTCCAATCCAACAGCATTATATGGTGCACCCGGATCATGCATATCCTGGTTTCAAACCTGACATGGTTTATTCGCATTCCCATGCCATCGCTCAATGCCGCAAATTCCTACATAATGAGCTAAGGGGCATTCCGTATGAGTATGTCACATCCACAGCAGCCGCTGCGAAGATGGTGATGGAGAATCCCGATATCAATATTGCGGCGATTGCGAATGATATGGCTGCGGAGGAGTACGGTTTGACGATTGCCAAACAAAATATTCACGATTACGAACATAATCACACCAAGTTTATCGTCGTATCCAACAGTGAAGTCGACTATGAAGGGCATTTGACCGTTGAAGGGGACAAGAAAACGACCTTGATGATTCAGCTGCCTGCCGACCACTCAGGGCAGCTGCACCAAGTCCTTTCCGCTTTTTCCTGGAGGAAACTTAACCTTTCCAAGATTGAATCAAGACCAATGAAAACAGGATTGGGCAATTACTTCTTCATCATCGACATCGAAATGTCCCTTGACGATGTCCTCATTCCAGGAGCGATCTCTGAGCTCGAGGCCTTAGGATGTACGGTATCGATCATGGGAAGCTATTCATGCTTTAAAGTCCAAACTGGTGTACCGCAACGATGAATGTTAAAAGCTGAGTACGATGAATAAGAAGGGTGCCCCGGAATTATTTCCGGGGCATTTTTTGTGTTCGTTAATATTTGTATTTCCCTTGTGTACAAGTTCCTAAAATGGTGGGCTGTCATTTGATGAAATATATAGCAATAGGCAGGTTTATTGGATTTTGGGAAGATGGCGAAGTTTTTCATGATAAAAAGTGCCTATGATTCTGGATGGAAAACAAACACCGATTGTGCTGAAAGCAAATACAATAAGTAAATCTCGGTGGGCCACATGTGGAACTGACAATACATATTTTGAAAACTAATTCAGTGGATGCACCTTTTTTATCAAAAATGCAGAGAGAGGGTTGTGGTCAGCAGAGATGGATAATCAATTCAAAGAAACTTTCGGTTCTTGGATTCAAGCGATAGGAACTGTCATTTCTGCTATAGCGGGTACACCCTCCCATGTCTTGGACGAAGAATTTCGTAAGAACTTGGATTTGATTGGAAATGAACTTCAAGCAACAGGAAATGCCTTATTGGCCGACGCGGAAGAAACCTGGTCCCTGGATAAATTCGGGAATATAATACAGGCAATCGGGAATTCGACTGTTATCTTAGGCCTAGTCATTGACTTTGATGAAATAACGAAACAGGAATTAATCATCAAAGGCAATCTGATTCAAGCGTTGGGAGGAGGAACCGCTTTGGCGGGGGCATACGAAAATCCGGATGAACCGGAACAGGCCTTCAATGCTACGGGAAATTTGTTGCAGGCGATTGGGAATTCGATGCAAGCGATGGGTGGAATTGCCGAACTTAAAAATAGCATTCTAGAAAAAGACCAAGATAAGGATCAAGAACAAGAAGAACAAGATAAGGAGCAGGAACAGCAAAAATATCAATATCCTAATTTGGAAGAGAAGCCATCTGATGCAGAATTAATCCAAGTGATGGGGGGATGGGTACAGGCGGTCGGTTCCGTCATTAGCCTTATAGGGCAGTTGAGAAGTAACGAAGATGAAAACTCCGGGAATGGAAGCTCAAATGAAAGCAATTCCAATGATGAGTGAGCATGAGAGTCCATAAAAAAAATCCTCAAAAGCCCTATCTTTTGAGGATTTTTCGTTCATTCAATCGACTAAAATGCCAGCATCCCTCAAAGCGCACTCCGCTTCGTCGAGCAGTTCTTCAGATGATGCGCTCAGTGTATGGAGATGGATGCCGCTCGTTAGTTCCGATAAAAACGATGCATTCGTTGCCGTCACCCTTGAAAGGAATTGCTGGACCTCCTTACGGCTGCTGACCATGATGGAAGCGGTTAGGTCGCCGTATACGGGGTGCTCGATTTTGACATCTTTCACCGTGATGCCGATATCCACTAGTAAATATAGTTCTTCCTGGGTCCGGGAAGGATCGTGCTGGCAAGCAATGATCCTTTCCGGCTTCTGCGCGCTCCCCGTTTGCAGGTACAGATAGCCTTGGCTTGTGGCAATGATAGGTTCATTCCGCGCTTTCAGGAGGGTTATGTCACCAACGATAACCTGCCGGCTTACATTCGTTATTTGCGAAAGCTCGCTGCCCGTTACAGGCTCCGTGCTTGTTTGCAATAAATGTAAGAGTTTCGTCCGTCTTTCTTCCCCAAGTAATTTCTTTCTTTCCATAAACATTCACCTCTTTAATTACAAACATTCTAACACAGATTGGAGGGTTTTATCGAATGGAAGCAATTCCTTCGATGCAGTCCGCCAACTTGTGAATGTCGTCGGCCGTCGTGTTTTTGCCAAAGGAAAAGCGGACGAATTGATGTGCTTCATCTTCGCTTTTTCCAATGGCCATCATCGTTTTTGAAGGATCCTGTTTACCGATTTGGCAGGCGCTTCCCGTCGAAACGGCGAATCCTTTCTGGTTTAATTCCAGCATGATGTACTGTCCTTGCAATCCAGCGAAGGTCAGCGCCAGTATGTGAGGCAATTGCTCGTATTTTGCTTCGATGATTTGAAAATCGATTTTCCTTTCCGTCAGCCGTTGAATCAATTGCGTCCTAAGTGCGGAAATCCGTTTTCGTTCATCATCCATGATGTCGCCCAATTTCTTAGCAGCGGTCACGAAGGAAGCTATCGCGGGGACGTCCACTGTTCCTGGTCTGAAACCATATTCATGTGTGATATTCGGTACCGAAGCCTTCAACTGATGGATGGCCGGGAAAATGACGGCCCCAGTCCCTTTTGGACCATAAACTTTATGACTGGAAACGGATAGTCCATCACATGAGGCGGCTATCTTGCCAAGCGGTAATTTAGCAAATGATTGGACGCAATCCACATGAAAAAAAGCCTGGTGTTTTCGAACGATTTCACTTATTTGCTCAATGGGTTGAATGACCCCGATTTCCGAATTCACATGTTGGACAATGACTAAGCATGTTCTCTCCGACATGCATTCCTGCAGATGTTCAATATCAACACGGCCATCTTTCAAATGCCGTAAATAAGTAACCTCGAAGCCATCTTGTTCAAGCTTTTCGACGAAATTGGCAAGAGATGCATGTTCAGTCCGGCTTACAATCAAGTGGTTCTGCCAGGATGGTTTCGAAGCGATGAAAGTATCTATCGCAAGCATGTTGCTTTCTGATCCGCCGCTCGTAAAGATGATTCCTTCCTTTTTTATGTTCAGCATTTCTGCGAGTTGCTGCCGTGACATATCCAATAAACGTGCCGCTTCAGAGCCAATATCATGCAAACTGCTCGCATTCCCGAAAAACTTCCGGGATGCTTGGCTGAATACGTCAAGAGCCTCCTCATCAATCGGAGTTGTAGCGGCGTAATCCAAATAAATCAAGAAATCACTTCCATCCTTTAATCTTAAAAAACTCTTGATAATAGTTTAATAATATGTAAATATAGTTGTCAAGACACCTGTCATAAACAGGAGGAATGAAATAATGGTAAAAGCGGATATCATCGTGATAGGCAGTGGGATTGCTGCCTTGAAAACGGCATTGGAAGCAAGTGAACATAAGCATGTGATACTCATCACAAAATCAAATATCCGTCATGGTAATTCTTATTTAGCCCAGGGCGGGATTGCTGCTGCAATATCTGATCGTGATCGAGTATCCTTTCATAAAAAAGATACGCTGGCGGCTGGTCAGCGATATAACAAGGTGAAGGCAGTGGAAAAACTCGTTGAAGAGGCACCTTCGGTTATAGCTGAACTTATTGCTTCGGGTATGCGATTTGACCGAGATGATGACGGAACTTTATTGCTCGGCATGGAGGGGGCCCACAGTGAACGAAGAATCCTCCATAGTCACGGGGATGCTACCGGAAAGTACATGATGGAACATCTTATAGGCTGCTTGAAAAAATCATCGGTTACTGTGATGGAGAATGTTGCTGCAGTGGAGTTGATCATCGGGAAAGATGATTCTTGCATAGGCGTCAAAACACTTGATAAGGCAGGGGAACTTGTTGCCTATCACGCGGAACGGACGGTTTTGGCAACAGGCGGCTGTGGTTCCCTATACCATTTCACTTCAAATTCACAAACGGTTTCAGGTGATGGGATCGCACTTGCATTCAAGGCCGGTGCAAAAGTGCGTGACATGGAATTCATACAATTCCATCCGACCCTGCTTTTTGTGAATGGCAAAGTGAAAGGGCTGGTTTCAGAAGCGGTTCGCGGGGATGGTGCGAGATTAGTGACGGAAATGGGAAAGCCGATCATGGAGGATGTCCATAGCTTGAAGGATCTAGCACCAAGGCATATTGTTGCACAGACGATTTTTACTTATTTGCAGCGCGGTGAAAAGGTATTTTTGGATATTTCGATGATCAAGGATTTTAAAAATCGTTTTCCGACAGTGAGCTCATTATGCGAAAAAAGCGGGCTGGACCTTCAATTGGGGAAAATCCCGGTTGCACCTGGAAACCATTTTCTAATGGGAGGGATTGATGTGGATGAATCGGGGCAAACCTCTGTACCCTCTTTGTATGCAGTTGGTGAAGTGGCATGCACTGGTGTACATGGTGCAAACCGATTGGCAAGCAACTCCCTTCTCGAAGGATTGGTTTTTGGAAATACGCTTGGCCGTTTCCTTGCTAAAGTGCCGGCAAGGTCGATACCGCAAGAAAAAGAGCAGTCCAAGAGTTCCAGTCAAATTTCCTTTCTACCTGAACTCACGACATTGCAGGAAAAATTAATGAACGAAGCGGGAATCGTTCGAAATGAAGCGGGTTTAACTCGACTGAAGGATTATCTTGAGACATTTAATATCGAAAAATTGCTGCAAATGGAAGTGACGGCATTACCGATACAGGAAATAACGAAAATCAATGCCATCATCGTGGCGTGGCTGATTGCCGAATCCGCATTGACCAGAACCGAAAGCAGGGGCGGTCATTTCCGCAGTGACTATCCTAACGAAGATGACACCCAATGGCTTGAAAATTCGGTTATCCTTGCTTGCACGGATGTAAAAAACCGAGTGAAAGGGAGACGACTATATGAATATATTGAAGCTTAAGCAGATGCTGCAACAATTTTTAATGGAAGATATAGGGGAATGCGATGTAACGAGTGATACGATTTTTGATCAAGGTGAACAAGGTACTTTGACATTCATCGCAAAAGAAGGCGGGGTCTTCAGTGGAGGGGACGTCATCAAGACGGGATTTGCATTGCTGGATGAGCAAATCGAGGTTTTCCTTTTTGTTCAAGATGGCGAAGTTTTCGAAGAAGGACAGCAGCTTGCAAAAATGACCGGCGATATGGCCTCCCTTTTAAAAGGGGAACGGGTCGTTTTAAATTTGGTGCAGCGTATGTCCGGAATTGCGACACAGGCTCAAAAAGCTGCCATGATATTAGCGGGGACGAAGACGAGAGCTTGTGATACGAGAAAAACCACACCGGGCCTGCGGATGCTGGAAAAATATGCGGTCCGTTCCGGCGGGGCATTCAATCACCGATATGGTCTGTATGATGCAGTCATGATAAAGGACAACCATATTTCTTTCGCTGGGTCCATAACGAAAGCGGTTCAAACGGTAAAATCCAAACTGGGACATACCACTAAAGTGGAAGTGGAAACGGAATCACCACAGCAGGTGCTTGAAGCAGTGGAAGCCGGTGCGGATATCATCATGTTCGATAACCGGAGCCCCGAAGAAATCAAGAAACTGATCAAATTGGTTCCCGCCCACATCATTACTGAAGCTTCTGGAGGAATCCATTTAGACAATCTAGCCTCATATCGGGAAACAGGGGTAGATTATATTTCGTTGGGCAGCTTGACGCACAGTGTCAGGGCACTTGATATCAGCGCAAAGGTCAAAGAGCAGGAGGGGATATTGAAATGAACATATTGGAGATGGCTAAAACAGCAGGAAATACATTGCCTGAAAAGTATAAAACGATGACAAAGGAAGAGATGGAGAATCGGGTCCATGACATCAAGAAACGACTGGGGAACCGTCTTTATATCCCAGGTCATCATTATCAACGGGAGGAAGTCATTCAATTTTCGGATTCAACGGGGGATTCACTTCAATTGGCCCAGCTTTCCGCGCAAAATCGTGAAGCGGATTATATTGTGTTTTGCGGCGTGCATTTCATGGCTGAAACAGCGGATATTTTGACGGAAGAAGGGCAGACGGTTATCCTTCCTGATATGCGTGCAGGCTGCTCCATGGCGGATATGGCCGATATTGAACAAACGGAACGGGCGTGGACAAAGCTTCAGGATCTTTTTGGCGATACGATCCTTCCGCTAACTTATGTGAATTCAACTGCGGCCATCAAAGCTTTTGTAGGGAAAAATGGCGGGGCGACGGTGACGTCTTCCAATGCACAAGGGATGGTCTCGTGGGCCCTCTCGCAAAAAGAAAGAATCCTTTTTCTTCCCGATCAGCATCTTGGGAGGAATACCGCCTTTGACCTTGGAATCCCATTGAATGAAATGGCTGTCTGGGACCCGCATAAGGATGAATTGATCTATGAAGGGGAACTGGAAGATCTGAAGGTACTTCTTTGGAAAGGACATTGTTCAGTCCATGAAAATTTCACTACGGCGAATATTGAAACGCTTAGAGCGGAGCAACCTGAAATGAATATCATCGTTCATCCCGAATGCCGCCGTGAGGTAGTCGCCCTGTCAGATTACGCGGGTTCGACATCGTACATCATAAACATGATTGAAAAAGCCGAACCAGATAGTTCTTGGGCAATAGGCACGGAAATGAACCTTGTCAAGCGTCTTATCGCCAATAATCCTGACAAGAACATCATCTCATTAAATCCGAATATGTGTCCATGTCTTACAATGAACCGGATTGATCTGCCTCACCTGCTATGGGCGCTTGAATCCATTGAAGAAGGTATCATCATCAATCCGATAAAAGTGGAGAAGAACATTGCGGATAATGCCATCCTAGCATTAAACAGAATGCTGGAGCGCGTTTGAGTCAGTGCAAAAGACTTTGAATCATGAGAAATAGAGGGGTGGAACACCCGTTCAGTCGGTCAGCCTAATGAGGATTGAATGGTCTTATCCCGAATGCAATTTTATCATGGGATTATTGCCATGATTTTAAAACAAGACAGTAATCCACGTGTATTGTTACTGTTTTAACTGAAACTCACAGGTTTGCGACTCTCCTGCCGAATAACTGGCTAGCCGAGGCACTTGCGTCGAGGAGGCTTGGCAGACAGTCGGCGGAAAGGGAGCGGATTTCTGAAATCGAATATAATTTTCACCATGAAAAAGGAGACAAACTCGCTTTTCTTCGAATTTGTCTCAGTCTGAAAGGGGGTTAAACTCCCCCTTTTTTTATGTTTTGAAACAAGTAGAACTTTTAAAGGTTATTCGCTTTAAAAGTATTGCCTTCATTCATATCACCGGATTTAAATCCTTTATTGAACCACCGTTTTCTTTGTTCGGATGTACCGTGCGTGAAGCTGTCTGGAACCACGTACCCCTGTGCCTTTTTTTGGATACGGTCATCTCCCACACCACTTGCTGCATTCAAGGCTTCCTCAAGATCGCCTTCTTCAAGCAAATTCTCTCCTTGGACATGATGTGCCCAAACTCCAGCCAAATAATCGGCCTGTAATTCAAGACGGACAGAATACCTATTATATTCAGTCTCGCTGACCTTTGACCGATCGGGCATTTCCTTCTCCGTTGTCCCTAAAAGTGTCTGAACATGATGTCCGACCTCGTGGGCAATGACATAGGCCATGGCGAAATCCCCGGGTGCCTGGAATTCTCGCTTCAACTCTTGATAAAAGCTTAGATCAATATATAGTTTCATGTCACCAGGACAATAAAATGGCCCTACCGAAGAAGCTGCCATCCCGCATGCCGATTCGACACTGCCTGAATACATGACAAGTGTAGGTTCCCTATATTCCAGTCCATTTTTACGGAATTCTTTTGTCCAGACCTGTTCCGTTTCTGCAAGGACGACAGATACGAACTGCGCAAGCTCCTTCTCTTCATCCGTTTCGACATAAGAGCTGCCATTGTTCGGTTCAGTAGAATTCAAGCTGCCCAGCAAATCACTTGGATTACCGCCAAGGAGCGTCACGATCAAGACAATTACCAATCCGACCCCACCGCCGATTCCTGCCATGCCTTTTCCGGTCATCCCTCTTTTGTCCTCGACATTCGAGCTGCCCTGTCTACCTTTCCATTTCATTATTATTCCCCCTAGGAATGTAAGATAAGTACCTGAAGACAAAGCCTTAGGCCATTTACTTTCTTATACCCGTATTTCCCTAAGTTTAGACAGAAGCTTGAAAGAAGCATTTCAGAACATAACTAAAAAACCATTGCCTCCTCTCTAGGATGAATGCAATGGAATCTCCTTTTTTAAGATGTCATATCATTTATTTCTTCTCCAAAAAAGTAGCTTCCATGTCCCTAAATCATTGAACCAATCATAAAAGTCATTTTTCACGCATAAGTTTTCATGATAAAAATAATAGCATTTCACCCACTGCTTCATAGAATATATGGACATATGCACAGGAGGGGTTAACAGCGTGAAAATTCATATAGTCCAAAAAGGCGATACACTTTGGAAACTGGCCAAAAAATACGGCGTCAGTTTTGAAGAACTTAAAAAAGTTAACGCGCAATTGAGCAACCCGGACATGATGATGCCCGGAATGAAAATTAAAATTCCAGGGACATCCGGAGCTGTAATAAAAGAAACGGGTAAACCAAACGTGAATATTCAGCCGGGAATGAAAGAATCCCAAATTCAACCGTATCAGCCTCAGCAAGCACCAATGAAAGAGCAGCAAATCATGCAAAAGCCGGCTGTAAAAGAACAGCCGAAATTTCAACAGCCCGTAAAAGAGCAGCCAAAATTTCAACAACCGGTAAAAGAACAGCCGAAATTTCAACAACCGGTGAAAGAACAGCCAAAATTTCAACAGCCCGTTAAAGAGCAACCGAAATTTCAACAGCCTGTAAAAGAGCAACCAATCGTTCAAAAACCAAAAAAAGAGCAGCAAATCATTCAGCCAAAGCCTATCATTAAAGAAAAGCAAAAAGTCGTTCCAAAAGAAATGCCGGTGCCTATGCCGGTAATTCCGGAGATCGATGTCAATAATTATTATATGGTCAACATGACTAATATGAGTGTGCAAAAGCCTCCTGCACCACCGCCTTTACCAAAGAAAAAAGAAGAGCCTGCAGTCACTAAAAAGAAGAAGAAAAAGCCAGCTGTACAGTCAGCTCAGGATGAGCCGGTGGATGATTGTATTCCAGTAACGCCAATCTTGCCTGGAAGCGGCTATTGCATTCAACCGCCACCGTGGGCGCATATGCACATGCAAGGCATGCAAGCCCCATACCAAGGCGTTCAAGGGTATCAGGGGGCTCCGGAAATGCATGGTTATCAAATGATGGAAGAGAGCTCTGATATTTGGGGAGAATCTCCTGACATGGAAATGATGGATCATGGATTTGTCCAAGGGGCGAGCATGAATGCACCAAGCCAGCAATATTATCCATATCAAGCCTCCGCACCGGTTCCGCACCATTATTATGGAGGGATGAATCAACAACCTCAAGCAGGTTCATATATGCAACAAGATTATGAGTCACCAGGCGAATCACCTTCCTACAATCAAAACTTCCCTCAGTTTTCACAGACTGCCGGTGAGGAAGAGAAAGATTGCGGCTGTAATAAGGGGCTACTTGGAACTTATGGTCCGGAAGTGAAGGGACAGTATCAAGGGAACCAAGGGATGGATGCCAATGCACATAACCATCCGGATTATCACCAATATCAATCCGTTCAATCACATCAACAGGCCCCATACCCAGGGATGTCACCTAACGAGTCTCAGATGGGAATGGATATGCAATATCAATTTGATGATGAGTCAGAAGAATCAGATGGATTCATGATGATGAGCGGCCAAAACGGAGGCCAGCCAGGCATGATGATGGGCGGCCAAAACGGAGGCCAGCCAGGCATGATGATGGGCGGCCAAAACGGAGGTCAGCCACCAGGCATGATGATGGGCGGCCAAAACGGAGGTCAGCCACCAGGCATGATGATGGGCGGCCAAAACGGAGGCCAGCCAGGCATGATGATGGGCGGCCAAAACGGAGGTCAGCCAGGCATGATGATGGGCGGCCAAAACGGAGGCCAGCCACCAGGCATGATGATGGGCGACCAAAACGGAGGTCAGCCAGGCATGATGATGGGCGGCCAAAACGGAGGTCAGCCGGACATGATGATGGGCGGCCAAAACGGAGGCCAGCCAGGCATGATGATGGGCGGCCAAAACGGAGGCCAGCCAGGCATGATGATGGGCGGCCAAAACGGAGGTCAGCCGGACATGATGATGGGCGGCCAAAACGGAGGTCAGCCGGACATGATGATGGGCGGTCAAAACGGAGGCCAGCCGGACATGATGATGGGCGGTCAAAACGGAGGCCAGCCAGGCATAAAGGAGATGCAAATAGGAGGTCCTCCAGGGATGATGGGCAGCCAAAACGGAGGCCAGCCAGGCATGATGATGGGTGGCCAAAACGGAGGTCAGCCACCAGGCATGATGATGGGTGGCCAAAACGGAGGTCAGCCACCAGGCATGATGATGGGCGGCCAAAACGGAGGTCAGCCACCAGGCATGATGATGGGCGGCCAAAACGGAGGTCAGCCACCAGGCATGATGATGGGCGGCCAAAACGGAGGTCAGCCAGGCATGATGTTGGGTGGTCAAAACGGAGGTCAACCAGGAATGATGGGTAGCCAAAATGGAGGCCAGCCGTGGATGATGGGCGGTCAAAACGGAGGTCAGCCAGGCATGATGTTGGGTGGTCAAAACGGAGGTCAACCAGGAATGATGGGTAGCCAAAATGGAGGCCAGCCGTGGATGATGGGCGGTCAAAACGGAGGTCAGCCAGGCATGATGGGCGGCCAAAATGGAGGCCAGCCGTGGATGATGGACGGCCAGAACGGAGGTCAACCAGGGATGATGCCGGGACAATTTGGCGGTCAGCCGGACATGATGCGCGGACAGCTTGGGGGGCAACCTGAAGCTATGTTACCTGGACAAATGGGAGGCCAGCCAGGCCAATTCGGGGGCGTGCGTGCACCTGAAACATTTGGGATACCGACATATGTAGATGAAAGCGATGACTACTAATCATCAAGGAGACAGTGTTTTTAACACTCGTCTCCTCTCTTATTTAAATCGTAAGCCAAAGAATGTCCACCATATCCAAAGCAGTGTCTATTTAATAACTTTTGAAAAAGGTCATTCAATGATCCTTAAAGGGTTTGACAGTTTTGAAAAATGGGATCGACAAAGAGAACTGACTTCTTTATTAAAACAAAAGGGATTTCATCAAACGTATTATATTCATCAGAATTTAATGCCCTTTCAATTTAAAGGGAAGTGGTATGGCAGTATGGACTATTTTCCGCCGAACAAGAAAAAATTCAGGTTTTCCAATGATAAGGACCGCTTAGAAGGCATTCAGTTACTGGAAAGCTTCCATGATGTGTCGGAAAATCTCTCCATTAACGCGCCTGTGTTCAATCAATCAAAAAAGTGGAAAGAACGCTTATCACTTTTTAAAAAGAACTTTTCTTATGTTCGCCAATATGTTTCCGAAGATATTATCAAGGAATGGATTAGATGGGGGGAATGGTCGCTAGAGGGGTTTGATAAATATCAGTCTTTATGGGATAAGGAAAAGAAAGTCATCATTCATGGTGATTGTGCCCACCATAATTTCTTGCGGAGAGCGGACGGTATTTTGACTTTAATCGATTTTGATTTAATGGCAAATGCCCCGAGGTGCATTGATTATTTACAGTACGCAAATCGAATTTCGCCACATTTGGAAGATGCGGCCAACGAGCTGTGGGAAGTGCCGCAATTGCAAAGGTATCAGTCAGACCTAGCCTTTTTATATGCTTTAACTTACCCTACCGATATCTTCCGTGAATGGAATCGTCTTAATAAAAGTTCTTCCCAGCTTCATTCGGTCTGGAAAATGACAGTGGAAGGTTATTCGGAGCGGATGGAGATGAATGAAAAATTGGCGAAAAGGATTTCTTCCCTTATTAGGAATTAAAACGGGTTTTTGGCCGTATCTTACAGAGTACATTTCCCGTTCGACACCCATGCTAATTATGAGCGGAATATAGCTCATTCTATTGCAATGGGAGGGTTATTGGTGCAGAAAATAAAATGGGCACAGCCGCTTTGTACGGTATTGGCCGCCGTCAGTTTGGTTGGATGTGCTAATAATGATACAGCGGAAAATGAAAATATCACGAATGATACAGGGTACCATGAAAAAGATGCATTGGTGCGAAACATCAATTATGAGAATATGGTGCATGGTTTATACAATAAAGATGATGCGTACAGTAAGAGTGACCGTAACTACCATGGACATGAAAGTAAGCCGCTAAAGGCAAAATCATCTTATTATAATTCTTATGAAGGCACTTTAGCCGACAGAGTAAATGGTGTCGCCAATAAAGTGGAGCCGGTTAGCGATGCCAGGACAATCATCATGCAAGATGAAATGCTGGTAGCCTTGCTGCTTGATGACTACAGCCAAGCAAATGATGTTAAACAGAGAATCAAGAAGGAGATCGGACCGCTTACCAATGGCCGTACCCTATATGTAACCACCGATGAAGGTGTCTATTTCAGGACGATGACACTTGATAACAATCTTCGGGATGGAGATACGAGGGAAATGATCATTTTGGATGCCAATGACATGTTTGATAACCTAAACATCCACGAAAATCACTTAAAATAATTTGTGGGCTGACCCGACTTGGAGTCAGCTTTTTTTGATTTTTTTCTGGTTAATAATCCTTATTTAGGTCAAACTACATAAAAAGTAAACGCCTTAAGAGGTGAGTATATTGTTTAATCAACTTAGAATCCAATTTTTCATGGCACTTTTCATATTGCCATTTTGCTTAACCGTTTTTGCGGAAGAAACCGTTCAAAAGGAAAATGATCCAATTGAAAGGAAGGTCATTCTTCAGCGTATGTATTTGGATGGCGAGTTAAGTGAAGAGAAATTGACAGAAACAATTTGGTCGATGGAGGACTTTTGGGCAAAATATGAAGGATGGCAAGTAGTCGATCAAAATGAAGAGCAGATTGTCATGAAGAAAATTGAGAATGACATATCTCCGCTGTTAAAAGCGAATGGTTACCTTGGGATGAGGGAAGATGGTACATTATCCATTTTTATCGGCAGGCCTGAGCACGCCAAGATCATTCATACATTCTACCAAATAGACGTTGGTAAACTTGAAGCATACAAGCAGGAGGAACTGCAAAAAGGGATTCCAATCATGAATAAAGACCAATATAAACAGCTCATTAAAGAATATGAGCCATATTCGGTAAACTAGGGTGGGATGATATCCCACCCTTCAGACTGTAGATTGACTCGATAATGATGGAGAGTTGTCTACAGTTTTTTTGGTGTTTACCATTACCGTTGATTTCCATTGCGGGCACTCGCTTTCCGCGGGCGGTCCACCCTTTGTGTTTTTGCGCCTGTCGGGTCTCCCTTGGACGCTAGTCTTGCACGCCTGTTTCAATAAAATTTGTTTTAAGCAGTGAGGTGACACCCGGAATTCCTCGTGAATAGACTTTGCCGATTATGAAATAACTTTTAATGAACAACACCCCCTTTTTATGATAAAATGAGAGGTACAGCAAAATCAGGGAGAGAATTAATTTGTATGATTATATAAAAGGCAAGGTCGATTATATCGGACCTGAATACATAGTTGTGGAAAATGGGGGGATCGGATATCAAGTGATGACGCCGAATCCTTTTATTTTTTCCGCTCAATACCAGAAAGAAATCCAAGTTTTCCTGTATCATTATGTTCGTGAGGATATGGTGGCATTATACGGATTTCAGACTCGTCAAGAAAAGGCATTATTCACAAAATTATTGAATGTAACCGGAATCGGGCCGAAGGGTGCCCTAGCCATATTGGCATCAGGCCAGGTTGATCAGGTGGTACAGGCGATCGAAAATGAAGATGAATCATTTTTGGTGAAATTCCCGGGAGTCGGAAAGAAAACGGCACGGCAAATGATTCTCGACTTAAAAGGGAAACTGGAGAACATTATACCGGATGCGTTTCCAAGCTTGTTTAACGAAGGCGTCACGGCTGCAATCAGTCCAAATGGTTATGAGGAATTGGATGAAGCCATTCTTGCATTGAAGGCTCTTGGTTATTCTGAAAAGGAAGTCCAAAAGGTAGCCAAGAAATTGCAGGCTGAAGATATGACGACCGAGCAATATATTAAGAAAGCATTGCAAATGATGTTAAGATAAGGAGTGGCGCAATGGAGGAGAGAATATTCAATCAGGAAGCCGATCTGAACGAACTGTCCTTTGAACAAAGCCTGCGGCCGCAAAACTTAAAGCAATATATCGGACAGGATAAAGTGAAAGCGAATTTGAGTGTATACATCGAGGCGGCAAGGATGCGTGAAGAAACGCTCGATCATGTACTTTTATATGGACCGCCTGGTCTTGGCAAGACGACGCTTGCCGTCATCATCGCCAACGAAATGGGTGTGAATATCCGCACGACTTCCGGTCCCGCCATTGAGCGGCCGGGAGATCTGGCGGCCATTTTGAGTGCACTTGAACCAGGTGATGTATTGTTCATTGATGAGATTCACCGTCTCCCTCGTGTCGTTGAGGAAGTGTTATATCCGGCTATGGAGGACTTCTGTCTGGATATTGTGGTCGGTAAGGGGCCGGAAGCCCGTTCGATCCGGATCGACTTGCCGCCGTTCACCCTTGTAGGGGCCACGACACGGGCAGGCTCGCTGTCTGCACCGCTCAGGGACCGTTTTGGCGTATTGAGCCGTCTTGAATATTATACCGAAAACCATTTGACTGATATCATCATCCGTACAGCAAGAATCATGGATACGGAAATGGACGATCAAGCAGCGGCAGAGCTTGCAAGAAGGTCAAGGGGCACACCAAGAATAGCCAATCGGCTTTTACGGAGGGTCAGGGATTTCGCCCAGGTACGCGGTGATGGGACGATAACGGCGGAGCTTGCCGATTATGCGCTTGAATTAATGCAGGTCGACCGTTTAGGACTCGATCATATTGACCATAAATTACTTAAAGGGATCATTGAAAAATTCCGTGGCGGGCCCGTGGGCTTGGAAACAATTGCGGCAACGATTGGCGAAGAGGCACATACGATCGAAGATGTGTATGAACCATATCTGCTGCAAGTCGGTTTTCTTCAGCGCACCCCAAGAGGCCGGATGGCAACACAGCTTGTTTATGAGCATTTCGGCATGGAGATGCCTGAATGATGAATATACCAAAGATGGTCATGATTCTGGGTGTGATTATTTTCGTGATTGGTTTTGCGATGAAATATATCCATCTCGGCAGGCTGCCGGGAGATATTTTTCTGAAAAAGGGGAATACGACTTTTTACTTTCCTATCGTTACATCAATCATCGTCAGTGTTGTGTTGTCCGCGATTTTTTATTTGATCGGCCGTTTTAAATAATGATTACAGCTTGATAGACACGTAAGGAAGTGGAACAGATGAAATTGGATATGTTTGATTTTCATTTACCGGAGGAACTGATTGCCCAAGTTCCTTTGGAGGATAGGGAAGCAAGTAGATTGATGGTACTGGACAAAGAAACCGGTAAGCTCCAGCATGATGTATTCAGCCATATCACGGAATATATCAAACCGGGAGATTGCCTGGTGTTGAATGATACAAAAGTGCTTCCGGCCCGACTATACGGCAGTAAAGAAGGGACAGGTGCAAAGATCGAAGTATTGCTGCTTAAGCAAGAGCATGATGATGTCTGGGAAACGCTTGTGAAGCCGGCCAAGCGGATTAAGGAAGGCTCGACGATCGTTTTCGGCGATGGTAAGCTGAGTGCCGTCTGTACAGGTGTACTCGAGCATGGCGGCCGTATCCTTGAATTTAAATATGATGGCATATTTTATGAAATACTGGAGAAGCTGGGCGAAATGCCGTTACCTCCATACATCAAGGAACAACTTGATGATCAGGACCGCTATCAAACCGTTTATGCGCGGGAAAGGGGATCTGCAGCTGCACCTACCGCTGGCCTGCATTTTACGGAGGATTTGCTTGAGAAACTTAAAGGGATGGGTGTCCACATCGCCTTCATCACGCTGCATGTCGGGCTTGGTACATTCCGTCCGGTAAGCGTCGACGATATTGACAGCCATGAAATGCATTCGGAATTTTATCAAATGACGGAAGGCACTGCCAGATTACTGAATGAAGTGAAGGAAAAAGGCGGGAAAATCATTACGGTCGGCACTACTTCCACAAGGACATTGGAAACGATTGCGTCCCGCAATGATGGGGTTTTCAAGGAAGAGAATGGCTGGACGAGCATCTTCATTTATCCTGGTTATGAGTTCAAAGGGATCGATGCGATGATAACGAACTTCCATTTGCCTAAATCGACTTTAATCATGCTTATTTCTGCACTTGCAGGCAGGGAGCATGTCCTTCATGCCTATGAAACGGCTGTGGAAGAAAAATACAGGTTCTTTAGTTTTGGAGATGCAATGTTAATTAAGTAATATAAGAGTGAGAAGCTCTTGAAGGGAGTTATTGCGTTGACTGCAATACGATATGAGTTAATCAAAACATGTAAACAGACAGGTGCACGGCTAGGCCGGGTCCATACGCCGCATGGTTCTTTTGAAACGCCGGCATTTATGCCGGTTGGAACGATGGCTACTGTCAAAACGATGTCCCCGGAAGATTTGAAACAAATGGGGGCAGGAATCATCCTGAGCAATACGTACCACCTATGGCTGCGTCCGGGGCATGAAATCATCAAGGAAGCTGGCGGATTGCATAAGTTCATGAACTGGGATCGGGCGATTTTGACCGACTCAGGCGGCTTTCAAGTCTTCAGTTTAAGCGAGTTTCGCAAAATTGAAGAAGAGGGTGTGCATTTCAGGAACCATCTGAATGGCGATAAATTATTTTTATCTCCGGAAAAAGCGATGGAAATACAAAATGCGCTTGGCTCCGATATCATGATGGCCTTTGATGAATGTCCGCCATTTCCGGCGACTGAAGAATATATGAAGAAGTCGGTTGAACGGACATCGCGCTGGGCGGAACGCTGTTTGAATGCACATGAGCGTCCAAATGACCAAGGGCTGTTCGGAATCGTTCAAGGCGGGGAGTTTGAAAATCTTCGCAAACAAAGTGCAAAAGACCTTGTCTCCCTTGACTTCCCGGGTTATGCTATTGGAGGACTATCCGTAGGGGAACCGAAGGACATCATGAATCGCGTCCTTGAGTTTACAACTCCGCTGCTGCCATCTGACAAACCGCGTTATCTTATGGGGGTCGGTTCACCGGACTCATTGATCGATGGTGCACTCCGCGGTGTTGATATGTTTGACTGTGTACTGCCGACGCGAATCGCGCGTAATGGTACGCTAATGACGAGCAATGGGCGGCTGGTTGTGAAAAATGCGAAGTATGCACGCGATTTCGGTCCAATCGATGAAAATTGCGATTGCCATGTTTGCAAGAATTATAGCCGGGCATATATCCGCCACTTGATTAAATGTGAAGAAACCTTTGGAATTCGCCTTACGACTTACCATAATCTTCATTTTCTGTTAAACTTGATGGAACAGGTCAGACAAGCTATTCGAGAAGATCGTCTTGGAGACTTTAGGGAAGAGTTTTTTGAGCAGTATGGTTTCAATGAACCAAATGCGAGAAACTTCTAATTCCATAAATATTTTAATGAACGAAAGGAGTGAATATACTTAAATGGGTTCTTTAACACAAATACTTCCGTTGATTTTAATGTTCGTATTGTTCTATTTCTTATTGATCCGTCCGCAGCAAAAACGCCAAAAGGCTACGCAAAACATGCAAAGCAGTTTGAAAAAAGGTGATAAAGTTGCTACTATCGGCGGCATGCACGGAACAATCGATGCAATCGATGAACAGCAAATCGTCATTAAATCACCAGACGGTACAAAACTGACTTTTGACCGTGCAGCAATCCGTGAAATTACGGAAAGCGCACCGAATAAAGAAACATCCCTATAAGACAAACGAAAACCGGGCCATATGCCCGGTTTTTTGCTGTCTTTTTTTAATCGGAACGTGAGTCGGAACTCATGTTGACCCCAAGAACGCCACCCATCATGGCCGTAATCACAAAACAGCCATAGTATATCCATTGCTTGATGGTGAAAAGGGCATCGTGACCTAAATATTGAAAAAGGAACACGACCAACAGATAAAGCAGCCCAGTGCTTCCGCCCAAGAATAGTCCTTGCTTTTTCCCTTTGCCTCCTGATATGAATCCACCAATGAACAGCGAAAAAAAGGACACGATCATGACCACGTATGTCAGGGATGATTCCGTCAGTGAAGTAAAACGTAGAAGGATGGAAACGATTAAACTAGCAATCATCGCTATGGCAAAGATGGAGCCTACGCCATAAATTACGGCGACACTCATTTTTTTAGTTTCGATGGGTATTCCTCCTTTTTAAAAGGCTGATACGTATAGCCTGTTTATGTGTTTGTACAAGCATATTCCCGATATCGAACCTTTAGACCAGGTTTAAGAAGCTTCCCGTAAAATTAGAAAAGATTATGGAGTAATTTTTCAGTTCCCAAGCCATGCTATGGATGAAGGAAGTGTTGTTGAATTGGATATCTATCTAGGGATTATTTTTCGAACGACGGTAATCTATCTGGTCATCTGGTTCCTTTTTCGAATGATGGGTAAGCGGGAAGTTGGGGAACTGAGCGTTCTTGATTTAGTTGTATCCATCATGATAGGGGACATTGCTGTGCTATCCTTTGAAGATTTGGAAAAACCGTTTATCCGACAGACTATCCCGATGTTTGTTCTCGCGTTCCTCCAAATCACATTGGCATTTGCCTCATTGAAAAGTGTCAAATTACGCAATTTCATGGACGGTAAGCCACAGATCATCATTAATCAGGGGAAAATAGATGAAAAAGCGATGCGCAAACAACGATATAATTTTGATGACTTATTGACGCAACTTCGTGAACAAGGAATTATTGATATAAACGAAGTGCAATTTGCCATCCTTGAAACTTCAGGAAAGCTCTCAGTGATTAAAAAAAGCGACGAAGAAGGGGTGGAAAATCAGGTACCATTCCCGCTGATTGTCGATGGGGAGATACAGGAAAAAAATCTTGATAAAATTGGTAAAAACCATTTTTGGCTTCTGAATCAGTTAAAAGAACATGGAGAAACTAAGGTTAAAGAGATTTCGATTTGCGGGTACATAGATGGCCAAATTTACATCGATAAAAATGAAACGAAGAAATGAACCGAAGCCTTGAATGCTTCGGTTCATTTTATTTCCAAGCCAATTTTGACAAATAGCGGCCCACTACAGGAATCCTGATCAGATCGGCCTTTTTTATGCTGCCGGTCATGAGCAGGAAAAATGTGAACAGCAGGATAACGACGGTTACGGAAAGCAAAAGCCGTATGCCAATAGGCTGTGAGGAGAGCGGGAATTGATAAAGATAATAACCGCCCCATCCTGAAATTAAAGCAAGGACCAGAGCTGAGATATAGCTTCGGAAATGAAGCGTGAAAGGGACGACCTTCAGCACGGTTGAAAAATGCAGGAAAGTAACGAGCATCGTACCGACAGCTATCCCGATTGCGGCTCCCATGATCCCGAAACTTTCCTTTGAAGCAAGAAGCCAGATCACACCGATTTTAAGGATGTTCCCAGCCAGGCTGTTGAACATTGCAGCCTTTGCAAGGTCCAGTGCTTGCAGCATGGATTGCAGCGGATATTGAAAGTAATAAAGGATGAAAAAAGGCGCCAGGAATTTAATGAAAACGGCAGCATGCGAAGATCCATACATGACCTGTAAGATAGGTTCGGCAAAGATGAACAGAATGACGATAGCTAAACAGCCTGTGATGAAGGTGATTTTCAGGGCTTGTTGAAGCCTGTGTTCAACGAGTAAAAAGTTTCCGGTCGTACGGGCTTCGCTCACTGCCGGGACAAGTGCCGTCGCCAATGATGATGTAACGAAGGAAGGAAGCATGAGTAAAGGCAGAGCATATCCAGTCAACTCCCCGTATTGACTGGTGGCTGCGGCCGCGGTGACTCCGGCAAGTGCCAAACTCTGGGCGACCACTATCGGTTCGAAAAACCACGATACCGATCCAATCATCCTGCTTCCGGTGGTAGGAAGGGCAATCCCCATCAATTCGGTGAACGTTCCTTTTCCGGATTTGACATTATTGAAGAAACCCTTTCTGAACTTAAAATGTTTCTTTATTTTAAAGCTGGTCAATAAGTAAATGAGAGAGACGAGCTCACCGATAATCGATGCAAGCATTGCCCCGGCTGCCGCATATTCGATTCCATATGGCAAAAAGGCCTTGGTCAGGACGGCTATGAAAGTGATTCGGGCCACCTGTTCGATAACTTGTGAGAAAGCGAAGGGCTTCATATTTTGCTTGCCTTGGAAATAACCGCGCAGTACGGATGAAATGGCAATGATCGGGACGATTGGGGCAATCGCCATGAGCGGCCATAACGTCCGTCCGTCCGTGAATAGGTATTCTGATAGAACCGGTGCGAAAAGCAGCATCGCAGGAGTGAAAATCATCGATAGAGTAAAGGTGCATGCCAAAGAGACGACAAGGATTTTCTTGATTTTCCGTTCATCACCCCTGGCATTGGCTTCGGCCACGTATTTTGAAATGGCGATTGGCAGGCCCAACTGGGTTATGTTCACGACGAGAAAGAGTGTCGGTAAAGCCATCATATATAAACCAACGCCTTCTTCGCCGATGAAGCGGGCGATGACAATACGGTTAATGAAACCAAGAACCCTTGTAATCAGGCTTGCGATTAATAAAATCAGCGTCCCTTTTAAAAATTTGGACATTGAACTCCCTCCCTGCCTTCTCAAAAAAGCGGTTATGCTATACAATTATCTATATGCTTGTACTTGGACAAAGCATGACAAAAGTGTTTGTTTGCGTTCTAACAAATGATAAGAAACCCTTCTAAGAAACTGCGCATTCATTTGAGAATCATTTTACTGGAGGCAAAGTGATGGCAAAAAAGAATCATCCCTATCAAAGGTATTATCTAAAGGTGCGTCCATTTTTGAAGAGTAAGCGTGAGGAATTCCAAATGGTCGGATTGAATGCCGTAACAGAGGAAGACATATGGGGAACCTTAACCAAAAATAAATGGAAGCGCCCGCAGGAAAACATTCACCTTCATGAACTTGTCGCAGATATCGTGACATTTTCGAGCAACCAGTTCATGACCTTCCAAATGGTCGAAGCTTATAAATCACCAAACCTATTCGAGCCGCTTTCCGAAGAGGAACTGAAGGAGCTTTTGAAAGAATAACGCAAAGATATACTTAAATTGACAGCTGTTTGTATATGTCTCATAATAGATATGGTTATGCTTTTTTTGGAAAAAGTATGGAAAGCTGTGTCTTTTTTCTCAAGAAGCATAGGGTATGCAGTTATCATTTAAACAATAAATGACGGTTTTATTAACTTCAGGAACAGGCGTATTATAGAAAGGGGCCTACTACATAATGGTAAAAAGAAGCAGGATCGTTGCGTTTTTTCTAATCGCACTTTTGATTTTCGCAGCGATGGGTACGACTTCAAAAGGAATCCTAAAGGATATCAAGCTGGGTCTTGATCTTCAAGGCGGGTTTGAAGTGTTATATGAAGTAAAACCGCTGTCAGGGGAAAAGATCACCCCGGAAGTTTTACGGGCTACAGTAAGCTCACTTGAGCGGCGTGTCAATGTGTTGGGTGTTAGCGAACCAAACATTCAAATAGAAGGGAAAGACCGGATCCGCGTTCAATTGGCTGGTGTCAAAGACCAAAACAATGCTCGGGAAATCCTTTCGACACAAGCTAAATTATCCTTCCGTGATTACAACGATAAGGAAATGATGACCGGTGCCGACCTGAAAGAAGGCGGCGCGAAACAAACGTTCCAAGATAATAAACCGGTTGTCGAAGTCACGCTGAAAGACGTGAATAAGTTTAAAGAAATCACTCAAAAAATTTCCTCGATGGAAAGTCCGACCAATGTACTGGCAATCTGGCTGGATTTCGAGGAAGGAAAAGATTCCATTAAGGATACAGCTTCACAAGACAATATGATTTCAGCTCCAGCTGTAAGTGAAGTTTTCAATACGAAGAAGGTGTATATTACCGGTCAATTCACAGTGGATGAAGCGAAAGAGCTTGC
Organism: Peribacillus sp. YIM B13477; assembly: GCF_042787955.1. Classification (NCBI taxonomy): domain Bacteria; kingdom Bacillati; phylum Bacillota; class Bacilli; order Caryophanales; family Bacillaceae; genus Peribacillus; species Peribacillus sp. YIM B13477. The sequence goes on from NZ_JBHZPD010000001.1 coordinate 109,825, forward strand.
AGACCTTCTGGATGCAGGTGCCCTGCCTGTAGATTTGAAAGAAAAGTACTCCACTTCAGTAGGTGCCCAATTCGGTGCGGGTGCACTGAATGATACCATTTTTGCAGGAATCATCGGAATTGCACTTGTTTTCATCTTTATGCTTGTGTATTACCGCTTCCCGGGATTCATTGCAGTCGTCACCTTAAGCATCTACCTTTTCTTGACGCTATTAGTGTTTGATTGGATGAATGCGGTTCTTACGCTGCCAGGTATTGCGGCATTGGTTCTCGGAGTCGGGATGGCTGTCGATGCCAATATCATAACTTATGAGCGAATCAGGGATGAATTGAAACTTGGCAGATCGGTTAAGGCAGCATATAAAGAAGGTACCAAGAATTCACTTGCTACAATCACGGATGCCAACTTAACGACCCTGCTGGCTGCGGCCGTACTGTTCTATTATGGTACAAGCTCGGTTAAAGGGTTTGCCACCACTTTGATCATTTCGATCTTAATGAGTTTCATTACAGCCGTTTATGGTACACGCCTCTTTATGAGCCTGTGGGTGAATAGCGGGTTCCTGGACAAACGTACAGGATGGTTTGGCGTGAAGAAGAAAAATATTCACGATTTATCCGAGAAAATGGATTTAATGTCATTGCCAACACGCTTTGATAAAATCGATTTCGTGAAACATCGGAAAGTTTTTTACGGCATTTCAATCGGTGTCACCATTATCGGGATCATCTTCCTGCTCGTCTTCAGATTGAATCTTGGGATTGATTTCACGAGCGGCACCCGAATCGAGATTGCGTCCAAAGATGTCTTGACGACTCAGCAAGTCAATGACGAAATGGAAAAGGTCGGTATCGACGAAGATGATATCAAGGATGTCAGGCTCGCTGGACAAGACAATAAAAATGCTGTCGTTCGGACAGTCGGTGTCCTTGATAAGCAAGAGATTGCTGAATTGAAGGACCATTTCAAGAAAAATCACGGAGCAGAACCGAATGTCAGCACCGTATCACCGACAGTAGGAAAAGAGCTTGCGAAAAATGCCATGTTTGCGTTAGCGATTGCCTCAATCGGAATCATATTGTATGTATCGATACGATTTGAATGGCGAATGGCTGTACCAGCCGTGGTTGCGCTTATACATGATGCATTCTTCATCATCACGATTTTCAGCTTGCTCCGGCTCGAAGTGGATATCACCTTCATTGCTGCGGTTCTGACGATCGTCGGTTATTCGATCAATGATACGATCGTAACCTTTGACCGTATTCGTGAAAACCTGCGCTTCAGCCGTAAAGTAAAAACCGTCGAAGAACTTGAGAACATTGTGAACGTCAGTATCAGGCAAACGCTGACGAGATCCATTAATACGGTTCTGACCGTTCTCATTACGGTCATCGCGTTGATGATCTTCGGCAGTGAAGCTATCCGTAACTTCTCCATTGCCCTGTTTATCGGATTAATATGCGGCGTGTATTCATCGCTATTGATCGCTTCCCAATTCTGGCTTGATTTGAAAATCAGGGAATTGAAGAAGAAAGGTCCGCTGAATACCGCAAAAGAAAAGAAACAAAGTCTTGAAGGACAAGTTTAATAGGTGAAAGGGGGCTGGCGTGATGCCAGCCTTCTTTTTGTTGAACTAGCTTATTGAATAGGGAATTACAGCCAATTATGAGTTTAAAATAAAATTGAAACTGGTATATTCGTTTTGTATAATGAGTAGGTTGAGGGGTGAATAAATGTTAAAGCCAAAAACCCGGTGGAACTTGCGAACTGCCGATGAAAACAAAGTTGCTGTACTAGCTGAAGAGCTTCATATCACACCTTTGGTTGCAGCCCTGCTTGTGAATCGAGGCCTGGATACGATTGAAAGTGCCCGATCGTTTTTATTTGTAAAAAATCAAACTTTTCATGACCCATTTTTATTGAAGGATATGGATAAAGCAGTATATAGAATAAAAGAAGCGATTCAAAATGGAGAAAAAATACGTATATTCGGTGATTATGATGCGGATGGCGTGACATCGACCACCGTGATGATGACCGCGCTGACGAGATTGGGGGCCGATGTTGATTTTTATATCCCGAATCGGTTTACAGAAGGATATGGTCCGAATCCGATGGCATTCCGCCTTGCAGCCGAGCAAGGTGTGAAGGTATTAATAACCGTAGATACCGGAATTTCCGCAGTCGCTGAAGCGAAACTTGCCGCCGAGCTGGGCATGGATTATATTTTGACCGATCACCATGAACCGGGACCGCAATTGCCTGAGGCATTGGCAATCATCCATCCTAAACTTGAGGACAGTACCTATCCATTTAAAGACCTGGCCGGAGTAGGGGTTGCATTTAAGCTTGCACACGCCTTGCTTGGGGAATTGCCTGAAGATTTGCTAGAAATTGCGGCAATCGGGACGATAGCGGATTTAGTGCCTTTACAAGGGGAAAACCGCGTCATTGCTGCGAAAGGCATCGAGCAGTTACGATTGACTCGCCGCCCGGGACTTGTTGCGTTAATGAAAGTGGCGAATGTTCAGCAGGAAGCATTGAATGAAGAATCGATCGGCTTTGCAATGGCACCGAGGATCAATGCTGTCGGCCGCCTTGGAGATGCCGATCCCGCTGTTGATTTATTGATGTCCGCAAGTCTCGAAGAAGCAATGGAACTTGCTAATGAAATCAATGATATCAATAAAGAGCGGCAGGAAATGGTTGCAGCAATGGCTGAGGAAGCGATTGCTGAAGTCGAGGAAAACTTCCCGCCGGAGTCCAATGGCGTGCTCATCATCGGCAGGGAAGGCTGGAATGCCGGAGTTGTGGGGATTGTGGCCTCTAAACTTGTTGAACGCTTTTACCGGCCGACGATTGTATTGAGCTATGATCGGGATAAGGGATTAGCTAAAGGTTCTGCTCGGAGCATCGTAGGTTTCGATCTTTTTCAAAGTCTTTCCCAATGCCGTGAAATGCTGCCTCATTTCGGTGGACATCCTATGGCAGCTGGAATGACGTTGAAAATAGAAGATGTTCAGGAGCTTAGGGACCGCATGAACTTGATTGCGAAGGAAGAACTGAATGAAGAGGACTTCACACCGATTACAAACTTGGACGGTGCTACGACTTTAGCTGAAGTTTCCATTCAAACGATTCAGGAAATGAGCTTGCTTGCACCATTTGGGGTTACGAATCCAAAGCCGAAGATTTTGATAGATTCCGTACAACTATCAAGTGTCCGTAAAATTGGTGCCAACCAAAATCACTTGAAGGTTCAGCTGGAAGATGGTGAAAAACACAAACTTGACGGTGTGGGCTTCGGTCTCGGTCATTTTGTCGATGAAATAGCTCCGCACGCTGAAGTTTCGGTGATTGGAGAGCTCTCCATCAATGAGTGGAATAATATGAAAAAGCCCCAGATCTTTGTCCAGGATGTCTCGGTGGACCATTGGCAGTTATTCGATTACCGCGGCAAGGGACAGGCAGAGAAGTGGCTTGCCGACATTCCTGCACAAAACCGGAAGATCGTCATTTTCTCGGAAGATATTTATAGCAGATATCCATTTTTGCAAAACCATCCAGATCTCGTTCATATCGAGAATGAACTGGATGCTGAGCAGCTCGACTGCTTCGAAGGGCATTTGGTGCTCATGGACATGCCGCCGTCCAGGGAATATTTGAAACGGGTGATTGCCAAAAAGAACCCTTCCCGTATCTACGCTCATTTTTCCCATGAACAGGACCATTTCTTAAGTACGATGCCGACAAGGGATCATTTTAAATGGTTTTATGCCTTCCTTGCCAAGAAGGGTCCGCTTGATGTGAAAAGATATGGTGATGACCTGGCCAAATATCGCGGCTGGTCAAGAGATACAGTGGATTTCATTTCTAAGGTGTTTTTTGAGCTTGATTTTGTTACAATAGAAAATGGGTTAATTATGCTCACAACCAATGCGAAAAAACGCGATCTCAGTGAATCTGAATCGTATACAAGAAAGAAAGAGCAATTTGAGCTTGAACAAGAGCTTGTTTATTCTTCCTATCAGCAATTATTCGATTGGTTCAATCATTATTTAGTTCATGAGGCAACAGACCTTGAGGAGGAAACAAAGCAATGGATTTAAAGCAATATGTAACAATTGTGCAAGACTGGCCAAAACCGGGTATCGTCTTCAAAGATATTACAACATTAATGGATAACGGCGCAGCTTATAAATACGCAACAGACCAAATCGTCGAGTATGCTCGCGATAAAAATATCGACTTGGTGGTCGGGCCGGAAGCACGCGGATTCATTATCGGATGTCCAGTCGCATACTCATTGGAAGTGGGCTTTGCACCAGTGAGAAAAGAAGGAAAACTTCCACGTGAAACGATAAAAGTCGAATATGGTTTAGAATACGGCAAGGATGTATTGACAATCCATAAAGATGCCATTAAACCGGGACAGCGTGTCCTGATTACGGACGATTTGCTTGCTACCGGGGGAACAATCGAAGCGACGATCAAGTTGGTTGAACAGCTTGGCGGAATTGTAGCAGGGATTGCCTTCCTTATTGAATTGACTGACTTGGATGGAAAAGATAAATTAGACGGCTATGATGTCTTGACATTAATGAGCTTTTAATAAAGGAGAGCACTCTGACCAGGGTGCTCTCTTTCTGTTTTTCCCATTTTAGCTGGATTTTGTCGAATTTCCAGTGAAAAAATGCACTATTCTTAATAAAATACACGTTTAACTCTTTACATCCTTGCCTTTTTTTTCGATAATAGTAATAATAAAGAGTTTTTCTGCTAATAAGTTTATTTGCACTTTTATCCGTTTAAGCGGATTTATTTTTTTTCGCAAAAATTGTCACGTTTTGCAGAATAAAGGGAAGTGCTACCAATCATACTCAATCCGGATCATATCCGGTGGCAGTTAAAGTGGGGTTAAGGTGATTAAATGGCTAATGATCAAATATTGACTGCCGAGCAGGTTGTAGAACGGGCCAGCTTATATCTTCAGCCGGAAGAAGCTGAATTTATTCATAGAGCGTTTAAGTATGCAGAGTATGCTCACCGAGAACAATTCCGTAAATCGGGAGAGCCGTATATTATTCATCCGATTCAAGTGGCGGGCATTCTGGCTGATCTTGAAATGGACCCTGCAACCATTGCGGCAGGTTTTTTACATGATGTTGTTGAAGACACGGAGATCACTTTGAAGGATATTGAAGAAAATTTCAGTCCTGAAGTCGCCATGCTTGTGGATGGCGTGACCAAGTTAGGGAAAATCAAATACAAATCACAGCAGGAGCAACAGGCGGAAAACCATCGGAAAATGTTCGTGGCGATGGCCCAGGATATACGGGTCATCTTGATCAAGCTTGCGGACAGACTGCATAATATGCGGACATTGAAGCATCTGCCGCAGGAAAAGCAGAGAAGGATATCGAACGAGACGTTGGAAATCTTCGCACCGCTTGCCCATCGTCTTGGTATCAGCACGATTAAATGGGAACTGGAAGATACTGCACTAAGGTATTTGAATCCTCAGCAGTATTACCGAATCGTCAACCTGATGAAGAAAAAGCGTGCAGAACGTGAAAACTATCTGGAAGAAGTCATTGATGAAGTGCGTAAAAATGTTGAGGAAGTCAACATTAAGGCTGACCTATCCGGCAGGCCGAAACATATATACAGCATTTATCGCAAAATGGCTTTGCAGAATAAACAGTTCAGCGAAATTTATGACTTGCTTGCCGTTCGGATCGTCGTCAATAGCATAAAAGATTGCTATGCCGTTTTAGGGATCATCCATACATGCTGGAAACCGATGCCTGGCCGATTCAAAGACTATATCGCGATGCCGAAGCCGAATATGTATCAATCGCTCCATACGACGGTGATAGGACCGAAAGGCGATCCGCTGGAAGTGCAGATCCGTACTTCCGATATGCATCGCATTGCCGAGTTCGGGGTTGCTGCGCACTGGGCTTATAAAGAGGGAAAAGATGTCGGTGAACAGCCTTCACTGGAAGAAAAATTGACATGGTTCCGGGAAATTCTTGAATTCCAGGATGATGCGACTAATGCCGAGGAATTCATGGAATCCCTTAAAATAGATCTTTTTTCTGATATGGTATTCATTTTCACTCCAAAAGGCGATGTCATCGAACTGCCATCAGGATCCAACCCGATTGATTTCGCTTACCGGATTCATTCGGAAATCGGGAACAAAACGATTGGTGCCAAAGTGAACGGGAAAATGGTACCGCTGGATTATAAACTGAAAACTGGCGATATCATAGAAATCTTAACATCGAAGCATTCATATGGCCCAAGTCAGGATTGGCTTAAACTAACGCAAACATCTCAAGCGAAAAATAAGATCCGCCAATTTTTCAAGAAGCAGCGCCGGGAAGAAAATATCGAAAAAGGCAAAGAGCTTGTTGAAAAGGAAATCAAGGATATGGAGTTCGACCTGAAGGAAATCCTGGCTGCCGAAAATATCAGGCGTGTTGCGGATAAATTCAACTTCCTGAATGAAGAGGATATGTATGCAGCAGTCGGATATAACGGAATAACAGCCCTTCAGGTAGCTAACCGCCTTACCGAAAAATGGCGCAAGCAGAAAATGGTCGAGCAAGAAGCGGATATTTCTGAAGCGGTAGCCGATCTGAAAACCTTCTCGAATACATCTAAAAAACGTGACTCGGGCGTACAGGTACCAGGGATTGATAACTTGCTTATCCGCTTATCACGCTGTTGCAACCCAGTACCAGGGGACGAAATCGTTGGTTATATAACCAAAGGCCGTGGAGTTTCAGTTCATAGGCAAGATTGCCCGAACCTGGATAGCGGGGATGCCGATCATCGCCTTGTACCGGTTGAATGGGAAAGTACGATTAACGAACGCAAGGAATACATCGTGGAAATTGAAATCAGCGGCTATGACCGTCGCGGCTTATTGAATGAAGTCCTTCAAGCCGTCAATGAAACCAAGACCAACATTTCAGCGGTCTCGGGTAAATCCGACAGGAATAAGGTGGCGACCATTCACATGTCGATTTATATTCATAACATTGCCCATTTGCAAAAGGTTGTCGACCGTATTAAACAAATTTCAGATGTTTATTCCGTTAGAAGGATCATGAACTAAGGAGTTTTTATTGCCATGCGTGTTGTTTTACAACGTTCCAAAGCGGCAAAAGTAGTTGTCGCAGACCAAATAATCGGACAAATCGACAGCGGTCTCGTCCTATTGGTTGGTGTCACCCATGGAGATACGATCGATGACGCCGCCTATTTGGCCGAAAAGATTGTCAATCTAAGAATATTTGAAGATGAAAATGAAAAGATGAACCACTCACTATTGGATGTGGGAGGTTCGATTTTATCCGTTTCACAATTCACCTTATACGGCGATTGCCGTAAAGGCCGTCGACCGAACTTCATGGACGCCGCCCGTCCTGAAGAGGCGAATGAATTATATGAAGCATTTAACGAGGAACTCCGCAAAAAAGGCGTCCATACGGAAACAGGTCAATTTGGTGCCATGATGGATGTTCAGCTTACTAATGACGGTCCCGTCACATTAATACTCGAAAGCAAAAAATGACCTGCTGCGGCAGGTTTTTTTTGTAGAAAAGCCAGCTTCGATACGAAGCTGGCTTTTCTGGTCCTTATTTAAAATACCGTGCCAAGCCATTATAGATGGCCGATGTGATTTTTTCTTGATACTCATTCGATGTTAATGTCAATTCTTCCACTGGATTACTTAAATAACCTAGTTCAATGAGTGTAGCTACCCGTTTATTTTCACGGGTCACATGATAATTCCCGTATCGTGATCCGCGATTGGGCACCTGCATGGTTGAACCGAGTGAATTGGCAAGAGTAGCCGCCAATGCACGCTGGTAGTCATGATAGTAGTATGTGGTTATCCCGCTGGTGATCTGGTCCTTGGTGCTATCATAATGGAGGCTGATGAAAGCATCCGCGTTATGTATATGAGAAGTGCTGACCCGGGAAGGAAGTGAAACATAGGTATTTCCGCTTCTGGTCAGGATCACTTTAGCTCCTGCCGCCTGAAGTTTGTCCCGAAGCAACTCTGCCGTACGAGTCGTCAGGTTTTTCTCAAGTGTTCCACCGACACCGATTGTACCGCTATCCCTGCCGCCATGGCCGGGATCGATCACAATCGTTCTATCCTTTAAGTATTTCTCAACGCCAGGTCGTTGGATCTGCTCGGCATTCCCTTCGATCGTCACGATCCATCCGGCCACATAAGCTGTTTTTCCGCCCTTTAGTTTAATGGAATACCAATCGCCTTCCATACCTGATGCCGTGAACGTTTCACCTGCATTAACCTGCTCTACAATCCCCGAGTTGCCATCCGGCTCATTTCTAAGGATCGTACCATCATGAATGATGGTAATCTTGTTTCCTTTTACATCAACCTTTTTTTCCTTCGCCGTTTGCTCAACATTCTCTTTTTCCAGATACCAACTCACGACCCAGCCCTTTTTCGAACCGGAGAGCTTGATCTGTGTCATATTTCCCTTTGTTTGGAGCACAGCGTAAGTCTCATCCTTGTTCACCGAACCGATGACCTTGCTTGAGAGCGAGGCTTCATTCCTGACAGTTAAACCTGTGGCGGTCACCCTTGCAGTAGCGCCTGCCGTGTCCTTTTTCATATCAACATGATCTTCGCTTACTTGTATGTAAAGTTCAGCTACCCAACCGCGGGTTCCTTGGAAATCAATTTCGGCCCATTCATTTTCAACCCTGTAGACGGTCACTGACGTATTTTTATTCAGTTTTCCGAGAGCGGCACTGCTTGTAGACGGTTCCGAACGGACATTGAGCCGGTCCACCAAAGTTACTCCGGTTTTTACGGATTGATTCGTTCCTTTTTCCTTAGTTGAATCTTTCTTCGCTGCTTTTTCTGATGCGGAGGGAAGCGTAATGTAGTCAGCAGAGACCCAGCCTTCGATATCCGCCGTTTTGACCTTTATCCAATTCTCATTCTTTTCAATGATGTCAACAAAAGTTCCTTTACTCAAGGACTCAACCGTTTGAAATGTAGTGCCGGGACCTGTTCGGACACGGACGGAGCTGCCTGATATCATCCCTTGTCCGGATTTCTTTTTGACCTGATTGGTATCAGACCCTGTTTGTCTCTCCACTAACCAATTGGCAACCCAGCCCGTTTTGCCGGTGCCAATCCGGATTTCAATCCAGTCGCCATCTTCATTCAGAATGGGATACGATTCCCCTTTTGACAGTTTTTTTACGATAGGGAAACTGAGACCTGCACCTTCACGGACATTGACCACTTGGGTCGTCACGATATTTTCCCCATCATCTTTTCCAAAAGCGTGATGGACGGGGAAAATCGCTGAGAATATCAGCATCAGTGTCAGGCCGAATAAACCCGATTTCTTCTTCATAAGTTGTCTCTCCCTTTTAATGTCTATATGTATGTATTCTCGTTCAATGAAAATTTCCCTCTTTCCCTGTGCAAAAAACATTTTTTTTAGGAAAGAATAGAGTTTATATAACTGTAGGAGGGAAACCACATGAAATTCAGCGAAAAAGATCAAACGAGCTTAAGCGGAGGCAACCAAGTACTGGGTGTCGATTTTCACGATTTCATCCAAAAGGAACAAAGCGCAAACCTTGTTGAATTGGCATCCGAATTCGGGGTCAATGTCCGGACGATCAAAAATTTGAAAAAACGATTGAACCAGTAAAATGCGACAAAAATCCTCAGTCTGCCTTGACATTTGATGTTAACGTCCGTATGATTATAAAATATCAGACTTATTACTGCAATAACCAATGATGGAGAAGAGTAATTAAGAAACACATGAAAAGAGAGGAAATGCCGAGGCTGAAAGCATTCCACATGATGACTTAATGAAAGAACCCTCCGTAGGCTTCACTCCGAACGGATTTACTTAATAGGAGATGGACGTAAAACAGGCGTTAACTGTTTTGAGCGGGGGCACTTTTTTTGTGCTTCAACTAGGGTGGCACCACGGGATATCCAAACTCTCGTCCCTTGTAACATTTACGTTACAAGGGGCGGGAGTTTTTTGTTTGGAAAAAAATCAGTATAGCGTGCCGGATAAGAAAGGCCGCTTTGCTTTAAAGGAGGAAACACATATGTCTATTCAGATTCCTAGAGGTACCCAGGATTTATTGCCTGGCCAAACGGAAATTTGGCAGTATATCGAGAACACAGCGCGTGATATTTGTCACCGTTACCAATATAAAGAGATCCGCACACCGATTTTTGAGCACACGGAATTATTTTTACGTGGTGTAGGGGATACAACCGATATCGTTCAAAAAGAGATGTATTCATTTCAAGATCGCGGTGAAAGGAACTTAACCCTTCGTCCGGAAGGCACCGCATCGGTTGTAAGATCATATATCGAGAACAAAATGTTCGGGTGGGCCAATCAACCGGTCAAGCTTTATTATATAGGGCCGATGTTCCGTTACGAACGTCCGCAAGCAGGTCGATTCCGCCAGTTCGTTCAATTCGGCATCGAAGCTTTAGGAAGTAAGGATCCCGGAATCGATGCAGAGGTTCTGTCACTTGCGATGAACCTGTACAAGGAACTTGGTTTGAAAAAGCTGAAGCTAGTCATCAACAGCCTTGGTGATAAGGAAAGCCGCACAGCGCATCGCAATGCGTTAATCAAACATTTCGAACCAAGCATCGGCGAGTTTTGCGGCGATTGTCAAAACCGCCTCGAAAAAAATCCTTTGCGTATCCTGGATTGCAAAAAGGATCACGATCATGAATTGATGAACACGGCTCCTTCCATCATTGAATATTTAAATGATGAATCCCGTACTTATTTCGAAAAGGTGAAACAGCACTTAACCGATTTGGAAATCGATTTCGTCGAAGATCCGACTCTAGTGAGGGGCTTGGATTACTATAATCATACCGCATTTGAAATCATGAGTGATGCAGAAGGCTTTGGCGCCATCACTACACTTTGCGGCGGCGGCCGTTATAACGGGCTGGCTGAAGAACTTGGCGGACCGGAAACACCGGGAATCGGCTTTGCACTTAGCATTGAACGCCTGATTGCTGCCCTCCAAGCAGAAAACATCGAGCTTCCGATCAAAAAGGGAATTGACTGCTATCTTGTCTCACTAGGCGAAACAGCCAAGGATTATACCGTCAAACTTGCCCATCAATTGCGGAATGCCGGTTTTACCGTCGAAAAAGACTATCAAGACCGTAAAGTGAAAGCACAATTCAAATCAGCCGACCGCCTCGAAGCAAGATATGTGGCGACACTTGGGGATGATGAATTGGCAAATAATAAAATCAATGTAAAGTTCATGGAAACCGGTGAACAAGTCCAAATGGATCTTGCAACATTCGTTGAACAATTCAAAAAGCTACAGGCTTAAGGGGGAAATACCATGTTTGGCAGAACATACTTCAATGGTGAAGTGACAGAAGCAGCTATTGGTGAAAAAGTAACATTAAAAGGATGGGTACAAAAACGCCGGGATTTGGGCGGGGTCATCTTTATCGACCTACGTGACAGAAGCGGAGTCGTCCAAGTCGTTTTCAATCCGGACATTTCGGCAGACGCGCTTGCCACAGCCGAAAAAATCCGTAATGAATACGTCCTTGATATCCAAGGGACCGTCATCAAACGTGACGAGGCCAACTTCAATCCGAACGTAACAACAGGTACCGTCGAAGTTCAAGCCGAAAACGTTACAATTTTAAACGAAGCAAAGACCCCTCCATTCATCATTGATGAAAGAACGGATGTATCAGAAGACATCCGCTTGAAATATCGTTATCTGGACCTGCGTCGTCCGGCAATGTTCGAAACATTGAAAATGCGCAACAAAACAACAAAAGCGATCCGTGATTACTTGGACGGTGAAGGCTTCCTTGATATCGAAACACCTATCTTAACAAAAAGTACACCTGAAGGAGCACGTGATTATTTAGTGCCTAGCCGCGTACACGAAGGGGAGTTCTATGCACTTCCGCAATCACCGCAAATCTTCAAGCAGCTATTGATGGTATCCGGTTTCGAACGTTATTATCAAATTGCCCGCTGTTTCCGTGATGAAGACTTACGTGCTGACAGACAGCCTGAATTCACGCAAATCGATATTGAAACAAGCTTCATGAGCCAAGAAGATATCATTAACACGGCAGAAAACATGATGGCTAAAGTGATGAAAGACGTAAAAGGATTGGATGTAACACTGCCATTCCCTCGAATGACTTACAACGAAGCGATGAGCCGTTACGGTTCCGACAAACCGGATACACGTTTCGGAATGGAACTTAAAGATGTTTCCGAAATCGTCAAAGACAGTGATTTCAAAGTGTTCACCGGTGCTGTTGCAAGCGGCGGTCAAGTTAAGGCGATCGTCGTTAAGGACGGAAATGCGGATTATTCCCGTAAAGACATTGATGGCTTGGCTGAATTTGCAGCGATCTACGGTGCTAAAGGCCTTGCATGGCTAAAAGTTGAAGAAGACGGTGTAAAAGGGCCAATCGCCAAATTCTTCGCAGAAGATCAAGAGCAATTAGTATCTGAATTGGAAGCTGAAGTGGGCGATTTAATCCTATTCGTGGCGGATAAGAAAGGCATAGTCGCAGATGCACTTGGAGCACTTCGCATCAAGCTTGGTAAAGAAAGAGGCTTGATCGATCAAAGCAAATTCAACTTCCTATGGGTGACGGACTGGCCATTACTTGAATATGACGAAGAAGAAGGACGCTACTATGCAGCACACCATCCATTCACAATGCCATTCCGTGAAGACATGGACAAACTGGAATCAGACCCAGCAAGCGTCCGTGCACAAGCATATGACCTTGTCTTGAACGGCTACGAACTTGGCGGTGGATCACTGCGGATATTCGAACGCGACGTTCAGGAAAAAATGTTCAAAGTTCTTGGATTCTCCGAAGAAGAAGCAAACGCACAATTCGGCTTCCTAATGGATGCATTCGAATACGGAACGCCACCACATGGCGGAATCGCCCTTGGACTGGACCGCATGGTCATGCTGCTTGCAGGCCGCACGAACCTTCGCGACACCATCGCGTTCCCGAAAACAGCAAGCGCAAGCGACCTGCTCGTTGACGCACCGAGTACCGTAAGTGACAAGCAATTGGCCGAACTTAACCTAAGGCTTGCTGCACTTAAAAAATAATTCATTTGGGAAAAATATGAAAAAATACCTATGTGTTTTTCCTTGAAATAGAGTTAAGCATTATGCTATGATGTTTTCAATAAGTAAGAGTCCTGATGTGTTCGTTCTTTAACCTATAAGTTTTGACCGAACACTTATAGTTACCGGGAGCACTAGTTTCCTGGCCGCGTAAAAGCCTCCCTCGAAGAGGACTTACAAACGCGAGGAACCGAGCACCCACCTGCGGAGAGCGGGTTCAAAACAAAGGCGTAAACGGCACAATTGGGACTCTTACACCTTACAAAGCAACTCATGTTAAATAACATGGGTTTTTTTGTGCATTAAAATAGTTAACTTACGAGTAAACTTTGCACAAACTCACGAGTAAATGGCGAACTCACGAGTAAATAGCGTAAATTCACGAGTAAACAGCGCAAACTCACGAGTAAATAGCGTAAATTCACGAGTAAATGGTGCAAACTCACGAGTAAACAGCGGAAATTCACGAGTAAATGGTGCAAACTCACGAGTAAATAGCGTAAATTCACGAGTAAATGGTGCAAACTCACGAGTAAATGGCGGAAATTCACGAGTAAAAGAGCCAAATTCACGAGTAAACGGTGCAAACTCACGAGTAAACGGCGCAAACTCACGAGTAAATGGCAAACTCACGAGTAAACAGCGGAAACTCACGAGTAAATGGTGCAAACTCACGAGTAAATAGCGGAAACTCACGAGTAAATGGTGCAAACTCACGAGTAAATAGCGTAAAATCACGAGTAAATGGCGCAAACTCACGAGTAAATAGCATAAATTCAAGAGTAAATACCGCGAACTCACGAGTAAGCTACAAATCTCATGAATTAAATAGAGTAAACTTACGGTAAAACGTCTGATTTCAGATCCTAGCAGGAAAATAGGACATTAATAAAGAAGCTTAAGGAGAAGGAGTTGATGTATGGATGTTAAAACCGTGTGAGAGGCCTATGAAAATGCTCAAACTGGAGGCATTAAGCAGGAGGCTATCATCAAATCATCCAAAACAGGAAAGAATAAAGAACGATTTCCGGAAAATCCGTACAGGATTTAACGGGGAGCAGAGTATCGGAAAGGAGTTGAAGAATCTCCCGAAAGAATATCGAGTATTTCATGATTTGAGGTTAGACCACGATGGAAGCCGTTATTTTCAAATGGATTTCCTAATAATCACCAGGAATTACTGTATCATCATTGAAGTGAAAAACTTTGCGGGAACGCTCTATTTTGACCGCACCTATCCCCAATTGATTCGTTCAAAAGATGGACAGGAACAGGCATATCTCGATCCGCTAATCCAGGTCGACGTGCAAAAATCCCGATTAAATGATTGGCTTACTTTTCACAAATTCCCCTCGCTGCCGATTGAAACGTTAATTGCCAACGCAAACTCGAATACGATCATCAGGACTACCCCAGGTTTTACCCCCATTTTCAAAAAAATCACGGGAAAAGAAACCCTCATCACCAAAATCAATACCCTTGAAAAAAAGTATCCTTCTGAGCAATTAACCCAAAGGCAGAGCACTAGACTTTCGAACACGATTCTGCAAAAAAACACTCCACTTAATCCTGATATACTCAATTTATATCAAATCGATGAGCAAGATCTGCTAAAAAGCGTTCAATGTCCTGAATGCGCTGCTCTCCATATGCACTATCACTGGGGCAAATGGTCATGCAGTCAATGTTCTTACGCCTCCAAAGATGCCCACATTCAAACTCTTCGCGATTTTGCTCTCCTCATAAAACCCAATATAACAAATAAACAAGCACGGCTCTTTTTACAAATAGATTCAATTGATATTATGCAGCGGATGCTGTCTTCACTGGAATTGCCTTATTCGGGGCAATTTAAAAATAGAGCTTATAAACTTAATGGATTAATTCACGAGTAAACGGCGCAAACTCACGATTAAAAGAGCCAAACTCACGAGTAAATGCCGCAAACTCACGAGTAAACAGCGCAAACTCACGAGTAAAAGAGCCAAATTCACGAGTAAATGGCGGAAATTCACGAGTAAAAGAGCCAAACTCACGAGTAAATGCCGCAAACTCGCGAGTAAATGGCTTAAACTCACGAATAAAGACCCCATACTCAAAGAAAACAACTAAAAACCAGCGAATTAACTTCAAATCTTCCCATTTAAGTAACACTCCGCAATATAAATTCGTAATTTATAGTAAGGTTGAGCAATAATCAGCCAAGGATAGAAAGTAGTGAGGGCTTTGAAAGATTTATTGTATGCAAAGAGGATGGAAATGCTTCAATTAGTGGAGCGGCTAGTGAATATAGATAGTGGTTCTCATACAAAAAAGGGTATTGATGAAATTGGTTCGATTTTGAAAACGAAATTTGAAAGCCTGGATTTTATTGTGGATACCGTTGAGCAGCAGAATTATGGCAACCAGCTGCTCATCCAGCATCGTGATGCGCATCAACCGCATATTCTGGTCGTTGCCCATATGGATACGGTTTTTCCGGAGGGGACAGCGCAAAAACGTCCTTTTAAAGTGAAGGGAAATCGGGCATACGGTCCTGGTGTGGCGGATATGAAGTCTAGTTTGGTTGAGCTTTTTTATGCGATCCTTTGCCTGAAACAGACGGGGCAGACAGGCTATAAGCATGTCCAGATCATTCTTAATAGTGATGAGGAGATCGGGTCTCCGTCCTCCGCTTCACTCATATCGGAAAAAGCGGCCAATAAGAAGTTTGCGCTAATTCTTGAACCGGCAAGGACGGACGGTTCGCTTGTAACGGCAAGAAGGGGCTGCGGTCAGTTTAAAGTGGATATTGCGGGGGTGGCCGCCCATTCAGGGATCGAGCCGGAAAAGGGACGAAGTGCAATTGAAGAATTGGCCCATAAGATCATCGCCTTACATCGAATGAATGATCAGCAGAAAGGAATCAGCGTGAATGTCGGTAAAATTGAAGGGGGCTCCGCTGTCAATATGATTGCTTCCCATGCGGCTGCCTTTGTGGATGTGCGGATTTCGGAAAAAAGGCAGGAAGCCATCATCCTCGAGCAACTGAAAAAAATATGTGCGGAAACCTATATTCCAGGAACGAAAACGACATTAAGCGGGAAAATGGACCGCTCTCCCATGGAAAAGAATGAGAAAACGAACGTGCTTTTAGAGACGATCCGCCAGGCTGGGAAGGAAATCGGCATCGAAATCAAGGATACGGCCACGGGTGGAGGTTCGGATGCTTCCATCACTTCTGATTTGGGAATCGCGACAGTGGATGGACTCGGGCCCATTGGAGGGAATGCACATAGTGAAGAGGAGTATTTGGAAATTCCCAGCCTTACGGAAAGGACACTCCTATTGGCAACAGTCATTCAAAAATTATCAAAAATGACCTAGCACACTAATTCCGATTAGACTGCTCATATTTCGCTTGTCATTAATGATGTTTATGATATATTGTTAATTGGAAAGCTAAATAAGAACAGAATTTATTGGAGTTGAATATATATGCTGCATCAGTTTTCACGTAATGAATTGGCAATTGGCAAGGAAGGAATCGATATTCTGAAAAACACGACCGTTGCTGTCCTGGGTGTTGGAGGAGTTGGTTCATTTTCAGCCGAAGCATTGGCACGTTCCGGGGTAGGCCGTATTATTCTTGTGGATAAAGACGATGTCGACATTACAAATGTAAATAGGCAGATCCATGCTCTATTATCAACAGTCGGTCAACCGAAAGCGGAATTGATGAAAAATCGCATTCAAGATATTAATCCCGACTGCGAAGTGATCGCTCTTAAAATGTTCTATACAGAAGAGACGTTTGAAGAATTCTTCAGTTATGGCTTGGACTATGTCATTGATGCATCGGATACGGTCATTTACAAGATACATGTGATGAAGGAGTGCCTCAAACGGAATATCAAGGTGATTTCAAGCATGGGGGCCGCTAATAAGATGGACCCGACGCGGTTTCAAATTGCCGATATCTCCAAAACGCATACCGATCCGCTTGCCAAGGTCATTCGTACTAGATTGCGTAAAGAGGGCATAACAAAGGGAATTCCCGTTGTCTTTTCCGACGAGAGCCCTATTGTCATTCGGGAGGATGTGCGGAAAGAAGTCGGCAATGATGAGGCAAAAATCCGTAAAGCCCAAATGCCTCCGTCTTCGAATGCTTTCGTACCATCCGTTGCGGGCTTAATTGCAGCAAGCTGGGTGATCAATGATATATTGAAAGACATTGAAGTTCGCCGTGTAAATGATTAATAAAAATCAACTGACTCTATAAAGGGTCAGTTTTTTTTGTGGTGAATAGAAGATATTCCTTTAAATAACTTTTTTATCCATATCATATAGACGGGGTCGAAAGAATGAGATACACTATATTTTCAGAATATTATTTTTATTCAGATATTCTATTTGTTTAAAAGAACATATTAAAACAAGGGGGTTTCAAATGAAGAAGAAAAAGCTAGCAGGAGTGTTTCTATCACTTTCTTTGGTTGCAGGGACGCTGGCAGGTTGCAGCGGCGACTCGAAAACCAGCAGTTCAGGCGGGGGTTCATCAAAATCGGGTGACACCATTAAAATTGGGGCCAACCTTGAATTGTCCGGAGGTACGGCATCATTCGGCCAATCGGCTGCCGATGGTTTGAAACTGGCCATCGATGAGATTAATAAAGAGGGCATCGACGGTAAAAAATTGGAAATCGTGAAGGTTGATAATAAATCAGATGCAGCAGAAGCTACAAGCGGTTCGATCAAGTTAGTCAGCCAGGACAAGGTAGTGGCTGTAGTCGGATCTGCGACAAGCACGAATACATTGGCACAGGTTCAAGTCGCACAGGATAATAAAGTTCCTCTACTCACACCAACTGCAACAAATCCCGACATTACCAATAAAGCTGGAAAATTAAATGATTATGTGTTCAGAACTTGCTTTATCGATCCATTCCAAGGTACGGTGGCAGCCAATTTCGCATCTGACGAAATAGGGGCAAAGACGGCTGCGATCTATGTGGATAGCGCAAGCGATTATTCTAAAGGATTGGCCGCAGCTTTTAAAGAAGCATTCACTGCCAAGGGCGGTAAGATCGTGGCGGAAGAAGCTTATGTAACGAAAGATACTGATTTCCGTTCTACATTGACACGTATCAAATCGGCAAAACCTGAGTTCGTTTTCCTTCCTGGTTATTATGAGGAAGTCGGATTGATCCTAAAACAGGCACGTGAAGACGGCATAGACCTTCCATTCATGGGCGGGGACGGCTGGGATTCCCCGAAGGTCGTTGAAATTGCCGGAGCGGAAGCTTTAAAAAATACTTATATCACGAATCACTATTCCCCAGAAGATGAAGATGCAAAAATCCAGGATTTCGTTGCAGCCTTCAAAAAGGAATACAATAAAACACCGGATGCCTTTGCTGCACTTGGCTATGACACTGGGTACTACCTGGCAGACGCCATCAAGAGATCTGGAGATGCTTCCCCTGAAAAAATCAGACAAGCGTTGGAAGATGTAAAAGATCTTCAATTAGTTTCCGGAACGCTGAACCTTGATGAAAATCATGATCCGATCAAATCGGCGACCATCTTGGAATATGTGGATGGCAAACAAACATTCAAGACAAAAATCAATCCATAATACCTTACGTGGATAGGGGGCAAGTCCCCCCTATTCTATATTCACTTAAAAAACACCTTAACGGGGAGAGTGCAATATGGAACTGATTCAGCAATTGGTAAATGGCATTTCACTCGGAAGCATTTATGCTTTGATCGCGCTTGGTTATACGATGGTGTATGGAATCGTCAAACTCATAAACTTCGCTCATGGAGACGTATTCATGGTCGGTTCATTTGTGGGCTTTTACGCCATTACCGTAATGGACTTATCCTTCATACCGGCTTTATTGATTTCAATGGCCACATGTGCCATCTTTGGCGTTTTAATTGAACGCATTGCTTATAAACCCCTTCGTAATGCAACACGGATTGCGGCCTTGATAACGGCCATCGGTGTTTCCCTTCTGATAGAAAATGGGCTGATTTACATCCGGGGCGCCCAGCCGGAAGCCTATCCAAATAATGTCCTTCCGATGGATAAACTCGATATATTCGGAGTTTCCATCAGCAGTCAATCGATATTGATCTTATCCGTATCCATCATATTAATGATCATCCTGCAATTCGTTGTCCATAAAACCAAAATCGGCAAAGCGATGCGTGCCGTTTCTTTCGATTCCGAGGCGGCCAAGCTGATGGGAATCAATGTGAACAATACGATTTCCGCTACGTTCGCCATAGGTTCGGCCCTGGCAGGGGCGGCTGGTGTCATTTTTGGCATCTACTATATTAAAATCGAACCGTTGATGGGTGTCCTTCCTGGCCTTAAAGCATTTGTTGCAGCCGTCTTGGGCGGCATCGGCATCATTCCGGGAGCGATGGTCGGCGGTCTTCTGCTTGGAGTGATCGAGGCTTTGGTCAGTGCCGCCGGTTACTCATTATGGCGCGATGGTGTGGCTTTCGTCGTACTTATCTTGATTTTGATTTTCTTGCCGCAGGGACTATTCGGTAAAAATAAAAGAGAAAAAGTATAGGGGAGACATGGCGATGACTACTTTAAAGAATTCAAAGGGTTTTTGGCTCTCGATCGTGCTCGCACTTATTTTTTTCGGAATCATGCAGTACACCATTTCAAACGGTATCCTCAATCCATTTTATATCAACACGCTCATGTTCATCGGCATCAATATCATGCTGGCGACGAGCCTTCATTTAATCATTGGAATAACCGGGCAGTTCTCGATCGGGCATGCAGGTTTCTTAGCGGTTGGGGCCTATGCTTCGGCAGTCATGACAATGAAGCTGGAACTTCCTTTCATCATAGCTGTATTGACTGGGGGCGTCATCGCCGCTGTTGCGGGTATGGTGATCGGGATACCCAGCTTGCGCCTGAAGGGGGATTACCTGGCGATAGCCACCCTTGGTTTTGGGGAAATTGTCCGGATCGTCCTTTTGAATATTGAATATGTAGGCGGTGCAAGCGGGATGCAGGTATCCCACCTGACTACTTGGCCATGGGTTTTTGCCTGTGTCATGATCACCGTCTTAGTCATCAGGAATTTCACCAATTCGACTCACGGGCGTGCATGCATATCCGTAAGGGAAGATGAAACGGCGGCTGATGCGATGGGAATCAATACGACCTATTATAAAGTGGCTGCCTTCGTCATCGGAGCTTTTTTTGCCGGAATTGCCGGATCGCTCTATGCCCATAATTTTTATATTATCCAGCCATCGAATTTCGGTTTCCTGAAATCCTTCGATATACTGATTTTCGTCGTACTTGGCGGTCTTGGAAGTCTTTCAGGTTCGGTTTTGGCCGCCATTTTACTGACGATCGTGACGACATTCCTTCAGGATTATCCGGAAACGCGGATGATCATCTACAGTCTTGTCCTGATCCTGATGATGATTTTCCGCCCGCAGGGGTTAATGGGAACAAAAGAAATCACATCATTGTTCACACATAAAAAAACGAAAGGGGGCCCAAAGGATGGAAGCCACAATACCGTTGCTTAAGGTAGATTCGGTGGGTATCCGCTTTGGCGGATTGAAAGCGGTGTCCGATGTGAACGTGGAATTATTTCCAGGGGAACTTGTAGGCCTGATCGGGCCGAATGGAGCTGGGAAAACGACCTTCTTCAATTTATTGACGGGTGTGTATGTCCCTACAGAAGGAACGATCGCCTTGAACGGGGAAAATCTAAATAAGCAGCAGCCTTATAAAATTACCCGAAAAGGGATCTCGAGGACCTTTCAAAACATTCGTCTCTTCAGTGAGTTATCCGTGATCGATAATGTGAAGGTTGCTTACCACTCGCTTGCCAAGCATGGAATTCCAAGCTCCATATTCCGGTTGCCCGGACATTTTTCAGGGGAAAAGGAAATGGATGAAAAGGCGCTCGAATTTTTGCGGATTTTCAATCTTGACCATTTTAAGGACGAAAAAGCGAAGAATCTTCCATACGGACAGCAAAGGCGGCTGGAAATCGCCCGTGCCCTTGCCGCCAATCCGAAACTTCTTTTACTGGATGAACCGGCAGCCGGGATGAATCCCCATGAAACGAAAGAATTAATGAACCTCATTGCTTTTATCCGGAAGGAGTTCAACCTTACCGTTTTGCTCATCGAACATGATATGTCACTGGTCATGGGTGTATGCGAACGGATTTATGTCCTTGATCATGGACAGCTCATCGCTCACGGAAAGCCGGAAGAAATCCGCAACGATCCAAAGGTTATCGAGGCATATCTAGGGGAGGAGGTTTCCTGATGCTGAAAATAGAGGACATCAATGTTTATTACGGCAATATTCAAGCGCTAAAAGGGGTTTCCATGGAGATAAATGAAGGGGAAATCGTGACTTTGATCGGGGCGAACGGAGCGGGAAAAAGCACGCTGCTCAAAACGATTTCCGGTCTGTTAAAACCAAAGCAAGGAAAAGTTCTGTTCGAAGGCGATTCGATTGGGGGAAAAGCGGCACAGGCCATCGTGAAACTGGGCATATCCCATGTGCCTGAAGGACGACGTGTCTTCGCCAACATGACGGTGGCCGAAAACCTGGAGCTTGGAGCTTATTTGCGGAAAGACAAGGATGGCATCCATAAGGATATGGAAAAGGTATACGAGCTATTTCCGAGGCTGCTGGAAAGAATCAAACAGCAGGCTGGCACGCTTTCAGGCGGCGAACAGCAGATGCTTGCAATGGGCAGGGCCTTAATGGCGAAACCGCGATTATTACTGCTCGATGAACCTTCGATGGGCCTTGCACCGCTTCTGGTGAAGCAAATATTCAACATCATCCAGGAAATCAGTGAGTCCGGCACAACGATCCTTTTGGTCGAGCAAAACGCCAACCTCGCCTTATCCATTGCAGATCGGGCGTATGTCGTTGAAACGGGCCGAATCGTCCTGTCGGGCAATGCCGAGGAACTAACATCAAGTGAAGAAATTAAAATGGCCTATTTAGGAGGCCACTGAACCGCCATTTGGCGGTTTTTTTGTTTGTTGATCGGGTTATGCAAAATATGCAAAAAGATAAAAAAGCACAGGGTTTCATGCATGATTTTATACATCCAATATAGTATTATTCAATTTTGATATAGGAATTAAGACTAAAAAAACACGAAAAAACTGGGTTTAATTCCCTATCAATATACTTGTATTTTGGTAAAAATGTAATTAATAGGATGAGTAAAATTAGAGAATGAATAAAATTTTTTGATCTGTAAATAAGGAATTTATAATATCAATATAATTTAATTATCCGTTTTTTCTGATTATATCGCCTATTGTCGCAATATTTAAAATATATAAAGATAAAAATGATAAGGCACTACCTGTGAAGAATATCCTAATTACCGAAATCTTCTCGCAATTATTGTATAGACGGAATGAAAATTATGCGGTAAACTATTTTTCGAAATATTAATTTAATTTGAAACATTTCATCTAATCAATTTTTTTCTGAAGGATCATGAATAAATATTCATGCATCAGAGCTTGATTACAAAATGGGGGGATTATTTATGAAAAAGAAAAAATTAGCAAGTGCATTCCTTTCTCTATCACTTGCTGCAGGAGTGCTAGCGGGTTGTTCCGGCTCTGGTTCATCTGAAAAATCAAGCGGGGATGGAGATACGATCAAAATCGGTGTCAACCTTGAATTATCAGGCGGTGTAGCTTCATATGGACAATCGATTGCAGAAGGTCTGGAGCTTGCAACTGCAGAAATCAATAAAGAAGGTATTGACGGTAAAAAAATCAAACTAATTAAAGTCGATAATAAATCTGAAGCGTCCGAAGCGACAAGCGGGGCGATCAAGCTGACATCGCAAGATCAGGTAGCAGCGATCGTGGGCGCAGCAACAAGCACGAACTCGATTGCACAAGTACAGATTGCCCAAGATAATAAAGTGCCGGTCATTTCACCTTCTGGTACAAGCCCTGAAATCACTTTCAGCAAGGATAAATTGAATGATTTCGTTTTCAGGACAAGCTTCATCGATCCGTTCCAAGGGACGGTAGCTGCAAACTTTGCCGCTAAAGAAATCAAAGCGAAAAGTGCAGCCATCTATATTGACAGCTCAAGTGATTATTCAAAAGGGTTAGCCGCAGCCTTTAAAGAACAATTCGAAAAGAATGGCGGAAAAGTTGTTGCTGAGGAAGCTTACATTGCGAAGGATACTGATTTCCGTTCCACATTGACTCGTTTGAAATCGGCAAAACCTGATTTCATTTTCCTTCCTGGTTACTATGAGGAAGCTGGTCTGATCGTGAAGCAGGCACGGGAAACTGGACTTGACGTTCCATTCATGGGCGGCGACGGCTGGGATTCTCCTAAGCTAGTTGAAATTGCCGGTGCAAAAGCTCTAAATAATACGTTCATCACGAACCACTATTCTTCAGGTGATCCTGATGAGAAAATTCAGAATTTTGTGTCAGCATTTAAAGCGAAATACAAAGATAAGTCCCCGGATGCATTCAATGCCCTAGGATATGACACAGGATACTTCCTTGCAGACGCGATTAAACGTGCTGGTTCAGCGGATTCGGAAAAAATCAAAGAAGCGCTGGAAAAAACGGCTGACCTTGAGCTTGTTACGGGTACATTCACATTGGATGAAAAACATAATCCAATCAAATCTGCCACCATCCTTGAATTTAAAGAAGGAAAACAAGTATTCAACACAAAAATCAATCCTTAATTTCGGAGAACAACTCCAACCCTTTCGCCGGCCCTTCCTTAATAAGAAGGTGCTGGCGAATTCTCATTTTTCAAGCATGCCAGGGTGCTGAGCATCCCCTTAGCGGAATGAAAGAGTCTGGACTAATCACTCATAAAATTAGATTTTCAAGGAGAGTCGAACATGGAATTGATACAACAGTTAATTAACGGGGTTTCATTAGGAAGTATTTATGCCCTTATCGCTCTCGGATATACGATGGTTTACGGGATTGTTAAATTGATAAACTTCGCACATGGCGATGTATTCATGGTCGGCTCATTCGTTGGGTTTTACTCAATAACGGTCCTGGATCTGTCATTCGTGCCCGCCCTATTAATCTCGATGACGGTCTGTGCTCTGTTTGGAGTATTGATCGAACGTATCGCGTACAAGCCATTGCGTAACGCAACACGTATCGCGGCACTTATCACTGCCATCGGTGTTTCCCTTTTGATCGAATACGGATTCATCTACGTCCGCGGTGCACAGCCGGAAGCTTATCCGAATGATGTATTGCCGACAGACAAGTTCAATATTTTTGGAGTTTCCATCAATAGTCAATCGATTTTGATTTTTGGAGTGGCTGTAGTCTTGATGATCATCCTTCAAATCATCGTTCATAAATCGAAAATTGGAAAAGCGATGCGTGCCGTTTCCTACGATGCGGATGCAGCTAAGCTGATGGGTATAAATGTCGATAACACGATTTCTGCCACCTTTGCAATCGGTTCCGCATTGGCTGGGGCAGCGGGCGTCATTTTCGGTATTTACTATATTAAGATCGAGCCGCTCATGGGTGTGCTTCCGGGATTGAAGGCATTCGTTGCCGCCGTACTTGGAGGGATCGGGATTATACCGGGCGCGATGGTCGGTGGCCTATTGCTAGGAGTCATCGAAGCTTTGGTCAGTGCCGCCGGTTACTCATTATGGCGTGATGCTGTAGCCTTCGTCGTACTGATTCTTATCTTGATTTTCATGCCACAAGGCTTATTCGGTAAAAACAAAAAAGAAAAAGTATAGGGGAGACAAAGCAATGACTACAATTAAGCGAGCAAAAGGTTTTTGGCTCTCGATTTCACTATCATTGATCTTTTTCGCCGTAGTTCAAGTGTTAATCGGCGGCGGATCGCTAAATCCTTTTTATCAAAATACGCTCATGTTCATCGGGATCAACATCATTCTGGCGGCGAGCCTGCACTTGATCATTGGGATAACCGGGCAGTTCTCCATCGGGCATGCCGGATTCCTGGCAGTCGGTGCCTATGCTTCAGCCGTCATGACGATGAAGCTGGAAATGCCATTTTATACGGCATTGATAGTCGGCGGTTTGGCGTCAGCGCTGGCAGGATTGATCATCGGAATTCCTAGCTTACGCTTAAAAGGTGACTATCTGGCGATTGCGACCCTTGGTTTTGGGGAAATCGTCCGGATCATGCTTTTGAATATCGATTATGTCGGCGGGGCGAGCGGCATGCAGGTTTCCCATTTGACCACTTGGCCGTGGGTATTCGCATCCGTCATCGTAACGATCATCGTCATCCGAAACTTTACTAGCTCGACCCATGGAAGAGCCTGCATATCGATCCGCGAGGACGAAACGGCTGCCGATTCGATGGGAATCAACACGACCTATTATAAAGTTGTCGCCTTTGCGATCGGTGCTTTTTTTGCCGGTATCGCTGGGGGGCTTTACGCTCATAACTTCTATATCATCCAGCCGTCGAACTTTGGATTTCTGAAATCATTTGATATTTTGATCCTTGTCGTACTTGGTGGTCTTGGAAGTCTTTCCGGTGCCGTATTGGCCGCGATATTACTGACGGTAGTCACGACTTTCCTGCAGGATTATCCGGAAACACGAATGATCATCTACAGTCTTGTGCTTATCGTGATGATGCTCTATCGCCCGCAAGGTTTAATGGGTACCAAAGAAATAACATCCATGTTCAAACGTAAAGGAGGAAGCAGCCATGAAAAAAATAAAAACACCGCTGCTTAAAGTCGATTCGGTCGGCATCCAGTTCGGAGGGCTTAAAGCCGTTTCTGATGTTAACGTCGAATTATATCCAGGAGAACTAATTGGCTTGATCGGGCCGAACGGCGCTGGAAAAACCACTTTCTTTAACTTGCTGACAGGAGTTTACGTCCCGACGGAGGGCACCATTTCTTTGGAAGGTGAGAACTTAAGAAAACTGCCTCCATATAAAATCACGCAAAAAGGGATCAGCCGGACATTCCAGAACATTCGCTTATTCAGCGAACTATCGGTGATCGACAATGTAAAAGTGGCCTATCATTCGCTTTCGAAGCATGGCATCTTAAGTTCGATCTTCCGCATGCCGATCCATTTTAAAGGCGAAAAGGAAATGGATGAAAAAGCGATTGAGTTCCTGAAGATCTTCAACCTTGATCAATATAAGGATGAAAAGGCAAAGAACCTGCCATATGGTAAACAAAGACGTTTGGAGATCGCCCGTGCCCTTGCCGCCAACCCGAAACTGCTTTTGCTCGATGAACCGGCAGCGGGGATGAACCCCCAGGAAACGCACGAACTCATGAACCTGATTGCCCTCATCCGTGAGAAATTCGATTTGACCGTATTATTGATAGAACATGATATGCCGCTCGTCATGGGTGTTTGCGAACGCATATATGTACTAGATCACGGACAACTGATCGCTCAAGGAAAGCCAGAGGAAATCCGTAACAATCCAAAAGTCATCGAGGCCTATCTGGGCGAGGAGGTTTCATAATGTTAAAAATCGAGGACATCAACGTCTATTACGGAAACATTCAAGCCTTGAAAGGAATCTCGCTTTCTATTAACGAAGGCGAAATCGTAACCCTGATCGGGGCGAACGGAGCCGGGAAAAGCACGTTGCTGAAGAGCATTTCCGGCCTATTAAAACCAAAACAAGGGAAGATCATATACGAAGGGGATTCCATCGGAGGGAAGGCAGCACAATCCATCGTGAAAATGGGCATTTCCCATGTCCCTGAAGGCAGGCGGGTCTTTGCTAACATGACCGTCGAAGAAAACCTTCAGCTAGGTGCTTATCTGCGCAAGGATAAGGCAGGCATCAAGCAGGACATGGAGAAAGTCTATGAATTATTCCCGCGTTTGCTGGAGCGTCTGAAACAGCAATCCGGAACCCTTTCCGGCGGGGAACAGCAAATGCTCGCGATGGGCAGGGCACTCATGGCCAAGCCCCGGCTTCTGTTACTGGACGAGCCATCGATGGGACTTGCTCCATTATTGGTGAAGCAAATCTTTCATATCATCGAAGAAATCAACAAAACAGGTACGACGATTCTGCTGGTCGAACAAAATGCCAACTTAGCACTATCCATCGCGGACAGAGCCTATGTTGTCGAAACCGGCCGAATCGTCCTATCAGGCAAATCAGAGGAACTGACCGCAAGCGAAGAAATCAAGAATGCCTATTTAGGCGGACATTAAACCTGTTATAGACTGCAGACGAACTCGAGGGAAAAGCGAGTTTGGCTGCAGTTTTTTTAAAAAAAAAAGGTTCCAGTTGATTTCAGAAATCCGCTCCCTTTCCGCCGACTGTCTGCCAAGCCTCCTCGCCTAGCGGCTGCGGTGTCTCGGCTAGCCAGTAATTCGGCAGGAGTGTCGCAAATTTCTTCCATCCAATAAGGAATACAGTAAAAAAACATGAAGAATAATCTAGTCTTGTTTTAAAATCATGGTTTAGGATTAGACCAATCGGAACTCCCAGACTGACTGGAGATATATTCGAGGAAAAGCGAGTTTGCTTGCAAGTTTTTTTAAAAAAAGTTCCAGTTGATTTCAGAAATCCGCTCCCTTTCCGCCGACTGTCTGCCAAGCCTCCTCGCCTAGCGGCTGCGGTGTCTCGGCTAGCCAGTAATTCGGCAGGAGTGTCGCAAATTTCTTCCATCCAATAAGGATTACAGTAAAAAACATGAAGAATAATCTAGTCTTGGTTTTAACAGTAAGATAGAACTCCTTTAGTCTACACCTTTTTTGAGGAGTTGTAGAACGCGGCCGTTGATTTCCACTCCAGGCACTCGCTTTCCGCGGGCGGTCCGTGAGCCTCCTCGACGCTTCGCGCCTGCGGGGTCTCCCCTGGACTCGCATTTCCCGCAGGAGTCTCGTACCTTCCGTTTCAATCAACTTTGTTTTAACAGTAAAATAGACCTCCTTTTGTCTACACTTTTTTTGAGGGTGTGTAAAACTTGAACCGTTGATTTCCACTCCAGGCACTCGCTTTCCGCGGGCGGCCCGCCCTCGACCTTCGAGCCTGCGGGGTCTGGAGTCTCGCATCTCGTAGATAGAACCCCATGACCATCAAGCTAAGGTTTTTAATAACGAAAAGTTTACCCCTCCACAGTTATTTATGAGATTTTGGCTCATTTTTTCGTTTTTGGGAACCATTAATTTCTTAAGTTGATGGTAAGCATGATTCCCCCTATATAACAAAGAAGGAACCTATCATATTTCATGATAGGTTCCTTCTTTAAATGCAATAACATTATCTATAGAATCGTTTCCGTTTTCATAAAGGTCTTACAAAGTCGAATCTTTTATATTATTTTAGCTGGAGTTGGTTTTTCATCAGCATTCAATTTTTTCATGATTCAATCTATGAATAAAATATCTACTGCTGTTTGTTAGGTAGTGCATGATAGCCAAAGGCTAAATCCAGCAAAGCACTTGCTTCTTGACGCAGTAATAAATCCTTCGGACGGAAGGTTAAGGAACCGTCAGCATTAATGGAAGTATCAGGGTCTAGAATTCCTTGGGAGGCAAGTGCCTGAATCGATTGAATTGCCCAGTCATCCGCAGCATCAAGTAATGTAACTTTAATAGCTTTGTCAGGTTGAATCGGTTTCATGTCATGAATTTGCTTTAAGTTTTGAATCATGGTTGCTGCGACCTGTCGGGTAATCGGAGTTCCACGGTCATACCCTGGAACTCCTTTCATAACTTTTTCCCTTGCCTCCTTGGAGTCGTCTGGAAAACCGTTCCATCCATAAGCAAGTAACAACGTATCCGCAAACTCTCCTTGTGTCATGATGTCCATCGGTTTGAATAGATTACCTGTTTTAGCACCCATAATATTTAGAGCATGAAGATTATCAATGTGACTTCTATAGTTACTCTTTTGTGGAACGTCATCAAAAGGTGGTTTGTTGTTAAATCTCTGGGCATCTGCTACAAAATCAAGGCTTTTAGGAGAGTTGTAGTGAAAATATGCGATTTCTCCAGCTGAATTCTTTTTGAAAGCAACTTTGCTGCCTTCCGAATCTTCAAATAACAACGGATGAATCATTTTGAGAACTTGTTTTCCAAATCCACTCTCCATGACCAAGTTCCCATTTTCATAAGTGAAATGAGTGCGAAGTGCAGCGAAACGCGTATTTTGGAATAAGCCGAAGTATTTATGAGCTTCTTTTTCCTCTAACGGGAGATAACTTGTTTTTCCTTCATTCTTCTTAGCAGGGAAATAGTGATCCATGAGAGTTTCATATATGTCTACACTCATCATTGAATCATTATTGTAAGACATGAAGAATGCTGTTTTTTGTTCAGGCACTAAAATCAGCAGTGATTGATGTCCAGGCATGCTTCCCCCTTTTATTACAACGTGTTGTCCGTTAGCAAATTCATTAAAAGGCGTTTCAAATCCAATTGTCGCAACAGGAATCGTCTTATCATCAAAAACTTGATAGGCATGCATCATATCCAAGCTTTTTTTACTTACAATTTCCTTGTCTTTAAACTTTCCTTTCTGTAGTTGCATAATCATGTATTTTGACATGTCTTCTGCAGTAGATAAAATGCCTCCTTGTGGTGTATCCCTTAAACCGCTCCCGCTTGCTGGAATCGGATCGCCAGTGGGACCATAAGGTGTGGCCATTTTTTCGAGAAGATCAGGCGTAAAGCTCATGCTTGTAGATTTCATATCTAATGGTTTGAAAATATTCTTTTCCATATATTTCGAGAAAGGGGTGTTGGTAGCATTCTCCACTGCAAACCCTGCGAGCGCAAATCCGACGTTGTCATACGTATAAACCTCTCCTGGTGGCCGTACCACAGTTGGCATATGTTTAGCGAAAAATTCTTTCATCGGTATACTATTATTATTATTAATATATTCAGGTCCAGTTATGTTTGTAAGATCGGGAAAATCCACCCCGCTGGTATAAGTGAGCATATCAAACAGGGTAAGAGGTTTCCCAGTTTGATTAGGCATTTTTAATCCACCAAAATATTTTTGTACGTCTTGATCTAGTTTAAGCCTTCCTTTATCGACTTGCTGCATCACAGCCAAAGCAGTAAAAGTTTTCGTGACTGAACCGATTTGAAAGACCGTGTCCTTAGTGACTGGGATTTTCTTTTCTTTATCGGCATATCCATACCCTTTATTGGCAACGACCTTTCCATCATGAACGACGACAAAACTAGAACCGTTCACATTGAACTTCTTCATTTTTTCTTCAAATAACGGATCAGCAAAAGATTCTATTTCTTTTTTATTATTAGGTCCTTTCGTCATTTGGATATTAGCCGTGGATTCCGATGGTTTTGATTTTCCTGCTTCTAACGATTGTTGGGAACATGCAGAAATCATGGTTGAAGAAGTAAGAAGAATTGCAACGATCCCCAGTTTGTTAATTGCTTTTTTCATTTTTGTTAGCTCCTTTATTTGATTGGAATTTTTGTTAGCACAACGAGTTAGGGGCTCGTTAGCGTATGAACAAAGTGTAGCAAGCGGCGAGTCATAGTCGATAGTGAACCTTTGTCATATTCATAAAGAACAACAAAAATTGAGTGGGAAACGGCTGTATTAATAGCTATGTCATAGAAACCATGACATTTTGACACTACCGTATGTGACAGAAAAACACCTAGAATCAAAGAGCAGTTTTTAACGCACTAACAATAAAGGAGGAGGGGGATTTTCATTGTGCATGATAAAAATATAAAGAGGCGTGAAGGGGGAAACAGGTATGACCTATTCATGAAAAACAAACCAGTAACAAGAGTGTTAAGGAAAAGAAGTAATTTCCAGGGTTAACATGCATATGGGAAAAGAGGCATTTACTTAGGACAGAATGGCGTTGGTAAAAATAATAATTACGAATTCAATTTTGACATTTGTCATTGGCGGAGATAATAGCTGTGTGGTTAATACGAAACAGCAAACAACTAACCATACAAGATAAATAGAGATGAGGAATACCTTATGAAAACACGTAGTAAAATTACATTTGCAAGTCTTGCCCTTTTAATAGCTGGAAGTTCCCTGCTATACACATCGCCAACCTCAATTGCAAAAGTAGAGCCCACTCAAAATGTATCCAGTACGTTACAAACAAGCACTCAACGAGATCATAATTCCGTCAAGCAAGCAATGCGGGATACATTGCAACTTGGATACCCTGGGATACTTGCTAAAACTTCTGAGGGAGGAAAAACGTGGGGGTATGCCACTGGGGTAGCGGATCTTAGCACCAAGAAACCAATGAAAACAGATTTTCGCTTTCGCATTGGCAGTGTGACGAAGACGTTCACCGGAACGGTTGTACTTCAATTAGCTGGAGAGAACCGCCTGAACCTAGACGACTCCATCGAAAAATGGTTGCCTGGTGTCATTCAAGGAAATGGATATGATGCTAAACAGATAACTATCCGTCAGATGTTGAACCATACAAGTGGTATCGCTGAATACACAAGGTCAAAAGACGCTGATTTTATGGATACAAAAAAATCGTATACGGCTGAAGAACTAGTGAAGATGGGGATTTCTCTGCCCCCAGACTTTGTCCCAGGAAAGGGCTGGTCTTATTCAAACACAGGATACGTATTACTGGGTATTCTTATTGAAAAAGTAACCGGAAACAGCTACGCGGAAGAGATTGAAAATCGGATTATTGAACCGCTTGAATTGTCGGATACATTCCTGCCTGGCAATTCAAGCGTTATTCCAGGCACCAAGCATGCTCGGGGATATTCCCAACCAGACGAAGCAAGTGAGATAAAAGACGTTACCTATTATAACCCAAGTATGGGTAGCTCGGCTGGAGATATGATTTCTACTGCTGACGACTTAAATAAATTCTTCTCTTCCTTGCTCCGTGGCAAATTACTGAAGGAACAGCAACTAAAACAAATGCTTACTACAGTTCCTACAGGAATAGCAGGAATTGATGGATATGGTCTTGGAATCTTTGAAACTAAGCTTCCAAACGGTGCCTCGATATGGGGACATGGAGGTAACATTCTAGGGTTTTCTACTCTTGCTGGAGGTACACTTGGAGGCAAGCATACGTTGGTCATCAGTTTGAACAGTTTGGGTAGAGATAACGGTCCTGATCCTTTTAAAAATATTTTACTTGCTGAATTTAGCAAGTAGGCAAAAAGGAAAGTCATGCAAATTTTGTCATAGTTAATATACCTTTCTGGTTAAGAAAACAACTTACTTTTAAAAAGAATTAAGGTGGTAAATGGTATTAAGCTAATAAAACAAAATCCTCCGTAACATGAAAAAAACGTTATTCTTTCTCTAGAATCATAGGAAAGGATAGCGTTTTTTTGTTGTGCAAATAAGTTAATTTAACTAGATAAAAAGGGTTAGTAAAACTGAATCGGACGGTATACAATCTAGTTAGGAATAATAGTAGAATTGGTTCATGATATAACCTCATCGATAGCTATTCTTAATCATATTTTTTGGAGTGATTGTATGCACAAACTTATTCAGGCCATATTGCCGGTATTATTACTATTTATGATTCTGCCAATCTACCAGCCAGATGCTGCATCTGCGGAAGAGACGCCGCAATCTGATGGTGTCATCGTCAAGTACAAAGAGACGAGCGATGAGCCGATCAACGAGTTGATAGAAAAGGTGGAGGTTCCTAAAGGGGAATCAACCGATAACCTGATCGAGGAACTTGAAGAACAGAAGGATGTGGAATATGCAGAACCAAACTATCTGTTCAAGAAGATGGAAAGTCCGAACGATCCAGCCTACATAGACCAGTGGCACCATAAAAAGCTTGGTACGAGTGCAGCGTGGACAAAATCAACGGGATCGAAGGAATTGATCGTGGCGATCATTGACGACGGCATCGATCGCAACCACGAAGATTTAAAAGGGAGGATCGTCAATGCCTATGATACGATACGCAATCGGAAGCATATCATCCCAAAAGGGGAGCATGGAACGCATATCGCTGGCATCATTGCCGGTTCTGCGAACAACGGCATAGGCGGAACGGGTGTTGCCCCGAACGTAAAACTAATGCCGATCAACGTCTTTGATGGGGAGTATGCCGATACGGCCGATATCATTGACGCGATACATTATGCCGTTCAGCAAAAGGCAAACATCATCAATATGAGTTTAGGCGACACCAGTTATTCGGAGTCCTTGAACAAGGCCGTCCAGGAAGCCTATAAAAAAGGCGTATTGATCGTCGCGGCTGCCGGGAATGAAGGGGATATGGGCAAAAATGTACAGCGTGTGTACCCAGCTGCATTCAGCCACGTCATTTCCGTTGCTGCCACGAACTCAAGTGACAAGCGTCTCAGTTATTCCAACTACCATTCAACAGTCGATATTGCGGCCCCTGGGGATGATATCCTTTCAACCTTGCCAAATGGTAAATACGGCTGGATGAGCGGAACATCGATGGCGACGCCAATGGTGGCGGGTGTAGCGGCATTGATTTGGTCCCACGAGCCCAAGCTCAACAAAACGGAGGTTGAATACCGTCTCTATGATTCAGCCGTGGACCTAGGTACAAAAGGGAAAGACATTTACTATGGAAACGGGCGGGTCAATGCCAAAAAAGCACTGGAAATGAAGACGCTGACCAAACCGTCCGTGACTGCGATATCCGATAAGGACACCAAGATCAATGGGAAAATCCCGGCTGATTTCAAAACGGGGACCGTCTCCATTTATACCGATAAAAAACAACTCGCCACAGTGAAAATCAACGGCGAAAAAACGTTTACAGCGACCATCGCAAAACAAACAGCCGGCACGACCATCTTTACTAGGCTCATCGATAAATCGGGAAATAAAAGTATACCCGTTTCATTTAAAGTGGCAGATAAAACGGCTCCTGCAAGACCGTCCGTAAATACGGTAGGTGACAATACCGTAAAAGTAACCGGCAAAGCGGAAGCTAGCTCTTCCGTCACCGTTAAAACCGGCAGAACGGTTCTAGGCAAAGCAAATTCCAACAGCGCAGGGAATTTCACCGTAACGATGTCAAAAAAACAAAAAGCCGGAAAAGTCCTATCCGTTACAGCAACCGATAAAGCAGGCAATACAAGCTCGATCAAAACCGTGACCGTCGCAGACAAAACGGCACCAAGTAAACCGACGGTCAACACAGTCACGACAAAAACGACAATAGTAACCGGAAAGGCAGAGGCTAACTCCACAGTGTACATCAGAGCATCAAAAAAAGTGATCGGCTCTGCAACAGCAACGACCAAAGGTACATTCTCGGTTAGAATCCCCAAGCAAAAAGCCGGAAAGAAACTATATATTCATGCCAAAGACAAAGCGAAAAACGTAAGCGAATCAAGAAAAGTAACAGTTAAAAAGTGATGGAAAAACAGGAGCAGCCCCCAATCATCTAATTGGGGGCTGTTCTTGTATCAATTGAAGGGGGGAACGATACCGTTTTGGGCAAAAAAATAAGCAATAGCCAAAACAAAGATAAGCGGTCGAGGAAAATGAATGTAATGAAGGTGCCGCTTCAGCTTTGCAGAAATTCAATAAATCAGATCTCATCTAAATTGCCATCATCGTTTAAAAAGAAAAATACAAATAAGGTGATGCCATTACGTAGCACCTCTGCTTTTAAAAAATTATAGTAGCCATACAAAATCCAAACCATTCATTCTTTCTTTGATTGTAACCAGTCTAAAAAGTCATCCCTGAAAACCCTCTTGGACCTTTTTAAACGAATTAAAGGAAAATCGGGATTTCCCATGTATTCATCAGCAGTTCTTTCACTAACATTTAAATAAGCTGCCAAATGCTCTACAGTTAATAATTCTGGCAGTTGTGAAATCTCATCCGTTTCGTTCGTTATTATTTCTTCCCTTTTTTTCAAAATTTGCGTAATTTATATGCCCTTCTCCCATGCAAACTGCTACTTTCTTAGAACACTTGGGACACGTCAGTGTATCAATTCTATCTTCCATTACAGAAAAACGAGAAACTACGCCAAACAGTGTGGAACAACTTTCACATAAATAAGTATATACACCTTCCACTTTCAAATGTATCACTCCTTAGACTTATCATTTGTTAAACTAACAAATTTTATAAGGAGCTAATCTGATATTTGGTAGGCTTAAACGCTTGGTCTATATTCCCTATATAATATCACGGAGAAATGCTTGAATCATTGGAAGATAAACGGGCTAATCCTTGCTTCAATGTAAAGTGCACACATGCAATTAATAATAATCATATATTCACTCATATTCCAAGGGAATTAAAATCACATTTAGGTCAATTATTAAAACAATGTTACTAATTGTAAAAAGTGTGTTAAAATAAATTTTATGTTTAAAAAGACACTTGTTTTTTTATAAAGTTGTAACAATAAGTACATCGTACTAGAGGCTGATGATGCTTAATAAGGGACGGTAAAAAATCGCATTATCATATAGTTAAAGACTCTAAAAATTTTGCAGATTATATTATCTACTCAAGTTTCTCACCTTGAAAACTTAAACTCTACAGAACTTTATCAAGGCTCTAGCTATAGGGTAACATTTGTGACGAAGTCAACGAACTCGATTTTGCTGTTCATTGGAGCAGTTGTTCGAGCTACTTTAAGATGCCTTGAAGTACGAATAAATAAACACTGAAACTAATGAAAAGTTGAGTTACCTATCTCAAATTCGAGATATTTTTCCATTTCTTAGAAATACTGGGGATATTTTCGGGAACTAAAACAAGATTCATATACAACCATATTCGAGCTTATATAACGGTTGAACAACATATGGTTCTTTTCCAAGCAAAAGATAAAAAACATTACGATTTTACTTATAGACAAGAGAGGGAGAACCAAAAGATGAGAGTTAAAAAAGCTATTATTCCAGCTGCAGGTCTCGGAACAAGATTTTTACCTGCAACCAAAGCCATTCCAAAAGAGATGTTGCCAATTGTAGATAAGCCTACCATTCAATATGTAGTGGAAGAGGCAATAGCATCTGGAATTGAAGATATCATTATTGTAACTGGAAAAGGAAAGCGGTCTATTGAAGATCATTTTGATTACGCTGTGGAATTGGAACAGAATCTTTTAGAAAAAGGGAAAAATGACTTGCTTGAAAAGGTACAAGCGTCTTCCAAGGTAAATATTCATTATATAAGACAAAAAGAACCACGTGGTCTTGGGCATGCAGTATGGTGTGCTCGTAAATTTATTGGAAATGAACCATTTGCAGTCCTATTAGGAGATGACATTGTCCAGGCTGAAACACCTTGTTTGGAACAACTTATAAATGAGTATGAAAGAACTTCTTCATCTGTAATTGGTGTACAAACAGTACCTGAAAATCAGACACATCGTTATGGAATTGTTGATCCTCTAATGAAAGAAGGTAATTGTTACCAAGTTCTGAACTTTGTAGAAAAGCCTTCACCAGGTACAGCACCATCTAACCTAGCAATCATGGGACGATATATATTAACACCTGAAATCTTCATGTTATTAGAACAACAAGAGGTTGGAGCTGGTGGAGAAATCCAGTTAACCGATGCAATACAACAATTAAACCAAATCCAAAGAGTTTTCGCTTACGATTTCGAAGGTACAAGATATGATGTTGGAGAGAAATTAGGATTTATTCAAACTACCATAGAATTTGCATTGCAAAATGAAGAGTTAAAGAAAGAACTTCTTGGATATATAAAAGGCATTTTAGAAAAAGAAGAGCTGTTACAGGTTAACTAATTTAATTTATATTTCTCTGTCCGCACGGAGACTTTCTAGAGGTATCAGGCTAGTTACTACTGGCTTTTTCTTCGTGTGGGAATTAGAGAAAAAACGTAAAGAGTAAAGTGAAAAAGTAACCTATCATCAAGGAGAGAGCAATTTGGCAATTAAGAATCGTGACGATTATTACATTTATCTAGAATCTGATTTAGTAGCAAGAAAGTTGAAAAAGTGGAAGTACAGCTATAAAGTAATGCATCCTGAACTTTATTTCCAACGTCTGCTTAGAAAATCAGAGTATTTAAAGACTAAGAAATTAAACAGTTCATTTTCCATGTGGAGATATAACAGGTCATTGAGAAAACTTAAAAAGGTAGGATCTATGCTAGGAATATCAATACATCCAGTGTCCTTCGGTCCAGGGTTAAAGATACCTCACAGTGGTTCTGTAATTGTTAATAAGAAGGCTCGAATCGGTAAGAATTGTGAAATTCATTCTGGAGTTAATATTGGAGTTCATAAAGGTCAGGTTCCTAAAATCGGAAATAATGTGTACATAGGACCTGGCGCAAAGATATTTGGGGGTATCAGAATCGGCAACAATGTTGCAATTGGTGCTAATTCAGTAGTAACCAAAGACGTACCTGATAATGTCACAGTTGTAGGTATTCCAGCTAAAATTATTTCTAGAAATACAGAAACTCAAGTTGTAAGAGCATATGACAAAGTGAAAAAGAAATACATGAATAAAAAATAAAATTTTAGCTATCTCTTCATATGAGCCAATGTTAATCAAATCAGAAAATTCAATCAACATCAGTGCTTCCCTTTACAATTAGAGCTAATCATACAAAAGATAATAAGTGTATGGCTATGGGGAAAATAAGGAGGAGTAGGAGTATCAAAATGCGTGAGAGAAAAGAAAATGAACTGGCATTTAATAATGTCACCTGGGATGGGGTAAATCTACAAATTACTTTTGCTAAAGAAATTTTAGATAATATGGATACATTTCAACTTCAAATTCAAAGTCGGTATAGTAATAAGAAAAGAATTGTATCTTACAAGCGTAAAGTATTATTAAAGGAGCACATAATTATAATTCCTTTAAAGGAACTTGAAGGGTTAGACAAGGGACGTTGGGACTTCTTTATTGAAGTTGAAAGCAATAAAGATGTTCGTAAGAAGAGAATAGGCCTATATGCTGCACGTGCAGCATCTGAATTAATGCGCTATTTAAAGCCCATTATTAATAATGGAACACAGGCTTTTATTCCTTATCTAACAGAAAAAAATGGTTTATCTATCCACAGCGCTAATATGCTGCAACTGGAAGACATTGGTTATAATGTTATACGTCTTTCTAAACAAGTATTGAGTGTAAAAGAAACAGATACAAAAGTATTCCTCAACTTTTCTGAGACTTTAAATAATAACATAAAAGATATGAGACTTGTTATGAAAAGTGGGGACAATGTTTTTGTTCTTCCCATGAATATAGATACTGATGGAAAAACTCTTATAGTCAGTAAAAAAGACCTTCATTCGGTTTCACTAAAAGGAAAATGGAACTTATATTTACAAATGACCAAAGGCCATATACTAGAACGCTATGGTATAAATGTTCAAGTGAAATACCAAGATGATGAAATGAAGTTTCTTGTAAGAAAACAAGTAAAACAAATGCCCACGATTATTCAACATATTAAAGGGCAAGTGGATGCAGAAAATCTAAGGATTGAGGATGGATATATAACATTTGATATATCGTCAAAAGAATTGAAGCATGCAAATAAGGTTGAATTTTATCTAAAGAAAAGACAAGAGCCTGAAATAATAACACTTGATGTAAAAAGGACCGTATCCGGGGGGAAAGAACAGATCATCATTCCGGCTTCACAGTTGAAAGAAAAGATTGCTGTTATAAGCCGTTGGGATTTGTATATGGAACTCTCCCATGATCACGTGAAAGTGAACAGACGGATAGGAAACTACAACGTTATGCCTTTGTCAGAGAAAGATAAGCGTGCAGGTTATTTAATGCTAAATGAAGCCGTAGGTATATCACCATATCTGACAAAAGATAACGAGTTCTCATTATATTTTTGTACTGAAGAACAGTATATGAATTCAAAGTATCCTGCAAAAACAAAACTTCATGAAGTATCTATGAATAAGGAAGGATTACTACAACTTACTGCCTCTATTCATGTAAAAGAAACAAATGATTTTGTAGTAGACCATGTAACACTAAGGTTACGACAGGATAAGAGCCAGGTAATTGAGGTCCCTTGTGCTAAAGAGGTGTCACAGGACAAGAATAGTAGAAAGGTCAAAGCAGAATTAAATATTAGTCAGTTAGAATTAGAGCAATTTTATTGGGATTTTTTCATTACAATTACTCTAGGTAATGGTGATAAACGCCATGTACGTCTTAACAATGATAATTATTTAATTAGTAAAAAATTGAAACATGGTATGTTTCGATATACGATAAATACCCCGGATGAATATATGATTTATCCCTATATTACTATGAATGATTGTCTGAGTTTAACCTATCGACAAATAGGTGAATTTGAGTCTTTCAAGCATAAGATTAACGAGTATACGGCCTTTTTCCTATACATTCTTTTGGGTTGGTACTTTGCATGGAAGCCAATTTGGCTTATTCATGAAAAATATTCCGAAACGGCTCAAGATAATAGTTTCTATTTCTTCAAATATTGTTATGAAAATCATTATAATAAAAAGATATACTATGTGATTAAAAAGGGATCTGCTGATGAAAAAAATTTAGCCCCCTATAAAAAGCGCATCGTTTATTTTATGAGTGTCAAACACCTCCTCCTATTACTTGGATCAAAGCTAATTGTATCTTCGGAGACAAAAGGTCACGGGTATGCATGGAGGGTTTCCCAAGGAGCTATCCGGGAATTTTTAAATGAGAAGAAATATGTGTTTTTACAACATGGAGTACTAGGTTTGAAAAGAGTCGATAATACATTTAAAGCAAATTCATCGAACGGTGCAGACCTATTTGTAGTATCCTCTGATTTTGAAAAAGAAATCGTAAAAAGCTATTTTGGATACAATGAAGAAAACGTCATTGTTACAGGCCTGTCAAGATGGGATGCATTAGAGGATAAATCGCTTCAAAATACAAAAAAAGAGATTTTCTTAATGCCTACATGGAGAAATTGGCTTGAAGAGGTAGAGGATGATAAATTTGTTTTATCAGATTATTATCATGAATATAACAGTTTAATACAATCAGAAAAGCTCTCTCAATTGTTAAAGGAAAATGATATCACATTAAACTTCTATGTCCATCCAAAATTTATGCCATACGTTGCAAATTTCACTAGTTCTCATGAGCATATTAATGTTATACAATTTGGCGAGGCAAAAATTAATGATTTAATTATGCGTTCAAGTTTATTGATTACAGATTACTCTAGTGTAGCTTGGGAGACATATTATCAAAAGAAACCCGTTCTCTTCTTTCATTTTGATTTGGATAAGTATATAGAGAATCAGGGTAGCTACATGGATTTAAGAAATGATGTTTTTGGAGAGGTTGCTTACAACTCTTCAGAGTTAGTTGATAAATTAAGAGTTTATATAAACAATGGGTTTAAAGAAAAAGAAGAATTCAGTTCAATTAGAAACAATTATTTTAAACATGTTGATCACGATAACAGCTCAAGGATTTATAAGTATATCAGTGAACGTGAAAAATCACTTGTTAAATCGGATGGAATTCTAAAAGTCTTGAAAAGAAGTTACCTTCTTAAATATGTTTGGAGAAAGTACAAGCAAAATCCAATTGTTGGCCGGATTGGCATGAGCATGTTAAATATATTAAGGTAAAAACTTGAAATGCCGTTAGTTTAAATATTAACGGTAAAAGTAAAAGCCCCTAGGATTTAAACTAGGGGCTTTTATCTATGGATTAGGTACCGGCTAATCAGCTGCAGTATTTGTTTCTAATGATTTTGAGGGTGAATTAATAAAGGAATTTGAAGAAGCATTCACGCTCTTTCTGAATTCTATAGTTTTCCCATATAGAACTATTGGGGAACCTAATGTATCTACGAAGTCATTATTGTGTATTTCAAACTTAGCAATCACTAATGCCCCTTTTGAGCTTTTATCCTTACCATTCTTCGTATAGTAATAGTTACCTAGACTATCAATCTGAATTCCTTGTGCACATTCTATGAATTGATTTTCTTTTATAAGAATGTCTTTCCAATTATGTCCTCGTACAGCTGCATATGTCATTTTTTCAAAGGTATTGTCTATAATTTGAATGTTTGTGTATGGTCTATTATGGGACGCTGAATGACTGCCTACGCCAACCCCCCACGGATTCATATTTCTTACGTGCGAATTCCCAAAATAGTTATGTTCTATCCTAACGTTTTTAGTTACAGTAAAGTCAACACTCCCAAATCGTCGAAATGCTTTATCAGATATCATCCCATCAATCTGAATGGCTTCTGTGTAATCATCATTACTCGAACGAGATCCTAAAAACTTACTATTTCGTATGAGAACATTTTTATTGCCTGCTAAATCTATTGCATGGCCACCTACTATATTCTTTAACACGGTATCCCGGATAAGGATATTATGACCATGGGCAAAACCAAACACAGAAGGAGTTCGTAGTTTTATATCCGCTCCCCCAGCGTCCCAAATCCCGCCATCTATAATAATGTTGGAATTTCCATTATAACCATGGTAAGCAGCTTTAAAATCTCCATTCAACAACATAATGTCATTATTTGAGTCAGTTTTTTGCAAAATTGTTTTAGATGGAATTTTAAGCCATGTATTACTATAAATGTGTAATGATTTTTTCAGTGTGTATTTTCCTTTAGGCAATAATACTTTAATAGGTGTATCCGAATCTCTTGCAGTGTTCAATGCTTTTTGAATCTGTTTACTCGCATCACTTCCGTGTGGGATTGATACTGGGATTGTTTTATAGTCTTTTTGCAAAAGGTGCAATATCTCTTCCGTAAAAGGTTTCTGAATTGTAGATTGCTCGATTGTCTTTTCTGAAGACCTATCCGGGGTGGGAGGTGCAAAAGGATTCCATAATTTGAACAGCACTACGGAGCCTACAATAATAACTAAGATGACTGATATTTTCTTCAATTTTTTCAACCTTCATTCTTTGGGTATGCTACCGATAATTCCTTGCATCATGCAGTCTTGGAGAGGTATGGTTTATTGGCTTTCACTAATGGAATAAAATTTATTGAGCAATTTGCTTACACCAGCCTTACGATCCTTACGAAAATCTTCTTATGACGCTGAAGCTAGGCGTAATTCATCTCTTTCTATATGTAAACCACGTGAATTCATTTTTCCTCAT
The DNA here is from genome assembly GCF_042787955.1 of Peribacillus sp. YIM B13477. Lineage (NCBI taxonomy): Bacteria > Bacillati > Bacillota > Bacilli > Caryophanales > Bacillaceae > Peribacillus > Peribacillus sp. YIM B13477. The sequence goes on from NZ_JBHZPD010000001.1 coordinate 152,164, forward strand.
TAGACGAATTCTTCTTGTGTGTATTGAGTTGCCTTGGCTGAAAGCGATCAGGATATAGTAAATTGAATATCATTGGAATCCAATAGGTGTTTTACGGTCCAACCAACTTTTTTATGTAAAATCTTTTCTACATCTATATTAGAAGGAGATATGACAGACACGCCATGCTAATCTACAGAAATATATAAAGTTTTGAGACGTTGGTTTCACGTCAGTGTATACGGTATCGTTTTATTTCCAAATTGCATAGAGTTCTTCGACCATCTTTCCTTCGTTGGTCTATTATAACATCATCCTAGTATTAAACACTTCCTAACTATTAGGAAAATGTATAGGCTTGGTAAAAGTGAAACGCTTACATTAATATAATTGTGAGGAGGAAATACTAATGAAAAAACGTTACACTAAGTTATTGGAATATTTAGAACAATCTAACGATGACTTTGTAAGTGGAAGCGAACTTGCTAATCTATTTAATGTAACGACAAGAACAATTAGAAATGACATTAGGGAAATAAATGAAACATTTTTAGATAAAGTAATAATTACTGGTAGTACTCAAAAAGGATATAAATTAGTTGGGGATTTATCAAATATTCAGCAAAATGAAGATGATTACGAAGAGCGAGCTTTTCATATTATAAAAACACTTTTATCTGAAACTGGTTTTATAACTTATGATGAACTGGCAAAAAAACTTTATTTTTCTACTCAAACAATTAGGAAAGACGTACAAAGATTATTTCAAATAATCCAAGCCGAAAAATGGAACATTGAGGTTGAAGCAATTATCTTCCAAGGAGTAAGGCTTAAGGGAAGTGAAGTAGAAAAACGACTATTACTAAAAAAATTAGTAACAACAAATTGTTTAAAGAGAATGTCGCTTGATGAAGCGCTGCAATACTATTTTGGTGATTGGTTTAGTCAGTCCGCAATTCAATTAGTATATTCTTGTATTGAAGAAGAAGTCACTAAGTATAATTTGTTACTAAGCTCTGAAGAACTATTCGCAATATGTGTGAACATAATGATTAGTTTAAAACGAGTAGGCCTTCATCAAAAAATTGCTGAAAAAGACATGAGGTTAGATAATACGTGCTTTGAAGAATTAAAAATAGCAAAGTTAATCCTTAGTCGTTTAGCTAAGGAAATGGATGTACCGTTTGACGAATATGAATATCAGTATTTATGCTACTTGTTAATTTCTTTGCAAATATTACCAAAGAAAAATGAAGTAACTTTGCATGAACACTCAGATGAAATAGAGGAAAAAGTAAAAGCGGTTATAAAAAATGTTGGAGATCGATATGGCTTTTCAAGTCGAAAGAATGAAAAGTTATTTAATCGCCTATTGGTACATATTACAAAGTCATTATATCCATTAAAATATTACTTTCCTTTAGAGAATCCATTTATTTCTCAAATTAAGATGGAATATATGAGTGCTTATAATATTGCAGTGGTTTTAGCGAAAGAATTACAAATTTGCTTAAATATAAAGATACCAGAAAATGAAATCGGTTACTTGACACTTCATATTATGAATATTATTGAAAATTCCCAAGAAACAAGGAAAAGAATTGCAATTATTTATGGGAAAAACCCGTTAGTAGGTAAGCTAATAGAAAGAAAAATAAATTTATACTTCCCAAATATTAAAATTGATGGTTTATTTGCAAATCATGAAATCCATTTAATTCCTGAAGAGATAGAAACCATAGTAACTACTAGTGTAATCCTTGAGGCGCAACACCTAAATGTAAAAAATTGTATTCTCGTTAGTGAAATGATTACAAATGAAGATATGAAGACTATTTCTAGTCAATTAAATCGTGGCTTACTAAAGTACTATTTATCTCCGAATGATATTTATTTCTTAGATGAAGAGAATCAAATAGATTTATTAAAAACCCTTACGCAGTTTGGAGATATTCAACATCTGTATACAAGCATTAATGAGAGAGAAAAGATGTCGAGTACTAATATTGGTAACTTAGTGGCCATGCCGCATCCATTTGATTGTGGAAATAACAAAAAATTACGAGTGTTAGTAGCAATAAATAAACAAAAAATTTTGTGGGGAGACAAAATGGCTCAAATTATCTTTCTATTTATCCCTCCAAAAAATCAAAAGGTAAATAATACAAAGTTTTTTGAAGAGATTCATGATGTGTTTAAGCAAACAAACATGACAGAAAAATTATTAAATGTAAACAATTATGATGAGTTTTTGGAAGTTTGGTCTTCCAAATAATATTAGGAGGAATAGAAATGTTAATGAATATGAAAGATTTACTTTTAGTAGCTTATGAGAATAAATTTGCAGTTGGGTCATTTAATGTAGCAAATAGCGAATTTGTCAAAGTTGTAGTAAGTGCTGCAGAGAAGCAAAAATCTCCTGCCATACTTCAAATTCACCCGAATGAAATAAATTTAGTGACTGATGAATTTGTGGCCTATGTACGAGAAGCTGCGTCAAAGTCTAAAGTTCCTTTTGTTATTCATTTAGACCACGGGGCAACAATCGAAGATATTACTCGATCTATTAGAAATGGCTATACGTCAGTAATGATGGATGCGTCACATTTACCATTTGAAGAAAATATGGCATTAACAAAAAAAGCAGTAGAACTTGCTCATATGGTAGGTGTGTCTGTAGAGGGGGAACTAGGTACTATTGGAAGTAATGAGGGCAGTTCAGAAGGCGGAGCAGATGAGATTTTATATACGAATCCCGATGAAGCAGCCATTTTTGTTGAAACAACAGGAATTGATACGCTTGCTGTTGCTGTAGGAACTTCACATGGCTTATACCCAGAAACGAAAGATCACTCTATTAAAATTGATCGATTAAAGAAGATTCATGAAAAAGTAAACATACCTTTAGTTCTACACGGTGGATCAGACAATCCAGATGAAGAAATAAGACAAGCTGTGAAACATGGTATTGCCAAAATCAATTTATCAACAGATATGAAGAGAGCGTTTTATAACCAATTAAGAGCTACGCTTGATGAAAATCCAAATGCTTACGAACCAGATATATTAATGCCTGAAGCAACCAAGGCAGCTATCGAATTAGTAAAGAAGAAAATGGATCTATTTGGTTCAACTGGAAAAGCATCACTCTATAAATTAGGAGAAATTTAAGAGGAGGGATAAATATGATGACTTCTAGTGTCCTAAGGCCAGAAAACATAATATTAGATTTAGTTGCTGAAACGAAAGAGGACTTAATTAATGAGCTTGCAGAAAAATTAAATACAAACGGCCACTTACATGATCTTGAACAATTTAAACAGGATATTTGGGCACGAGAAGATCAGGTTCCAACAGAAGTGGGGTTTGGTATTGCTATTCCACATGCAAAATCTGCTGGAGTTAAATCGCCCGCTATTATTATGGGAAGATCTTTAAGTGGAATTAAGTATAGTTCTGAGAAATGCAATTTATTTTTCATGATAGCAGCCGGCAAGGATTCTTCAACTGAGCACTTAAAGACTTTATCTAAAATCTCCACTTTTCTAATGGATGAAACCTTTAGAGCTAAGCTTATTCTTGCCAAAGATAGTCATGAAGTTGTCCAGCTATTTGCAAATGCTGAAGAAAAAATGGTACAAGTAGATGCGAATGATAAGAAGTATTTTGGTAAGAAATTGGTCGGAGTAACTGGATGCCCTACTGGAATAGCACATACATTTATGGCTGCAGAAGCATTAAAAAATGCTGCTGAGGAGCTTGGCGTTCAAATAAAAGTTCAAACCAATGGATCGACGGGAATACAGAACAGATTAACTCAAGAAGATATTGATGAAGCAGATGGCATAATCGTTGCTGCGGATGTTAAAGTGGACATGGATGTCTTCGGTGATCGTAAGGTCATTAAAACGTCTGTTAAAAATGGGATACATCATGCTAAGGATTTGATTGAAGATGCTATTTCTGGAAAAGGAACGGTTTTAAATCAGGGGAACAATAAGTTAAAGGAAGCAAAAGAAAAAACAAGATTAAAACAACCTAAAATATACAGCCATATAATGAATGGGGTATCTTTTATGATTCCATTTGTTGTTGCTGGCGGTATATTAATCGCAATCTCCTTTATGTTTGGCATTCATGCTTCAGACCCGACTAGTTCAGAATATAATGCATTCGCCGCTTTTCTAGGTACAGCAGGTGGCAGCGCAGCCTTTGCACTAATGGTTCCAGTACTAGCAGGATATATTGCGTATAGTATTGCAGATCGTCCAGGTTTAGCACCAGGTATGATTGGTGGTATGATGGCAACCCTAGGTGGTTCAGGATTTTTAGGTGGTATGATTGCTGGTTTTATTGCTGGTTATACAATCTTAGGATTGAAAAAATTATTAAAAGGCATTCCAGATTCATTACAAAGTCTTTCACCGGTACTTATACTTCCTTTAGTAGCTACGTTTGTAACAGCCTTTATTATGCACTTTGTAATAAATAATCCGATGGCGTGGATTAATGAGTCGTTACAAGGTTGGTTAAATGGTTTAACTGGTTCGAATGCAATTTTATTAGGAGCACTTTTGGCAGGAATGATGGCATCTGATATGGGCGGCCCTATCAATAAAACAGCATCAGCATTTGGCTTAGCGATGTTTGCAAATCATATTTACGAACCATCTGCTGCACTAATGGTTGGAGGGATGGTACCTCCATTAGGGATTGCATTAGCAACAACACTATTTAAAAATAAATTTTCACTTGAAGAACGCAACGCAGGAAAAGCCGCTTATATCATGGGGGCATCTTTTATTACTGAGGCAGCCATTCCGTTTGCAGCAAGTGATCCATTAAGAATAATTCCAGCAAATATTGTTGGTTCAGCAATTGGTGGAGGGATTTGTATGGCATTAGGAATTTCTTTACAGGCACCTCATGGCGGAATCTTTGTAATTCCTATCGCTGCAAACAGTCCATTGTTATACATTGTATGTATTTTAATTGGTTCGATTATTACAGCTTGTATAATTGGAGTATTAAAAAAACCTCTTAACAGAACACAAGATAATACTAGTGAGAAGTCAGGAAATAAAACAGTAGCAATTGAAATTAAAGCAGTGTAATTTATACGAGTGAAAATTACATTGGTACTGTACGAAGCTACGGAAGAGTCTTTGCACAAAACTAATGAAGGAATCCCTTGAAAATTCCCAAGGGATTCTTTCATTAGATAAGAATATTGTTTATGTAATTTAAATAAGCTAATGCTGCCTCTGAATCACGAGTTTCACCCGAGTGCAATCCTGAATTCTGACCAAGGCTTCCCATGTACTAATTTAACGGATGTGATAATAAAATAGCCTATTAATGTTGCGGGCAAACGGTATTTTTTTGGACAAAAAAAGAAGCAATAGCCAATATTGCTTCTTTGATTACATATATCGACTTCACGAAATACTTTAAATTTCACCCTCTTCAAGCCTCCTATTATACTCAACTTTACTGATCAATCCCTTTGCATTACAGGTAAGGCAATCTGTATAAATATCGTAGGCACCTGTACCTGCACAAACATGACATTTAATATGAGTTTCCGGTATATCCTTATGCATGAATGAAAAAACTTTTCCAATATACTGCAGAATAATCATTCCCAAAACTCCTTTTTTTTCTATCATACAACGAAAAAGAGAGATGGAAACAGGAAATACAATAACATTACTTAAAACAAATAAAATCATAACATAGTTTACATGGGGTTAAAAAAGTGCTTGATGGGGAAACGTGGTGTGTTGACAACATTTATTAACCTTGTGGTCTCTGGCGCTCTAAATCCTTCGGAAAATGCTCTATCTGTTCTACAAGGTTATTTCTGTGTTTACATTAAAAAGAACACCCATAAAGATGTCTCATTTGAAACTATTATTCAGTATTCCTTGAATATTTTAGTGGACATGAATCTATATTTTAACAAAAAGAATGGGCCAAACGGAATACTGGGAGGATTTTTATGATGGTAAAGTTATTAGTGTGTAGGGGGATTTTTTCATTAAGTATTAAATAAGTAAAGGAAAAAATTTATCACCTTTAGCAATGTGAATATTTTATATAATTAATAAAAGGTATTATTAACCGTACCATCATACTGAAATATTAGTTCTTTATCCAGAAATACTGAAAAATGGTTGTAATATTGTCACATATATTTGGATGTTTGCCATAGATGTCGAATTGTTTTTTATCCACACTTCCAAAATATTAGCACTTTTCTTTTGGTAGCTACATAACACAATCTCTAATTCATTGGGTTTAATTAATTGTATAGAGACACTATCATCGAAATTTATTCGTTGTCGCATATCTATACTATATTTTTCATAAGAATTTCCGGAAATATTTACATTAATACTTGAGGCTAACCTTCTATAAATGCCAAAATCACTTAAAGACACATTTTCGTTTTTAGTAATAAGTGTACTCGAAGCTTGTTTGATTAATCGGTTTGAAGGATCAATATTTCTAACAACGCCATTATTTTGGTGTCGTTCATTCTCAGTTGTGATATATCCCATGATCACATCAGAAGTATCATTAACTGGCATTCCGATGCTAACCACGTTAAATGTCTTCGCTGATTGAATAGTCCCCCCCCATCTAATTACACTTAACTTATTAGGATTTTCATCAATCGCTTGAGATCTTATATTTGATATAGAAACCGCGGTATATACTCCTGTATTGTCAAACCAAATATCTCCACCAATGTTTTTTTCATAATACCCGCCGTCAATTGTTAATAAATTAGCACTACAAAAATGATAAGCAAAGCCAGTTAAACCTTCGATACATACGTCTCTAAAAGTTACATTGTATAGTGATGGATAGGGTGAAGGAGTATTTTTAAATTGCTTAAAAAAATTTTCTCTCTGTTCCACTAGAACCGAACTAAATACAGTATCGAAAGCGCCTGCACATTCAATTGCATTCCCTTTTCCACCCACTATGCTATCACCATTAAATCTATAGGACTGTAAATAACTATCCACAGATGAAGCAATTGTATCAACCCCTCTGTAAATGCATCCTAAAGAAAATACCCGAATGATTTTTTTGCTATTGAATATCTTCAGCCCAGCTCCAGATACACCTTCGAATTTAACCATGTTAAAATTAAGATCACCAATGACATCTTTATTTGAAGAGAAGAGGAATCCATTGTTTGTTTTCGTAAAACCACCACCACTCCCAAAGAATTGGAGGGACCAACGGTCATTCGACTTATCTATAAACAATGGGTTTTGATTTGTAACATCGAACATTCTTGACAAGGCGACAGATTTTTTGTTAGCGATAGCATGAATTATAGCTGATTGCACCTTTTCATAATCATTACCTTTGAACTCATCAGGACTAATAGTACCCTTCTCAATTAAATTATCCATATTATTAAGCCTCCCAAAAATTTCAGCAATATATATTCTCTACTGAGTATACCCAGTGTTGTCTTAGGTGCCGTCGCCTGTCCTTATTTGTCAGTCACCAATAAAAAAAGAATAATTGAAATGTTGCTTAAAATATTTTCATTTTTCTCGATTATGTTAGAACTAACGGCGGGTTGGTATTTAATACATTGGGTATTTAAGATGTCGATATGCATTTTATGAATTCATTTAAAATGCAACTGGAAATTCCCAAATAGCTTATAAAAAGTCTGAATTTTCAATTTTTTTAATTATATTTATTATATTTACAAGTAGCTGGAATGGTGAAAAAAGTTGTTAATTAGATATTAAGGTTTTTAAGTATTTGCTAATACAAGATAATAGTTCGGGTTTTCTATAGAATTTAAGTAATCGGAATTTGGTAATTGTCAGAGAGAAAAGAAAAGAAAAGAATGGGAAATAGAGGAAAGAGAAGAAATAATAATAGGTTATAACATTAAATTTACAAAAAACAAATGTGTTTTTCGCTAATAATAGCTAAATTAAAAATCTTTCATTACTTTACTGTTTTTAAGTATACGAAAAGTCACTCAAAATGTGTCTTTTAGCTATAAAAATAAGTTTAAGTCTCTGAGAGAAGCTTCTGACTTATAATACCTTGTTGATTCAAAAAAATGACTTAATAGTGTCAATGTTCTAATGTATATATAAATGGAGAATAGTTAAAGATGTATTTTATTGGAGGGATGAAACTAAAGAATCCTAGAAAGTCGAGCGGATTGAAAAGAAGATAAAGAAAGAGAATATGAGATTGGCCCGACATATTTACTAATAATAAAATCATCATCATGAAGTAAGTGAGATCCTTATCAATAGTTATAGAGCCAAGAAAAAGTTTTTATATTCTCCAAGTAATAAGGGCAGTTATTTTCTATCTTCGATAAATTGGCGCATTTCCTCTTTTGATATACCTAAACCCACAATATCCTGCATGATTTTTTTCCATTCAGCATCTAAACTATCTGCCTGTTCATTCAACAGAGCATCCACTTTAATACTAAGGATTTTAGCGATTTTTCCCAAAACTAATATAGTAGGGTTTGTTTGAAGGTTTCTTTCCAGTGAGCTTATATAGGATTTGGCAACGCCGGATTTTGCAGAGAGTTCACTAATTGACATTTTCCTTTCTTCCCTAAGCAACTTAACTCGGTAACCTATCATTTTGACCACACCCTAACCATTAATATAAAATTATATACTGATTTAAACTATCACTTTCAGTTTACACATTTTCCTTTCATTTTTAATGATAACTAGGCACTAAAATACTTGACACAATTATATGTATAAACGGATTTTTCTGTTGTGGTAGGCATTTAGTTAGGTGCGTTTCTAGAAAATATTGTTAAATTACAAATAAAGAAACAAATTATGGGAATGAGTGTATAATTAGGTTTAATAAAATTTCAGGTGAAAATATTCTGGAAAATGAGTTGTTTAGGCGTGATAAATGCAATATTTCAAAAATGACAATTATTTCATTTGTATTACCGTTTTCTTTTTTATAAAATTAATTTGGTATTTGAAAAGTATTCATTCATTGTAAGTTTTATGAAAAATTCCTTGAAAATACATAATAATAGGTAATATTATGGTATAATGCAATAGGTCATTTTTAACATATCAGGAGGATGAAATGGAAGAAACTATTAGTATTAATGATATTTTTAAAACATTAAAGAAACGTTGGAAGCTAATCATACTGCTGACATTAATTGCCGCTTTGATTAGTGGATCAATTTCTTATTTCTTATTAACACCCATTTACCAATCTTCAACACAGATACTCGTTAATCAGAAACAATCGGAAAACCAATTGGACTCTATACAAATCCAATCCAATATCGATATGATTAATACATACAGTGTGATCATAAAAAGTCCAGCCATTTTGGAGAAGGTTATTGAAGAGCTAGAACTAGACCAAAGCGTAGATCAACTTAGTGAAAAAATTACGATTAACAGTCAAGAAAATTCGCAAGTATTTTCATTAACGGTTAAAGATAGTAATCCGGCCAAGGCAGTAGAGATTGCCAATACGGTTTCTTCAATTTTTCAAAAGGAAATCAAAAATATTATGAAAGTCGACAACGTTAGCATACTTGCTAAGGCAGAAGTTAAGGAAAATCCTAATCCTATAAAACCTTCTCCATTATTGAATATCGCTATTGCGGTCGTCGTAGGATTGATGGCTGGAGTAGGCTTGGCATTCCTACTAGAGTATATGGATAATACGATTAGAGACGAGAAGGATATTGAGACACTCCTTGACTTGCCATTACTTGGATCTATTCAAAAAATATCGCAACATAAATAACCATTCAGTGACATTAAGAAAGGAAGTGGGATTTTGAGAAGTAAAGATGAAAAGCAAGTGAATTTAATTGCACAGACTAATCCTAAATCGCCTATTACTGAACAATATCGATTAATTAGGACAAACATCCAATTCTCTTCCGTTGATAAAGAAATCAAAACGATTGTGGTTACTTCATCGGAGCCTAATGATGGGAAATCGACAACAGCTGCCAACCTAGCGATTGTGCTTGCTCAAGAAGAAAAAAAAGTATTACTTGTGGATGCGGACTTAAGAAAACCATCGGTTCATTATGCTTTTAACCTTAGTAATATACATGGACTTACAAGCGTATTGACTAAGAAAATGGACTTAAGAAAAACTATCTTGAATTCAAATGTTTCAAATTTAGACATTTTAACAAGTGGGCCAATACCACCTAATCCTTCAGAGATATTAAATTCTAAAGCGATAGAAACAGAGATTGATGAACTTAAAGGAATGTATGATTATATCATTTTTGATACACCTCCGGTTCTGGTAGTGCCTGATTCCCAGATTGTAGCCAATAAATGTGATGGCGTGATTATGGTAGTGGCGAGCGGCAAGACAAACAAACAAAGTGCAGTGAAAGCAAAGGAGCTTTTAGTGAAAGCTAATACATCCTTGCTTGGAGTCGTTTTGAATGGCGTTGAAACGGATAACAGCAATTATTATTATTATCAATCTTAATGAAATAAAACATTTTTCGACAAAATAACACCCTGTTTGATGGCAGTTTTATATGCTACTATTAATCAGGGTAATAGTTCCTATTTTTAAATAGTTAGGTCTTTTCACCTATTTGTTTTATAAAGGAAGTGTATGAAATTTGATCGACATACATTGTCACATTCTCCCAGGAGTGGATGATGGATCTGCGAATATAAAGGAAAGCTTGAATATGGCAAGAAAAGCGGCAGAAGCAGGAATCACCCATATTTTTGCCACGCCACATCACTTAAATGAGAAATATGTAAATATTAAAAGTGACATCATTGACCGTGCAGTTAGGTTAAATAAGAGTTTTCAACTAGAAAATATTCCACTTACCATTCATCTCGGGCAAGAAGTAAGAATACACCGTGATTTATTTTCTTCACTTGAAAAGGAAGAAATTCTAACACTGGACGATAACGGTACGTATTTACTGTTAGAGCTTCCATCGGGAAGGGTTCCTACATACACACAAGAAGTAATATATGAGCTGCTGCTTAAAGGAATCACACCGATTATCGTACATCCGGAGAGAAATAAGGAATTGATTGAAAATCATAAACTATTATTTGAATTGGTCCAGGAAGGCGCGTTAACTCAACTTACCTCTGGCAGTATCATCGGGAACTTCGGTAAAAGTATTCAATCATTTTCAAAAAAGATAATCGAACATAATCTGGCCCATTTTATTGCAACAGATGCTCATAATATAGGCTCTAGAGGGTTCACGTTACAACAAGCCTATGAAACGATCACAAAGGGATTTGGAATACAACGTACATTTTATTTCAAAGAAAACGCTGAACAGTTATTAAAGGACCAATGCCCTGCAATTGAAAAACCATTGCCATTCAAAAAGAGAATTTTGGGAATCTTTTAAAAGGATAAATTATTAGGAAGATTTACATATTATAAAAAATTTTGCCTTCATATAAAATTTCCTACGTTATATATCTACTGGATGTAAATTATAGATTTATAAATTACCTTCGTACAGATTAGTAACCCGTTCAACGACAAATAACCCTAAGGTCATAAGGACATAAAAAAAAGGCAAACAAAAAGAAACTTTCACATGATTTTCATTTTTATATAAAAATGAAAATCATGTGAAATAAAATACAATTCGTAAAAACTGTAATTAATAGAGAGTAAATCACACAATATTAAAGGGGGAAATGTGGTTGGCCTACCGAAAACGATTAACACTTCTGGCCCTATTAGACTCATTAATAGTATTATCGGCCATTTATGTAAGTTATTTATTCTTGTATCCCTATTTGGAAATATTTAAATTACCAACACTCTTAGTCACATCGGTTTCTCTATTAATCAGCCATCATTTTTTTGCTTCTATTTATAAACTGTATAAGAAGGCCTGGGAGTATGCAAGTATTGGAGAGTTACTGTCCATTGTTAAAGCCGTAAGCCTATCGGTTATCACTGTTATCGCCATCCAGTTAATGGTTTTTCAAGATGTTTATGTAAGGGCTATGGCATTGACGTGGATGATGCATGTCATTCTTATTGGCGGTTCCCGTTTTTCGTGGAGAATGTTGCGTGACCGTTTGATAAATAATCAAAAGGAAACCAGAAACACCATGGTAATCGGGGCGGGATCTGCCGGAACCATGGTTGTACGTCAACTTCTTAATAATCATGATACGGAACTTAAACCAGTAGCATTCATTGATGATGATCCGAAAAAGGATAAACTAGACATATTAGGAATACCCGTTGTGGGTAACTCCAGCCATATCCCCGAAATGGTGGAAAAATATCATATAGATAATATTGTCATTGCGATTCCTTCATTAAGTAAGAAAGAATTGAAGGTCATCTTTGATGAATGTGTGAAAACGAATGCAAAAACACAAATCATGCCGATGATTGAAGATATTATGCTAGGGAAAGTAGCTGTTAATCAGTTTAAAGAAGTGGAAGTGGAAGATCTTTTAGGAAGAGAACCTGTTGAATTGGATATAACCAGTATATCAGAATATGTAACGGGCAAGACAATCCTGGTTACTGGGGCTGGGGGCTCAATTGGTTCAGAGATTTGCCGTCAAATATGCAGATTCTCACCTGGTAAACTTATTCTCCTAGGCCATGGAGAAAATAGTATTTATCAGATTGATATGGAACTGAAAAAGCTATATGCAGATCAAATTGAGATCATACCTGTAATTGCAGATATTCAAGATCGAGACAGAGTTTTTGAAGTGATGGAAACCTACCGACCAGATGTTGTTTACCATGCGGCTGCACACAAACATGTTCCACTAATGGAATACAACCCTCGTGAAGCAATTAAGAATAATGTTTTTGGTACAAAGAATGTTGCAGAAGCGTCAGATACTTTTGGTGTAGGCGCGTTTGTAATGATTTCTTCTGATAAAGCCGTTAACCCAACAAACGTAATGGGATCAACCAAGCGCATTGCTGAAATGATCATCCAGCAGTTAGCAAAAAATAGCACAACAAAATTTGTTGCCGTTCGCTTCGGAAATGTTTTAGGCAGCAGAGGAAGTGTCATTCCTTTATTTAAAAAGCAAATCCAGGCAGGTGGACCAGTAACGGTCACACATCCCGATATGACAAGGTATTTTATGACTATACCTGAAGCCTCCAGATTAGTCATTCAAGCAAGTTCCTTGGCTAGAGGTGGAGAAATCTTTGTTCTTGATATGGGTGAGCCAGTTAAGATTGTAGAATTAGCCACAAATCTTATACAGTTATCAGGTTATTCTATAGACGAAATTGGAATCGAATTTTCAGGAATCCGTCCTGGTGAAAAAATGTATGAGGAACTATTAGGGGAAAAAGAGGTTCATAGTGAAGCTGTGTTTCCTAAAATTTTTATAGGGAAAGCGGTACTGGAACAGGAAGAGGAAATACAATATCTTTTAAACTCCTATGATGATTTTTCCATAACAGAACTTAAAGATTTCGTTATAAATTTAGCAAATCGAAGAAAGAACAAAGCTTTATCGGCAGTGAAATAGCCATAAGTAGGAGGACTAATAAGTGAAGAAAATCACAAAAGCAATCATTCCTGCAGCGGGTTTGGGTACACGGTTTTTGCCTGCTACTAAAGCGATGCCTAAGGAGATGCTGCCAATCGTTGATAAACCAACGATTCAGTACATAGTAGAGGAAGCTGTTGCTTCAGGAATAGAAGATATAATAATTGTTACTGGAAAAGGTAAACGTGCGATTGAAGATCATTTTGATTACGCTCCTGAACTTGAACAGAATCTTATGGAAAAAGGAAAAGGAGAGTTGCTCAATAAGGTACAATATTCCACTAACCTTGCTAATATCCATTACATTAGACAGAAAGAACCAAAAGGATTAGGTCACGCTGTATGGTGTGCACGTAAATTCATTGGGGACGAGCCATTTGCCGTACTTTTAGGTGATGATATTGTACAGAGCGAAACTCCTTGCTTAAAGCAGTTGATAAATCAGTTTGAGGAAACAAACAACTCAATTATCGGAGTTCAAACTGTATCTAAGGAAGAAACCAATCGCTATGGGATAATAGACCCAGCTTTTCAAGATGGACGACTATATCAAGTTGAAAACTTTGTAGAAAAACCAGCACTAGGAACAGCTCCTTCCAATTTGGCAATAATGGGAAGATATGTCCTTACTCCTGAAATCTTCAATATGCTTGATCAGCAGGAAGCTGGTGCAGGTGGAGAAATTCAATTAACTGATGCAATTCAACAGTTAAACAAAATACAGCAAGTTTTTGCTTATGATTTTGAAGGAAAACGATATGATGTTGGAGAAAAGTTCGGGTTTGTGAAAACAACGATAGAGTTTGCACTACAGAACGAAGAAATAAAAGATGAGTTAGTAGAGTATTTAGAACAAATGATTAAGGATATTTCTTCGGAAAAGATTCATGCATAGGTATTATTATCGTTTTTTATAACTAAAGATCACAGATTATAACCAAGGAACGGGTAGTTAGGCACGTCAATTGTTTAGCTACCATCTTCTTTGAATATTTTGATGTTGAGTATGAGGGTAAGATGAAATTATATTTAGTTGATTAGTAGTTAATTGTATCAAGTTTAAAAGGACACTTGAGTGCTAATTTAATAAATCTCAATCAAGGAGTGTTACTGCATGTATTTAAAGATAAAAAGACTGATTGACATCATTCTTTCTATAATGGGGCTTATTATTTTATCACCAATATTCTTGATTCTTATTATAGCTATTAAACTTGACTCCAAAGGACCGGTGTTATTTAAACAAAAGCGTGTCGGCATTTATAAGACTCATTTTAATATTTTGAAATTCCGTACAATGAGAATTGATACACCCAAAGATACTCCAACGCATTTATTACAAAATCCTGAGCAATACATTACGAAGGTGGGGAGGTTCATGAGAAAAACTTCTTTGGATGAACTACCGCAGATTTGGAATATTTTTGTTGGACAGATGAGTATTATTGGGCCAAGACCTGCGCTTTGGAATCAATATAGCCTTATAGAAGAAAGAGATAAATACGGTGCTAATGATGTACCACCTGGATTGACTGGTTGGGCGCAGATTAATGGTAGGGATGAGCTACCTATTCAAATAAAGGCGAAGCTGGATGGGACATACGTTAAAAAGTTAAGTTTTTGGATGGATGTTAAGTGCTTCTTTGGTACCATCGTGAGTGTTGTTAAGAGTGATGGTGTTATCGAAGGTGGAACAGGAAGAATAGGAAAAAAGGAAGTAGAGAGTACTAAGGAGACTACATCAAAATGAAAAAAATATTGATAACAGGATCAAATAGCTATATAGGAACAAGTCTTGAGAAATGGCTTAGAAACTATCCTGATAAATATTCAATAGAATTCATTAGTTTAAGAAACGATTTATGGAAGAAGCACGATTTTTCGGAATATGATGCTGTACTGCATATGGCTGGAATAGCACATGTCTCGTCGGATCCAAAGATGGAAGAGATGTATTATAAAGTGAATCGTGATCTCACAATTGAAACTGCCGAAAAGTCTAAAGTTGAAGGAGTAAAGCAGTTCATATTTATGAGCAGTATTATTGTGTATGGCAATAGCAGCAGTAATAAACGGATAATTAATAAAAACACAGTTCCTACGCCAAGTAACTTCTATGGTAATAGCAAACTGCAAGCAGAAGAAGGTATTAAACCTTTAGAAAATAAAAAATTCAAAGTAGCTATCCTGAGGCCACCCATGATTTACGGAAGAGGTTCTAAAGGCAATTACCCCAAATTGGCAAAAGTAGCTCAAAAGTTACCCGTTTTTCCAGACATCGATAATCAGCGAAGTATGCTTCATATAGATAATCTTTGTGAATTTATCAGATTTGTAGTTGATAATGAAGAAAGTGGATTGTTCTTCCCGCAAAATAATGCGTATGTTAAAACGAGTGAGATGGTAAAAATGATAGCTGATGTGCACGGTAAGAAAATCATACTTACAAAGTTGTTCAATCCAATACTGCAGGTTTTAGGTCATAAGTCAGAACTTTTTAATAAAGTATTTGGTAACTTAGTTTATGACCAAAGTATGAGTGACTATAAAGAGAATTACCAAATAGGGGATTTTCGGAAAACCATTGAGTTGACGGAAAAATAAAGTTGATGGGTGGTAAGAACGTGAAAAAACACATTTTAGTTATCTCGCAATATTTCTACCCTGAGCAATTTCGTATTAATGATATTTGTACTGAATGGGTTAAAAAGGGTTATAAAGTAACAGTTATAACAGGAATTCCAAACTACCCTCACGGTAATTATTATGATGGGTATGGGCTGTATAAGAAAAGAAAAGAAAAGAAATATATAACGGAATTGAGATTATTAGACTTCCGCTTATACCTAGGGGAAATACTTCGATAATGCTTGCTTTGAATTATTTATCTTTTGTATTTTCTGGCTTCTTGTGGAATTTTTTTACAAAAATTAAAGCTGATTATGTCTTCATATTTGAAGTATCACCGATGACACAAGCCTTGCCTGGTGTATGGTATGCGAAAAAGGAAAATATACCATGTTATCTTTATGTCCAAGATCTTTGGCCTGATAATGTTGAAATAATAACCGGGACAACTAATAAATATTTTATTGGTGCTATTGGAAAAATGGTTGATTATATCTATGCACGGTGTACTAAGATTTTTACAACTTCAAATAGTTTTGTAGATTCAATAGAAAAACGTAATGTCCCGAGAGAACTAATAGAATATTGGCCACAATATGCTGAAGACTTTTATAGGCCATTAAAGAAAAAGCGTATCGAAGAAATTCCAAATGATGATGCTTTTAATTTAATATTTGCTGGTAATATTGGTAACGCACAAGGTTTAGATATTTTACCAAAAGTAGCTGTTTTGATAAAAGCGAAACAGTTAAATAGAAAAATTCGTTTTAACATTGTCGGAGATGGTAGGTATAAAGAAACCTTAGTTAAAATTGTGGAATCTAATAATGTCGGTGAAATGTTTAATTTTATTCCTAAACAACCGGCAAATAGGATTCCAGAATTTATGGCAGCTTGCAATTCTGCTTTTTTGTGCTTAACAAATAATCCTTTATTTGAAATGACAATCCCAGCAAAACTTCAATCCTATATGGCATGTGGAATTCCAATTATAGCTTCTGCTGATGGTGAAACAAGTCAAATAATCAAAGAATCAAATGCAGGTTTATCTAGTCCTGCTGGTGATATACAAAAGCTTTCTGAGATTATTATTGAAATTTCTTCTAAATCTAGCAAAGAATTAAACGAAATTGGCCTTAACGCTAAAAGCTACTATGATAAAAACTTTAATAAAGAAGAATTGTTGAACAAAATGGATAAATACTTTAGAGAAAACTTGAAATTGGAGGGAAAGCAAATTGTTTAAGAATAAGACATTGCTAATTACAGGTGGTACAGGATCGTTTGGAAATGCTGTTATGGAAAGATTTTTAGATAGTGATATTAAAGAAATTCGAATATTTTCACGAGATGAAAAAAAGCAAGATGATATGCGTAAGCTATATAAAAATGAAAAACTGAAATTTTATATTGGAGACGTTAGAGATCTTGCAAGTGTTAAAAATGCAATGCACGGAGTAGATTATGTTTTTCATGCCGCTGCTCTTAAACAAGTTCCATCTTGCGAATTTTTCCCATTAGAAGCTGTAAAAACTAATATTTTAGGGACAGATAATGTTTTAACAGCAGCTATAGATTATGGAGTCAAAAAGGTAATTTGCCTTTCGACTGATAAAGCAGCCTATCCAATTAATGCAATGGGTATTTCAAAAGCCATGATGGAAAAAGTTTTCGTTGCTAAAGCAAAAACTGTCGATCCAGAAAGAACACTTATTTGTGGAACTAGGTATGGAAATGTAATGGCCTCTCGTGGATCTGTCATACCATTATTTATTGAACAAATCAAAAGTGGTCAGCCTCTGACCATTACCGACCCTAATATGACTAGGTATCTCATGAGTCTTGAAGAAGCAGTCGAGCTAGTTATTTTTGCGTTCCAAAATGCAGTTGCTGGTGACATTATGGTACAAAAAGCACCTGCAAGTTATATTGGAGATTTAGCACAAGCTATTAAAGAATTATTTAAGGCAGATAATGAGATTAAGGTTATAGGTACAAGGCATGGAGAAAAATTATATGAAACCCTTCTTACGAGAGAAGAATATGTAGTTGCAGAGGATTTAGGTGGTTTCTTCCGGGTTTCAGCAGATAAAAGAGATTTAAATTATGATAAATATTTTGCTGAAGGAGATAAAAAGTTATCTACTGAAGAAGAATATAACTCTCATAATACACAAATCTTAAGTATAGAACAGATTAAAGAAAAACTTCTTGAATTAGAGTATGTTCAAAATGAACTAAAGGATATGAAGGTACTTTCTTCAAAATAATAAAAATACATGAAGCAATTGCCTTATCCGTATGCAGGCATGAGCTTCATCTATTATATTTAGGTACTTAGAAAGGTTGGTTTTATAGTGAAAATACTCGTTACAGGAGCAAATGGATTTGTAGGGCAAAATTTAATTGCGGAATTAAAAAATAAAGGCTATGAAGATATTTTTAAGGTTACGAGAGAAACTGAACCGTCTTTATTGGATACTTATACAAAAGAATGCGATTTTGTTTTTCATTTGGCGGGAGTAAACCGTCCTGACGATGAAAAAGAATTTATGCTAGGTAATTTCCATTTTACGCTTGAATTACTAGAGCTATTAAAAAAACATAATAATAAATCTCCTGTGCTCATTACTTCGTCGATACAGGCTGAAAAAGATAATCCATATGGCAGAAGCAAAAAAGCCGGTGAGGATGTCCTGTTTGAATATAGTCATCAAACAGGAGCGGAGGTATTTGTATACAGACTCCCTAATTTATTTGGAAAGTGGAGTAAACCTAACTACAATACGGTTGTAGCAACATATTGTTATAATATCGCTAGAAATATAGATATTCAAATTAACAATCGAGATGCAGAATTAACGCTCTGTTATATTGATGATTTACTAGAAGAGTTTATTAACGCTTTAGAAGGAAATCCGACTAAAAAGGATCAATATTGCTTTGTGAAAACAACACATACTATTAAATTATGGGATTTAGCTGAACGTATAAAAAGCTTTAAAGAAAGTAGAGCAGCGTTAAGTATTCCTAATATGGAAGATGCCTTAACCAAGAAGCTTTACAGTACATATTTAAGCTTTTTACCGGAAGACAATTTTTCTTATGATTTAAAAATGAATTGTGATAACAGAGGTTCTTTTACAGAGTTTATTAGAACTCCTGAAAGAGGGCAAGTGTCGGTAAATGTATCAAAACCTGGCATTACCAAAGGAAACCACTGGCATCATACTAAAAATGAAAAATTTTTAGTTGTAAGTGGAGAAGGCCTTATTAGATTTAGAAAGATAGATTCAGAAGAAATTATTGAATATAGAGTAAGCGGCGAAAAGTTACAAGTTGTAGATATTCCTACTGGTTATACACATTCCATTGTAAATGTAGGAGAAAGCGATCTAGTAACCGTAATGTGGGTTAATGAATGTTTTGATCAAGAGAAACCAGATACATATTTCGTGGAGGTATAATTAATGAAGAAATTAAAAGTCATGACAGTCGTTGGCACAAGGCCTGAGATTATAAGATTATCTGCTGTTATTAATAAATTGGAAGAGTCAGATGCTGTAGAACATATACTTGTTCATACGGGTCAAAATTATGATTATGAATTAAATGAAGTATTTTTTAATGATTTTAAACTTAAAAAACCTAATTATTTCCTTGATGCGGCAAACGGAACAGCAGTAGAAACTATAGGGAATATTTTGATTAGAATTGATCCTATTATGGAAGAAGTAAAACCAGATGCCATATTGGTACTAGGGGATACTAATAGCTGCTTATGTGCTATTGCAGCTAAGAGACGACATATTCCTATTTTCCATATGGAAGCAGGAAACAGATGTTTTGATCAAAGAGTACCAGAAGAAACTAATAGAAAAATTGTCGATCATACAGCTGATATTAATTTAACTTATAGTGACATTGCTAGAGAATATTTGTTAAGAGAGGGACTACCTGCCGATAGAATAATAAAAACTGGAAGTCCAATGTTTGAAGTCCTCAATTCAAGAAAAGGTGACATTGAAGAATCAGATGTTTTAGAGAGATTAAACCTTGATGAGGGAAATTATTTTGTAGTGTCAGCTCATAGGGAAGAAAATATTAATTCGGAAACTAATTTCATGAATTTAGTAGATAGTTTAAATGCCGTTGCAGAAAAATACAAAATGCCTGTAATTGTAAGTACCCATCCTAGGACTAGAAATATGATTAATGCTAAAGGGATTGAATTTAACTCTTTAGTGAAAACGATGAAACCATTAGGTTTTAATGATTATGTGAAGCTTCAAACAAAAGCTAAGGCAGTTCTTAGTGATAGTGGTACAATTAGTGAGGAATCTTCTATTCTTGGATTTAAAGCACTGAATATAAGACAAGCTCATGAGAGACCTGAAGCAATGGAAGAAGCATCTGTAATGATGGTTGGATTACAGAAGGAAAGAATAATACAAGGTTTAGAAATATTAGATACACAAGAAAAACATACACTAAGGCCTGTTGGAGATTATAGTATGCCTAATGTATCAGAAAAGGTTCTTAGAATAATTTTGTCCTATACGGATTATGTGAATAGGGTTGTTTGGGGGAAGGTTTAAAATAAATGAATATTATGGTTTTTGATGTCCCTGCTATAAATGGAGGAGCACTCTCTGTTTTAAATGATTTTTATCAAGAAGTCGCTGAGTATGAGGATACAAATATTAATTGGATTTTTGTGGTTAGTACACCAAGATTAAGAGAAACAGAGAATATTAAAGTAATAAGGTTTCCCTGGATAAAAAAAAGCTGGGGACACCGGCTTTTTTTTGATCAATTTATTGCTCCGAAATTAGTGAAGCAATACAAAGTAGATAAGATCTTTTCTCTTCAAAACGTTATAATACCCCATGTGAATTGTGAACAGAATCTTTATGTACATCAATCTTTACCTTTTGTTGATTATAAAT
The DNA here is from genome assembly GCF_042787955.1 of Peribacillus sp. YIM B13477. Taxonomy (NCBI): domain Bacteria; kingdom Bacillati; phylum Bacillota; class Bacilli; order Caryophanales; family Bacillaceae; genus Peribacillus; species Peribacillus sp. YIM B13477. The sequence continues at coordinate 173,291 of NZ_JBHZPD010000001.1, forward strand.
ATTCTTTCAGAGATAATAAACTATTTTGGGTATATCAAAATATAATTGGTAGAAATATTATTAATTCTATTAAAAAAGCTAAGAGAGTTATTGTTCAAACTAAATGGATGAAACAAGCATGTATGGAAAAAGCTCAAGTTGATAGTGGGAAAATTAATGTTGTTCCTCCTACAATTAATTTAGAAATCAAGGAGCGGTTTAATCCAAATGATGAGTCACTTTCAACCTTTTTTTATCCCGCCAATGGTTCAGAATATAAAAACCATCAAGTAATTCTTGAAGCGTGTAAAGAATTAAGTAAAATAGGTGAGTTAAAATATAAAGTTATTTTCACACTTAATGGAAATGAAAATCCTTACGTAGCTGATTTATATTCCCAAGTTCAAAAGGAACAACTCCCAATTTATTTTGAAGGTTCTAAAACTAGGGAAGAGGTTTTTGATTTATTTACAAAGTCAATATTAATATTCCCATCATTTATAGAGACTTATGGATTGCCATTAAAAGAAGCTAGAATGCATGAAGGAATCATTCTAGCTTCGGACACACCTTTTGCTCGGGAAGTATTAAAAGGGTATGCAAATGTGAAATTTTTTGAAACATTTGATTCAAAAAAGCTTAGTCTTTTAATGTATCAGTATTTTAGTATGAAAGAACTATATAAATTTCAAACTGAAGATAATCATCATGAAATTGAACATAATAGAAAATTAATTACATTTCTAACTTAATATAATAAATTTATTTATCAGGATAAGTATGTATAGGTATAAGAATTAATTCAAATGCTAAAAGACGGATTTTGTAGGTGAACTATGAAAATTTTATACTTCGGAAGTGTTTCGGATGATGAATGGTTTGATGAAGTTTCAAGCAAAAAAAACATACCATCACAAGTTGCACAATATATGTTTGAAAAAGCTCTAATAAGTGGCTTTTCAGAAAACGAAAATATTGATTTGCAATTATATTATTTATATCAAGAACAATATTACCCCAAAGGAGGATATTTAAGATTTAAAAAGAGAATAAAAAAATTTAACAACAAATATCTGGTGAGGTATTTATCTAATTTTAATCTCCCATTAATTAAAGAGATTTATTGTTTTTTTCAAGGGTTATTTTTGACTATGAAGTGGGGATTTGAAAATTTAAACAATGATCAAAAAATAATTTTAACTCCTTTTAACTATACACCTTTATCCTTAGGGGTTTACATCGCCTCGAAAATATTACGAATAAAGCGTATTAATATTTTCACAGATCTCTCAAGCGATATCATGAATACAAAAAGGCAAAAGGACATGCCGAGGTTTAAAAAATACCTTTTACCTTTGTACATTAAATTAGTTGAATTTGTCGAACATAATTATGATGGATATGTATTATTCACTGAACCAATGAATGACAAAGTAAATCCGTCAAGTAAACCTTATTTAGTAATGGAAGGAATTTTCAATAATGATTTAGATTTATCAAAGGTAACTAAGAGTAGGTCTATAATGTATGCTGGAACCCTTGCTTTTGAATATGGAGTAAAAAATATTCTAGATGCATTTGAAGAAATTAAAGATAACGAATTAGAGTTATGGCTTTTTGGTGATGGGGATATGAGAGAATATATAGAAAAGTTAGTCCTTAGAGACAAAAGAGTTAAATATTTTGGCTTTAAGCCCCGAGCAGTAGTTTTTGAATATGAAAAAAAAGCTTCTTTGTTAATAAATGCAAGAAACCCTGAAGATGAATATACCATGTACTCCTTTCCATCAAAAACCTTCGAATATATGGTATCGGGTACTCCATTTTTAACAACTAATATAAAATGTATTCCTAAAAAGTATTTAAAATATCTATATATAATAGATAAAAGTGATTTTCATTCTATTAAAAAAGGTATAGAAGAAATTTTAGCAAAACCAGATTGCGAATTAAATGAAATGGGTAAGTGTGCTAGAAATTTTGTTTTAGAAAACAAGAATAGTTCAGTTCAATCAAAAAAAATAGTTGACTTCCTAATTGGAATAATAAATAGATAGTTTAGTCAATAAATAATAGGTGAGTTAAGAATATTTAGACATCTATCAAACGAGATATAGTCACATATGTTTAGATTCTTAAAAGCAGGTATTTATATAAAGACTATTTAATATTCGTTAACTAGTATGTAGATTTTTTTAAGTAATCTTATAGAAATAATTTAAAGGGTGGGAGTCTTGGGGTTTTATATTTGGTTAACTATAATTTGTTTTATTCTAGCTTATGTATCGACTCTACTATATAAAAATAAAAGGGTTGATAAAAAACTAATAAACATTATTGACTTTGCACCTTATCTTATATTAATCATTATCACAGGGTTTCGATATAACGTTGGGACTGATTACATTGGATATGCACAAAATTTTCTTATTCTACACACACATGATATTCCAAGAGTTGAATTTACCTTTAAGTTAATTGTTAAAGCAGCATATTTATTAGGACTAAATCAACAATTTGTATTCTTAGTATATGCGACAATAACTTATATTTTTATTTTTCTTAGTATTAAGTATTTTGATCAAAAAGGTGAATATAGACATTTTATTATACTACTTATTCTGCAGTATGTTTTATTTAATGGTTTCAATACAATTCGGCAGATGGTAGCAGTGTCTATATTTTTTTATTCATTAAGGTTTATAGTAAATAGACAATTTTTGAAATATCTTATATTCATTCTTATCGCATTTTTGTTCCATAAAGCTTCCATTATATGCTTAGTTTTTTACTTTCTCTTGAAAATTGAAATTAGAAAAATATTTCTGATTTTAATCTTTTCACCAGCATTCTTATTAACAGATGTAGCTAATAAATTAATTTCTTACTTTATTAGTTTAAGTGGAAATAGCTGGTATGAAATATACTTAACTCAGTTTAATAACCATACAGAGATTGCAGGGGGGAAAGTGCTATTTTTATTTTACATTTTAGCGATCTTTTTTACTTTTACTTCAAAAAGGGTGCTGTATAAATCTGAGGAATTAATTATTATAAAACTTTTTATTTGGTATTTAATATTAATGTTTATTTGTTTAACATCAGTTATAGCTACTAGAATTTTATACTTCCCTATGGTATCGATAATATTAGTTATACCATTTCTTACCAAGTATTTTAAAGGCAAACAGGGTTTGTTATTTATAAGATATTCACTATTACTATTCATATGTTTATTATGGATCACTTCTTTAACAGGATATAAAGATTTATTTGAAGAAAATAATATACTAGATTATTCATTTAAAATTTTTATGAATTAAAATTGTTATAAAATTAATCGTGCTAAAAGCATTATATCTAAACAGATAAGAGGTCATAAAATTGGCTTTAATGAACTGGTACAAAAAGTGTAAAAATAACATTGTAACTAATGAAACTTCTTCTAGAATCATTAAAAATTCCGGATGGTTAGTAAGCGATAAAGTGTTAACTATGGCAATCGGGGTTTTTGTAACAGCTGTAGTTGCTAGATATTTTGGACCTGAGCAATATGGTCAATTTAACTATGCCTTGGCTTTTGTATCTTTATTTACTGCTATTTCTACTTTGGGACTTGAGACATTAACAGTTAAATCGATTGTAGATAAAAAAGTTAATGAGGGAGTCATCTTATGTACTAGTTTGTTACTTCGAGTTGTAGGTGGCATAGTGTTAACAATAATGGCTGTCATAATAATTAATATTATTGAACCTGGAAACACAAACCTCCAAATGTTAGTACTTATTATGTCATTTACAATGATTGTTAAGTCGTTTGAAGTAATTGAATACTGGATTCAGGCCTCACAAAAGTCGAAAATTTCATCCTTAATACGCATGTCAGTGTATGTTGTAATGTCTGTTCTGAAAGTTATTCTAGTGGTTAAGGGAGGTAATTTAGCACATTACGCATTGATTTATACTTTAGATGCAGTAATAGTTAGCATTGCACTCATAATAGCGTACTTTCAGTTTAGAGAGGAAAAGTCTGCGTGGAAGTATAGTTTCAGCTATACAAAAGATATTTTATCACAGAGTTGGTATCTTATTCTTTCTGGTCTGATGATTACTATTTATATGAGAATCGATCAGGTGATGCTGGGTAGTATGATGTCTTCAAAATTAGAGGTTGGTATCTATTCTGCAGCAGTACGAATAGCTGAAATGTGGTATTTTATTCCAATAGCTATTATTACTTCTTTTAGACCAGTTATTATGAAAAATAGAAATATTAACGAAGAAAAGTACTTGAAATCTTTACAGCTTTTATACACTATTATTGCATGGACTGGAATTGGATTTGGTATAGTAACTCTTATCTTATCAAAGACATTAGTAAGTGTTCTCTATGGAGTAGATTATTTAGAAGCGGCAAGTATTTTATCTATTAGTGTTTGGGCTGGAACATTTGCATTGCTTGGATCTGTTCGAAGTATTTGGTTAATTTCTGAAGGGCTTCAGAAATATACTCTTATATTCATGGGAGGGGGGGCAATTGTTAACATAATACTTAACTATTTATTTATTCCCTATATGGGTGGAAAAGGTGCTGCAGTTGCTACTTTAATCGCACAGGCAATGGTAGCATTTTTTATACCATTATTATTTAAAGAAACTAGAAATGCTTCATTTATGATTTTAAAAGCATTTAAATTAAAATTATAAAAAGCTTTCTTTTTCAAAAAGTTCAAATGGGAACCGCCTTTAAATATATTATAATAAAAATAACACATATTAAAACTAACAGTTTTTATTAGATGTATAGTTTTAAAGATAATAGTTAAAACTAGATTTTATTAAAAAATCCCTTTCATAGAGAAATAAGTTAAAGTTTTTAAAGAAATTATAAAAAAATAGAGTGGTGAGTATAACGGGTATTATAGGAAAGAAAATAATTAAATTTATATTAGCAAAGTATATAGCAAATAGAACTGAATCTATCATAAATAAGGGGTGTGGCTTGAATTTTAAGACTATCCTTGAAGGAAAGAATGTAATTAATAATAACGCACAAATTTCTAATAGTAAAATAGGATATGGTTCTTATATTGGAAGTGAATCAAATTTAAATAACACCTTAATTGGTAGGTATTGTTCAATAGGAGAAACTGTTAAAGTTATTGCAGGGCGTCATCCAACTAAAACATTTGTATCTACACATCCAGCTTTTTTTTCTACTAGTAAGCAAGCAGGGTTTACCTACGTTGAAAAAACTTCATTTGAAGAACATAAATATCCCGACCAGGATAAAACTTTCTCTGTAATAATTGGAAATGATGTTTGGATAGGCGCCGATGTAAAAATTCTTGAAGGTGTGAATATTGGTGATGGAGTGGTGATTGCAACTGGGGCAGTTGTAATTAATGATTTGGAACCTTATTCAATTTATGGTGGAGTTCCTGCAAAAAAAATTGGAGAAAGATTTTCTGAATTTGAAAAAAGGTTTCTATTAAAATATAAATGGTGGGATAAAGATAAAGAGTGGATTGAAAAAAATGCTCTATCTTTTTCTGATATAGATACATTTATAAACATACATGCTAAAGAATATGAGAATAGTGAAGGTATGAAATGAAAAATATAGCAATAGTTGTAGTGGCGTATAATAGAGTAAAATCATTAAAAAGATTATTAATATCACTTAAAAGTGCTAGTTATAATGGTGTAAATGTTCCATTAATAATAAGTATTGACAAGAGTGAAAGCAATGAAGTAGCTGAATTTGCACACGCCTTTGAGTGGCCATTTGGTGAAAAAGAGGTTATCGAACACCCTGAAAATTTAGGTTTACGAAAACATGTTTTATTTTGTGGCAATTTAACTAAAAATTATGATGCAGTTATAGTTTTAGAGGATGACATTTATGTATCAAAATACTTTTATAATTATGTTTACCAAACCATTGAAAAATATGATTCGTGTGATTTTATAGCAGGAATTTCATTATATACTCATTTATGGAATGTAGGTGCAAACAGACCTTTTACTCCCTTGAATAATGGATTTGATGCATACTTTTTACAATATGCTCAGTCGTGGGGCCAGGCTTGGACTAAAAGAATGTGGTCGCAGTTCTATGAGTGGTATTTAAAAAGCGAAAGTAGTTGGAATGAAAAAGTAAATTTACCTAATAATGTTCTGAAGTGGCCGGATTCTTCATGGTTAAAATATTATATAAGTTATACAACTAAAACAAATCGTTATTTTGTTTATCCATATATTTCATTAACAACTAATTTCACGGATGCAGGAACTCATAATAAGGTATCAAATACTAGTTTTCAAGTACCGTTACTATCATATGAAATAGAACAATATAAACTTCCTGATTTTACTGCTAATTCTTTGAAATATGACGTTTATTTTGAACAAGAAAGCATGGTGGTAGATTTTGGAATCCCAAAGGGAGATATTTGTATTGATTTGTATGGATATAAAAATAATGAAAATAATCAAAGATATTGGCTTACCACTAAGCTATTAGATTATAAGATAATAAAAGAATATGCTCTTCAACTAAAACCACATGAACTTAATGTTATTAATAACTTGGTTGGAAAGGGAATTTACCTTTATGATACTTCGTATAGTAGTAAAAAACAAAACAGTAAAAAGATAAATTTGCAAAATGTTTCCCTAATTAGATATGATGTACGTGCATTAGATACTAGAAGTCTCATAAGTTTATTAAAGTACGAATTAAAAGCTGCTATTCAGAAGAGACTAAGGATAAAGTAATAAAAATGAGTGTACTACGATTTGCCAGAGGATTGTATATGAATTACTAAAAATATTGGGAGTGTATATTATGAGAGTTTCTGTTGCTGGTATTGGATATGTTGGTCTAGTTACAGCCATATGCCTAGCTGAAAAAGGTAATCTAGTAACCTGTGTAGATATAGATAAAGAAAAAATAGAATTATTGAATAGAGGTGTATCTCCTATTTATGAACCACAACTTGAAGAATTGATGTGGAAAAATAGAGAGAAGATTAGGTATGTAAGTGACTATAAAGAAGCATATAGCGATGCTGACGTAATAATTATAGCCGTTGGTACACCAGAAAAAAAAGATGGGTCTGTTGATCTTCAATATATTTATGGTGTAGCAAAAGAAGTGGCAAGTGCAGTGATTAAAGATTGTGTTGTGGCTATAAAATCAACAGTACCAGTCGGAACAAATGATAAAGTTGAAAGAATAATAAAAGAAAACCTTAAATATAAGGTTAATATTGATGTTGTTGCAAATCCTGAGTTCTTATCACAAGGAACAGCCGTTAAGGATACTATAAATGCTACAAGAATCGTTTTGGGTTCAGATTCCAAAAATGCAGAGAACATCATGCGTGAGGTTTATAGAGATTTTGAAATTCCTTTCGTAATTACTGATCGAAAAAGTGCAGAAATGATTAAGTATGCATCTAACGACTTTTTAGCCTTAAAAATTTCCTATATAAATGAAATTGCTAATTTATGTGAAATTGTCGGTGCAAATATAGAAGACGTAACCAAAGGTATGGGAATGGATCCGAGAATTGGTAACCACTTTTTAAGTGCAGGTATCGGTTATGGCGGTTCATGCTTCCCAAAAGATACTCAAGCACTACATTGGCTAGCGAGATATAACGACTATGAGATTAAAACAGTTAAGGCTACAATTGAAGTAAATGAAAATCAGAAAATAAAATTGGTTAAGAAAGCTAGAAAGTATGTTAATAGTTTCAATGGGCTAAATGTTGCAGTGCTTGGGCTTACTTTTAAACCTGGAACAGATGATTTAAGAGAAGCACCATCTCTTGATAATATTCCTATACTCCTCAATGAAGGTGCAAAAATTAATGTTTGGGATCCTGTCGGTATGGATAACTTCAAGAAAATTTACCCAAATGAAGTTACCTATAGTACTTCAATAGAAGAGACTATAACAAATGCTGATATATGTTTGATTTTTACCGAATGGAAAGATATCAAAGAGTTTGATTTAGAAAAATATAAAAAGTTTATGAGAAGACCTTTGGTTATTGATGGTAGAAATTGTTATAGCATTGTAGATGCACAAAATTCGGGGATAATATATGATTCTATTGGTAGAAAATCAACAGAGAAAGCAATATCTAGAGTATAAAGTTACTTTTTCTAAAAATAATTAAAGTTATCAAAACGGTCATTCGTATGGATGGCCCATTTTGTTCTTATGGAAAGGTATTGCAGAGAGAGGAAGCCCACTGATTTTTTTTCAATAAATACATTTTATATGAATCCTTTTATCTAATAAGTGAATAATTTAATAGTAATCAAAAATCACAAACAACTTCTGTCTAACTAAAGAATGTTTATCTGTTATTTTGGTTGTCTCAGCACCATAAAAAATGCAGTCTGTTTACATTTATCCCTTAAATAAGAACCGTCGAAACAGATTGTACAGTTTATACAATCTGTTGAGTATACGCAGAATCCATTATCCTATAGGAACTCAACCTAGAAGAGAAAGTTAGGGGAGGGGTTATTCAAGTTACACCTATAAACTGGTGAAATTTACTTTTTTGGTATTTTAAGAAAATAGGTCAGAGTTAATAGCAAAAAAACGTGATTAAAAACAAATTATTGTTATTTATTGCCTATGTACTTGGGTAGTAGTATAAAAAAATCATAATCTTATGTATTTAATACTAAGAATAAGAAATAAATCTTACTATTCAAGGGAGGGATTCACAGTGAAACGGAGAAACTTAATACGAAATATTCTCCTCTTTATTTTTTCTTTCATTTTTGGTTATACGTTTAAAAAAGAAGGAGAAAGTATCTTATTACAAAGAATAAATTCATCCATGGATGAAGATATGAATGGAAAGGTGAGTGATGATCTTAAGAGTATAAAGGGAAAGTTGGAGGAAACATTTGCAAAAGTTACAGACAATGCTATAAGTCCAGACGATTTTCAGGGAAGTGATTATCAAAAGGTTCAAGCGGCTATTATATATGCAATTAAAAACAAGAAGTCTATAAGATTATCTAGAATGTACGATATAACAAATATTAATCCATTATTTATAGATAAACAAGATGATCGCTGGTCTTTATATTTTTATGGTGTAGGAGGTGGTTTTAAAAAAACAAACACAGGATTCTTTTTTTCTACTAACTGTAATTATATAGGTGATTTAAATTATAATTGTGTGAAATTTGAAAGTATTTCAGGATCTGGTGCAAAAATTTTTAATGGCAATAAGATTATCAGAGTATTTTCTTTAGCTTGTGTCTATAGAAATATTGATACAGTAGCATCAGCTAAAGAAAGTTATCTTCAGTCTTACCGTTTCAATGGAGATAGTATAGTAGGCGGAAAAGGGAATGCAATTGAATGTGCTGGAGCATTTGATATGGTATTCACTTCTATCATGGTAGAACATAGAGAAAATTTTTTTAGACAATTTAAAGATACATCATCCGACTATCCATCATTATATAATGTTACATTTAGAGATGTAAGTGTAGAAGGTTTGAGTGGAATTGCTTACTTTTTCTGTAATGTAAATCTATTAACAATAGATGGTGGTTATTATGAAAAAAATGGTCTTGGTGATATTTACTTTGACCCAAAAGGTATTTATACGCTTGTCTCTATTTCTAATATTCGCTCCCAGACCGAAATAGGGAATCCAAACAAATTGAGCCTTATTAGATGGGGAGGTACGGTTCAAGAGGCAAAAGTATTTAATGTTATAGGTGTCTCATTGCCTGTAAATGATACTACTGCCATAAAATCTGGTTTTATAACTACCGAGAATGAACGTCAGCAAGGTGAAGGTACTGTAAGAAATATAGACCCAAACAAGAGACTAATAAGATATAGAAGTTCAAAAGATTATACAAATGAGGAAGGGGTGGCTACAACAAACCTGGGTATGTTTAAAAGGATAAAAAGGGACTATAAAAGTGATGTAAATCCAAATTCATATATCATGCTTACCGTTAAATTTCCTGAGTTAATTTACACTGATGACACTGTTACTGTTCAGATGAATAAACCGGATGGACAGGAAATAATACTATGTAGTTATAATAAAAACAAAAATAATAGTAGTATTGAAGTATGGGTGAAGAATAATTCAAATTCTGTAGGGTCAATAACCCTACATGTTAATGTTCTTAAACCTTACTTTAGTGTGAGCGGGTAGGACAATTGGAGATATAGTTATACACTCTTAAAGAAGATAAATTATATGTTTTTGAAACCTAAATGAAAGACAATTGAAATGAGGAATTTTAATCTAACTTTTTTATCAAACTATTATTTTGTAGTAATTTTTGTGTGAACCGGTAATAACAATAAACAATTTGAGGGAGAAAAATAGTGAATAATAATTTCAGTCTGGATCTAACTGAGATCCCTAGGGAATTAAAGCTGATTTTAGATATAATAAAAGGTAGTAATGATGAAAGTATAAATAGTATTACAGATATTAACTGGGGGGAATTTCTTGAATTAGCAAAACATCATAGAGTGTATCCTCTAGTTTTCTCACAAATAAAAAAAAAATATCAAGATTTAGTTCCTTTAAGCATTTTTCAGTCCTTACAACAAGAATACAAAAAAAATACATTTCAAATGCTGCAATTAAGTGGAGAAATGGAACTAGTGAGTACATTGTTTAATAAAAATAAGATTCGACTTCTCTTTTTAAAAGGACCAGTTATTGCTCAAGAACTCTTTGGGGATATTTCTCTTCGAACATCAAAGGACTTAGATATTTTAATCTCAATATCTGATCTTAAAAAAGCTGAAAGACTTCTTTTGAATTGCGGTTACCAGAAAGAGGAGAAAAATTATCTTCTAAACGAATGGAAATGGCGTACCCACCATATTTCATATTACAATCCTAAAAAGCAAATACAAATCGAAATTCATTGGAGACTAAACCCATTTCCATCCAATGAACCATCCTTTAATAATTTATGGAGAAGTAGAAGGGTTAGTGGACTTACTACCGCTCCAATTTATTATTTGGGTAAAGAAGATTTATTTTTATATCTTATTACTCATGGAGCGCGTCACGGATGGTTTCGGCTGCGATGGTTGATTGATATTAATCAAATGGTGTTAAAAGGTCTTAATACTAAAAAGATAAACTCATCTTTGAAAAAATACAAATATCATTTTCAGGTAGGACAAGCACTCTTATTATCTTCTCAACTATTAGGCACTCCAATTACAGAAGAATTTGAAAAATTAACAAAAGTCAATAACTCAAAAAAATTAGCACAAGAATCAATATATTTTATTAGTGAAAAGAGTCAGTTCAAATATCCACAAGATTATATGAATTCATTTAAGACAGAATGGCAAAAATTTATCTCTATTGTTATGTTAATTTATCCTAGATATATAGATGCATTGACATTGAAATTACCCAGGCCATTACATTTTTTATATTTCCCTTTAAGGCCGTTTATATGGATTTGGAGAAAAAGGAGGAAATTCAACTAAAACTAGAGGTGAAAATTATAGAGTTAGTTTATTATTGCTTTTACTAATAACATTACAAATTATTTTGTAGGATCTACTTGCTCAGTGGCCTGGGTTCAATTAGATTCTACTATCCGTCATTCTCATATTCCAGAATAATTTAAGAAGTAATTAACACTATTATACTAGTAATTGTAATACTTACAATTAAGATAGTAATTAAGCAGGGGAATTTTAATTATTTTTTACATCGGAATGATGAAAGACTGGGAATTCTTTTTTAGATTAGAGGTTGGTATAAAGATATTGACACAGCCACCAAGAGGTGGTAATTTTAGGTTAAGTTATTCGTTATAAAGAACATAAAGTTCTTTTTTAAGTTCGTACAGCTATAGCTTTTCTTTTAATACTATAGAACTATTAATTAATACTAATTTTTAGCAATCGAAATTATAAGCATATCATTTCAATAATGACAATAAAAAATAATTCTAATTATAGAGAAAGAAATATAAAATCTACCAATGAACTAAGTCGTTGGCCATGCTTATATATGTTTGATGAATTGAAAGGATGAAGATAATGCCTCTATTTCTAATGAAAGAAATATGGACACCCTTAAAACTAGTTGGGGTGAAATTTTATAAATCAGATGATAGAAGTGTTTTCATCAAAGTTTTTAACCATCATCGAAGGAAGCTAATGTAATTTTCATTACATAACAAAACAACAGGGGGAAAACATGAGTGCTATAGCCGGTATTTATCATTTTAATGAAGAGCCTATGAATCTTCAACATTGCCATAATTTGATGACGGCTTTACAAAAGTACCCTGCTGATTCAATCCAAATGTGGCATTCAGAAAGGATCTTTCTTGGTTGTCATGCTCAATGGATCACGCCTGAATCTGTTGGTGAGCAGCTCCCGCTTTATGATTTTGAAAGGCAATGTACCATTACTGCCGATGCTATTATTGATAATCGTGATGAGTTATTCCAGAGGTTACAGGTTAAGCCACGCAATCAAAAGGGCATGACGGATAGTGAACTGATTCTTCTTTCCTATTATAAGTGGGGGGAAGATGCCCCAAAGTTCTTGGTAGGGGACTTTGCTTTTGTCATTTGGGATGAAAAGAAACATAAGCTGTTTGGTGCAAGGGATTTTTCAGGAAGCAGAACTCTTTATTATCATCAAAACTCTCAGAAATTTGCCTTTTGCACGACTATGGAACCACTTCTGTCATTACCTTTTATTGGAAAAAAGTTGAATGAACAGTGGCTTGCTGAGTATTTGGCTGTATCAGGAATGATTGATGCAGTAGATTCATCATTAACGCCGTATACAACGATAAATCAAATACCACCATCACATAGCTTAACGATAGAGAATAATAGGGTTACTTTAAAGAGATATTCCTATTTGACTCAGAGTGATAAGTTAAAACTTAAATCTAATGAAGATTACATCGAAGCATTCCAAAGTGTCTTCCAGGAAGCTGTAACATCCAGATTAAGGACACATCGGAAGGTTGGCGCCCAGTTGAGTGGTGGGTTGGATTCTGGGGCTGTTGTTGGCTTTGCTGTGAATCAATTGAAGCGGAAAAGCACTGCATTACATACATATAGTTATATTCCTCCCGAAGATTTTAAAGATTTTACTCCTAAATACTTATTGGCTGACGAACGCCCTTTCATCAAATCGACGGTGGGACATGTTGGCGGCATTATAGATCATTATTGTGACTTTAAGGGCAAAGACTCCTATTCTGAAATGGAAGACTTCCTTGACATCATGGAGATGCCATATAAGTTTTTTGAAAATTCTTTCTGGTTGAAAGGAATGTTTGAAAAAGCTCATGAGGATGACATAGGTGTTTTGCTGAATGGAGATCGAGGGAACTTTTCTATTTCCTGGGGATTCCCCTTGGAGTATTACTCCCTCCTATTAAAAAGATTAAAGTGGGTTCGCCTTTATCAAGAGTTGGAACAATACAGGAGAAAGGTTGGCGGATCTAGATTGCGAAGGGCTAAAACTATTGCAAGAATCGGCTTTCCAATCATTGATCGTCTCTTTCCGGAAGGTGCTCCATATAAAATCCCTTCCTTAATCAATCCAAGATTTGCAGAAGAAATAGGCGTTTATGACAAATTTAAAGAATTTGGCATGGATGAAACAGGCTGGTATTCGAATTCTGATATTTTTAATGAAAGAAAAAAGCACTTTGAAGATATCTTTCAGTGGAATGCAGGCAATACGCTTTCCACAAAGCTCTCCTTACGATACAAGTTGTGGAAACGAGATCCGACGAATGATATCCGTGTCATTCGCTTTTGTTTATCACTCCCGGAAGATCAATATGTACAGAATGGGATGGATCGTGCCCTGATTAGAAATGCAACAGTGAATGTCTTACCCGATAAAGTACGGCTAAACCAACGGTACAGAGGTGTCCAAGGAGCGGATTGGGTACACCGTATGCTGCCTAAATGGGGTGAATTCATAGAGGAGATTGAGCAGCTGAGCACAGATGATAAAGCTCTAGAATTCCTGGATGGTCAAGCAATCAAGAATGCTTTAGGAACGATTAGAAAAGGAACTAGTCCCGAACTTGCTACAAATCCTGACCATAAATTCCTAATGCGGAGTTTAATCGTGTTTCGATTTTTAAGACGATTCAATTAAAAGGAGGTGAATACTATGAAAAAGGAATGGAAAAAACCTGAATTGGAAGTTCTTGATGTTAATCAAACAATGCTTGGAACAGATGGTGATTACACAGATGCTGCTTTTCCAGCAGGCACACCTAAAGGTGATATAACTTTTAGTTAAGCTTTTTACGCTACCAAGTCTGTTAGGATTCCCCTAAGCCCCTATTTGTCCAGATAATAGGGGTATGACTTATACATTAGAACTAGTCTAATTAAGAGACGTTATTTATGTGCGGGGGTATTTATATGATCGGTATCAAAACAAGAACTGTATATGAAGCGTATGGTTTAACCGTTACAAGTGATATAGCTTTGCCCGAATTGCTTCCTATTTATATAGAGGATGATAAAGCAGATATTTTTATCAAAAAAGCTGATCTCCATGCATTATGGTCTGAGCATTCAGTTCCTGATGATGATTTTGTCATTAAGAAAGACTGGATCATGTTTCATGTTTCCAAGACGGCCATTTTCTTGATTCAAAGCGGAAATAGAATAGAATTTTGTCCAATTGATTCAGCACAAGAGGATGAGATTCGTCTTTATATCCTGGGAACATGCATGGGAGCCATTTTGATGCAAAGAAAGATCCTTCCTATACACGGGAGTGCGGTAGCCATAGATGGAAAGGCATATGCAATCGTTGGTGATTCAGGTGCTGGCAAATCCACTCTTGCTTCAGCTTTTTTAAAAAGGGGCTATAAGCTCATGAGTGATGATGTTATACCAGTAACGCTTAATAATGAACATATTCCGATTGTTACACCTTCATATCCACAACAAAAGTTATGGCTGGAAAGCTTAAATCATTTTGAAATGGATTCAAATAACTATCAGCCACTCATTGTTAGAGAAGATAAATTCGCTGTTCCTGTCCAAGATCAGTTTATTACCGAGCAACTCCCGCTCGCTGGTGTTTTTGAATTGATAAAGGGAGAAAATGACGAGATAGATATTAAGCCTATACCATCTCTTCAAAGATTTTATAAATTGTATCACCATACATACCGTAATTTTTTTATCCAAAAATCTGGATTGATGGATTGGCATTTTAATACTTCAGCCAAAATGATTAAGAAAATCGAGTTTTTCCAATTACGTAGACCAACGAATCGCTTCACGGCGCCAGACTTATCGGAAATTATTTTACATGTATTAAAAAATGGGGGAAAGAGTTCATGATTACTAATCAACTTGATACGAAATATAGCCAAAGTCCAGGAAACATAGTAAGTGATATGGATGGGGAAAAGGTCATGTTAAGCGTTGCTAACGGTAAATATTATAATTTAGGTGAACTAGGCGGGGAAATATGGGAGTTAATGAAGGAGCCTATCACGATTCAAGAGTTAGTTACAACATTACAGTCACAATACAATGTCGACCATACCGATTGTCAGTCACATGTCACTGACTTTTTAAGTCAATTGTTAGAACAAGGCTTAGTTAGCATCCATTCCTAGTATCATGAATCTTAGTCTAGGAGGCTAAACAATGAATATCGCAAAGAAAGCTCAGACTTTTCTTCGATTAAATTTCAAGACAAAGCTGCTGTATATCGAGGCCTTTTTACATTTAGGCAGGGCCCGTTATCTTAAAAGCATTTCCTTTTCAAAAGTTGCCCCAACACTTGGTGAACAGATGAATGAGTCATCATATGAATTGATTGCAGCGGATAAAGAGATTTTAGCAAATGTTTCACGGGCTATAAATATTATGAGCCGCTACACCATATGGGAAAGCCAGTGTCTTGTAAAGGCAATGGCGGCTATGAAGATGCTGGAAAAACGAAAGATTGATAGCACTCTTTATTTAGGTACAGCCAAAGATGAGAATGGAGGGCTCATTGCACATGCTTGGCTTCGCAGTGGACCTTTTTATATAACGGGAGCTGAAGTGATGGATAGGTTCACTGTTGTTTCTAAGTTCTCTAAAAAGAATGAGGACGGAGCCCTGAAAGAACAAGAGTCTGGTTAATCTGATAACATTCTATTTCAACCAAATAAACCCTCCAAGGTTTATCAAGGAGCCCACGCGTCACCACCCCACCCATACTATCTTCAATGTGAATAATAGTCTTAGAAAAGTGGATACCTAGTACCTTTCCTTCCATTTTCGCGCTTTATTATCAGTATCATGGAGGAAACGATCAAATATGGCCTGCAAATGGAGGATATGGTAATGAAGCATCTTTTACTTTTTACGAAACAAATACATGATTATTCGGGGAAAATATTATATATCAATCTTATTTGTATGATTTTAGTAGGCTTTTTAGAAGGGGTAGGAATTTTCTTATTGATCCCATTGATTGGGTTGACCGGTGTAATGGATATAAAAACGGATGACGTTCCTTTCTTAAGCTGGGTTAATGGATTATTCACAGGAATTCCGGAAACGCTGAGTCTTTTATTAATACTTGGTGTTTATGTGGTATTAATGGTTGGACAAAGTGTATTTAAGCGGAATCAAACAATCTTGGGAGTCAAAATCCAACAAGGTTTTGTTAGAAAGTTAAGAGATGATGCGTATGGCAGTCTGCTGCAGGTCAATTGGGGATTTTACTTAAAAAAGAGGAAATCCGATATTATCAACATCATGACAAACGAAACCTTCAATGTAAGTGCAGGGATTAATTTATTTTTACAGTTTATATCTTCTCTTATTTTTACTTTGATTCAAATCGGAATAGCTTTCTATTTATCTGTTCCAATGACGAGTTTTATCATAGCCTTTGGGGGCATTCTTATTTTTTCGTCACGGAAATTTGTGAAAAAGTCTCGGTCTATTGGAAAGGAAACCTTCCAGTTAACACAAACATATTTAGCAGGTATGACTGATCATCTTAACGGAATGAAAGATATCAAAAGTAATTCACTAGAGGACTCTCATTTGAGTTGGTTTCTTTCTTTGAGTGAGAGAATGGAAAAAAACAGAATCAAGTTAACGACCTTAAATACTACGTCCCAAATGATCTTCAAAATTGTATCCTCAGTCTTAATTGCCATTTTTGTGTTTTTTTCGATAAAGATGTTCATGGCCCAGCCAGCCCAATTAATGCTGATCATGGTTATTTTTTCAAGGTTGTGGCCAAGGTTTACTAGCATTCAATCAAATTTAGAGCAAATAGGATCTACGCTTCCATCTTTTAAAGCATTGTCGGATTTACAAAACGAATGTAAAACGGCAAGAGAGTTATATGAAACTGATTATAAAAATATCATGCCTATTGAAATTAAAAGAGGATTGGAATGCCGTAATATTTATTTTAGTTATGATCAAAATGAGAGCACTTATGCTCTAAAAAATATAAGCATACACATCCCCTCTAACCGTATGACGGCTATTGTCGGCCGATCGGGTGCCGGAAAAAGTACCTTAATAGATATATTAATGGGATTGAATCATCCTAATAGCGGCGAAGTCAGAATAGATGATGTTCCCCTTACTAATGACCGATTATTATCACTGCGGAGGTCCATTAGTTATATCCCGCAAGATCCATTTCTCTTTAATGCAACAATAAGGGAAAATCTGCTGATCATTGACCCTGAGGCAAGTGATGAATCCATATGGGAGTCTTTGGAGTTCGCTGCAGCTGCTGACTTTGTCAGTAAGCTTCCTCAAGGTCTAGATACCCTCATCGGTGATCGAGGTGTCCGACTATCAGGAGGAGAAAGGCAGCGTCTAGTGTTAGCCAGAGCGATTTTACGTAAACCGGCCATCCTGGTATTGGATGAAGCGACGAGTGCTTTAGATACAGAGAACGAAGCGAAGATTCAATCCGCTATTGAAAGATTAAAAGGAAAAATGACCATCATCGTCATTGCTCACCGATTATCGACGATTCGCAATGCCGATCAAGTGCTGGTCATGGATCAGGGGGAAATCATTCAGGTCGGTGAATATAACCAGTTAGCGAATGAAAAAAGAGGGATGTTTAGCAATTTATTAGGTATCCAAATGGAATCAAGTGTGTAAATATTTTACTGGAGTTAAAGTCAGGTTACTGCCAATTATGGTTTGTAATGCTGGCTTTTTTCTTGGAGAAAATAAATTAAAACTGAATCACTTAGCCCTCGTATTTCGAAAAAATATTTTTGTGGAATAGTAAATTTGAGCTTATTTATGCTATTATAATTCTATTATTAATAAAAGAGTTGTAAAGAAAGCGCATTATAACAGTGTTTTCCAGTTATGATGTCATTTTTTGATGAAAGATGTTGAAAAATGACATAAAAAAACGAATAGTATTAAGAGCTATTATTACGTTTTTAAGTATAATTAACATTAATATAGTTTTAATTAGCACCATGGAAACAGGGATTCAAGAGATTTATTAATCTTGGTTAATAATAAATGTGAAATATTCTTGAGAAAGGCAAACCTATTGAAAAGTAGGGACGCAAAATTACAGGTCTAAGGCTACATGCTAAGACGGCTGTGTTACCACAAGATGGGTGGGATTTGTCTTGGAAGCTAACAATGAAATGAAAGAATGGGTTTATCTAATTTTGGAGGCCAAAAATTTAGGATTATCTATTGAAGAAGTGCGAGAGTTCATAAAAGGAAAGAACAAAGCAGACATCAGGGGATAATAAAAATACTTAGGGAAGGCTGTTAATCAGTCTTCTTTTTTTGTTTTCATTAACGTAAAAGGTATCCAGAATAAAGAACATGGCGATAATAATAAAAACGCAATCTAATTGAAGGGAATTTTTTTTATGGATGTACCTATTGCCTTTTTGAAGGGATTAATGTGGGGAATTTTATTCAGTGTTCCTTTATGGTTGGCATTTTGCGGTTGGATAAAAATAATCATGAATTTTATAAAGTAAGCGCTTAAAATTTAGATTATTAAAATGAAATCTAGGCAGGATTTAACAGGATGATCATAGAAATTAGTTAGTATACATAATGCTTTAGTCTTAGTGTGATATAATTTTGAGAAAAATAGCCTATAAAAAATAGTTAATAATACTTAAGGATTTTTGGTTATGTGCCGATACTAGATTATAGAGATTAAGCAAAGGGACTTCGCAAAAGGCGATGTCAGATAGCTGCCATCAAAATATAAGGAGACTATTTGATGACAAAAAACAAATTCATTACGTTTGAGGAAGTTTATGAAAAGAAACAAAGAAGCAAGAAAATTTTTATTGGGACTTATATTACAATTACTTTAGTTTTGATTTCATTAATGACTTATTTCATGGGACAAGTATAGTGCGGGGTGTCGAAGGGCTGAGCAATCGGTCCTTTTTTGTTTTCCTTTAAACCACATAAATCATTTAGTTTTACTAGTAATCCTTTCTACTAAAGTTTAGTAATTGTTAATTTTCTGTGAATTATCTAATGATAAACGAGTTTCCGCTTGCCAATTCCTACTATATATGTGATTATCAAATAAATGAGCTATATTCCTTATTTTTGAAAATGGGATTAGGACAACAGTATGAAATGGTGGCTCAATTATATATTGGAGTGGAAATTTCTAATGGATTTTTTTGATATTTTAAAAGACACTTTTGCTAAGGGTGAGTCTGGACAAGAGGTTACTGTGAATGAACTTGTGGAAGAGATTAAGGAGAAATTAAGCGGGATCATTGAACAACCTGATAGTATATGATTTGTAGATAATTCGTCTTGGGCTTATTGGTGTTGGGTGTTGAAAACTAACCGGTGGTCGTCCCCTTTATGGCAGGATATCATCCTGGTCACGATTGGCGGTTTACTAGGAATCTTCTTTTCTTGTTTCAATGAAGAAGCCGCTAATAAATCTGAAGAACTCATAGGGCTACATATTATGAAGGAGCATGTCCATAACATGCTTCTTTTTTGTCGTTTATGTAAGTAAACCTATGAAGGCGATGAATAAATGTAAGATTCTTAACGAGTATTCTTCTGGTGAGGAGCTTGTATCATTTTTCATTGGCCACGCATTTGAAAAGCGTTTCGAAGCTACGATATAATCGCGCAGAATATGTGCAACATCGTTGTCTTGTACTTTTACAATATGGAAGTAGAGACCTTTCAGTATGATAATGTTGGTCGATATTTAAGAAAGTGAAAAACTAGTGTCTGGATTAGGTTGGGAGGCAGCATAAATCGGCCTATGAAATACCAGAGCTACACAGGTCTTCAAATCTCGCTATAGGGTGTTTATTTTGGAACAAAATTGCTATGTCGTAAAGGAAAAAGGCGAATGGTGTTTGTTATGGATTATCAGTTAGAATAGATTCCTCTCCTTTTTCAGGCTCAAGTTCGTTTTATTGAAAAGGGAGAGGCGCTGCTCTCATGTAATGGCGAAAAGATTTACTTCTCATGAAACATATTTCATTCTTGAACGGTCACTGATGGCTTTCAGAATAAACATTTTGTCCTGTTTACTTAGCATAGCCCAGCTGCCTGCTTTGATTTTCATTTAAATCCACTCCTTTTATTTAGGGTCATTTATTATAGTTGATGAATGACGGTTGATGGAATTCCGGGTCCAAAGAATAATTGTGTCAAGTGATGAAAGGGGCAAGGGGAAGATGGAATTGTCAGCTCATATTAGATTATACCGTCTATTCATGCCTAATAAACAACAAAAATTCCAACAAATCTCTACATTTGGTGTTCGTTTTTTGTCAGAATATTGGACGGGGAAAATGAAAAAGCTGTCAGGATGCGGGTCTGGACAGCTCTTTCATTTTTTCTTATTTTATGGATAATTGTTCTTTTAATTCGGATTGAACCTTTTCTTTTTCCTCATCCGACACAATATTATAGTAGACTCCGTCGATTTTCGTTCCATTTCCTGGAATGGTTGCTTGGGTTATGCTTTTGCTTGCGTCCCTGTAGTTCTTCTGGATGTCCATCATGTCATCAAACGTCAAATTCGTCTGGATATTTTTACTTAAAGCATCGAATACATCATCGTATTTCGTCAATGATGAAAGGCTAGCGCCTTCCTTGATGACAGCCTCGATGATGGAACGTTGTCTGGATTGACGGCCATAATCACCATTCGGATCATCATATCTCATTCGTGAATATTTAAGCGCATCTTCTCCATTAAGATTAATGCTTCCCTTTGCAAAATGGACGCCTTCATAAGTGAAGTCCAAATCGTTTTGAACGGTCACGCCGCCGACTGCGTCAACGATATCCTTAAAGCCTTCCATATTGATCTTCATATAATAGTCGATTGGGATATCCAGGAATTTTTCAACGGTATCCATGGACATTTTCGCGCCGCCGAAGGCAAATGCATGGTTGATTTTATCCTGTGTCCCATGACCGACGATCTCGGTCCGTGTATCACGCGGAATGCTTAGCATTTTGACCGATTTCTTTTGTGGATTGACTGTTAAGACGATCATAGTATCTGAACGGCCTTTGTCGCCATCACGTTCATCGACACCAAGCATGAGCATCGAGAATGGCTCCTGATCTGACAGTGCAAGGTCTTTCTTTCGTTTATCGGTGGTACGGTCTATTGGTGTATGCATCGTGTCAACGGTTTTAGTCAGTGAATTCCATACGGAGTAGGCAAAGGCTCCCCCGGCTAGTATAAAAAGTAGGACAATTATCCCAACTACCTTCAGCCATGTCCGTTTCTTTTTCTTTTTTTTTTCATGTCTCATAGTTTACTTCCTTCCTCTTTTGGTAACCACTTCATCTATTATATTTAATTTCATAGTAAAAGAATAGTATATTTTACTATTTTATAATACCTTTGACATATTTTGGTGTGACTGTGTACTATGTAACTAGAACAATTTTTAAGGGGTTGGAAAAATTGAAATCATTTAAGGGTTTAGTGCTAAAGGAGTGGTTGATTGGGAAATCCACACTTTTGTGGTTGTTGGTTGCGCAAGTTGGATTTGTGTTTATTTCTTTTTTAGTATCCAGGTATTGGGAAGTTGCAGGTATTTTTTATATGTCTACATGGGTAATCATGATCTTGCAGCCATTTATTATGTTCTCTTTGATTTTTGGATGTTTGAATTATGATGGGAAGACGCAATTGTGGATTTACAATCCCCAGTCTGCAGCAATGTTGCTTGGAAGTAAATTATTGTCAAGTGTGCTGTTTCAAGTGGTTTCCATTTTATTTGCCAGCTGTTTAGTTTTTGTGGCTTTTAAGGTTCCGACTAGTTATTTTCAGCAAGACTTTCAGGTGGAAAATATAACGGAATTAGGTGGATTGTTTCAGATAGGCGGGGTTATGACGGCGGTCAGTATTGTCATTGCAGTGCTTATGATGTTTTTATGGGTAGTGTATCATGCACTCGCAAGGATTCAACTTATTAAAAATATTCGTTGGCTGTTTGTGTTTTTTTTGTTTATAGGAATGATTTTGTTGAAAAATTGGGTTGGAAATACAAAGGTATATCAGAAACTGGATGAAATATGGGCTGTACCGGCATTTAGCGGTTCGTCATCGTTTAGCTTATCTAAAACCAATTTGGAGTTTTATTTGGAAGGCGGAGGGAATATTTCGCTTTTGACAAGCGGATTGGATGTTATTGGATTATTGATATTGTTCCTAGCTTCATGTTGGCTCTTGGACCGAAAGATTGAGGTGTAAATGATGTCTGAGGAATTCCATGCATCAAAGCCGATTTATTTACAGGTTGCAGATCGAATTTGTTATTCAATATTACGCGGTGAGATAAAGAGTGGGAATAGGCTGCCATCGGTTCGCGAAATGGCTGTCCAGATGGGTGTCAATCCGAATACAATCCAACGCACTTATACCGAGATTGAGAGGGATGGAATCGTGGAGACGAGAAGGGGGCAGGGTACATTCGTTAAAAGTGATCCTGCGCTGATTGCTTCATTGCGTACTAGGATTCAAACGGAAGTTATTGAGACATTCGTTGAGAACATGAAAGAAATCGGCTTGTCGAAAGAAGAAATGCTTACAGCAGTACAGCAATTTCTGAAGAAGCAGGGGGATGCGGAATGACGGTTGAGCTGTATGATGTATCTAAAAAGTATGGCAGCATTGCTGCCCTTGATGGTGTAACACTCACGTTTGAAGTGGGGAAGATTTATGGGGTGTTAGGGACCAATGGAAGCGGTAAGTCAACATTGCTCAAACTGATTGCCGGTCTCATCAAACCGGATCAAGGAGAGGTTACGGTCGATGGGGTGCCGGTAAGCAGAAGGTCGGCTTCACATGTTTCTTATCTGACAGAGCTTGATTTTTTTTATCCTCATTTTACGGCAGGTCAGTATATTGATTTTCATGCCTCGCAGTTTGCTGATTTTAATCGGGATAAGGCAATTGAAATGCTGGAATTCGTGAAATTGGATGTACGGAAGAAGGTCCGTACGATGTCGAAAGGTAATCGCGGAAGGCTTAAATTAGTGCTAGCTTTGTCTCGGGAGGCACCTGTCGTTTTATTGGATGAACCATTCTCAGGGTTGGACGTTATGGTCCGGGATTCGATCGTACGGAGCTTGCTGTCTTATATCGATTTTGGAAGGCAAATGGTTATCATGGCGACTCATGAAATCGAGGAAATCGATAAAATCCTTGATGAAGTCATTCTGATTAAGAATGGCGAGATCATCTCTAAGGAAAGTGTCGAGGGTCTTCGAGAATCTAGTGGGAAATCAGTGATCGGTTGGCTAAAAGGACATCATAGCTAATATGAAGGAATAATAAAGTAGCTTCGGAAAAGAGTCCGAGGTTACTTTTTTGTTTGGAATGAGAAAAACTATGACTCTAATGAATTTGATCAGGTGAAATGGAATAACTAAATATATCCAGGTGTATGAAGTTTTGCTTCAAAATGGGTGATAAGCAAAGTCCCTCCATGAAAGAAGGCGCATATATATGCAATACGGATATCTTTAAAGAATAAATAAATCTTGGAGGCTACTCACAAATGGAATATTTAACGGAAAGTTCATCATACGAAGAAAGTAATTCAACGGAAAGTTCATCATACGAGAGCGATTCAGCGGAAAGCTCATCGTATGAGGGTGATTCAACGGAAAGCTCATCGGACGAGGGTGATTCAACGGAAAGCTCATCAGACGAGGGTGATTCAACGGAAAGCTTATCAGATGATGAAAGTAGTTCAACTGAAAGCTAAACAGATTTAACAACTAGTTAAATTAGAACGAAGATTTACTTTAAAATGGGTGATAAGCAAAGTCCCTATTAGAAAGTAGGAACATATATATGCAGTACGGATATCCCTAGAGGATAAATAAATTTTGGAGGTTAAAGAATAAATGGAATATACACCGGAAAGCTCATCGTACGAAAGTGATTCAACGGAAAGCTCATCGTACGAAAGTGATTCAACGGAAAGTTCCTCGTACGAAAGTGATTCAACGGAAAGCTCCTCGTACGAGAGTGATTCAACGGAAAGCTCCTCGTATGAGAGTGATTCAACGGAAAACTCATCGTACGAAAGTGATTCAACGGAAAGCTCCTCGTATGAGAGTGATTCAACGGAAAACTCATCGTACGAAAGTGATTCAACGGAGAGTTCATCAGATGAAAGCAGCTCAACGGAGAGTTCATCAGATGAAAGCAGCTCAACGGAGAGTTCATCAGATGAAAGCAGCTCAACGGAAAGTTCATCAGATGAAAGCAGTTCAACTGAAAGTTCATCAGATGAAGGCAATTCAAATGAAATCCTTTCCGAGGCTGCAGAAGAAGAAACTGAAAATTCAGCTGAGGGTGAGGAAAATGGCACTCCTCGTCGTGTGAATGTATTTAAGAAAATGTGGCTGGATAATATGATTAAAGCATCGAAGGGTATCTATAAAGACGAAGATTGACCATACAGGTACAGCAACCAAAGAGTTGTTGTGCCTTCTTTTGTAAAAGGACATGCCGCTAGACTCATAATTGACGCTAGGATTGTAATCCATTTACTAGATACGAGAAAAATTGCCCAAGCAAGGCAATTCAAAGGGAATTTAGCTTATGCGGTTTCTTAAGAAAGGACCCTAGCCGGATTGTTTGGCTGACAATTGTACATATTACCTGGAACACAATTGGTTTACTGGTGGTTTTTTAAAGAATAATAGTCTATATATTGAACGCATGTTGCAAGTTCAATAAAAAAACTCCGGATTTGAAGTGATCCGGAGTTATTTCTTTTTCTCGATATTTTCATAGACCGAGGCAAGTGCTTGTTCAAATTTCCCGCTCTTTTTCGGTTTGTAATATTTTTTGCTGCGCAGTTTGTCCGGTAAGTATTGCTGCTTCACCCAGCCATTTTCGTAGTCATGCGGATAAAGGTAGTCGATGCCGCGGCCGAGTTCTGTGGCCCCTTTGTAATGGGCATCCTTAAGATGATCTGGTACATCGCCGCTATGGCCGCTACGAATGTCTGATAGGGCTGCATCGATTGCGACAATGGCCGTGTTCGATTTAGGTGATAGGCATAATTCGATCACTGAGTTGGCAAGTGGAATCCGGGCTTCAGGGAAACCGAGTCGTTCAGCGGCTTCGACTGCAGCGAGAGCCCTGGGGCCAGCCTGGGGATTGGCAAGAGCTATGTCTTCGTATGCGATGACTACCAAGCGGCGGGCGATGCTTACAAGATCTCCGGCTTCGACTAAGCGACCCAAATAATGAAGGGCTGCATTCACATCACTGCCGCGAATTGATTTTTGGAAAGCGGACAGGACATCATAATGGGCATCTCCATCCTTGTCATGCGAGAAGCTTTTTTTCTGCATGCATTCCTCGGCAATTTGCAGATCTATATGAATGGTTCCGGACTCATCGGGTTCGGTGGAAATGACGGCGAGCTCAAGTGCGTTAAGGGCACTGCGGACATCTCCATTCGAAGCAGTCGCGAAATGGGTAAGGGCATCTAAGCTGACCTCGGTTTCATATGCACCAAGTCCCCGCTCTTCATCATGAAGTGCCCGTTCCAGCGCTTTGGTTATATCATCGGTTACCAATGATTTGAGCTCGAAAATCTGGCACCGGCTTCTGATGGCCGGATTGATGGCGTGATAGGGATTGCTGGTCGTTGCACCGATCAGGGTGATCATCCCGTTTTCAAGATAAGGCAATAGGAAATCCTGCTTCGCCTTATCGAGCCGATGAACCTCATCAAGCAGCAAAATCACTTTACCGGACATTTTAGCTTCGGCTGCCACGATTTCCATATCCTTTTTATTATTGGTCACTGCGTTCAGCGTCCGGAACGCAAACTTCGTGCTTCCGGCAATCGCACTTGCGATCGATGTCTTGCCAATTCCCGGGGGACCATACAGGATCATGGAAGAAAGCTGCTTGGCTTTTACCATCCTTGCGATAATTTTTCCTTCACCGACCAGATGCTCCTGCCCGATGATCTCATCAATCGATCGAGGCCGCATCCGGAAAGCAAGCGGTTTAATATTCATTGCGCACCTCTCCTTTTTATATAAGGTATCACAACTGATGGGGGAAATGCGCTGATTATGCTATAAAAAGAGGGTGATTTCCTATTATGGCAGTCTCTATGGGGATTTAATATGCTGTAGGGTTATCAATCGATCTAGCCTCACGAGCGAATAATTCGATCATGCCACTCGAGCGGTTTACATTTCATTCTTTATTTTCACTTTTCCTATCTCTCCAATTAGGATAATTTGACAAAGGAAGGGCGGGTGAATGCATTTCCGGCGGGAATATGCTATAATTTCAAAAGAATTTAGAAACGGATAAATAATTTGAGGTGTATATGTATGAAGATATCTACTAAAGGCCGTTATGGTTTGACGATTATGATCGAGCTTGCTAAACATTATGGAGAAGGCCCGAAGAGTTTGAAATCGATTGCCCAGACGCATAATTTGTCGGAGCATTATTTGGAGCAGTTGATTGCGCCGCTTCGTAATGCGGGGTTGGTGAAGAGTGTCCGCGGTGCGTATGGCGGGTATGTCCTGTCCAAAGATCCTCAGGAGATTACTTCAGGTGATGTCATTCGTGTATTGGAAGGGCCGATTACGCCTGTTGAGGGAATCGAGGATGAGGAGCCGGTGAAGCGTCAGCTTTGGATCAGGATTCGCGATGCCGTGAAGGATGTATTGGATAATACGACGCTTATGGATTTGGCGAGCTACAAGGATACGGGTGAAATCGATTCTTATATGTACTATATTTAATTGATAATTGATTAGCAATGCGCCTATTATGTAGGCGCTTGCGTTTTTTAATGGAGGCGACAAAAAAGTGGACAGAATATATTTAGATCATGCTGCGACTTCACCGATGCATCCGGATGTGATCGATACGATGATGAGGGTCATGAGCAATGATTTCGGAAATCCGTCGAGCATTCATGCTTTCGGGCGGGAGGCGCGCCATGTTTTGGATGAAGCGCGTTCGAGTATTGCAGCGAGCATCGGGGCTGGGCGGAATGAAATCATTTTCACGAGCGGCGGAACCGAGGCTGATAATACGGCGATCATTGGTGTTGCGAATGCTTATAAAGAACAAGGGAAGCACATCATTACGACGGAGATTGAGCATCATGCGGTCTTGCATACTTGCCAATACCTTGAGAAGTCTGGCTTTGAGGTCACATATTTACCTGTGAATGAAGCGGGGCTTATTTCAATTGCCGATTTAGAGGCGGCATTGAGGGACGACACGATTTTGGTTTCGGTCATGTTCGGCAATAATGAGGTGGGTACGATCCAGCCGATTGCTGAGATAGGGCAGGTGCTTAAGGGTCATCAAGCCATTTTCCATACGGATGCGGTTCAGGCATATGGTTTGATCTCTATCGACGTTCGTGAGCTGGGTGTGGATTTGCTGAGTGTAACCGCGCATAAAATCAACGGTCCCAAGGGAATCGGCTTTCTTTATATTCGTGAAGGATTGAAGCTGAATCCGCATTTATATGGCGGGGAACAAGAACGCAAGCGCCGTGCTGGTACGGAGAGTGTGCCGGCAATTGCCGGTTTTTCAGAAGCTGTTTTAGTTGCACAAAGCACGATGGAAAAGAAAAAGGAGCAATACAAGCGATTCAAAGACGTATTGCTTGCCGTCTTTGATGAGGCGGATGTACAATATGAAATTAACGGATCCATGGAACAGTCGCTGCCGCATTTGCTGAATGTTAGTTTTCCGGGTACGAATGTGGAATCGATGCTCGTAAATATGGACTTGGCAGGTGTTGCTGTATCGAGCGGATCCGCTTGTACTGCCGGGTCAATCGATCCGTCGCATGTGCTTGTGGCGATGTTCGGGAAAGATTCGGAGCGGACGAAGAATTCGATTCGTTTCAGCTTCGGTCTGAACAACACGGAAGAGGAAGTAAGGCAGGCGGCTGAAACCACCGTTAAAATCGTTAATAGATTAGTGAGAAGATAATTCTTACTTTAAATAAATGAGGTGACAGAATGAGAAAAGCACCACAGGACACCCGCGTCGTCGTGGGTATGTCAGGAGGCGTGGATTCTTCTGTGTCAGCCCTGCTATTGAAGAATCAAGGCTATGATGTGGTCGGGATTTTCATGAAGAACTGGGATGATACAGATGAAAACGGAGTCTGTACGGCAACGGAAGATTACAATGATGTAATTGCCGTTTGTAATCAAATCGGCATCCCTTATTATGCGGTCAATTTCGAGAAGCAGTATTGGGATAAAGTTTTCACTTATTTCCTGGATGAGTATAAAGCGGGCCGTACCCCGAATCCGGATGTAATGTGCAATAAGGAAATCAAGTTCAAGGCTTTTCTTGAACATGCGGTAAGCCTTGGTGCCGACTATGTGGCTACAGGTCATTACGCACAGGTTGAATACCGGGATGGCGAATACAAAATGCTGCGCGGTGTCGATAATAATAAAGATCAAACGTACTTCTTGAACCAGCTTACTCAAGAACAGTTGGAAAAAGTCATGTTTCCGCTTGGACATATTGATAAGAAGGAAGTCCGTGAAATTGCGAAAGAAGCGGGTCTTGCCACGGCAACGAAAAAAGATTCTACAGGGATCTGTTTTATCGGTGAACGCAATTTCAAAGAGTTTTTAAGCAATTACCTCCCAGCTCAGCCTGGTGATATGGTCACGATGGATGGCAAGGTTATGGGCAAGCATGACGGATTGATGTATTACACGATCGGTCAGCGTCACGGTCTGGGGATTGGCGGCAGCGGCGATCCTTGGTTTGTTGCGGGAAAAGACTTGAAGCGCAATGTACTGTATGTGTGTCAAGGCTTTGATAATGATGTGCTGTACTCCAATTCCCTTCGTGCAGTCAATGTCAGCTGGGTAGCGGAACATGCGCCTGCCGATGAATTCACATGCACGGCAAAATTCAGGTACCGTCAGGACGATAGCGGTGTTAAGGTGAACGTCTTGGACAATGGTGATGTCGAAGTCATCTTTGACGAGCCAGTCCGCGCGATCACACCTGGACAAGCAGTCGTCTTCTATGATGGTGAAGTGTGCCTTGGCGGCGGTACGATTGATGAAGTATTTAAAAAAGGTGAAAAACTGACTTACGTAGGGTAAAATAATCATGTCCCCAGCTGTGTTTGCGGTTGGGGACTTCTTTTGGATTGCGGGTGACCGCCTGAATTCGACCACTGGCTTATGCTATACTTTTTAATATAAAAATGGAGTGTGAATGGATATGGATAAGAATCAACAAGGTATTGAATTTATGCAGCAAAGGAAATACGAAGAAGCGGCGAAAGTTTTTAATGAGGCGATAGAGGAAAATCCGAATGAGCCTGTTGCTTACATAAACTTTGGGAATGTATTGACTGCCGTGGGTGAAACGGATAAAGCGGTCAAGTTTTACAAAAAGGCGATCGAGCTGGATGAAAATGCAGCAGCGGCGTACTATTCATTAGGAAATTTATATTATGAATCCGATTCTAAACTGGTCGAAGCGAAGGATATGTTTGAAAAGGCCATCCGTCTGGGACTGGATAACAGCGATGCTTACTTCATGCTTGGATTGACATTGATGGCATTGGATCAACCGAAATTGGCGATGCCTTATCTGCAGAGAACGGTGGAGCTGAGCCCTGAGGATGTTGATGCAAGATTCCAATATGCATTATGTCTTGCTAATGCGGAATTGTATGATGAATTGATCGATCAACTGAATAAAGTTGTGGAACAGGATCCGGGCCATGCGGATGCTTATTATAATTTAGGCGTTGCGTTTGCAGGGTATCGTGAGGATGCGAAAGCCGCGATGGTTTATTTTGATAAGGCTTTGGAAGCACAGCCTGACCATATGCTTGCTGCGCACGGTAAGAAACTGTTGGAAGAAATGAATGCTGAGTAAATAAAAAGCATATGCATGGAAAGGTGGGGAGAAGCGTTGAGCCAGCAAGATTCGTTGGATTTGTTTTCAGAGGAGAAAAAGTTCATGAAAGGCAGTCATTTAGTGACGATCTTTCATAATGAAGAAAATATGTACTCGGTTGTGAGAATTCGTGTGCATGAAACGAATTTGGATTATGAAGAGAAGGAAGCCGTCGTAACAGGTTATTTTCCAAGGATGCATGAGGATGAGATCTATATTTTTTATGGGGCCATGAAGGAACATCCGCGTTTTGGCCTTCAATTCCATGTAGAGCATTTTCGCAAGGATCTGCCTCAATCCAAGGAAGGCATTGTCAGTTATTTGTCAGGTGACCTTTTCAAGGGCATTGGGAAAAAAACAGCCGAAAGCATTGTTGAGACACTGGGTGATAAGGCCATTTCAAAAATTCTGGCTCAGCCTTCGCTGCTTGATGATATCCCGAAGCTATCAGGGGAAAAGGCAAAGGGCCTCTATGATACATTAGTCGAGCATCAAGGTCTGGAGCAGGTGATGATCGCCTTGAATCAATATGGCTTCGGTCCGCAGCTGTCGATGAAAATCTATCAAATGTATAAGCAGGATACGATCACGATGGTTCAGGGTAATCCGTATAAGCTCGTAGAGGATATAGAAGGGATTGGGTTTGGACGGGCGGATGAGCTTGGGCATCAGCTGGGCATTTCCGGGAGCCACCCCGACCGAATCAAGGCTGCGTGCTTGTATACGCTTGAATCCCAATGCCTCCAGGACGGAAATATATACATAGAAGCCGAGCAGCTTTTGGAAGCGGTCAAACGGCTGCTGGAGGAAAATAAACGGGATCGCATTGAGTTCACCAACATTTCCTCGGAAATAATCGAATTGACGCAAGAGGGGAAAATCGTTGTCGAGGATCAACGAATTTATCCGCCTTCGCTATTCTATTCGGAAAAGGGAATCGTGATGAACATCAAGCGGCTGCTTGCTCAAACCGAGTATGAGGACCAGTTCCCCGAATCGGAATTCTTGCTGGCACTTGGGGAGCTGGAAGAGCGGCTTGATGTTTCCTATGCCCCGGCCCAAAAGGAAGCGATCCAGACAGCCCTGCAATCGCCGATGTTGATCTTGACGGGGGGACCGGGTACCGGTAAGACGACAGTCATCAAAGGCATCGTTGAGCTATATGCAGAGCTGCATGGTGTATCCATGGACATTAACGATTATAAAAAAGAAGGAAGCGATCCCTTTCCATTCGTACTTGCGGCTCCTACTGGCCGAGCAGCGAAACGAATGGCCGAGTCGACGGGGCTACCCGCAGTCACGATCCACCGTTTGCTGGGGTGGAACGGGAGTGAAGGCTTTTCCCATGATGAGGATAATCAGCTGGATGGCCGTATCGTGATCATCGATGAAGTTTCGATGGTGGATACGTGGCTGGCCCATCAATTGTTTAAAGCTCTGCCAGAAAATGTCCAAGTGATATTGGTTGGAGATGAAGATCAGCTGCCATCTGTTGGCCCTGGGCAGGTTTTAAAGGATTTGCTTGCATCGAATTGTGTACCGACAGTCAGTCTCGAACATATATATCGTCAAGCTGATGGCTCATCGATCATTGAATTGGCCCATGAAATCAAAAAAGGAAGGCTTCCGGATGATGTCACGAAACAGCAGGAAGATCGATCGTTCATTCGCTGCCAAACCAATCAAATCCCCCAAGTAATCGAGAAAGTGGTTGCCAATGCCAGGACGAAAGGCTTCACGTCCAAAGATATACAGGTGCTGGCTCCCATGTATAGAGGGCCTGCCGGGATTGATGCACTGAATAAAATGCTTCAGGAAGTGTTCAATAGCAATGCGAATGAAAAGCGGCGGGAAATAAAATTCGGCGACGTGATATATAGAACCGGAGATAAGGTGCTTCAACTGGTGAACCAGCCAGAAGAGGGTGTCTTTAATGGCGATATGGGGGAAATCGTGTCCATATTGTTCGCTAAAGAAAATACCGATTCTGTCGATAAAGTGATCATATCGTTCGAAGGCATCGAAGTGACTTACACGAAGCAGGATTTGAACCAGATTACACATGCCTATTGCTGCTCCATCCATAAGTCGCAGGGAAGCGAATTCCCCATCGTCATTTTACCAGTAGTAAAAAGTTATTACCGGATGCTCCGCCGTAATTTATTGTATACGGCGATTACCCGCAGTAAAAATTTCTTGATCCTATGTGGTGAAGAAGATGCATTCCGTTTAGGGATCGAGCGTAATGATGAGATGCGCCGGAAAACGACTTTGCGTGAAAAGCTGCGGGAGATCTTGAGTGAAGAAGAAATGCCGGTTGAAAAGGGAGAGGTACATCAAGAGGCAAGTTATCTTGATATTCTTATGCATGCTGACCCGATGATCGGGATGGAAAATGTCACGCCATATGATTTTATGTAGGTTCTTTTTGACTGATTTTGTTTAAAATTCATGGTTTTGGTGGAACTAATAAGGATATAACTTATATGTGAGCAGGGGGGATTTGATGAAAAAAGGTTGGATAATCGGAATAGTCGTTGTCGTTCTATTGGTCATTTATGGCGCATCTTCGTACAACGGACTTGTTAGTGCCAGTGAAGATGTCGATAATAAATGGTCACAGGTGGATAACCAATTAAAACGAAGAGCGGATTTGATTCCGAATCTTGTTGAAACGGTGAAGGGTTATGCCTCGCATGAAACGGAAGCCATTAAAGCGGTGAGTGATGCACGCTCGAAGCTGGCAGGTGCCAATTCGACCGAAGATGCGATTGAAGCCGATCAAGAATTGAGCGGGGCCTTGAGCCGTCTTTTGGTTGTTGTCGAGAACTATCCGGACTTAAAGGCCAATGAGAACTTTAAGGGCCTCATGGATAGCTTGGAAGGCACGGAAAATCGGCTGACGGTAGCACGAAAAGACTATAATGATGAAGTTACCAACTATAATAAGATGATTAAACGCTTTCCGAAGAATATGATGGCAGGAGCGTTCGGGTTCGATGCCAAACCATATTTTGAAGTGACCGATCAAGAAAAAGAAACGCCAAAGGTTGATTTCGGGAGCGATAAATAATGAAAAAACTCGCTGTGTTTGCGCTATTCTTCATTCTCACGTTCAGTTTAGCAAACGTGGCCGCAGCACAACCTAACATTCCTGAACCAGTTGGGGATATATATGTTCAGGACTTCGCCGGAGTCCTGGATGATCAGGAAAAATCGGAACTCATCGAACTTGGGAAACGATTGGATGATGCCACAAAAGCACAAATTTCCATTTTGACGGTTGATTCGCTGGAAGGATCCGAGATCGAGGAGTACTCGGTCGAGGCATTAAGGTCATTCAAGCTTGGTGATGCCGAGCTGAACAATGGAGTCCTCATCGTGCTGGCCATGGAAGAACAGAAAATCCGTATTGAAGTGGGGTACGGTTTGGAAGGGGCCATAACCGATATAAAATCTGGACAGATTTTGGATGATGTGGCTATCCCCGCGCTGAAAGAGGGTAAATATGATGTTGCCCTGACGGAGACCTATAAGGCTATATATAATGACGTCACGAAAGAATACAACCTAGGTGACGAGTTTTATCAAGATCTCTCCGTTCAGCCCGAGTCAGAAACCTTTCAGCCATCAGGTTTACAGATTTTCCTCATTATCATCGTCGTCATCATCGTATTCATCCTCGATGCCAAGTTCTTTAAAGGGTTTTTCCTTCAAACGCTAATCAATATCCTTTTGATATTCATAAGTCGCGGCGGCGGCGGCCGTGGAGGCGGAAGCGGCGGTCCACGGGGCGGCGGCGGAGGAAGTTCCGGCGGCGGAGGTGCCAGCAGGGGCTGGTAAAAAGCACGTGTATCTGACCGGGAAACCGGTCTTTTTTTTATGTATGGCCCCTGTGTTGGACCAACAATGGAAAACCTTTCAGCACATCTATTTTCAGTAGTAAAGAGATAATAAAAATGTTCGGAAAGGCGGGATGACCTTGCGGACGTTTTCTTTATTGAAAGGAATGCCGGTTTTCACAATCAAAGGAGAAAGAATCGGCACGGTCCACGATTTATCAATTTCTGAGATGGGACAGGTAACGGGCTTGGTCGTTCATCAGCAAGCATTGTTCAAAAGAGCTTTTCATTTGAAACTTGACGATATTTCTTCATTCGGTCCAGATGGGATCGTCATCAGCCAACAAAATTCAACCTTAAGGAAAGTGCCTGCGGATTCCATTTGCCTATCGAAGGACGAGGTATTGGGACGCATGCTGTTTTCAGAAATGGGCGAAGAACTTGGTTTACTGCAGGATGTATATTTCAAGGAAGAAATGGGCACGATTATAGCGTATGAAACAACGGATGGGTTTTTCTCGGAGTCGACAGTGATAGAATCAAAACAGCCGCCTGCATTAGGGAAGGATACCATCATTGTTTCAGTTTATGAACAGTGAGGTGTCCATTTTGGAAATTAAATGTCCGAATTGCCGCAGTAAAGATGTTGGGAAGATTGGCGTAAATCAATATTATTGTTGGAATTGCTTTATTGAAATGACTCTGTCCGAAGGGCTCATCAATACGCACCAAGTCGAGGAAGATGGAAGTTTAAGCTCATTGGACGATTTGTTTGAGGAAAATGACCGCCGCTTCGGTATGTAAATAACGGAAGAGGTGTTTGCAATGGCTAGACGTTCACGCAATACTCTAATGAATATGGGTTCGGACTTGATGAACTCGAAGATGATCAAACGGAACATGAAGAAAATACGCAAAAGATTAAAGTCATTATTATAGCAGGAATGGGTGTCCTGATAATGAGGGCACTCTTTTTTATGTATGAAAACCTTCCGCCTTTCGAAGAATAAATGAGCGGGGGGTGTTAATTGTGAGTATTCGGCTAAAGTGGTTTTATCGCCTGGGTTTTTTATTGCTCTTATTTTTCGTCATCTATATTTTTATGAAACTTAAGCCCATGTGGGGACCTGCCGTTACTGTATGTGTGACGGTACTGCTGCCCTTTTTGGTCGGTGCGTTCATCAGTTACTTGCTGCACCCTGTAGTGGAATATTTAAATGAGAAAGGGATGCGTCGCTGGCTTTCGATCACGATCATCTATTTGTTGTTTTTCGGGGGGATCGGTTTTGCCGTTTATAAAGGGATTCCAGTGATCGTCAGCCAGGTTCGCGAGCTGTCGGAAAGCGTGCCGGAACTGGTTGAACAGTACCGGGGCAGGATTGATAAGCTCAATCATCAAACGGCGGCCTGGCCGTTCGGAATTCATGAAAGATTTGAAGAGGGTGTCACCCTTTTCGAAGGCTGGCTGAAGCGTATACCGGAAAAGGCGATGGAGTATGCAATGAAGATGATTGATTTCATCGTCCTGATTGCGTTGATTCCATTCATTGCTTTTTATATCCTGAAAGATTTCACCGTTTTAAAAAAAATGGCATGGTATATGACCCCGAAAAAATGGCGCAATCAGGGACGGGCATTCGTTCGTGATGTCGATGCATCGCTTGGCGGCTATATCCGCGGACAAATCATCGTCTGTGTCGTGATCGGCTTGATTTCCTCGCTGCTCTTCTGGATAGCCGGAATGAAATATCCGCTTCTTTTGGGGGCGATAATCGGAATAACGAATGTCATTCCGTATTTCGGACCGATTATTGGGGCCATTCCTGCTGTGGTCATCGCCGCGACAATGTCAGTGAAAATGGTGTTGATCATCGCGGTCATCGTGCTTGTCCTTCAATTTCTTGAAGGAAATATCCTGTCTCCGCTAATAGTCGGTAAAAGCCTTCATATGCATCCGCTGTTCATCATGCTTGCATTATTGGCCGGAGGCGAAATAGGCGGTATCGTCGGCATGGTCCTTTCGATTCCAATCTTGGCTGTGTTGAAAGTTTTTGTACTTCATGCCCGCGTTCACTTTAGAAAGAAGCCGCCCCTTATTGACAAATAAAAGTCTTGTGAATATAATCCATAACATAAGATAATTCGTTGAAGGATGAAGTATGCTGAAGTCCATCTAAAGAGAGGGGTCCCCCAGGCTGAAAGGGACTGCCAGGTGAAGAGCAGCAGAAAGCTAGTCCTGAGAGCAGCTAATACCTGCCGTCACGCCGCGTTAAGGCTTTTATGAAGGTGATGGGCCTGGGATGAATTCCTGCGTCCATAATCAGGGTGGTACCGCGAGTCAACTCTCGTCCCTGTTTTTGGGATGGGGGTTTTTTGTGTGCTCAAAATTACATAATTTTTAAAAGGAGGATATATATATGAAGTATTTAACTGGTGCTCAAATCCGCCAAATGTATTTAGACTTTTTTAGTGAAAAAGGACATAACATCGAACCAAGTGCGTCATTGGTTCCTCATGAAGATCCATCATTGCTTTGGATCAATTCCGGGGTGGCGACTTTAAAGAAATATTTTGATGGACGGGTGATTCCTGAAAATCCAAGGATTACGAATGCTCAAAAGGCGATTCGTACAAACGATATCGAAAACGTGGGGAAAACGGCACGTCATCATACGTTTTTCGAAATGCTCGGAAACTTCTCCATTGGTGAATATTTCAAAGAAGAAGCCATTACATGGGCATGGGAGTTTTTGACCGATGAAAAATGGATTGGGTTCGACAAAGATAAATTGGCTGTGACGATCCATCCTGAAGATGATGAAGCATTCGAACTTTGGAATAAGAAAATCGGTGTTCCTGCTGAAAGAATCATTCGCCTGGAAGAAAACTTCTGGGATATCGGGGAAGGCCCAAGCGGTCCGAATACGGAGATTTTCTATGACCGCGGACCAGCATATGGCGATGATCCGAATGATCCGGAACTATATCCAGGCGGGGAAAATGAACGTCATCTGGAAGTATGGAATCTTGTATTTTCTCAATTCAACCATAATCCGGACGGTTCTTATACACCGCTTCCAAAGAAAAATATCGATACAGGGATGGGCCTTGAACGTATGGCTTCCGTCGTTCAAGATGTGGCGACGAACTATGATACAGATTTATTCATGCCAATCATCCGCGCAGTCGAAGAGATATCCGATGTGAAGTATGGTGTTGATTCAGAAAAAGATGTTGCATTCAAAGTCATTGCCGACCATATTCGTACGGTAGCCTTTGCAGTAGGTGACGGGGCTCTTCCATCCAACGAAGGCCGCGGTTATGTATTGCGCCGTTTACTTCGCAGGGCGGTTCGATATGCTAAGCAAATCAACATCAACCGACCATTCATGTTCGAGCTTGTGACGGTCGTCGGTGAAATCATGAAAGACTTCTATCCTGAAGTCCTCAAGAATAAAGAGTTCATTGCAAAAGTAATCAAAAATGAAGAGGAACGTTTCCATGAAACCCTGAATGATGGACTGTCCATCCTTTCTGAGGTCATTAAAAAGGAAAAGGAAAAAGGCAATACGACCATTCCGGGCAGCGATGCATTCCGTTTATATGACACATATGGCTTCCCGATTGAGTTAACGGAAGAATATGCTGAAGAAGAAGGCATGGCGGTCGATCAAGCTGGATTTGAAAAAGAGATGGATGCACAGCGTGAACGTGCCCGTTCAGCGCGTCAAGATGTTGATTCCATGCAAATCCAAGGCGGGGTATTGGGCGATATTAAAGTTGAAAGTGAATTTGTCGGATATGATCAAGTTGCTGTCGAAGCCAAAGTTGCTGCCATCATTAAAAATGGCGAGCTTGTAACGGAGGCACAAGAAGGAGAAGAAGTTCAAGTGATATTGGACAAGACTCCTTTCTACGCGGAAAGCGGCGGACAAATAGCCGATATAGGAACGATGGCCAGTGAATCGGTGAAGGTTGATGTCCTTGATGTCCAAAAAGCTCCTAATGGCCAAAATCTGCACCGTGTAGCAGTTACTGCCGGCACATTAACAGCAGATTCCCATATCGTTGCTGCGGTAAATCAAGAAAATCGCATCCATATCACGAAAAACCATACAGCGACGCACCTTTTGCATCAGGCGTTGAAAGATGTGCTTGGTACACATGTCAACCAAGCGGGTTCACTCGTACAGGCTGAGCGCCTTCGCTTCGATTTCTCTCATTTCGGCCAGATAACGGCGGATGAGATTGAACAAATCGAAACGATTGTAAATGAAAAGATTTGGCAAAGCTTACAAGTGAATACGGACTATAAAAACATCGAAGAAGCCAAGGCTATGGGCGCAATGGCCTTGTTCGGCGAAAAATACGGCAAGATTGTACGTGTCGTTCAAATAGGCGATTACAGCTTGGAACTTTGCGGCGGTGTCCACGTTCCGAATACAGCGGTGATCGGCTTGTTCAAAATCGTTTCCGAAAGCGGCATCGGTGCAGGAACTCGCCGTATAGAAGCGGTAACGGGTGCCGGGGCGTACAAATTGATGACCGATCAAATCGGTGTCCTGAAGGACGCGGCTGCTAAATTGAAAACGAACTTGAAAGACGTACCGTCAAGAATTGAAACGGTACTGGCTGAAGTGAAGGATCTTCATCGCGAGAATGAAAGCCTTACTGCAAAATTAAGTAATATTGAAGCAAGCAGCCTTGTTTCTAACGTAAAAGAAGTAAATGGTGTTCAAGTATTGGTGGCGAAGGTTCAAGCTACCGACATGAATAATCTGCGTGCCATGGCGGATGATTTGAAACAAAAGCTCGATTCTGTCATTATCGTATTAGGCTCGGCCCAAGGTGATAAAGTCAATTTGATTGCCGGGGTGACCAAGGATTACATCGACCGCGGTTTCCATGCTGGTAAATTGGTGAAAGAAGTTGCTTCCCGTTGCGGCGGTGGCGGTGGCGGACGTCCAGATATGGCCCAAGCCGGCGGAAAAGACCCTGAAAAATTGGATGCAGCACTTAATTTTGTTGAAGAATGGGTCTTATCGATTTCATAATCAATGGAAAGTGTTGTACAATGTAGGTAATAGTGGATTTGGACGCTGAGGAGAGGTGCATGTTAATGAGTTCCTTTGATAAAACGATGAAATTTAATTTTCCCGAAGAACCATTCGAAAGAGATGTACAAGAAGTATTGTCTCAAGTGTATGTTGCACTTCAGGAAAAAGGTTATAACCCGATAAACCAGATTGTCGGTTATCTATTATCTGGTGACCCGGCCTACATCCCGCGCCATATGGATGCTCGAAACATTATTCGTAAGCTTGAACGCGATGAAATCATCGAAGAATTGGTTAAGTCGTATCTTAAGAACCATCGAGAGGAATACTAATGCGCACAATGGGACTTGATTTAGGTTCAAAAACCATCGGCGTCGCCCTGAGCGACGCGATGGGTTGGACTGCACAAGGATTGGAAACGATCAAAATTAACGAAGCTGGAAATGACTTCGGCTTTAAACGCCTCAATGAAATTATAAAAGAGCATGATGTTTCTAAAATTGTCCTCGGTTTACCTAAGAACATGAATGGGACTGTTGGACCGCGAGGCGAGATCAGCCAAGATTTCGCTAAACGATTAGAAAACAAATTCAAGCTGCCGGTGTTTCTCTGGGATGAACGGTTGACAACTATGGCGGCTGAACGTGTCCTTCTTGAGGCGGACGTGAGCCGAAGCAAACGCAAGAAAGTCATTGATAAAATGGCAGCTGTCATGATTCTGCAAGGATTCTTGGACAGACAAACAAATTCAATATGAGGTGAATACAAATGGAACACGGCGAAAACAACATTACAGTAGTAGATGAAAACGGAAACGAGCAGCTTTGCGAAATCCTTTTCACATTCGACTCAGATAAATTCAACAAATCTTATGTACTTTACTATCCGATGTCTGCAGAAGATGAAGAGGAAGAAATTGAAATCCACGCTTCATCATTCGTACCGAGCGAAGATAATAAAGATGGTGAACTTACACCGATCGAAACAGAAGAAGAGTGGGATCTTGTCGAAGAAATGTTAAATACATTCCTTGACCAAGAAGAAGCGGAAGAAGAATAAAAGAAAAAAACCGGCCCCTAAAGGCCGGTTTTTTTTTGGGCTCTTTTCGTAAAGATTGTTGTTTTTAAAACGAAACTATTTTAGGTTGATTGGAGCGGAAGTGCGAGACTCCTGCGGGAGCTGCGGGACAGGTAAGACCCCACAGGCGTTTACGCCGAGGAGGCTCACCGCCCGCACCAAGGAAAGCGAGCACCTGGAGGGGAAATCAACCACACTGCACTACTTCGTAAATAGCAACAAAGTATGAAAATAGCCTTTTTTTTGAAAAGGGACTTCATCTAAAATTTAATAACAAAATTGATGGGAGTGGGTGTGTGAGACTCCTGCGGGAAAAGCGCGTCTAAGGAGACCCCGCAAGCGGAAGCCGAGGGCGGACCGCCCGCGCAAAGCGAGTACCTGGAGTGGAAAGCAATGTTTGAATTGTAAAAACCTGTATAAAATTGCAGGCATATAGATCGTTTTTTCATTTTTGTACCAGTTACCCTTATCTTTTCTTTGCGAATAAAAGCATAAAAGTAGCGAACGGACCCAAAAATAATGATAGCAAGAACCAGTTCAGCGCCGTTCTATTTTTTCCTTGAGCAAGTCCGGCGTTTATGAGTGCCAATGTCCCCCAACCTACAAAATAAGACTGATCCAACTCCTTCACACCTTTCCTTTTCCTCAAATCATTATGGCATTCCTATATGAATATTCCTGCTATTTCTTGAAATGCCTAATACATGCAGGGAACAAATTTTTAAGCTGAGTAAATAATTAAAACAAAGTTGATTGGTCCCCGAGACAGTCCGCGGAAAGCGAGAACCTGAAGTGGAAAGTAAGTCCACCACCAAATAACATTTCATTGTTCGGCTGTGACATTCCAAGCCACTTTTTTAGAAAAAAGGGTTACAAACTGAATTTTTTTAAACAAAGTTGATTGGAACGGAAGGGGCGAGACTCCTGCGGAAATACGTGTCCAAGGGAGTCCCCACAGGCGCAAAAGCGCCGAGGGCGGACCGCCCGCGAAAAGCGAGTCCCTGGAGCGTAAATCAACGTCTAGATTGTACAAGCCATAAAAAGACCGTGGGCAAAAGGAGTTCGGAAACATATCTTTCATCAAATGATGTTCCCGAACCAACTGACCCCAAGCAGCACCATCAACTCCTCGAGTATAGTTTCTAAGTTAATAAATAGTTGAGGTAGGGGGGCTCTGTGGGAAAAACGCATCAAAGTGAGTGCCTGAACTGGAGAGGAAATCAATATGCCCTCAAAAAAACTTTAGACAAAGATATCACTATTTTCCTATTAAATAATACCTGTATATTGACAAAACTAGTGCATTTTTGCCATAAATAGAGTATTGATGAATGTAGTTTTGCAAAAAACATGTAATTATTTGTTGATTTTAGTATAATGTTCGAAGCAAAGATTAATTAGAGAAAAAGCATCATCTAGAAACCATTCTGTAGTTGGTGTGAGTTTGCAGGGGGAATGAACATGGATGAAAAAGATAAAAATCTATCTAAAAAGGAACATATCCGAATGAAATTGTTAGAACAGCAAGGAGAAGCCAAGCTGGTTCGTAAAATCATCATGATTACGATCGCTTCGCTTATTTTACTAATTGGGATAGTTGGTCTTGTGGGCTTTTTATATATCAACTCAGCCATGAAACCAGTCGATCCGGATGATGACACCATCAAGAAAGTGAAAATCCCGATCGGTTCATCCGTTAACGGAATTTCAACTCTGCTTGAAGAGCAGGGAATAATCAAGGACGCACGCGTATTCAAATATTATATTAAATTCCGCAATGAATCCGGTTTTCAGGCAGGGGAGTATAAATTATCACCTTCCATGCCGATTGAAGATATTGTCACAAGCATCAAAACCGGAAAACTCATGAAGGAAGCGGCAATGAAGATAACGATTCCTGAAGGGAAGCAGCTAATCCAAATTGCCGATATCATCGCGGGGAAGACGGGGGAAGATCCGAAAAAGGTCTTCAAGAAATTGAATGATAAGAAGTTCGTTAATTCCATGCAAGAGCAATTTCCGCAGCTATTGACCTCGGAAATTGAAAATGAAAAGGTTTTATATCCGCTGGAAGGGTACCTTTTCCCAGCAACTTATGACTTTTATGAAGAAAAGCCGACCCTGGAGTCGATCGTCATCGAGATGCTGAAGAAAACCGAAGAGACATTGCAGGCATACGAGGGCCAAATGGACAAGAACGATTATTCCGTACACGAGATGCTGACCTTCGCTTCGCTTGTCGAAGAAGAGGCGACGGCACAAGTCGATCGCGGAAAGATAGCTTCCGTCTTTTACAACCGTATTGAGGAAGATATGCCGCTTCAAACGGATCCGACCGTTTTGTATGCGAAGGGTTCACATAAGAGCAGGGTGTATTATAAAGACCTTGAGGTGAAATCCCCTTATAATACGTATAAGAACAAGGGGCTTCCGCCAGGGCCGATTGCAAATGCCGGAACGACATCGATCGATGCGGTATTGAAACCTGAGAAAACGGATTACCTGTACTTTTTGGCAACACCTGAAGGGGAAGTCCTTTACTCCAAGACCTTGGATGACCACAATAACAAAAAGGCAGAGCATATTTCCAATAAATAAATAAAAAAATGCAAGGAAACCGAGGGGGGAGAGATATTACTTTCCCCTTGTTTTTATGATAGAATAGTACAAGTGAATTTTTGATCCGATTCTTATCGGTGACGTAACTCGGCGAATGCCGGGTTTTATTTTGAAAGATAAGGAAATGTAGATCGTCAAGCATACTTGTTTCAGCTCCTTGTGAAGAAATTGTACAATCAATTTTTTCATGTTACTGACCAAGCGCTTTTGTTTTCCTTATAAATGGAGGAAACGTTTTGAACGGAAAAATAGAACAATATCTTCATTCCTTAATTCCGGAGCGTACGGGTTTGCTTAAGGAGTTGGAAGATTTTGCGATGGAAAATAATGTGCCGATCATGGAGCCCGAAGGAATTGAAGTGCTGCTTCAGATTTTAAGGCTTCATCAGCCAAAAACGATATTGGAAGTAGGTTCGGCAATTGGCTATTCGGCCATAAGGATGGCTGAGACCCTTCCGGAAGCAGAAATCGTCACGCTTGAACGGAATGAAGCCCGCATTGAGCAGGCAAGGGCTAATTTCAAGAAGGCAGGACTGTCGGAAAGGATCACCCTCATTGAAGGGGATGCCCTTGAAGCGGGACCGAAAGTGATAGAGCATGGCCCGTTCGATATCATCTTCGTTGATGCAGCTAAAGGGCAGTACAAGCGATTCTTTGAACTGTTTGAACCATTCCTTGCTGATGCTGGCATCATCATTACTGACAATGTATTATTCAAAGGCTTGGTTGCCGAAAACATTGAAGAAATGGAAATGACGAGAAGAAAGCGAGCTCTTATCAAAAAAATCAGAGACTTTAACATCTGGTTACATGACCATCCCCATTTCGATACTGTAATTTTGCCAATTGGTGATGGTGTGGCCATTAGTAAACATAGAGGTGACAAAAATGAAAAAGCCTGAATTACTCGTGACTCCGACAAGTGTCGATCATATAACAGAACTCATCGATGCTGGCGCTGACGCCTTCGTCATTGGCGAACAACGTTATGCGTTAAG
The DNA here is from genome assembly GCF_042787955.1 of Peribacillus sp. YIM B13477. Lineage (NCBI taxonomy): Bacteria > Bacillati > Bacillota > Bacilli > Caryophanales > Bacillaceae > Peribacillus > Peribacillus sp. YIM B13477. Next base: position 217,372 of record NZ_JBHZPD010000001.1, read on the forward strand.
GCTGGCAGGGGAGTTCAATCGTGAAGATGTAGAGAAGGCAATTGAACTTGCACATGCTGCGGGCAAGAAAGTGTACGTATCCATGAACGCCATTTTTCATAATGAAAAAGTGGACGAGCTTGAAGGGTATGTTACATTCCTTAAAGAGGCTGGTGCCGACCGGATCATTTTCGGTGATCCCGCAGTCTTGATGGCAGTCCGTGCGGTGGCACCTGATATGCCCCTGCACTGGAATACAGAGATGACGGTAACGAACTGGTACACATGTAATTACTGGGGGAAACGCGGTGCTGTCCGTGCCGTTGCTGCCCGTGAGATAAGTCTGGACGAGATCGTGGAAATGAAGGAAAATGCCGAAGTGGAGATTGAAGTGCAAGTGCATGGCATGACATGCATGTTCCAATCGAAGCGTACGCTCCTAGGTAATTACTTTGAATACCAAGGCAAGGCATTGGAAGTTGAAAATCGGAAGGAGCATAGAAATATGTTCTTGCATGATAAGGAACGCGAAAATAAATACCCGATTTATGAAGATGAAAATGGTACACATATCATGAGTCCGAATGATATGTGCATGATTGATGAACTTCAGGAATTGATTGAAGCGGAAATTGACTCCCTGAAAATCGAAGGGTTACTACAAACTCCGGAATATGTCATTGAAATGACAAGGTTATATCGGGAAGCGATTGACGTATGTGCTGAAGACCCTGACCGCTATGATGATATCAAATCGGAACTTTTTGAAAAAGTCAAAGCGGTTCAGCCGGATAACCGTGAGTTGGATACTGGGTTCTTCTTTAAAGAATCGGTTTATTAAAGAAAAGGGTAAGAGAAAGAGGAGGAATAGCCTTGAATGCTATTGCTGATAAAATTTCCAAGATCGTTGATGGAAAGAGAGTCATTGTAAAAAAACCGGAATTGCTGGCTCCGGCCGGCAACCTGGAAAAATTAAAAATTGCCGTCCATTACGGCGCGGATGCCGTGTTCATTGGCGGTCAGGAATATGGCCTTCGTTCCAATGCCGGTAACTTCACGTTTGACGAAATGAAGGAAGGCGTCGAATTCGCTAATAAGTATGGTGCCAAAGTATATGTAACTACAAATATCTTCGCACATAATGAAAATATCGATGGTCTTGATGAATATCTGGAAGGTCTTCAGGAGGCAGGGGTCCATGGTATCATCGTCGCCGACCCATTAATCATCGAAACCTGTAAAAGGGTCGCTCCGAAAGTCGAGATCCATTTAAGCACACAGCAATCGCTATCGAACTGGAAGGCTGTTCAGTATTGGAAAGAGGAAGGCTTGGAGCGTGTTGTTTTGGCACGTGAGACGAGTGCTGATGAAATCCGTGAAATGAAGGAGAAGGTCGATATCGAAATCGAGGCTTTCGTTCATGGGGCCATGTGCATCGCCTATTCTGGACGCTGCACCCTTTCGAACCATATGACGGCGCGTGATTCGAACCGCGGCGGCTGCTGTCAGTCTTGCCGTTGGGATTATGATTTATATGAGTTGGATCAAGATGGGGAAAAGGCTTTATTCGATAAAGAAGATGCTCCATTCGCAATGAGTCCAAAAGACTTGAAGCTGATTGAATCACTGCCTGGCATGATTGAAATTGGCATAGACAGCTTAAAAGTCGAAGGAAGAATGAAATCGATTCATTATATTGCAACGGTTGTCAGCGTGTACCGTAAAGTGATTGATGCGTATTGTGCCGATCCCGACAATTTCAAGATTAAACAAGAATGGCTGGAAGAGCTTGATAAGTGTGCGAACCGTGAGACGGCATCATCGTTCATGGAAGGGGAAATTCCTGGGTATAAACAGCAAATGTTCGGGAATCATACCGTAAAGACTCGCTTCGACTTCGCAGGATTGGTGCTTGATTACAACGAGGAAACTAAAATCGTAACCATGCAGCAACGTAACTTCTTCAAGCCTGGGGATGAAGTGGAGTTTTTTGGACCGGAAATCGAAAACTTCACTCAAAAAATCGGTACGATCTGGGATGAGTCAGGTAAGGAGCTGGAGGCAGCCCGCCATCCGCTTCAAATTGTCCGCATTCAAGTAGATAATAGAGTTTATGTGAACAATATGATGCGGAAGGAGAATTGATATGACAAGAAAGAAACCAGTGGTCATTGGAGTTACCGGAGGGTCGGGATCAGGTAAAACAAGTGTTACCCGTTCCATTTTTGAATTCTTCCAAGGACATTCCATCTTGATGATCGAACAAGATTATTATTATAAAGATCAAAGTCATCTGCCTTTTGAAGAGCGCCTGAAAACGAACTATGATCATCCACTTGCATTTGATAATGATTTGCTAATCGATCACATTAACGCTTTGCTGCGCTATGAAACGATAGAAAAACCCGTTTATGATTATTCGATCCATACGCGCTCGGAAGAAGTCATCACAGTTGAGCCACAGGATGTCATCATCCTTGAAGGGATTCTAGTACTGGAGGATGAACGCCTGCGAGACCTGATGGATATGAAGCTATATGTCGATACGGACGCAGACCTGCGGATCCTTCGCCGGATGACCCGTGATATTAAAGAACGCGGCCGTTCCATAGATTCCGTCATCGAACAATACATCAGTGTCGTCCGTCCGATGCATAATCAGTTCATAGAACCGACGAAGCGTTATGCCGACATCATCATACCAGAAGGCGGCCAAAACCATGTGGCGATTGACCTTATGGTGACAAAAATTCAAACAATCCTTGAACAAAAGTCTTTTTTGTAATAACATAGCATAAATAATGATAGGTGCCATTTTCCTCCGTTTATTTAAAAATCCCATTTATTTAATGGGAAAGACTGGACAAATGTTGGAAAACGCAATACTCTATTCTTGATACAGAACGAACCGGCTGCTCACCGCAGTCGGTTTATATACTAAGGAACGGATTGTTTCTTAGTATCGAAGCGCGACTTTTTAAGTCGCGCAATTATATATTTTGACTCGATTTGGGTTAAGCACTATATAGTACATAAACTTGTCACAGCGAATGCTTGCTGTAAAGAATTTGAAGGAGTGAAGGGTTTTGGCAATTGAAAAAGAATATCCAATGACTAAAGAAGGTAAGTTAAAGCTTGAACAGGAACTGGAACAGTTAAAAACGGTTAAACGTAAAGAAGTGGTGGAAAGAATCAAAATCGCCCGCAGTTTTGGGGACCTTTCCGAGAACTCAGAATACGATTCCGCAAAAGAAGAGCAGGCTTTCGTTGAAGGACGTATTACAACGATCGAAAACATGATCCGCAATGCAAAAATCATTGAAGGCAATGATTCGAATACAGATACAGTTTCACTTGGAAAATCGGTAACCTTCGTGGAACTTCCAAATGGTGACGAAGAAACATATTCCATCGTAGGAAGCGTTGAAGCGGACCCATTCGAAGGAAAAATCTCCAATGATTCCCCAATCGCGAAAAGCCTGATAGGGAAAAGGGTCGGCGACAAGGTATCGATCATGACACCTGGCGGCGAAATGAGCGTCAAGATTGTATCCATCGACTAAATAAAATGCAAAAGGGGATGTCCATCGGGGCATCCTCTTTTTATGTAAGGCTGTTTTCACATACTTTGTTGCTATTTACCAGTAGTGAGTTGTGGTTGATTTCCCCTCAAGATGCTCGCTTTCCGCGGGGCGGGCGCTGAGCCTCCTCGGCGTAAACGCCCGTGGGGTCTCACCTGTCCCGCTGCTCCCGCAGGAGTCTCGCACTTCCGCTCCAATCAACCTTAAATAGTTTCGTTTAAAAACAACAATCTTTACGAAAAGAGCCTTATGGAAAAGTGCCGCGTTAAATTTGTTCATAATTGTTTAAAAATTCGCACCTCGTCAACAATGGTTACCGAGGTGTATTTTATGAAAAAGAAACGAATGAGGTTGCTGGCACTTTTTTTGACCACTTTCATGCTGATGCTCATAGGCAGGCTTGCCTACATCCAACTTGTATCGACAGAATCTTTTTCAAAGCATGATGTGAACCTGTTGGAAGCAAGCGTGAATCAGCGTTCACAAATATTAAAGATTGATGATGGACGCGGAAAGTTCTATGACAGAAACGGAGAACCTCTGGCACATGAAGAGATCCCGACGCTGGTCCTTTTTCCCTTTTTAAAAAAAATGACATGGCCCATAGATGAAGTGGCCTCGATAATAGGGAAATCGGAAGCGGAGTTAAAACGGGCTATAGAAGAAGCGGATGAACCATTCGTATTTGGCGGGGATGAACCGATAGAGTTGACGTCCAGCCAGTCGAAGGCAATCAATGAATTGAAGATTCCCGGGGTCTTTGCCGTGAATGAGAAATTATATCATGATCAAACGCCTGCAGCACAATTGATCGGAACGACGAATATATCTGATGCGGAAAAGAAAAAACGTTACCCGGACATGAATTTATCTCCTGAAACGAAAATAGGCAATACGGGACTGCAAAGGACCTTCGATGAGTTCTTGCTTTCCTCTGGGGAATCGAAGCTCGTTTTTCACGTGGACGCCAGCGGAGGACCGATGTTCGGTGTCGATGTTAAATATGTGGAACCAGCAAATCCGCTTTACCCGGTGAAGGTCATGACGACGATCGATAAAGAAATTCAGGAGAAAGCGGAGAAGCTCGTCGATGAACGCGGGATAAAAAAAGGCGGTCTCGTCCTGATCGATATCGAAAAAAGTGAAATCGTCGCCATGGTATCACGTCCGGCGCTTAATATAAAAGATCCAAATGGCGAAGGGGCCGTCAATATGATGCTGACTCAAAAAACGCCGGGTTCTGTCTTTAAAACGGTCACGGCAGCAGCGGCCATCGATTATGAAGCGGCCAGTCCCACCCGGACATTTAACTGTAATTTGACGATAGACGGCAAAACGGATAAACAGAGGGAACTGGGCGTACTTAATTTTGAAAATAGCTTTGCCCAAAGCTGTAATAGGACGTTTGCCGAATTGTCACAGGAAATAGCGGAGAAGGATCCGGACTTTTTGGACAAATATGCAAAAAAGTTAGGGCTGGTTGGTGAAACGGGCTGGCAAGGGGACGTATATCACACGGAAGTCACTCAGCTGCATCATGAGCAAACAGGAAAGGTCTGGCATGATGACGATTTAAAAAAAGATCCCAAAATGGTTGCCAAAACGGCAATTGGCCAGCAAGATGTCCAAACGACGCCGCTCGCGATCGCGAATATGATGGCAACGATTGCCCGCGGCGGCAAGAAGGAACAGGTCAAAGCCGTTTCCAAGGTCGAATTTAACAATAGTACGACCGTAGTCGATTTTCCCAATCAAAGCATTGGCGGCGAGACACTGTCTCCATATACAACGATGAAGATGCAGCATCTTCTTAGGAAGGTCGTGACGGAAGAGAAAGGGACGGGCGCCTCCTTGAGAGATTTGCCTGTGGAGGTCGCAGGCAAGTCCGGGACAGCTCAGACCAATATTGAAAAAGGGGAGCTCAATAAATGGTTTGCAGGCTACTTTCCCTATAAAGATCCCAAATATGCTCTTGTTACCGTAAGTTTTGAAACGAAGGAAAACAGTTCCAGCATGACGCCTCTTTTTTCAGATATTGTAAAAGTCCTGTACTCGAAGGACCAGGACAATAGCGAGAATTGACGAAAAGTGTAGGAAACCCTTCCCTTCTATCTCTGGCTAAATCATGTTAAAATGAGGCAGTAAGAAATGGTAAGGGGAGGAATGGACCTTGGGCTCACGTTTCAATCAGAGAGATCAAAAAAGAAAAGTAAATAAAATATATAATATTGCAATCACCATCGTTTCCATTTTAATCGTCATTGTCGCAGTCTCGATTTTCTTAAGTGATGATGGCACCGAAACAAAAAAAGCCACGACTGAACCAAAGCAAGTCGCCGAGACTGAAAAAGGGAAAGTAGTGGACAAACCTTCTGGCAAAGAGGAAGAAACGGATTCAGAGAAGGAAGACGCAGTAGGTGATAGTGAAGCAACAGAAGAGGATGCCGAAAAAGAAGATAGTAAAGCAACAGAGGAAGATGCAGAAGAGAAGGCTGAAGATGATGCAGATCCAGAAAAAGCAGGAGATGCCGAACTTGTGGAAGTGGAAGGCAGCGGCGATGGCAATGTTGCGTCTACATATACAAGTGAGAGTTGGAAACCAGTAGGAACGGAGCAATCCGGGGAGCACACTACCAGCTTCGAAAAGGGCTCGGTCGATTGGAATGAAATGAGTAAAGCGATAGCAAGCGGAGCTGGAATCGATGAAGGCAGCATGAAGCTATGGTGGCTGCAAAACGGCGGTTCGCCGACCACGGCAATCGGTACGGTTTCTGAAGGAGACAACCCTAAAACCTTCCGGGTTTATATTGAATGGGTGGACGGATCAGGTTGGAAACCTGTAAAAGTCGAAGAGCTGAAGACAAACGATAAAAGATAATGTTCAGAAAAAATGTATAAACGAAAAACCCCCGAAAGGAATTCCGCTTTTCGGGGGTTTTTCATGGTGCTCATTTTTTAGCTTTAAAGTGGACGACTGCACTATAAAAACGTCTGCCTTCTTCACTTACATACATTTGGTGTGACACGGATTCCACCTGAAGCATGATCGCTTTATTGATTTCAATTTGTGATTGGATTTTTTCTTCAAGATTCTTGATGCTTTCTGCCTCGAAAAATTCTATTTTATCTTCGAATAAGTTTAAGTCGAGTTGAAAACTCATGACTGTTCCCCTCCAACATTCAGATACTGTTAGTTTACCACCATTTTGTCCGAATCTGAACCTAATGAATTTGCCTAAAAACAAGAACTGTTTCTCTGTTTATATCATATTATGCTTATAGGTTTTATTATCTTATTATAAAAGGTGATTAAAAATGGGCAGAGAATTTATCGATTTATTTGAAGAATGGTCGAAATCGTATGATGATACGGTTGGTGGACACGATATTGAGTATCAAGAGGTTTTTAAACATTATGATGGCATATTGGACAGCGTCACCAATCGGGCTTTTGGTCATGTGCTGGAGTTCGGGGTGGGTACCGGGAATTTGACGGAAAGACTTTTGAAGAAGGGCCTAAAGGTATCGGGAATAGAACCTTCTCCTGCGATGAGGGAAATAGCGGTAAGCAAGCTGAGCGGAAAAACGGAAATTGTAGATGGTGATTTTATCGATTTTCCGAAGCCGGAACAGGTTGATTCGATTGTGAGTACGTACGCGTTTCATCATTTAACCGATGAAGAAAAAGAAAAAGCGATAGCCAACTATGGAAAGTTACTGAATACTGGTGGTAAAATAGTGTTTGCTGATACAATGTATCAATCAAAGGAAGCTCATGAACGAGCGATTCAAGATGCAAGGCAGGCAGGCTTTCATAATTTGGCGAACGATTTGCAAACGGAATATTATACTACGATTCCTTTTTTGGAAAAAGTGCTTGAAGCAAATGGATATAAAGTGAACTTCGAGCGCTGCAATCAATTCGTCTGGATCATGGAGGCGGAAAAATTATAGGAAGAGGTTTTTACTAATGAAGGTAGCCATAATCGGAGCAATGGAAGAAGAAGTTACGATTTTACGTGATAAATTGGAAGGGTTGGAGCAGGTGACCATTGCCGGTTCCGAGTTCAATACAGGCACACTGAATGGTATCGAGGTCATTTTACTTAAATCTGGTATCGGTAAAGTGAATGCGGCAATGTCCACTGCAATCCTGTTAGAAAAATTCAAACCGGATGCGGTCATCAATACTGGCTCTGCCGGCGGTTATCATCCAGATCTGAATGTAGGGGATGTGGTCATATCCACGGAAGTGCGGCACCATGATGTCGATGTGACGATTTTTGGATATGAATACGGTCAAGTCCCTCAGATGCCTGCAGCTTTCACACCGGATGAAAAGCTTTTTGCAATCGCAGAAGAAGCAGCAAAAGAAATCGAGGATATACAAGTGGCGAAAGGGTTGATCGTGACGGGGGATTCTTTCATGAATGATCCTGACAGGGTTGAATTCGTCAGAGGGAAATTCTCTGATTTATACGCGGTGGAAATGGAAGCGGCAGCCATTGCACAGGTAGCCTTCCAATTCAAAACACCGTTTGTCATCATTCGTTCCCTTTCGGATATCGCGGGTAAGGAGTCCAATATTTCCTTTGATAAATTCCTGGAAACTGCGGCTCTTCATTCAGCGGCACTGATTTTGAAAATGGTTGAAAAAATGAAATGAATGGTAAGTGATCAGCGGAAGCTTTTCTGCTGATCATTCTTTATTGCATAATCCTCATTAAATTGGTAGGATAACTATGAAAGGATGTCCGAATATGAAAGTCTTTAAAAATATTCATGAGCTGGTAGGGGAAACGCCGATGATGGAAATCACCCATTTCCCGCTTCCGGATGAAGTCCGTATCTTTGCCAAACTGGAATACTTCAATCCGGGAGGCAGTGTGAAGGATCGGCTTGGTCAAGAACTGTTAGCCAAAGCGCTGCAGACAGGGAAGGTGAAAAAGGGCGGGACGATCATCGAACCGACTGCCGGGAATACCGGGATTGGCTTGGCGTTGGCTGCGATAAACAGTGGGGTGGACGTGATATTTTGCGTTCCGGAGAAATTCAGTATCGAGAAACAGGAATTGATGCGTGCCCTTGGAGCGAATGTGATCCAAACCCCGACAGAGGAAGGGATGACAGGAGCAATCGCCAAGGCTAAGGCGCTGCTGGCTGAAATTCCGGGATCATATTGTCCCCAGCAGTTCGCCAACCCTTCCAATCCTGATGCCTATTATAAAACGCTGGGACCTGAAATATGGGAACAGATGGAAGGCGATGTGGATGTGTTTGTTGCCGGTGCCGGGACGGGCGGAACATTCATGGGAACATCGCGATATTTGAAAGAAAAGAACGCTGCTGTCAAAACGGTCATTGTCGAACCAGAAGGATCGATTTTAAACGGCGGAAAAGCCGGATCCCATAAAACAGAGGGGATCGGGATGGAATTCTTACCTGCCTATATGGATGAAACGTATTTTGACCAAATCCATACGATAAGCGATCGTGACGCTTTCCATATGGTAAAGGAATTGGCGATTAAAGAAGGCCTTCTTGTCGGGAGTTCTTCCGGTGCGGCATTTGCAGCGGCCATGAAAGAAGCGGCCAAGGCTTCCCGGGGGGCGAATATCGTCGTCATATTTCCGGATTCAAGTGAACGATACTTAAGCAAAAAAATTTATCAGGGAGGAATGTAAAATGAGAAAAAAAACACAATTGATCCATGGCGGCATTTTCGGTGATGAACAAACAGGAGCGGTTTCGGTGCCGATTTATCAAGTGAGCACCTATAAACAGGATGGTCCGGGGAATCATCGGGGCTATGAATATTCCCGTACAGGCAACCCGACCCGCCATGCCCTCGAAGAATTGATCAAGGATCTCGAGGAAGGAAAAAGAGGTTTCGCCTTCGGATCAGGAATGGCAGCAATGACTGCGGTTATGATGCTGTTCAGTCATGGTGATCATGTATTGATGACAGATGATGTTTATGGAGGTTCTTTCCGGGTCATCACTAAAGTGCTTAACCGCTTTGGGGTGGAAGCTACGTTCATCAATACGAGTGACATACACTCGATCGAAAAAGAGATAAAGGACAATACGAAAGCACTGTTCATTGAAACTCCGACGAATCCATTATTGAAAATCACCGATTTGGAAGAAGTATCAAAAATAGCAAAAGAAAACGGCATCCTCACCATTGTGGACAATACCTTCAGTACGCCATACTGGCAAAATCCGCTTTCACTTGGAGCCGATATCGTGCTTCATAGCGCAACGAAGTATCTGGGGGGACACAGCGATGTTGTAGCGGGTCTTGTCGTGGTGAATGATGAAAAGATTGGCAATGACCTTCATTTCATCCAAAACTCCACAGGAGGCGTGCTAGGGCCCCAGGATTCATGGTTGCTGATGCGAGGCATTAAAACGCTGGGAATCAGGATGGAAGAACATGAAAAAAACACATCTCAAATCGTTCGTTTCCTATCCGGGCATGAAGGCGTTTCGAAAATCTATTACCCAGGTCTTGAAAACCACCCAAATCATGATATTGCCAAAAAACAATCGCGTGGATTCGGCGGTATGGTTTCATTTGATGTCGGCAGTGCGGAAAAGGCCGAGTCCGTTTTGAACAAAGTGAGATACTTTACACTTGCGGAAAGTCTGGGGGCAGTGGAGAGCTTGATTTCCATTCCGGCTTTGATGACACATGCTTCCATTCCGGCTGAGCGTCGTGCAGAACTTGGGATAACTGATGGGTTGATTCGCATTTCAGTAGGTCTGGAAGATGTTGAAGACTTATTGGAAGACTTGGAACAAGCGCTGCAAGGATAGTCGTTTAGGGACCAGAAATTCATAGCTGACTGCCATTATTTACACCCTGTCATTTGGAATAAATATGGTAGAATGAGATATCGATATCTTATTAGCTTGAAAGAAGGTGGAATGGCATGAAAAACCGCAAAAAACAAACGGCGGCAATGCTGCGTTCGAAAATGGTCGATTTTAAACAATTTGCGATCACTTTGTTATGTGTGGGTTCGTTCTTCTATATAGGAACCATCCTTCCCACTGGCGACAAAGCGATGATTGACACATATGTCTATATGGGAGCGACAATCATGTTCCTGGGCATATCCATAGTATTTTTCTCATTATCAAAAAAATATAAGAAGATCTTGGCCGAAATGGATGACCAGGACACTTTACAACAATAGAAGCAAACCTTACTTCTGCGGGAAAAGCGCGTCGAGGGGAGACCCCGCAGGCGCAAAAGCGCCGAGGGCGGACCGCCCGCGGAAAGCGAGTGCCTGAAGAGGAAATCGACGTTCGAGATTTTACAAACCCTCATTAAATCTGTAGACAAACTCGAGTTTGTCTACAGTCTGTCCTGATTCTTTTAAAGAATCAGGTTTTTTTATTTTTCATTTGTTGCAACCCATTAAGGGGCAGATTTATCATACGACTTACCTCCTTTAGGTAATAATAGCTCATGAAAATGGGTAGAAAGATTGAAATTTTCAAATAAATAGGCAAAAGCCGTTTACAAATATCGAATTTGTGGATATACTTACCAAGTAATAAAAAATATTCCAAAGGAGGTCGAAGAAAATGACATTGTATCTATATGGAGTCGTCGCAATCAGCCGGTCCGTTTCAAATGACAATCACATAACATTCGACCTGTGCCAAGCGGAATATTTCTAAAGCAATTTGGCTTTATTAATCATTCAGACATAGCGGCCGCAGGGAGAAGTGTTTTATCCTGCGGTCTTTTTATATTCTCTAAAAAAGCCCGCAGGAGGACGTAACTTTCTGCGGCCTTTTTATGCCTTTTTGTTGGGCCGCTCCCTTAAAGGAGGTGATATTATGACACTGAATATGCTTTTTTTCACAATCGCGATTAAAATGAAAAAAATGACTGCCGAGGAATGTTTGCAACAGGAGAGAATCCACAAGATTCGAGAAGAACATCTAGATAAAGCGATGAAGCATCGTCCTTTTTTCTAAAAACATATGAGGTAGGTATTCCGTTCATAAAAAAATTAAAGAAAGGTGGAGGTTAATATGTTGAACTTGTTTTATGTAAAAGGAGAGAAGCGTTGCTATTGGCAGGAGAAGGATACCGGCTAACGTATTTGCCGGTGCGTGGCCAGCATTGTCATGGTTTGTATGTATAGAACAGCGGAAAATGCCATTGGAAACGTGATGAATTGAAGCGATGTTGATCAAGATGGTCATGACGCTGATCAACTCGGAACGCAACGTTAGATATGAATAGGTAAAATAGGAAAACTCGGCCCTATGGCCGAGTTTTTTTATTTGCCTGAATCAGCAGCACGGACCTGACCCTCCATAACCAAATCCACATCCCGGCAACCACCAAAACCCGAAAATGAGCAATAAAATCAGGAGGACAATAAACAGGCCATAACCAAAGCCGTAACCGGACCCTGAATAACAAGGCGCAGGAGCCGGATAACCATAGCTGCATCCGTATGGTCCATAGTTATATCCCATCGAAAAACCCCCTTTCCCTAAAAAATTCCCTATCATTATATGAACATTTGCCTTCGTTCGTTTGTGAATTCATCCAGGCTGGTTTGAACATTTAACACTTTCGTGATTTCTTTTGGTGGGACAGACACGAACAAGCCCACCGTTGCATAGGTATGAATAGGGAAACCAAAGAAACGGGGGATGAAGCCAATGCCCGGAATACTTACAGTTGTCGGTTATATTATCAAAGAATTTTACTTATTTGTTTCCTATGTGAAAAACAATGCTTTTCCCCAGCCCTTGTCATCTCAGGATGAAAAGAGATACCTGAAGCTTATGAGTGAAGGGGACGGTGATGCTCGCAACATCCTGATTGAACATAATCTCAGGCTTGTTGCCCATATCGTCAAGAAATTCGAGAATACTGGCGAAGATACAGAGGATTTGATTTCAATTGGGACTATTGGTTTGATAAAGGCCATTGAGAGTTATTCGGATGGTAAAGGTACGAAGCTTGCCACATATGCGGCGCGATGCATTGAGAATGAGATCTTGATGCATTTACGTGCGACAAAGAAAACGAAGAAAGACATTTCCCTGCATGATCCGATCGGTCAGGATAAAGAAGGTAATGAGATCAGTTTAATCGATGTACTGAAATCGGAATCGGAAGATGTCATCGATACGATTCAGCTCAATATGGAAATTGAAAAAGTGAAAAAGTATATTGATATTTTGGATGAACGCGAAAAGGAAGTCATTGTAGGCAGGTTTGGGCTGGATTTGAAAAAGGAGAAAACCCAGAGGGAAATCGCTAAAGAGCTTGGCATTTCCCGCAGTTATGTATCAAGGATCGAAAAACGTGCTTTGATGAAGATGTTCCATGAATTTTACAGGGCAGAAAAAGAGAAGGAAAAGAAAGCTAAAGGATAGGAATGGTAACCAAAGAGAGTGCGGGGAAATTCCCCGCACTCTTTTTTTTAATATTTATTTCTGATCAAATCTGTAAATGCATGATAAATCTCGATTCCCTGAAAAAGGAACAGACGTGAAGCGGTTAAAGAAAAGACCCCTACCATAATTAGTCGAAACCACATATGAATCACTCCTCCATTTTATTTTTTATAAAATGTCAGAGCGTGAGGCTACGTAATTCGCCTGATAAAAAACGGGACTGAGATATCGCCGTCGAAGATTCGAGTGAAAATAAAGAAAGCTCAAAATGGCAAATTCGAAAATGAGTATTACGATAAGTGACTGCCATGAACTAAAGGACGGCACGAAAGGCTGTTTCTTGTCGGCCTTATCCCAATGGTGAACATCGGTATGTTCTTCAATGGTTAGCTGCTGTGCATGATTGTGGAACTGTATGGGCAATGTCCAAAGGAGCAGGATGATGGCAGACATGTGAATAAAGAATTTCATATGAATCAACCACCCCTTTCCCAAGATTATATTCATCATAACATGCTTTTAATCTGGGATATAGAAAAATGTTCTGAAAAATACTGAAAATTCCTTTTAATTAGAAAAATATTGAATGAACCTCTATAATGGGGTTAGTGATAAAAAGGGGGCAATTTAGTATGGGATATTCTATGACATGGGATTTGGATATCTTTTTTAAAGGGGGAAGCTCTTCTAAGGAGTTCCTGATTTTTTTAGATGAATTCAACGAAGAGGTAAAAGAATTAGACAGGCTTGTAAGCAATATCAATCCGGTAGGAAATGATGAATTCAGTTTAATCCAGGCATTTGATCTATTTAAAAATACAAATATGAAATCTTCGCAGTCAGGTGCTTTCATTGGATGCCTGGAAGCTCAAAATGCGCAGGATAAGAAGGCTGGTCAGCTGCGGATCAAACAAATGAAGATAGTCGCTTCACTAAAAATGGTGTTAAGCAAGCTGGATGAAAAGTTGATACAGCTTGATGATGCATTTTTCATGAAAATCCTCGAAAAAGAACCATTGAATGAATTGAAATTCGTATTGAATGAACGTCGGGAAAAGGCAAAGGAAAAGCTTTCCGTGAAGGAAGAATCATTAATCACGCAATTGGCCATGGACGGTTTCGAAGGTTGGAGCCAAATGTATGATACGATCGTCGGTTCAATGACCATCCCTTATAAGGGTGAAAAGCTTTCTGTAGGCCAAGCGGCGAATAAATTTTCTGATCCTGATGAAAGGACCCGGAAAGAATTATTTACTGCTTGGGAACAGGCTTGGGAGGAAAAAAGTGACCTGTTTGCCCGGACTTTGAACCACTTGGCTGGCTTCCGTCTCAGTGTGAATGAAAAAAGGGGCTGGGATGATATTTTGAAAGAGCCTCTAGAAATAGGAAGGATGAAAAAAGAAACCCTCGAAAGCATGTGGAATGTAATTGCCGATCATAAAGAGCCGCTTGTGAGATTTTTAAAAAGGAAAGCGGAGTTACTGGATTTGGATAAATTAAGTTGGGCGGATTTGGATGCACCGCTCGCTGTTACGGCAGAATCCAAAGTAATGGATTATCAAGAAGGTGCAGACTTCATCATCCAGCAATTCGCTAAATTCGGCTCTCAATTAGCGAACTTCACCCAAAAAGCTTTTGAAGACAGCTGGATTGAAGCTGAGGACAGACCAGGTAAGAGACCAGGCGGTTTTTGCACCGGCTTTCCATTAAATAAGCAGTCAAGAATTTTCATGACGTATTCGGGCACACCGTCCAATGTATCGACATTGGCTCATGAATTGGGACATGCATTCCATTCTTATGCGATGAGGGATATCCATCCATTGAATCGGTCATATGCAATGAATGTGGCGGAAACCGCTTCCACTTTTGCTGAAATGGTCGTAGCGGATGCAGCTGTTAAGGAAGCAGCCAGTGAGGAAGAAAAGCTGGTGCTTTTAGAAGATAAAATTCAGCGTTCCGTGGCATTATTGATGAATATCCATGCCCGCTACTTATTCGAAACTAGGTTTTATGACGAGAGGAAGCAAGGATATGTCAGTGCCGAACGGTTGAATGAACTGATGGTCGATGCACAAAAAGAAGCTTATGGCGATGCTTTAAGTGATTATAATCCAACTTTCTGGGCTTCAAAGCTTCATTTTTATATTACAGGTGTACCATTTTATAATTTTCCGTACACATTCGGTTACTTATTCTCATTAGGCATATACGCGAATGCCCTGAAAGAACCTGAAGGATTCGAAGAAAAATATATCGCTCTATTAAAGGATACCGGTTCCATGAAGGTCGAGGATTTGGCGGAGAAACATTTAGGCGTCGATTTAAAGACCCGGGATTTTTGGGAGGAAGCGGTCAATGCCTGTATGGAGGATGTAGAAGAATTCATGCGTTTGACCGACCCATTAGTCCGAAAAGCATAAGATGGGTTTAGGCTGGAATAGGAACAAAAGAAAGCGGATGTCCGGTTTAGGACATCCGCTTTCTTATTAAACTTTCTTCAGTTTAAATGGACTGACCATAAGTAATGATAATATAATCATGAGGGATAAGAAAAAGACTGGATGGAAATACGGAATGGCTAAATAACTTAAAGTGGCGATGCAGCCAGCAACCGTAATGGGCACTCCTGTAAAATATCCATTGCTTTCACTTATATTGAAGCGGGCGAGACGAAACGCGCCACAGCCAATATAGAAAACGGTGAAGAGTGTGCCAGGTGCTCCGAATTCTATCAATATTCCTTGGTATAATAATAGAGCCGGTGCGACGCCAAAGGATATGATGTCACACATGGAATCAAGTTGCTTACCCAATTCCGATTCAATGTTGAATTTCCGTGCAACCATACCGTCAAAGCGATCTGCTAGGGCAGCCAGGAAGATTAAAAGCAAGCTTAAATTCAATTGACCGTGCATCACGGCAATTATCGCAAATCCACCAAGGGATAAATTAATTAAGGTAAGTATATTTGCTGTTTGTGCTTTCACTTTTTTAATGGTTTGATCTAGGGCGTGTAATAAAAACATCTTTTCACTCCTTTCAAATGAAACAAATTAAAACAAAATATAGTAAACATAAGTATTTATTATATAATAATATTTTATTTAACACAATTTATGCAAGGGGATTTTAGAATAATTTTACAATTTTACAATTTGGAGTGGTTATATTTTGTTTCAGTCTTTGTATCGCGTTCTTATTGAACTGACGAATGGTCAGTATTCATCAGGTTTATTAAAACACTTTAGCCAATCTCGTTGGAGCAGGCCCTTAATTTTACTTTATGTAAAAACATTCAACCTTAATACACAGGAATTTGGTAAGGAGTTAAAAGCATATACCAATTTGCACGAGCTATTTACAAGGCAGTTAAAGGCTGACGCGAGGCCAATTACGGCAGCTCCGTCTGCGGTAGCTTGTCCCGTGGACGGTGTACTTGAGGACTCAGGGGAGATACACGCTGATAAAAAGATCGTCGTTAAGGGAAAGGTATATTCAATGGAGGAAATGCTCGGGGATGAGCTTTTATTGGAAAAGTACTTAGGCGGCAAATATCTCGTGCTATACTTAAGCCCGAGTCATTACCATAGGATCCATGCGCCCATCAAGGGTTCCGTGGTCAAACGATGGACGCTTGGAAGGAAATCATACCCCGTTAATAAATGGGGGATGAAATATGGAAAAGAGCCTTTATCAAAAAATTACCGGACAATAACTGAACTTCAAAATGAGGCGGGAAATCTGGCAATGGTGAAAGTCGGGGCCATGTTCATAAATTCGATCGTCATTACTGATGATTCGGATGAATTGGAAAAAGGGCAGGAGTTTTCTTATTTCAGCTTTGGGTCCACAGTTGTGCTTCTTTTTGAAAAAGGAAGTTTTGAACTTGAAGGAAACATATCCATTCCCGCAGATGTCCGTGTAGGTGAAACAATCGGATTCATGAGAGCGGTCTAACTTCAAATGAAAATAAGAGGCTGACATTTGATGTCAGCCTATGTATTTCATATTAAATTATGGATCGGATTTTATGTGTTAGGGACCTTCGATGAATTTCCGTTTCTATGAGGCGGATGAAATCGGTACTCAACTTTAAATTCTGTGCTTTAAAATAGGATTCAAGCAACAGGTCATCAGATAGTTTTTGCATCAGAACGCCACTTAAGGGCTGCTCACCTCCAGTAGGGATTGCGAGGAATAATTTGGTGTTTACTTGCATATATTGATAAGTCTTCCTTGATGTACCCCTACTGTATCAGAAATAAACGTGGAGAACAATCGTTCTGTTATCCACAGATGAAAGTGGATAACCTGTGGTTAAGTTGTTTGCAAAGTGAACGAAATGGTGCCTATCAGTATGGAAAATGTTAGTAAAGTTATCCACAGGTTGAATAAATGAAATTTTTGTCGAAATCTTTTATGAATAATTAGTTCTTTGGTTCTGGTCTGCCTGCAAATTTCCCATTATTTAATGAAAAATGCCTTTCCATATCAGAAAACATACATTATGATGTTTCTTTACCGTCAGCCATTCTTTCCTAATTTTTTTTGAAAGTGGGCTGAAAATTCGATATGATGGAAACGGTAAATTTTAATGAAAATATAGAGGTGCCAATATGCTTAAATTATTTTTGCCGAGTGAACATGTTAAAAGCATTTTTAATATAGATCCTCAAGAATTGAAAAAAAGAGGGATTAAGGGCGTCATT
This sequence comes from Peribacillus sp. YIM B13477, assembly GCF_042787955.1. Taxonomy (NCBI): domain Bacteria; kingdom Bacillati; phylum Bacillota; class Bacilli; order Caryophanales; family Bacillaceae; genus Peribacillus; species Peribacillus sp. YIM B13477. The sequence goes on from NZ_JBHZPD010000001.1 coordinate 235,085, forward strand.
ACCGATTTGGATAATACTCTCGTTGAATGGGACAGGCCGACTGCCACCCCCGATTTAATCAAATGGTTCGACAATATGCGGGATCATGGGATTTTAGTGACGATTGTGTCCAATAATAATGAAAATCGGGTTCGGGCTTTTTCCGATCCGCTTCACATTCCGTTTATCTTCCAGGCCAGAAAACCGATGGCAAGGGCTTTCCATAAAGCCCGTAAGACAATGGGGTTGAAATTAGAAGAAACGGTGGTAATCGGCGATCAGTTATTGACGGATGTATTGGGAGGGAACAGAGGCGGGTTTCATACGATCTTAGTGGTCCCTGTCGCACAAACCGACGAATTCAGAACAAGGATCAATCGTTATTTTGAAAGAAAGATCATGGCGTTTTTTAAACGAAAAGGAATGATAGAATGGGAGGATCACAATTGAACAATCATCAAGAATTAGTGTGCATCGGCTGCGGTGTGAAGGTCCAGACTGAAGATCCGAAGGAGTTGGGCTTTGCCCCTAAATCGGCTCTGGAAAAAGAAAGCATCGTTTGTCAACGCTGCTTTAAATTGAAACATTATAACGAAGTTCAGGATGTATCCTTAACAGACGATGACTTCTTGAAAATCTTGAATAAAGTAGGCGAAACCGACTCTTTGATCGTCAAAATCGTCGATATTTTTGATTTCAATGGAAGCTGGCTGCCTGGCCTTCATCGATTTGTAGGAAGAAATGATGTTCTTCTGATCGGAAATAAGGTCGATTTATTGCCTAAATCGGTAAAACCGAACAAGTTGATCAATTGGATGAAGCAATCGTCCAAGGAATTGGGTCTTAACCCAATCGATGTCCTGCTTGTCAGTGCAGAAAAGGGAAAGCACATACTTGAAGCGGCGGATGCGATCGAGCGGTATCGCAGAGGAAAAGATGTCTATGTGGTGGGCTGTACGAATGTAGGAAAATCAACTTTCATCAACCGTCTTATAAAAGAAGTGAGCGGTGAAAGTGATATCATCACGACTTCCCACTTCCCTGGGACTACCTTGGATATGATTGAAATTCCTTTGGATGATGAACAGGCATTGATCGATACACCTGGAATCATCAATCATCATCAAATGGCTCACTATGTGGACAAACGGGACTTCAAGGTGATTATGCCGAAAAAGGAAATCAAGCCGAGAGTGTACCAACTGAATGAAGGGCAGACGCTATTTTTCGGAGGGTTGGCCAGGTTGGACTATGTCTCAGGCGGAAGGCGTTCATTGACTTGCTACCTTTCGAACGAATTGAATATTCACCGTACGAAACTGGAAAATGCCGATGAATTGTATAAAAACCATGCCGGGGAATTACTGACTCCCCCACGGCCGGAACAAATCGAGGAGTTTCCGAAGCTGATTCCACATGAATTTTCCTTGAAAGATGGTAAAATGGATATTGTGTTTTCTGGTCTTGGCTGGGTGACGGTCAATGAGCCAGGGGCGAAAATCGTTGCACATGTTCCAAAGGGCGTCAATGTGATCGTTCGCAAATCATTAATCTAAATATAGGGGTCGTCTAGTCTATGAAAAAGATATATGGGGTAATGGGAGATCCAATTGCACATTCTATGTCACCGGACATTCATAATGATGCATTTGAAAAAGAAAATATAGAAGCGGTTTATCACCATTTTCATGTGACGAAAGAAGGTTTGAACGATGCCGTGAAAGGCATGAAAGCCCTTGGTATAGAAGGGTTTAACATCACGATCCCTCATAAGACTTCAATCATCCCTTTCCTTGATGAAGTGGATGAACTGGCCCTGGCAATCGGGGCTGTAAATACGGTTGTTAACAAAAATGGTCGGTTTATAGGGTATAATACAGACGGAAAAGGATTTTTTAAATCTTTATGCGATGAAATATCAGGTGACATCAAGGCTAAAAAAACGTTAGTGATCGGAGCGGGCGGTGCTGCGCGTGCGATTTATTTTACCCTCGTGAAAGAAGGGGTAAAGCAAGTTGATATTGCAAACCGGACAAAGGAAAGAGCGGCCCAGCTTGTTTCTGATTGCCCTTATGATAAAGTATCGAAGGCACTCTCGATTATCGAAGCGGAAGAAAGCTTATCACAATATGATTTAATCATCCAAACGACTTCTTCTGGAATGAGTCCTGAACTGGATCATTCGCCGTTAAAGGTCGACCAGCTTAAAACCGGTGCAATTGTCAGTGATATCATCTATAACCCTCTGCAAACCAAGCTGCTGCGTGAAGCTGGGGAAAAAGGGGCGGAAACGCAAAATGGTCTGGGAATGTTCATCAACCAGGCCGCACTTGCCTTTGAGATATGGACAGGCGTTATGCCGGATACAGCAAGAATGACAGATATTGTCTTGAACAAACTAGGAGGTAACACATGTTAACAGGAAAACAAAAAAGATTTTTACGATCAAAGGCCCATCACCTCAATCCAATTTTTCAAGTTGGTAAAGGCGGAGTCAATGATAATCTCATCAAGCAAATTGGTGAGGCGCTTGAAGTACGTGAATTGATCAAGGTCAGCATCCTGCAAAACTGTGAAGAGGACCGCAATGATGTGGGGCTTACTTTATCAAAAGGTGCACGTGCTGAATTGGTTCAGATTATCGGCAACACAATTGTGCTATATAAAGAATCAAAAGAAAACAAACAACTTAAATTACCTTAAGGAACCTATCTATGAAAAAAATTGGAATTCTTGGCGGTACATTCAATCCTCCGCACATCGGGCATTTAATTATAGCCAATGAAGTGCTGGATGCCCTTGAGCTAGATGAAATCAGGTTCATGCCAAATCACGTTCCTCCACATAAGGAAAAATCGGAGGAAGTAACCGATATGGACAGGCTGGCCATGTTGGAAAACGCGATAGCCGGAAACCCATCTTTTTATATTGAGGGTATTGAAATAGAAAGAAAAGGCACATCTTATACGTATGACACGATAAAATTGCTTAAAGAACTTGAGCCAGCCAATGAGTTCTATTTCATAATTGGCGCAGATATGATTGAGTACTTACCGAATTGGCATCGTATCGACGAGCTGGTGCATATGGTCAATTTCGTCGGGGTGAAGCGCCCTGGATATAATGAGAATACCTTATACCCGATCACGATGGTGAAAGTCCCGCAGATGTTCATTTCGTCTTCCATGATACGAAGGAAGTTAAGAACAGGGAAAACCGTGAAATATTTAATAGCAGATCCAGTGGTGAAGTATATTAAAGGGAATGGTTTATATGAATCGTGAGAAAGCATTGGCGCTGGTCAAAGAACAAATCACCGAGCGCAGGTACATTCATACCTTGGGTGTGGTCGAGTCAGCGATTGAACTTGCTGAACGGTATGGTGCCGACGTCAAAAAAGCGGAACTTGCAGCCATTTTCCATGATTATGCAAAATTTCGTCCTAAAGAAGAAATGGAGCAAATAATAATCGCTGAAAAAATGGACCCGGCGTTACTTGAATACAATATGGAGCTGTGGCACGCTCCTGTCGGGGCTTATCTGGTGAATAAGGAAGCAGGCATTCAGGACGCTGAAATCTTGGATGCGATTGCCTATCACACGTCTGGCAGGGTTGGCATGAGCCTTTTGGATAAAGTCGTATACCTTGCTGATTATATCGAGCCGGGACGTTCTTTTCCCGGTGTCGACGAAGTCAGGCAGACAGCAAAGCAAAATTTGGATCATGCTGTCATCCAGGCTTTAAGGAATACAGTTGTTTTTTTAATGAAAAGAAATCAGGCAATTTACCCTGACACATTTAAGACATATAATGATTTGATCATGAATTTGAAGGAGAAGATGTAATGACTGAACGTGAACTTCTTGTAATTGCAGCAAAAGCGGCGGATGATAAAAGAGCGGAGGATATCGTGGCATTGAACATGCAAGGTATTTCCCTTGTAGCGGATTACTTTTTGATCTGTCACGGTAATTCTGAAAAACAAGTACAAGCAATAGCTCGTGAAATGAAGAGCAAAGCTGATGAATCAGGAATCAATGTAAAACGTCTTGAAGGTTTTGACGAGGCGAAATGGGTGCTTGTGGATCTTGGCGATGTAGTGGCCCACATTTTCCATAAAGATGAAAGAAACTACTATAACCTTGAACGTCTATGGGGAGATGCACCTTTTGAAGATCTAGAGAGTGAACTGACTTCATGACTTACGAACGCTTTGCCTATGTATACGATGAATTGATGAAGGACGCACCTTATGAAAAATGGCTGATGATCCTTACGGCGAAGCTGGAACAGTATGGAATTGGTGGAAGGAAAGTCCTGGATTTGGCGTGTGGAACCGGGGAAATGACCGTTGAATTGGCGCAGCACGGATTCGAAGTCACCGGCGTGGATTTATCTGATGAAATGCTTCTTGTTGCTAATGAAAAAGCGGTTAAGCTTGGATTATCGATTCCGCTTTTCCAGCAGAATATGGCAGAACTCGAAGGACTTGGCCAATTTGATTGTGTCACGATTTTTTGTGATTCGCTGAACTACCTTCGCGACGAAGAGGATATCGTCAAGACGTTCAGCCGGGTTCATGAGCATTTGAAGGATGGCGGATTATTCATGTTTGATATCCATTCCCTTTATAAAATGGAAGAAATCTTTAGTGATCATACGTTTGCTGTCAATGGTGAAGAAGTATCCTATATATGGGATTGCTTCCCGGGTGAAGAACCTTACAGTGTGGAACATGATTTAAGTTTTTTCGTAAGGGATGATGAAAGCGGTCTTTATGACCGTTTTGATGAGTTGCATTATCAACGGACCTATCCGGTTGAACAATATAAAAAGTGGCTGGAGCAAGCAGGTTTCACGGTTTCTGAAATTCTGGCGGATCTTGAAGAAGCACCGCTTGTAACGGAAACCGAAAGAATCTTGTTTGTAGCCAGTAAATGATAAAGAGGTCAAGATCCCCGTTCGTACAATGACGAGTGGAGGTCTGACCTCTTCTTTTTTTTTACTTTTAGAAGGAATTGAGATCTTGATTACGAATATTAATAAGGATGGCCGAACTGTTTTTCAACTTCGTGAAGATCCTCTGCAAACTTTTCATGTGTCGCTTGAAAAAGATGATGGAACATTTCCCCGGTTTCAGCTTCTAAAACCTTGATCCCCTCACCTGTTATTCCACCTTTTACACAAACCTTTTCCTGTAAGGTCGGCAATGTATAAACCCCTTTACCGAGCAATTCCCCTAAGCCGACCAGCATATTCTCAGTCAAAGTCGTAGCCGTTTCTTTATCTATCTTCGTCGTTTGGCAAGCCGCGTCAATGAAAGCTTGAGCTAAATAGCTGAAGAAGGCAGGGCCGCAGCTGACAATATCGGAAGCTACCCGGGTGATATCATTTTCAATGATGACCGGTGCCGATATGGCGGAGGCCAAATCAAATAAAGCTGACACTTTCTCCTTACTGCAGCTCTCGCTGAAACTCAGTAACGATACGCCTGAACCCACACGGTTCGTTATACTCGGGATAAAACGGGCACAGGGTGCATTCACTGCCGATTCGAGCTGGGAGACGGAAAGCGGGCTTGTGATGGAAATAACCAGCTGATCCCTTTTTATATGCTGTTTGATGCCTTGTAATAGGCTGTCAATTTGCAATGGTTTTACACAGAGAAAGATAAAGTCCGCTTGTTCGGCGATTTCGGCTGCGCTTTCCGCAACCTTGATACCCGGATGTTTCTCTTTTAGCAACAATGCTTTGGAAAGTGTGCGATTTGTAATGATTAGGTCTGCCGGATTCAATATTTTTGCCTCCAGCCATGCCTCGATTAAAATGGTACCCATATTTCCGGTTCCGATAACACCGATTTTCTTCAATTCCGATCAACTCCTCTCACTTAAAGCGATTGATTCTCCTAAAAACACTATGTATTTTTAATCTGTCCTATGACAATGTATCGTGCGAAATCCAATAAGGAGGTAAAGAAATGGAAGGGATTTTAAAAAGGAAAATGACGATGATTACCGTTGCCGTGGCATTTGTGGCAGGGGGCATTTACTTTTTTTCTCAACAAGTGGAGGATCCGGCTGATACGGAAGATATATTTTCCGTTACTGCAAAAGAAGCTGAAATGGAACAAAGTGTAAATGAATCGGCTGCCGAACCTGAGATCATTAAAGTGGACGTTAAAGGAGCGGTCAAGTCCCCAGGCATATTTACAGCACAGGCAGGTGACCGGGTGATTGATTTGATTTCGTCTGCGGGCAGTTTTACGGAAAAGGCTGACAAGGATAGAATTAATTTTGCCCAAATCATCGAAGATCAAATGGTCATTTATGTTCCGGAAATAGGTGAAGAAGACAAAGGGAACTTGGAGAATATACAAGCCGGTACGTCTGGTGATGGCGTCACTAAGGGTACGTCAGGAGGACTGGTGAACTTGAATGCTGCTACACAGGAAGATTTGCAAACCTTGACGGGAATTGGACCTTCCAAAGCGGATGCGATCCTGGAATACAGGGAGACGGTAGGGAAATTCAAGGAGGTCGATGAATTGAAGCAGGTTACGGGAATCGGCGATAAAACGTTTGAAAGGTTACGGGATTCCATTTCGGTGAAATGAATGCTACACAAATGGACAGGAAGAGGGTAAAATTGAAGAAAATCATTCTAGGGGTAAGGGGATACAACATGAACAGAATTAGTTGGGATCAATATTTCATGGCACAAAGCCATTTATTAGCTTTAAGAAGCACATGTACACGCCTCACTGTAGGGGCGACCATCGTCAGGGACAACCGAATCATTGCCGGGGGATATAATGGGTCCATTGCGGGAGGGACGCATTGTATTGATGACGGCTGTTATGTAATCGATAATCATTGTGTCAGAACGATACATGCAGAAATGAATGCACTTTTACAATGTGCGAAATTTGGGGTGCCGACTGATCAGGCGGAAATATATGTGACGCATTTTCCGTGTCTTCAGTGCTGTAAATCACTCATACAAGCTGGCATAAAGGCCGTTTATTATGCCGAGGATTATAAAAATCATCCATATGCCCTCGAATTATTCAAACAGGCGGGTGTCAAGACCGAGAAGGTTGAAGCAAAAGGGGCCATCGATGTTAATGGAAAACAAAAAAAGGACTTTGTATTCTCATTGCTAGCTCAACTTGAACAAAACGGTCTGGGAAAAGAAGATTTATTGGCACTGGAAAAGCAGGCCAATCAGATATTCGAAAATTAAATAGACGGGGGGGCAGGCATGGCCAGACATCTTATCTTACTGGCCGTTTCAGCCACATTTGGTGTTACGGCCTATTCTCTTTTACATGTAAGGCTGCTGATCATTATCCTAATTTTTCTCTGTTTCCTTTATTTTTCGGTGGGCTTAAGTGTGAAGGCCCTTAGTATTCATTTGGTGATCATGGGGATATTTTTAGGGGCCGCCTCCTTCTCCGATCACCGAAACAAAACTGCCTATCATGGAACGGAAAGCCAATTCATCATCACATTTACCGACCAACCGAATATAGATGGAAATTCATTAAAAGGATTCATTGGCAGTGAGAAAGGCGAACGGCTAGTGCTTCGTTATAAAATCACGACCGAATTGGAACAGGAAAAGCTGAGTCAGTTTCTTCGAATCGGTTTATCTTGTCCGGCTGAAGGGACATTGCAAGTTCCCGAGAAAAACAGGAATGAAAACAGTTTCGATTACCAGCGTTATCTTTTCCGCCAAGGCATCCATTGGATATTCAAAGCGGATTCCATTTCATTTCAAGAATGCAAAGAAGGTGGAAACTCGATTCTGGTTTCGATTCGTAATTTGCGCCTGAAGGGGATTGCATATATTAGAGAACACTTTCCTGAAGAGTCGAGCGGTTTTGTCACAGCGCTCATATTCGGTGACCAGAGATATATAGATGAAGGGGACCTTACTAATTATCAGCGGTTGGGGTTGGTTCATTTACTGGCGATTTCCGGCCTTCATGTCATTTTTTTAACGGGGGTGTTATTTTACATCGGCATCAGGGTTGGGATTACACGGGAAAGAATGATGATGGCCATCTTACTCTTCCTTCCGGTTTACATGTTACTTTCAGGTGCCAGTCCATCAGTGGTGAGGTCCTGTTCAATGGCTATGCTTTTCTTTCTACTCCTGCTATTCAAGAAGCGGATTTCGGCGGGTGCCGCAATTGGATCGACTTATTTGGCGCTATTGTTTTTTCGGCCTAATATGCTCTATGATATAGGTTTTCAGCTTTCATTCGCGGTCACATTCTCCATTATCATGTCTTCAAGCATCTTCTTGCAATACCCGAAGAAATCGATGCAGCTATTCATCCTCAGTTCCATCTGCCAACTGGCAGCCCTTCCGATTTTGCTTTTTCACTTTTTTGAAGTATCTTTACTTGGCGTGTTTCTGAACGTATTGTATGTTCCGCTTTATTCCATCATATTACTGCCATTTTCACTGATTTCCCTCCTCATTCATTTATTACTGCCTTCCTTTGGTCAACCTCTCATATCATTATTGAATTTCACCTTTGTACTCTGCAATAAAGCCGCAGATGCAGCATCTGATTTACCACTCGCATCCATACCGTTTGGAAAGCCGACTTTCCTCATGATGTTACTACTTGTTATTTCCCTTATAGGGTTATGCCTGACTTGGGAAGTATCCTTTGGAAAAAGTAAAATCTGGTGCGGAATGATAATCGTCCTTTTACTTTTGCAATATAACTTACAAAGGTTCTCGCCCTTTGGTGAAGTGCAAATAATCGACGTAGGACAAGGTGACTCCATTTTAATTTCCCTGCCTTTCAATCGCGGGAATTATTTGATTGATACGGGCGGGCAAATTACATTTCCAATCGAAACGTGGGCGATAAAGCGAAAGAAGTTCAACACGGCGGATGATATCATTATTCCTTTATTGAAAAGTAAAGGAATTCACCAATTGGACAAACTGATTTTAACCCATCCTGATGCAGATCATATGGGAAGTGCAAAAGAATTAATAGATAATTTTAAAGTTGCGGAGATCAGCATTGGAGGCTGGAGTGAAGAGCAATACAGGGATATGGATCTTGTAACCGTGGCGAGAGAGAAAAAAATGAAAATGACCGTCCTGAAAAGGGGGGACCAATGGGTGGCGGGCGGAGCGCGGTTTGCTGTGCTAAGTCCATTTAAGCAAGAAGAAGATAAGAACGATTCATCCATCGTTCTATTCACTGAGCTTGGGGGAGTGTCATGGTTATTGACCGGCGATATGGGAGAAGAAGGGGAGAGGGAACTTTTGAGAACATTTCCGCAGTTGCAGGCGGATATCTTGAAGGTCGGTCACCATGGCAGTAAAACGTCTTCTTCCGCGCCCTTCCTTGAACAGCTGCAGCCGAAAGCGGCGCTTATTTCAGTTGGAAAAGATAACCGCTACGGGCACCCTCATGAAGACGTAATTGGGAATCTGGAGGGGAATCGCATAAAAGTGTTCAGGACGGATGAGGATGGTTCTATTATTTACAAGTATTACAAAAGCAGTGGAACCTTTCGGAAGACTCTCCCATAGTATATAGAAAATCAAAAAGAAAGAGACTGCAGCAGCAGCCTCCATCAGGAAAAATAAGTGCATGTAATGAATGAAATCAGGATCCGACAGCTTTAATGACGACAGCTATGGTGAACATGGCAGCGAAAAATACAAAAGAACCGATGAATCCTATAGCGGAATCAGCGACGTCATCTGTCTTTGATTGAACATTCTTTTCGAATTCGTTCATTATTTACCCCTCCTATTTCTGCTAATAGTATAAAACATTACCAAAAAAAAATCTACAGGCTTCATTCCTTCATTTCCTTTACTGACAAGAGTTGTCACAAATAGTTTGGGAATTTGAGGTCAAAATAAAAGTACAAACAAAGCAAGCGAAAACGAAAAGCTCATTTGTTCTACATGAATACTCTACCCGCTTTCAAGGGAGATTACCCGGGCCTTTCTTGAAAGTGTTCATATAGATCCGGAATTAGCCCTTTTAAGGGCTAGTTCCCTTTATAGCTTGTCAAATGGTCCATCCACCTATACCATTAGAGAAGAATACATAGTAAAGAGGCGGATTCTATTGGTATTAGACGTTTGGAAAAGTATAAAAAAAGGGCAATTCGCGCCAGTATACTTGTTATATGGGACGGAAGCCTATCTAATTAATGAAACGAAGCAGCTATTGATCGAGAATGTCCTTCACGAAGATGAGATGGATTTTAACTTTTCTCAATTTGATTTAGAAGAGACGCCTGTTGAAACTGCGCTTGAAGATGTCGAAACCCTCCCGTTTATCGGGGAAAGGCGCCTTGTCTTCATGCAAAACCCATTTTTTTTGACAGCTGAAAAAACGAAGTCAAGAGTTGAGCATAATGTGAAAAGACTGGAAGCGTATTTGGCTGACCCGGTTCCATATTCTATTGTCGTATTGACCGCACCTTATGAGAAACTGGATGAACGGAAAAAAATCACCAAGGAACTGAAGCGTAAGGCGGTTCTCGTTGAAGCGAAGAAGCTTGGTGATCATGAGTTAAAGGGGTGGGTGAAGGAGAGGGTCGAAGCTTCTTCAGTCCGAATAGATGAGCAGGCTACAGAGCTTTTACTTGAACTTGCAGGAACGAATCTGATGATGCTGACGAATGAACTGGATAAAATGGTGCTTTATACGGAAGCTGAGAAGCACATTACAGTCGAGGTAGTGGAAAAGCTGGTCGCAAAATCCCTTGAACAGAATATCTTCACACTTGTTGATCATGTGTTACAGAGAAAAATGGAGAGTGCCATGACGATACTGCACGATCTTCTCAGGCAGAATGAAGAGCCGATCAAGATCTTGAGTGTCATGGCAGGTCAGGTCAGGCTCATGTATCAAGTGAAGGAGCTTTCCCGTCAGGGCTATAGCCAGCAAAAAATTGCGGGGCAACTGAAGGTGCACCCTTACAGGGTAAAGCTGGCACTTGAAAAGACGGGGAAATTCCAGGAACGCGAGTTGTTGAGCATCATGAACGACTTAGCGGAAGCGGATTATAAAATGAAGACCGGCAAAGCAGATAAGGAAATCACGCTTGAGCTGCTGCTTTTAAAAATTAGATGATAAAAAAGGTGGCAGATATCCTGTCACCTTTTTTATGCAAAAAACGGCACAAAAAAAACGATCCGATTGGATCGTTTAATTTTTTGTCATTATGCGTTAAGAGCGTTAAGTCTTTTCGCTAAACGAGATTTTTTACGGGCTGCCGCATTTTTATGGATTAATCCTTTAGATGCAGCTTTGTCTAATTTCACAGCAGCTGTTAAAAGAGCTTCTTTAGCAGCTTCGACGTTTTCACCAGCTAATGCAACTTCAGCGTTTTTCACTGTAGTACGCATAGTTGATCTAACAGTAATGTTATGAACGCGTTTTTTGTCGTTGATTTTTACACGTTTAATAGCAGATTTAATGTTTGGCATTCCGTTCACCTCCTACAAAGAAATCGAGATTATATGAACTCGACTTTTCAAATCCATATCAAATAGCACAAGTGATATTCTATCAGACTGCTCATAAATATGCAATACTTCAGATTGAGAATCGAAAAGGAATTATAATTTCGGGAAAAAATTCATCTCGTCATCATTCATTGTACCAAAAAAATGAATAATAAAAAAGCAAAAACGACAGAATGTTTAAGAGAGACTATTGAAAATACTAGATTAGATACAATTCAAACATCAGGAGGCCGTTATGGAAAATAATTTGGACCTTAGTGAATACGGAATTCGAACAGATTTGGCGATTGAAGCAAAGGAGATTGCCCTTGAACATAAAGGTGTAGTAGAGGAAGTGGATGTTTCCCGCATCGAAGGGGTCATTATTAAGGAAAAAGATGTGGATGATTTGAAGGTATCCTTAGTCGAGGTCACGGCTGAGGGGGAAAAAGAAATCGGAAAAAAACAGGGCAGCTATTTGACCATCGAGGTCCAGGGAATCCGCCAGCAGGACACGGAAACGCAGCAACGGGTGGAAAAGGTGTTCGCCAACGAACTGGCTTACTTCTTGAAACGGAATAAAATCACAAAAGAAAGCAGTTGTTTGGTTGTCGGTCTTGGTAATTGGAATGTTACCCCCGATGCCTTGGGGCCTGCAGTCGTTGAGAACCTTGTGGTCACAAGACATTTGTTCGAATTGCAGCCAGAGTCCGTCAAGGAAGGCTATCGGCCGGTCAGTGCGATTTCCCCCGGTGTTATGGGGATTACGGGAATCGAGACGAGTGACATCATAAAAGGCGTCATCGAAAAAAGTAATCCTGATTTCCTGATCGTCGTTGATGCATTGGCTGCCCGTTCGATCGATCGTGTGAATGCAACGATTCAAATTACGGATACAGGTATCCATCCAGGGTCTGGTGTAGGAAATAAACGTAAAGAATTGAGTCAGGCTACACTGGGAGTTCCAGTTATAGCAATTGGAATACCTACCGTCGTGGATGCCGTATCGATTGCTAGCGATACGATTGATTATATTTTAAAGCATTTTGGCAAGGAAATGAATGAAGGGGACAGACCATCACGTTCATTGGCACCTGCTGGATTCAGTTTTGGAAAGCGGACAAAGCTGACCGAAGAGGATATGCCAGGTGAAAAGGAACGCCAAACCTTTTTGGGAATGATAGGTGTCCTCCCTGATGAAGAGAAGCGGAAATTGATTTATGAGGTGCTTTCGCCACTTGGTCATAATTTAATGGTTACACCAAAAGAAGTCGATGTTTTCATCGAGGATATGGCCAATTTGATAGCCAATGGTTTAAATGCAGCCTTGCATCATTCAATAAATCAAGATAATGCCGGCTATTACACCCGTTAAATCACTTTCAGTGCCCAAAAATGGTGTTCTACCCTTTCTAGCAAAGTCATAGGTATTAATAGACAAGCTATAGAGAGGGTGGAAGGATGAAAAGAAGAAATTCCCCAGGAATCATAACAGCCATTCACGGATCAACAATAATAAAAACTTTTCTAGGTATTCTCGCCTTGCTTCTTTTTGTTTTTTCAGTCAGTGGGGTCATGACTTCCCTAAGACCGGAGTATCGGATATCTTCGAACTCCGTACATACTGTAGCCAATCAATTCTCGGGAAAAATGCTGTTTTCGATGCTGGCCAACGAAAATCATTATCTTTTTAATGCCCTGCCGGAAGGTAAGCAGGAATCGATCATCACGAATCAATTGATAAAAGTCTCGACCAACATTTCACTTGAGGACCCGCGAAGTTTACTGGGAAGGGAGCTTCCTGGCTTTTCGATTTTTGATAATGAGATCCTCGTTGCTGGGGAAGGAACGAATTATACGAATATGCCGTATGAATCTTCACCGCCAGTGGATGTCCTGAATGAAGAAAGGGATGCATCCCTTCAAAACCTGGATGAGATTAAAGAACCGGATAAAGGAGTGTCCAATCAGCCGAATCAAACGACCAATGGCCGGAAAGTGGTCGAGATATACCATAGCCATAACCGGGAGTCATATCTTCCATATTTAAAAGGGGTGACCGACCCCGACCTAGCCTACCATTCTAAAATCAATATTACGAAACTCGGGGAACGGATGGTTGAAGATTTGGCTGATAAGGGGATCGGCTCCTCGCTAGATAAAACGGATATTATGGGAAATCTGAATAATAAAGGATTGAATTATGCCAAATCGTATCAAGAATCACGGAAATCCGTCCAGACGGCATTGGCCAATAACAAAGATTTAGAATATCTGATTGATATCCACCGCGATTCAAAGCGGAAGAAACATACGACAATTACAATCAGAGGTAAAGAGTATGCCAAGATTGCCTTCGTGATCGGGGGGAATAACCCGAACTATGAAAAAAATGCGGCGCTTGCCAATAAAATTCATAAAGCTCTGGAAAAAAAATATCCCGGAATTTCCCGAGGGGTTATGAAACAGGGCGGAGCGGGTCAAAATGGAGTATATAATCAGGATTTATCAGGCAATTCCATGCTAATTGAAGTTGGCGGTGTTGATAATACTTTCGAGGAAATGTACTTGACTGTTGATGCCTTTACCGAGGTTTTCAGTGAATTTTACTGGGATGCCAAAGCAGTGGATAACCCGACCGGGGATTCGGAAGCGAGGTAATTTGAAAGGAGTTCTCTTATCATGGTTCGATTTTGGTTGAAATGTACAGGGATTGTGCTCGTATTATTTTTAGGTGTTCTAATCGGGATGCAGCAAGCGAACGACGGGATGAAAAAAATGAAGGGGTATGAAGATCCCTCTTTGAATAGTGCATTCATCATTAACCAAACGGACCAAGGGAAGATGGAAGCGGATATCCTTGGCGAAAAAGTGACGAGTCATGATTTGGAGACGAAAAAAGAAAAGCTTGAAGAAATGAAAGCTTTCAACTTTTTCTCATCGATCGGAAAAACGCTTGGAGAGACCATATCAGGTGCCTTTCAAGCCCTTATTGATATGATTTGAGTAGGAAATAAGTTGATTGTGCCCTGCAAAAGGCTGTATCCGAATCCGGGATGCAGCCTTTTTTTATGCTTTGTCCTGCAATGATGCTTCTTTTGTAACTATTCTGTTGAATCTTGCATTTTCTATTGATATAATAAAAAATAGTGTATTGTGTCGACTAGTGGGAGTGAACGTCATGAATAGAGAAGAAAAATTAAAAAGACAATCAAAAATTCGTAACTTTTCCATCATCGCTCATATCGATCATGGTAAATCTACATTGGCGGATCGTATCATTGAAAAAACGAACGCCATGACTCAGCGTGAAATGAAGAGTCAGCTGTTGGATTCCATGGATTTAGAGCGTGAGCGTGGAATTACGATTAAATTGAATGCGATTCAATTGAAATATAACGCGAAAGATGGAGAAGAATACATCTTCCATCTTATTGATACACCGGGACATGTCGATTTTACGTATGAAGTGTCACGAAGCCTTGCAGCTTGTGAAGGCGCTGTCCTTGTTGTCGATGCGGCACAGGGAATTGAGGCCCAAACGCTTGCAAATGTGTATTTAGCTTTGGACAACAACCTTGAAATCATTCCGGTCATCAATAAAATTGATTTGCCGAGTGCAGATCCGGAACGGGTGCGCGGAGAAATCGAGGAAGTGATCGGATTGGATGCTTCCGATGCAGTTTTGGCTTCGGCTAAAGCGGGAATCGGAATCGAGGAGATTTTGGAACAGGTAGTTGAATTGGTTCCAGCTCCGCAAGGTGATCCGGATGCTCCTTTCAAGGCGCTTATTTTCGATTCACTGTTTGATGCGTACCGCGGTGTAGTTGCCTATATCCGTGTTGTTGAGGGTTCCATTAAAGTGGGCGACAAAATCAAAATGATGTCCACTGGCAAGGAATTCGATGTTACCGAATTGGGTGTTTTCAACCCTAAAACACAGCTTTTGGATGAACTGAACGTCGGTGATGTAGGTTTCCTTACAGCATCCATTAAAAACGTTGGTGATACGACTGTCGGTGATACGATCACGAGTGCCGTGAATAGTGCGACAGAACCATTGCCGGGTTACAGGAAGATGAATCCGATGGTATATTGCGGTTTATACCCAATTGACGCATCGAAATTCAATGATTTACGGGATGCATTGGAGAAATTGGAATTGAACGATTCAGCGCTGCAGTTCGAAGCGGAATCATCGCAAGCATTGGGCTTCGGTTTCCGTTGCGGATTCCTTGGACTCCTTCATATGGAAATCATCCAGGAACGGATTGAACGTGAATTCAAAATCGATCTGATCACCACTGCACCGAGTGTTATTTATGATGTGGTGCAAACGGACGGAACGGTCCTGAAAGTGGATAACCCGTCCAATATGCCTGATGCTCAAAAGATCGAACGTGTCGAGGAGCCATATGTCAAAGCGACAATGATGGCACCGACGGAGTTTGTCGGGGCGATCATGGAAATCTGTCAAAATAAACGCGGTAACTTCATTGATATGGAATATATCGATGAGACTCGTGTGAGCATTCATTATGAAATTCCATTATCGGAAATCGTGTATGATTTCTTCGATCAATTGAAATCCAATACAAGAGGCTATGCTTCATTCGATTATGAGCTGATCGGCTACCAACCGTCCAAGCTTGTGAAGATGGATATTTTACTGAATGCTGAAACTGTCGATGCTTTAAGTTTCATCGTTCATAAGGACTTTGCTTATGAACGCGGTAAAGTCATTGTTGAAAAATTGAAGAAATTGATTCCAAGGCAACAATTCGAAGTGCCGATCCAAGCGGCGATCGGGCAAAAAATCATCGCCCGCTCTTCGATTAGTGCAATGCGCAAAAACGTATTGGCTAAATGTTACGGCGGCGATATTTCCCGTAAACGTAAGTTGCTCGAAAAACAGAAAGAAGGTAAAAAGCGGATGAAACAAGTAGGTTCCGTTGAAGTTCCGCAAGAAGCTTTCATGGCTGTTTTGAAAATGGATGATACGACACCCAAAAAATAAATAAAATAAACGATAGTTAGAAAAAAGAGGGTAGAGGAGATCTAGCCTCTTTTTCTATCGACTCATTCGATTAAAAGGTTGTGAACACAATGATCAAAAGCGCCTACCTCCATATACCATTTTGTGAACATATTTGTCACTATTGTGATTTCAATAAAGTATTTTTGCAGGGACAGCCGGTCGACGAATATTTACAGATGATGAAAAGGGAAATGGTGATGCAGCTTTCCAAATACCCGACTGCAGGTTTGGATACGGTTTTCGTCGGTGGAGGGACACCGACCTCACTGGATGAAAAGCAGCTTGCATTCTTATGTGAAGCAATCAATGAAACCCTGCCCTTTGATCCTAAGAAGGCTGAATATACATTTGAAGCCAATCCCGGGGATCTTTCAAGGGAAAAACTCAAGATACTTTATGATTCAGGGGTCAATAGACTTAGCTTTGGAGTGCAAAGCTTCAATGATGAATTATTAAAACGGATTGGCCGGACTCACCGGGCTTCAGAAGTATATGAAACGATCCATTTGGCTCAAGAAGTTGGCTTTACGAATATAAGCATCGACTTGATTTATGGATTGCCGGGCCAAACGATGGAAGATTTCAAGGATACGCTGGATAAAGCGATCGCCCTTCAATTGCCGCACTACTCAAGCTACTCATTGATCGTTGAGCCGAAGACGGTTTTTTATAATCAGATGCGAAGAGGTAAATTGAACCTGCCGCCGCAGGAGCTCGAGGCTTCGATGTATGAGAGGCTGATGGAAGAGATGGAGAAGCATGGTCTGCATCAATATGAAATCAGTAATTTTGCCCGGGCTGGATTTGAAAGCAGGCACAACCTGACATATTGGGATAATGTGGAGTATTATGGGATTGGTGCTGGTGCACATGGCTATACTGGAGGTAAAAGGGTGGCCAATCATGGGCCTGTGAAGAAATATATCACTCCATTGCTTTCGAACGAGCTGCCTGTGTTGGAAGAACATCCAGTACCGCTTCATGAACGGATGGAAGAGGAGATGTTTTTGGGTCTCCGGAAAACGCAAGGGGTTTCATTGGAAATCTTCAAGAATAAATTTTTTGTAGAAATGACGGAGATTTTCAGGAAACCGCTCGAAGAAGGATCGGCAAAGGGTTTGCTTAAGGTGGAAGGCGGGTTCGTCCGCTTGACTGAGCGGGGCAAACTGCTAGGAAATGAAGTGTTCCAAACATTTTTAGGCGTTATTGATTCCGACTGAAGGAAATCCATGTTATTTTAACGATGAATTAGCGGTTTTCATTGTTGACATCATAAGCTGCATTTGATAATTTATTAGTATATTAGCACTCGATGAGACAGAGTGCTAACAGAGGTGATCATACATGCTAACTGATCGTCAATTATTGATTCTACAAGTGATAATCGAGGATTTCATCCATTCGGCCCAGCCAGTCGGGTCACGAAGTTTGTCGAAGAAAGATGAAATCACGTTCAGCTCTGCCACAATTCGCAACGAAATGTCTGACCTTGAAGAAATGGGATTTTTAGAAAAAACCCATACTTCTTCCAGCAGGATCCCTTCTGAAAAAGGGTATAGATATTATGTGGATCATTTACTTTCTCCTCAAGCTCCGAAAAAGAATGAAGTGAAGATATTAAAATCCGTTTTTGTAGAACGAATTTATGAATTGGAAAAAATCGTTCAGAAGTCAGCGAAAATACTTTCGGAACTGACGAATTATACGGCGATTGTACTCGGACCAAAAGTGAATGAGCATAAGCTGAAAAAAATCCAGATCATTCCCTTAAGTCCTGAAACGGCAATAGCCATCATTATTACGGATACAGGTCATGTGGAAAATCGAATGATTTCCTTACCGCCTTCTTTTGATATAAACGAAATTGAAAAGATGGTGAACATATTGAATTCCCGTTTGGTCGATGTTCCGCTAGTTGATCTAAAGGATAAGATCTATAAGGAAGTTGCCGTTCTATTGAGCCGCCACATTCATAACTATGGATCGATGGTCTCGGTCCTTGCGGAGACCCTGACGGACACAAAGCCCGAAAAAATATTTTTCGGCGGGAAAACGAATATGCTGAGGCAGCCGGAGTTCCATGATATTGCGAAAGTAAGCACGCTTTTATCGATGATTGAGCAGGAACAGGGATTTTATGAACTAATTACTCAAAATCCATCGGGCATCCACGTCAAGATCGGCCGTGAAAATCAAAACACAGTGCTCGATGACTGCAGTTTGATTACGGCAACCTACTCAATCGGGCAGGAGCAAGTTGGCACATTGGCCATATTGGGTCCAACAAGAATGGAATATTCGAGAGTGATCAGTTTGCTTTCGTTTTTCTCGAAAGATTTAACGGCCCTGATGACAAAACTGTATCAAAAATAGTAGCAAAGGTAATATTGTTAAGGTGGCGGAGGAGTGTATTCCGCGGCCTGGCATATTACTTTAGCATAAATTGTATAACCCTTTTAGGGAGGTGAGATTGTGACAGAAAATAAAAACGAAGAACAAACATTGGAAAATGAAACAATCGAGGAAAGCGCTGCAGAAGCAGTTTTCGCTGAAGAAGAAATTCCAGCAGCGGAAGAAAACGATAGTCCTGTTGAAAAAGATGAACTTCAATTGGCTCAAGAAAAAATTGCCGAACTTGAGGCGAAAATCGAAGAAATGGATAACCGTTATCTTCGTCTGCAGGCCGATTTTGATAATTCAAGACGCCGTGCCAAGCTTGATATGGAGGCGGCTCAAAAATATAGAGTTCAAAGTATTGCTAGTGATTTAGTGGAGGCTCTTGATAATTTTGAAAGAGCAACAAAAATCGAAGCGGAAAATGAACAGACGAAATCCTTGCTATCCGGCATGGAAATGGTCTATAAAGCGATTACTGGTGCATTGGCTAAAGAAGGCATCGAACCGATCAGTTCGGTTGGCGAAGAGTTCGATCCGCGTTTGCATCAAGCGGTCATGCAAGTTCAAGATGAAAACTTCGGTTCGAACATCGTCGTCGAGGAATTCCAAAAAGGATACCTTCTTAAAGACCGTGTGATTCGACCTGCAATGGTAAAAGTGAACGAATAGGATTTTTACATATAAATAATTGGGAGGTAGTGAAACTATGAGCAAGATTATTGGTATTGACTTAGGTACAACAAACTCTTGTGTATCTGTACTTGAAGGCGGGGAACCAAAAGTAATCCCGAATCCGGAAGGAAACCGTACAACACCATCCGTAGTGGCATTCAAAAATGGAGAAAGGCAAGTTGGGGAAGTGGCAAAACGCCAAGCGATTACAAACCCTAACACGATCATTTCCATTAAACGCCATATGGGTACCAACCATAAAGAAGTAATTGAAGGAAAAGAATACTCACCTCAAGAAGTTTCTGCAATCATCCTTCAATACTTGAAATCATACGCTGAAGAGTATCTTGGCGAAAAAGTCACTAAAGCGGTTATCACTGTACCTGCTTACTTCAATGATGCAGAACGTCAAGCAACTAAGGATGCTGGTCAAATTGCCGGCCTTGAAGTGGAACGTATCATCAACGAACCGACAGCTGCAGCACTTGCATACGGTTTGGATAAAACGGAAGAAGATCAAACGATCCTTGTATTCGACCTTGGCGGCGGTACATTTGACGTATCGATCATGGAACTTGGAGACGGCGTTTTCGAAGTTAAGTCCACAGCCGGCGACAACCGTCTAGGTGGGGATGATTTCGACCAAGTCATCATCGATTACCTGGTTGAAGCATTCAAGAAAGAAAACGGAATCGACCTTTCAAAAGATAAAATGGCGGTTCAACGTTTGAAAGATGCAGCTGAAAAAGCGAAGAAAGATCTTTCCGGCGTAACGTCAACTCAAATTTCTTTACCGTTCATCACTGCTGGAGAAGCTGGCCCGCTTCACTTGGATGTAACGATGACTAGAGCTAAATTCGATGAGCTTTCCACAGGTCTTGTGGAACGTACGATGGGACCTACTCGTCAAGCATTGAAAGATGCCGGTCTTTCAGCATCTGAAATCGACAAAGTAATCCTTGTAGGTGGATCTACACGTATTCCTGCTGTCGTTGAAGCAATCAAAAAGGAAATCGGTCAAGAACCAAGCAAAGGTGTAAACCCTGATGAAGTGGTGGCTATGGGTGCTGCAATTCAAGGTGGCGTATTGACAGGTGATGTTAAAGACGTTGTCCTTCTTGATGTAACTCCACTTTCACTTGGAATTGAAACGATGGGCGGAGTATTCACGAAACTGATTGACCGTAATACTACGATTCCGACAAGTAAATCACAAGTATTCTCGACAGCGGCTGATAATCAAACGGCAGTTGATATCCATGTCCTTCAAGGTGAGCGTCCAATGTCAGCGGATAACAAAACTCTTGGTCGTTTCCAATTGAGTGACATTCCACCGGCACCGCGTGGAGTTCCGCAAGTTGAAGTGACATTCGATATCGATAAAAACGGTATCGTGAACGTTCGTGCGAAAGATCTTGGTACGAACAAAGAACAAGCAATCACCATCAAATCATCTTCAGGCCTTTCTGATGAAGAGATCGAACGCATGGTACGTGAAGCGGAAGAAAATGCCGATAGCGATAAACAACGTAAAGAAGAAGTTGAACTTCGTAACGAAGCAGATCAATTAGTTTTCCAAACGGAAAAAACGCTTAAAGATCTAGAGGGTAAAGTGGACGAAGCGGAAGTGACAAAAGCGAATGAAGCGAAGGATGAACTGAAAGCTGCAATCGAGAAAAATGAGCTTGAAGAAATCCGCGTGAAAAAAGATGCACTTAACGAAATCGTTCAAGCTTTGACAATGAAGCTTTATGAAGAAGCGGCAAAAGCTCAGCAAGCTGGCGAAGCGGGTGCTGGCGAGTCTGCTCAAGACGATAATGTCGTTGATGCTGAATACACTGAAGTAAACGAAGAAGAGAAAAAATAAAAAGTGCCCCAATCGGGACACTGATATATCGGGCAGTACTCTGCCCTATTGTAAAAAAGTCAAAGTCAGGTTATCTTGACTTTGGCTTTTTTTACAGTGAATGGAAACATTGTTGCAATCACTGATGGGGAATCGTGGGATTTTAGAGAAAAATGTGTGCAAATTGGGGCTGGCAATGCCATTTGCAAAAATGTGTTAAAGCCGTTTGTACTTTTCTAGTTGATTATTATCTTCGTTCAGTGATAATATTACCTTTATGTGAATCGAATCGGGAGTGGATTTTAGATATGAGTAAACGCGATTATTATGAGGTGTTAGGCCTTTCGAAAAGTGCTTCGAAGGATGAAATCAAAAAAGCGTATCGAAAGCTCTCCAAACAATATCACCCTGATATTAATAAAGCGGACGATGCTGCGGATAAATTCAAGGAAATCAAGGAAGCTTACGAAGTATTGAGTGACGAACAGAAAAAAGCCCATTATGACCAATTCGGACATACAGATCCCAATCAAGGCTTTGGCGGTCAGGACTTTGGCGGTTTCGGCGGTTTTGAAGATATTTTCAGTAGCTTCTTTGGTGGCGGCGGACGCAGGAGAGATCCTAATGCACCGCGTCAAGGAGCGGATTTACAGTATACGATGACGCTTTCGTTTGAAGAGGCTGCATTCGGAAAAGATACTGAGATCGAAATTCCGCGTGAAGAGGATTGCGGTACATGTAAAGGATCCGGTGCCAAACCAGGTACAAAGGTGGAAAACTGTTCACATTGTCATGGAACCGGTCAATTGAATGTTGAACAAAACACAGCTTTCGGAAGGATTGTGAACCGGAGAGCATGTCACCATTGTCAAGGAACAGGGAAAATCATTCCTAATAAATGTTCAACATGCGGCGGCGACGGAAAAGTCCAAAAACGTAAAAAAATCCAAGTCAAGGTGCCAGCAGGAATTGATGATGGCCAGCAGTTGCGCGTAACAGGCCAAGGCGAGCCTGGAATCAATGGCGGCCCCGCAGGAGACCTGTATGTAGTCTTCCATGTGCGCAGCCATGAATTCTTTGAACGGGATGGCGATGATATTTATTGTGAAATGCCGGTTACTTTTGCCCAGGCAGCATTGGGCGATGAAATAGAAGTTCCGACGCTGCATGGAAAAGTGAAGCTGAAGATTCCAGCAGGTACACAAACTAGCACTCGCTTCCGTTTAAAGGGCAAAGGAGTTCCGAATGTCAGAGGATATGGCCAAGGAGATCAGCATGTGGTCGTATTGGTTGTCACGCCTAAGAAATTAACGGAAAAACAAAAGGACTTGCTTCGTGAGTTCAGTGATATCAGCGGACAAGGTGTAGATGAACAAGAAGATGGCTTTTTCTCAAAAGTGAAGCGTGCTTTTAAAGATAGGTGAATAAAAGTAAAAAAGAACAAATTGGGAGTTGGTAGATTATGAAGTGGTCTGAATTTGCAATCCAAACAACGAATGAAGCGGTTGAACCTGTTTCGAATATTCTTCATGAGGCAGGTGCGAGCGGTGTTGTCATTGAGGATCCTCTAGAATTAGTCAAGGAACGTGAAAATGTTTTTGGCGAAATCTACCACTTAAACCCCGATGATTATCCGGATGAAGGTGTAGTCATTAAGGCTTATCTGCCCGTTAACAGCTTCCTTGGCGATACCATTGATGCTATTAAGGAATCAATCAATAATCTCCTTCTTTTTGATATTGACCTTGGGAAAAATGTTGTTTCAATTAGTGAAGTGAATGAAGAAGAGTGGGCGACGGCTTGGAAAAAATATTATAACCCCGTCAAGATATCCGAACGTTTTACCATCGTGCCAACGTGGGAAGACTATACTCCGGTAAGCAGTGACGAATTGATCATTGAACTTGATCCAGGCATGGCCTTCGGAACGGGAACACACCCGACGACGGTCATGTGCATCCAAGCGCTGGAACGAACAGTAACGCCTGGGGATTTAGTCGTTGATGTAGGAACTGGTTCTGGTGTTCTAAGCATTGCAGCTGCATTATTGGATGCAAAACGAATCCAGTCACTTGATTTGGATGAAGTGGCAGTACAGTCAGCCAAGCAAAACGTTGAAATAAATAACGTGCAGGATAAAGTGTCCGTGTCACAAGGCAACTTACTGGATGGTGTAAATGAACAAGCGGATATCGTCGTGGCTAATATTCTTGCCGAAGTGATCATGCGTTTTACGGATGATGTAGCGAAAGTCGTTAAACCTGGCGGATATTTCATCGCTTCCGGAATCATTCAAACTAAGAAACAAGATGTGAAGGAAGCGATTATAGCATCTGGTTTCACCGTTGAGGAAACGATCTTGATGGAAGATTGGGTGGCAATAATCGCAAAAAGAAATGCTTAATTGGAAAAGTTACTCTGATTATCGGTTTTTTTGATAGTCAGAGTACCTTTTTTTAGCTTGAATCTTTGCACGGCTTGCATTCTGGATTCCCGACTGTTAGCCTGTGAGTTATTTAGACTAGACGAAGTAGGTGGCAGTGTGCAACGGTATTTTCTTAACGAAGCAGATATCAATGGAAACATGGTGACGATATCAGGTGATGATTTTCACCATATCGCCAGAGTGATGAGAATGGGACCAGGTGAGCGGATCATCACGGTGAAAGGTAATGGCATGACAGCTATCGCGGAAATTTCGGAAATTACTGATGATGCTGTAATAGGTACGGTAACTGAATGGAAGAATGAAGAAAAGGAACTTCCTGTAAGGGTAGTGATTGCGAGCGGTCTGCCTAAAGGGGATAAATTGGAATATATC
Organism: Peribacillus sp. YIM B13477; assembly: GCF_042787955.1. NCBI lineage: Bacteria > Bacillati > Bacillota > Bacilli > Caryophanales > Bacillaceae > Peribacillus > Peribacillus sp. YIM B13477. Next base: position 259,347 of record NZ_JBHZPD010000001.1, read on the forward strand.
GTTCAAAAGGGCACTGAACTGGGTGCCGTTGAATTTATCCCTTTTATTGCTGCTCGTTCGGTGGTAAAATGGGACCACAAAAAGGTAGGCAAGAAATTGGAGAGGCTCCAGAAGATTTCAAAAGAGGCGGCTGAGCAATCTCACCGCACGGTTATCCCTGCCATCAAGGAACCGATGACGGCAGATCAGCTAGCTGGGTATGCTTCCGGTTTCGATCATAAATTAATCGCTTTTGAAGAAGAGGCAAAACGGGGGGAAACTTCTGTACTCGCTTCTGTCTTGAAAGATATTACTGCTGGGCAATCCATCCTATTCGTTTTTGGGCCTGAAGGTGGTTTGGCAGATAAGGAAATTGAAAAACTGACTGATGCCGGTTTTATGGCTTGCGGTCTTGGACCAAGAATATTAAGAACTGAAACAGCACCTTTATATGCACTTTCCGCTGTTTCTTATCATGTAGAACTTTTGAGGTGATGAAAAATGGCAACGGTCGCTTTCCATACATTAGGCTGTAAAGTGAATCATTATGAAACAGAGGCTATATGGCAATTATTCAAAACTGGGGGATATGATCGTGTTGAGTTTGAAAATACATCAGATGTATATGTCATCAACACATGCACGGTGACAAACACTGGCGATAAGAAAAGCCGTCAGGTCATCCGTCGTGCCATTCGTAAGAATCCGAATGCCGTCATAGCGGTAACGGGATGTTACGCACAGACATCGCCGGCAGAAATCATGGCCATACCAGGTGTGGATATTGTTGTAGGAACACAAGACAGGGTTAAACTGCTTGATTACATTGAGCAATTCAAGGTTGAGCGTGAACCAATCAATGCCGTAGGTAATATCATGAAAAACCGTGTCTACGAAGAGTTGGATGTACCTGCTTTCACAGACCGTACACGCGCTTCACTAAAGATTCAGGAAGGCTGCAATAATTTCTGCACTTTCTGCATCATTCCTTGGGCACGTGGCTTGATGCGTTCCCGCGATCCAAAAGAAGTCGTTCACCAGGCTGAACAGCTTGTTGAGGCAGGCTATAAAGAGCTAGTCCTTACCGGAATTCATACGGGCGGCTACGGAGACGATTTGAAAGACTATAATTTGGCGATGCTGCTGCGTGACTTGGAAAAAGTCGATGGGCTGAAGCGCATCCGTATTTCATCCATTGAAGCGAGCCAAATTACAGATGAGATCATTGAAGTGTTGACGAATTCGAAAAAAGTGGTACGTCATTTGCATATACCAATCCAATCGGGTTCCGATACCGTTCTAAAACGGATGAGACGTAAATATACGATGGATTTCTTCGGTGATCGAATCGAAAAGCTGAAAATTGCACTTCCGGGCCTTGCTGTTACCTCTGATGTCATCGTAGGTTTCCCGGGTGAAACTGAAGAAGAATTCATGGAGACATATAACTTTATAGAAAAATATAAATTCTCCGAACTTCATGTTTTCCCTTATTCAAAACGGACAGGGACTCCGGCTGCCCGTATGGGAGATCAAGTGGATGAAGATATCAAAAATGAACGAGTCCACCGCCTAATTACGTTGTCGGATCAGTTGGCAAAAGAGTATGCCTCCCGATTCGAGGGGGAAGTTCTGGAAGTCATTCCTGAAACGAAGTTGGAAAATGGCCTTTATGAGGGCTACTCAGATAATTACATGAAAGTCGTCTTCCCGGCATCGGAAGAAATGGTCGGTGAAATCGTCAAAGTTAAAATCACAAAATCTGGCTATCCATTTAGTGAAGGTCAGTTCGTGACGGTCGTGAAGGATTTTCCGTTGCAACAAGCATCCAATATCTAAGACAGCGGTTAACCGCTGTCTTTTTTTATTATCCTTTTTTAGATGTGTTTTCTTGGCGCTTTCGGGTAAAGACTATATATATCGTCAAATTGGATAAACTATGGTATCATGAGAGGTACGTACAACTAGGTATAGATTGTTTTTGAGGAGGATTTATTAATGTCACAAAATGTAGCAGGTTTAATTGACCACACGTTATTAAAAGCAGATGCAACCAAAGAGCAAATAAAGGTATTATGCGAAGAAGCGAGAGAGTATAACTTTGCTTCCGTATGCGTAAACCCAACTTGGGTGAAATATGCAAGTGAACTTTTGGAAGGTTCAGAGGTGAAAGTTTGTACGGTAATCGGCTTCCCTCTAGGTGCAAACACACCGGAAACCAAAGCTTTTGAAACGAAAGATGCCATCGCCAATGGTGCTCACGAAGTCGATATGGTGATCAATATCGGCGCATTGAAGGACAAGGATGATGAGTTGGTAGAGCGGGATATTCGTGCTGTGGTAGCGGCATCCACTGGTAAGGCTCTTTCAAAAGTGATCATTGAAACTTCTTTATTGACCGATGAAGAAAAAGTCCGTGCATGTGAATTGGCCGTAAAAGCCGGAACGGATTATGTGAAAACATCAACTGGTTTTTCGACCGGCGGAGCGACAGTTGAAGATATCGCGCTTATGAGAAAAACGGTTGGACCGGATATCGGTGTCAAAGCTTCAGGCGGGGTCCGCAACACGAGCGATGCCCAGAATGTGATTGAAGCTGGTGCAACAAGAATTGGAGCGAGTGCAGGTGTCTCCATCGTGAAGGGCTTAACGGCTGATTCCGATTATTGATTTTGTAAAGACCGTATAATTCCCTAAAATAAAGCAGGCGGAGAAAAATGAATTATTTTTTCTTCGCCTGTTTTTTATTGATTCAAAAAATAATTCAACTGGCAATTTCCCTTGCCCCTGGTGAAGTTTTAAACTTCAATAACCGTTTATAAGGCTGTCCCATAGTCAGTTGCCAATGACTTTATTTTGGATAGCCCTTATTTTTTTAAGTGTGGCCGATGCACCAAAAGAATGAGGTTGGAGAATCGCCGTGCGAATGGCAAGACGGCCAAAGAAGTCAAGATATTGAAAATGACACTGGCATGGGCGAGCTGTGTCCCTTTGTTTTCGGTGAAATAGGCAGCCGCACTTTCCAGGATGTCCACAAAAGGCAGGAATGCGGCAACCCCGATGATGTTCAGCCAAATATGTGCATAAGCTGTGAAGGCAGCTTGTCTGCCAGAACCGATGCTGGCCATGTATCCGGTGATGCAAGTGCCGATATTCGATCCGAGCATGATGATGATTGCCGAGGACACGGATAACTCCCCATTCATCAAAAAACTCATGGCTATCCCGATGGTTGCAGAACTGGAGTGAATGAGTGCCGTCAATAATAACCCGGCAATCAGCGCATAACTCATATGGCTCTCTATGTACTGGATAAGCGTTTGTATGGATGGATAGGCTGCAATCGGTGTCGAAAGCGTTTTAAAACCACTCATCGCCGCGAAGATGGCCGAGATTCCAATCAGGGACATTCCTAGGCTTCTCGGTAATGCTTTTGGCATGAAGCAAAGGAAAGCGCCGCTTACGACACCGGGAATGATCCAGCGATCCAAAGAAAATGTCATGAACTCTGCTGTAAAGGTAGATCCGATATTCGTTCCAAGAATGATCCCGATTGTTTGCGGGAATGTTAAGCTTCCTGCGGAAACGAGTCCGACCGTCATGACCATGACCGCCGAGCTGCTCTGCAGGATCCCGGTAAAGATGGTTCCGGCCAATAAGCCTTTCCATGGCTTATCCGTAACCTTTGAGAGAAATGTTTTTAATGCTGCACCGGACATATTGAACAGTCCGATTCGTAAAACTGACATACCTGCCAGAAATATCGCTATGAATAAAATGAATAAAAATAGCTCATGCATGACTGTCACCTCATAGTAAGCTTATGGCCCATTAACGGGGGACATGCTATAAATTGGAATTTCATGCAAGGTGAATCATCGCTTAGTGAAAAATTATGATAATAACACGATTATATTCAAAATAAGTTTGATTTTATTGGTTGACCTGCTAAAGATGATATATTATAATTGTTTAGTACATGTATAACATGTTGACAACTTGAGTTAGTGTGTTGTTTTCGGAGGGAGGGAAAGAGATGTCTAAAACCGTCGTTCGTAAAAACGAATCGCTTGAAGATGCTCTTCGTCGTTTCAAACGTACTGTATCTAAAGCAGGATCGCTTCAGGAAGCTAGGAAGCGTGAATTTTATGAAAAACCAAGCGTAAAACGTAAGAAAAAGTCTGAAGCTGCAAGAAAACGTAAATTCTAAGAGAGGGTGGAAAGATGAGTCTTCTCGAGCGTTTAAATAATGATATGAAACAAGCGATGAAGAACAAGGAAAAGGACAAACTATCTGTTATTCGGATGCTGAAAGCTTCTATTCAAAACGAAGCCTTGAAGCAGAGACAAGATTTAACAGATGATGAAGAATTGACAGTGCTCTCTCGCGAATTAAAACAACGCAAAGACTCCCTCCAGGAGTTTGAAAACGCAGGTCGTTCAGATCTCGTGGATAAAGTCCGCACCGAACTAGTATACGTAGAGGCATATATGCCTCAGCAACTTTCAGAAGAAGACATTTCTAAAATCGTTAACGAAACGATTTTAGAAGTCAATGCAACATCCAAAGCAGATATGGGCCGAGTTATGGGAGCTTTAATGCCTAAAGTTAAAGGTAAAGCGGATGGTTCTCTAGTTAACAAATTAGTACAACAACATCTATCTTAAACTCTAAACTTAAAACTCGAAACCTAACCGCAGGCAAATTGCCTGTGGTTTTTGTGTATTTCATGAATTTTATGCGTATATTATTGAAACGAAGCCCAAGATAATTGTGGCACTTTTAATTTTATTTGCTTTTTTTTGAAACTTTTTTCATATACATACGTAATAACTAAAGAACAGGGTAAAGGGTTGCTTCAATTGCTCCTTATTCGAATTTTAGTTGCGGGCTGAATTTACTGGTGAGTTCCTGGATAATGGGACACTTACCGCGTTTAATACGGGAAAGGGGGCGTTCCGTTGAAAATTTGGCGTTATTTATCTGTTCTCCTATTTGGATTGCTGTTCACCATGTCTTCCTTTGGTGGAGCGGCGGTATCTGCAAACGAGAAGATCGTTTACCATGTACCCATTGAAGAAACGGTGGAAAAGGGACTCTCGGCCTTTTTGGAACGAGCACTGACCACTGCTGAAGCAGCAGATGCAGATCTTGTCGTTTTCGAGGTGAATACCCCTGGAGGTGCTGTGGATGCAGCGGGGGAAATTGCAAAGTTACTGGCGGATTCACCAATAAAGACAGTTGCCTATGTCAATAACAGGGCTTTATCTGCAGGGGCATACATTTCCTTAAGTGCGGATGAGATCTATATGGTTCCGAGTGCCACCATGGGATCTGCAGCTGTGATTGATTCAACAGGGAACGCTGCAAGTAAGAAAGCGCAATCTTATTGGTTGGCTGCCATGAAGACCGCTGCTGAACAAAATGGACGTGATCCCATATACGCCCAGGCGATGGCGGATGTTGACATCGATCTACCCGAATATGGAGCGGAAAAAGGGAAGCTGCTGACATTTACAGCCGAACAGGCAAAAAAGGCTGGGTATAGCGAAGGCACCGTCTCTGGAAAAGCGGAGCTGTATAGTATACTTGGAGTTGAAGATGCTGATATTCGGTCAATCGAAGAAAGCTTTCCTGAGAAACTAGCCCGATTTTTGACCAACCCGATCGTCGTTCCCATTTTATTAACGATAGCGGGAATCGGGATTGTGATGGAATTGTTTTCACCCGGCTTTGGAATTCCGGGCGTAATTGGAATCACCAGTCTTGTCTTATTCTTCTATGGTCATCTTGTCGCCGGTATCACCGGATACGAATCGTTAGCGATGTTCATCATTGGGGTCATTCTCGTACTAATTGAATTTTTTATCCCAGGGGGGATTATCGGGCTGCTCGGGTTTACAGCGGTAGTGGGGAGTCTATTCCTTGCGACAGGTGATCCGGTCCATATGACGATCTCCTTGCTAATTGCGGTCACCGTATCCATTTTGGTATTCATCCTACTTGTAAAGGTGTTTGGAAAACAGATGAAATTTTTCAGGAAAATGATATTAACCGATGCAACAAAAACGGAACAAGGATATGTCAGCAATCCGAATCGTTTGGATTTATTAGGTGCAGAAGGGAAGGCCCTAACAGATTTGAGGCCTTCAGGAACAGCCTTGGTCAAAGAAGAAAGAGTGGATGTCGTGACCGAAGGAAGCTTTATTTCCAAAGGTTCGACAATCATTATCGTTAAAGTTGAAGGATCAAGGGTAGTCGTCCGGGAAATTCCGGATTCAAATTAAAATTAAAGGATACAGGAAGGATGAATCATTAAGTGATAACTTCAGGAACGGTATTTATTGTACTGGCAGTGATTGCTGCTATCATCGTATTGGCAGTGTTTTTCACATTCGTACCAGTCATGCTTTGGATTTCCGCTTTAGCGGCAGGAGTCAAAATCAGTATATTTACATTAGTTGGGATGAGGCTTCGCCGTGTTATACCAAGCAGGGTCGTCAATCCCCTTATCAAGGCCCATAAGGCTGGAATCAATGTTTCGACGAATCAATTGGAGAGCCATTACCTTGCAGGCGGTAATGTCGATCGAGTGGTGAATGCATTAATTGCTGCAGAACGCGCCAATATCACGTTACCTTTCGAACGGGGTGCAGCCATTGACCTTGCCGGTCGTGATGTACTGCAAGCCGTTCAAATGAGCGTTAACCCGAAAGTGATCGAAACTCCTTTCATCTCAGGTGTGGCGATGAATGGTATTGAAGTGAAAGCGAAGGCAAGGATCACGGTCCGGGCCAATATTGAACGCCTGGTCGGTGGTGCCGGTGAAGAGACGATCATTGCCCGTGTAGGGGAAGGGATCGTATCGACGATCGGTGCTTCGCAAATGCATACGGATGTACTGGAACATCCCGATTTGATTTCAAGAACGGTTTTATCGAAAGGGTTGGATTCAGGGACGGCATTCGAAATTCTTTCCATTGATATTGCTGAAGTGGATATCGGTAAAAATATCGGGGCCATATTACAGACGGACCAAGCCGAAGCCGATAAGAAAATAGCCCAGGCAAAGGCCGAAGAACGACGTGCGATGGCTGTTGCACTTGAACAGGAAATGGTTGCCCGTGTTCAGGAAATGAGAGCGAAGGTTGTTCAATCCGAAGCGGAAGTTCCGTTGGCCATGGCCGATGCACTGAAAAGCGGAAACCTTGGAGTGATGGATTATATGAATATCCAAAATATCACGGCCGATACGGATATGCGCGGTTCCATCAGTAAAATATCCGAAAATCCAAAAGATAACAACAATAACCATAATAATAATTAGGTCAGGGAAGGAAGGTCTTTAAATGGGAGATTTTATTGATTTCTTTCTCAAGAACCCATTCCTTATCATTGTCTTGATCGGTATTTTAACGTCCATGTTAGGAAAGAAAAAACAGCCTCAAGATCCTAACACCCCTCCGAAAAAGAAATGGCAGGAGGTCATGCAGGAGCTTCAAGGTGAAATGCAGCAAGGGAAACAGCAGCAAACGCCTGCACCTGCTCCCGTAAGGAAAGTCGAACAGCAGGCAGCACAGGCTGCAGAAGTGATCGATGAGACGACGAACGAAGCGAACAAAAGGATTGCGGAGCTTAGACGGCTACAGCAGAAGTACGATCAAGAGCGTTTGTATCAAAAAGCGAAGGCAGATCAACTTACATCTACGATTTCTGATAATAACAGTCCGGTCTATCGCAAAGGACCGTCTTTTGGCAAAAAGCAGCTGATTGATGGCATCATCATGTCAGAAGTGCTGGGGCCGCCAAGGGCGAAGAGAAGTCTTCAGAGGTCCAGAAGGTGATTCGGAGCCCCGGGCTTTTTTTAGACCGTCATTAAATGAGCATGAAAAAATAGACTTTCATTCACTTATAATTTTGTGCTAGAACCCTCTTTCATTTCATACATTGAGATGAAAGGGGGTTCTTTTTTATGGCACGCAATTGGGGAAAAAAAGTGAAACAGCTTATGACCAAAACAATGGACCTTCCGCAAGATGTCATGATGGACCTGCCGCGAATTACAATGATCGGACAATTACATATTTATATTGAAAACCATCGTGGCTTATTGGCTTTTACAGACAGCGAAGTACGATTGATGCTGAAAAATGGGCAGCTGCTGATAAAGGGAAATGCCTTTGTCATAAAGACGATTTTGCCGGAAGAAATCATGCTCGAAGGCAAAATTGACAAGGTTTATTTTATCAATGAATGATCCCGGGAGGTCTCCATGAAAAACCAATGGACAAACTATTATACAGGCTATGTAAAGGTGAAGGCTTATGGAAAAGGTGCAGAACGGTTAATTAATATGCTGACGAGAAGGGGGCTTCATATCTGGGATGTGAAGCGTGTCGGAAGTGAAGCCCTGATTTTCCATATGGATATCAGGGATCTCCCCAAACTCCGTCAGGTCATGCGGAAGAGTGATTGTAAAGTAAAGTTCATGCAGGGAAAGGGTTTCCCTTTCCTGATGAAGAGAGTCATGAAAAACAGCGGGTTTTTAGCGGGGATGATCGCTTTCCTGCTATGTATATTTGTACTTTCCAATATGGTATGGGGCATCGAGGTTCAAGATGCCAAACCGGCAACCGAGCATGCCATCCGGAAAGAATTGGACAAGATGGGCGTGAAGATCGGTAAAGTGCAATTCTTTGTTGATGATGTGGATACGATTCAGCGTAAGCTGTCGGACCGGATCGGTGCATTGACATGGGTGGGGGTCGAGCTAAAGGGAACGACATATCATTTTCGGGTTGTGGAAAAACGGCAGCCTAAAGAGGTCGAGAAAACATCCCCACAGAATTTGGTAGCATCAAAAAAAGCGATCATCACTGATATGTTCGTTGAAAAAGGACAATCTATTGTTAATGTGAATGATTATGTAGGAAAAGGACAACTTCTTGTTTCAGGATTGATTGGAAAAGAGGATAAACAGGAAATTGTATCCGCAAAGGGAGTAATAAAAGGGAAAACGTGGTATAAAGCGAAAGTGGAAGTTCCGTTAAAAACCAAGTTTTCCGTTTTTAACGGAGATGAAACGAGCAAGCACTTTTTGAAAATGGGGGACTTTTCCCTCCCGGTATGGGGCTTCAAGGATCCGGGATATGAAAAACAGGAAAAGGAAACGACAGTGAGGCCTTTTCACTTTCTTCAATGGGAGCTGCCGATTTCTTATAAACAAGTGACCTTAAGGAGCAAGGAAGATATTGTACGAAGCTATACGGAGAAAGAAGCGGTGGAGGAAGGCCGAAAAATGGCTAAAGCGGAATTAAAAAAACATTTAGACGAGGAAGATGAAATCGTCGAAGAAAAAATTTTGCACGAAAGCATGGAGAATGGTAAAGTTAAATTGTCTATACATTACCAAGTTATTGAAGATATAGCGATTGGACAGCCAATCATTCAAGGAGACTAACGAATGGCAGATGATGTGAAAGTAATTAAGCTCGAAATCGAATCACCCAATGAAGCGATCGCGTTATTGGGCAATGGAGATTCAAATGTAAAAGTGCTCGAAGAGGAAATTGGCATTTCCGTCATAACCCGAGGTGAAGCGGTGAGTGTTGCCGGGGATATCGAGCGGGTAACGATGGGGGAGGAAATCCTCAAGGCATTATTGACTGTAGTCAGAAAAGGAATTGCAATCAGTTCCAGAGATGTGCTTTATGCAATTGAATTGGCAAGAAAAGGCACATTGGAGTATTTCGGTGAATTATATGATGAGGAAATCGCTAAAACGGCTAAGGGGAAATCCATTAAAGTCAAAACAATCGGGCAGAGATACTATATCCAGGCAATAAAGAAACAGGATCTTGTGTTTGGAATTGGGCCTGCCGGAACCGGGAAGACCTATCTTGCTGTAGTGATGGCCATCAATGCTTTGAAAAATGGACATGTTAAACGGATCATCCTGACACGGCCTGCCGTCGAAGCGGGGGAGAGCCTAGGTTTTCTGCCTGGTGATCTGAAGGAAAAGGTAGATCCTTATCTAAGGCCGCTGTATGACGCTCTCCATGACCTCCTGGGGATGGAACAGACGCAAAGGATGATAGAGCGCGGAACGATCGAAATAGCTCCCCTGGCTTATATGAGGGGGCGTACGCTTGAAGATGCCTTTGTCATATTGGATGAAGCCCAGAATACGACGGAAGCCCAAATGAAGATGTTCTTGACCAGGCTTGGTTTCGGATCGAAAATGGTCATTACGGGAGACCGGACCCAGATTGACCTTCCTAAAGGCATGAAGTCAGGTCTTGTCCGGGTAGAAGAGATATTGAAGAATGTTAAGGGCCTTTCCTTTGTTTATTTTGAACAAAGTGATGTAGTAAGGCATCCGCTTGTCGCTAAAATCATTACTGCTTACGAGCAGGCGAAGTCATAAGAAAAAATCCGCCATTTCAATCGGCGGATTTTTCGTGATGTGTCTAAATGACGAACTTTATGGTGAAAAAGTGGATATGAAATGACAGAACCTTTACATTTATCAATACGAAGGTGAAAATTCAAATGAAAACTGTTATGATTTTACATATCTAGAATAATAAACATCATTTTTTTAGGAGGACCTTCCTTGAATCGTATCCAGAAATTTTTCACTCAAATAAAAGGGCTGTTGGTCCATCGTTTTTTTCAAGTGCTTTTGTTCATCATACTTGGTTTGTTTGCGTATGGTTTAATGTTCTCCAATGTGAAGCCGGAAAGGGTTCAGGTAGAGCTTTTTAAGCCTGCCGAACAAACGATCCGATCAACCAAGACTGTGGAAGATACCTATAAGACGGAACAGGAAAAAGAAGAGATTTCAAAACAGGTGGCGGATGTTTATTCTTTAAAAAAAGAATATGCCAAAAATAAAGTCGATCTGATTTCATCCATTTTCGATTCAGCGATTGAGGTGAATAAAGAAACGGACCCCGATGAAGATCATAAAGAAGATGAGGATAAAAAAGAGACCGTAAAGACGGATGCTCAAAAAGTTTCGATATTAAAAGAAAAATTGACTGATGAAGTGAATAAAAATATCGAGGAATCCGTTTTCCTTGCATTAGTGCAGGCGGATGAAGATGAGTTGAAAATAGCGAAGGATTCGACCATTACGGCAGTGAATAATGTGATGAGCTCCCGAATCGCTGCAAGTGACGTCGAAAATGCCAAGAAAAAGGTTGTAGAGGAATTGGGTTATATGAGCATTAGCGGCGATATGAAAAAAGCCTCCACTTCCCTTGCGCGTACGGCAATCATTCAGAATGTATTTTTCGATAAGGACAAAACCGAGGAACAGCGAAGGAAAGCGGTTGAAAGCGTGGAGCCGATCAGGATCCTTCAAGGTCAGATCATCGTTGAAGAAAATCAGTTAGTGGACAGGGATGTATATAGGCAGCTTGAACTGGCAGGCTTCTTAAGTACAGAGTCCACCATTTACCCGTATATCGGCCTGCTGTTATTCATATTCCTGACTTTTGCCGCTTTTTATTACTATTTCTACTATTCCATTTCCAAAAAGGATAACAAGTACAATCAGTTATTGATCTTCAGTCTTGTCTTTATCCTTTCAATGGCTACCATGAAAACGGTCAGCATTCTGGCAGACCTGAAAAACTCGAACTTGGAATACATTTTTCCGGGTGCCATGGCGGCGATGCTCATCAAGATATTATTGAATGATAGGTTAGCGGTAGCAATGATCATATTGTTAGGTTCGTATGGTACGATTATATTTAATGGTGATACACCTGGAAATCTGGATTTCTCGATGGGGCTTTATATCATTTTCGGGGGATTGACGGCAATCATCATCCTATCCAGGCCCAATTTCAAATCAAAGGTGCTGGTAGCGGGGCTGCTGTTGTCTTTAATCAATATGGCATTTGTTTTTTCGCTCATCTTTATTATGGACAGCCATTATACTAGAATGGAGTACTTGTATTATGCTTCTGCTGCCATAGGTTCTGGAGTGGGTGCAGCCGTTTTGACAATGGGCCTGTTACCGTTTTTCGAGGCTGGTTTCGGGATTTTATCATCGATTAAGCTTATCGAGCTCGCGAATCCCAATCATCCGTTATTGCGGAAGATCTTGATTGAGGCTCCGGGGACATATCATCATAGTGTAATGGTCGCCAATTTGGCGGAATCGGCTTGTGAAGCCATCGGCTCGAATGGCTTGCTGGCAAGGGTCGGCAGTTATTATCATGATATCGGTAAAACGAAGCGGCCGCACTTCTTCATCGAAAATCAGATGAGTGAAGAGAACCCGCATGATCGGCTGCAGCCGGAAACGAGCAGGGATATCATCATTGCCCATGCCGTAGATGGCGGGGAGATGCTGCGCAGTCACAAATTCCCGAAAGAGATTGTGGATATTGCAGAGCAGCATCATGGGACCACATTATTGAAATTTTTCTACCATAAGGCAAAAAAACAGGATGAGGCCACACTCGAGGCGGCCTATCGATATCCCGGGCCGAGGGCGTTAATGAAGGAAGTGGCCGTCATCGGCATAGCCGATAGTGTGGAGGCTGCAGTGAGATCGATGAAGCACCCAACTCCGGAGAAGATTGAAGAGCTGGTAGGTTTCATCATTCAGGACAGGATTTCTGATGGACAATTTGATGAATGTGACATTACTATGAGAGAATTAAGTATCGTGAAGCATTCCTTATGTGAATCGCTGAATGGTATCTTCCACTCCAGGATTGAATATCCGGAGCCGGATAAATTAGGACAGAAGGTGAAAGAATGATTTTAGCTATCGATTTAATGGATGAAACGAATGAAGTAACGGAGGAAGCTCAGCAGCTTGTTGAAAGCATTCTTCAATTTGCGGCAAGAAAAGAAAACATTGAAAAAGACACCGAGCTGTCTGTTACATTTGTAGACAATGATAGGATTCGGGAAATCAATAAAGAATATCGTCATAAAGATTCAGCTACAGATGTCATTTCTTTTGCGCTTGAAGAAATGGGAGAAGATGAAGTGGAAATTGTCGGAGCGGAAATGCCCCGCATGTTAGGAGATATCATCATTTCCATTGAACGCACGAAAGAACAAGCTAAAGAATATGGTCATTCATTTGACCGGGAACTTGGATTTTTAGCACTGCATGGTTTTCTTCATTTATTGGGATTCGACCACATGAATGAAGAAGATGAAAAAGTGATGTTCACAAAACAAAAGGAGATCTTGGAAGAATATGGACTTTCAAGAGAAGGATAAAAAAAAGTATCCTTTATTAAAAAGTTTCTCTTTCGCCTGTCAGGGAATTTTGGAGGCTGTTCGGACTGAACGCAATATCAAGATTCATTTCGCGTTAACGGCAATCGTCGTATTCTTTGGTTGGCACTTCTCATTGAATGGGATGGAGTGGCTTTTCATTTTGGCGGCCATAGCCGGTACGATTACGTTGGAGCTCGTCAATTCCGCGATTGAAAGGGTAGTGGACCTGGTAACGGACCAAATCCATCCGCTTGCCAAGCAGGCAAAAGATATTGCAGCCGGAGCTGTATTCATATATGCTATATTTTCTATAATAGTTGGATTGATTATCTTTTTGCCTAAGGTTGGCCTGTAGGTTGCCGAAATGGTACTCAATTTGAAAGGAAGATGTGAATTGAATACAAAAGAATTGATTGAGGAAGCTAAAAAAGCAAGGGATAAAGCTTATGTGCCTTACTCCAAGTTTAAGGTGGGGGCAGCCCTTTTAACCGCTGATGGAAAGGTCTATCATGGTTGTAATATAGAAAATGCTGCATACAGCATGTGTAATTGCGCCGAAAGGACAGCTTTATTCAGCGCTTATGCCCATGACGAAAAAAAATTCACCAAACTTGCAGTCGTGGCGGATACCGATGGTCCCGTCGCTCCATGCGGGGCATGCAGGCAGGTTATTTCAGAACTGTGCGAAAAGGATATGCCGGTCGTTTTGACCAATTTACATGGGGATATAAAAGAACTAACAGTACAGGAATTGCTTCCAGGAGCTTTTTCACCGGAGGATTTAAATGGATAAACTATTTGACGATACACAAGTAAAAGGTTACAAATCAGGTTTCATTTCAATAATTGGACGACCTAATGTAGGAAAAAGTACATTTCTGAATCGGGTCATCGGTCAAAAGATCGCCATTATGAGTGATAAACCGCAAACTACAAGAAATAAGGTCCAGGGTGTACTTACGCAAAACGATTCACAAATGATTTTCATCGATACACCCGGCATTCATAAACCAAAGCATAAGCTTGGCGACTTCATGATGAAAGTGGCAACGAATACATTGAAGGAAGTCGATTTGATTCTCTTCATGATCAATGCGACTGAAGGGTACGGACGCGGGGACGAGTTCATCATCGAAAAACTTCAATCCGTAAAAACGCCTGTTTTCCTGGTCGTAAATAAAATCGATGCGATGCATCCAGATGATTTACTTCCGATCATTGAAAAATACCAACAGCTTTACCCTTTTGCGGCAGTCGTTCCGATTTCTGCGCTTGAAGGAAATAATGTGGATACACTGCTTGAACAAATCAAAGAGCATCTGCCTGAAGGTCCCCAGTTCTATCCAGCTGACCAAGTGACCGACCATCCGGAACGTTTTATCATTTCGGAATTGGTCCGTGAGAAGGTGCTGCACCTGACACGGGAAGAAATTCCACATTCAGTGGCTGTTGTCATCGATTCAATTAAAAAGATGGACAATAGCGACACCATTAATGTCATGGCGACTATCGTTGTCGAACGGGATTCACAAAAAGGCATTGTCATCGGAAAGCAAGGGAAAATGCTTAAAGAAGTCGGCAGCCGTGCCAGGGTGGATATCGAAAACCTATTGGGCTCTAAAGTTTTCTTGGAACTGTGGGTGAAGGTACAGAAGGATTGGCGTAACAAAGCAAGCCAGCTTCGCGATTACGGCTTCAATGAAAGCGAGTATTAATTAACAAAATTTACGCATCATGAAAGTTAGGAAAACGGTCAAGCTAATCATATGGTCGGATATTCATAATGCTAGTTAAAAATGAAAGGTGGGCTTTATATGTTGGATTTTACCTGGGAATTATTCACTGAAACAGGTAATGTGGACACCTATTTGCTGTTTAAGGAGATAGAAGTCGAAAGACAGGAAAGACACTTGGGATTGAATGATGAGCTAGCAGAAATTGATTTTCCTGTTTCATAGGTTAGCCTTGGCGAGCATGGGTGGTGTCTTGGTATGCTCCAAAAATGTGAGGGCATTGTCATAAGGCGAACTGCATATGGAGAAAATAACAAAATCATTACTATATATACCCGTGAGCTAGGGAAAATTGGCGTCATGGCGAGAGGGGCCAGTAAACCTAACAGCAGGCTTTCTGCCGTCACACAGCTTTTTTGCTCCGGGTATTTTCTTGTAACCACTTCAACCGGACTCGGCAGTCTTCAGCAAGGCGAAATGGTCGATTCACTCCGTTTCATAAGGGAGGATCTTTTTGCCACCGCTTATGCTTCATATATTGTTGAATTGCTTGATAAAAGCGTCGAGGATAAGAAACCGAATCCATATTTGTATGAATTGCTTTTGCAAACCTTGCATTACATAAACGAGGAATATGACGCGGAGGTTTTGACATTCATTTTTGAAATGAAGATGCTGCCCGTCAATGGGATTAACCCAGTGTTGAATCAGTGTGCCGTATGTGGTGAAACGGAAGGGGAATTCTCCTTCTCGCTTCGGGAAGCGGGCTTTATTTGTCACCGCTGTCTGGGGAAAGACCCTTATCATTTTAAAATTTCACCTGCAGCCGTCAAATTGCTTCGGATTTTTTATTATTTAGATTTATCAAGGCTCGGAAACATTTCCGTCAAGCCTGAAACGAAAAAAGAACTGCGGAAGATCATCGATGCATATTATGAGGAATATTCCGGTCTGCTTTTGAAATCAAAAAAGTTCCTGAAACAGATTGATACGATGAAAGATATGTTTTAGGTTCTGACCTATTGACATTCCATGCTAGTTTGTATAAAATTCTAATCATCAAAATAAGAAGATTGCGTTGATGGAAAAGAGTATCTGTCATTCTCCATAAAAAGCGAACCCGGGACGGTGGAAGCCGGGATATGGATTTACAGGGAAGGGCGTTTCCGGAGCATGTTGCTTTGAAAAGAGGCCGTTTTGTAAACGGCAATTAGGGTGGAACCGCGGGTAAACTCTCGTCCCTATGCATTTCGCATAGGGACGGGAGTTTTTTGTTTGCCAAAATGTAATGGGTTTCCGACCTATAATCTAAAAGCCGTTTAAATAACCTGGAGGTGTACGATGAATATTCAAAATATGATTTTAACGTTACAAAAGCATTGGTCTGAGCAAGGCTGCATATTGATGAATGCTTATGATGTCGAGAAAGGGGCAGGTACGATGAGCCCATACACGTTCCTGAGAGCCATTGGACCGGAGCCTTGGAGCGTGGCTTACGTAGAGCCTTCCCGCCGTCCTGCTGACGGTCGTTATGGTGAGAACCCTAATCGACTGTATCAGCATCATCAGTTCCAAGTGATCATGAAGCCGTCGCCTGACAATATCCAAGAGTTATATTTGGATTCATTACGTGCTCTAGGGATAAATCCGCTCGAGCATGATGTTCGCTTTGTGGAGGACAATTGGGAAAATCCATCTCTAGGGTGTGCCGGACTCGGTTGGGAAGTGTGGCTTGATGGAATGGAAATCACGCAATTTACATATTTCCAACAGGTGGGCGGCCTTGAGTGTAAACCGGTTTCCGTGGAAATTACATACGGGATCGAACGTCTCGCCTCTTACATTCAAGATAAGGAAAACGTATTTGACCTAGAATGGACAGATGGATTCACTGTTCGCGATATATTTGGTCAGCCGGAATACGAACATTCGAAATATACGTTCGAAACCTCCGACCTTGACATGCTGTTTCAGCTTTTCACGATGTATGAAAAGGAAGCGCATCGACAAATGGAAGAAGGACTTGTACATCCTGCATATGATTATGTTTTGAAATGTTCCCATACATTTAACCTTTTGGATGCCAAAGGTGCCATCTCGGTGACGGAAAGAACGGGTTATATTGCCCGGTGCCGTAACTTAGCGCGTAAGGTTGCCAAAACCTTCTATGAAGAGCGGGAAAAATTAGGCTTCCCGATCCTGAAAGTGAAAGGGGAGAATACAAATGAGCAAGCGTGATTTGTTATTGGAGATTGGATTGGAAGAGCTGCCTGCCCGTTTTGTGACAGCATCAATGAAACAGTTGTCAGATAAAGTGCAGAAATGGCTAACGGAAAAAGCGATAGAATTCGGGACGGTTGAAGCTTTTTCCACACCAAGACGTTTGGCCGTATTGGTGAAGGACGTGGAAGAATCCCAAAAGGATATCGAAGAAGAGGCAAAAGGTCCGGCAAAAAAAATCGCGTTGGACAGCGAAGGCAACTGGTCTAAAGCAGCATTGGGATTCGTCAGGGGTCAAGGCATGACTTCAGAGGACATTTATTTTAAAGAACTCAAGGGTGTGGAATATGTCCATGTGAATAAATTCATAAAAGGACAGCAGACCGTTCAGCTTTTATCTGAGCTTGGTGAAATCATCAGCGGCATGACGTTCCCGAAAAATATGCGCTGGGCCAATCAGGAGCTCCGCTTCGTCCGTCCGATTAAATGGCTGATTGCCTTATTTGGCAATGAAATAGTGCCATTCAGCATTGCTGATGTGGAAACGGGCCGTGAAACAAAAGGACATCGTTTCTTAGGCAATAGCGCCATCATCGAGCAGCCGGAACGGTACGAAGATACGCTGACAGAACAATTTGTAATGGCAGATCCAGATAAACGCCGGCAAGTTATATTGGATCAGATTAAAGAGCTTGAGCAGGAGAAAGGCTGGATCATCCCTGTCGATGAAGATCTGCTTGAAGAGGTAAATAATTTGGTAGAGTATCCAACGGTGTTATTTGGACATTTTGAAGAAGAATTCCTTGAGCTTCCTGCTGAGGTACTTATCACATCAATGAAGGAACACCAACGTTATTTCCCTGTTAAAGATCAGGAAGGGAACCTGCTTGCTTACTTTGTAACCGTGCGTAACGGCGATGACCGCCATTTGGATAAGGTTTCTAAAGGTAATGAAAAAGTATTGCGTGCCCGCTTATCGGATGCAGCATTTTTCTATAAAGAAGATCAGAAAAAAGAGATTTCGGATGCTTTGAAAAAGCTTGACAGCATCGTTTATCATGAAGAAATCGGTACATTGGCCGAGAAAACTGCCCGGGTAACTGAAGTGACCGGTGCTCTTACGGATGCTTTGAATTTAAAGGCGGAAAAAGAAATGGCGCTTCGTACAGCGGCAATTGCCAAGTTCGATTTGGTAAGTAATATGGTTTATGAATTCCCTGAATTGCAAGGGTATATGGGTGAAAAATATGCTCTCTTAAAAGGGGAAGCCAAAGAAGTGGCCGCGGCTATCAATGAACATTATATGCCAAGGCATGCGGATGATGATGTACCGCCTTCAGTCATTGGCGCGGTTGTGAGTTTGGCTGAAAAAATTGATACTTTGTCTTCGTTCTTCGCTATTGGCGTCATTCCGACAGGTTCCCAGGATCCTTACGCATTAAGAAGGCAGGCGAGCGGTGTCGTCCAAATTCTAGCTGAGAAGAAATGGAATATTTCATTAGAGGAGCTTATTGTTTTAGGTCTTAAAGGACCGGAATCAAAAGGTATCTTAAAACGTGATCTTGAAGAAGTTAAAGCGGATATGTTCACATTCTTTAAAGCACGTGTCAAACACATGCTTCAAGAACAGCAAATCCGTTACGATTTGATTGACGCAGTTTTGTTCAATGAAATCGGTTATATCCACTCAATCGTGGAACGTGCACATGTATTGGATGCGAAAAAAGAAGAAGCAGGCTTTAAGGAAAGCCTGGAAGCTTTAAGCCGGGTCATGAACATTGCCGTAAAATGTGACAATCAGGTGACAGTCGACCCTGCTGCCTTTGAAAATGATCAAGAAAATGCGTTATATGTAAAATATCAAAAAGTGGCAATGCGTTATATGGAATCTAAAGATGAGAATGAGCGGTTTGAAGACCTTGTTTCGCTTCAATCGGAAATAGAGTCATATTTCGAGAATACAATGGTCATGGCAGAGGATGAAGCAATCCGTAACAACCGTTTATCCTTAATGAAGGAAATCAGTGATTTGGTTGCAGGTTTTGCTGCCATGAATAAAATCATCCTTACATGATCGAAAGGATGTATGGAATCGGAAACCCTTTGAATATGGGTTTCCGATTTCTTAAAAAGATAAATGGTCAATAAATAGGACAAAAATGCCCTAATTAAATTATTTAGTATATAATTATTAAATGAATAACTTTTGTTACTTTACTCTGCGAAAGCAGTGGGGTGGTGATTATAATCCAATTGAATAAGCGTCAGGAACAAATTTTACAAATTGTAAAAGAAAACGGACCGATTACTGGAGAACATATTGCGGATAGATTGAACCTTACCAGGGCGACACTTCGCCCGGATTTAGCGATTTTAACGATGGCAGGTTTTCTTGATGCCCGGCCCAGAGTGGGGTATTTCTATACAGGCAGGTCAGGGACACAGCTTTTGACAGATAGCCTTAACCATCTTTATGTACGGGACTACCAATCGATACCTGTCGTCGTTGACGAGGGCATTTCCGTATACGATGCAATCGTCATGATGTTTTTAGAAGATGTCGGAACAATGTTCGTCGTCGATAAGCATGCATTGCTTGTTGGTGTCTTATCAAGGAAAGATTTATTGCGTGCGAGTATTGGGAAACAAGAGCTTAACTCCATTCCAGTCAATATCATCATGACTAGGATGCCCAATATTACAATGTGTTCAAAAGAAGACCTTTTGATTGATGTTGCCAAAAAACTGATTGATAAACAAATCGACTCATTACCGGTCGTCAAAGACACAGAAAAGGGCTATGAAGTAATTGGAAGGATTACAAAAACCAATATTACGAAAGCATTCGTAGCTTTGGCTGATGAAGGCTATTAGGGGGCTTGCAAAAGGAATGACGGAGAATATGAACGGTTCTATTATATATGTTGTATCGGATTCAGTAGGGGAAACAGCGGAATTGGTCACTAAAGCCGCTGCAAGCCAGTTCTCGGGATCTGCTTTTTCCATAAAGAGAATTCCGTATATTGAAGATGAACAAAACGTGGATGAAGTGATATCACTGGCTAAGTTGGATGGGGCGATCATTGCTTATACTCTGGTGAAGCCAGCAATTAGAGCGTATATGAAAGCACAGGTCGAGAAAGAAAACCTGGCTGCTTATGACATTTTAGGGCCGCTCATGGACATCCTTCAGGAAAGGGCTCCAAAAGGTCCGCTTAATGAACCTGGTCTGGTAAGAAAGCTGGATGATGACTATTTCAAGCGTGTGGAAGCCATTGAATTTGCTGTAAAATATGATGATGGACGTGACCCACGCGGCATTTTACGTGCAGATATCGTCCTTGTGGGTGTTTCACGCACTTCCAAAACGCCATTATCACAATATTTAGCCCACAAACGCTATAAAGTGGCGAACGTACCTTTAGTGCCTGAAGTGGAACCGCCAGAAGAGCTGTTCCTGGTACCTCCTGAAAAATGCATTGGTTTAAAGATCAGCCCGGAAAAGCTGAACCATATTCGTAAAGAACGATTAAAGTCACTTGGGCTCAATGATCATGCCATTTACGCAAATGTGGAGCGCATAAAAGAAGAATTGACATACTTTGATAAAATCATATCAAGGCTGAATTGTCCTATCATTGATGTAACCAATAAAGCTGTTGAAGAAACAGCCAATTTAATCATCAATATCCTTCAAAACAAAAACCGTTGATCCTTAAATTAAGGCAAATTAAAATGTGAGCTAGACACTCTATGTGTCAGCTCACATTTTAATGCCAAGGTCAAATAAGGGATTAATAAGAATAAATTCAAAATAATTACATAGAATTCCTCTTAGTTTCCACGTGCAAATCCATTGATTTGCATGAAAACACATTCGGAATTTAAATGTTGGCATCTTCTAAACAAATAGACTATAATAAAAAATTGTGAGAAAAAAGTAATCTTAAGGTTTAGACTTAATTAATAAGGAATAAACTAAAGGTTAATGAGATGTCAAGGTTTTTATCATAAAAATAATTCGACATGTTCCGTATAATTCAGGAGAGGCTGGTCTTTTTCAAGGCAAATGAGGTGCTTTCACTTGAATAAACAGGTATTCTTTGAAGGATAATGTTTGCTCTACTAGAGGGAACGCTCTGAATCAATGCTGGAAATTCACCATATCTTCATAAAGTTTAGGGGAGAAAAAGGATTATGCAGAAAGATGTAGAATTAGAAGGTATGAATAATAAACCTACGATACACGTCGATGCCGATGCATGCCCGGTGAAAGACGAAATCCTTCATTGTGCAAGTTTGCACGAAATTGAAGTCTGTTTTGTTGCATCATATAAAAATATGATGAATAACCCTGAAGGTAAATGGGTATATGTCGATGCAGACAAAGAAGCGGCAGATCTTTATATAGTAAACTCAGTAAAAAAGGGTGATATTGTCGTTACTGCAGATATTGGTTTGGCTGGGACACTGCTTCCTAAAAACGTTTATGTCCTTTCGCCAAGGGGAAAAGAATACACGGAAGAGAATATTTTCATGCTTTTGGATATGCGTTATCAGTCGGCGAAACTCCGCAGGCAAGGCAAGCATACGAAAGGGCCGAAAGCATTCACAAAGGAAGATCGTGCATGTTTTACAAATAAACTCATGAAAACATTGTCGAACTTTGCAGGGAATTAGGAAACAGTATCGAATAAGAAACTATCACCAATATTGCAAGGTGGAAAAATGATAAATGGCCGTATAGAAGATGAGAAAATTAATCAAATTCGTGAAGCTGTTGACATTGTTGATTTAATTGGGGAGTATGTCCAGCTGAAGAAGCAGGGGCGCAATTACTTTGGCCTATGTCCTTTTCATGGTGAAAACTCGCCCTCGTTTTCCGTTTCAACGGAAAAACAAATCTTTCACTGTTTCGGTTGCGGGGCAGGCGGAAATATTTTTACCTTCTTAATGGATATAGAAGGCTACAGCTTTGTGGAATCTGCAAAAGTTTTAGCTGAAAAAGGAAATGTTCCTTTGGAAGTTGAAATCAATAAGGATTCCAAGCGTTCCAACATGCCGGCAGGCGCTCAGCAAATGGTTGAAGCCCATGACCTGCTGAGAAAGTTTTATCATCATCTCCTCGTTAATACGAAAGAGGGGCAGGATGCTCTCGAATATTTACTTAACCGAGGGTTTACTGAAGAGACGATAGAAAAGTTCCAAATTGGCTACTCTTTGGATTCATGGGACTTCGTTTCCAAGTTTCTTTTAAAACGCGGGTTTCCAGCGGAATACATGGAGCAGGCAGGGCTTATTATTTTCAGGGAAAAAGACGAGTCATATTTTGACCGTTTCAGAAATAGAGTCATGTTTCCAATTATGGATCATCAAGGAAATACGATTGCGTTTTCAGGAAGAGCAATGGGGGACGATGAGCCCAAATATTTGAATAGTCCTGAAACGCCAATCTTTAATAAAAGTAAAACTTTATATAATTTCCATCATGCAAGACCACACATACGAAAGAAAGAACAAGCAGTCATTTTTGAAGGCTTTGCCGATTGCATTTCAGCAGTTGGCGCAGGTGTGGAGAATGCGGTCGCTACAATGGGCACTGCCCTGACGGACCAGCATATCCAGCTTTTAAAAAGAAATACTGACCAGATACTTATTTGCTACGATTCGGACTCAGCGGGACTGAACGCTGCCAATCGTGCAGTCAATATGTTACAGGACCATGAGTTTTCCGTGAAAGTCGCTCTCATGCCTGATAACCTGGACCCCGATGACTACATAAAGGAATTCGGTGAAAAAAGCTTTGTTTCTGAAGTAATAGGGGCCAGTTTAACCTACATGGCATTCAAAATGCATTATTTGCGTCGAGGGAAAAATGTAAATAATGAAGGAGATCGAATTCAATATATCGAAGAAGTCCTTAAAGAAATTTCGCGATTGCCCAATGCAGTGGAGAGGGATCATTATCTCCGGCAGCTATCCTCTGAATTTTCCCTTTCATTGGATGCGCTGGAACAGCAGCAGCGTCAGGTGTTCTTTACGGAACGCAAGAAGGGGACATTGCCGCAGCCAGCAGCCCAAAAGAAAATGGCCCTGCAATATGAGCATAAGTTAAAACCTGCTCACCATAATGCTGAAACGAAGTTGATTGCCCATATGCTGAAAAGCAGGGATATGACTTTCAAAATTCAGCAGTTGCTTGGGCAAACGGTCTTTCATGTAGATGAACATCAGGCAATCATCACCTATTTATATGCGTTCTATGAAGATGGACACGAACCGGATACAAGCTTTTTCCTTACTTATTTACCGGATCCAAACTTGAGAAGGATCGTTTCGGAAATAGAAATGATGTCAGTGAATGAGGAAGTTACCGATAAAGAACTGACCGATTGTATAAATCAAGTGTTGAAATATGAAAAGTTGTTAAAGATAAAAGAAAAACAAGTTGAAGAAAAAGATGCAGTTAGACGAAGTGATTATGTCACTGCTGCACAAATTGCCATGGAAATCATTAAATTGCGTAAAATGTTGTAGTCGTTTAGGTGTAAGTCCTGGAAGGAGGGGAACTAATGGCTGAAAAACCAGCACGTTCCAAACAAGTTGATAATGAATTTAGCCTTGAACAGGTGAAAGAAAAACTACTAGAGCTAGGTAAAAAACGAGGCTCTTTGACTTTAGAAAAAATCGCTGAAATGATTGGCGGTTTTGAGTTGGATTCCGATCAAATGGATGAGTTCTATGAGGTGTTAGCAGAAAACGGCGTCGAAATACTCACTGATGGTGAGGAAGACGAAGATGAAGATGATCCAGATGAGAAGAAACTTGCAAAAGAAGAAGAGTTTGACTTAAATGATTTAAGTGTTCCTCCTGGCGTGAAAATTAATGACCCAGTACGCATGTATTTAAAGGAAATTGGCCGGGTCGACCTTTTATCGGCAGAAGAGGAAATCTCTTTGGCGACGAGAATTGAAGATGGAGATGAAGAAGCGAAACGCCGTTTGGCAGAAGCTAACCTACGTCTTGTTGTCAGTATCGCCAAGCGTTATGTCGGACGCGGAATGCTTTTCCTTGATTTGATTCAGGAAGGTAATATGGGACTTATCAAAGCTGTGGAAAAATTTGATTACCGCAAGGGATTCAAATTCAGTACGTATGCAACATGGTGGATTCGCCAAGCGATAACCCGTGCCATTGCCGACCAAGCAAGAACGATCCGGATACCGGTGCATATGGTGGAAACCATCAATAAATTGATTCGTGTCCAAAGACAGCTTCTTCAGGATTTAGGACGTGAACCTTCACCGGAAGAAATTGCGGAGGACATGGACCTGACTCCCGAAAAAGTTCGTGAAATCTTGAAAATAGCTCAGGAGCCTGTTTCACTGGAAACGCCAATAGGTGAAGAAGACGATTCACATTTAGGTGATTTCATTGAAGATCAGGATGCGACTTCCCCATCGGAGCATGCAGCATATGAACTATTGAAAGAACAGCTTGAAGACGTATTGGATACTCTTACTGACCGTGAAGAGAACGTCTTGAGACTCCGCTTTGGACTTGATGATGGCCGTACCCGTACACTTGAAGAGGTAGGTAAAGTGTTTGGGGTCACCCGCGAGCGTATCCGTCAAATCGAAGCGAAGGCGCTGCGTAAACTGAGACATCCAAGCCGAAGCAAACGATTGAAAGATTTCCTTGAATAGAATATATGCCCTTAACAGAGCCCTCTTTGAATGCCCAGCGTTCGGGAGCGGCTCTTTTTTTCAATTCCGATGTAAAAATATCCTAATCAGGACAATAGTTATCCATTTTTCCGTATAACGGAAAAAGATTTAAAAGCTAAGCCGTTAAAAAGAAGTTCATCATGAGGATGTGAGATTCATGGATGAAATGAGAAAGAAAATCATCATTCAAGAAATAAACTCCTGGAAGGAAAGTCGTATGCTTCCGGAGCAATATTGTAATTACCTGCTTGTATTATACGGTCAAGGCGAACTTCCGCCATCAAAATCGAATGAAACCGCGAGCAAAAAAAACGACATCTTTTTCGGGGTGTTGATTGGAACTTTTTTTGCATTTATTGTATTTTTGAATTATTTTACTGAAATAACCATAAGAATGCAAATGCTTATGACAACAATTTCAATACTTGTCTTTGGGCTGGCAGTCCGCCGCTTAAAAGACAGGAAAATCATTTTTCAGATGTCGTTGATGGGGATGGTACTATAATTGCTTTTATTAACTGTAAGTTTGGCGGAATTCATGGCACCCGGCAAAGCGGGTATCCTTTATATTTTCTTATTCATTAATTGCGGATTCTGGATTTTATTGGGCTATAAGCTGAAGCTGCTCCATTTTTCCATAGCGGGAAGCCTTGGGGCACTGGTCACTCTTTACTTTTTAATATTATAATTCAAGGAAACTCCAGCGGTTTTAAATAATGATTTTTGGGTATTATGAAACATATGTAAGAAAAAGTAAAATTGTTTGGAAATATACATAAGTTTTTGACAATTTTAAGAAATTATATAATATCTTCTATTTTTGGGCTTTTACTTGAAACTCTTTTCAAGTAAAATAATATATAGCTGTTTGTATATAATATTAAATATGGTAAGTTTAGGTTCTACATAGGGGAGGAAATACTATGAATCGCAATCCAGTAATGCCTTTTATTATTATCATGGTTTTTGGTATTGGACTTATGTTTTTACTTTCGTTTAAAGGTTTGGGTGATGCCAAAGATCTTGCCAAGGAAAAAGAGGGCGGCGAAAAGACAGAAGAAACAGAAAGTGCCTCAGCATCACCTGAGGACATTTATAAGCAAAACTGTATCTCTTGTCATGGTGACGCCTATCAAGGCGGTGTCGGGCCTGCTCTAAAAGGAGTTGGCGATCGCCTGTCAGTGGACGAGGTTAAAGACGTGATCACTAATGGACGAGGTGCAATGCCACCAGGTTTAGTCGAAGAACAGAACATTGACGCCATGGCCGAATATATTCATGGACTGAAATAATTCATGAAACTGACTCAAGAAATCGTTGGAAAGCGAACTTTTTGAGTCAGTTTTTCATTTATTCAGAAAAGGGAGAATCCAGATTGCAGTTTTTCTTTTGCCCATGTATAGAAAGAACCCTATTTCTCCTTTCTGTAATTTTTCGATTGAACTTGGTATAATCGAATGGGAAAGTAATTATAGCAAGACATTATTTGAATTAAGAGAGTTGATAAATATGAATCATGAAAAACTATCGATGAGATTAGAACGTGTTGCCATACATATACCAAAAGGAAGCATCCTAGCAGACATAGGATCAGACCATGCTTACTTGCCGTGCTATGCGGTGACTAACGGCTTGTGTGCCAGCGCCATAGCAGGTGAGGTTGTAGAAGGACCCTATCAGTCAGCACGCAAGCAAGTGGCAATGACGGGTCTTGGAGACAAGATAGAGGTCCGTAAAGGAGATGGGCTTGAAGTATTGAATCCCGATGAAGCGACATGCATTACGATTGCAGGCATGGGAGGGACTTTAATATCAAGTATATTGGAAAGCGGAAAAGCGAAACTCGGCAAGGCAGAAAGGCTAATCCTTCAGCCTAATGTCGGTGCAGTGAATGTTCGCAGCTGGCTGATCGAAAACGGCTGGGAACTTTGTGGAGAGGAGATCCTTGAGGAAGATGGGAAGATCTATGAGATCTTAATTGCCAAAAAAGGAGACCCGCTCCGCCCTTATGGTGTAAACAAGCAAACGGGCCTCACTTTTGGTCCATTCTTAAGAGAGCAATTCAGTGAAATTTTCATAAAAAAATGGCAGCTTGAGAAAAAACATTTGGAGAGAATCATCGAACAATTGGATGAAAGCGGAAGAAGCGGACTGGAAACGAAGCGCAATGAATTGAAGTCCCAAATTTCGGTAATCGAGGAGGTGCTTAAAGGTTGAAGACAGTGAATGGTCACAAAATCATTGAGATGTTTGAACAATTCTCCCCAAAGCATTATGCAATGGAGGGTGATCCAATCGGGCTGCATGTCGGGCAGTTAAATAAGCCGGTTACTAAAGTGCTGATTGCCCTTGATGTGCTGGAAGAGGTTGTAGACGAAGCGATCGAACATGGCGTGGAATTGATCATTGCCCACCATCCGTTAATTTACCGACCATTGAAAAAGATCGATACAAACACAGCTGGAGGCCGCATTATCGAAAAGCTGATCAAACATGATATCGCTGTTTATGCTGCACATACCAATTTGGATGTTGCTAAGGGCGGAGTGAATGATTTACTTGCCGAAGCGCTTCAATTGCAGGACACAGAGGTATTGATTCCAACCTATGAGACAGCTCTTAAGAAATTGGTCGTATATGTTCCAAAGACCGACGAACAAAAGGTGAGGGAAGCCTTGGGCAAGGCGGGGGCCGGAGCGATCGGGAACTACAGCAATTGTTCGTTTTCGGGGGAAGGTACCGGACGCTTCTTGCCAGGTGAAGGCAGTGAACCGGTTATCGGCTCTGAAGGAAGGCTTGAAGAAGTAGCTGAAATGCGGATTGAAACGATATTCCCGGAAAATATCGAGAAGAAAGTACTAGCTGCGATGATTAAAGCTCATCCATATGAAGAGGTTGCTTACGATATATATAAACTGGAGAATAAAGGGGAGTCACTTGGCTTAGGAAAGATTGGTGTACTTGCCGAAGAAATGACGCTTGAACAATTTTCCGAACATGTGAAGCGGACACTCGATGTTGAAAAGGTCCGTGTCGTGGGAGATCTGCAAAGTCCGATAAAAAAAGTGGCCGTTTTGGGCGGAGACGGCAATAAATACTTTACGACAGCAAAATTCAAGGGTGCCGATGTTTACGTTACTGGTGATATGTATTACCATACAGCCCATGACGCGTTGATGATTGGACTGAATATCGTCGATCCCGGCCACAATGTTGAAAAGGTGATGAAAAAAGGGGTGGCACGATTCCTTGAAAAAACGTGCCGCGAAAAGAACTGCGATGTGGAATTCATTCCATCCAGGCTGAATACAGACCCATTCCGCTTCATTTGATAACACGAAAAAGGCAGCCTAGTGGCTGCCTTTGAATTTGTGCAATCATTTCTTCACTTTAATTTTAGGTAAAATTTTATGCAATGGCGTTTTCTTTTCGGTATTCCAAGTTGCTTCATCATTTGCTTCATATTGTTCTAGAAATGCGATAACTTCCTTCGTGATCGGAGTTGGTGTAGAAGCCCCCGAAGTGACGGCAACCGTTTCTGCACCTTTTAGCCATTCAAGGTTCAGCTCGGAAATGTCAGCGATTCGATAAGCTCTCGTCCCGGCAATTTCTTGGGACACTTGTGCAAGACGGTTTGAATTATTACTCTTAGGATCTCCGACAACGATTAAAACATCAGCTTCGCCAGCTTGCTCGGCAACGGCTTCTTGGCGAACCTGTGTCGCTAAGCAAATTTCCTTATGGACTTCGGCATGTGGAAACTTTTCCTTGACTTTATCCATGATATCCAAAACATCCCATTGGCTCATCGTTGTTTGATTGGTGACGATGATCTTATCACTATTCAAAGTCAAGGCTTCCACATCTTCATCCTTTTGAACCAGGTGAACGACATCGGGAGCAACTCCGACAGCACCCTCAGGTTCCGGATGGCCTTTTTTGCCAATATAAATGATTTGATAGCCTTCCGCTTGTTTTTCCCGAATTAAGTCATGTGTTGCGGTAACATCGGGACATGTTGCATCAAGCGTCACAAGCCCTTTTTTCTCAGCGATCTTCCTGATCTCAGGCGAAACGCCGTGAGCAGTAAAGATGACGGTTCCGCTGTCCACCTGTTCGATGATATCGTTGCGGTTGCTGCCGTCCAACGTGATGATGCCTTCTTCTTCAAACGCATCCGTCACATGTTTGTTATGCACGATCATTCCTAAAATGTAAATGGGACGTGGCAAGGTTTTATCTAAAGCCGCATTTCGGGCGATGACCATGGCATCGACAACGCCATAACAATAGCCGCGCGGGGAAATTTTAATCACTTTCATCTATGTGTCCTCCTTCAAGGCAAGAAACTCTCACTTTTTATACCTTTCTATTATATAAGACCATAGATGATATTACAAAACATCCTATTTACATAAAATCAGTTATTGGTAATTTTTTTTGTAGCCTTTAAATATAAAGCTTGGGACCTGAAGATCTCTTCCTTTTGGTTTCGGGACGAACTGGCGCAGTGGGGTTAGCTTCTATAGCTTTTTCTTTTTTCTTCGAAACCGTTTTTACCTCACTGTTTTCTTGTGCCCCAACCGCGGGGCCGCTTTCAACGGAAGCTCCGTCGTCCTTGGTCTCATCGGCTGATGATATGCTTCGGAAAACTTTCCACATGGAAGGCAGGTTTTTAATCACTGGACCGTATTGTTCCACCATAGGCGTGAATTGTTCAGCCGCTTGCAACACCTTTTGCGTGTTGGAAAGCATATTATTAAGGGAATCGGGGTTTTTTAATGTTTCTAAGATACCGCCTCCGCTGCTTCTTGAAGAACTTTGGTTAGTGGAACCCGCTGGCGCAAACAAATTCGGAGAAGCTGCTTTTTGTTTCGACTTACCGAGTATTTTTGACAATAACCCTTCTTTCTTTGCTGGCGGCATTTCCTGCCGCTGCTGTTGGTTGAATGGGCCGCGGAAACCTTGAGGTCCCTGTGGCACCTGCGGTCTGTTTGGAATCATCGGACGCTGCATCTGCTGATAAGGATGGGGAATTTGCGGTGACTGCCTGAATGGAGCAGGGGGCTGCTGCCTCCTTCGGCCATTGGGTGGCGGAAAACCGGGTCCGGGTTGACGATTTCTATTTGGGAACATAGGTTTCACCTCCTAAGAATATTATATGCTGGTGTAATCTTCTATATAAATTATGCAACTCGACAAAAAAGGTTTGAGGAAAGAGTGACTGGGCAGTTGTGAAGTAACCGGAAAGAAGGTAAGATGGTAACGGTAGTCTTTTAGCTCCATGTCTGCGGGGGATACGCTATGACCAGGACAGGGGCTTTTCGTTTGCAAGAGTCCATTTTAAGAGAACTAACCTCAGCGCTTGCGCTTTTTGTGTAATCCAGCTTCAGCGCCTAGCTCGATGTGAAAAAGAGGATTGCCCTCACAAGGCAAAAAGCGCCTTATGGGACAATCCCTATTTTCTTCACGAGCAACCCAGGCGCTTGCGCTTTTTGTGTAAAATTTATTATAATAACAGGACATGTCTTATGACTGACAGGATAAAGGGGTTTTTTGATGAAACAAAATCAATTTGAACGATTTAATTTGAAAAGCTACATTCTAGATGCGGTTCGTACTTTAGGGTTCGATAAGCCGACGGAAATTCAAGAGCGCGTGCTTCCGTCGCTTTTAAAGGGAAGTAGCTTAATTGGACAGTCGCAGACAGGTACAGGAAAGACACATTCCTATTTGCTGCCGATCATGAACAGGCTTGATGCTGGTAAAAATGAGGTTCAAGCGATTATTTCCGCACCAACCCGTGAGTTAGCGAACCAAATCTACAAAGAAGCTTTGAAAATTGCTGACCATTTCCCTGAGGATGAGCAGATTCAAGTCCGTTGTTTCATCGGTGGTACTGATAAACAGCGAATGATCGATAAATTGAAGACACAGCCGCAATTGGTAATTGGTACGCCGGGCCGGATCAAGGACTTGGTTGAAGCCCAGGCATTACAGGTGTACACAGCAAAAATGCTTGTGGTCGATGAAGCGGATCTTATGCTAGATATGGGATTCATAGAAGATGTCGATTTATTTGCATCACGCATGGCTGAAAAAATTCAAATGCTTGTCTTTTCGGCAACCATCCCAGAAAAATTGAAGCCGTTTTTGAATAAATATATGGAGAATCCAAAGTATGTTCAGGTGAATCCCAAGCAGGCGACCGCTTCGAAAATCGAACATGTTCTCGTACCGCTTCGCCACCGGAACAAAGAGCAGTTGCTTCATGACATCATCGTTCGTTATAATCCATATTTGGCGATTATTTTCACGAACACAAAGAAAATGGCGGACCATGTGGCTAATTCCTTGATCGATAAAGGGTTGAATGTCGGCCGTATTCATGGGGATTTAACGCCTCGTGAGCGTAAAAAAATGATGAAGCAAATCAATGATTTGGAGTATCAATTCATCGTTGCGACTGATCTGGCTTCCCGTGGAATCGATATTGAAGGTGTAAGTCATATCATTAACTATGAATTGCCTTCAGATTTGGATTTTTATATCCATAGGACGGGAAGGACGGCTCGTGCAGGATATTCAGGCATTGCCACTACCATTTACGATACTTCCGATGAAGATGCATTGAACCGCCTTGAAAAAATGGGCATCGAGTTCCGTGATGCCGATATCCAAAACGGTGATTGGGTTGATATCGACGAGCGTAATAAACGGAAAAACCGTAAAAAACAAAAATCTGATATCGATGTTAAGGCGAGCAGGCACATTAAGAAGCCAACTAAAGTCAAGCCAGGATACAAGAAGAAAATTCAACGAGATGTGGAAAACTTTAAAAAACGCGAACGTCGTATACAGAGAAAGAAATAGGGGAGAAATCAGATGCTGAAGATTGGATCGCATGTTTCAATGAGCGGGAAAGGCATGCTTCTTGCTGCGAGTCAGGAAGCGGCTTCGTATGGCTCCAATACATTCATGATCTATACAGGGGCCCCTCAAAACACAAGACGTAAAAAAATCGAGGATTTAAATATCGAAGCCGGAAGATTGCATATGGAGGAAAATGGAATCAGTGATATCGTCGTCCATGCTCCGTATATCATTAATATAGGAAATACCACGAATCCAGCCACATACGAACTTGGAGTCAACTTCTTACGCAGCGAAATCGATCGGACCGAAGCGATTGGCGCAAGGCAGATCGTACTTCATCCAGGTGCGCATGTCGGTGCTGGAAGCGAACTGGGAATCAAGAGAATCATCGAAGGTTTGAATGAAGTGCTGACTGCCGATGATAAAGTTCAGATTGCCCTTGAAACGATGGCGGGTAAAGGTTCCGAATGTGGCAGGTCTTTCGAAGAGCTGGCGATGATCATTGATGGTGTGACCCATAATGAAAAATTATCGGTTTGCTTCGATACTTGCCATACTCACGATGCCGGATATAATATCATCGAGGATTTCGATGGAGTACTGAATGAATTTGATAAAGTGGTCGGCATTGACCGAATCAAGGTACTTCACATAAACGATAGCAAAAACGAACGCGGCACGCGTAAGGACCGCCATGAAAACATTGGTTTCGGTCATATTGGTTTTAAGGCTTTGAATGATATTGTCCACCATCCGCAATTAAGCTCTGTTCCTAAAATCCTGGAAACACCTTATGTAGGGGAAGACAAAAAAGACAAAAAGGCCCCATATAAATTCGAAATTGATATGTTCAAGAATAAACAATTTGAAGAAGATTTATTGGAAAAGATCAGATTCCAATAATCACAAATAGAAAGGGACGATTCATCGATATGAAGATGAATCGTCCTTTCATTTTGACTTTGGATTAAGTATGCTCAAATCGTCAGCAGGCTTGGAATCTTTAAAAATTGGATGTAAGGTTGTTGAAGAGGGATTCTATTTCCCTGGCCGTGCTTGCTCCGGCAACTTTTGTAATTTGACCAAGTACGTTCTGTCTTTGACGTATATCAAAAATGTTAATATTTTTACCGGCTAGAAGTGCAGTAATATCCTGTGCTTGTTTTTGAGTGAGTGCAACCTTATGCTGTTTAGCAAGGGAAAGCAGTTCATCTGGGCGTATACTGTTGATTTTATGATTGACCATCATTTCAAATAATTTCAAACGATCTCCTCCTTTGTTAAAACATATGAAGGAAGTGGATGTATGTGAACATGAAACTTTGTTTGATTACGAAATTGGTTCAGATAACATTTTTTTGTGATTCAAGGCATATCGTCACTTGTTCGGAGGACCGGATTCTTTACATCTGGACTTCTTTGATTTATACTAACGATTGTTAATCGTAATGATTCTTAAAAAATAGGTGATCTCTTTGGATAATGTAGTAAACCCCATAGTTAAATTTGAAGATATATCTTACAAATATACAAAAGATCTGGTGCTGGAACATGTTTCGCTTGAAATTCCCAGAGGGGCATTCCTAGCTATCGTCGGGCCGAATGGATCCGGTAAATCAACGCTTTTGAAATTGCTGCTTGGTCTGTTCAAGCTCCAAAAGGGGAAAATTGAAATATTCGGGGAAGACATTCGGCGCTTTAAAGATTGGCAAAAGGTCGGGTTCGTTTCCCAAAAGGCAAATTCCTTCAACTCAGGATTCCCTGCCACTGTATTTGAGGTGGTTCAGAGCGGTTTGACCAAAAAAATAGGCTTATTTAAGTTCGCTGGCAAAGAGGATAAGCAAAAGGTTAAGAAGGCTCTGGAATCAGTGGACATGCTGGAATATCAAAACCGCAATATCGGGGAATTGTCCGGAGGCCAGCAGCAGAGGGTATTCATTGCCCGTTCACTGGTCAGCGAGCCGGAATTGATGATATTGGATGAGCCCACTGTTGGCGTTGATTCAAAAAACGTCCACCAATTTTATGAAATGCTTGAGATGTTGAATAAAAAATTAGGAATAACCCTGATTTTAGTAACCCATGATGTTGGTACTGTGACCGATAAAGTCACACATGTCGCCTGCTTGAATAAAAAGCTTCATTTTCATGGGGATGCCTGTGAATATAATGAGTTGGATGAAGGTGAACTCTCGTCCATTTATGGACATGGAGTCCAATTTTTAAATCATGATCATTAATATGTTTTGGAGGATAGCCCAATGATATCGGGGATATTGCAATTTGAATTTTTGCAGAACGCATTCTTGACCGGAATCATCATCGGAGCGATTGCGCCATTAGTGGGCGTTTTTGTCGTGGTAAGGCGGATGTCGATGATTTCCGATGCGCTCAGTCATGTAGCGCTTGCTGGTATAGCGTTCAGTTTATTGCTGCAGAAGAGCTTTCTATCTTTAGCAGGATTGAATCCACTTTATATTGGAATGGCGTTTTCTGTAGGTGGTTCATTATTCATCGAAAAATTAAGAGGGGTGTACAAGCATTACCAAGAGCTTGCAATCCCGATCATTATGTCCGGCGGCATGGGTCTTAGTGTCATCTTCATATCCATTGCTGATGGTTTCAATACGGATTTATATGGTTATTTATTCGGCAGTGTCAGTGCCGTCAGCCGTGCGGACTTGTACGTCATTTTGGCAGTGGGGCTAGTCGTAGCCTTGATGCTCACTTTATTGTATAAAGAATTATTTCTGTTATCATTTGATGAAGAGCATGCCAAAGCGTCTGGAATCCCTTATAAAGCGATTCATTTTATTTTTATCGTCATGGTCGCATTGGTTATTGCCGCTTCCATGAAAATCATTGGCATATTACTTGTTTCTTCGCTCATGACGCTCCCGGTAGCAGCCAGTCTCCGCTTTGCCAAGGGCTTTAAGCAGATGATTGGTTATTCGGTATTATTCGGTGAAGTTTCCGTCATAGGCGGATTATTCTTATCATACAACCTTGACCTCGCTCCCGGCGGGACCATTGTAATAATAGCTGTACTAATTCTCATCTTGTCAATTTTGTTTGATAAGTGGAAAAATCGATAGATGGGGTGATGTATTTTGAACGTAACTACTGCCATGCAACTTTTAAAAGATAAAGGTTTTAAGCATACAGGAAAGAGGGAAGAAATGCTTCAGCTCTTCTCTTCCAGCGATAAATATTTAACGGCCAAAGATGTATTGGAGAATATGAAACAGGATTATCCAGGTTTAAGCTTCGATACGATTTACAGAAATCTTTCATTATTTGTCGAGCTGGGCATCTTTGAAGCGACCGAGTTGGAAGGGGAAAAGCGTTTTCGTTTTACATGCGGTCATTCTTCCCACCATCACCACTTCATCTGTTTGAACTGTGGAAAAACGAAAGAAATTGAATTGTGCCCGATGCAGGAACTTCAGGAAAGCTTGAAGGACTACGATGTTTCGGGGCATAAATTTGAAATTTACGGACGCTGTCCTGCATGTAGCGTATCTTTGGAAGCATAAAAAACCATTGACCTCAAGTCAATGGTTTTTTCTTGTCTCATTTTATAGTTGCCGGTTTCCCTGACATCCATTGATTCACCCAGGCAGAGGCTTCTTGCCAATTGTTGACCCGAATCACCCTTTCAGGCACGGGATCTTGGTTGTAAGGGGTATTAAATAAAATCACGGGTATTTTACACTCTTCTGAAATCGCCACTGCATTATCGTGCTTGTCCTCCAAAAAGAGATCGACTTCGAATTTTTTGGCTGCAGCAATCTTATCGTGTGAACCTACAAGCTCTATATGATCATATAGGACTTGATTACTCGTGAACCAATTCTTCGTTACATCCAATAAACGGGAGCTCCTGGCACTGATGAAATAAAGGTTGGCTTGTTCTGTCCAATTTTCCAATACATCTTTCGCACCTTCAGCCAATAATGATTCGGAATAGATGAGCGGCTCGGTCTCGATGAACCATTTAGTGAAATCCTCTTTTGGAACATTCACGAAAGGCAATAAGTCATATTCGGTTATGTCTTCATATGCTAAATTCAGTTGAAATGCTTTATTTAAAAAGGGAACCATAGAATCAGGTCTTGTGACAGTTCCGTCTATATCGATGCCAAAACGTTTTTTCATGATGAATCTCTCCTCATTTTCAATACTTGTAATAGTGTAACATATCCCATCATAGCTTTGGTAAAAACCCATATTTATTTCCAAGACATGAAACCATTTTCACGATGGGTTCCTGCGATTTTTACATACACTATAAATGCTTCACAAACGAAAGTGAGGGATGCACGAATGGAAAAAGATCAATACTCCAGTATTGACGATGAAATGCAATTGACGAAAGAGGGCAGTGAACCATCCGTTGTGGATGATCAGCATCATGAGCGGTATTATAATGAAGATAAACCTGAAGATGACAGACGATATGAGAGCGGTGAGACCATAACCAATATGGATAACCGTTATCAGGAAGAAACGTCTGCCGAGATTTCAACACCGCCTCAGCGAATCAGGTCATATAAAAATGATGAGACCGAAGAGGGTAATGGTTTGGGGAATGTGGCATCAAGAGGAAAAGCGATTGGTGTCATAGCATTGATCATCTCCATTTTATCGTTATTCATGATGCCTTTCATTTTAGGGATTGTGGGTATCATTGTAGGTTTAGTTGCAAGAAGCCGGGGATCGAACCTGGGTACTTGGGCCATCGGCATAGGTGTTGTCTCCATCATCGTTGGCATATTTATCGCCCCGTTCTTTTAGCATCGTCAAACCCTTTGATGTCATTTACATCAAAGGGTTTTTCAAATGATAAAAAACAAAAAATCCCGATAATGAAAATTCGGGATTCTTTGTTTTATTTATTTAGTAATGCTGCTGCAGCAGCTTCGGCTCTTTGTTTTTCATAGTACTCTTCAGCGATTTTGTCAATTTCCTTTTTCAGTTCCTCGACCATCGTCTCTTCAGGCACTTTACGTACGATTTGTCCTTTTCTAAACAGTAAACCTTCACCGCGGGCGCCGGCTATGCCGATATCAGCCTCACGGGCTTCTCCAGGGCCGTTTACCGCACAACCAAGCACTGATACCTTGATTGGTGCTTTAACCGTCTGGATGTACTCTTCAACTTCATTGGCGATGGAAATCAAATCAATCTCGATTCGACCGCAAGTTGGGCAGGAAATTAAAGTGGCCATGTTGGAAGCAAGGCCGAATACTTTTAGGAGCTCCCTTGCCACCTTCACCTCTTCGACGGGATCGGCACTTAAGGAAACACGAATCGTGCTTCCGATACCCTGACTTAGGATGGCACCTAGTCCGGCAGCGCTTTTTACGGTTCCGGAGAACAGTGTACCTGATTCCGTGATCCCAAGGTGTAAAGGATAATCGAATGCTTTTGAAGCTTTTTCATATGCCTCGATTGCTAAATTCACATCGGAAGCTTTCATCGAAACGATAATATCATGAAAATCCAGATCTTCTAGAATCTTGATATGGTGTAAAGCACTTTCCACCATTCCATCAGCAGTCGGGTAGCCATATTTCTCGAGGATTTTCTTCTCTAGAGAACCAGCATTGACGCCGATGCGGATTGGTATTCCTTTAGCCTTCGCAGCTTTCACGACTGCTTCAACCTTTTCACGGCGTCCGATATTACCAGGGTTTATCCTGATTTTATCCGCTCCGCCTTCGATTGCCTTCAGTGCAAGTTTGTAATCGAAATGAATATCGACTACAAGAGGGATGTTTATCCGTTTTTTTATCTCAGAGATTGCGTCAGCTGCCCTTTCATCCGGACAGGCGACGCGTACGATTTGACATCCCGCCTCTTCAAGACGAAGGATTTCTGCAACCGTTGCTTCAACATCATGTGTTTTTGTCGTTGTCATGCTTTGTACTATAACTTCATTATTGCCGCCAATCGTTAAGTTTCCGACTTTAATTGGCCGCGTTTTGGTGCGATGTATGATTTCACTCAAGTGGAATTCTCTCCTTTAGGAAAAAATCAGTTTTGATTTTTAATTTGTTTCTCTGAAATATTGTATCAATGTACTTACCGCTTGACAAGGAAATAGGACGCATAATCTTTTTTCAATAAGTGACATCTCCTATTTAAGGGAGTTTTTGGTATTCAGAAATCCCCTTAAGTGTGTTTGTGAAGGCACTGATCCCCATATGAAAGTTATTTATAAACGGGAATTTTATAAGTTTTGCCAATCTGCATATTTTCTGGCTTCAATCCCTCATTCAAACTTTGAAAGTCAGAGATGATCGTTTCGATTGGGTGATTGGATTTGCCTTTTTCCTTTTCAACGATGGAGAGTAAGGTATCCCCGGGTTGCATGGTGATTTCTTTATAAGCGGCAGACGGCGCGGATGCAGGCTGGCTGGCCGGCACGGCCGGTTCGCCTGTAGAGGCAGGTGGATGGGAAGCCGGCAGGGTACCCGTAGTCAAATCAAAATAAATAATAAATAAAGTGAAACAGAATGAGATAAAAAGCAGTAGCCGTTTCAATTTTCCATCCTCCCAAGCTTGTCTTTAATTCATCTATACTTGGAGGGGGCAAAAAATATGCCTAAAAATGGGCGATTTTTCAAATGGAATGTGAGAGTGGCCGTTCAAATTGTCTATTTCAGTTGAGTAACATCCTTATTATTTGAATGATTGCTGAGAAAGGAGCGAATTTCCTTTTGGGTCAGCCCACTCTTTTTTGCCTCCAATATGAGTAACAACCACTGTACATCAATATGACTCTCTTTCACGTCTATCACCTCTGAAAGACTATTTCAATCATAAGTATAGTAATAACTGGGTGAGTATTTTGTCGAATTAAGTAGATATAAAAAATGATGACTGTAGTCATACGAGGGTATGGCAAGGATAGCCCGGTTTTGTGCAAAAGCAAAAAAATCCGGACCGAGGTGGGTCCGGATCTTATTTAACCTCAATTTCCCATCTTATTGGCTGATGTTTCTTTAATGGATAAATATAACATCATTAATGTAACAAACCAGCTAATGATGGAAGCGAATGGTACAATTGCTTGAAAAGCATCCATGATGGTGAAGAATATGGTGGCAAGAGTTATGCTGTATGCACTAATTCTCCAAAGATGCCTGTAGGAAAGTGGACGGCCAAGAGCGTTCTTGAAAAAAAGACCAAAAGCAGCAATGATTGTCACTTTAATGAAGATTCCGCTAGCAGTAAACAGGTATAATATGAGTAGAAGCAATGGAATGATGATCGGCAGCACAGATTCAACTGAATCAAGCCAAGTGGATATTTCCTGATTATCTCCCTCCAGAACTGAATAAGGAGAGGATTGCACATTGCCTCCGGATACGAAAACCAGGTCAGACTTCAAAAGTGCGACAGCCTCATCAGCTTCTGCAGCTACCTTTTCCGGGGTCAAGGCTCCCGTGCCATCCACAAAAATTTGATATCCGTTTTTATTCAGGCTAAATGGCTCATCTTCTTCAGTCGTCAACGTGCCATTTTTGATTTCAAATGCCGGTAAGTCTTCGGATACTGTTTCGTGCATGGCATCTATCCCGTCAACTATCATTGTACCGAAATAAAAAGCTGAAGGGAGAAAGGCGATGAGACTTATAAAGAAAACGTATAAAATCGTTTTCCCGATACCTTGGTTTTGAAAGGAAGCGATATCTTTAGGGGAAAATATGCTAACCCATAGTTGTTTGAATATGTTCAATGTTTTCAGCACCTATCTATATAAGATTCCTAACCAATTTTAACTATATGGGAAAAATAAAACAACCTGTATTCAGCTTCATTGGTTTCAAACAACAGTAATGAGGTAATTATGGAGAGTTAAATCAAATTATAAATTAAATGAGAAAGGGGCTTTTGAGATATGGACACACTATTTTGGATAATAATCACCCTCATGTTCATAATGGGATTTGTCGGTCTGATTTTTCCAATCATCCCAAGTGTTTTGTTCATTTTTGGCGGAATATTGTTATATGGACTTTTTTATTCTTTTGAACCATTTGGCTGGTTTTTCTGGACGGTCCAAATTTTATTCGTCATCCTTTTATTCGCAGCCGATTATATTGCCAACATGGTCGGGGTCAAAAAGTATGGCGGCACGAAAGCGGGTATTTGGGGCAGTACGATTGGGCTTCTGGTCGGGCCATTCGTGATTCCATTCGTCGGAATTCTGATAGGTCCATTCATCGGGGCATTCCTGGCAGAGATCCTGGTACATAAACAAGACCCTGTTACTGCTTCCAAAATCGGCCTTGGTTCCGTTGTAGGTTTTATAAGCAGCGTAATCACAAAAGGCATCATACAGCTTCTGATGATAGGATATTTTATATTCGTGGTATTCTCATAGGAAAAATAATAGAAAAATGAAAAATTGAGGCATATGGTTTGAAACGGTTACAAAAATTTGATACTCTATTGCTAGCGAGCTTTAGGTATCTTTCGAGAACTGAAGCCCTCAAAAAAACAGCTTACATAGGGAGGAATTTTATTATGGCTTTTGAACTTCCACAATTACCGTATGCATATGATGCATTAGAACCACACATCGACAAAGAAACAATGAACATTCACCACACTAAACATCACAACACATATGTGACAAACCTGAACAATGCGCTTGAAGGCAACCAAGAACTTCTAAGCAAAAGCGTAGAAGAAATCGTCGCTAACCTTGACGCAGTACCTGAAGCTGTTCGTACAGCTGTACGCAACAATGGTGGCGGACACGCTAACCACACTTTATTCTGGGAAATCCTTTCACCTAACGGCGGCGGACAACCAACTGGTGAATTAGCGGATGCCATCACTTCAAAATTCGGAAGCTTTGACAGCTTTAAAGAAGAGTTCGCTAAAGCGGCTACTACTCGTTTCGGATCTGGCTGGGCTTGGCTTGCAGTCAACAATGGCGAGTTGGAAGTAACAAGTACACCAAACCAAGACAATCCATTATCAGAAGGTAAAACACCGCTACTTGGATTGGACGTTTGGGAGCATGCTTACTACTTAAACTACCAAAACCGCCGTCCTGAATACATCAATTCTTTCTGGAATGTTGTAAACTGGGATGAAGTTGCAAAACGTTACAGCGCTGCAAAATAATTTGTAATTAAAAAAGACGGGATTCCTTTTACAAAAGGAATCCCGTCTTTTTTTGGTTTCAACCGAACCGGAATATTAAAGAAAAACAAATAAAGGCAACTCGTATTGCTTGTTTCGCCCAAAAGAAATGAAAGAAATTCACAAGTAAAAGCTCCGAATTTACGAGAATGCATAAATTCACGAGTAAAATCTTCAAATTCACGAATAAAAGCTCAAAACTCACGAGTAAATGCCCAAAACTTACGAGTAAAAGCCCGAAATTCACGAGTAACACTCCAATTCCTGAGTAAAAGCTCAAAATTCACGAATAAAAGCATCGATTCACGAGTAAACCCCCCAATTCATGAGTGAAAACTCGAAATACACGAGTAAAAGTCCGAATTCACGAGTGAACACCCTAAATTCATGAACATCCCCTTCGTCTCCCAATCGAAGAGTTTTCTTTATACTGTTTTTGATTTAAAGGGAAAAGATTTTAAGGGAAACAGTATAAGGGCAACTACTTCTCTGTCGTCGCCATCCTGGCTCGCCAATCGAAGAGTTTTCTTTATACTGTTCTTGATTTTATTTGAGAGAGCTTTTAAGGGAAACAGTATAAGGGCAACTACTTCTCTGTCGTCGCCAATCGAAGAGTTTTCTTTAAACTGTTCTTGATTTAAAGGGAAAAGCTTTAAGGAAAACAGTATAAGGGCAACTACTTCTCTGTCATCGCCAGTCGAAGAGTTTTCTTTACCTTTTTTTACATAAATTCTTTTGTTTTTTCAAACACTAGAGTGGAATTTAAAGGAGAGTTAAAACAATGGGTATTTTAGAGAGATGGTTGGGTGAAGCGGGCGGGAAGAAGGATTTGCACCTCCTTTTGTTTATTGGCGGGCTGTACAGCCTAAGTATTGCTTTATCCAATACATTCGTTAATGTGTACTTGTGGAAACAATCCGGTCAAATTGTTGATATTGCCGTATATAATCTAACCGTGGTGCTTTTTCAACCGCTTACTTTTGTCTTTGCCGGCAGGCTCGCGAAAAAGGTTGACCGAATCATTGTTTTGCGTCTGGGTGTTATCTTTTTGGCCCTGTTTTATTTATCGGTCCTATTGGTCGGCACACGGGCAACGGATTTCCTTTGGTTGCTTGGTGGGCTGTTAGGAATCGGTTATGGGTTTTATTGGCTTGCCTATAATGTCTTGACTTTTGAAATAACTGAACCGGAAACCAGGGATTTCTTCAATGGATTTTTAGGGATTTTATCATCCATTGGGGGAATGGTCGGTCCGATTCTTTCAGGGTTCATCATTTCGAGGCTTGAGAAATTCACGGGATATTCCATTGTATTCGGATTGTCTTTGCTATTGTTTTCCGTTGCGGTTTTTCTTAGCTTTTCGTTAAAAAGACGTCCGGCTCATGGCAGGTATTGCTTCTTTAGGATTTTGCAGGAACGGAAAAATAATCGGAATTGGCTCTTGATCACTCGTGCTCACTTTTTTCAAGGGATACGAGAGGGCACATTCATGTTCATCATTTCGATTACCGTTTTCATTCAGACGGATAGTGAACTTGCCTTAGGGAGCTATGGTCTGTTAAATTCGGCCATATCATTCGTTGCGTATTTTTTTGCTTCACGATATATAAAACAGCCGATGCGCAAAAAGGCAATACTTATTGGAGGAATCCTGTTGTATGCAGGGGTCTTATTGATTGCATTTGATATCACATTCGGGAAGCTTCTCATTTATGGGGCAATTGTCGCAACCGCTTATCCTATTCTTTTGGTCCCTTATATATCACTGACCTATGATATTATAGGCCGGGCTTGGAAAGCAGCGGAAATGAGGATTGAATATATCGTTGTCCGGGAATTGTTCGTCCATATTGGAAGGATTGTATCCATATCAGGATTCATACTTTCCGTCATGTTATTCGACCTAAAGCAATTACTGCCGATTTATCTGTTGATCGTCGGGGCAGGGCATACCGTGATATATTGGTTTGTACGGAAAATCGATATCATCGACCAAGATTGAAAAGAGGCCATATAGGCCTCTTTTCAATATACATGACTTACGGTTGGAGGATTTATGAGCCGTAAGTCACTTTTTATGTAAAGTTCGTTAGATGTTTAATATTTCTAGAACACTAAGGTAGAAAAAAAGACAAATGTTCTATAGAATAGTATAGGATCTATTATGACTATGTAAAAAGGATGTGTGGCTTAGTGTGAATAAAAAGAAAAAGAAAAAGACGCATGTGCCTTTCAGATTGAATATTCTTTTCTTTTTAGTGTTTGTTTTGTTTTCCGCTTTAATTTTACGCTTGGGTGTTGTACAGATCGTTTATGGTGATGATTACCGGCGTGAGATTGAAAGAACAGAGGAAGTGACCGTGAATAATTCGGTGCCCCGTGGGAAAATGTATGACCGTAATTTAAAACTTATGGTCGATAACCAACCACTGGATGCAATTACATATACACGAAAGCAAGGTACGAAACAAACAGAAATGGTGGAAACGGCTGAGAAACTCGCGAAGTTGATCGAAAAGGAAACAGACAAAGTGACTGAACGCGATAAAAAGGATTTTTGGATTTTGAAGAATCCAAAGCTGGCCGAGAAAAAGATTACCGATAAAGAGCGGAAAAAAGTGGAAGAGGGCGAGATGGAAGAAAGTGATTTGTATAAGCTTCAGCTTGATCGGATTACTGAAGAAGAAACAAAGCTTTCGGAAAAGGATCTTGAAGTTCTTGCCATCTATAGGGAATTTGCAAGTGGATATGCCCTTACCCCGCAAATTGTGAAAAACAAGAAAGTAACAAAAGAAGAATTCGCCAAGGTGAGTGAAAACCTTGAT
The DNA here is from genome assembly GCF_042787955.1 of Peribacillus sp. YIM B13477. Classification (NCBI taxonomy): domain Bacteria; kingdom Bacillati; phylum Bacillota; class Bacilli; order Caryophanales; family Bacillaceae; genus Peribacillus; species Peribacillus sp. YIM B13477. The sequence continues at coordinate 303,127 of NZ_JBHZPD010000001.1, forward strand.
TCGCTCCCAGGGGTCGATATATCTACAGATTGGGATCGTTTTTATACATATAATAAAACACTTAAATCTGTATTGGGTAAAGTCTCCTCATCTGAAGAAGGGTTGCCTAGTGAAAGCCTGAACTATTACCTCGCACGTGATTACAGCCGGAATGACCGTGTAGGTAAGAGTTATATCGAGATGCAATATGAAGATATCCTCCAAGGGCAGAAAGCGAAAGTAAGGAATGTGACCGATAAATCAGGAAATGTCGTCGATTCCGAAGTGATTACTGAAGGTTCACGGGGAAAAGATCTTATATTGACAATTGATATGGATTTACAGCTTGCTACTGAGGAAATCATTGAAAAGCAATTGATTGCCAAGAAAAAAATGGGTAACACCAAATTCTTGGACAGGGCCTTTGTCGTCATGATGGATCCCGATACAGGAGAAGTATTGACGATGGCTGGCAAGAAATATGAGAAGGACCCAGAAACGGGGAAATCCACCATTGAGGACTTCGCATTAGGAAATATCACAACTTCCTATACGATGGGGTCTGCGGTTAAAGGCGCTACCGTTTTAACCGGTTATCAGCAAGGTGCGATCCAGCCGGGTACGTACTTTTATGATACAAAGCTTAAGATCAAGGGAACTAAAGCCAAAGGTTCATATAGTGACTTCGGGAACATTAATGATTTGACCGCATTGAAGGTATCTTCGAACGTTTATATGTTCAGAACGGCCATTAATATTGCGGGTGCGCATTATGTGCCGAATGAACCGTTGAACATTAGTTCAGGCGCGTTTTCAACCATGAGGAATTCATTTGCCCAGTTTGGCTTGGGTGTCCGCACGGGAATTGATCTTCCTAATGAAATGAGCGGATTCAAAGGTTCCGAAACATCTCCAGGTAAGCTGCTTGACCTTGCTATCGGACAATATGATACGTACACACCAATGCAGCTCGTGCAATATGTTTCAGCGATTGCGAATGGCGGTAACCGCATGAAGCCGCATATGGTTAAGGAAATCCGCGATCCGGTTGATAATAATGAGGAATTGGGACCTGTTGCCGAAGACATTTCACCGACTGTCCTTAATCGTCTTGATATGAAGGACGCATGGATTGAACGTGTTCAGAGCGGTTTCGAGAAAGTTGCGATGGAACAAGGCGGAACGGCCTATACCTATTTTGGGAAAAAATCGTATACAGTGGCAGCTAAAACTGGGACGGCGGAAGCATTCTATGACGGCCCGAACCGGATGAATTATAGCGAGCCCCAAGAAACGATGAACATCACGCTTGTTGGCTATGCCCCAGCCAAAAATCCTGAGGTCGCTTTTGCGGTCGTTGTGCCGTGGGCATACCAAGGACATTCAGGCCATAGCATGAGTAAAGAGATAGGTGAAGAAATCATGGATACCTATTTCAAACTGAAAAAAGAACGGGCTAAGAAGGAAAATACCGAAACCTCGACCGATTTGAAGGTGGAGAATGGTAAAGACGTTCAAAAGGACCAGGCTGAAGTTAGAAAAAGCCAGGAAAATGAATAATAAAAGGTTAAAAACACGTTTTTGGGTAAAACCGGAAACGTGTTTTTTTTGCATTTTAAGAAAGGGATCAGCACTGTTCTTACATCTTTACAATAAGTACACAATTATTTACTGAATATTTACAAATGCTTTAAACGGAATTTACAGTCTGAAAGTATGATATGAGAGTAGGACAAAATATTCATATAAAATTCTTAGGGGGATTTACAAATGAGACGTTTCAAATTTATGGCTATGACCGCAGTAATGGGTGGAGTAATCGCAGTGGCAGCTGGATGTGGATCTAATGATACTTCAAACAGCGGTAAAGGAAATGAAGCGGCTTCAGATCAACTCAAGGGAGAAGTTATTACGGATGGTTCTTCAACGGTCTTTCCGATCATGGAGGCAGTTGCGGAAGAATATATGGCTACACAGCCTGATGTGAAGGTTTCAGTGGGAGCGTCAGGAACAGGTGGGGGATTCAAGAAATTCATCGCTGGTGATACGGACCTAGCCAATGCATCGCGCCCGGTGAAAGAAGAAGAAAGTGCCTTACTTGATGAAAAGGGTGTTGAATATACAGAATTGAAACTGGCATTTGACGGTATTTCAATCGTTGCCAATAAAGATAATGATTTCATCGATTCACTAACAGTTGAAGAACTTCAAAAATTGTGGATTGATAATAATGGAAAGGTGAAGAAATGGTCTGATATACGTCCTGAATGGCCGAACGAAGAAATTAAATTCTACTCTCCGGGAACAGATTCAGGAACATATGATTATTTCAATGAAGTGATCCTTGAAGAAAAACCAATGGTGGAAAATGCTACGCTTTCAGAAGACGATAACGTTCTTGTACAAGGTGTAGAAGGTGATAAAAATGCGATTGGATTCTTCGGTTATGCCTACTACTCTGAAAATAAAGATAAGTTAAAGATCATTTCCATCGACAACGGCAAAGGTGCTGTAGAGCCAACGCATGAAACGATTAAAAGTGGGGAGTATGCACCATTGTCACGTCCACTTTACACATATGTAGCTAATAAGTCGGTAGCTGAAAAAGAACAAGTTGCAGATTATACTCAATTCGTCATTGAAAATGCAGGAGAGCTTGCAGAAGAAGTGGGTTATATCAGCCTGCCGGAAGAAGAGTACCAGAAAGATCTTGATAAATTAAAAGAATTGGAAAAATAAACGATATTACAGGCTATTGAAATCCCGCCTTGACTCGATTAAGGCGGGGGTAACAGCTTGTAAATCCAAATATTGCGTGTCTGAAATGGAGGATGCAAGTTGGAACTTAGAAAAACAGAAACCTATTCTGTACAGCAAATGATTCTGGAAAAGAAAAGTAAGAAAAAAATCAATATGGAAAAAGTCATGCCTAAACTTTTGTTCCTTACGGCGGCAATTTCCGTTTTTACTACAATCGGGATCATCTTGACCCTTATATTTGAAACATTCATCTTTTTTGACAGAGTATCCATCGTCGAATTTTTTACGGAAGCTAAATGGCTGCCATTTGCATCTGCACCTTCCTATGGGATTATGCCCCTTATTGTTGGAACGTTGAAGATAACAGTCATAGCAGCGGTGGTTGCAGTTCCAGTAGGACTTGCAACAGCCATTTTCTTGAGTGAATATGCATCAGAGAAAACACGGAGAATCATCAAGCCGATTTTAGAAGTTTTAGCTGGGATTCCTACTATCGTTTATGGCTTTTTTGCCTTAACTTTTGTAACACCGGTTTTGCGGGATTTATTTCCTTCCCTTGACATGTTCAATGCCCTGAGTCCTGGAATCGTCGTAGGTATCATGATCATGCCGATGATAGCTTCTTTGTCGGAAGATGCCCTGGTATCAGTGCCGAAGTCGATTCGCGAAGGTGCGTATGCTTTAGGAGCAACGAAACTTGAAACGACCATTAAAGTGGTATTGCCAGCAGCCATTTCTGGAATTGTGGCATCCATCGTTCTTGCTTTATCCAGAGCGATCGGGGAAACCATGATTGTGAGTGTTGCCGGTGGCTCGACCCCAAATATGAGCATGGATGTCACTTCATCGATTCAAACGATGACCGCTTATATCGTTCAGGTCAGTTCGGGGGATGCAGGGTATGGGACAACGATTTACTACAGCATATATGCGGTTGGAATGACACTGTTCGTCTTTACGCTTGTCATGAATTTACTGGCGCAGTTCATCTCTCGCAAGTTCAGGGAGGAATATTAAGTCATGAAACTGATAAACAAAAGTCATGTTGCAAAAAAAATGCCTGCTAGGCTTGCTGTTAACACGATTTGTAAAGGATTATTCTTCTTGGCAACATTGGTTGGCCTCCTCGTATTGGCCATCTTATTTTATCGGATATTCACTCAAGGAATTGGTAGTCTGAATGGGGATTTCCTTCAGAATTTCGCTTCCAGGAAACCTGAAGAGGCTGGTATAAAGGCAGCGCTGATCGGTTCAATATGGTTGATGGTAGTGGTGGCCCCGGTTTCCCTGCTGCTTGGTGTTGGAACGGCCATTTATTTAGAGGAATATGCGAGGAAGAATTGGATCACCACTTTTATCAAAGTGAATATTTCCAATCTGGCAGGTGTCCCGTCAATTGTATTTGGACTACTGGGCTTAACGGTTTTCGTTCGTGCTCTTGCCTTGGACCGGTCCATATTGGCAGCGGGCCTGACCATGAGCCTACTCGTTCTCCCGGTCATCATAGTCGCTGCACAGGAGGCCATACGTGCCGTACCTCGTGATTTAAGGGAAGCTTCGTTTGGAATGGGTGCAACAAAGTGGCAAACCATTTTGAAAGTGGTCCTGCCTGCTGCGATACCTGGCATTTTAACTGGAGGAATACTTGCTTTGTCACGGGCAATCGGTGAAACGGCGCCATTGGTGGTGGTTGGCATTCCAATGTTCATCGCCTTTTTACCTCAAACGGTCATGGATACATTTACAGTGCTGCCAATGCAAATCTATAATTGGACATCTCGTCCGCAGGAGGAATTCCAGCAAGTTGCTGCCGCGGGAATCATCGTTTTACTCATCCTGTTAATAATCATGAATTCAATAGCGGTTATAATTCGAAATAAATTCCAGAAAAGATACTGATAGGAGGAAGGAAGCATGAATATGACCTTAACGAGAGAAAAAGAGTCACCGGCTATCGAAATCGATAATGTCGGATCAGCTGCCTTGTCGGAAAAGGTGTATGAAACATCCAATCTTAATTTATGGTATGGAGAAAACCATGCTTTGAAAAATATTAATCTGGATATGCACCAAAATGAAGTGACGGCCATCATAGGGCCTTCAGGATGTGGGAAATCCACCTACATTAAAACATTGAACCGAATGATAGAACTAGTCCCGGATGTGAAAACGACCGGACAGATTAAATATAGGAACAGGAATATCCTTGATCAGTCCTATAAGGTGGAAGATTTAAGGACACAGGTGGGGATGGTCTTCCAAAAGCCTAATCCCTTTCCTAAATCCATTTATGAAAATGTTGTATATGGACCAAGGATCCATGGAATTAAAAATAAAAAAATTCTTGATGAGATAGTCGAAAAGAGTTTAAAAGGGGCAGCCATTTGGGATGAGGTGAAAGACCGTCTGCATGAAAATGCATATGGACTTTCAGGTGGACAGCAACAGCGTCTTTGTATTGCCAGATGTTTGGCAATCGAACCAGATGTCATTCTAATGGATGAACCCACTTCTGCCCTTGATCCGATATCCACGTTGAAAATAGAAGAATTGGTCCAGGAACTGAAAAAGGATTTCAGCATCATCATCGTTACCCATAACATGCAGCAGGCAGCACGTATCTCTGATAGAACAGCTTTCTTCTTAAATGGGGAAGTCATCGAATATTCTGATACAAATACCATCTTCTCTAATCCGAATGATAAAAGAACAGAAGATTACATTACCGGACGTTTCGGTTAAGAGAAAAGGAGATGCGATAATGATCGTTCGTGAAAATTTCGAGCTTCAATTGAAAGAGCTGCAAGAGAAAATCGTGAAGTTGGCTAATTTAGCTTCAGGTGCCATATCAAAATCATATGCCGCACTGGAAAATAATAATGTAGATGAGGCTCTTGAAGTTATTGATGATGATACAATAGCTGATTTACTGGAAGAGGAAATAAATGACTTTGCGATTTTACTGATTGCTAAGCAACAGCCGGTTGCGATTGATTTGAGGCGTATCATTGCTGCCATAAAAATCGCCTCGGATATTGAAAGGATGGCAGACTTTGGTGTGAATATCGCCAAATCGGCGATCCGAATCGGTGACCAGCCATTTATTCTGCCTTTAACACCATTAAAGCAGATGCATGATATTACATTAAAGATGATTCGACTTTCAATAGAAGCATTTGAGAAGGAAGATGTTGTTCTTTCAAGAGAAATCATTGAAATGGATGATGAGGTTGATCGCTTTTATGGAGAAATGATTCGAAGTCTCCTACGCCTTTCAGATGAAAAAAACCTTCAGCAGGTTACGCAGCTTTCCCTAATTGCTCGATATTTGGAAAGGACAGCGGACCATACAACGAATATCGCAGAGAATATTTACTTCCTTGTAAGAGGAAGATATATCAGCAGGAATGAATGACCCCATTCTAATTGAAAAAAGAGAGGCTTTTTCTCGGACATAGTCCATTTAAAAGTCTCTCTTATTCATTAATGTGTCAATGTATTGGCCAATTGTCTATATGTCATATTATTCGTAACGACAAACTCGCCGATTTGTATTTTTTTCGAGAAATCCCGGTCATTCATGTAAGCTTCAAATTCAGCAGCATCATCGATGATTTTTTCCTTGGAAAGGAGATCGGCAATCTCGGCAGTGGTCATATTCGTTTTCACTTTAATTGTATAGGTTGAAGCTTCCTTCTCCATTAAAACCTTATCCGGATCCTTCGGTTGGACGGTCTTTTTAGCTTCCTCGGTAGGAAGTGTAACGACGAATCCCTTCTTTACGAGCAATTCCTTAGTTTCCTCCGCAGTGGGAGTGGTGCCTTCGAACTTTCCGGTGCCATAATATAGGGCAGCAAAGATTGTTGTTGAAAAAATGATGCCGGCGGAAAGACCTTGCAGTCTTGCTTTATTTCATGTTCATTCACCCCGCAATCTTTGCTGCTCGATCACTGAAATGGTTTGTTCCCGCGTTAACGAGGATTGTCTAGCGATCTGGTCCAAAGTGAGACCTTGACTATATAAAGATAGAACCTGGCTTTTTAGAATCTCATGTATGGGTTCGATATCATTGGAAGTGACAGTTGATTGATCCTTTACAGAGGGAACAGGGTCGTCCTGGATAACGAATTCCTCTTCAAGAATCTTCACCTTCTTCTTTAATTGGTAGATATCCTGCATATACGTTAGTGTCATCTGTTCTAAATCTTCTTCTAATTTGGGAACTTTATCTTTACCGAAAAAGGAAATGATGAGAAGGACGGTCGCTAATGAAAAAAGAAGGACGATAAGTGTTTCCATGTTTTCACCTCAGAAGTTAATTTTCGACAATATGCTTATAGTTTACACATATTCGAAAAAAATTGGGGATTTTCATATTTTTATATTTTCGGAAGTAGGCAGTAAACTTCATTTATTGTCTGTTTTTTTTCAAATATTGTCGAAAAGCGATGTGACCGTCGTTGATGGAAAAAAATTAGGCATGAAAATGGGAAAAAAACCTTTGAAAGATAACGTACATAAAATTCGACAAAATGTGTTTATTGTCCATCAGCCAATTCAGTGCTAACATAAGGATAGAATAAATCGAAAAAAACGAAATATTTTGAATTATTAAAAATCAATGATCCTATAAGAAAACGGTGTGCAGAATTTAAAGTGGATAGTTTCACTGTCAGCGCCTAACGATAAGTAATATAAAGATAAAAGAAGGGGAAGGGATGATTATATGAATTCGCTATTCGCGTATATGCCACAGGATAACCAGGAATTATTTCGCAAGGGATTAAAGGCTGGATTATGGATGGATGAGAGTTTTGATTGGTATCCTGAGGAGGATATGATGAGTCATCCTAATGGAGAGATCCGGACACTTTCACAGACGTATACCCAAGGGCAGGTGACCTTTTCGAAGTTCACGATCAGGAATACCTCATTCGAGACCAAGCGCCCAAAAGTGTTTTTTCACTATGAAAACGCTTTCGAAAGGCAGGCGGTGGCTTTTTACAGCCCGAATGAACGGGCCATTTTACATGTAGCCCCTCAATCGATTGCCTTATTGGGTGGATTGGTGAAAGGAAAAAGCATCTCTCAATATTGCATCCAAGGTAAGGGAAGCCTTTATCAAGAAGGATGCTTCAAATCTTTGAAAGAAGGTCTCCTGGCTTATTCACCGCTCGCTAAAGGGGAAGTTACCAGTGTGTTTACGCTAGAAACGGAAATCTTACCGAAAGAATGTGTGGAAGCTGTGGCTTGGGTCATTCATGCCGAAACGAAAGAAGAAGCGAAAGTTATAAATAATCAACTCCTCCTGACGATGCAAAACGTAAACAATTAAGAATACGAAAAAGTTATGTTGGATTTTCCGAAAAACATACTAGCAATTCGCATTGAATAATGATATTATAGAAAAGTCCTATGTGAAAATGTCAATATGTTTGGAGGGAAATACACAATGCGCGTAAATATTACATTAGCTTGCACTGAATGTGGAGACCGTAACTATATTTCTAAAAAAAATAAACGTAACAATCCAGACCGTCTTGAGCTTAAAAAATACTGCTCAAGAGAAAAACGCAGCACGACTCACCGTGAAACAAAGTAAGCAACAGGATTTTTCCTGTTGTTTTTTTATGCATTTTTTTAAGTCCTTTTTTTCTCTCTTTCCTTTAGTAAATATTTTCACCAGAATGCACCAATGATTCGGCGATTTCCGACACCGTATTTTCGTAAATGGACAAATATTATGAGATAATGATAGAAGTAGAATAAAGGAGTCGGAAGAGATGAGAGAAAACAAGAATAAGCTCCGTCAAGAAGTTAGGTCCCGTTTAATGGAGCTGACTAAAGAGGAACATGAAGAACTATCCAACAGAATCGCTGAAAACTTATTTGCATTGGAAGAATGGAAAAATGCTGATACCATTGGCATCACCATCTCCATTCCGCCTGAAGTCCCAACGGTACGGATCATCGAACAAGCATGGAGCGAAGGAAAAGTAGTGGCTGTACCAAAATGTGATCCCGAAAAAAAGACAATGGAATTCAAAAAAATTTCGTCCTTCAATCAGCTCGAGTCTGTTTATTACGGATTGCTGGAACCAGTGGCTGAAACAGCCAAGGCCAGCAAAGAGGAATTGGACGCATTGATCGTACCCGGCCTTGCTTTTACCAAGGAAGGGTATCGCCTAGGCTTTGGAGGGGGTTATTATGACCGTTTCCTATCTAATTACCGAGGAGATACATTGGCCCTTACATACGAGCTTCAATTAATGGATGAACTCCCGATAGAGGTACATGATCTAGCGGTGGGCAAACTCATTACCCCATCCAAGGTTATACGCACGTACGCCCATTAAGAAGAAGTTCATTAATTATCACTTTTAGCTCATAAAAATCCTATCCTGTATCACACTATTGATAGGAGGGATTGTTATGCTTCGATTAATTATTCAGATCTTCTTGGTTGGTTTAGCTGTTTATGCAGGTTACAAAAACCGGTACCGCCTGATAAATGTTGCGCTGTCCAACGGCATACTGAGAAGATTTCTAGTGACTAAATCCTTGGATATGCCAATGTTCAGGGATAAAATGATGCAAAGCATGTTCACTCAGACCAAATGAGGATGCCGGCATCTTGAAAAGGGAACCTGAACAGGGGTTCCTTTTTTATTTTTTAGGAGCGGGAAAACAGTCTCCTTTTTTACTTTTTACATGATTTCGTCTATAGTTTTAATTAAAGAACAGGAATTTTAGAAGCTTAAGTTTTATTGGAAAGTGGGGAAGGCATTGGGATTTAAAGAGGATTATTTTTTTTGGGAAACCATAAGGGAGTTGTCTGCCCATTACGATTATCGAATGATCACAGTCACGGAAAACCATCAGGAGATTTGGCTTGAGAGCGATAAGAATAAGGAGTTTCCAGTCATAAGACTCATCCGGCATGATTTGGATTGGGCTAATTGGCTGAAACGCGATATCGAGCGAACATTGCAGAATGGGGAAAGAATCAGAAGGAAATTATACAAAAAGCCCATAAACATATTAAGTATCTATGTTAGTAAATTCGCCCCGGTTGATGATCATGACTTTAGTTCACGGGTGGCCTCCTTTAAAAAAACGAATGTCAACACGTTCCTTCTAACTTGTGAGAACTTTCATGATTCGTTGCAAAACCTTGAACATGTTTTGAAAAAACCACTTTCAATTCAAGTTCTTGAGGAAAATGAAATAGATGAGGAAAAGGTTCTTGAAGTAAAGAAGAATGCCATCTCGGAGTCAGTCAAAAAGGCTAAGGCCGAACAGAAGGTATTTCAAAATGCCAATAAGCCATTCTTTACATATATATTCATGGCGGTACAAATAGCAGTGTTCATCTTGATGGAGTTTAATGGGGGCAGCACCAATTCCAAGACTTTGATTGAGTTTGGCGCTAAATTTTCCCCTTATATCATCCAAGGGGAATGGTGGCGGTTCTTTACACCGATGATCGTCCATATTGGGTTCATTCATTTACTGATGAATACATTTTCGCTGTATTTGATTGGTGCTGAAGTTGAAAGGATTTACGGTAATGCCAGGTTCCTTTTCATCTATATATTCGCTGGTTTCGCTGGAACCCTTGGCAGCTTCATCATGACCCCGAACCTTTCCGCAGGAGCGAGCGGGGCCATTTTTGGCTGTTTTGGGGCACTTCTGTACTTTGGCATCGTCTATCCGAAATTATTCATGCGCTCGATGGGCTCATCGGTGATCGTGTTGATCATCATTAACTTAATATATGGTTTCACCGTTTCGGGAATTGACAATGCAGGGCATATCGGAGGTTTGATCGGAGGGTTCTTGGCTGCTGGAGTGGTCCATCTGCCAAAATCCAAGAATATCTTTCGGCAGCTGGCTTTTCTGGTCGGGACGGTAATACTGACCTATTCCCTGCTGCAATTTGGATTCAATCATCAGGAAAGTGCAGCTATCGATGATAATACCATGGCAATGCTGGCCCAAAAGTATATTGATGATGATGAAGAGGATAAGGCGGAAGAGATGTTATTCAAATATGTGGAGTCAAATCCTGATGCACCGCTATCGCTCTTTATGCTCGGAAATTTATCTTTTGATAAAAAGGACATATACAAAGCAAAGGGTTATTATGAAAAGGCGATTGAAAGTAATCCGGATTTGCATGAAGCCCATTACAATCTTGCCTTGGTCTACATGAATCTCGAATCATTCGATCAAGCTAAAGAGCAAGCTGATAAGGCTATTGAGCTTGCCCCGGATAATAAGTCATACACTAAACTACTGGAAGAAATCGAAAAGCAACTATAACTCTTGACGCAGCATGATTGGAGTACCGTCTTTCAGGGTAAACAAGACAAGTATTTCCCTTTGATTCTTCGCCATAAGCAATTGGGGGATGGTGCTACCTTGTGGACTCACAGTGGAGCCATCCTCCTTTTTTACTCCCAACACATAATTTTTGTATAGTCCTTCCCATAGTTTTCCCACAATTTCTTCCCGTTTGAATTGGGGGAAGGCAGCAAGCCATTGGTTTTTCTTAGAAGGCAGATCTGTTAAAGAAATGATATTGTACTGATCAAGATTAACCTGAAAGGATTGCCCGGCTTTCTCCAAACCATTTCGAACCGTTTGATCTGTCAAGCCGTCCAGCGTTTTTTTCCACTGAATCTGTTCTTCTGACAGGGGGCGGTGGAAAAATTGAAAAACCGGTGTCGTTACTGTATAGAGTTTATCTTTACTGAGCTGCTGGGCACTGGTGAAAATGGTGTCACTTGGATGAACCTCGGCATAATGAAACGTTACAGCTTCATAACGCCCACTCTCGGATTCTTTATATTTCGCTTTTTGAGAGAGTTCTTGTTTATTTTGGCGCCAATTTTTTAAAGCTCCTGCCAATTTTCCATTTTTGTATAAAAGCGATACGTCCTGACGTAAGTAAGCAGGCTGGTCCAACGTAGAATCCACCCTCCAAGTGATGGTATAGGTGGAATCCCCGGTACCTTTAGGTGTCAGGTTGGTGGAAGCATGTTCAAAATGGAGCGAGGAATCGATGGGAAAAAAAATGATGGTTTCCTCTGTCCGTTTATGATTTGATAAATAAAGGATGACAAAAATGGTGGTTAAAACCAAAAAGACGGTATACTTCAATTGTACTTTCATTTTTCCCCTCCGTTTTCACGCGTGATGAATGGTTTAAAAACATTAAGCTGTTAAATCAAATCAAAGGAGTCCACATTCTTGATATTTCATCATATGAATACAGTTGGACATGTATGAGGGGGATGGGGAAATTATCAAAAGAGGAAATGGGTGCTTGTTACAGAGGTGCTGATTCGATATACTTTCCTAAAGAAAAGAGTAAAGAGGTTTACTATGAAAACATATTATGATCTTCAACAATACTTGAAAAGATTTGGTACATTTATCTATATTGGCGATCGCTTAGCCGAGCTTGAACTGATGGAGACCGAAATAAGGGAACTCCACCGTATGCAGATGATGGATACGGAAGATTATCAAATGGCGATTCTTTTAATCAGGCAGCAATTGTCTCTTGAAAGGGAAAAACAGAAAAAAAATTGATAAAAAAGGTGAGAATGATGGAAAAGTGGCTGATGGGTGTGGATTTAGGCGGTACAACTACCAAACTGGCTTTAATCAATTTATACGGCGAGATCATTCATAAGTGGGAAATCAGCACGGACATCTCCGAAAAGGGAAAATACATCACGATTAACATAGCCAAAGCAATTGATGCGAAGCTCGTGGAACTTAATGAACCGAAGAGTAAGATAGTAGGGATAGGGATGGGTGCTCCCGGTCCTGTGAAATTTGTTAACGGTTCCATATATGAAGCCGTCAATCTTGGCTGGAAGGACTATCCTTTAAAAGATTTATTGGAGGTGGAGACAGCTCTTCCAGCTGTGATCGATAATGATGCCAATATGGCAGCTTTGGGAGAAATGTGGAAAGGTGCCGGTAATGGAGCCAAAGACCTCGTTTGTGTCACTTTGGGAACGGGTGTAGGAGGCGGAATCATCCATAATGGCCAAATCGTCCATGGTACCAGTGGAGCTGCTGGGGAAGTAGGCCATATAACGGTCGTAACGGACGGAGGGGCACCATGCAATTGCGGCAAGACTGGTTGTTTGGAAACGGTTGCTTCGGCAACGGGAATCGTCCGTATGGCTTTAGAAGCCTTGAATGCCGCCGATGAAAAGTCATTGCTTCAGCAGAAAGTAGAAGAGGGGAATACGGTTACTTCCAAACTGTTATTCCAATGCGCCGCAGCAGGTGATCCCTTGTCCAAAGCTGTGGTGGATAAGGTAGGCAATTACTTGGGGCTGGCACTATCACATGTTGGGAATGTCATGAATCCAGATAAAATCGTCATTGGCGGCGGCGTTTCACAAGCGGGAGACATTTTGCTTGATACTGTCCGTTCTGCATTCGGAAAGTATGCATTCAAACGGGTTAGTAAATCAACGAAAATCAGCCTGGCCACTCTAGGCAATGATGCAGGGGTAATAGGTGCAGCCTGGCTCATTAAAAGCCAAATGAATACGTGATCCCATACTGTCCTCTGGCAATCTGGGTTTTAAGAAAAAAAGATGGAATCTTCAAAGATAGTTCCCCCTTTTTGAGGGGGAGAAACATGACCCATTATTGAGGCTCTGGATCGCAGATCCAGCGCTTTTTCGATGAGGAGGGACCAGATTGAAAAGGGTCTTCAAAAAACAGGGATATTCATTGTTTTGGGTCGTATTGATTTCACTTTGGCTTAAAACATATATCGCCTATAAAACAAGTTTTGAGATAGATATTGATAATTGGATCCAGGAGTTCATACTATTCATCAATCCTGTCAGTTTCCTTTTACTTACACTTGGCGTGAATCTATTTTTAAAAGAAAATAGACGGACTGCATACTTATTGATCATGAGTTTTTTCATCACCTTCGTCCTCTTTGCCAATCTTGTTTTTTTTCGCTTTTTCAATGATTTTTTAACCATTCCCGTTCTTTTTCAAACGAGCAATATGAACGACCTTGGAAGCAGTGTACATGAATTGATCAATCCGAGTGATCTATTGTATTTTGCCGATATTCTGTTCTTGATGCTTCTGCTGAAATACAAACCAAAAACATTCCATGAAAGTCGATACAATCCCCAGGACCGTAAATTCTTTTTGTTAATGGCTTTAGGAGTGACATTTTTTAACTTAGCTTTAGCGGAAGCGGCGCGTCCTGAACTCCTGACAAGAACGTTTGACCGCGAAATCCTCGTTAAGAATATCGGTACGTACCATTATCACCTCTATGATGCAATATTACAGACGAAATCATCAGCTCAACGTGCACTTGCTGATGGCAGTGAATTGTCGGAAATTGAAAATTATGTCCGTGCCAATCAAAAAGAAGTTAATGATGAACTTTATGGTCTGGCAAAAGGCAAAAATGTGATTCTTATATCATTGGAATCCACTCAAAGCTTTGTCATCAATAAAACTGTCAACGGGGAAGAAATCACTCCTTTTCTGAACCAATTCATTAAAGATAGCTATTATTTCAATAACTTTTATCACCAAACCGGCCAGGGGAAAACATCCGATTCAGAATTCATTATTGAGAATTCCCTCTATCCTTTAGGTAGAGGTGCAGTATTTTTCACTCATGCCCAAAATGAATACAAAGCCACACCTGAAATCTTAACGGAAAAAGGTTACTATACGGCTTCCTTGCATGCCAATAATAAAAGCTTTTGGAATCGTGACATAATGTACGATTCTCTTGGGTACCAACGGTTTTATGATAGTGATGAATACAAAGTGTCTGAAGGGAATTCCATCAATTGGGGTTTGAATGATAAATCGTTCTTCAAACAATCAATTTCTCACTTGAAGAGGATGCCTGAACCTTTTTATGCCAAGTTCATAACGTTAACCAACCATTTTCCATTCACTTTGAATGAAGAAGACCGGACATTGGAACCTTACGATTCTAATTCCAAAACATTGAATCAGTATTTTCCGACCGTACGTTATACCGACGAATCCTTGGAGCAGTTTATCGGCGATTTGAAACGTAATGGATTATATGAGGATTCCATCATTGTTCTATACGGAGACCATTATGGAATTTCTGAAAATCACAACGCTGCCATGAGCCAGTTCCTTGGGAAGGAAATTACGCCTTTCGAATCGATCCAGCTTCAGCGTGTCCCGCTCATCATACATGTCCCCGGGCAGAAGGGAAAAACGATTTCCACCGTTTCCGGCCAAATTGATGTAAGGCCGACTCTCCTTCATTTATTGGGAATTGAAAATGATGATTATATTGAATTCGGCAAAGATCTATTTTCAGAAGAGAAATTAGAATTCACCGTTTTGCGCGATAGCAGTTTCATCACGAAGGATTACCTCTATACGATGGATACCTGCTATGAAAAAAACACCGGGGCGGCGACTGCAAAGGATCCATGCGAGAAGTATTTGGAAAAGGCAAAGCAGGAGCTTGATTACTCCGACAAAATCATTTACGGGGATTTGCTCCGATTTTATGAGCAGCCTTGAAAAAGGAAACCTGGCGCAATCCAGGTTTTTTCGCTTTTTCAGGGAAATCAGTATTCCTTACAATTATGAAACAAGAGACTTCCTGAACATCTTTCTGTTTTTCCCTTCATAAAGATAAAACGATGAAAGGGGCGGATGCTGAATGAAAGTTGTGAGCAGAAGCGGGGATGATTTGGCATATTACAGTCAATTGTTCCAAATTCCCCGGGTTTTGATTGAGGATGCCAATCCGGCCATTACTGGCGGAGTTTTGCCAAATGGCATCGAAGTACAGATACCTGGATACATTGTTCAGCAAGAATCCCGGTTAGATATCGATTTTGCCGAAATCGCTTTACAATATCACCTGCCAATCGATGGGATAGTATTATTGAATCAAGATGGACAAAAGCCTTTTTCCGTACCCGTCCGGGTGATGAATCCCGTGATTGTCACCGACAAGCCCTACGAATATCAATCACTTCTTGACGATCTTGATGTTCTATCTTGTCATTACCCCTTTATTAAGGTTGAGTCGGTCGGAAAGAGTGTGTTGGGAAAAGAACTCCTTGAGGTAAGAATCGGTCAAGGTGAAAAGATCATACATTATAACGGTTCATTCCACGCTAATGAATGGATCACTACGTCGGTTCTGATGAAATGGCTGAATGATTTTCTGCTGGCAGTAACGAATGATCGTACACTTTGCGGAATGGATTGTATGCCGTACTACCGGGATATGTCCATATCGATCGTTCCAATGGTGAATCCGGATGGAGTCGACCTTGTCCTAAAGGGGGAGGAGGCGGCAGAGGGGAAGGTTGATGTTTTAAAAATAAATAATGGCAATCCTGCTTTTTATGCTTGGAAAGCCAATATCCGCGGTGTAGACCTGAATAACCAATATCCTGCTAACTGGGAGGTTGAAAAGCGCAGAAAGATTCCAAAAGCCCCTGCACCGAGGGATTTTCCAGGAGAAACCGCGTTATCAGAACCAGAAGCATTGGCCATGAAGGAGCTGGCAGTAAGACGGAATTTTGAACGAGTGCTTGCACTTCACACCCAGGGAAAAGAATTCTATTGGGGATATGAGGGACATGAACCTGAACAGGCAGCGAATGTTGCGAGGGAGTTTGAGGAGCGCAGCGGATATCGGGCCGTAAAATACGTTGACAGCCATGCTGGGTATAAAGATTGGTTCATTCAGGAATTCAAACGCGGGGGATTCACAATCGAACTGGGAAAGGGCATCAATCCGCTTCCGCTATCCCATTTGCCTGGTATATATGAAGATTCCGTCAAGATTTTGATGGCAGGCCTATATATGTGATGCATCCCCCTAATGAATATACTTCCAAAAAAATATAAGATCATTATCCGCCACATTTTCTCTTTTTTACTTTATAATGAAAGAGAGTAAGGATTCGATTGGTTAATCCTTACTCTCTTTCTAATGTCTCGCTCACATATGCCAGGCGTTTTAGTTTTGAAGTGGGAGGTGTGTGGAGATTAAAGTATCCAAAGCAGCACTTTGTATGCGGCTTTCCATTTGTAAGATGTTGTGTTTCGTCCCATTATTTATCTCCACTATCCTTCTTATCTCGGCTTGTGAGCCTTCCAAGGACCTTAGTAAACCCGTAAA
Organism: Peribacillus sp. YIM B13477; assembly: GCF_042787955.1. Taxonomy (NCBI): domain Bacteria; kingdom Bacillati; phylum Bacillota; class Bacilli; order Caryophanales; family Bacillaceae; genus Peribacillus; species Peribacillus sp. YIM B13477. The sequence continues at coordinate 320,075 of NZ_JBHZPD010000001.1, forward strand.
TGATACGGAAAAAGAACACTCCCAATCTAACCAGGAAACTTCAGTAAGCAATTTAAAGGTCCCGACCGCAGAAACGGAAAAAATCGAAGCCATTTTTGGATGGCTGGATTCGAAAACCATTTTATATTCTGTGAAGCGGGATGGTAATGAATTATCCCAGTTGATGGAATGGAATTTGGAAACGAATGAAACTTCCGTTTTCTATCAGCCGGCTTTAGCGTTTTCTGAAGTATCGATCAGTCCGTCTGGTACGCATATTTTGTTGTCGTCTTTTACCTCTTCGGATAAAGCATCAATCACAATACTCGATAAAACGGGGAATCCACTGTATTCCGTGGCAATCCCAGCCTATGAATTAGCTTATGAGTGGAATTCATTTAAAGATGGCCGGTTGTTTGTATCGAGTTTTTATGAAGATTGGACATACAGCAGTTATGTATTGAATCCAGATGAACAAACTATGGAAACCCTGGACTTTCCACAGCCCTTTGCTCAATGGGCAAGTGAAAATGACTTGATGTTTTTGGATTGGGACAAAGAAGAACCTTCTTTGACGGCTCCCCTAGAAAGAAAAGCGCTGCATGGGGATGGGGCAGACAGCCTTATGCTCGATGTCATTCACTTTAAAAAAATGAAGCAAGCGCTGATGACGATTCAAGTGGAGACAGAAAAACAAGATCGGGGTACATATGCATTTTATGATCCAACAAACAAGCCGATCCACTCTTTTTCCGTGCCACTATTGAAAAGCTTTTCAGATTGGGTCATTCCATCCTATGATTTCATTGAAAAAAACAAGGAATTCATAACGTTTATTCCTAATGAATCAAAAGATGCGGACCAATATGAGGGAAGGTTTACCTTAACTAAATTAAATTGGGAAAAAGGCACACAAGAAGAATTGATGAAGGACATGGAAAATGAACCATTAAGCTGTTCGCTTGATGGCAACTTCTGCTTATATGGATATCAATTTGAGAAAATCATTGATATGAAAACCCATCAAATAAAAAGATTGTTCAAACAAACATGATAACCTAAAACAAAAGCTCGCCGGATGGCGAGCTTTTTTCTTCAATGGGCAACAGGAAAACCGCTGTTGATGACAGTCATGACAGTGAACCAGCCAAACACGACCGCACTGCCGGCTGCAAAAATGAATCCTAAGAAGTTTCTCTTTTTTAATGAGGTAAACACAGCTGCTACTCCTAATATAGCCACAAGTCCGAAAACAACCATTAATATCATGTCAAAACCCCCTTTTTTCATAATGAATACCTAATCCCTAATAATATACCCAGAGAATAAGGCAACTACCAAAAATATGTAGAAAAGATTGCATTTGTTAATATCTTAATATTTTTTCAATTATTTGTCGAGGCTTAATAGGTGACACTTCTATGACATGAGAAAACTGAATTAACATTAGCAGCTTAATTAGTGTAAGATAAGGATAGAAAATCATAATGGAGTTGATGGAAATGAAATGGACACAAATTCCTCTAGGCCCGCTGCAAACGAATTGTTATGTAGTTTCCGATGGACAGGATTGCATCATTTTCGATCCGGGTGAAGAGCCACAGAAAATTATACAGTACATACAAACAAAAAATTTAAAGCCTTTAGCGATTTTATTGACACATGCACATTTTGACCATATCGGTGCTCTGGATGCTATTCGGGATCATTATGGAATCCCTGCATATATTCATGAAAAAGAGGCCAAGTGGCTACTTGATCCAGCATTGAATGGTTCTCAAAACTGGTTCCCTGAAAATCCAATGCGAATGAAGCCTGCCGATCACATCTTGGCAAATGAGCAAGAGCTTACGATTGGAGGATTCACTTTCGAAGTATTCGAAACCCCTGGACACTCACCAGGGAGCGTTTCGTATTATGTGAAGGACGAACGTCTCCTCTTTTCTGGGGACGTCTTGTTCCAAGGAAGCGTTGGCAGAACCGATTTAATAGGCGGAAGCGAGTCAGTGCTCTTAAATAGCATTGAAACGAAGCTGCTGACACTTTCTGATGATGCTATCGTTTTTCCAGGTCATGGCCCTGTCACGACGATTCTGGATGAAAAGAATACTAATCCCTTTTTGAGATAATTACTTATACAGGTGCCGCAATGGCACCTGTTTTTTAAGTTCTTAATTATGTAAAAATATTGAAATGGTTCAAATCCGGAACTATACTGAATATAAAAAAACAGGGTCTACCCCAATGTTTTTGAACCTCCTCTGAAGTAAGATGCCTATTATTAAATTCATTTAGTGGATGCACTGTTATAACTGCGAGATAAAAATTTGAACATTTTGTGAACTTTAAATTTGTTTTCATGTATGAATGTCGTTAAAAAAACTTATTTACTATGTTAGGTGGAAAATCATGGAGACGGAGGCTATTGTGTTGAAAAATCATTTAAAGGAATTGATTGCAGGAAGCCCGCAAAAAAGAATCTCCTATAATGACTATATGGATGCTGTTTTATATACTCCAAATATAGGCTACTATGCACGCGCAAAAGAGAAGATTGGCCCAAGAGGGGATTTTTATACGTCCGGCAATGTTGGGGATGCATTTGGGAGATCACTGGCGAGATGGTTCGTATATTTGATAAAAAGATGCGGAGTTTCACCAAGAATCATCGAGGTTGGCGCAGGGGACGGTAAACTGGCGTATGACATCCTCGTTTACATAAAAGAAACGGAACCGCAGATATGGGACTCTTTGACTTATATTCTTGTGGATGGCAGTCCATTTCATAGAAAGGTTCAGCACGAACGTTTAGGGATATTCAAACAGGCAGTTTCTGCTGCCAGTTTAGAAAAATGGACGAATGTAAAAGGAATCGTCTTTTCAAACGAACTTTTCGACGCGTTGCCTGTGTATGTCATTGAAAAGTATAAGGGAGCCTTGGTAGAGGTATTCGTCACTGAAAAGGAAGGCGATTTGATAGAAGAGAGAGAACCTTTGGACAACCCTGACATTCTTTTTTACCTTACTGAACGAAAAATCACCTTAAATGAAAAACAACGATACGAAGTTCCGCTAAACATGATCCGTGAATATGAGAAGATCGTTTCCTGTATTGAATCGGGTATTCTCCTTACAATTGATTATGGCTATACCGATAGGGAATGGAAGGAGCCAGCTCATCTTCAAGGGAGCTTGAGGGGCTATCATAGGCATCAAATGATTAAAGATGCACTTATGTATCCTGGTGAGATGGATCTGACGACACATATCCATTTTGACACATTAATCGAGATTGGAAAAAGAAAGGATCTTTCCAATCGAGGGCTTTTTCTTCAAAATGAATTCTTGCTTAAAGCAGGGATACTAGAGGAATTGAAGGACCATCAAGGAACTGATCCATTCTCGAAAACGGCAAAGCGTAATCGGGCAATCCGGGGGCTAATCGTTCCTGGGGGATTTAGTGAACATTTCAAAGTGTTGCTTCAATCTAAGAATTTAGCAGATGATGTAAGGATCTTTCCTGAATGGTGACAAGTAAAAACCCATGAATCCAAATTCATGGGTTATGTAATATTGCTTGTTCTTAATGCGCAGCACCCGGAGTCATCATAAATACGCTCCAGTAGGAAAATCCTGCAAAGAAAACGGTAAGATAGGCGCCGAAAACATAGATATACATGCGCTCGGATAATTTCAAATAACTTAAAAGTACAAAAAAGATCGTTTGTGCAAAGAAAAGCAAAGACGTTTGATGCATATGGCCAAGATAAAAGAAAATGGCCATAATTCCTGTCCAAAATCCACATACTCTGAACATGCGTTCCATCCGAATCCCTCCTTATGTCTAGTCGTGTACATTCTAAATAATTATAAATGAAATTGTAAGGTAATGTAAAGGATGCCTTTTGTTTCTATGTGAGAACCGAAGCCTGGTATGAGCATGCTGCACAATTGGACATCATATTTTCTATTTCCACAATAGTGACATTCTCAAACAAGGCTTCGAACATACCTTTTAGAAATGAATTATGCATGGAGCAGATTGTTCCTGGCTCGACTTCAGTAACTTCCTTAAACGGGCAATTGAAGATACGGAAGGATATTTTATTTTCTTCTTCGCTTGCTTGTATTTCAGGAGATAACCCTGCAATGGTAGCCGCATTTTTAAGCATGTTGACTTTTTCCGCAAAAGCAAGCCGATCGATCGATGTCGAGTTCAGGGCTAGTTGCTGATTGATCAATTCCTCCCCGAATACTTTTCCCGTTTCATAAAGAGCCTGTTTTCCTTGTTCCCCTAATGTCATCATCGACTGGACGGCAATCTTTGCAAGCAGCTGATAGTTCCTATATGGAAAATGAAGCTGTATGACTTTGTCAGATAATCGATAAAGTCTGCTTGGGCGGCCGCCTTTCCCGGTCTTTCGGGAAATCGAGGTCAACATATCGATATCCTCAAGTTTTGACAAATGTAGACGGGCAACATTTGGATGGATGTTGAATGAATCGGCGATTTCCTGTACCGATACATCACCATGGTTGTTCACTATATGCTGATATATATAATATCTGGTGGGATCAGCTAACACGTTTGTTATTTTTAACGTTTGTTCCATTACACCCTCCTGCTATTCCATAGTTTACCTATGTCCATTATAAAGCAGGCAGAAAAAAATGGAATAAGGGAAAGGGCAAACACTCTTTAGTTTAAAAAACGTTCACATTTAAAACGGTTTTATAAAGCAAATATATATACATTAATTATACAAACATTGTACAATGGTTATATAAACTATAAATGTATACAAAATGTGAACGGGGAGTGATTAGTATGGCACAGTTAACTTTCTTTTCGTATCCAAGCTGTACATCTTGCCGCAAAACCAAAAAATGGTTAAGCGCCAATCAAGTATCCTTCGATGAGCGACATTTATTCAGAGAGACTCCAACTGTAGCAGAGTTAAAAAGAATTCTTGAATTGACATCGGAGGGACTTGATGAAGTCTTGGCGACAAGAAGTGAAGCTTACAAAGACTTACAAGTTAATATTGACGAAATGATGCTTTCTGATGTCATCCAATTATTAACAAAAGAACCGAAGTTATTAAGAAGGCCCATTCTCATAGACGGGGAAAAACTGGTGATTGGCCATAATGTAGATGCATTAAGAAATTTGGTTTCCCGGAGACTTGATTTGAAAATGAGCATGTGAGATGATTCTCGAATTTTTTTCGGGAATTTTTTTTATTCTGAAGCAGGAATTTGTCGTGGATTGTCGAATCAATACAACAAGAAACATAGGAGGTGATGAATGAATTGATATCGATTGAAAAGACCGCAGAAAAAATACTAACCCGTGCCATCGTGGAATCGGCATCGGATATCCACATTTTTTTTCGCGGAGAGGGGCCTCACATCCAATTCAGGATAGACAATAAGCTTGTTCCCCAGGAAACATTATCATTCTTTGAAGCTGAAAGGCTGATCGCTCATTTGAAGTTCCTTGCCTCGATGGATATAGGGGAGAAAAGGAGGCCCCAGAGTGGTGCCATCACCATCAATTTGGCTAACCAGGTGGTCGGACTCCGCCTTTCCACTTTACCCACTGCCCATCTCGAAAGTTTGGTCATCCGCTTAATACCCCAACAGAATATCCTTCCTCTAGAACAGTTATCCTTATTTCCAAACACCGTTCAAAAATTGATTGCACTCCTGAAGCATTCCCATGGCATGCTCATATTTACCGGCCCGACCGGAAGTGGGAAAACCACGACACTATATTCCCTGCTTCACCACGCCCATGAGATGATCAATCGAAATATCATTACACTTGAAGATCCCATTGAAAATGTATCCGAAAAGGTATTGCAAGTCCAAATCAATGAAAAGGCGGGCATTACGTATTCAGTCGGCCTAAAAGCTGTTCTGAGGCATGACCCGGACGTGATCATGGTTGGGGAAGTCAGGGATGCAGAAACTGCCAAAATCGCAGTCCGTGCCGCATTAACCGGTCATTTGATACTAACGACCATGCATACGAGGGACGCCCAGGGCGCCATCTCGAGATTACTGGAATTTGGTGTCAGCTTACTTGAGGTTGAACAGACTTTGATTGGCGTGACAGCGCAGCGGCTGGTTGAATTGCGATGTCTTCCGTGTAAAGGGGACTGTGCTTTAGCTTGCAAAATGACTGCAAGGAATAAAAGGGCAAGTGTATATGAATTGCTATATGGAAAAAGTCTGGCTGAAGTTCTCCGGATAATGGGAGATGAAAAAGGTAAGGCAACGGTCAGCTACCGCCAATTAAAGGATGAAATCGGAAAAGCGGTTGCGATGGGCTATGTGGGATCTCAGGAATATGAACGGCTGGTCTACCATGAAACCAAAAAGTAAATGGAAGGTAAAAGAGCAGGCGGTCTTTATTTCGAAGCTAGGTGAATTATTGAATCATGGTTATCCTTTGGCGGAAGCTTTACATTTTCTTGAGTTTCAGGAATCAAAGAAGAAAGCGGAAGACTTCACTCAGGCTATAGCCGATTTAAGGAACGGCTACCCGTTGCACATGGTGCTGACCCATCTTAATTTTCATCCGCAGCTTGTAAGTTATATATTTTATGGAGAACAATATGGCGACCTGGAACGGGCGTTGAAAGAAGGGGGGCGATATTGGAAGAAAAGAATCGAGGATATGGATAAAGTAAAAAAGTTAATGGTGTATCCCGTATTCTTAGTCTTTTTTGTAAGCATCGTTTTTTATATTCTTCAGAGTGTTCTCCTTCCCCAATTCCAGACCATCTATTTCACGATGGATGTCGATCAGCATATTCTCTTAAGATTAATGTCAGCCTCCACGTTCATTCTTCCAGCACTACCCTTCTTACTACTCGGATTGCTCCTATTCTTGTATGCACTCAAACGATTTTGGTTCAATGGATTATGCCCATTAAGGCAGCGAAGGATTTTGATGGGAATTCCGATATTCGGGACGTTCATCAAATTATACGAAACTTATTTTTTTGCAAGCCAATTCAGTGGCTTGCTTTCCGGAGGACTATCGATTAACGATAGCATCAAATTATTCTCGATAAATCAACAGCAGCCTTTTTACCAAAAACTTTGCAATATCATCAAGGATGATCTGATCGAGGGCAGATCACTTGAAATGATATTTCGGGAGCTCCCATATTTTGATGGGAATTTACCGGTGGTCGCTGCAAATGGTCAAAAATACGGCAGACTTGATGCCGAGTTACTTCATTACAGTCGTTTTATACTGGAGAAAATTGAAGAGAGAATGAATGCAATCTTGAAAATCATTCAGCCTCTAATGTTTTCACTGATAGGTCTTTTGATCGTGTCCATTTATTTGGCGGTTTTGCTGCCGATGTTCTCACTGCTCGAAGGTTTATAGGATTTCATTTTTGTATTCCGGAGGTGAAAATGCCCGAAGGTCATCTGTATTCAGATGCTTTTAGGAGCATGATGATATGTTGAAGAAAGTGATGAATGAACGTGGTTTTACCCTAATAGAAATGCTTATTGTTTTACTGGTGATATCCATCCTTTTGATTATAACAATCCCCAATATCACGAAAAACCAATCCACAATCCAGTCTAAAGGATGTGAAGCTTTCGTTAAGATGGCCCAAGCACAGGTGCAGGCCTATGAAATCGATAATGCTAAACTGCCCGAAAGTATCGGTGAATTGGAAAGTCAAGGCTATCTCAAACAGACATCATGCCCTAATGGGGATGAAATTAGTTTGGATAGTAAAGGAAAGATAACGGTCGTTGAGTAGGAGAGAAGTGAATATACGGCATTCCGATGGTGGGTATACACTATCTGAAACCCTTATTGTCCTCGCTATTTTTGTACTCCTAATTTCCATCGGTCCTAATCTATATCCCAGCTTCACTAAAGGAATGGAAAATAGGCTTTTTCTTTCACAATTTCATGAGGATCTTTTCTATGCTCAACAGTATGCCATCAGTCATAAGAGCTTGATTTACCTCCATATTGATAATACCGAAAAGATTTATACCGTTTCGTCTTATAAGGAGGGAATCGTTTTAGAGAGAAGCATACCAGAGGATATCCAGTTTTTAAGCGGCACTTTGGGGTTCAGATTTCATTTTAATCAATATGGAAATGCATCCAAAGCCGGAACGATTATGATTGATACCTCAAAGGGAAAGTACAAGCTGGTCCTCAATATCGGTAAAGGGAGGTTCCGGATTGAGAAATTGTAAAGGGTACGTCTATCTTGAGCTGATGGCGGCATTTTCTATTTGTATATTACTGGCCCTTGCCATTTTACCAATTCTTGAAGAGATATTGACGCAGCGGAAAGATATTCCCGTAAGGACCGAAGCCCACCATATATTATATGAAAGATTGACGGCGTTCATGGATGGGGAGATTCAAGCAGTTGGTCAGGAGATCATTTACAAAAAAAGAAGCTTTGAATTATTTTGGAAGGACCATGGGGATTTCCCGGGAATGATTGAAGGGTGTGTACGCTATGAACATGAAACGGGTAATTGGGAATCCATTTGTGATGCTGCGAAAAAATGATGGCTTTACGATGATCGAATTGCTTTTTTCTTTATTGATTTTAATGACGACGTCGCTTTTTGTTCTGCAGCTCTTCTCGATCATTCACACCCAGATGAGGTCCGTTGATAAATTGCATCCTAAGGAGTGGGAGGTCTTTACCATGCAAATGAAGCAGGAGGTCCGGAGTTCCAAAGCACAAGATGTAATGGGAAATAAATTATATTTGCTTTCAGGTGAACAATTAGCATCGCTGGAACAATATGAAGATAAGGTCCGAAGACGAGTGGATGGTATGGGGCATGAGGTCATCTTGCAGAACATTTCGGAATTCCAGGTCAATAAGGATGGCAGTGTCATTGTTATAAATATAACGGATAAAGCAGGGACTACTTTCAGTCGAAGATTTCATCCTTTCTTTAGGAATGGTACGAAAATTGATGAATAATCAAAAAGGAGTCGTTTTCCCGATGGTCATGATTGTGGCGAGTGTTTTCATTATGTTCACGATACTAATGATCGACCAGTTTATCATTGATAAAAAGTTTTATAAAGAAGTGGAAGAGTCGCTTGTGGCCGACCATCTTGTCCATCTAGCCATCAAGGATGTGACGGCAGAGTGGGGCGAAGAGATTCCGAAAATCATCCAGGGGGAAATATCATATCCCAATGGTGTGGTGCGATATTCCTTAATGAAGCAAGAAGGTCCTTACGTCTATATCGAGTTTTCTTCCAAAACTAAAAATGATCGAGAGGGCAGGGTCATCATTCAATACGATAAAGAAGCGGGAGAAGTGAAAGAATGGTTGGAGAAGCAAGCTGTGTAATAGCAAAATCAACACCATTTTATTAGGGAACGCGACAGGTTTACGGTGAAGGGAGCAAGGAAAGGAATAAAAAAAGCGTAAACCGGACATACTTTGCGTAGGGTGATGATTTTATATGTCTACAAACGCTTATATTAAATATCTGACGCAGCAGCTTGTCGAGTATTTCAATCTGACGAAAAAAGAACGAAAAGAAAAACGCCTTCACAGAAAAGAGGATAAAAACCAGGGTATGTCACATTGGTTTGGCATTGTCCCTTTTGCTTTGTCGATGTTTATAAGGAAAACGATCAAAAAGTAAAACAGATGTCCTGAACTTGGACATCTGTTTTTTTGTTCTTTCCTTATCCCAACGCCCTATCTGAAAGGTAAAATAATCCTCCGTTGATGATGGATATTCTGATGTTGGGTTCATATTGTGCTTTTAGTGCTTCTTTTTCGGTATAATAGCTCTCACTTTTTTCGTCCATATCCTTGTAAAAATGCTCCAATAAATTCAAGTCATTCTGCCAGCGCAGCATTGCTTCCTCCGCCCAGGAATGGTCATCATCCTCGAAACTGGTTCTGATGTATGTATCAAGTCTTGCCAATCCACTCTTGGGCATGATCAGAGGTGAAAGCGTAAAGGAGTAATCCGGTATTTTCGGAGTGACATTAATCGGTAAAACCCGATGGTGAAACCCTTCCATTATTTCACCAGAGATTAAATTCAGTCCGATTGACATGAAAGTATCTTTTTTACGGTCGCATTGATAGGATATTTTCACATTCAGGGTCAGCCAAGGAAACAAAGGATTATTTCTGCCTTTTGATGGAGGCGTATTCTCAAAAAGTCTAGTATACCCTGCCAGCTTTTTTGTTGATTGAATAATCTGGTGAAGGCGAGGGGAGCCAAAATGAATCATTTCTCCCTTTAAATCGGATGGAGCTTGTTCTGGATCGGTAATGAAAGTGATTTGTGCCGGGTTCGGAACACCTCCTGTTTTTTCTAGATAATGCCAATAAAAGGGTCTGTTCATTAATTCTTTATCCATCTCAATCGTCAATTGCACTGTAAGGTGGGTTGGTGCATTATCCAGTATTTCACAATCATTGGCTTTAAAGAAAGTGACTAAAAAATCATGAATTTCCCGTTGCTGCATGAACCTCACCTTCCTTCATTGATTGAGCGAATTGGATCAAAGATGAAAAATTATCCATCTTGATTTTCATTTCGCCTTCTGTTTTGGACTCGCCGACCACATCAATTAAATATTCTTCAATGTTGTTAATATCCAGTTTGGTTAAGATATCATCCAATTCACCGATTACTTTTTCAAATAAATTTATTTTTTCGTATAGCAACTTCAGTATATGTTCTTCAACTGTATTTTTCGTGGCAAAGTTATAAATCATCACATCTTCTTCCTGACCAAGGCGGTGAATCCGTCCAATTCTCTGTTCAAGCCTCATTGGGTTCCAGGGCAGGTCAAAATTAATCAAGTGATGGCAAAACTGAAGGTTTATCCCTTCCCCGCCAGCTTCTGTTGCGATTAATACCTGAATATTCTTTTGGAATAATTCACGCATCCAGTCTTTCTTTCCACGCTTAAAACCGCCTCGGAAAGGAACGGAAGAAATTCCATTCTGCTGTAGGTACCATTGGAGATATAATTGAGTCGCCCTATATTCCGTAAAGATAATCACTTTGTCATCAATTTTCTTGATCAGTTCCAAAGCTTTTTCAGCCTTTGAGTTCTGGACCGTTTCATTCACTTTAGTAAATAAATCATCAAGCTTTGCCAAAAAATCAGGGGAAGGCTGATCATATTTATCTCTCATATTCTTTAATGTATAAAAGACAGCCTCTCTGCTGCTGCATGCTTCCCTTTGGAGAGTGAGAGCCGAAAAGGCGCTTCCTTTTGATCCATCCGAAATTGGCTTAAATTTGGAAACGGCATCATACAATGCTTGTTCCGTTGGAGAAAATTCAATGGTGATGGTTTCTACATGCCGTTTTGTCCATTCAATGCCAGTATCGGCCCTCCGGTTTCGAATCATGACAGTGTTGACCAGTTCCTTTAGGTGTTCATCTTCAATGATGTTCCGACCTTTCCCTTTATACTTTTCCGAAAAGAGCGAAGCATTTCCCAAGTGGCCCGGTTTCAATAACGAAACGAGGTGGAATATCTCCTCGACTTTATTTTGAATCGGAGTGGCTGTCAGGAGTAAACAAAATTTCTTTTTCAGATTTTGGACGAATTCATAGTTCTTCGTCTTATTATTTTTAAGTTTATGAGCTTCATCAATAATGATGAAGTCATATTCCTGAGTAAAGATGATATCCCGATGTGGAGCGCGTTTCGCTGTATCAATGGATGAAATGACCACATCACAGGAGTCCCAAACATAACTTTTTCTCTGAACGACTGCCGGAATATGAAACTTGGTATTCAATTCAAATGCCCATTGTGTGACAAGGGAAGCCGGAACAAGGATCAATACTTTTTTTACAAGGCCCCTAATCATATACTCTTTTAGGATCAAGCCTGCTTCAATTGTTTTTCCCAGCCCTACCTCATCAGCCAAAATGGCTTTTCCATTCATTTTTTCCACTACTTGCTTCGCCGCTTCCAATTGATGGGGAAGCGGGGTTAACTGAGGAAGGTGCTTGGGCGCCTGTAAACCTTCAAAATCAGGGATGATAAGGTTTTCCTCCATTTGAACCGCCAACTTATAAAGCTCCCAATTTCCCCATGGACCGTCATTTTCCATCTTTTGCAGAAACTCGTCATTCCATTCAGAATTGAAGGATATATTGATTTTCATAGAAATAACTCCCTCTTAAATCATAAATTCCTTAATATAAGGTCAAAACCCGAACATTTCATATGTGAAGTAAGAAAAATATTTCTCTTCAAAAGATATTGCAGAGATAAGTTTCTTAGGGTAGGATATAAGTATATTTAGAAAATTCCAATTTCCAAACGCTACAAAGAATGTTTGTACATCGATTTTGCAGTTCGCGTTTTCTTAGTATGGGCTATAGGCTCCTAATTTATCCAAGATTACTGAAGGAGATCAGTCAAACGGTTTCTGAAGTTTTAGGAGAATTGGCAGAGAATGCATTCCATTTATGCTCAAAGGTTTTACCGATGCTTGGGGCTTATTCGCTTCCTTTCAATGGTAGACCATTTATATGCGGGTGAAGATAAGGGGAGAGACTACGGATGTAGCGCCGAAGGAGCAAACTTAGCAGTGAATCTCTCAGGCAAAAGAACTCTTATTGGACGCAACTCTGGAGAGCGCCGCCCGTTATGGGACGGCCACCAAAGGGGAAAACCTATTACATAGGTAAACTTTCAGGTTTCAGGACAGAGAAAAAGCTCAAACGGGCTTTCTCTGTCCTTTTTTTGTGCTTTTTTCACATCATGAATCAGGATGTATCTGATGCGTAATGACAAGAAGCTTTTGATAATGAAGCCAATTAATTTTTAAAAAAATCTGAAGGGGGTCATTTTTTGACCAATTTAAAAAGAACACCACTATTTGAGGTTTATCGTGAATACGGAGGTAAAACGATTGATTTTGGCGGCTGGGAACTTCCTGTCCAATTTTCGGGTATAAAGGATGAACATGAAGCCGTACGGACAAAAGCGGGGTTATTCGATGTTTCCCATATGGGGGAAGTCGATGTTAAGGGGCCTGGGAGCCTTTCCTTTTTACAGAAGATGCTGACCAATGATATATCAAAGCTGCAACAGGGCGGTGCCCAATATACCGCCATGTGTTATGAAAACGGAGGCACGGTTGATGATCTTATCGTGTATAAAAGGGCTGAGGACGACTATCTGCTCGTGGTAAATGCAGCGAATACAGAAAAAGATTTCAATTGGCTGCAAGCTAATTTAACGGAAGATGCCCAAATTACGAATGTATCAAGTGACTATACACAGCTGGCACTTCAAGGACCAGCTGCAGAGAAGATATTACAAAAACTATCCGGAAGTACTGACTTAAGTGAAATTGGATTTTTCAGGTTCAAGGATGATGTCATGATTAACGGTATCTCCACGCTGGTATCCCGTACTGGATACACTGGTGAAGATGGTTTTGAAATATATAGCGACAGTAAAAATGGCCCTGCACTTTGGAAGGCGATTATGGATGCCGGTAAGGAAGAGGGGGTTCAGCCGATTGGTTTAGGTGCTCGTGATACCCTGCGTTTTGAAGCGAAACTGCCGCTGTATGGGCAGGAGCTTTCGGCGGACATCACCCCGATAGAAGCTGGGATTGGTTTTGCAGTAAAAGTGGATAAGGAAGTTGATTTTTTCGGGAAAGCCGTTCTTGCTGAGCAAAAGGAGAAAGGGGCTCCCCGGAAGCTTGTGGGAATTGAAATGATTGACCGTGGCATTCCACGTCATGGATATAAGGTCTACAGCGGTGATGAAGTCATTGGCGAGGTCACGACTGGTACCCAATCGCCAACATTGAAGAAAAACGTTGGATTGGTACTTATCGATAAGGAATTTTCGGTGCTGGATGCGGAAGTCGAAGTGGAAATCCGTTCCAAACGTTTGAAAGCCGTTATAATACAAACACCTTTTTATAAAAAACCACGTAAATAGAGGGGAATGGTCATTAGATGAAACATCGTTATTTACCCATGACAGAGCAAGATAAACAAGAAATGCTGGGAGCGATAGGGGTATCCTCTGCTGAAGAACTTTTCAATGATATCCCTGAAAGCGTTCGTTTTCAAGGAGAATACGATATCAAGCCTGCTAAATCGGAACCTGCATTAATGAAAGAATTATCAAGGCTTGCTGCAAAGAATGCGGACCTTAAAAATTATGCTTCCTTCCTTGGTGCGGGTGTCTATGACCATTACGCGCCGGTCATCGTCGATCATGTTCTTTCCCGTTCTGAGTTTTATACGGCGTATACACCGTATCAGCCTGAAATTTCACAGGGCGAGCTTCAAGCAATCTTTGAATATCAAACGATGATATGTGAATTGACGGGCATGGACGTGGCTAACTCCTCCATGTATGACGGCGGGACGGCGCTGGCTGAAGCAGCGATGCTTGCTTCAGGACAGACAAGGCGGAAGAAGATTCTCATTTCAGGAACCGTTCATCCTGAATCAAGAGAAGTTGTGAAGACATATGCAAAAGGGCAACGCGTGGAAGTGATCGAAATTCCTCATAAAGACGGTGTGACGGACTTAGCTGCTTTAAGGGAATTGGCGAATGATGACATTGCAGGAGTGATCGTGCAATACCCGAACTTTTTTGGCCGGATCGAGCCATTGAAAGAAATGGAAGAAATCATTCATGGCATCAAGTCCATGTTTATCGTTTCCAGTAATCCGCTTGCATTGGGAGCTTTGACATCCCCTGGTGCACTCGGTGCAGATATCGTAACGGGGGATGCTCAGCCATTCGGGATTCCAGCGGCATTCGGTGGCCCTCATTGTGGATATTTTGCGGTTACTAATAAACTTGTACGGAAAGTTCCGGGCAGACTCGTCGGTCAAACGGTTGATGAGAATGGAAAAAGAGGGTTTGTCCTGACGCTTCAAGCTCGTGAACAGCACATTCGCCGTGACAAAGCCACATCCAACATTTGTTCCAATCAAGCTTTGAATGCCTTGGCAGCTTCTGTTGCAATGACCGCGCTTGGGAAAAAGGGTGTCAAAGAAATGGCCGTGCAAAATATTCAAAAAGCACATTATGCGAAAAAAGCAATTATGGCAAAAGGGGTGGAAGTGATTTTCGACGGTCCTTCGTTTAATGAATTTGTCATTAAACTGCCTGCTCCGTTTTCGGAAATCAATAAAAACCTTTTTGAAAAAGGGATGATCGGCGGCTTCGATTTAGGGACGGTTTATCCTGAATTGAAAGATCACATGCTGGTTGCGGTAACTGAACTAAGAACAAAAGAAGAAATTGATGCACTTGCGCAGGAATTGGGGGATCAACATGAATAATCAAGATCAATCACTCATTTTTGAAATCAGTACTTCCGGCCGAATCGGGTACAGTCTGCCAGAAATGGATGTTGCAACTATTCCGCTCGAAGAAATTCTTCCTGCCGACTACATCCGTGAAGAAGAGGCAAAGCTTCCTGAGGTTTCCGAACTGGATATCATGCGTCACTATACTGCACTTTCCAAACGGAATCATGGGGTGGATTCGGGTTTTTATCCGCTGGGTTCTTGCACGATGAAATATAATCCGAAAATAAATGAAAATGTGGCACGCTTCAACGGTTTTGCCCATATCCATCCATATCAAGATCCCGCTACTGTACAAGGAGCATTGGGACTATTATTTGATTTGCAGGAACACTTAACGGAAATCACCGGGATGGACCAAGTGACATTACAGCCTGCAGCAGGTGCCCACGGTGAATGGACAGGATTGATGATGATTCGCGCTTTTCACGAAGCGAATGGCGATACAGAACGGACGAAAGTGATTGTACCTGATTCGGCCCATGGTACGAATCCTGCCTCTGCCACTGTTGCCGGACTAGAAACGATTACAGTTAAGTCCGATGAAAATGGGTTAGTCGACCTTGAAGATTTAAAACGTGTTGTCGGACCTGATACGGCGGCCTTGATGCTGACGAACCCCAATACATTGGGATTGTTTGAAGAAAATATTTTGGAAATGGCACAACTTGTCCATGACGCAGGTGGGAAGCTTTATTATGATGGAGCGAATCTGAATGCAGTCCTATCAAAAGCACGACCGGGTGACATGGGCTTTGATGTGGTGCATTTAAATCTCCATAAAACATTCACAGGCCCGCATGGCGGCGGCGGCCCGGGTTCTGGTCCTGTAGGTGTGAAGTCCGACTTGATTCCTTACTTGCCTAAACCTCTTATAGTCAAGCAAGGTGAGCAATTCGTCCTTGATTATGATCGTCCGCAATCCATTGGTAGGGTAAAACCTTATTATGGTAATTTCGGAATAAACGTGAGGGCATATACGTACATCCGTTCAATGGGTCCTGACGGCCTTAAAGCCGTCACAGAGAACGCGGTCATCAATGCCAATTATATGATGCGCAAGTTGGAACCTTATTTTGACTTACCATATAATCGTCATTGTAAGCATGAATTCGTATTAAGCGGACGCCGGCAAAAGAAATTGGGGGTAAGGACTCTCGATATAGCTAAAAGATTGCTGGATTTCGGGTATCATCCTCCAACCATTTACTTCCCGTTGAACGTGGAAGAAGGAATGATGATAGAACCGACTGAAACCGAGTCAAAAGAAACGCTGGATGCGTTCATCGATGCGATGATCCAGATTGCCAAGGAAGCGGAAGAAACCCCGGAAATCGTTCAGGAAGCTCCGCATACAACCGTTATAAAGCGGCTTGATGAAACACTTGCTGCAAGAAAACCCATTTTGCGTTATCAAGCCTAGATTAGTAGCTTAAACGAAAAAAATCCCTGCCTTCCGGCGGGGATTTTTCATGTTTATGTAAGATTCCATTAAAGTCCAACTGTTGACTTTCTTTTACTTGAGCTATGGAATTAAAAAGAGCCCATGCCGAGATGGGGTCTTATTTCTTTGCTTTGATTTTCCCGGTCCACATCTTGAAACCGCCCTTTAAGTGAAAAAGTTCCCTGTAGCCCTTTTTGTAGAGCATGGCTGCAGCTCTGCCGCTGATGATTTCGCTTTGAGCGTACAAATATACAGGCTTGTCCGGCCTAATTTCGACCAAGCGGGTTTTCATTTGAGTCATAGGGATGTTTCTTGCGCCTAAGATATGACCATTTTCGAAATCATTTGGTTCCCGCACATCAATTAGCTGCACTTTTCTGTAGTTGGCGATAAATTCGTCCTGTGTTAGTGTTTTAACGATTTTACGCTGGCGGTACCAATTAAAAAGTGAATACGCAATAACCACTCCTAGGATGATGAGCAGTGTATATAATATTTCCAAACATAAAAACTCCCTTCTACCTTAACGAATACAGACAATCTTTATTATATAATTGCTTTACCCAATAATCAAAAAGAATTTTCATCAAATTCTTCATGACTTGATAGCACTTTCTTTTTTAGAGTGTTAAAGTCTGTTAAACTACTACATGTGAGTTTTTTGTGGGGGATTGAAAAACGTCTATCGAAACGAGGGGTAAGGATGACTAAAGAAAAATGGGGTTTTATAGATTCGGGGTATTGTTCACCGGCTTTTAATATGGCGCTGGACGAAGCCCTGTTAAACTGGCAAAGCAAAGGGGAAATTCCGCCGATCATACGCTTTTACGGCTGGGATCCAGCGACATTGTCGATCGGTTATTTTCAAAAGGCAGAAGCGGAGATTGATCTGGAAGAGGTCAAAAGGCAGGGCCTTGGTTTTGTTCGCAGGCCGACAGGAGGACGGGCGGTACTGCACGAACATGAATTGACTTATAGTGTAATCGTTCCAGAATCCTATCCGGGAATGCCAACCACCGTTACTGAAGCTTATCGTGTCATTTCTGAAGGAATATTGATGGGGTTCAGGAATCTGGGATTGGATGCTTATTTTGCCGTGCCTCGAAGCGAACAGGAAAAAGCGGCTTTAAAATCGCCCAGGTCTTCCGTCTGCTTTGATGCACCTAGCTGGTATGAACTGGTCGTTGAGGGCAGGAAGGTCGCTGGCAGCGCTCAAACCAGGCAAAAAGGCGTCATCCTTCAGCATGGGTCCATTTTGCTTGAGCTTGATGATGATAAGCTCTTTAGCGTATTTAAATTCTCAAATGACAGGGTTAAAGAGAGAATGCAAAAAAACTTAAAAAACAAAGCTGTGGCCATGAATGACATTGCCGGGAGAAAGATAACCATCCCTGAAGCGAAAGAAGCTTTCGAAAAAGGTTTTGCCGAAGGACTTTCGGTCGATTTAGAGCCATATGTCCTCACCGAAAAGCAATTGCTGGAAGTGAAGGCCATTGCAGAAAGCAAATATGAAAGCGATGAATGGAATTTCATGAGATAGAGGAAGCATAATTAGAGTGGATAATAAAAAGTTTTTTCAGATTTGTTTGACCGAATAACACATCCCTTGCAGGGATAAGCCCTAAAAGGGATGGGGAAAAAGCAAGGTCCAAATTAATTGAAATCTGATGAAAAATTATTATAAATCGACATTTTCCTCCCTTTTGCTAACTATATTAATTGATTTAACGTTTGACAAAATTAAAAGTTATTCAAAACAAACACAATATATAGTAGTTGAAATATTTAATGCGACACTATATGTTGATTTTTGAGTTTCGCTATGATAAATTTAGGGTACTTGTTAAGCGAAACGGACATGTAAGGCTACATAAAGATTTTTGCGGCAGCAAGAACGGATCATGAAACATATAAAGGAGAGGGAATTATGTCGGTTGTAATAAAAGAAGCTTTAAAGGTTGATCTAGAAAGGTTGAATAAGGATATTTCTTTATTTCCCCAGGTTCACCCTGTAACTGCTGATATGAAAATGGCGCATAAGGGAGTGTCCCGTCTAGTCATGCTTGACCGCTATTCTTTTAAGGATACTGAAAAAATCACACTCTCGGCAGGCGATTTCGTCGTGTTGACGATTAAGGAAGATCCGAAATTCCCGGCAAGGGGTCTCGGTTACATCGTTGAAATTGATTGGGAAACCAAAAAAGCCAAGGTATTGGTGGATGAAGAATTCCGTGGCGTATTGGATAATCCGGAAGAAGTTGAGACGGGAATTGTAAACCGTCCGTTGGATATAATCGAAAAGCCTCTTGAAATATACTATGAACAAATTGCGAAACGTAATGCAACGGGATTGGCATCAGTGGAAACGACGGAAGAAAAAAGAACGGAATGGTTCAATAAATTCTATGAAGAATTAAAGAACCTTAATTTCGTCCCGGCAGGCCGAGTATTATACGGTGCAGGTTCCAATACGGATGTTACTTATTTCAACTGCTATGTAATGCCATTCGTACCGGATTCACGTGAAGGTATTTCAGAACATAGGAAACAAGTGATGGAAATCATGAGCCGCGGCGGCGGAGTGGGTACGAACGGTTCGACACTGCGTCCAAGAAACACTCTGGCAAAAGGGGTAAATGGAAAATCCTCGGGTTCAGTGTCATGGCTTGACGATATTGCAAAACTGACGCATCTTGTTGAACAGGGCGGCAGCAGACGAGGCGCGCAAATGATCATGCTTGCTGATTGGCATCCCGATATTGCAGAGTTCATCATTTCCAAAATGCAAAATCCAAGGATTTTGCGTTACCTAGTGGAAAACACTAAAGATGAAGCCATCAAGAAATATGCCACGGATAAATTGAAATTCACGCCGCACACGGAACAGGAAACCGCTATGTATCAAGGGATCATCAATTATAAGGAGATTCCTGGCCAAGGCGGGTTCAGCGAGAAAATCATTAGGGATGCAGAGGAAAAGATCCGTACAGGCGGAACATACAGTGTCCATAATTCGGATTTCTTGACTGGAGCCAATATCTCTATTTGCCTGACCAAGGAATTTATGGAAGCGGCTGAACAAGATGCGGAATATGAATTGCGTTTTCCTGATGTTGAAAGCTATAATGCCGAAGAAATGGCCATTTACAATGAAGAATGGCATAATGTCGGCGATGTTCGCGAATGGGAGAAAATGGGTCATAAAGTCCGTGTTTACCGTAAAATCCGGGCTAAAGAGCTTTGGAACTTAATAAACATTTGTGCAACATATTCTGCTGAACCAGGTATTTTCTTTATCGATAATGCTAATGAAATGACGAATGCCAAAGCATACGGTCAACAGGTTGTAGCCACGAACCCTTGTGGAGAACAGCCATTGGCTCCATATTCAGTATGTAACCTTGCTGCTGTCAATCTGGCTGAAATGGCTGATAAAGAAAGCAAAACGGTTAATTTCGAGAAACTTAAGCAGACGGTTGAAGTCGGTGTGCGCATGCAGGACAATGTCATTGACGCAACTCCTTATTTCTTGGATGAAAACAAAAAACAGGCACTGGGCGAGCGACGGGTTGGACTAGGTGTAATGGGTCTGCATGACCTGTTGATCTACTGTGAAACGGAATATGGCTCTGAAGAAGGAAATATCCTGGTTGACAAGGTGTTTGAAACGATTGCGACCACAGCTTACAGGGCTTCGGTGGAACTTGCTAAAGAAAAAGGCAGTTTCCCGTTCCTGATCGGGTCAACGGACAAAGAAACCAATGAGCTTAGAACACGTTTCACACAAACCGGATTTATGGAAAAAATGCCGGAAGATATCAGGGAAAGTGTTGCTGCACATGGTATCCGTAACTCTCATTTATTGACAGTGGCTCCTACGGGAAGTACAGGAACGATGGTTGGGGTATCAACAGGTCTTGAACCGTATTTCTCCTTCACGTATTTCCGCAGCGGCCGTCTTGGTAAATTCATTGAAGTTAAGGCTGACATTGTACAGGAATACTTGGATCGCCATCCGGAAGCAGATACAGAAGAGCTTCCAAAATGGTTCATTTCCGCTATGGAATTAGCTCCAGAAGCACATGCTGATGTTCAATGCATCATTCAACGCTGGATTGACAGCTCGATCAGCAAGACGGTCAATGCTCCAAAAGGATATACTGTCGAACAAGTTGAAAAGGTATATGAACGTCTATACAAAGGCGGAGCAAAAGGCGGAACGGTATATGTGGACGGCAGCCGTGACAGTCAGGTCCTTACGCTCAAAGCGGAAGAAAACCAAATGGACGAGCAGCTTGAAATGGATGAATTGACAGATGTGGAAGAAAAGAAAAAAGTTGTATTGGTCGATACGATAAATGAGCTGCGTTCGACGAATGTTACAATTGGTTCGGAAGTGGGTAACACATGCCCAGTATGCCGTAAGGGTGAAGTTCAGGAAATGGGCGGATGCAATACGTGCACGAATTGCGGAGCGCAATTGAAATGCGGGCTATAAGCTGATGAAAAGGAAGTCGTTAAGTATGCTGCAAAGCTATCTTAACGGCTTTTTTTTAGAGTCATTAATCCAGGGCAGTGACAGTCTGTTCAATTAAATACCAATAAAGAAGACCGAATCATCGTAAATTCGGTCTTCTTTTCACGTTTAATCAACCATTTTCATTTTGCTGCCCTATTTCCTTTTCGGCTAGATATTGGTTGCCATCTTTCAATACAGAAAATTCATCGACAGAGTCTCCCGGTATATTCCTTGGATTTGGAAATTTATTATCTGTTTGAACGGTGATCGTTTGTTTTCCCATTCCATTTGTCAAGTAGTCTCGTTTATTAGCCATATCGCATCTCCTTCATTTTGAATTTCCAAGTAAAAACAATCATGAGGATAAAAGAATAAAGAAAAACTATCCTTATGAATTAGATTGTGTAGTTCGATTGAAAGTATGAATAAATCGAAAAAAGAATGGAGATCGAAATGAAACCATTTATGCCACAGTTAGTATATATCGAGCCAAGGGCATTGGAATACCCGCTTGGCCGGGAATTGAAGAAGAAATTCGAAGATTTGAACATTGAAATCCGTGAGACCACATCGCATAACCAAATTAGGGATCTTCCTGGAGAAAATGATCTGCAAAAATATCGTGTCGCCAAATCGACACTCGTGGTAGGAATCAGAAAAACATTGAAATTCGATTCTTCAAAGCCATCTGCTGAATATGCCATCCCTCTTGCCACAGGGTGCATGGGGCATTGTCACTATTGTTATTTACAGACGACACTCGGATCAAAGCCATATATTCGGACATATGTGAATCTTGACGAGATTTTCGAGGCAGCCGAAAAATATATAAATGAGAGAAAGCCTGAAATTACCCGTTTTGAGGCAGCCTGTACATCGGATATCGTCGGAATTGATCATTTGACACATTCGTTAAAAAGGGCCATAGAGTATTTTGGGAAAAGTGAATATGGGGTTCTTAGGTTCGTCACTAAATTCCATCATGTCGATCATCTGTTGGATGCTGAACATAATGGAAAAACGAGATTTCGCTTCAGTATAAATTCACGTTATGTGATAAAAAATTTCGAACCCGGGACTTCGAGCTTCGAAGAACGGATGGAAGCGGCACGTAAAGTGGCAGGTGCCGGATATCCCCTAGGTTTTATCGTAGCTCCAATATACCGTCATGAAGCATGGAAGGAGGGCTACCATGAATTATTCGAACGGTTGAGTGAGGCCTTAAAAGGGGTGGATATCCCTGACTTGACTTTCGAATTAATCCAGCATCGGTTCACTGGTCCAGCAAAAAAAGTGATTCAAAAAAACTATCCGAAAACAAAATTGGAACTGGACGAAACGAAGCGTAAATATAAATGGGGCCGATATGGAATTGGTAAATATGTTTATCAAAATGAGGAAGCGGCAGAACTGGAAACGACCATTCGTGGGTATATAGCGGAATTCTTCCCGAAAGCGGAAATTCAGTATTTTACCTGAATCAAGGAAATTTTCTTTTTAAAACTGTCATAAATCGCTCTAATCCTGCTTAGAAATGTAAAGACCGGATTAGGGGAGGGCAGCTATGATTATTGACGGCGTTTTTTCCGGAGGCGGGATTAAAGGCTATGGTTTAGTGGGAGCCCTGCAGGAATTGGAAGAAAAGGGATTTGTATTCCATCGAACAGCAGGTACGAGTGCAGGATCCATAATTGCAGCATTCGTAGCGGCTGGGTACACGGGAAAAGAAATGGAAAAGTTTTTTCTTGATATAGATTTAAGCGGCCTGCTGGATAAGAGGCGTGGTCTTTTGCCTATCCCATTTGCTAAATGGCTTCTTTTATACTGGAAACTGGGCCTTTATAAAGGCAACGCCTTGGAAGCATGGGTCGCCGGTAAACTTGCCGAAAGGAATGTAGTCACCTTTAAGGATGTTCGACCGAAATCACTCCGTATCATAACCTCTGACATTTCAAATGGGAAATTGGTCGTACTGCCTGATGATTTGCCTAATTATGGAATAGACCCGAGCGCTTTTCCAGTGGCAAAGGCAGTAAGAATGAGTTGCAGCATTCCGTATTTCTATGAGCCAGTCAAACTTAATGTCGGAAAAAGCAAGTTCCTTTTTGTTGATGGAGGTGTGTTAAGCAATTTTCCAATGTGGTTATTCAATTCAGATCATGTTAGAAAGGAAAGACCGGTCATTGGCTTGCGGTTAAGCGCCGATGAGATATGGAAACCGCATGAGGTGGATAATGCCGTTGAATTGTTCTCCGCACTATTCAAAACGATGAAAGATGCCCATGATGCACGGTATATTTCCAAGAAACACGTCCATAATATTGTATTCATCCCGATGAAGGGAATTTCTGCAATGGATTTTAATCTGAATGATGAAAAAAAGGGTGAATTGATCAATAAAGGCAGGCAATGTACGAAAGAATTCCTTAAAAAATGGACTTATTGATAATAAATAAAAAATCGGGCTCTTAAAAAGAAGCCCGATTTTTCTTTTTATTCTTTTTCCCTTCGATGACGGTTAAGTGACTATCCGTTTTCTTTCTCCATTTTATTTTCTTTGATGATTTTGCTGCAGAGAAGCTAGCCACATTATCTTTTTTCGAAGTTCGGTTTTTTAGCCTTTTTTTCGATTGGCGGGCAGCCTTTCGGAATGCTTGCTGCTCTTTCTTAACTGGTTTTCCCTTTGTTAATCCGGTATAAATCATATAAATAATCCCTGCGACAATGGCTATTATGAGAATGTTTCTAAAAAAGCCAATCGGGTCATTAAATAGTCGGCTCAATAGTCCGAGGACTCCGAGGGCGATGATTCCGTATATCATGAAAGATATGAAACGTTTCAACAAAGACACCTCCTTAAGAGCATCATAAGCATTTTTAGCTTATTTTAAACATTCTAATTGTGAAATATTTGAAAAAAATGAAGATCATTCATTTAGTTAGTATATGATTTTTCATCATCAAAATGTGTATAGATGTTTTACACAATTACATCCGATTCTAAACCTTTTTCGGTCTCTTTTTCCATCCTCAACAGTTCTTGGAAGGATGCCAATGCGACTTCGACTTGATCATCGGTAGGGGCTTTGGTTGTCAATAACTGAAGCCAAAGGCCGGGATAGCCAAGGTAACGCAGGATGGGAGTGTCCCTTACTTTGTTAGTCAACTGCAAGACTTCGAATGCTATGCCGAGCACGACGGGGATAAGCAAAATGCGATTGACGACACGAACCCATAGCGGATCTATTGGTACAAGAAGATAGACAAACATCCCTACAATGACAGTAAATAAAATAAAACTGCTGCCACATCGATAATGAAGGCGGGAACTTGCCTGCACATTCGCAACCGTCAATTCTTTTCCGCTTTCAAAGCAATTGATCACCTTATGCTCTGCTCCGTGATACTGAAAGACCCGCTTGATCAATGGCGTCAAGGAAACTACATAAATATATACGAGCAGTAAGATCAGCTTGAACAAGCTTTCCACTAATACCTGAGCCGTATGGCCACTGAAAATGGGTTCTGTCAATTTTGCGAGGAAGACAGGGATCAAGGTGAAAAGCAATTTCCCAAATAGGAAGGAGATCACACCGATCACGGCAACACCTAACCAAAGACTTAATTTAGAGGGGTCTTTCGTTTCTTTTTTCGTTTCGACCTGTTTTTCCCCGTCTTCTTCATACTGTTCAGTTGAAAAGTTAAGATGTTTCGAACCGCTGGCACTTGACTGAATCAGTGATACGATACCCCGTAGAAACGGTATTTTTTTCAAGCGGTTTACAACAGGTTTCGATTCACGCGGCAGATGATAATATACAATCGTCGAATCTTTGCGGCGTACCGCAGTGACTGTGTGATGTTTGCCACCGAACATGACGCCTTCCACTACAGCCTGCCCTCCATAAACGGGTTTTTGAACCTCAGACATTTCTACACCAACCTAATAGTTATTCACGTAGCTCTCTCATGGGTGCTAACATGTGTATTATCAAGCATCACAAGGGTTTAAGGCGGTCCTCCAAAAATGGAATGGAAGCTTTATCCCCTGCAATTGCTTTTTGAATGTTGAATCACAGGAAGGTATTATCCTGTGTACATTATAAATTTCAACAGAGGAAGGGGATTTTCCTCTGAAAAAAGCAGATTATTTATGATTTAATCATACAGAATTAATCACAAAACCTCTAGTGATTCTCCTCCCCAATAATAAAAAAAAATAGTTCTATTTAACAAAGGGCATACTACGTAGCGGAGGTGTTTGATATGTCTTCTAATGAAAATGGACAAATTCAACCGGAATATCAAAGCATGTTAATCTACAATGTACTTGCTGTCGGTTTTGTAGGGGGGGCTTTAGCCAGTTTTATCGGGATTCTAGCCCATTATGTTAACTTTATGGATTTTAGCCCAAAATTCATACTGACTTCGTGGTCAAATATGACCTGGATCGATCATTGGCTCGGTACGGTAATGACCATGATTTTATTCGGAATTCTATCCGTGGGAATCGCTTTTATATACTATAGCCTCTTTAAAAGGATGAAGAGTATTTTTCCGGGTATTATTTTGGGGGTGGTCTGCTGGGCTTTGCTTGTATTTGTCCTGAAACCGATGTTCATCGATTTGCCAACCTTTTATAAAATGTCAGCAAATACGGTTATAACAAGTGTATGCATTTTTATTATATACGGTCTTTTTGTAGGGTTTTCTATATCATACGATCATCAGGAATATTTACGCTATAAAAACAAGGCCGAGAAGCAATCGGAAAGCTGATTGCTTCTTGGTTGTAAAAAAGTAGTAAGACAATTTGTAATTATGATAGAATGTTCATGGAAAGCATTCTTTTAACATGAGCAGGTGTTTGATGATGACAAAAATCTTACTAATCAATGGTCCGAATTTAAATCGCTTGGGGAAGCGGGAACCTGCACATTATGGATCCTCGACGCTTGCGGATGTGGAAGCGCAATTAATGCTGCAAGCACAAGGGTTAAATGTGGGATTAACCACTTTTCAAACTAACCATGAAGGAGCGATTATCGACAAGCTCCATTGGTCAGAGGATCATGGGATCGACGGGATTATCATTAATCCTGGGGCTTTTACTCATTATAGTTATGCGATTCGTGATGCAATAGCCGGAATTGATGTTCCAGTGGTGGAAGTGCATATTTCGAACATACATGCCCGTGAAAGCTTTCGACATGAATCAGTGACCGCTGCGGTATCGGCGGGACAGATTGTCGGCTTGGGGATACACGGTTATGAATTGGCGTTGCAGGCGATCACAAAGATTGCAAAGGGGGAAATTAAATGAATAAACTAATGCGCTTAAGAGCCTCGATGGAAAAGGTGGGCATTGATGGTTTTTTGATCACCAGTACATATAACCGCCGATACATGACCAACTTCACGGGAAGTGCAGGCGTTGTCCTCATTTCCCAAAAAGAAGCTAAATTCATCACTGATTTCAGATACGTGGAACAAGCGGGCAAGCAGGCACCGGACTATGAAGTCGTTCAACACAAAGGAACTATCATGGAAGAAGTCGGCAAGCAGGCTAAAGCGATGAATATCGGCAAGCTGGGTTTTGAGCAAGAGCACCTGACTTATGCTACATATAAAGCTTATGAAGCGGCCATTGATGGCCAACTTTTGCCGGTGTCTGGGGTTATTGAGAATTTACGCTTGATAAAGGCTTCATCAGAGATTAAGATATTAAAGGAAGCGGCTGCTATTGCTGATGCTGCGTTTACGCATATTCTGGATTTCCTGCGTCCAGGGATTTCGGAACTGGATGTATCCAATGAACTTGAATTCTTTATGAGGAAACAAGGGGCAACTTCTTCTTCCTTCGATATTATAGTAGCATCCGGCATAAGGTCCGCACTTCCGCATGGAGTGGCTACTGATAAAATCATCGAAAAAGGCGATTTTGTCACATTGGATTACGGGGCATATTATAACGGGTATGTGTCTGACATCACTCGGACATTAGCGGTTGGCAAGCCAAGTGAAGAACTTATTAATATTTATGACATTGTTTTAGAAGCTCAACTGAGAGGAATGGCTGGGATCAAACCCGGTATGACTGGCAGGGAAGCGGATGCACTAACTCGAAATCTAATTGAAGAAAAGGGATATGGGCAGTATTTTGGACATTCGACCGGACATGGAATCGGCCTTGAAGTTCATGAAGGTCCAGCATTATCCTTTAGGTCTGATATCATTTTAGAACCAGGTATGGCTGTAACCGTTGAACCGGGCATTTATTTACCGGGCGTAGGCGGAGTGCGGATTGAAGATGATACAATCGTTACAATTGACGGTAACGAAGCACTTACTCATTCAACTAAAGAGTTAATCATTCTGTAAACATGTACATGTAGGAGGACAAATTTATGATTTCTGTAAACGATTTTCGCACGGGTGTTACGATTGAAGTAGATAATGGAATTTGGCAGGTTATCGAGTTCCAACACGTTAAACCTGGTAAAGGTGCAGCTTTTGTACGTTCTAAACTTCGGAACCTTCGTACGGGTTCAATCCAGGAGAAAACATTCCGTGCTGGTGAAAAAGTTGCTAAAGCACATATCGAAAACCGCAAGATGCAGTACCTTTATGCAAGTGGAGACAGCCATGTATTCATGGATAACGAAACGTATGACCAAATCGAGCTGCCGGCTTCAAGCATTGAACGTGAACTTAAGTTCCTAAAGGAAAATATGGAAGTACATATCATGACTTTCCAAGCGGAAACTCTTGGTGTCGAACTTCCAAACACAGTGGAACTAGAAGTGGCGGAGACTGAGCCTGGAATTAAAGGCGATACATCTTCAGGCGGCACGAAATCAGCCGTACTTGAGACGGGCCTTTCGGTTCAAGTGCCATTCTTCATCAACCAAGGTGACAAACTATTGATCAATACAAATGAAGGTTCTTACGTATCACGTGCATAAATGAAAGAAGGCCGAGATTAATTACTCGGCCTCAAATTGCAGACAAAAAGGTTTCGGAATGGTCTCATTCCGAAACCTTTTTGATTTTTTATGGGATTGGACCGCAGATGATCTGCTTCTTCCATTTATTCCTGCCAATATGGAGTGCCACCACTTTCTGAAGGTCCTTACTTCTGTACACTGTGATAAAAATGACGAGTCGCACAATTGGATTTGGATGATTTGTACACACGATAGTCCTCTTTAATCTCCATTTTACAAGCTGGCACCAGTTGGTCTAAAGTAATCATTCATGCTGATCGAATCATGTTCATGTTTAAAAAGCATCCTCATCTCCTGAATTTCCCAGTCTGGAAGGTCCGTATGGTCTCATCCCAAACCATGATTTTATAAGAAGACTTTGTTACCCTTCATGTTTTACTTTTTTATGGAGTGGAAGAAATCTACGACACTCCTGCCGAATAACTGGCAGCCGAGACCCAAGGCGCTTGCGCCGAGGAGGCTTGGAAGACAGTCGGCGGAAAGGGAGCGGATTACTGAAATCAACTGCAACATTTTTTAAATAAAAAGACGTAGACCGAGATTAATTTCTCGGTCTTTTTTAGATTCAGGAGGTTATAAAAAAATCAATAAATGGTCGGTTTCTTTAATAGCCTGTCATCATTATGGGCTTGTCGGCATATATTTTATTGAAAGTGGTGTATACAGGAGGATTGTCAAAATGGAAACGATTCTTTCTTTTTTACCGAAAAGTTTATACGAGCAACTCCGCGGTATGACACCGATGATGATCGATAGGATGGAAGAACTGCGAATTCGGGTTGGCAGGCCGCTTGAGGTCATTGTAGGGGGGGAACCATACTTTTTTTCCTATGAAGTGACCCATTCGGATGCAGATCAATTACTGAATAATATAGGTCAATTTTCGTTATATACGCTTGAGGAAGAATTAAAGCGAGGATATATAACCATAGCGGGCGGACATCGGGTGGGGCTTGCTGGCAAGGTGATCCTGGAAAATGGTTCGGTCAAAGCGATCAGGGATATTTCCTCATTCAATATTCGGGTTGCACGTGAAAAAATAGGTGCAGCTGAACCTCTCACTTCATATTTATATGACGGGGAATGGCAGCATACCATGTTGATCGGTGCTCCGCAAACGGGAAAAACGACCATATTACGTGATATTGCAAGAATGATATCCAGTGGTAATGAAAAACTCGGCATTGCCCCTCAAAAGGTGGGGATAGTGGACGAGCGCTCAGAAATTGCCGGATGTGTGCATGGAGTGCCGCAGCTCGAATTCGGAACAAGAGTTGATGTTCTCGATGGATGTCCCAAAGCGGAAGGGATGATGATGATGATCCGTTCGATGTCCCCGGATGTATTGATCGTGGATGAAATAGGCCGCGAAGCGGATACGCAGGCTGTGCTGGAAGCCGTTAATGCAGGTATTAAACTCATGATAACCACGCATGGCCATACACTGGATGAAATCAAGAAGCGACCCATTATCGCTGAAATATTAAAGCAAAACATCTTTGAACGCTTTATTGAATTAAAAAGAAGTAAATCCGGTAGGAGGGGCTACAAAGTCCTTGATGCAGCAGGGGTTCCCATTTACTTGGGAGAAAGTGTGAACCCGGATGTTTAAGTTAATAGGAGCAGCGATAATTATTATAGCGACGACTTGGGCAGGTTTTGAAGCGGCGAAAAAATTAAGTATGAGGCCTCGTCAACTGAGACAGCTGAAAGTTGCCATGCAATCGCTTGAAGCTGAAATCATGTTCGGTCATACACCTTTGAAAGAAGCGGCAAGGAAACTTTCTAAACAGATGGCCAAACCTTTGTCCAGCTTTTTCGATACATTTGCAAATCGGCTCGAGTCAGGTGAAACCACCGTCAAAGAAGCATGGGATGATAGTTTGAAGAAAATATGGCAATCCCTTGCTTTAAAACAGGGAGAATTCGAGATTCTTTCACAGTTTGGGGAGACGCTTGGGAAAAGCGATAAATATCATCAGCAAAAGCAAATCATGCTAACGATGGCACATCTGGAACGGGAAGAAACCGATGCACTCGACCGCCAGGGGAAATATGAAAAAATGATGAAAAGTCTTGGTTTTTTATCAGGGCTATTATTGATCATCTTGCTGATGTAGGAATATGTGGGGGGAATGAAAATGGGCATTGACGTGGACATCATATTTAAAATAGCGGGTGTGGGGCTTGTAGTGGCATTTCTTCACACGATACTCGATCAGGTTGGGAAGAAGGAATATGCCCAGTGGGTGACACTTTTCGGATTTATCTATATTTTATTCATGGTTGCTTCTGTAGTAGAGGATTTATTTCAAAAAATTAAATCTGTATTTCTATTTCAGTAAGGGAGGGATTCGCGATTGAAATCATAAAAATCGTGGCCATTGCCCTAGTTGCCACCTTTTTGGCACTGATCGTCAAAGAGCAAAAACCAAATTTAGCATTCCTTCTTGTTGTTTTTGTAGGATGCTCCATTTTTCTTTTTTTAGCTGACAAGATATACGAAATCATTCTAATGTTAGAAAAAATTGCAGTTAATGCGAATGTAAATACCGTGTATCTAGAGACCATTTTAAAAATAATCGGAATTGCCTATATTGCAGAATTCGCTTCACAAATTACAAAAGATGCAGGGCAAGGTTCGCTCGCTTCCAAAATAGAATTGAGCGGAAAAATCTTGATTCTTGCCATGGCGATTCCGATTTTGACCGTCATTATCGAAACGATTCTAAAGATGCTCCCAAGTTAATGGATTACTCCTAGTCAATGAGGTGAATGTATGAAGCAGCGGATGCCTTACTTATCCATACTATTCGTTTTACTCTTTTTTTTGCATGCATCTATTGGACAAGCTGCCGAAAATCCAGAAAATGGTGAAGTTGATCAAGAGCCGATTATGCAGTCCGAACTGGTACAAGCCCAAATAGAAAGGCTGGGCGTCGATGAGCTCAAACAATATTGGGATGACATCGTTACGGAATATGGAGGATTCTTACCGGAAAGCCAGAAAGGGAGCTTCATGGATTTTGTAAGCGGCGATAAGAAATTTTCATTTGATGAATGGATAAAGGGAATCACAAAATTCATTTTTCATGAACTGCTCGTGAATGGAAAGCTGCTGGGGTCACTCATTTTATTAACCGTTTTCAGCATGTTCCTCCAGTCTTTGCAGAATGCGTTCGAGCAAAGCTCCGTAAGTAAGGTCGCTTATGCAATCGTTTATATGGTGCTGATCATTTTGGCACTTAACAGTTTTCATGTGGCGATTGAATATACAAAAGATACGATAGATTTGATGATTTCCTTTTTAATGGCGCTCATCCCTTTACTCTTGGCATTGATAGCTGCTTCAGGAGGACTTGTATCGGCAGCCTTCTTTCATCCGGTATTGATGTTTTTGATGAATACAAGCGGCATCTTGATTCAGTTCGTCGTCCTTCCGTTATTATTCTTTGCAGCGATTTTAAGCATAGTCAGCACGTTGACCGAACATTACAAAGTGACACAGCTGGCACAACTTCTCCGTAATTTTGCCATCGGGATCCTTGGAGCATTCATGACCATATTCCTTGGTGTGATATCCGTTCAGGGAGCATCCTCAGCTGTAGCTGACGGAGTGACGATCAGGACAGCCAAATTCGTGACAGGTAACTTTATACCGGTCATAGGGCGCATGTTTACCGATGCAACGGATACGGTCATTAGTGCCTCCGTCCTTTTGAAAAATACAGTGGGATTGTCAGGTGTCATCATTCTCTTGCTCATTACCACATTTCCTGCCATAAAAATCCTGATGATTTCTTTTGTCTATAAATTGGCAGCGAGTCTTTTGCAGCCGCTGGGCGGAGGACCTGTAATAAAATGCCTTGACATTATAAGTAAAAGCATGATTTATATTTTTGCTGCATTGGCCATTGTCTCACTCATGTTTTTTTTAAGTATCACGGTAATCATCGCCTCTGGAAACATTACCCTGATGGTTCGTTAGAAAGGAGGAGGACTTGGTGAGTTTTTTAGCTGGCTGGGTATCCAACATCATCATATTTGTACTGCTGGCTACTGTGATCGATATGCTTCTGCCGAATTCAGCTTTACAGAAGTATGCCAAAATGGTTATCGGGCTTTTACTGATTGCAATCATCATCACTCCTATATTGGGATTATTCAATAAGGATTTCGATGATATTCTCACTGCGGCCACTAGTGAATTTGAGGATCAGAAAAAAAAAGATTTAGGAAATTTGACAGAAATGAAGAAAAAAGAAATACAAGCTACCCAGGGTGCATATATTTTAAAACAAATGGCTGTTGACTTACAGGCAGAAGTGGAAGAGGAGCTGATGGCGGATTATAACATGAGGATTAGTTCAATTGATGTAGGGGTCAAGAATGAGGAAGAGCCGGGTGTTGATGATCTGCAGAACATAACCATCTCATTGGAAAAGGCAGAAGGGAAAGAAAACTCGGAGATAGAGGCAGTAGCGAAGGTTGATATCAATACAGATAGCCCATCCACTTCGAATGATGCCAATCTGGATGCTGTAAAAAGGTTTCTGGCAACAAGTTGGTCTGTTGATGAAGAGATCATTGAAATCGCCGGGGAAAGGAAGTGACTGAGTATTGAACAAAGACAAAGGTCCATTATCCTGGCTGCAAAAACTATTAAATAAAGACCCTGACCAAAAAGAGCCTAAGGAAAAAAAACCTTCCCTGTATGTCTATGCTCTAATAGTTGTCCTTTTGGGATCGGGAATCATGATGGCCGGGAATTTGTTAACCACCAACAAGACGGGACAAACATCTGAAGTGACGACTGTATTCAATAATGATAAACAGCAGGAAGAAGATGGGGATGTTGAAACATTCGGCCAGAAGAAATCAGAGTTCAAGACTACAAAAGACTATGAAATATATCTACAGAATGAAATGAAGGAAGCGCTAGAATCCATCGCAGGCGTCCAGGATGTGAAAGTCGTAATCTACGTCGATGCATCCGAGAAAAAAGTATATGAAAGAAATAAAGTCACCCAAAAACAAGTCACTGAAGAAACCGACCAGGAAGGCGGCAAAAGGACGGTCGAAGACACATCCGTTGATGAACAGCTAGTTTTGGTCAAGAGCGGTGAAAAAGAAGGACCGATCATTTCGGAAACGAAAAAACCTAGTGTACGAGGAGTCCTGGTAGTCGCTAAAGGGGCCGAAAACATTCAAATAAAGAAGTGGATCATCGAGGCTGTCACACGCTCACTTGATGTACCGAGTCACAGGGTTTCTGTCATGCCTAAAAAATAAGGGGGAAAATCTACATGTTATTAAAAAAACAAACCGTTTGGTTATTGACTATGCTAAGTCTGGTCGTTGTGCTTTCAGTCTATTATTTAACCGCTCCTGAAGAAAATGCCGCCGATATGACGGCAACAGAGCAAATGGAACAGGAAGAAAATAAAACAGAAAGTAAAACAGAGAACAAAGCAGAGACAAAAGGGGAAATTAAAAGTGAAAAAGAAACTTCCAAAAATACAGAAGGTTCCTCTGTAACCATTGCATCTGGAGATGAGTTCGAATCGTTAAGGATGCAGATTGAAGATGAACGGGCGAAGCTGAATGAAGAATTGACTGCTAAGATGGGCAACACAGAACTATCAGCTGAAGAAAGAGACGAGGCTTATGCAAAAATCGAACAATTAAGTGAAACGAAAGTGAAAGAAAATATCATCGAAAACTTAATTGTTGCCATGGATTACAATGCCGCACTGGTCCGGGTTGACGGAACGGATGTTAAGGTAAGTGTCAAGGCGGATAAACAAACGAAAACAGAGGCCAATAACATTATCCGCCTCGTAAGGAAAGAAGTGAGCGATGCACAAAATGTAGTGGTCGATTTCCAACCGGAAAAGTAAACACACATACAGAAAAAAGTGACTGATACAGAACAGTTCGACATCATAAAAATTTGAAAGCCCCCTTAATAAAAAAATGGGAGGCTTTTTATTATGATTTTATTAACTATCTCACAAACCTGGAAACTTTTGAGGAAAAGTTTTTTTATGTCGATTGGAATCAGGAACTCAAATAGAAATGGTGATAATGATCATCCGTAATATTCTAGAAAAGTAATTACAATGGATATTATGGCTGGTTTCCCAGGAATGAAATGCAAAATTAAAGAGCAAGCGTAAAGGCGCCCAAGTTGATAAATATTCACAATATTATAATAAAGGTGTAAGATGGAAGTATGGATATTCAGTAACAATTAATCTATCATTGAATTTGTATAAGCTAATATTGTATGATGTTAGAAGCTGGTCATAAACTTTTCAATTTTCTTAGGGAAACAATATTTTGAGAAAGTGAAATATCTGTTATAATACAGATGAGGTTTGTAGTCAGTTTATTCGCATTCGCGTAAAGAAAGCGGCTACTTTGTGCAGTATTGGACAAAGTAGGATAAGCTAAGGGTAGGGTTACATAAAATATTATTGCCTCACAAACTCATATTAAATTAGACAAGGGGTGCCACAAAATGAAAGTGCAAGAAATTCGTGAAATTATTAAGTTAGTCGATCAATCAAATATCGGTGAATTCGTTTTCGAAAATGAAGGAACGAAAATTAAATTGAAAAAAACCGAAACGGGTACAGTATTACACCAAGCAGCAGTTGCTCCAGATGTTGTTCAAGCCAATGCAGCTGTAGAGGTCAAGCCCGCAGCGGCCCCTGCCCCTGAAGTACCGAAAGCTGTTGAACCTGCAAAACCGGCTGCTGCCGTCACTGAACAGGAAAATTTACATAAAATCACTTCCCCGATGGTAGGGACATTCTACCAATCTCCTGCACCGGATTCACCTGCATACGTAAAAGCAGGCGATAAAGTGACGGGGGATTCCATCGTCTGCATCGTGGAAGCCATGAAACTTTTCAATGAAATCGAAGCTGAAGTAAGCGGTGAAATCGTGGAAGTCCTTGTAAAAGAAGGTCAGCTTGTAGAATATGGTCAACCATTATTTTTAGTAAAGCCGGAATGAGGAGCTGTTTCTAAATGATTAAAAAGGTATTAATTGCCAATCGTGGGGAAATTGCTGTCCGAATCATCCGGGCATGCAAGGAATTAGGAATCGAGACTGTTGCTGTCTATTCAGAAGCAGATAAAGAAGCATTACATGTTCAAATTGCTGATGAAGCATATTGCATCGGTCCTAAATTATCAAAAGACAGTTATTTAAATACAACCAACATTATCAGCACAGCCAAGAAAACGGGATCCGATGCAATTCATCCGGGATATGGTTTCCTAGCTGAAAATGCCGACTTTGCCGAGCTATGCCGTGAATGCAATATCATTTTCATCGGTCCTAGCCCCGAAGCGATCAATAAAATGGGAACAAAGGACGTAGCAAGGGAAACCATGCGCAAAGCTGGTGTACCGATCGTGCCAGGTTCTAAAGGCATAATCAAAGATACGGATGAGGGTGTAGCACTAGCTAATGAAATGGGCTATCCAGTCATCATCAAAGCTACTGCAGGCGGAGGCGGTAAAGGTATCCGCGTCGCAAGGACGGAAGAAGATCTCATTAAGGGCATTAACATCACGCAACAGGAAGCCGCGACGGCATTCGGGAATCCTGGCGTGTATATTGAAAAGTTCATTGAGGACTTCCGTCACGTTGAAATACAGGTCATGGCAGATAATCATGGCAACGCCATCCATTTAGGTGAGCGTGATTGTACGGTCCAACGACGTTTGCAAAAACTTGTTGAAGAAACCCCGTCACCGGCGTTGGATGGTGAAATACGTGCGGAAATGGGGCAGGCCGCTGTTACGGCTGCACTTGCCGTAAACTATTCAGGTGCCGGAACAGTAGAATTTATTTATGACTATGTGAATAGAAAATACTACTTTATGGAAATGAATACACGTATCCAGGTTGAGCACCCAGTTACAGAAATGGTAACGGGCGTGGATTTGATTAAAGAACAGATCAAAGTTGCTTCAGGCAACAAACTATCGCTTTCGCAAGAGGATGTCACTTATAACGGATGGTCTATCGAATGCCGGATCAATGCCGAAAATCCAGAAAAGAATTTCATGCCTTCCGCAGGTAAGATTCAAATGTATTTACCTCCAGGCGGCTACGGGGTTCGTGTTGATTCTGCGGCATACCCTGGGTACTCGATACCGCCGTATTACGATTCCATGATCGCTAAATTGATTGTCCATGCACCGACTAGAGAAGAGGCGATCGAGAAGATGAAACGCGCCTTGGGTGAGTTTGTCATTGAAGGGATCAGTACCACAATTCCTTTCCATATTAAGTTACTTCAGCATGAACAATTTGTTTCCGGGGAATTTAATACCAAATTCCTTGAAATATATGATGTAATGAACTCATAATGTAAAGGAAGACAGGAGGTGCTTTTGAATGAGTGAAATGGAAGGCCAATTACTCGAAATGAATGATTATAATAGTGGGCTGGGCAAAGTGGAGATTGCGCCTGAGGTGATAGAGGTGATTGCGGGTATCGCTGCATCGGAAGTTGAAGGTGTTGCACATATGCGCGGGAATTTCGCTACGGGTGTTGTTGAAAAGCTTGGTAAAAAGAACCACGGTAAAGGTGTTAAAGTGGACTTAACGGGAGAATCCATCAAAGTCGAACTTTATTGTGTCATGAAGTTTGGTGTTTCAATTCCGAAAGTTGCTCAGGAAGTGCAAGATAACATTCGTGAAGCTTTATTGAATATGACCGCTATCGACGCTGGCGAAGTGAACATTCATGTAGTGGGCATTGCGTTTGAAAACGCTAAACAAGAAGCGGATTACGAACAAGAAGTGTAAGTGGGCTTCATTCGATTCACACCTGCAAAAACCCGGCAAAAAGCCGGGTTTTTGTTTTTTGAATGTAAACTCAAAGATACCCGTTTTTGGGGCCTGCTTATAATATTAAATTTAAATGAACATAATAAGGCGGTGTCTGGAAATTTCCCTTTAATTCAAGGGTGATTTCTGTTAGAGTGTAAAAGGTGAAATATGAGCATGAAAGCTAGGCAAGAGCTTTTTGACACTTTCAAAAAGTATGGGACTGTGTTGGCCGTTTAATTGGAAAGTAATCTTGAAATGTAATCTTGAATCAAGATATTGAATCTTTTGGCCTTTAATTTAGTGGGATTTAGCTTGTTTTTATAAATAATATAGCGAGAATCTTAATATTTTTGAAAAAATGTTATTTAATGTTCGTTTGTTCTAGCATTTTCATATATAATAGTAGATGTAAAAGGAGTAAGATTATGAAAAGAAGAGAAGCCCGTGAAAAATCCCTTCAAGCACTATATCAGATAGATATTGCCAACTCGAATGCAGAAGAAGCAATGGAAAGCGTACTGGATGGTGCTCCCACTGATAATTATTTCAAGAAATTAGTAATGGGGATAACGGAAAATCGTGAACAAATTGATGGAATGATCAGGGACAATTTAGAGAATTGGACGTTGGAAAGACTGGCGAACATTGATCGGAATTTACTGCGGATCGCGGTTTATGAAATGATTCACAGTGAAGATGTTCCTGTAAGTGTTGCAATGAATGAAGCTATTGAAATTGCTAAGAAATTCGGTGATGATCAATCAAGCAGCTTTGTAAATGCCGTTTTATCCAAAGTGAAGGTGAAAAGCGGCAGCTAAAGCTGCAGCCTTGAACAAGGATTCTCTCAGCAATTTCTTTAGCAAAATTAACTTGGGAGGAATAAACACATGTCAGCTCAACTCATTAATGGTAAAGAAATTGCAGAGTCAGTTAGGCAGGAAATCAGTAAGGAAGTTCAACAGTTACGTGAAAAAAATGTCATTCCGGGTTTAGCTGTAATCCTGGTGGGTGACAATCAAGCATCTCAAACTTATGTGCGCCATAAGCAAAAGGCCTGTGAGGACTTGGGTATGCATTCCGTACTAATTAAAAAGCCTGCGGATCTCTCTCAGGAGGAATTAATTCAGAGCATTGCTGAATTAAACCAGGATGACAGCATTCATGGTATATTGGTGCAGCTGCCCTTGCCTGGACATATTCAGGAAAAGGCGATCATTGAAGCGATTTCCCCTGAAAAGGATGTAGATGGATTCCACCCGATTAATATTGGGCGGATGATGACGGGACAAGATGCATTTTTACCTTGTACTCCATACGGCGTCATGGTGATGCTTGAGTATATCGACTATGACCTTGAAGGTAAGCATGTTGTCATCGTAGGGAGAAGTAATATCGTCGGAAAACCAGCCGGACAATTGTTTTTAAATGCAAATGCAACCGTTACATACTGTCATTCACGGACAAAGGATCTTGCTTATTATACCAAGCAAGCCGATGTCGTTGTGGCAGCGGTCGGAAAGAGGGACACGATCACGAGTGACCATATTAAAGAAGGCGCAATCGTCATTGACGTCGGAATGAACAGGAATGATGAAGGGAAGCTTTGCGGTGATGTGGCGTTTGATGAAGTGAAAAATAAGGCTTCATACATTACACCTGTTCCTAAAGGCGTTGGTCCCATGACGATTACGATGCTTATGAAGAATACGGTCAAATCTGCTCAAAAAGCACTTGAATCAAACAAGCAAGCATTAAAAAGCTGAAAAAAACGTTAAATTATTTTAAAGAAGCGGACCTCTTGTTTTATAATAACGGGAGACCGCTTTTTTTCCATTCATGGATTTATGATAATCTATAGGTGAGTTTTCTGTATATATCCGATTTCCATCGGAAGGAGACATTATATGAGCAACCAACAATATTTGAGTGTGTCGGCTTTAACGAAGTACATCAAAAGGAAGTTCGATGCCGACCCCCATTTGCAAAATGTATACATAAAAGGTGAAATTTCGAATTTCAAACAACATACAAGCGGACATATGTATTTTACTTTAAAGGATGAGAAGGCACGACTTCTCTCCGTCATGTTTGCCGCCAATAATAAAGGGATGAAATTCCTGCCTGAAAATGGCATGAAGGTACTTGTTAAGGGTGATATATCATTATACGAAGCTGGAGGACAGTATCAGCTTTATGTGAAAAGCATGGCCCCTGATGGTGTGGGGGATTTATATCTTGCTTATGAACAGCTGAAGAAAAAGCTGGAGGGGGCAGGCTTGTTTTTGGCCGAACACAAGAAGCCGATCCCGCAGTACCCTAAGTCTGTAGGGGTCATAACTTCGCCGACCGGAGCTGCATTAAGAGATATCCTGACAACCATCAAGCGGAGATATCCGATCGCCAGGATAATCGTTTATCCAGCACTTGTACAAGGGAATAATGCCGCTAAATCGATTGCCAAGGCAATTTCCATGGCGAACGCAAGGGCGGAAAGCGATGTTCTCATTGTCGGAAGGGGCGGCGGGTCGATCGAGGAACTATGGGCCTTTAATGAGGAGATAGTGGCTGAATCTATATATGATTCCGATATACCTGTAATTTCTGCTGTCGGTCACGAAACCGACTTTACGATTGCTGATTTTGTCGCCGATATGCGTGCTCCTACACCGACTGGTGCAGCAGAGTTAGCGGTTCCTCACTTGAATGAAATACTCGAACGCCTGTTGAACCGCAAGAATCGATTGACCCGCTCCATTCAAGAAGCAGTGAATTTTGAACGAACCCGTTTGACCAGGATGGAGAGGTCTTATGCCTTCCGTTACCCACATAAAATGTACGAACAAAAGCTGGAACAACTAGACAAGACGATGGACAGGCTAGGGAGGACCAGCACGCGATATTTCATGAAAAAGAGAGATGAGCTGAATCAGCTGAACGATATTTTGAAAAAGCAGCATCCTGAACAAGCGGTGAAAAATGCGAAAGATGAACTGCAGCAGCATGCAAAGGTTTTACGGAGGGCCATGGAAGCCATCTATCGGCATAAATCTCAGCAGTTCGTCCATATTACAGCCACTTTATCTGCTCTCAGTCCACTAAAAATCATGGAACGGGGCTATGGATTGGTTTTTGCTGAGGATGAGACATTAGTGAAAAGTACACAGCAAGTATCAAAAGGGGATAAGATAGCGGTTTCGATAAAAGATGGAACTCTTGAATGTGAAATTAAAGAAATTAAGGAGCGGATTGAATCATGACAAAAAAACAGGAAGCTACATTTGAAGAAGCGATGGAGAATCTCGAAAAAATTGTAGAGCAGTTGGAAGAAGGCGATGTGCCCTTGGAAGAAGCCATTTCGATATATAAACAAGGAATGGATTTATCAAGGCTTTGCCATTCAAAGCTTAAGGCTGTTGAAGATCAGTTGACTCAAATTTTACGCGAAGATGGGGAACTTGAAAACTTTGCTGTACAGGAGGAAGAATGACATGGGTACGGCGTCCTTTGAAATGTTTTCTAATGAATATAAGGCAATTATAGAACGGGAAATCGTCGAATATGTCAATAAACTTAAAGCTCCGGCAGTAGTCAAAGAAGCCATGATCTATTCACTTCAGGCAGGGGGTAAACGGATTCGCCCATTA
The DNA here is from genome assembly GCF_042787955.1 of Peribacillus sp. YIM B13477. Taxonomy (NCBI): domain Bacteria; kingdom Bacillati; phylum Bacillota; class Bacilli; order Caryophanales; family Bacillaceae; genus Peribacillus; species Peribacillus sp. YIM B13477. The sequence goes on from NZ_JBHZPD010000001.1 coordinate 360,901, forward strand.
TTGGTCTTTGCGGTTTTGGAGGCCTTTGGAAAAAGCTTGAGGATAGGGATTCCTGCAGCGGCTGCCATTGAAATGATTCATACATATTCTTTGATTCATGATGACCTACCGGCAATGGATGATGATGATCTCCGCCGCGGAAAACCGACGAATCATAAAGTGTTCGGTGAAGCGGTGGCCATACTGGCAGGTGATGCACTTCTTACTTATAGCTTTCAATTGGTGACGGATATGACCAATCCCGAGGTCACGGCTGAAATGAAGCTGAACCTTGTAAGTGAAATTGCGAAGTCTGCCGGAGCCGAGGGAATGGTTGGGGGGCAAGTTGCCGATATGGAAGGTGAGAATAAACAGCTGACCCTTCAGGAATTGGAGTATATACATGAACATAAAACAGGGAAGTTATTGACTGCAAGCATCCTTTCCGGTGCTATATTAGCAGGGGCGAGTGAAGAACAGCAACTGCATTTACGTGACTTTGCATACCACCTGGGGCTTGCTTTTCAAATTCGCGATGATATTCTGGATATTGAAGGGTCAGTCGAGTTGATCGGCAAGCCGGTTGGCAGTGATGTGGGGAATCATAAAAGCACATATCCTTCTTTACTAACCCTTCAAGGGGCAAAGCAAAAGTTGGAACATCATATAGAACTTGCCCATGCCGCTTTAGGAAAAACAACCTTACAAACGGGTTTGTTGAATGAACTAACTGATTTAATTGCGAACCGTAATCATTGATTGTGGCTAAATTTGTTATCAATTGAGGTTTTGTGGTATACTCATTGTGCAAAAATATGTGAAAATCAAAATGAATTTTTAAATTGAGATACGTGATAAAATAGGTATAATAAGCCGCCGAAATCACCTGGGTGTTGGCGGCTATTTTTTAACTTAAAACCAATTTTTCGGTCAAGTCTTCCATAGCCCTCTTTCATGAGGCTTTGTTTATGCTAACCACCGAAAATGACAGAAAGTGAGTGGTCCTGTTTGGATCTTCTATCTATAAAAGACCCTTCTTTTTTGAAGAAGATGAATAATGAAGAACTTGTCGAGTTAAGTGTGGAAGTACGGAAATTCCTTGTGGAAAAATTATCGGTGACCGGTGGGCACATTGGTCCCAATTTAGGTGTCGTCGAGTTGACTATAGCCTTGCATAAAGAATTCGACAGTCCGAATGATAAAATTTTATGGGATGTCGGACATCAATCCTATGTCCATAAAATCCTGACTGGCAGAGCAGGAGAGTTCGACACCTTAAAGAAATATAAAGGTCTTTGCGGTTTTCCTAAAATGATTGAAAGCCCCCATGATGTTTGGGAAACCGGTCACAGTTCGACTTCCCTTTCAGCTGCAATGGGGATGGCGGCTGCCCGTGATATCAAAGGGGAAAACAGCTTTATTTTGCCTGTAATCGGAGACGGTGCCCTAACAGGGGGGATGGCGCTTGAAGCGTTGAATCATATCGGTGATGAAAAAAAGGACATGATCGTTATCCTGAATGATAATGAAATGTCCATAGCCCCCAATGTAGGTGCCTTACACACGATATTGGGAAGATTGCGGACAGCAGGTAAATATAACTGGGCAAAAGATGAATTGGAGCTGCTTTTGAAAAAAATTCCTGCAGTCGGTGGTAAACTTGCGGCTACAGCTGAACGTTTGAAGGATAGCATGAAATATTTATTGGTATCAGGAATCTTTTTCGAAGAACTCGGATTCACTTACCTTGGACCAGTAGATGGACATAATTATGAAGAATTGCTTGAGAATTTAAGATATGCCAAGAAAACGAAGGGACCGGTCCTGCTGCATGTCATCACGAAAAAAGGCAAGGGATATTCACCTGCCGAGTTGGACACAACCGGGAACTGGCATGGGACAGGCCCATATAAGATCGAGACAGGTGATTTTGTGAAATCCCCTAGTAAGGGTCCTGCTTGGAGCGCTCTCGTAAGCGATACTGTCAGCAGGCTAGCCCGTGACGATGAGCGGATTGTCGCGATTACACCTGCAATGCCCGTAGGTTCGAAATTGGTGGGCTTCTCTAAAGAGTTCCCAGAGCGTTTCTATGATGTAGGGATTGCCGAGCAGCATGCTGCAACTTTTGCAGCCGGATTGGCAACGCAAAAAATGAAACCATTCCTGGCTATATATTCAACCTTCCTGCAAAGGGCTTATGACCAGGTGGTGCATGATATTTGCCGTCAGAATTTGAACGTATTCATAGGAATCGATCGTGCCGGATTGGTTGGTTCCGATGGTGAAACGCATCAAGGCGTTTTCGACATTGCTTTCTTGCGCCACGTACCGAATATGGTGCTGATGATGCCGAAAGATGAAAACGAAGGCCAGCATATGGTCAATACGGCATTAAAATATAATGATGGTCCGATTGCCATGCGTTTCCCTCGTGGGAATGGTTGGGGAGTTGAGATGGATGCTGAATTACAGCAGATTCCGATCGGTTCTTGGGAAGTTCTTAAAGAAGGAACGGATGCTGCCATCTTAACTTTCGGCACAACGATTCCCATGGCACTTGAAGCGGCAGAACTGCTCGAGAAAGAGGATTATTCAGTAAAGGTGGTCAATGCCCGGTTCATTAAGCCTTTGGATGAGAACATGCTAAGCAGTCTCCTTGGTGAAAAAATGCCAATCCTGACAATAGAAGAAGCGGTTCTTCAAGGTGGTTTTGGTAGTTCTGTTCTTGAATATGCTCATGATCAAGGATTTTATGGGGCAATTATAGATCGAATGGGGATACCTGATTATTTCATTGAACATGGAAGCGTCGATGAACTTCTTGAAGAAATCGGTCTGACGACTGAGACAGCCATCAAAAAGATTAAAATGATAACACCCAAAAAAGAAAAAAGGGCCTGAAAATATGAAAGTGATGAAAGAAAGAGTGGATGTATTACTTGTAGAACAAGGCTTGGCCGACACACGTGAAAAAGCGAAGCGTATGGTTATGGCAGGCCTTGTCTACGCGAATGAAGAGAGATACGAAAAACCGGGGGAAAAAGTGCCGGTCGATCTCGAATTCACGATCAAAGGAAAAGTCATGCCTTACGTTTCAAGAGGCGGTCTTAAACTTGAGAAGGCATTAAGGGAATTCGATTTACAAGTGAATGGAAAAATACTGCTTGATATCGGATCATCAACTGGCGGGTTTACGGATTGTGCTTTGCAAAATGGCGCCATAATGTCTTATGCGCTTGATGTCGGCTATAATCAACTTGCCTGGAAGCTTAGGCAGGATGAGCGGGTAAAAGTAATGGAAAGAACCAATTTCCGTTATGTTACACCCGCCGATCTCGACGGGGAGATGCCAAACTTCGCAAGCATTGATGTTTCCTTCATCTCGCTTACGTTAATTTTGCCGGTACTAAAGACCTTGCTCGTCCCGAATAGTGATGTCGTTGCCTTGGTTAAACCGCAATTCGAAGCCGGGAAGGATCAAGTGGGTAAAAAGGGGATTGTTCGTGATCCCAAAATCCATAAACAAGTGTTGGATAAGATCATTTCTTTTTCTTTAAAGGAAGGCTATGATATTAAGGATGCCTCCTTCTCACCGATTACCGGCGGTGATGGAAATATTGAATTCTTACTTCACTTACACTGGCAAGGGCCGAAGGAAGATGGAGCATCATTGCTTTCGAAAACGGTTGATGACATCGTTGGAGAGGCACATGCCCAATTTAAAAAAGAATAGCTAGAACTTTGTATGGCTCCTTTGGCTGAATGGTTGGCTAAAGGAGCTTTTTGACTATACATTGTCGTCATGAACTTGAATCGTTTAAAGGTGGATACATAAAATAGGTAAGTGCAAAAATTAGACTTGTATTCATTTTAGAGAAAAAGTTGTACAATTGCATAAAAATCCGATAACATTAATATTAGCCACTTAGTAAAGCGGCCTATTTGCACGTACGGATGATACCGAGGCAAATTGGGCAGCTTGCTTAAGTAAGAAATGAAAGTGATACCATTACCATTAAATGAGCAACAGTTGAGAAGAGGTGCTTCTACTTATGAATAAAGGACAACGACATATAAAAATAAGGGACATTATAACGAATAATGATATCGAAACACAGGATGAGTTAGTTGAAGAATTGAAATTAGCTGGATACAATGTAACTCAAGCCACCGTTTCAAGGGATATTAAAGAGCTTCACCTTGTAAAAGTTCCTTTAACGGATGGAAGGTATAAATACAGTCTGCCGGCCGACCAACGTTTCAATCCACTTCAAAAATTAAAGAGAATCCTTGTCGATGCCTTTGTACGCATTGACTCAGCCAACAATTTGCTGGTTATGAAAATGCTCCCGGGTAATGCCCAGGCCATCTGTGCATTGATTGATAATTTAAATTGGCAAGAAATACTCGGGACGATCGGCGGCGACGATACATGTTTAATTATCTGCCGTTCCGAGGAAGATGCAAAGATCATTTCCGGCAAATTCTTGGACATGCTCTAATAATGTTGTGAGGTGATCTAGTTTGTTAACAGAACTATCGATTAGGAATTTTGCGATCATAGACAGCCTGTCCGTTTCATTTGAGAAAGGCTTGACGGTCTTGACAGGAGAAACAGGGGCAGGGAAGTCAATCATAATAGATGCCGTTCATCTCTTGGTTGGGGGACGTGGTTCTGCAGAGTTCATTCGGCATGGTGAATCGAAGGCTGAAATAGAAGGATTATTCCAAATTGAAGATGAAAAACACCCGGTCTTTGCCAAAGCGGAAGAGTTTGGCCTGGATATGAATGATGGGATGGCGATACTTCGAAGGGATATCTCACAAAGCGGTAAAAGCGTTTGCAGGGTAAATGGGAAGCTGGTGACGATTTCCACTTTACGTGAGATAGGGCGAACATTGATAGACATCCATGGTCAGCATGAACATCAGGAATTAATGGATGAACGACTTCATCTTCCTCTGCTCGATCAATTCGGCGGTGAAAAAATCGCAGCTGCACTCACTGAATACCAAAAGTTATATAAACGATATGAAACCGCTTCTAAACAATTGAATGGTTTGAGCCAAAATGAACAGCAAATGGTCCACCGCCTTGATTTGATCCAGTTTCAATTCGATGAAATCCAAAAAGCTGATTTGAAATTACGCGAAGATGAAGAATTGATGGAAGAACGGAAGAAAATTAATAATTTCGAAAAAATCCATGAAGCGCTGCAAACCAGTTATATTGCTTTAAATGGTGAGCAGCATGCAATTGATTGGCTTTCCGTAGCCATGAATAATTTGGAGGAAGCGGCAGGGCTTGATGAAGGTTTAAAGCACAGCTCTGAAACCGTTTCAAATAGCTACTTCCTGCTCGAAGAGGCTGTGTCAAACATCCGGGACCAATTGGACTCTTTGGATTATGATACAGAACGTGTGGAATTCATTGAAAGTCGACTTAATGAAATAAATCAATTAAAGCGTAAATACGGACGGACCATCGAGGAAATCCTGGAATATGGGGCCGCAATTGAAGAAGAAGTCGAAAAGCTGCAAAATAGGGAAACCCATATCGCGAAGCTTGAAAAGGAAATGAAATCCATCAAGGCAGACCTTATCGTCGAAGCAAAGAATCTGTCTGAACTTCGCCAGAAATTCGCTCAGCAGCTAACCAAAAAGATTCATCAGGAATTAAAGGATCTATATATGGAAAAAACAATTTTTGAACCTCATTTCCTTCAGACAGCCTATACTTTCGATGAATTGTCAGATAGGGGCATTAATCAGTCAGGGCTGGATTCAATGGAATTTTATATTTCCACCAATCCAGGTGAACCGTTAAAACCTCTTTCTAAAATCGCATCTGGTGGAGAATTGTCGAGGATCATGCTGGCTTTGAAAAGCATTTTCTCTAAGCATCAAGGGATAACGTCCATTATATTTGATGAAGTGGATACAGGTGTGAGCGGACGGGTTGCACAATCCATTGCCGAAAAGATCTATAAAGTGGCAACTGGATCACAAGTATTGTGCATATCCCATTTGCCACAGGTGGCAGCCATGGCGGATACTCACCTTTTCATAGCGAAAAATGTAAGGGCCGGACGCACGAATACATCGGTCAAGCCGCTAATTGAAACTGAAAAAATAAAAGAAATTGGCAGGATGATTTCGGGAGTAGAGATTACGGACTTGACGAAACAACATGCCAATGAATTAATCCAGCTGGCCAAAAGGCTGAAGATTACATCTTGATGGGCCTGTAAGAAGATTATTTAAACTTATCATAAGCATTCATTGTAAAGCTATCCAAAAACGGATAGCTTTTATTTTTTGCATCTGTTATAAATGACTGTCATGAGGGCTAAATTAAAGGTGTAGCCATAAAGTTTCAGAGAGCGAGGAGAGTGAATGGATTGAAATTTATATGGATAAACAGGATCATCGGTGGAATTCTCCTTGTTTCGCTATTAACATTAGGGTTATACCAGCCATCTCGTGAATATTTTTTAATTCCAAATCATCTTGTACTATTTGAAGGAAGTCAATATAGTATTTCCAAATCATTGCCTGTTTCTGCAAAAACTTCGGGATCCAGTGATGGAATTTCACTTCATGATGAACAAGCTTCGATTACGCTTGGTGCCGAGAAACCAGGTACGAATGAAGTGTTACTCGATGTAGCAGGCTTGCCTGCCAAAAAGGTCGACATCAGGGTGTTAAAAGACTTTAGGGTCATGCCTGGAGGCCAATCCATTGGAGTGAAGCTTAATACTCTTGGGGTGCTCGTAGTAGGTCATCATCTTATTGATACGGCGCAGGGGAAGAAATCACCGGGAGAAAAAGCGAAAATTGAAATCGGTGATATTATTACAGAAATCAATGGTCAGACGATAAAGAAGATGGGGGATGTAACCCCTTTTGTTCAGCAGGCAGGTGAAAAGGGTGAGGCGTTGAAAATTGTCATTAACCGTGATAATGAAGTGCTTAATAGTACCTTATTACCGCTAAAAGATAAGAATGAAGGAACTTACAAATTGGGTTTGTATATCCGTGATTCGGCAGCTGGCATCGGAACGATGACGTTTTATCACCCGGATTCAAAAAAATATGGGGCGTTGGGACATGTCATATCCGATATGGATACAAAAAAGCCGATTGTTGTTAAGGACGGACAGATCGTTCAATCGACGGTCACATCCATCGAAAAAGGAAGCAATGGTGATCCAGGAGAAAAATTGGCACGCTTTTCTTCCAATAAAGAAAAAATAGGAAATATCAATCGCAATAGTCCCTTTGGCATTTTTGGGAAATTAAATCAAGATTTTAAAAATGGAATTAACGACAAACCACTCCCCATCACCCTTTCCCATGAGGTAAAGGAAGGGCCAGCAAAAATCCTTACAGTGGTGAATGGTTCTGAAGTGGAGGAATTCGATGTCGAAATCGTCAGTTCCATCCCACAGAAGTTTCCTGCAATCAAAGGAATGGTCTTAAAAGTGACGGATAAAGAATTGCTTCAAAAAACGGGTGGGATCGTTCAAGGTATGAGCGGCAGTCCTATCATTCAAAATGGGAAATTAATCGGTGCAGTCACCCATGTATTCGTTAATGATCCTACAAGTGGGTATGGAGTCCATATCGAATGGATGTTAAACGAAGCCGGTATAAATATATACGACAAAGATAATTATGAAAAGGCAAGCTAAGAATCCGGGTATCCTTTTGGATGCCCCTTTTTAATGGAAAATTATGATTAGCATAGGTTTGGGTCGGAATTAATTTTGATTTCTTCAAAAAATAGAGGTTTTTTTGGAACGATGTGATAAAATGAAAACGATATGAAGATTTTTCGACAAACGGTTTATTCCAATAGCAAACGAAGTCGAAAACAAGAGATATCCGGAGAATAATATTGAATTCCTTATATTTTTTCAAAAATAAAAGGAATTTAGTTTCCATTGTCGAAAAGTTCAATTACAATAGAATTTAGTCATATAGAAAAAAAGACCAATTGTAGTTGAGGAGGAAATCAAGCGTGAAAAAAATTAAGGTGTGCGTTGTAGATGATAATAGAGAACTTGTTGGCCTTCTGGAAGAATACATTTCTGCACAGGAAGACATGGAAGTGATTGGGGTGGCACATAACGGTCAAGATTGCCTGGGTATGCTGGAAAGCGTTGATCCGGATATCGCAAAAAAATACAATACTACGGCCAGCCGAGTTGAACGTGCTATCCGGCATGCGATTGAAGTGGCCTGGAGCCGTGGAAATATAGAATCCATATCATCTCTTTTCGGCTATACCGTAAGCATGACCAAGGCAAAACCTACAAATTCCGAATTCATCGCCATGGTTGCCGATAAGCTGCGCCTCGAACATAAAGCTTCTTGACAGGGGTAGGGTAATACCGGTTGTTAAGACTCAGGGTAACTATTGACCTTATAAAGGCTAGAGCCGCTAAATATAAATAGGAACTCTCCGTCTGGAGGTAAAGGACAGGAAGAAGTTGCTTCGTGATTTTTTCTAATCGGCAACTTCAAATCTTTTTACGCCGGTTAAAAAAATTAAACGCCTTTTATTTATTGGATTTTGCAGCAAATCCCATAAATAAAAGGCGTTTTTGTTTGGGTGAAAAAGCGGCACAAATCAGCTTGTAAAAGAAGTGGGGTGATTTGAGGAAAGGAACCTTCTATGCAGAAAATAATCACCTGCGTTTTGATTGCAGAATTGATCTAGATGAAAATAATTTGCTGTTTCTGTTCATAAAATCGGTGTATAACAATTTTTGAGAGAGGCGGCGTTTCATCATGACCTTAATCTTTGCACATCGAGGCTCTGCAGGAACTCATCCGGAAAATACGATGTCGGCGTTCAAGGAAGCTGCCCGTGTCGGAGCGGACGGAATTGAAACGGATGTCCAGCTCTCGAAAGATGGAGAAGTGGTCATCATCCACGATGAAAAGCTCGATCGGACCACGAATGCCTCGGGGTATGTAAAAGACCGGACCTTAAAGGAGTTGAAAACCCTTAATGCGTCCGCAACCCATAAGGGTAATTTTGGTGAAGAAAAGATTCCCACGCTTGAAGAACTGTTTATTTGGCTTAATGATAATCAGCTTTTTTGCAATATTGAATTGAAAAATACGGTTTTTCTGTATCCAGGCTTGGAAGAGAAAGTCATCCGGCTCATCCGTACCTACGAAATGGAGGAAAGGATAATCCTTTCTTCTTTCAATCATTACAGTTTGGTCAATTGCCATCGATTGGCACCAGAATTGGAAACGGCACCGCTATATAGGGATGGCCTATACATGCCGTGGATATATGCCAAGGCAATAGGCGGAAGTGCAATTCACCCAAATATCCGGGCTGCCCCTGATGCACTCATTCAATCATCGGTTAGTATGGGTGTTCCTGTAAGGCCCTATACCATTAATGAAGAAACCGAGATGAAGCGGTTATTCATATTGGGGTGCAGCGGCATCATAACCGATTTCCCCAAAGCAGCGGTACGGATAAGAGAAGAATTGAAGTCAAGATAAAGAAAGAAGGTGCCATACAAATGCACCTTCTTTTTGCGTTTAAAATTTATTGAACCTGCTCTGGACCTTATTTTGTTTTCGATCTCGATGTAGGACGAAGCCGGCGATAAAGGCTATTCCGCCTATCGTAATGAGCAGTCCTATTAAAAATTGCAGCCAAAGGAATGGATAGGGGGGCTGTAAAATACCGAATACCATGTCCCTCATTATTTTTATGCCATAGGCAGCAAAGGCACCGGGTATAAAAAGAATCAAAAAAGCGATTAAACGTTTCATGCAGTCAAATCCCTTCCGAAAATTCCATCTTTAAAAAATGATAAAGGATATAAATTATTTGTCAAGTAACGGGAATCTAGATAATGACTGGGAGTTGGTGGCTGTTTTTAATGGGGGCCGATATGGTAAAATGGTGTGGAGTATGAAAAAAATTGCAGGGAATGATCTATTTAAAGGGGCAATTATTTTCTTAAGGGGGATGGCTGATGCAAAAGGTCATGATAGTAGGGGGAGGAGTGGGAGGGACGACCGTGTTGAAACTCCTATCGGAAAGTGAAGTATTCTCCATTGTTTGTATGGCTGATACGAATGAATCCGCTGAAGGGATGCTTGCTGCGAAGGAACGAAGGATTCCTACCGTGACTAATTGGAGCATGGGATTGAAGTGGGATTTGGACATCATATTTGATACGACCGGTGACCCGTCTGTCTATAAAAAGATAAAAAGGGACATGGGCGAACAAACGATTCTCATTCCTGGAAGTGTCGCCCTCATTATGACTAAGTTGTTTGAAGAGAAAAATCGTTTAATAAGTAAATTGGAGAATACCTCCGCAAAAATGGATTTGATCCTTAATACGACCAGTGAAGGGATGGTGGTGATTGATCATGAAGGATTCATCATCATGTTCAATGATAGTGCGGAACGTGCATCAGACACAAAGCGCGAGGATGTAATTGGGAGACATATCAAAGATTTCATCCCATCAACAGGATTGCTGCGAGTGATGCAAACGAACCAAAAAGAAGTGAATCAGGAAATCACCCTTGGCAATGGGATGGAACTCATAACGACAAGGATACCTCTGGTGAATGCCGATAAGGAAATCATAGGGGCTTTTGCCGTGTTTAGGAATAAGATGGAAGCTGTGCAATTGGCGGAGCAGATCACTGATTTAAAAGAGATACAGACGATGCTCCAGGCAATCATTCAATCCAGTGATGAAGCCATATCTGTTGTGGATGATCAAGGAAGGGGGCTTTTGATCAACCCGGCATATACAAGAATCACTGGCTTAACAAAGACCCAAGTGATCGGTAAACCGGCTTCCATCGATATTTACGAAGGCGAAAGTATGCATATGAAAGTGCTTCAGACAAAAAAACCTGTTCGTGGTGTCAATATGCGTGTCGGCCCAAAACACAAGGAAGTGATCGTGAATGTTGCTCCAATCATCGTGGATGGGTGCCTGAAAGGAAGTGTTGGCGTCATTCATGATGTATCGGAAATTCAAGCCTTGACCCACGAACTTAATCGGGCAAGACAGATCATCCGGACATTGCAGGCTAAATATTCCTTTGATGATATAATTGGGGCTTCCGAAGAAATGAAGCTTCCCATTGAACAGGCGAAATTATCGGCTAGAACACCTGCTACTGTTTTATTAAGAGGGGAATCAGGGACGGGAAAAGAGTTATTTGCACATGCCATCCATAATGCGAGCGATAGGAAGTTCAATAAATTCGTTCGGGTAAATTGTGCGGCCATCTCGGAATCATTACTTGAAAGTGAACTATTCGGTTATGATGAAGGAGCCTTTACCGGGGCAAGCAGGGGCGGAAAGGTCGGTTTTTTTGAAGAGGCAAATCAAGGGAGTATCTTTTTGGACGAAATTGGTGAATTGCCAGCCAACATCCAAGCTAAATTACTTCGGGTTTTACAAGAAAAGGAAATCGTCAGGGTGGGGGGGACGAAGCCGATCCCCATCAATGTCCGGGTCATAGCCGCTACGAACATCAATCTTGAACAGGCCATCGCAAACGGGTCATTCAGGGAAGACTTATATTTCAGGCTGAACCGCATGCCTATTTTCATTGCTCCATTAAGAAAGAGAAAAGAAGATTTGAGAGAATTGGCGGAGCATTTGATTAATAAAATCAATCAGGAGTATGGACGGAGCATAGAGGGAATTACAGCAGCAGCTATACATAAGATGCAAATCTACAACTGGCCGGGAAATGTGAGGGAACTGGAAAATATCTTAGGACGGGCAATCATTTTCATGAAATTGAACGAGACAATCATTGATATCCATCATATTCCGGATTTTATCGAAGGGATTCCATTAAATCAAGAGAAATTATTAATGAAGCCTTCCGGCTACGTATCGGGGAAACCGCTCTCGGAGATAATAGACCAGTATGAAGCCGAAATCATTGAGCAAGCGTTCCATACCCACAAGGGAAATAAAACACTTACGGCAAAAGCGCTGGGGATTTCAGTTAGAAATCTATATTATAAAATGGAAAAACTAAAATTGTGAAAATTTTTGCATGCAATTATTTGCACACTATGAAAAATAATGCATGGAATTTTCTGATTTATTTTAATTTAAGCGAGACTCCACTTCTGACATGAAATTTTTTTGAATTTGTTATAGGCTATAGTTGCCCAACTTATTAACCAGCATGTCCTTTTTTTGGATAAATAGGTGCTGATTATGTATTTTATTGGCATGTTATTTGCATATTTAAAAGTGCATGGGTTTTTCAAGGGAACCATTCCCCATGGGGAAAATATCATGTGAGTAGCGGATTTTTATTTAAAATGAACGTAGGAACAAGTTAGTCTGAGGAGAAAATCAGTAGTCTCATATCTGACATGTATTAAAACATCTAGGGAGGATTCCTTTATGGAAATTTTTAAATATCTTGAGAAGTATGATTACGAGCAACTGCTATTCTGTCAGGATAAACAATCGGGTTTGAAAGCGATTATTGCCATTCATGATACAACATTAGGGCCTGCGCTTGGGGGCACAAGGATGTGGACGTATGCATCTGAAGAAGATGCCATTGAAGATGCCTTAAGGCTTTCGAGAGGAATGACATATAAGAACGCCGCTGCCGGCTTGAATTTAGGCGGGGGGAAAACAGTCATCATCGGAGATCCGCGTAAGGATAAAAATGAAGAAATGTTCCGTGCATTCGGAAGGTATATCCAAGGGTTGAATGGCCGTTATATAACAGCTGAAGATGTAGGTACAACGGTCGAGGATATGGATCTCATTCATGAGGAGACGGATTTTGTCACGGGGATTTCCCCTGCATTCGGTTCTTCGGGTAACCCTTCCCCAGTAACGGCATACGGGGTATACCGCGGTATGAAGGCGGCTGCAAAAGAGGCATTCGGAACTGATTCCTTAGAAGGCAAAGTGGTTGCAGTCCAAGGCGTCGGGAATGTTTCTTATAACTTATGCCGTCATCTTCATGAGGAGGGCGCCAAGCTCATCGTTACTGATATCAATAAAGAAAGCGTGGCCCGTGCGGTTGAATCCTTTGGGGCGACTGCAGTGAATCCAGATGAAATTTATGGAGTCGACTGTGATATCTATGCACCATGTGCATTAGGGGCTGTCATAAATGATCAAACAATCAATCAAATCAGGGCGAAGGTCATTGCAGGTGCTGCGAATAATCAATTAAAGGAAACTGTTCATGGCGATCAAATTCATGAAAAAGGGATTATATATGCTCCTGATTATGTAATTAATGCAGGGGGAGTCATAAACGTGGCCGATGAGCTTTTAGGGTATAATCGGGAAAGAGCTCTTAAGAAAGTGGAAACGGTTTATGATACAATTGAAAGAGTCATCGAGATTGCAAAACGTGATCAAATCCCAACTTATAAAGCGGCGGATAGGATGGCAGAGGAGCGGATTGCTCGCATGAGGAATTCAAGGAGCCAATTCCTGCAAAATGAAAAACATATCCTGAATGGAAGAAAATGAATGTAATTTTACAAGATTAGATTCCTGTGTTTTTTTAAATAAACACAGGAATTTTCAACATGGATAACGTAATAAACATAGGGCAAGTAAAACTGGTGACAAATTGTATGTATTTGTGAGGAGGAGTGGTTTTGGCTGAAGAATTTGACCTCGTTATCCTCGGAGGAGGAACTGGCGGGTATGTGGCGGCAATAAGGGCTGCTCAATTAGGATTGAAAACGGCTGTCGTGGAGAAAGGCAAGCTCGGCGGAACGTGTCTACATAAAGGCTGTATCCCTTCGAAAGCACTTTTAAGGAGTGCGGAAGTTTATCAGACTGCAGTGAAAAGTGAGGAATTCGGTATTGTTACCGGGGATGTAAAGGTAGATTTCCTTAAAGTGCAGGAAAGAAAGACTAAAGTGGTCGATCAACTCTATAAAGGAGTTCAGCACTTGATGAAACAAGGAAAGATAACGGTTTATGAAGGGTTAGGGCGTATACTTGGTCCTTCTATATTTTCACCGATGCCTGGGACAATTTCCGTGGAAATGAATGATGGCAGTGAAAATGAAATGCTCATTCCCCAGAATGTCATCATCGCAACCGGTTCGCGTCCGAAGACACTGCCCGGTTTAACGGTTGATGGGGAATTGGTGCTTACATCGGATGAAGCTCTAAAGCTTGAGAGCCTGCCAAAATCGATGATTATTGTAGGCGGTGGAGTTATCGGCATTGAATGGGCTTCGATGCTCAATGATTTTGGTGTGGAAGTGACAGTACTGGAATATGCAGATAGAATCATCCCGACAGAAGACCATGATATTTCCAGTGAAATGCTTCGCCTCCTAACGAAAAAAGGCGTCAAATTCGTTACAGGTGCCAAGGTATTGCCTGAAACCCTGAAAACGGGTGAGTCAGTATCCATTTCTGCTGAAGTCAAAGGTTCGGTAGAGGAATTCACAGCTGGAAAAATGCTGGTTTCCGTAGGAAGATCAGCAAATGTTGAAGGGATCGGCCTTGAAAATACGGAGATTGTGAAAGAAAAAGGTTTTATTGAAACCAATGACTTCTTCCAAACGAAGGAATCACATATCTATGCGATCGGTGACTGTATCGGCGGTCTGCAATTGGCACACGTTGCCTCCCATGAAGGTATTACGGCCGTTGAACATATTGCAGGCAAAAAACCGGAACCGCTGGATTATTCGCTCATATCTAAATGTGTGTATTCAAGCCCTGAGGCTGCAAGTGTCGGTTTGACGGAAGATCAGGCAAACAAGGAAGGCTATGACCTTAAAATAGGGAAATTCCCATTCCGTGCAGTTGGTAAGGCCCTTGTTTTCGGGGAAGCGGATGGTTTTGTCAAAATCATCGCCGATAAGAAAACGGATGATATACTGGGCGTTCATATGATCGGGCCACATGTTACGGATATGATTTCAGAAGCTGGACTTGCAAAAGTGCTTGATGCGACACCTTGGGAGATAGGCAAGACAATTCATCCGCACCCAAGTCTTTCCGAAGCAATCGGGGAGGCGGCCCTTGCTGTCGATGGACGTGCCATACATTCTTAAAGAATAAGGTCAGGAGGTTTTATGATGGTAGAAAAACGTCATGAACAATTAGGCTTAAATGAGGAAACGGTTTTAGATATGTACCGGACAATGCTTTTGTCCCGCAGAATTGATGAGCGCATGTGGCTTCTAAACCGATCCGGGAAAATTCCCTTCGTGATTTCCTGCCAGGGGCAAGAAGCTGCACAGGTTGGAGCAGCGTTTGCGCTTGATCGGCAAAAGGATTATGTACTGCCTTATTACCGGGATGTAGGTGTGGTGCTAACCTTCGGAATGACCGCAAAAGATTTGATGCTTTCAGGTTTCGCGAAAGAGGAAGATCCCAATTCCGGCGGGCGCCAAATGCCAGGTCATTTTGGTCAAAAGAAAAATAGGATCGTCACTGGTTCATCGCCTGTAACGACACAGGTCCCGCATGCAGTCGGAATTGCCCTTGCAGGGAAGATGGAAGGTAAGGATTTGGTGACTTTCGTAACGTTTGGTGAAGGTTCATCAAATCAGGGCGATTTTCATGAAGGGGCCAACTTTGCAGGTGTACATAAGCTACCGGTCATTTTCATGTGTGAAAATAATAAATATGCGATTTCCGTTCCTATTGAGAAACAGCTATCGTGTGAAAATGTTTCCGACAGGGCGATTGGATATGGGATGCCTGGAATAACGGTGGATGGCAATGATCCATTGGCCGTGTATGCTGCAGTGAAAGAAGCGGCTGACCGTGCACGGAGGGGAGAAGGCCCTACACTAGTGGAAACCGTCTCATACAGGCTCACACCACATTCAAGTGATGATGATGACCGAAGCTACCGGACGGCGGACGAAGTGGCCGAAGCCAAAACGAAGGATTCCATAATGACATTTGGAGCCTATTTAAAAGAAGTGGGAATCATGGATGATGACCTTGAGAAACAAATGAATGATGAAGTCATGAAGATAGTCAACGAAGCAACCGATTATGCTGAAAATGCTCCATATCCGAAGGCTGAAAGTGCTATGAATCATGTGTATGCACAAAAGTAAGGGGGTAATAGAATGCCAGTGATTTCATATATAGATGCCGTGACAATGGCAATGAGGGAAGAGATGGAACGTGATTCCCGTGTATTCGTATTGGGTGAGGATGTAGGAAAAAAAGGCGGGGTCTTTAAAGCCACTAATGGTTTATACGACCAATTCGGTGAAGCCAGGGTCATCGATACCCCGCTCGCTGAATCTGCAATCGCAGGAGTGGGCATTGGAGCCGCCATGTATGGGCTTCGGCCGATAGCTGAGATGCAATTCGCTGATTTCATCATGCCTGCCATTAACCAAATCGTTTCAGAGGCAGCCAAAATCAGATACCGTTCCAATAATGACTGGAGCTGTCCTATGGTAATCCGTGCTCCATATGGAGGGGGAATTCATGGAGCTCTTTATCATTCGCAATCGGTTGAAGCGATCTTTGCCAATCAGCCGGGCTTGAAAATTGTGATGCCTTCCACTCCGTATGATGTAAAGGGTTTGCTTAAAGCAGCCATTCGCGATGAAGACCCAGTGCTTTTCTTTGAACATAAACGCGCATACCGCTTGATCAAGGGTGAGGTGCCTACTGAAGATTATGTACTTCCAATCGGTAAGGCGGATGTGAAAAGGGAAGGGGAAGACATTACTGTCATCTCCTATGGCCTTTGTGTGCATTTTGCCCTTCAGGCAGCAGAAAAATTAGCTGCAGATGGAATTTCTGCACATGTTCTTGACTTGCGTACCGTGTATCCTTTGGATAAGGATGCCATCATAGAAGCAGCTTCTAAAACCGGGAAAGTATTACTGGTTACGGAAGATAATAAAGAAGGAAGCATCATGAGTGAGGTCGCAGCCATAATTGCCGAGCATTGCCTTTTTGATTTGGATGCCCCTGTAAAACGGTTGGCCGGCCCGGATGTACCTGCCATGCCTTATGCACCTACGATGGAAAAACAATTCATGGTGAATCCTGATAAAGTGGAAAAAGCAATGAGGGAATTGGCCGAGTATTAATGACTGTTAAGAAGGAGGAACGGATTATGGCTATGGAATTAATGAAGATGCCCCAACTAGGCGAAAGTGTCACGGAGGGAACCATCAGTAAATGGCTTGTGAAGCCTGGTGATCATGTCACGAAATATGACCCGCTAGCTGAAGTGATGACGGATAAAGTAAATGCTGAGGTTCCTTCTTCCTTCACCGGCATCATCAAGGAATTGAAAGCGGATGAGAATCAAACATTGGCAGTCGGGGAAGTCATCTGCTCGATTGAAGTTGAAACGGCAAAGACGGATAACGAAAATGCTGCGCAAGTATCTCAAAATGAGGAAAAAGTTGATGCACCTGTTACAAGAGATGTGCAGCAAGCGGCAGAACCATCAAGGAAAGCTCGCTATTCGCCAGCTGTGTTAAAACTTTCCCAGGAGCATGGAATCGATCTATCAAAAGTTAAAGGAACGGGGAATGAGGGACGGATCACCCGTAAAGATTTACTGAAACTTGTTGAATCAGGGAATCTTCCTAAGGCGGATGAGCCTTCCGTTATTTCCGATGCGGCTCCTGAAGAGATCGCCCCTCAAGTCAATCGTCAAACAAGTCCAGTAACAAACGTGCCGACTGCGGCTGGTGACAAGGAAATACCGGTAACCGGTATCCGTAAGGCAATTGCGTCCAATATGTTGAAAAGTAAGCACGAAATTCCGCATGCTTGGACGATGGTGGAAGTTGACGCCAGCAATATGGTGAAGTTGCGTGATAATCTAAAATCCGATTTTAAACAAAAAGAAGGCTATAATTTAACGTACTTTGCCTTTTTCGTAAAAGCGGTTGCTCAAGCCCTTACGGAATTTCCAGAACTGAATTCGATGTGGGCCGGCGAAAAAATCGTACAAAAGAAAGAAATCAATATATCGATAGCCGTTGCAACTGAAGATGCCCTATTTGTTCCGGTCATTAAAAATGCAGATGAAAAATCAATCAAAGGTATAGCAAGGGAAATACAGGAACTTGCATCCAAAGTGAAGTCAGGTAAGTTAAAAGCAGAGGATATGCAAGGTGGTACGTTCACTGTTAATAACACTGGCTCATTTGGTTCTGTCCAGTCCATGGGAATCATCAATTACCCACAGGCAGCCATTTTACAGGTTGAAACGATTGTAAAACGTCCTGTGGTCATTAATGACATGATTGCAGTACGAGATATGGTGAATCTCTGTTTATCACTTGATCATCGTGTTTTGGATGGACTGGTATGCGGACGATTCCTCGCGAGGGTTAAAGAAATCATTGAAAAGATTTCCAAAGACAACACTCCCATATACTAAAATGAAGAAAAGGAAGGCCGGAAGGTCCTTCCTTTTTTTTTTGCACTTCGCTTTTCCGTAGAAAAACATCGACAAAAATTTTATTTTTGCTATTATTTTATTATGAGCTGTTCTAATACAGGTCAGGGGCTGTACTTGATGTGAAGAGGCAAAATTGGCTAGTGGTTTCCCTAATAACAGGTTTGCTAATTTCTATTGTCTTAAATTTCAAGAAAATTATGGTAGAATGTTAGTATAATCCAGATCAAATTGACGGGAGGGTGGTTTTCTTATCCAAAACTGACTGAGCGTTCGTTCTCCCAATGAAGGAAGAGGGCGTATGAGGATAAGAAAGCGATTACAGATGGAACTGAAAGATGTAAAAAACATAACCTTTCCTAAGCCTTCTTATGAAGAGTGGAAAGAAGCTGCGGAAGCAAGTTTAAAAGGGAAAAGTGTAGAAAAGCTTAAAACGAATACATATGAGGGCATCGCTTTATATCCACTCTATATAGAAAAGGCGGAATCGACAGAAAAAGTAGCTGAATTGCCAGGATTTTTCCCTTTCACCCGAGGAACGTCCCCAACGGGATATCATGACAAACCTTGGCTTGTCGTTCAACCTGTAAGCGGTATCACTGCTGAAGAAGCAAATGAAAAGATGAGGGCTGCATTCAAGCGCGGTCAAAATGTCGTGGCATACCCTGCACGATTGCTTTCCGGGGGAGCCAGGGCTGAAACATTGTTTAAGGAAATACCATTAAAAGAAATACCGGTTTTCATTGACCTTAAGGGGAAACAAAAAGAATTATTCCCTCAATTCAAAGCTGTTGCCGAAGCACAAAATACCCAATTGACAGGCGTCATTGCTGAAGATCCAATTGCAGAATGGCTCATTTGCGGTCAGCTGCCAGAAGATACGGATAACTATTTTGCAGACTGGCTGAAGACGATCCAGGATTATCAGAAGGTAGGCAGTGATTTAAGAACAGTTTTGATTAATACGGCAGTCTACCATAATGGAGGAGCCAATGCCGTACAAGAAATAGCTTACGGATTATCGGCAGCCGTCCAATATCTATTGGAAGGGCAAAAGCAAGGGCTTTCTATTGCTGCGGTTTCCGAAAAAATAGTATTCTCGTTTGCAGTGGATTCTAATTACTTCATGTCCATCGCTAAACTGAGGGCTGCCAGAAGGCTTTGGGCAGGTCTTGCAGAAGCTTTCGATACAGCATCGGACCATTTTAAAATGACGATACATGCCGTAACTTCCGAGTTGACGGAAACGCTATATGATCAGCACGTCAATATTCTTCGGACCACGAACCAAGCTTTTTCAGCAGCTATTGGAGGCATTCAATATCTTCAAATCCATCCATTTACACACGCAACCGGTGAAACCGATGAGTTTTCAGAAAGAATTGCCCGTAATACTCACTTGATTCTAAAAGAAGAAACAAATATTACAACAGTTGTCGATCCTGCTGGCGGTTCATGGTATGTTGAGCAACTAACGGATGAATTGGCTGAAAAGGCTTGGGCAAAATTCCTTGAAATCGATGCAGCTGGAGGGATTCTGGAGCTAATTAAACAAGGTACCCTTCAGAAAGAAATAGCTGAAGTTTACCAAGGAAGAGTTCAAAATGCGGCTTTCAGAAAAGAAAGTATCATCGGAACGAATGTATATCCGAATCCCGCTGATAAGATTAAAACCACCACAAAGGATAAACATGTGTCATATATGAAAGTTGCGAAGCCGGTTGGCATTACCCCACTTGAATCGGAACGGGTATCCAGTCAGTTCGAACAGATAAGACTACGCAGTGAAAAGTTTAAAGGAATAAGCGGAACGGCTCCAACTATCGGTTTAATTAATTTGATAAATCTCAAATCCTATAAACCTCGTGCAGATTTCGTTCAAAGTCTTGCGGCAGCAGGTGGTATTGAAACAATCGGCAGTAGGGGATGTCAAACCGTTGAGGAAGCAATCGAATATGTAGCTGCGACCAAGCTCCCAATCTATTGTCTTTGCGGCAGTGATGGTGACTATTCGGAATTAGCGCCAGTCATCATTAAAGAAATTAAAAAGCAATTCCCTGAAATCACTATTTATAGTGCCGGCAAGCAGCAAGAAGAATTGGAGATTACACTAAGAGAAGCCGGGGTCAAAGATTTTATCCATGTTAAAATGAATGCAATATCCATTTTACTTGAATTATTGCAGAAGCTAGGGGTGAACTGAAGTGAAAAAACCGAATTTTTCTGCTATAAATCCCGCTAAGTCCGAGAAGAAAGGTACAGTGGAAGCATGGAAAAAGGAAGTCGAAAAGGCCGTTGGGAAAAACATTGAGGATCTTCTGTTTGAAACCAATGAACAAATAAAAATCAAACCGCTTTATGTTGAGGAAGATATTCGCGGCCTGGAGCATATGGAAAGTATGCCAGGCATCGCTCCTTTTACAAGGGGCCCCTATCCTTCGATGTATGTCAATCGTCCTTGGACGGTACGGCAGTATGCAGGTTTTTCGACTGCCGAGGAATCCAATGCGTTTTACAGACGTAATCTGGCGATGGGGCAAAAAGGGCTCTCGGTTGCTTTTGATTTAGCTACACACCGCGGTTATGACTCCGATCATCCGCGCGTTGTCGGTGATGTGGGGAAGGCGGGAGTTGCCATTGATTCCATTCTTGACATGAAGATCCTGTTCGACGGCATTCCGCTTGATCAAATGTCCGTGTCAATGACAATGAACGGTGCAGTATTACCGATCCTTGCGTTTTATATCGTGACAGCTGAAGAACAAGGCGTAACACAGGAAAAGCTTTCAGGCACGATTCAAAATGACATCTTAAAGGAATACATGGTTAGGAATACGTATATCTACCCGCCTGAAATGTCCATGAAAATCATAGCTGATATCTTTGAGTATACTTCCAAATATATGCCCAAGTTCAATTCCATTTCCATCTCCGGTTATCATCTGCAAGAAGCGGGGGCGCCGGCTGATATCGAACTTGCCTATACGTTGGCGGATGGGCTTGAGTATGCACGTACCGGAATGAAAGCAGGCATTGATATCGATAAATTTGCACCACGCCTGTCATTCTTCTGGGCTGTAGGAATGAACTATTTCATGGAAGTGGCGAAAATGCGGGCGGCTCGTTTCATTTGGTCAAAACTGATGAAACAATTCGAACCGAAAAATAATAAAGCGATGGCATTGAGGACTCATTCCCAAACCTCCGGCTGGAGCCTTTCCGAGCAGGATCCGTTTAACAATGTCGCAAGGACCCTTATTGAAGCGCATGCGGCTGCACTTGGACATACACAGTCGCTCCATACGAACGCATTGGATGAGGCCATTGCCCTGCCAACGGATTTCTCGGCACGTATTGCACGTAATACACAGCTCTATCTGCAGGAGGAAACAGGGATCACAAAAGTAATCGATCCATGGGCGGGTTCTTACTATGTAGAATCGCTCACTAATGAATTGATCGAACGGGCTTGGGCTCACATAGAGGAAATCGAAGGTCTGGGAGGAATGGCGAAGGCAATTGAAACCGGCCTTCCAAAAATGAGGATCGAGGAAGCCGCTGCAAAGCGACAGGCTAAAATCGATTCTCAAGATGAAACGATCGTAGGCGTCAATAAGTATCGGTTGAAAAAAGAAGATCCGATTGAAATACTGGAGATTGACAATACAGCAGTTCGCGAAAGTCAGCTTAAGCGATTGAGCGAATTGAAGGCGAAACGTGATCAGGCAAAGGTGGATGAAGCTCTTAAAGCGCTTTCAATGGCGGCCAGAATTGGAGAGGGTAACCTTCTTGAACTTGCTGTGCAAGCAGCAAGAGTACGGGCTTCATTAGGTGAAATCTCCGATGCGATCGAAGAGGTGGCTGGACGTCACAAAGCAACGATCCGTTCTATCAGCGGCGTATACAGCTCGGCATACTCAAAAGAAGCGGAAATTGAGGAAGTCGTCCGCATGACGGAAGAATTCCTTGAAAATGAAGGAAGAAGACCGCGTTTGTTAATGGCTAAAATGGGCCAGGACGGTCATGATCGCGGAGCTAAGGTAGTCGGAACGGGGTTTGCGGATTTAGGCTATGATGTCGATATCGGTCCATTATTCCAAACACCGAAAGAAACCGCCATCCAGGCCGTGGAAAATGATGTGCATGTAGTCGGAATGAGTTCGCTTGCTGCCGGCCATAAAACATTGTTGCCGCAGCTTATGACGGAACTGAAGAACTTGGGACGAGAGGACATCATAGTGATCGTAGGCGGCGTCATCCCTGCACAGGATTATGATTATCTTATGGAAAATGGCGCTACAGCCATTTTTGGACCTGGGACGGTCATTCCGCAGGCAGCAAAGAAAGTGCTTCAGGAAATATACAATCGCCTCGGATATGAGGAAGTGGCCCAATAATGAGTGAAGACAAGAAGCCGGAATGGGTCGATCATAACAATCAGGAAGGTTTTGCTTCTTCATTAAAGCCAGGTGTGGAATTAGCAGCCAGCCAAAACAAACCTTCAAAAAGCAAATTCGTCAAAAAACATAATGTAAACATACCGGTCCATGAACTTAAAGAGGGAATCATAAAAGGGGACAGGGCCAAGCTAGCCAAAGGGATTACATTGGTTGAAAGCAATGCATCCCACCATTTGGATCATGCACAGGAATTATTGCATAGCATCCTTCCTCATACAGGGAACTCAATGCGCATCGGGATTTCCGGAGTGCCCGGTGCCGGGAAAAGTACCTTCATCGAGACGTTCGGAACCTACTTATGTGACAGGGGCCATAAGGTTGCCGTTCTTGCCGTCGATCCAAGCTCTTCGGTCAATGGCGGAAGTATACTGGGCGATAAGACAAGGATGGAGGAACTGGCTAGAAACCCCCATGCCTTCATAAGACCCTCACCATCCGAAGGAACTCTGGGCGGGGTTCACCGCAAAACGAGGGAAACGATGTTGCTTTGTGAAGCGGCCGGATTTGATGTGATACTGATAGAAACTGTCGGGGTCGGTCAGAGTGAAGCTATAGTTCGAAGTATGGTCGACTTCTTCATGCTCCTTGTCCTAACGGGAGCCGGAGATGAATTGCAAGGAATGAAAAAAGGGATTCTGGAACTTGTGGACGGAATTGTTGTCAATAAGGCCGACGGCGAGAACCTCCCCCTGGCGATTAGGACGAAATCCGAATATAGCAGAATCTTGCACTTCCTTCAGCCAGCCACAAAGGGTTGGGCAGGAAAGGCATATACTTGTTCCGCCATAACCGGTAAAGGAATTCCTGAACTTTGGGATGTATTGAATGAATTTTCCCAAATGACCAAGGAATCGGGTGTTTTTCAAGAACGGAGAAGAATGCAATCTAGGGAATGGCTTTATTCATTGATCGATCACCAGCTTAAAACGATGTTTTATAAAAATGAAACCGTCAAGAGTCTTCTCCCTATACTCGAGAATCAAGTGATGTCAGGGAATAAAACGGTCACTGCTGCTGTTAAGCAGGCCTTTCAATCTTTTGCAGAAACATTTAAGTCTAATGAAAAATAAATGGGATGGGGCAGGCATGGATCCTACTCCCACGCCTGCCCCATCCTTTTGTGAGTCTTGTTGTTACACACATGATTCCCGCTCCCCTTTCGTTTTAAACATGTTCGGAACGGATTATGCGGTTTTAACAGGTAAATTTATTGAATCACGAAGAGGCAATTGTTATGATAGGATTGAAGAGAAAACTTGGAAGGGGCAAATGCCATGAATATGGATTTTAATTTTTTAATGAACGACGTAGTCAAACAGGCTCGCGATGAGATTAAGACTGCTGGATATACAGAACTGACCACTCCCGAAGAAGTAGAGGAAGTATTTGCACAAAAAGGAACGACACTTGTTATGGTAAACTCCGTTTGTGGCTGCGCTGGGGGAATAGCTAGACCTGCAGCTGCCCATGCAATCCATAATGATAAACGCCCAGATCAGCTTGTAACCGTTTTTGCTGGGCAAGATAAAGAGGCGACGGAAAAAGCCCGTGATTATTTCGAAGGATATCCGCCGTCATCCCCATCATTTGCATTGCTGAAGGATGGAAAAATCATCACCATGATAGAACGCCATGAAATTGAAGGGCACCACCCGATGTCTGTAGTAGAAAAATTACAAGACTACTTCGATCAATATTGCGAAGAAGTTTAATCCATATCGATAAGCTAAAAACCCGCCCAATCGGCGGGTTTTTAGTTTGTCGACAAAAAGAGATTCGGAATGATCTCATCCTGAACAGGATCTTCAAACAAGGCTAGATCATCATAGGTGGTTATTACTTAAATCATAATTGGATTGCAGCGATTACGACAGCCCTCCCGGATATTTGGCTTTTATGCCCCTTTAGGTGCTTGCTTTAATGAGGCTTTGGCAGACAGCCGGCGGAAAGGGAGCGGATTTCTGGAATCAATAGAAATGTAATTTTTAGAAAACCTGTAGGCTGGACACATCCCGAACCAAGTTTTAGAACAGGTGACCTTGGTTTGTTTTACATTGATCCTAACTGGATGGAAGAAATGAGCGACACTCCTGCCGAGTAACTGGCTAGTCGAGACCCCACAGGCGTTTGCGCTGAGGAGGCTTTGCAGACAGCCGGCGGAAAGAGAGCGGATTTCTGGAATCAATAGAAATACTTTTTTAAGAAAAAAACTATATGAAAACTGGCTTTTGTTCGAATTTTGTCTACAGTCTGAACCCGCCCAATCGGTGGGTTCTTTTATTCATGAAATTGCATAAGTCAGGAACTTTTGGGAAAGAAGATAGATATGGAGGCGGATATATTACCTTTGATGAGAAAGCACGAAGCCAGATGTGGAGTTATGGTAATATTCTGAAAAATGAATCTATTATTTACGTTATTGAATAATTATTAGAGTGTGTTAAAATACACATTAGTGTATGAATATTAGTTATTCGAAATTTAACTAACCTAATTTAATAACAAGAGAATTGAAAATATCATTTTGGAGGAATAATAATGAAGTTGAAAAAGCAGTTAGCATTGTTGCTTACTTCTATTTTATTAGTAGGTATTTTAGCGGCATGCGGAACATCAGAGAAAGAAGATAAGAACACAGCTGACAATGAAGACAAGAAGGTCCTGGTAATGGGAACATCTGCGGATTATCCGCCATTTGAATTTGTTGAAACATCTAAAAGTGATGAAATCCAAGGATTTGACATTGATATCGCTAAAGCAATCGGAAAAAAATTAGGTTATGAGGTCGAAGTGAAGGACATTGACTTTAATAGTCTTGTGCCTGCCCTGGAAAATAAATCGGTCGATTTCGTCATCTCCGGAATGACTCCAACAGAAAAACGTGAACAATCAGTCGATTTCAGTGATATTTACTATACAGCTAAAAACATGATCATCACGACAAAGGACAGTAAAATCAAAACTGTTGAAGATTTAAAAGGGAAAACGGTAGGCGTACAGCTTGCATCCATTCAGGAGACATTGGCAAATGACTTGAATAAATCCCAAGATATCGGGATGAAAGTTGAAAAACGGAATCGTATTCCTGAGGTTGTTCAAGAAATGTCAACAGGACGTTTTGACGCCGTGATCATGGAAGATACTGTGGCAAAAGGCTACTTGAAAGATAATAAAGAATTGGTGGGGCATTTGATCGAGTCCGGTGAACAAGATGCCGGTTCGGCAATCGCTTTCCAAAAAGGAAGCAAGTTAACTGAAGAATTCAATGCCGAGTTGAAAAAAATGATGGAAAATGGTGAAATGGAAAAATTAATATTAAAATGGTTCGGTGGCACTGAAACTGAATAATGCAGAGAGACGAAAAGCGTTCAGAAGAGATTTGGTATGCCTTCTGAACGTTTTTCCGCGCTTTATTGTCAATAAAATGAAGCAGGAGGAAGGCCCAAAGATAACGGCCTTCATAAGAGAGGATGAATGGAGTGAATCTGGAATTTGAAAGGATTATGCCTTCCCTTCCATATATCCTGGAGGGAATACCGACTACATTAAAGGTTGTAGCGGTAGCGGCAGTAATCGGATTTGTTTTGGGAATATTATTATCTATACTTAAAATCAGCAGAATCAAGCCATTGAATTGGATTGCTGACTTTTATACATCCATTTTTCGCGGTACTCCTTTGGTGCTGCAATTAATGCTGATTTATTTTGGTTCACCACAAATATTAGGGATTCAAATCGAAGCGTTCCAAGCAGCATTTTTAGCATTCGGGCTAAATTCAGCTGCATATATCTCTGAAATTATCAGGGGAGGCATTTTAGCGGTCGATAAAGGCCAACGAGAGGCTGCACTTGCACTTGGGGTTCCCTATTCAGGGATGATGCTTAATATTATCCTTCCGCAGGCCATCAAGAACATCCTGCCATCCCTTGTTAACGAATTGATTTCCTTAACGAAGGAATCAGCCGTTGTCACAATTATTGGATTAGGGGATATCATGCGCCGTGCTTATATTGTCGGCGGTGAGACATATAAATTCTTCGAGCCGATTTTATTTGCCGGTCTCATTTATTATGTGATGGTCATGATTCTCACCATCTTAGGCAAAGTGATTGAAAGGAGAATGAGACGCAGTGATTAAAATTGATGGACTCAAAAAAAATTATGGTAAGCTCGAGGTTTTAAAAGGAATCAGCACCGAGATAGGACAGGGTGAAGTGGTAGCGATCATCGGTCCATCCGGCTCGGGAAAATCAACTTTCTTGCGCTGCATCAATATGCTTGAAACTCCAACTGATGGTCAAATCAGGTTTAAAGATCAAATCATCACTGAAAAAAAGACCAATATCATGAAAGTGCGTGAAAATGTCGGAATGGTATTTCAGCATTTTCATTTATTTCCACATAAAACCGTACTGGAGAATCTGATATATGCACCTATGAAGGTGAAAAAATTATCAAAGGCCGAGGCTGTAAAACAAGCTCGTGAGCTCTTGACTAAAGTCGGTTTGGCCGATAAAGAATCGACTTATCCGAATCGTCTGTCAGGCGGACAAAAACAAAGGGTCGCGATTGCACGGGCATTGGCAATGAACCCGGAAGTAATGCTTTTCGATGAGCCGACTTCAGCGCTTGATCCCGAGATGGTAAAAGAAGTGCTCGAGGTTATGAAGTCACTGGCACATACGGGGATGACCATGCTGATTGTAACGCATGAAATGGGCTTCGCCAAAGAAGTGGCCGATCGAGTACTATTCCTGGACGGGGGTCTGCTCGTTGAGGAAAGTGCTCCGGAAGATTTCTTTTCTAATCCGAAAAGCCAGCGTGCAAAAGACTTCTTGGAAAAAGTTTTATAAGCTAAAGCAAATAGTATATAATTGTGAAAAAAGGTAACGTTTAGTTACCTTTTTTATTTTTTTCCTATAATGTATTTTTGCGTGCATGTATTTAGAAAAATTGGAAATTTAACTCGCAAAGGACTGTAAAAATTTCTGATTTCCTGCTAGTATTATAATAGATGGAGAAAGAGCCAGGTGATACATAACAATGTTTAAAATCGGATACAGGACGATTAAAACTGCTTTGGGGGCCACCCTGGCAATTATTATTGCACAAATGCTTAATCTCGAATATTTCTCTGCCGCGGGAATCATTGCGATCTTATGCATCCAAGTTACAAAAAAGAAGTCGGTGTATGTCTCCTGGCACCGGTTTTTAGCTTGTTTGATCGCAATGGCCTATGCATCCCTATTATTTCAGTTCATCGCATTCCATCCGCTGATAATAGGTTTGATTCTCTTGATTTTCATTCCAACGGCAGTTGCCTTGAAGATTAATGAGGGGATCGTGACGAGCAGCGTCATCATCATGCACCTATATGGGTCCGGTAACATCACTTTTTCCCTGCTGATTAATGAAACGATATTAATTGCAGTTGGAGTTGGAGTGGCACTTGTCATGAATCTGTACATGCCCAGTGTCGATGACAAACTGCTGGCCTATCAGGAAAGTATCGAAACGAACTTCAGTGCGATCTTGATGGGAATTGTCCGCTATTTGAGGGATAATGATCACACATGGGATGGTAAAGAAATCACCGAAACAGCCAACCTTCTTAATCAAGCCAAGAGCCTTGCCTTCAGGGACGTGGAAAATCATTTCTTAAGGGAAGAAGACCTGTATTACCATTATTTCAAAATGCGTGAAAAGCAATTTGAAATAATTGAACGAATTCTTCCCCTGGTCACGAATATTCCGTTGGTCGTCAAGCAAAGCGGGATAGTGGCTGATTTTATAGAAGATTTGGCAGAAAACGTCCACCCACAAAATACGGCCATCCTTTATCTGAAGAAGCTTGAAGAAATGGAGATCCATTTTAGGGGAATGGCACTGCCGCATACACGTGAAGAATTCGAATCCAGGGCTGCATTACTGCAGCTCATGAAGGAAATGGAGCGCTATTTATTGTTGAAGCATTCCTTCAAGGGATTACCCAAGCTGACCGGCAACCGAATGAAAAAGAGGCACTTGGCTTAAACTAAGCAAAAAAGTAAAGGAATGATACAAATGAAATGGATCCTTTCTTTGTTGCTTATGCTATCTTTGTGGCCGTTACAGGTACAGGCCCAGCCTCAATCGGTTAAGCCTGGCGATCCTTTTATCATCATCAATAAAGCCAACAATAAATTGGCGTTCATTGATGATAACGAGGTC
Organism: Peribacillus sp. YIM B13477; assembly: GCF_042787955.1. Taxonomy (NCBI): domain Bacteria; kingdom Bacillati; phylum Bacillota; class Bacilli; order Caryophanales; family Bacillaceae; genus Peribacillus; species Peribacillus sp. YIM B13477. The sequence goes on from NZ_JBHZPD010000001.1 coordinate 389,986, forward strand.
AAGGAGGTTCTGCCGGTCGGTACGGGAAAGAGTCAGGAACTGACACCTGAAGGGATCTTCACGGTCAAAGTAAAAGCGGTCAATCCATATTACCGGAAAAAGAATATTCCTGGCGGTGATCCCAGGAACCCTTTGGGGTCGCGGTGGATTGGATTCGATGCGCGAAATACCGATGGGAGGATATACGGCATACATGGTACGAATCAGCCATCATCGATTGGTGAATATATTTCAAATGGCTGTGTACGGATGCATAAATCCGATGTGGAGCGTTTGTACGAAAAAGTCCCCATCGGCACTAAGGTGTTGATCACCCTATCGAACGAGGATTTCAAAACGCTGGCTAAGAAAAACGGAGCGATAAAATAAAGAGAGGGAAGCTTTTTGCTCCCCTCCCCGGTGTCTATTACAAAAGAAATGCGATACCTGATAATAAGCTCGTTAATAACATTGAGATAAGCATTAAATACACGACGATCTTTCTGATTTTCCTGTTTCCCATATGCTCTCTCCCTTAATACAGTTTGATTGATTTTATTTTAACTTGAACATTTAGTAGAAACAAGTAAAAGTATAATGTTCATATTATTCCGAATCTTAAAAGGCTTTAATGCAAGATTAGTAGTATTTTAATGGAGTCATCCAATAATACATAGCATGGGGGTTTTTATGATGATTAAAAATATCGATCATATCGGTATTGCCGTCAAGTCACTAGATGAAGCCTTGCCGCTTTACACGGAAACGTTGAAATTGAAACTTGAAGGAATCGAGACAGTGGAGAGCCAAGGAGTGAAAGTGGCCTTCATCCTGGCAGGCAATACCCGTTTGGAATTGTTGGAAGCGTTGTCACCTGCAAGCCCAATCGCCAAATTCATCGAAAAACGCGGTGAAGGGATTCATCATGTGGCACTAGGCGTCGATGACATCGAAGATAGAATAAAAGAAATCAAAGAAGCTGGATTGCGCATGATTGATGATTCATCAAGAAAGGGAGCGCACAATGCGGATGTTGCTTTCGTTCATCCAAAGTCTACCGCGGGAGTATTATATGAGCTTTGTGAACAAGCATTATCAAAGGAGGAGCAGAAATGACAGACATTTATGATACAATCAATGACCTATATGACAGACGCCGAAAAGTGGAAATGGGCGGCGGTGAAGAAAGAATCGATAAGCAGCATGAAAAGGGCAAACTTACGGCAAGGGAAAGAATTGAACTTCTAGTTGATCCAGGTACTTTCATCGAGCTTAATCCTTTTATCAAACATCGTAATACCAATTTCGGCATGGAAAAGGAAGAAGGGCCGGGAGAAGGGGTTGTCACCGGTTACGGAAAGGTCAACGGCCGCGACATTTATCTGTTTTCACAGGATTTTACTGTTTTTGGCGGTGCACTCGGTGAAATGCATGCTCTGAAAATTGCCAATGTTATGGATTTGGCAGCGGAAAATGGAGCCCCTTTCATAGGTTTAAACGATTCTGGTGGGGCGCGAATTCAAGAAGGCGTAGTTTCGCTTGACGGATATGGCCAAATATTTTACCGGAATTCCATATATTCAGGGGTCATTCCACAGATTTCGGTTATTATGGGACCTTGTGCAGGCGGAGCCGTATATTCCCCAGCCATTACCGACTTTGTCTTCATGGTTGAAAAAACGAGCCAAATGTTCATAACAGGTCCTAAAGTCATTGAAACGGTTACAGGTGAAAAGATTTCATCCGAAGGATTGGGCGGAGCGGCTGTACATAATACCATAAGCGGTAATGCCCATTTCAAAGGAGCATCTGAGGAGCAAGTTTTGGCAGACGTTAGACGGCTCCTGAGCTATCTTCCACAAAATAATGAAGAGAAGCCGCCGGTTTTGGAAGCGGATGAGGGAGATGACTACCGGCCGGACTTAACGGATGTAGTCCCTTATGAAGGGATCCGGCCATATGATGTTCGGAAAGTATTGGAGCAGGTTGTCGATGAGGATTCCTTTATGGAAGTGCAAGAGGGCTTTGCGAAAAACATAGTGGTCGGCTTGGCGCGGATCAAAGGGAAATCAGTGGGGCTTGTCTGTAACCAGCCAAAGGTATTGGCAGGGGGACTTGATATAGATTCATCAGATAAAGCTGCCCGTTTTATTCGTTTTTGTGACTCGTTTAACATTCCGCTTATTACGTTTGAAGACGTTTCAGGGTTTTTCCCTGGCGTTAAACAAGAACATGGCGGTATCATTCGCCACGGTGCAAAGCTGCTATATGCTTATTCGGAAGCAACTGTACCTAAATTGACGATCATTCTGCGAAAAGCATACGGAGGAGCTTATGTGGCTCTTAACAGTAAATCCATCGGTGCGGATCTTACGTTTGCATGGCCGAATGCTGAAATCGCTGTAATGGGTTCTGCTGGAGCGGCAAATATCATTTTTGCCCGTGAAATTCAAAATAGCCAAGATCCGGAAGCGACACGAGCAGCTAAAATTGAAGAATACCGTGAGAAGTTCGCCAATCCATATGTCGCCGCAAGTCTTGGGATGGTGGATGATGTTATCGATCCCCGTGAAACCAGGATTAAGATCATTCAATCTCTTGATATGCTACGCAACAAAAAAGAAACTCGACCATGGAAAAAACACGGTAATATCCCGTTGTGATCAATCTTTGCAAGGAGCCCTAACGATCTGTTTTGGGCTCTTTTCCATACGGGGGAAGATATCATTTTGAAATAAGTCATCATTCACTTTTTAAAACGGTCTTAGGACCAGCATGCCACATTATTTGCCGGGGCGCCGCTTTTAGAAGTATAATTGAAGAGGAAAACTTTTTTGGAGGTTTTATTTTATGATTAATGAAGAACGTTTAGTTAATGAATTTATGGAATTGGTGCAGATCGATTCCGAAACGAAAAATGAAGCAGCCATCGCCAAAGTGCTGAAAGAAAAATTCGGGGCACTAGGTGTAGAAGTTTTTGAAGATGATACAACAGCAGTCACCGGTCATGGTGCAGGGAATTTAGTATGTACTTTAAAAGGAACGAAAGAAGGCGTAGATACCATTTATTTCACCTCCCATATGGATACGGTTGTACCGGGTAATGGAATCAAGCCTTCCATCAAAGATGGATACATAGTGTCAGACGGAACGACCATTTTAGGGGCGGATGACAAAGCTGGATTAGCGGTCATGTTAGAATCGCTTAAAGTGCTGAAAGAACAGAATATCGAACATGGTACAATTGAATTCATCATTACAGTCGGTGAAGAATCTGGCTTGGTAGGGGCAAAGGCATTGGATCGCTCCCTTGTAACGGCTAAATTCGGTTTTGCACTTGATAGTGATGGAAAAGTGGGCAATGTGGTTGTTGCTGCACCTACTCAGGCGAAAGTGTCCGCAACCATTTTAGGCAAGACTGCTCACGCTGGTGTCGCTCCAGAGAAAGGCGTTTCGGCCATTACGATCGCTGCCAAAGCAATCTCCAGAATGCCATTAGGCAGAATCGACGAAGAAACGACAGCCAATATCGGACGTTTCCAGGGGGGACAGCAAACCAATATTGTTTGTGACCATGTTGAAATCCTTGCAGAAGCAAGATCCTTGATCCCTGAAAAAATGGAAATACAGGTAGCGAAAATGAAAGAGGCGTTCGAGACTGCAGCCATTGAAATGGGCGGACGTGCTGAAGTTGAAGTTACCGTCATGTATCCTGGTTTTAAATATGGTGCTGGTGACCATGTTGTCGAAATCGCAAGAAAGGCAGCAGAGAAAATCGGCCGTCCATGCGAGCTGGTTAAAAGCGGCGGTGGAAGCGATGCAAATGTCATTGCAGGCTTTGGCATCCCTACTGTCAATCTCGCAGTGGGCTATGAAGATATCCATACTACGAATGAAAGAATTCCAGTTGAGGAATTAACGAAGCTAGCTGAAATGGTCATCACTATCATCAAAGAAGTTTCAGGGGAATAATCACCCATAATAGGTCAAGATGTTCAAAGTATTGAAGGATATATGTACAGTCATCAATGATATGATGGCTGTTTTTCTTGGAGTGGAAGCATCTTTCAGCGTGGTTACCAAAGATAAATAGGGATACTTTAATAGAAATGTTTTTTATTTTTACAAGGATGTGACGGTCAAACATGAAGGACATGTATCCCAAAAATGGCAGGGTCATTCTCCATGTAGACATGAATAGTTTCTATGCTTCAGTGGAAATGTCATATGATGTTTCATTGAAAGGCAAACCGCTTGCCATTGCAGGTAATGTTGAAGAGAGAAGGGGCATAATCGTCACCTGCAGCTATGAGGCGAGGAAGTTCGGGGTTAAAACGACCATGCCGATTTGGCAGGCGAAAAAATTATGTCCTCAATTAGTCATTCAGAAACCGAATTTCGAGCGCTATCGAAAGGCATCACTGGCTATTTTCGATGTTTTGAGGCAATATACAGAGATGGTTGAACCGGTTTCGATTGATGAGGGGTATCTGGATATCAGTGAATGCGCCGAATTGGGTTCGCCTTTAGATATAGCCAATAGCATTCAGGAAAGAATTTTTAATACGATGGATCTCCCTTGCAGTATCGGGATTGCCCCTAATAAATTTTTGGCCAAAACCGCTTCTGATATGAAGAAACCTATGGGGATCACCGTGTTAAGGAAACGGGACATTCCGGAAAAGCTCTGGCCTTTACAAGTGGGCGAAATGCATGGCATCGGGGATAAGACATCGGAAAAGCTTCAAACTATCGGGATCATGACGATCAGGGACCTTGCACACGCCAATGATAGTCAACTTAAACAGCTTCTTGGGATCAATGGCATCCGTTTGAAAGATAGGGCTAATGGAACTGACCCAAGGGTAGTGGATCCCGAAGCGATTTTTGAGCATAAGAGCATCGGGAACTCGACAACTCTTCCGCATGACTCCGCCAATCAAAAAGAATTGATCGGTGTATTGGAAAAGCTTTCCGGGAAAGTTGCCGTCCGCTTGAGAAATAAACGCCTCCTTGGTCAAAAAATAGGTGTGACGATCCGTTACAAAGACCGCCGGACAATTACGAGAAGCAGGACGGTTCCTAATCCAGTTTTTGAAAAAAAGGATATTTTGGATGAAGCTATCGATCTCTTCATGAAAAATTGGAATGGGGAAGGAATCAGGCTTCTTGGTGTCACAGCCTATGATGTCATCGAAAAAGATTCGGCCTTCAAGCAACTGGATATTTTCTCCTTTCAAGAGGATGCAGAAAAAGAACCTCTGTATGATGCGATGGAACACTTGCAAAATAAGTACGGAGAAAATATTATTAAAAAGGGATTACCCTTGAAAAAACGTTCAATAGGAACAGACACTAGCTTCAGCAAAGATTTCTTTGAGCAATCCAGGAGGAATGATCCTTCTTTTGACAAAGAATAGCGTACAAGCTGTGTAAAGATAGAGAGAAGGGAAGATGAATCATGACAAAACAGCAGATTGGCGTTATCGGACTAGCCGTAATGGGCAAGAACCTTGCATTTAATATTGAAAGCAGGGGATATTCAATTTCCGTATTTAATCGCTCAGGATCAAAAACGGACGAGATGATGAAGGAAGCGGAAGGCAAAAACGTAACAGCCGCTTATACGCTTGAAGAATTCGTCAATTCTTTGGAAACACCACGGAAAATTTTATTGATGGTTAAAGCCGGAGCGGCAACGGATGCAACAATCGAGCAATTAAAACCGTTGCTTGAAAAAGGTGATATCGTTATTGATGGAGGGAATACCTTCTTCAAGGACACTCAGCGCCGCAATGAGGAGTTAAGCAAGCTTGGCATCCATTTCATCGGTACAGGCGTGTCAGGTGGGGAAGAAGGAGCTCTAACAGGTCCTTCCATCATGCCTGGAGGTCAAAAAGAAGCATATGAACTTGTTGCACCGATTTTGAAGGATATTTCAGCTAAGGTCGATGGTGATGCTTGCTGCACGTATATCGGACCGGATGGGGCAGGTCATTATGTTAAAATGGTACATAATGGTATTGAATACGGGGACATGCAATTGATTTCCGAATCTTATTTCCTTCTGAAAAATCTCCTTGGACTATCTGCTGAAGAATTCCATGAAGTCTTTACTGAATGGAATGAAGGGGAACTTGATAGCTATTTAATTGAAATTACTGCTGATATTTTCAAAAAATATGATGAGGAAACCGGCAAGCCGATGGTCGATGTCATTTTAGATAAAGCTGGCCAAAAAGGTACAGGTAAATGGACAAGTCAAAGTGCGCTTGATCTTGGTGTTCCGCTTCCAATCATTACGGAATCCGTGTTTGCCCGGTTTATTTCAGCAATCAAGGACGAGCGTGTCGAAGCGAGTAAGATCCTTCGTGGTCCAAAAACCGATTCATTTACAGGCGACAAAAAGGCTTTGATTGAAAGTATCCGAAAAGCACTTTATATGAGCAAAATCTGTTCATATGCACAAGGATTTGCACAAATGAAAGCAGCATCAGAAGAAAATGGCTGGAACTTGCAATATGGGGAAATCGCGATGATTTTCCGTGGCGGCTGTATCATTCGTGCACAATTCCTCCAAAAAATCAAGGAAGCGTACGATCGTGAAGCGAACTTGAACAATCTTCTTCTAGATCCTTACTTCCAAGGGATTGTCGAAAGCTATCAAGGAGCTTTACGTGAAGTAGTATCAACGGCTGTGATGAACGGAATCCCGGTTCCTTGCTTGTCATCGGCACTTGCCTATTTCGACAGCTATCGTACAGAAACGCTGCCAGCCAACCTGATTCAAGCTCAGCGTGACTATTTTGGAGCTCATACTTACCAACGCATTGATAAAGAAGGAACGTTCCATACCGAATGGATGGAAAAATAAAGAGTTCAAGCCGGCTTGGAAGGGGAACCCCTTTAAGCCGGCTTTTTTGTATCATGTAAAAAGGGGGCGCTTGGCGCCCCCTTTTATTACTATCTCCGATGCTCTACAAGGTCAATGACCCCTAATACAACATGTGCCAAACCGAAACCAAAAACCGTATTAGCTACCATTTTGTTTGAACCCCGGGTCTGCTTCATTGCATAACCCGCAGCTGTCACGGCTGTGCCCAACGCTGTTGGAATTAATCCTTCACGAATGTCCATCGTTTAATCCCTCCACATCGAAGTTAGCGGTACTGTCACTAAGCACCTTTTTTAGTGTATCCTCAGCAAAGGCTTACCATTCTTTATAGATAAGGGTAAAAATGGTAAAAACGATCTAGTTGTAAATAGTTCCAATTGATTTACCTTTTTTAGGGAAAACGTAGTATGATGTATGACATTCATCCTTGCTTTTTTTTAGGTTTAAACACTTGTGGAAAAAGGAATATAAACATTGAAAGAGATGGGCGGGCCGTAGAATACAGTAGGCAGAAAGAGAGAGAAGGAGCGGAGGATTTTATGTTCATCATCTGGTGGGCTGTAGCCATTTTTTTGTTTTTCATTGCCTTAGAATCCGTTGTTTCATTTTGGCTTAATTCAGAAAAAGAGGAAGAAATGTCCAAGTTCAAGGAAATGTTTCATATTATCCGGAATAAATTGCTGAGGAAGAGTGTTTCATGAAGAAAAAGGGAATGCAGATTCAATTCTGCATCCCTTTTTCATTTCAATCATTATTTTCGTTTTTCTTGACTTGCCACCAAATATGTCCATCTTCCGCCAGGAGTTCATCGGATGCAAGTGGACCTGTTGATCCCGCTTCATAGTTAGGGAAAGACTCGTCTTTAGTATTTTCCCATGCATTGGAAATGGTATCGACGAACTTCCATGAGAGGGCAACCTCGTCCCAGTGCGTAAAGTTCGTAGCATCCCCGCGCATGCTGTCAAACAATAGCTTTTCATATGCCTCGGGAGAATTGATGTGTTCGATCCCTTTGTTCGAGACGGTCAGCTTCATTGGCTTTGTATTGGATGTCGTCCCGGATTTTTTGACATTTAAGTACAATGTGATACCCTCGTCAGGCTGGATATTGATGACGAGAAGATTCGGATTCAGCGTTTCTTCCGTTTTATAATACAGATTCATTGGAATATCTTTGAATTGAACAACGATATTCGTTGATTTGACATCCATTCTCTTACCGGTACGGATATAAAAAGGAACACCGGCCCAACGGAAGTTATCAATCATCAATTTACCCGCAACATAGGTCTCTGTGTTGGATTCGGGATTTACATTATGTTCATTTCGGTAGGCCGGAAGCATTTGACCGTCTATCGTTCCTTCACCATACTGGCCACGAACGAAGTATTGGTTGACTTCGTCGACCTTCATTGGTCGAAGTGAACGCAATGCCCGTACTTTTTCGCTTCGAATCTCTTCAGTCGTCAGAGCGATCGGGGGTTCCATTGCAAGCAAGGCCACCATTTGCAGCAGGTGGTTTTGGACCATATCCCTTAGGGCACCGCTGGTTTCATAATAACGCCCGCGTTCTTCAACGCCGAGTGTTTCGCTTGAAGTGACCTGGATATTGGATATATATCTGTTATTCCATAGCGGCTCGAAAAGAGCATTGGAAAAACGGATGACCTCGATATTTTGTACCATTTCTTTACCTAAATAATGATCGATGCGGTAAATTTCATCTTCAGCGAATGCAGTCCGAATCTGCTCATTCAATTGTTGTGCTGTTTCAAAACTGTGTCCAAATGGCTTCTCGATGACCAGGCGTTTATATCCATCCGTGTCACTCAGGCCTTGAGCTTTAATCTGTTCGGCAATCGTTCCGAAAAACTCAGGTGCCATCGCCAAATAGAAGATCCTGTTTCCTTCTAATTGATATTGTCCGTCTAATTGTTCGGCAATGTCTTTTAATTGCAAGTATGATTCCGAACTTGAGACGTCATGGGAGTGATAATGGAAATGGGAAATGAATTCATCCACCTTTTCTTCCGCATGTCCGAACGTAAGAATCGAGTCCTTGACACTTGTTTGGAACTCCTCGTTCGTCAATGGCCTCCTTGCCACACCGACGACCGCGAACTTATTGATTTTCTCTTTTTGAAATAGTCGATATATGGAAGGAAACAATTTCCTTTTCGCTAAATCTCCGGTAGCACCAAAAATCATGATCAATGCTGTGGGTTTATTGTTTTCTGTCATGTTAAAACCTCAACTTTCCGTTAAATCTGTCTATAAAGTTGGAATTCCCGTATGTGTACCAATTTCTAATTTTACGTTTAGCTTTCCCTCAAAGCAATCAATTTGCGCATTTTTTCTCAGATTTCATTAAAAGTTTAATTTGGTTTCGGTTTTAATGGGTCATAAATGAAAGAGCACCTTGGTTATGCTATAGTTAAGGTATAAAGTATTTGCAACGGAGGTAGTATGAGTGGATTTCGTTTTATTGGGTACAGGCGCTGGCGTTCCGGCCAAAGCGCGGAATGTGACATCAATCGCCCTTCAATTATTGGAAGAACGAGGGACTATTTGGTTATTCGATTGTGGGGAAGCAACACAGCATCAAATATTAAAAACGGCGGTCAAACCGCGAAAGGTTGAAAAGATCTTCATCACCCATTTACATGGTGACCACATCTTCGGACTGCCTGGTTTTTTAAGCAGCAGATCTTTTCAGGGCGGAGTGGATAAATTGACCGTATATGGTCCACAAGGCATAGATTCATTCATTAAGACGAGCTTACAGGTGAGTGGGACTCATTTAAAATATCCCTTGGAAATCATCGAAATAGAAGAAGGCACAGTGTTTGAGGACGAACAATTCACAGTGACGGCCAAGTCGCTTGATCATGGCATTTACAGCATCGGTTATCGGATTGTGGAAAAAGATCGTCCGGGTAGCCTGCTGGTCGACCGCCTGCGTTCCGAAGGTGTGAAGCCGGGGCCTCTTTTTAAAGCATTGAAAAATGGACAAACGGTCTGTCTCGATGATGGCCGTGTCATAAATGGGAAGGACTATATCAGTACTCCGAAAAAAGGCCGGATCATCACGATTCTTGGTGATACAAGAATGTGCAGCAATGCGCTCATTCTTGCTGAATCGGCGGATTACCTTGTTCATGAAGCTACATTTTCAGCGGAAGAATCTGAAATGGCATCAGCCTATTATCATTCGACCACCGTTCAGGCTGCAGAAACGGCCTTGAAAGCGGGAGCTAAGCATCTAATCCTTACGCATATCAGCTCACGGTATACTCCAGAGGATGCTGAGAGGCTGAAAGAGGAAAGCAAAGCAATCTTTGCAAATACGATCATGGGTGAAGATCTGATGGCGATTAAAGTTCCTTTGTATTCATAGGAATCGGACAGCTGAAATCAAAGCCAATGTTTGATATAATTAATCAATTGTTCATTGGATATTTAAAGGAGTGTAAATATGACTGACAAAAGTGACCTACATACTAAAGCAATGGATTTTCTCCTAAAAACAAGCCGGACTTTTTTCATTCCAATCAGTTATCTTCCAAAGGGGTTGCAAGAGGGTATTGGAGCTGCATACCTTTGCATGCGCGCCATCGATGAGATCGAGGACCATCCAAGTCTTCCTGCAGATAGTAAGGTTTCTTTGTTACAGGCCCTTAGTGAGCTGCCGGATGCGGATTTCAAGGAAGAGAATCTTCAAAAGTTATTTGAACCATATAAGGATGAACTGCCAGAGGTGACCCTGTTTCTTTCGGACTGGGTTGAATTTTGTCCACCCGGTGCAAAAGATAAAGTCTTGGAGTCAACAAAGGAAATGGCCGAAGGCATGGCAAAATGGGTTATTAAGGACTGGCAAATCCATAATGAAGAGGAACTCGATGATTACACTTATTATGTTGCAGGTTTAGTCGGGGTCATGCTGTCTGATATGTGGAACTGGTACGATGGAACCGAAACGGACCGTGAACTTGCCATCGCATTTGGCCGTGGACTCCAAACGGTCAATATCCTGCGTAACCGCGAGGAAGATGCAGAACGTGGTGTGAACTTTTATCCGGATGGCTGGGGTTTCGACGAGATGCTTGCCCATACGGAGCGTAATCTTGCATTAGCCGATGCGTACATTGAAGAGATTGAAACGAAGGACATCATCCAATTCTGTAAAATACCTTTGGAATTGGCAAAAGCTACATTGAAAGCCCTAAAAGAAGGTAAAGAAAAAATTGATCGGGCTACCGTTACCGAAATTGTCAGCCAGGTTGTCGAACATTGATTTTCAAAAAGCTGCTGTGAAAGTTACCATACCTTTCACAGCAGCTTTTTTCATGTTTTACACACAGAACTCAAAAAATTCTAAAAAGTTAAAAAATATATTGGAATAATTGGGACTAAACGATTATAATTTAGGAAATAAAAGCGAAAAAAGCTGGCGTCGTTAGAAAAACATTATTTTAAATAAGGAAAAAGCGGGGGGAAAATATGAAAAAGAAATTATATTCAACTGCAGCCATGACATTGGTCGCAGGTTTATTATTGGCTGGGTGTGGAAATGAAAAGGAAAAAGATGCGGCAAAGGATGAAAGCGGAAAGGATACCATCAACATTGGGGTAACACAAATCGTTCAGCATGATTCCCTGGATCAAGCATATGAAGGCTTCCAGGCGGCATTGAAGGATAGTGACATCAATGCAAAATATGATCTTCAAATTGCTCAGGGTGACCAAAACAACAGCCAAACGATTGCCAATAACTTCGTTGGGGATAAAGTGGATCTGATATTTGCGAATTCGACTCCTAGTGCTCTAAGTGCTTTAAATGCGACCAAGGATATTCCGATCGTCTTTACATCGGTTACCGATCCTGTAGCGGGGGAGCTTGTCACCTCTTTGGAAAAACCAGGCGGAAATGTGACGGGTACGACGGATTCCCATCCTGAAGCCATTGCAAAGTCAATGAAATTTCTAGCGGAAGAGCTTGGCGCCAAAACGATTGGAACGGTTTATAACACAGGGGAGCAAAATTCAGTCGTCCAAATAAAAAATGTGAAGGCGGAAGCGAAAAAAGCTGGATTGAAAGTCGTGGAAGCGTCCGTCTCGACTTCAGCGGATGTTAAACAGGCAACGGAATCATTAATCGGAAAAGCGGATGCTTTCTATATCATTACTGATAATACAGTTGTCTCTGCACTGGAATCGGTCATTTCCGTGGCAAATGATCAAGATACCCCCTTGTTTGTCGGCGAGCTTGATTCCGTGAATGCTGGCGGTTTTGCAGCATATGGCTTCAGTTACTATGATATTGGTTATGAAGCGGGGCAAAAAGCGGTTGAAATCCTGAAGGATGGTAAAAAACCTGGAGATATCCCGGTTCAATATCCACAAAAACTGAAATTGGTCATCAATGAAAAAGCAGCAAAAGATATGGGTGTTGAAATAAAAGAAGAATGGAAAGCAGATGCTGAGTTTGTAAAATAAACTCTGCTTTTGTTCGGGGAAGGAAGAAAAAAATGTTCTCAGCCTTATTCAACTCTTTTGAGTCGGGAATGATTTATGCAATCATGGCACTTGGTGTCTATTTAACATTCAGGATTCTCGATTTCCCGGATATGACTGTGGAAGGCAGTTTTGTGACAGGGGCCTCTGTTGCCGCGATTATGATCGTTAACGGTTACTCGCCGATCGTAGCCACGTTGTGTGCCATGGTGGCAGGGTTCATCGCTGGGACGATAACGGGATTCCTTCATACAAAAGGGAAAATCAATCCTCTCTTGGCAGGTATCTTAATGATGATTGCGCTCTACTCGATCAATTTGCGGATCATGGGTGCATCCAACATTCCGTTGCTTTCCCAAACAACCATTATCACGAATATCCAGGATGCCTGGGCTGGCACTGGGCTGGACAATTTGTTGAATGGTCTTTTATCATTCGTGGGTCTTGGTGACAGCCTGCCAAAAACGTGGGCCATATTAATCGTTATGCTGGTTGTGGCTGTAGTCATCCAAGCGGGAATGTCAGCGTTTTTAAAAACGGAAATTGGTCTTGCCTTACGGGCGACTGGTGACAATGAAGCAATGGTCAAGAGTTTTTCCGCCCATACCGGCAACATGAAAATCTTAGGACTTGCAATCGGAAATGCACTTGTGGCTTTTTCGGGATCCCTGGTTGCCCAATATAACGGTTTTAGCGATATAGGCATGGGGATTGGAATCATTGTCATCGGATTGGCATCCGTCATAATCGGTGAAGCTCTATTCGGGGCAAAAACGATTGCACGTGCTACGCTGGCGGTCATTGGAGGGGCGATCATTTACCGAATCGTCGTAACCTTGGCACTTCGCGTTGAATTCCTTGAAACGGGAGATGTTAAATTAATTACGGCTCTTATTGTGGTCGGGGCACTTGTCATTCCAAAAATTTCCGATAAACAAAAGGAAAAAACCCGGAAGAAAAGGCGGCTTAAAGAAATACAGATGCGTCATGATGGCACTTTACCGAAAGGGAGGGAAGAATATGCTTCGGTTAAATCAGATTTATAAAGTGTTCAATGAGGGAACACCAGATGAAAAGCTAGCCCTTGGAAATCTGGAACTGCAGATGACAAAAGGTGAATTTGTAACAGTCATCGGTAGTAATGGAGCAGGTAAATCGACTTTGATGAATATGATTTCCGGTAAGATTCTCCCTGATGCCGGTGAAGTCATCATCGATGGTGAAAACGTATCGGCCATTGAAGAACATGCCCGTGCAAAAATGATTGGACGCGTTTTTCAGGATCCCATGCTGGGTACGGCACCGCATATGACGATTGAAGAAAATATGGCAATTGCTTATGGCAGAACCAATAGAAGAGGTTTAGGCTTTGGGGTGACAAAAAAACGGAAAGAACTTTTTAAAGAATGTTTGGGCACCCTTCATTTAGGCTTGGAAAACCGGATGACTGCAAAAGTGGGATTATTGTCAGGAGGGGAGCGTCAGGCACTATCACTGCTGATGGCGACCTTCACCGATCCTAAAATCCTGCTTCTTGATGAACATACTGCAGCGCTTGATCCGTCGCGGGCAGAACTTGTTACAAACCTGACAAAGGAAATCGTCGAAAAGAACCAATTAACGACGTTGATGGTGACTCATAATATGCAGCAGGCAATCGATCTTGGAAATTCCCTGATCATGATGGATAAGGGACAGATCATTTTTGAAGCCAGAGGCGCTGCAAAGCAGAAGTTAACCGTCGAAAAACTGCTTAACGAATTCCAACGCATAAAAGGCGAAAAAATGATCAATGACCGTGCAGTGTTGATTTAAAATGATGAAAAGGCCCGACCCAGGTGAGTTAATCTTGGGTCAGGGCCTTTTTATTTTGGGGTAATTAATAAGATCATGTCCTATTTTTGAAGAGATGCTTTGCTTAGCAAAAATGGTTATTCTTGGGGTGCTCATGAAAGATCTTGTTAATAGATGTCAATCGCTGTCGGCTGTGCTCCATGATGAACTATCGTTCTTTCTGTTTCCGAAAATCATTTTTATGAATGGCCTTTTCTTCGTCTTTTTAGTGGCAGCAGCTTCTTCAGCCGCGAGGAAATAATCAAAGTGCTGGCCCGTTGGTGTTTCTAACGCTTCGATACGGGCTTCAAGCTTTTTAACGAGTTTGTGCATTTCTTCCATTTCACTTCTGTGCTGTAAAAGCTGATAGGATACAACATCGTCCGCTTTTGTTTTCAGGCCATTTTCCAGCCTGATGACCCGTTCAAGCAGTTGATCATGTTCTTTATTCGGTTCGGAGTGTTTCTGGAGGGTTGCTTTTCTAATCTTTTTCTCTGAGATGCTGACCTTTTGGAGAATGATGCCCTCGTTCAGCTGATCTTGGATTTTTCTCAATAATGCAATGTCTTCATCCGAAAACTGGTAGTGGCCAAGCTGATTCCGTTCTACTTCCATGTTCAATTGGGTGACCCAGCGTTGAATCGTACTATGGGAAACATTCAGTAACCGGGCAACTGCGCTTGTATTCATCGAGATTCCCCCTTCTGTTTGTTGAATTCGATAAGTATGGGGGAATTCCTTTACAGATGACAAAACATGTATTCATTCGGCAAAGAAAGTGGAATTCCTACGTAATTTTTGCATGAGGGGCAATCCAAGGTGGAATTACCCGTGGTTTTGCAAAGTGGTGAGCAGTGTTAGGAACTTTAAGAAGCATTTGCTATGGTGTGGGTGATGGTCAATCAAGCTAAAAAGGGAAAAGTGATCCAGATGTCGAATTTACCCTTAAAACATGGAAAAGGAGGACTAGCATGAACAGGATCAACATTATAACTTTAGGTGTCAGGGATATTACTCAATCATTAAGGTTTTACCGGGACGGGTTGGGGTTCCGTACATTGATTAAAGAGGACGATCCCGCAATCGTTTTTTTTAATAATGCCGGTACGAAACTTGCTTTGTATCCTTTAGAGGAGCTAGCAAAAGACATTAATGAAATGGAACCGCCTAAGAAAAATGGTTTCCCGGGTCTTACGCTCGCTTATAATGCTAAATCAATTGAAGAAGTGGATGAAGTGATCAACAAGGTTGAAAAGGCTGGGGGAACAATCGAGAAATCACCTCAGCATGTTTTTTGGGGAGGATACAGCGGATATTTTTCAGACCCCGATGGTTACTATTGGGAGGTTGCGTATTCGAAGGACTGGAGTTTCGATGAAAATGATATGCTGATTATAAAGTAACGCTCACTTCAGAAGATTTACCCTTTATAAGGCGTATGGATCATAAAAAGGGCTGTTGCCTGGCCACTCCTGCCACTGCTGCAGGAGTGGCCAGGCAACAGCCGATCATCATGAGGCTTACTGCGAAACTACATATTTGGCCAGTTCTTTACTTATTTGATTGCCCATTCGCTTCGATTGCTCTGTCGCTTCTTGTACACAGGCAATGAATGCATCTTCCACTTGGTGTGCTTGTAGTGCTTTCAGACCTGCTTCAGTCGTTCCGCCTGGTGAAGTTACTTCCTTTCTTAGTACGGCAGGCGTTTTAGGTGATTTCTGTAACATGTCGGCTGCGCCCATCAATGTCTGGAGAATCAATTGCTTAGCGGTTTCGGAATCGAGCCCTATTTTTTCCGCTGATTTTTCCAATGCCTCGACCAAGTAATAAATATAAGCAGGACCGCTGCCTGATAAGCCTGTTACCGCATCTAGCTGGGCTTCTTCGACCACTGCCACCGTACCCACCGTTTCAAAAAGGGTAATCGCCGTTTGTAATTGCGAGTCTTTCGTATGACAGTTAGCCGCAAGGGCCGTTGCTGATTTTCCTACAGCTGCCGATGTATTAGGCATGGCACGGACGATCGAAAACCGCTTGTTGGCGATTCCTTCCAAGCTTGTTGTATGAACCCCGGCAACAACGGAAATGAACAGCATTTCTTCACGAATGTATTCTTTTATTGATTGCATCGTTTCTAAAATATCTTTCGGCTTCACCGCCAGTACGACAAGGTCCGCATCCTGTACTAATAACTGCAGTGATCGTGTTGCCGTTACACCATATTGGTCCTTTAAATAAACGAACCTATCATCATTTGATTTATTTGTTACAAAAATATTTTCTGGTTCAATTACCTGTTGGGTCACCAGCCCCGAAATGATTGCTTCTGCCATCGATCCAGCTCCGATAAACGCGATTTTTTTCATATTTCCCGCTCCTTTTTCTTTTGAATTTTCGGCCATTTAATGAAGGCTGTTTTCACATACTTTGTTGCTATTTACCAGGTAGTGAGTTGTGGTTGATTTCCCTTCCAGATGCTCGCTTTCCGCGGGGCGGGCGGGTGAGCCTCCTCGGCGTAAACGCCTGTGGGGTCTCGCCTGTCCCGCTGCTCCCGCAGGAGTCTACACTTCCGCTCCAATCAACCTTAAATAGTTTCGTTTAAAAACAACAATCTTTACGAAAAGAGCCTTTATGAAAAACAAAAAGACCCCTCATCCAATAAAGGACGAAAGGTCTAGCTTCCGTGGTACCACCTTTGTTCAACTTTTCCATAATAAAAAACAGAAAAGCTGCACTTGATTCCTCTAACGCGGGAATTACGTCAGGTTTTCCTGAAGGCTCATAAGGTAGGTTCAATAATGAGGGGGCGATGAAGCCTTTCAGCACATTCCAGCTTCACTCTCTTTACGCCATCAATAATTTACTTGGCCTTAATCAAAGCCATGCCGTCTTTAATTACTTGTGATTATGAGGGATATATCAGTACTCTGTCAATGATAATATATGCATGCACGATAAAAAATAGACATGAATTATGTGAAAATAATGACAGTATTTAAAAATACATGTAAAATGTTAATTATACATGATAACTATACTTAGAATCCTGGTTAGCGTATAAAAAGATTTATATAAATATAATTTTCTAAGGTGGAAAAGAATATGGCTAATTGGAATGGAGATATTGCGAAAATTGCTTTGCCCACGCCGTTTGCAGTGGGTGATGTGAATGTTTATGTCGTTAAAGGGGATGCTTTAACATTAATCGATACTGGTGTGAAAACAAAACGTTCAAAGGAAGCCTTGACTGACGGTCTTGGAGATTTAGGTCTGAAACTGACTGATATCGAACAAATCATTTTAACCCATCATCATCCCGATCATGCTGGTGCACTCGATTTCTTTGAAAAGGATATCCCGGTTTATGGACACAAAAATAATCAGCGCTGGCTTACTATCAGTGATGAGTTTCTTGAAACACATAATCGTTTTTTCCTTGATTATGCCAAAAAGTTCGGAGTGGCAGAAGAGCTGAAAAATAAACTGATCCATAACCGCGACGAAATCCGTTTCCTTAGTGAACGGAAGCTGCATGGATATTTAGCTGAGGGGGATGAGCTCCCTGGTCTTCCAGGCTGGAAAGTGATCGAGACTCTAGGGCATGCGCAAAGCCATTTATCTTTTTACCGGGAAAGTGACGGGGTCATGATCGCTGGCGATCACTTGCTTGCCAAGATTTCACCTAACCCATTAATGGAACCACCTTTACTCCCTGGAGGCATGAGGCCTCGTCCGTTACTGCAATATAATGCATCACTTCAAAAATTATTGGATTTCCCCATATCCACTGTTTACTCAGGACATGGATCTGAAGTGGCAGGAGATGCAGTTGCAGACTTGATTCAATATAGATTCGATCGGCAGCATAACCGTGCCATGCAGGTGAAAAGCATGCTCCAAGATAAGCCTTTATCTGTCTTTGAAGTGTGTCAGCAGTTGTTTCCGAAAGTATACCTTCAGGAAGTGGGCCTGACACTTTCGGAAACGGTCGGTCAGCTGGACTATTTAGAAGACTTGGGTGAAGTCCAAACAGAAATCCAATCAGGGGTCATTCTGTATTCAATCGCTTAATGTTCGAAGGAGGCCGCTTTTTTTGAATAAGTTACAAGGTAAAGTTATTGTTATTACCGGTGCTTCCGGAGGGATTGGCAAGGAAGTTGCCATTCAAAGTGCAAAACAGGGAGGCCGTCTCGTCCTCTTGGCCAGAAGCATGGATAAATTACTGCTGCTGAAGAATGAACTGATCGCCCAATATGGGATTGATGCATATGCCTATAAGCTTGATGTTGCAGACACTGATCAGGTGACAAATGTTTTTAATGACATCCATGAGCAAATAGGTGAAGTGGATGTGTTGGTCAACAATGCTGGTTTCGGCACGTTTAAAGAAGCGCAGGATACGGAATTGAATGAAACGAAAGCAATGTTTGCTGTCAACGTCATTGGCTTAATGGCCTGCACAAAGCTGGTTCTGCCGTATATGAAGCAGAGAAAATCGGGGCATATCATCAATATCGCTTCACAGGCCGGTAAAATCGCCACTCCTAAATCAACATTGTACTCTTCTACCAAGTTCGCAGTTCTTGGCTATTCAAACGCACTTCGGCTCGAATTGATGGAAGATCATGTTTTTGTGACCACAGTCAATCCTGGCCCTATAGAAACGAATTTCTTTAACATTGCGGATGAATCAGGTACATACTTAAAGAACGTTGAAAAATTCATGCTTAAGCCTGGAGATGTCGCTGCTAAAATCGTAGCGGCGATGCTGACCAACAAGAGGGAAATCAATCTCCCTGGCTGGATGAATTTAGCTGGGAAATGGTATAACATGTTTCCGAAGATCACCGAAACATTAGGAAAAAAAGCATTTTTCAAAAAGTAGGCTAGTCTTTCGATACCAGACGAAAAATGGTCCAATAATAGGTAAAGGGGAATGTCGATGACATTCCCCTTTTGATTTAACCGAAGTTATCATTTGAATGGGTAACTATTTCATGGGGAATCCGTCTATTTCTATTAGGAGGGATTTTCATGAAGATGATTGTAAACCTTTATATATATTTATTCGTCGCCTTTATTCTGGGTAGCTGTCAATCCCCCGATTGGAACATGGATGAATCCATTGATAAAGGGGAAGAAGGTTTCATTACGGATCTTGATGATAAGAGGATTTTGATTAAAGGGACGTACTATAAGGTGACCAATGATACATATATTCAAGATCAACATGGTAATGACCTCGATTATTCCGAACTGGAAATCGGGATGAAAGTGAAACCATGGCACCGGGGCGGGGTGAAGAAATCATTTCCTGGGAAAGCGGAAGCTGAATTGATTCTTGTTTTGACGGATGAAAACAGCTTAGCCGAACAAAGGGCGGTCATTGCTGCTCTCGATCATGTCAGCAAAGCGGAAAGTCAGCGATTCATGGTTCTCGAAGTCGTCCATTTACCCTCAGAGCATGTTTATAATATCGAAATGATGAATCGTTCAAACTTGGACTCTTCATTCATGGTGACAGTAGAGGATGTAACGGATGAAATATTATATATAAAATAAAACAACCGGACTGAATCACTTTGAATTCTGTCCGGCTGTTTGTCTTGGATTTTATAAAGTTTTCGCACCTAAATATTTTGGTTTCCAATAAGAATTATCCATATCCGTAATGGTTATTCCTTTAGAAGACGTAGCACTAATGAATTGGCCATTTCCGATATAGATCCCAACATGGGATACTCCTGTTCTTCCAGAAGAAGTATCAAAGAATACAAGATCGCCTTTAGATGGTGAAGTTACTTTTAACCCTGTATTGGAATAGAGCAAGGATGTTGTACGCGGTAAGGTAATTCCTTGTGATTTCTGGAATACGTAATAGACGAAGCCTGAACAGTCGAATCCAGTTGGTGTTGTCCCGCCCCATTTGTAGGGTGTGCCGATTAAGGTTTTCGCATAGCTGATCAAGCTAGTATTGTTGACATTATAAACACCAAGTGCATTGAACGTGTTCCGGCCGGCAATTCCGTCGGCAGTCAACCCTTTAGATGTTTGGAATTTTTTTACTGCAGATGTAGAATAGGTGCCGTAATATGTAGTCAGTGAACCTGAATATGTGAAATAACCTTTGGTTTTTAATAGTTGTTGTAGTTGTTTGACATCACTATGTGTCATTCCGGGTCTGAGGGTTTGGTCTCCAATATTGGCAAAGGCTTGCAGTGGGGTTAGCATCATGGCAGATGCAACAGCAGCTGAAGCGATCCATTTCTTCATAATTTTCATTTCCTCTCTATCTATCTCTCTATTATTTCTTAACAATATTATCCTACAATACCATTATGACAAATAGACATAATTTTGGTTACAGTTTCATTACAAAAAATGGGCATTAAGACTGGATTGCAAGTAGACGAAAGTCCGTTGAAAAGGGTGGGGGGATTTTAAAAAACCAAGCATATGGACCTACTTGAAATTATTCAAGCTACCAATTAATCTTTTTCAAAAAAACAAAATGGATACTCAGTTTAAATTTGGTATTTTATCCATTTTTAGTATCTATTATATTTTTCAAGGAAATTACAATAAAAAGTAGAAATTTGTATGAAAACTTCCATTGAATAAGAACGTATATTCGGTTAAAGTTATGAATATAATAAAGCGAACGTATATTCTTGTTAGGGTGAAGAAATGATGGATTATGGGACGATGCCGAAACAATCAATTATGTGTATCGATATGAAAAGTTTTTATGCAAGCTGTTCAGCGGTCATGCTTGGTCTGGACCCGCTTGATTGTTATCTGGCGGTGGTTGGTGATTTGAAGAGGACAGGGAGCATTGTGCTTGCGGCTTCTCCAAAGATGAAGAAGGAATTTGGCATCAAGACAGGTTCGCGGATGTTTGAGATCCCGAATGACCCGAGGATTGTCGTCGTTGAACCTAAAATGGCGACCTATTTAAGGGTTTCGACGGAAATCACCCGCTTGTTCAACCGTTATGTGCCAAAAGAAGCGATTCACGTATATAGTGTGGACGAAAGTTTTGTGAAAGTCGATGGTGCTGCTTCTTTATGGGGAGATGCCCGCATGATAGCTGAAAAGATAAAAGATGAAATTGAACGGGAATTACAGCTCCCCTGTGCCATTGGAATTGGACCGAATATGCTCATGGCAAAACTTTGCCTTGATTTGGAAGCCAAACATAAAGGGATTGCGGAATGGAAGTATGAGGATGTGCCAAGCAAACTTTGGCCGATTTCCCCGCTTCGTGAAATGTGGGGGATCGGCAGTCGCGTAGAAAAAACCCTTCATGGAATGGGGATATTTACGGTTGGGCAGCTTGCCAATTATGATCTTGAATTACTTGAAGCGAAGTTTGGAATTATGGGCAATCAGCTTTACCACCATGCCTGGGGAATAGATTTATCCGATATGGGGGCAGCGATCATCGAAGGGCAGGTCAGCTTCGGCAAAAGTCAAATCCTGTTGCGGGATTATAAGGATGAGCATGAGGTAAAGCAGGTCATGCTGGAAATTTGCGAAGAAGTTGGAAGAAGGGCACGCACCCATCGTAAGGCAGGAAGAACGGTGAGCCTAGGCATTGGTTACAGCAAGGATGAGTTTGGCGGAGGTTTCCATCGTTCGCGTTCGATTAACGAACCGACCAACATCACGATGGAGTTATATAAAGTTTGCCTGGAGCTTTTCCATGAGAACTATAAGCAAAAAACGGTTCGAAGCATAGAGGTCAGACTCTCGAATATTGTGGATGATAATGAAATGCAGCTGACTTTATTTGATGCTTCGCGCTGGAAGAAGCGGGAATTGAGTTACACGGTTGATCGAATCCGCCACAAATATGGAGCCAAATCGTTATTGCGTGCAGTTTCGTATACAGAAGCAGGTACAGCCGTATACCGAAGCAAGCTGCTTGGTGGGCATAAGGCGTAAGGCTGACTTTGAAAGGAGGGAAAAGAATGATTCGTGATCGCGGCCGTATCAAATGGACATCGATGATGTTGCCGGAACATGTGAAGATGCTCCGTGATTGGGCGGTGGAGGATGGCTATGAAACGAAGCGCATCCTGGATGAGCAGCAACTGGAAGAAATGAATGCGGTAATGGGGGAAGCGATGGAGGAAAGAAAGGATGTCACGATTGCTCATTATGAAGGAAACCGGTATCAGCTGTTAATCGGCAGGATCCATTATTATAATGAGCTCACCCAAAAGCTTCATATCGTTGACCGGTTTGAGCAGGCTCACTATATCAGGCTTTCCGATATAGCGGATGTAAGGATAATGGAATGATGAGCGGAAGGGCTGTTCCCCAAGGGACAGCCTTTCAAAACGGCATCGTGATGAAAGGTATCACGGAGGAGTATGAGAATCGGCATTTGTTAGAACGGTCCATGAGGAAAGTGATTTCCGTGAGGGCAGATCTTGTATATGGAAGTAGGCAGTTTCGTTAACAGAAACGTTTTTATCGTTTATAATGGGGGAATGCAAAGACATCGGGAGGCAGCAATCATGTATATTGAATGGACGGAAACAGCGGCTGGGAAAATAGCCGGTAAGGTACAGGGACAAGAAGGATATTTACAGTTGAAATATGATACTGATGGCTGCGGCTGCGTGGTAAGTGGTGTGACGGCGCTATGGTGGGTCAACGAACCTGAAGAAGGTACCGAAAAAGTGGAAACGAACGGAATTCCGCTATATGTTGAGAAATCAAAAATGATTTTTCTTGATGAAGTCATGAAAATAGACTTTGTTCCGGAAGCGAACAGCTTTCAATTAAAAAGTCCGAATCAAATCTTAAATCCGAGGATGAGCTTTTTTAATAAAATCTAACTAAAAGCAAAAGAGGGGATCGTGGATACCCTCTCATTTCTTCTCAGACAAGTTTTTTTAGAAACTGATCGATTTGATCTTCGTATTCTTTTGGATTTTCATTATAAGATTGAGCGTGGGCCCCTTTTTTAGCGATGTACAGCTGTTTTGGGCCCTTTTTTGCTGCATATAATTCCGCTGTCATGGAAGCGGGAATGAAACTGTCATTTTCACTATGGATGAAGAGCACGGGTTTTCGGATATTTTTCATATAATCGATTGGGGACACTTCATTGGTCCAATATCCGTCACGGAGTTTGATGAACGTACGCCCGAGCGGAAATACGGTCCAAGAAGGAAATGGGACTTCATGCTTAAGCTGGTGTTTGATCTGATCCTCGAAGTTCGAAAATGGACAGTCGGCAATGTAAAAATCAGCACCATCTTCAAGCATTCCGGCATATAAAAGCAGGGTTACGGCCCCCATGGATTCTCCATGAATGCCAATATGAAGGTCGGGCCCTTTACGTCTTTTCAATTCATCGATTACGGCCTTCAGGTCGAATTTTTCATAATGTCCATAACTGCTCGTCTTGCCACCGGAATCCCCATGCCGGCGGTGGTCATAAATGATCGCATTGAAGCCCCGCTTAAGAAAAATGTTCATGTACTTAATCGAATTGACTTTGTTCTCCGTCACACCGTGAGAAATGACCACCCACTTTTTAGTGTCATGCGGTTCGATAAACAAGCATTTCAAGGAATATCCGGATGGTGACGATACCCAAATTTCCGATTTAGGCAGATTATCAAAATCCTCCGTGATCAGGCGTTTAGCCATGATTTCACGATTCTGGATAAAATCATCTTCCTTCTTTTTCATGTACATGATCCGATTGGAAAAATAAAGGCCGACGCCGATGATATACGCTAGGATTCCAGCCAGTGTAAACCACCATTTCTTCATAAAGGACCTCCTCGAATGATTTTCTTTATTTTACCATGAGGGAAATGGGAAAACACTGTTTGAAAACCATGATGAGGAAAACGGCAGTCGTGATATAATAATTTAATAAATGGCCAGGAGGTTTTAAGGATGAAAAAGAAACAGCCGCGAAAACAAAGTCAAAGCAAAAATCAAGATAAAGATTCATCTTCATTGAAACTAGGTGATATGATCAATCAAGATATCATGTCCCAGCTTCGTCAAAAGCAAAAAGAACTTAATGAGGCTGAACAAGAGAAAAGGGAAGCGGAAGAAGAAAAAAAACGTGAAGAAAGAAAGCGGCGGGAGAAGAATAAATCATTCGAAGAACTATTGGGTGAAAGCAATCTGAACTGGAAGAACTATAAATAGATCAGGGAGCAATTAAAATTTTAAAAGGGCTGGCACCCTTTTTCTGTTCAGGAAGATTTATTGCTTGCTGATATTCCTTTATTTTAGAAAGTATAACGATTATATTAAAGATAAGTTCGATATGCTTTCATATCGGATGGACTACTATTAGCTGGTGATAGGATGCAAAATAAAATAGAAAAAGTACTGGAAGACCAATTATGTTTCCTGCTTTATGCAAGTTCGCGGGAAATGACGAAGAAATATAAACCGCTGCTTGATAAACTTGAAGTGACATATCCTCAATATCTTGTTCTGCTTCTATTATGGGAACAGGATACACTTACAGTAAAAAAACTTGGGGAGCTCCTTGCCCTCGACTCAGGAACGCTTACCCCCATGTTGAAACGAATGGAGCAGAATGGCTTGATTGTCCGTGAACGTTCGACTGAAGATGAACGGTCTGTCATGATTAAGTTGACGGAAAAGGGACTTGGTTTACAGGAAGATGCCTGTTTCATTCCCGATCGCATTTCGGCAATGTCGGGTGACGATAAGAAGGTGGTCGAGGATTTAAAAGCTTCGCTGCTCCAACTATTGAAAACATTACAGGAATTTTAGCGAAGAAAAGACGCTTGGGAACCCCAAGCGTCTTTTTATTGGATTTAGTCTACATCTATTTCAAAGGCGACGTCCACATTGCCGTTGATTGCTTTTGAATAAGGACACATTTGATGCGCTTTATGAACAAGGGTTTCGAATGTCTCCTTGTCGACCCCGGATCCCTTCACAGCCAAAGTTACAGCCAAGCTGTACTGATGCATCTCACCCATCAATAGACTGACGCTTGCGGTGACTTTTGAATCGAAAGAAACGCGTTCAATTTTACCAACTGATTGCAAAGCACTATCAAAACATGCAGCATATCCAGCTGCAAAAAGCTGTTCCGGATTAGATGCTTCAGGCATCTGTTTAGCCCTTGGTGTTCCAGGCATCGCAATATCAACCGTGAAGTTGCCGTCAGCAGAAATTGCCGTTCCTTCTCTTCCGCCATCGACTGTTACAGACGTTGTAAATAATGTTTTTGTCATCATTTTTTCTCCCTTATCTTTTTTATTTTTGATTGTGCACAACTGAATTGTACAATATTGATTTTAGGATGTCCAATGAAAAGTTTAAAACCGTTAAATGGGTTTTGGAAGGAATTAGAATGATCGGAAACTTGAAGTTGGTAAAGAAGGCGAAAAAAAGATGGAACGGAAAAAGGCTGACTATCCCGTTGGTTAAACGGAGATAGAGCAGCCTAAAGGTTTGTCCTGACATTTCTTTTTTAATTCCGGTGACTTTCATATTTGTTCACTTTGGTCAACCGCTTCAGGATATCCAACTCGGTTGTGGACAGTGAAGGGCTGTTGGCAGCTTGGCAGTTATCACGTAGCTGCTGTACTGAGCTTGCTCCTGGAACAACGGTAGCTACGCTTTGATGGGACAATACATATTGAAGTGCCGTTTCATTCAACTTCCTATCGGAAAGTTTGTCCTTTATTTGCGGAAGCAAATCTTTAAGTTCGTGATAGCTATAGTCAAGGTATCCATCCTCATTTGCCTTTTCAAGCATTTTTTCACTGAGCAGCCCTTTGGCAAGGGGGCCACGGGCGATCATGCTGATCTGTTTGTTGGCGAAAAGGGACAGCCACTCTTCTGGGCGGCGGTCGAGCAGATTAAACTGCATCATCACGGAATCAAGCTCAGACTTTTCAGTGAATTCCTTGATGACATTCGGACGAATCGAGGAAATTCCATAATATCGGATATAGCCTTCTTTTTTCAAATCTTCAAATGCTTCTACCGTTTCTTCGATATTGTCTGAAATGGTGCCGCCATGTAACTGGTAAAGATCAATATAATCAGTCCCCAATCGCTTTAAGCTATCTTTTACTGCCGTTTTAATATGAGCGCCGGATGGATCCCAGCTCCAGGAATCTTTATTTTCATTCCAGCGGTTTCCGACCTTGGTGGCTATGTATACCTTATCGCGGACCGATTTTAAATTCTTTCCGACGATTTCTTCATTCATACCGAAATCATATAAATCGGCCGTATCAAAATAATTGATTCCTTCATCTAAAGCGGCCTGTATGATTTCGGATGCCTCATTTTCAACAGTCCCCAGTGACATGCATCCAAGCCCGATTTCAGAAACTAGCAAGTCAGAATTTCCCAGTCTGCGTTTTTTCATGTTATCCACTCCCTTTACATTCATTGTAAAGGAGAAATCCATTTCACTCAAAGAATTCACTTGATCCGTTTTAAAGGAGTGGGTGGCACCTGATCGTGAATGTCGGCAATCCAATCATTGACATAAACATATTGATTTTGTAATTGCTTTAGTTTTTGAAGGATTTCCCAGCTCTTTCCGGATAAAGTAACGCTTTTTTCCAATACGTAAACTTTCATTAAATCGCCCTCCATCTCTATTATGGTAAAATGTATGAGGAATCATGCTGCAATTAGAACAGAGGAGTGGTCACGATGAAAAAATTTGAAGAAAAAACGCTGTCTTCGGAAAAAATCTTCACAGGAAAAGTAATCAGCCTGCAAGTGGATGATGTAGAGCTTCCTGATGGGAAAACGGGTAAACGTGAAATAATCAAGCATCCGGGAGCGGTTGCCGTCATAGCTCTCACGTCAGAAAATAAAATCATCATGGTTGAACAGTACCGTAAAGCGCTGGAGAGGAGCTTGGTGGAAATTCCTGCAGGGAAGCTTGAAAAAGGCGAAGAACCGGTTCTGTCGGCTAAACGGGAGCTGGAAGAGGAGACAGGTTATGAATGTGAAAAAATGGAGCACATCATATCCTTCTATACATCCCCAGGTTTTGCTGATGAATTGGTCCACCTGTATGTGGCCCACAATTTGAAAAAGAAAGAAAATGCGGCACCGCTGGATGAAGATGAATTTGTCGAGATGCTTGAACTCACGCTGGAGGAAGCTCAAACTTATATGGATGAAGGGAAGATCCAGGATGCCAAAACGGCATATGCAGTTCAGTATCTGCAGTTGAAAAAGGCGATGACATCATAAATGAAAGAGTATTACGCTGACCTGCATATCCATATAGGCAGAACGAGAAGCGGAAGGGCCGTGAAAATAACAGGTGCTAAAACGTTAACCTTCAGCAATGTGCTGCAAGTGGCAAGTGAAAGGAAGGGCCTTGATCTAATCGGGATAATCGATTGTCATTCTCCTGAAATTATCGAAGAGATCGAAGCGGGGATTCTTGATGGCGAAATCACGGAAAAGACTGAAGGCGGGCTTCAATACAAGAATACAACCATCATTCCGGGCTCGGAGATTGAAATTTATGATCATAATTGTAATGGACCGATCCATGTCCTCGCCTATTTTCCCACTTTAAAAGCGATGAAGGAATTCTCCTCATGGATGAGCGGACATGTTAAAAATATCACCTTGAGCTCCCAAAGGATTTATTGTGATGGAAGAACGCTGCAAAAAATCGTGAAGTCACTGGGTGGCCTGTTTATCCCGGCACATGTTTTCACCCCATTTAAAAGCTTATATGGAAAAGGGGTGCGATCAAGTCTGACTGAAGTATTCGATCCGGAGCTAATTGATGCCATCGAGCTTGGTTTAAGTTCAGATACAGAAATGGTCAAGGATATCGAGGAGTTGGACTCATATGTATTCGTAACAAATTCCGATGCGCATTCGCTTGGGAAAATCGCTCGTGAATATCAAAAAGTCCTGCTTGAAGAACCAAGTTTCAATGAGCTGGCAAAAGCCCTAAAAGAAACAGGGAATCGCAAGGTGACCGTTAATTATGGATTGAACCCCTTATTGGGAAAGTATCATCAAACCGTATGTTCAGGGTGTTTACATCAGGTATTGAGGGATAGTGAACAATGTCCTGAGTGTGGTAATAACTCCATTATTAAAGGGGTATCGGCCAGGATTGAAGAACTCTCCGTTTCCGGGATGGACAGAAGGGACGGAAAGGAAAGGCCGCCGTATATCCATCAAGTGCCACTCGACTTCATCCCGGGACTCGGACCTAAATCCATGGAAAAACTGCTGGTGGCATTTGGAACAGAGATGAATATCCTTCATGAAGTTACGCTTGAACAGCTAATGGAAATCGTTCCTGAAAAATTGGCGGTCTACATCGATTCTGCCAGAAAAGGGACGCTTTCTTTTGAAGTGGGGGGCGGAGGAAAGTACGGAAAGGTCAAAAAGGAATTAACCTGAAAAAGTCCTGACAGATGAGATCTGTCAGGACTTTTTTAATTTGTTGTTTTTGCATAAATGGAGGTGTCCCGCACTTCCATGCCGTCTGCACTAAGGCAGTCATTACGCAAAATTCCTTCAAGGGTGAATCCCAGCTTCTCGGGAATCCGTTTGCTGGCAATATTATTAGGGTCACAGCGGATTTCGACCCGTTTTGCACCGTAATGGTAAAAGGCGAATTTAGTTAACTTTTCCACTGTCTCCGTTATGTAGCCCAGTTTACTGAATCTCGTATCAATCCAATAGCCAATTTCGAATTTAGGAATATCCCAGTTGATTCGGTGCAGACCAGTGGAGCCGATGAATTGATCGTCTTCTTTTCTATAAATATGGAGTCTGATATCCTCTTTTAAAATAAAGTCCGCAAAGGCCTTAAGGACGTTCTGTTCAGAAGTTTCCAAAGAAACATCTTGATGGGCAAACGGCAGCCACTGTTTCAATTCAGGTTTAGAATGGACAATGGCTTCGTAAAGGTCCAGGCCATCGCCAGGCTGACAAGGTCTTAGATATAATCGAGGGGTTTCAATTTTTTCGGGAAAATCCATTAATATAGCTTTCATATCCTGCCTCCATCTCATTGATGTGGAAAATTATAACATAAATTAGGTTCAATGTATTCGGCTGAAGGGGAAAGTTTTCTTAGCATAAATGAAAGAGTGAAAACATAGATTCTAGTAAGCGGAGTTGGGAGGATGAAAGATGAAAAAAAAATCTGTCGTACAAAATGCCGTAATGAAACATATTAACGAACATTCCTCATTATATGTCTTTATCACTGTGCTTTTTTTGATGGGTGTCATTTTTGGGGCAATATTGGTGAATAGTTTGAGCTTTACCCAAAAGGAAGACTTGTTCTATTATTTATCGCAATTTTTCGGACAAGTATCCAAAGGTGAATTTGCATCTTCGCATGATATGTTCAGCCAAAGTATTATGCATAATATAAAATATATCGGGGTCATCTGGATTCTCGGAATATCGGTCATCGGTTTGCCTGTCATCCTGGTTTTGTTATTTATAAAAGGGATGGTCGTTGGATTCACGGTAGGCTTTTTAGTCAATCAAATGGGATGGAGCGGGTTCTTATTATCGTTTGTCGCTATTCTGCCCCAAAATATATTCATCGTCCCGATATTCATCGTAATAACCGTCCTTGCCGTTTCACTATCCATGAAAATGATCAGCCGGATTTTTCTTAAGCAGGTTCGTGAACCGCTGAAGCCGATAATTTCACGGTATATTTTCTCATTGGTTTTGTCAGGGTTATTCTTGATTACGGCTGCTGCATTTGAAGCGTACCTATCCCCTTCTTTAATGAAAAATGTCGTAAGTTTATTGGGTCATTGATGGAAATATACCGTTCCCGCAAATTTTTTTATCATTAACAAGAAATCTATTTTGACAGTTTTCCCTCTTTTGATATAATGGATAAGATAGCGGCGCGGGAGGGAATATTAGGTATGGAAATAGAAAACAGAATTGATAGGATAAAAAAGCAGTTACACTCGTCCAGCTACAAATTAACGCCTCAGCGAGAAGCGACCGTCCGCGTTTTACTTGAGCATGAAGAGGATCATTTAAGCGCAGAAGACGTTTACCTCCTTGTCAAAGAAAAGTCGCCGGAAATTGGATTGGCAACAGTTTACCGTACGCTAGAGTTGCTGACTGAATTGAAAATAGTAGATAAAATTAACTTTGGAGACGGGGTTTCCCGTTATGATTTAAGACAAGAAGGAGCTGCGCATTTCCATCATCATCTTGTTTGTGTGGAATGTGGTGCGGTAGATGAAATCCAGGAAGACCTACTTGAAGACGTAGAAGACATTGTGGAACGCGACTGGAACTTCAAGATAAAAGACCATAGATTAACCTTTCATGGCATTTGTCATCGATGTCATGACAAAGAAGAAAATTAAGGTGAATGAAGTCGGACCTTTTCCATTTAATGGAGAAGGTTTTCTGCATTTTAATAGCTGGTTTTCTCAAGTAAGAGCTGTTTTTGTTTTCTCCTTTCCGAAATACGTATAAAACTTGTCCTGTTGGGCATAGATTGATACAAAGGGTCGAATGGGAGGGGAAAGGATGAAAACATCATTATCGCTTATTTTGCACACGGCTAAAGTGATGATTCTCTTTGTTAGCTTCACTGTTCTTTTTTATATAGGAATGGTATGGTTAAATCAGGAATATCAAAGTTATCATCGTTATGATGAACCGAAAGGCATGGCTGTAAAAGTATCGAAGGCTGTTGATACGGGTGATGATGCATGGCTTGAACGCCTAATGTTGTTTTATTTAAACGGGGAGTAATGAATATGGAGAATCAAATTAGGGATTTCATTCATTTTTTAACCATTGAAAAAGGACTTGCCAAGAATACGCTCGTCTCGTATGAGCGTGACTTAAGATCATATTGGAGCTTTCTGAAAGATGTTGAAACCATTGAAGATTGGAATGATTCGCGGCGGGTGAACATCCTGCATTTTCTCGTGCAGTTAAAGGATCAAGGGAAATCATCGAAGACGGTGGCGCGTCATATAGCTTCCATTCGGTCTTTTCATCAATTTCTTCTAAGGGAAAGAGTAACAAATCAGGATCCGTCCATACATATAGAAACGCCAAAACCGGAACGAAGCCTTCCAAAGGTATTAAGCATGGAAGAGGTTGAAGCACTATTGGAAGCCCCGAAGAAAATGGATGAATTCGGATTACGCGATAAGGCAATGCTCGAACTGATGTATGCGACGGGTATGCGTGTCAGTGAGTTGATATCCATGGATGTGAGTGATGTCCATGCATCGATGGGTTTTGTCCGTTGTGTAGGGAAAGGAAATAAAGAGAGGATCATTCCGATTGGACAAACTGCATTGGGTGCGATTGAACATTATTTGGAAAGTTCCCGGGGGAAAATGGCCAGCCCCAAGCACAGGACAGATTCACTTTTTTTGAATCATCATGGAAACAGGCTGACAAGGCAGGGATTTTGGAAGATTCTAAAAAAACTTGTAAAATCGGCACAAATTGAAAAAGAAATTACACCACATACACTGAGACATTCTTTCGCGACACATCTGTTGATGAATGGGGCTGATTTACGTGCCGTCCAAGAAATGCTTGGTCATGCGGATATTTCGACAACTCAAATTTATACACATATTACGAACGTACGGATTAAGGATGTCTATTCAAAATTCCATCCGCGAGCTTAAAGGGTTAATAGAATGATAGAAAGGTTGTGAATTTAACTGCAAGGCAGTTGAAGGAGCAGCCTTTTCTGTGTCGGCGAGACGGCTATACGGATGCTGATGATTCTAACGGACATCTTATGGCACTTTGTTTCATTCCGAAATATATTATTTGTCTCCATCATGGTAATCGTTTACAATGTAGAGAGGTCAGACTTCTGACGTTCTTGCGATTTCATTTAAATGAAGAGTAACTGAGCAGAATAAGGGTATTATAGAGAGTATAAAAAGTGATTTACTATTTTAGGAGGAATGACTCATGAAAGGGAATTCAGCATTTAAACGAATATTTGTAATAGTTATGGATTCAGTTGGGATTGGCGAAGCACCTGATGCAGATTTATTCGGCGATAAAGGTGCGGATACACTCGGCCATATCGCAGAAAAAATGAACGGATTGAACATGCCGACTCTCGCAAAATTGGGTTTAGGCAATATCCGTGACATCAAGGGAATTGAAAAAGCTCAGCAACCTCTCGCATACTATACGAAAATGAAGGAAGCCTCTACAGGAAAAGATACGATGACTGGACATTGGGAAATCATGGGGTTGAATATATCGACTCCATTCCGTGTATTTCCGGATGGTTTCCCGGAATTATTAGTCAATGAACTCGAGGCGAAAATGGGTCGGGGAATTATTGGGAATGTCCCGGCAAGCGGCACGGAAATCATTGAGAGGCTTGGCGAGGAACATATGAAAACGGGTGCGCTGATTGTATATACATCAGCTGATTCCGTATTACAGATTGCTGCACATGAAGATATCGTCCCGATAGACGAATTATACAAGATTTGTGAAATTGCCCGTGAAGTGACAATGGCTGATGAGTTCAAGGTTGGACGCGTTATTGCCAGACCGTTCACTGGTGAACCAGGCAACTTCAAAAGAACGCCTAACCGTCATGATTATGCATTGAAACCGTTTGACCGGACAGTAATGGATGAATTGAAAGATTCTGGATATGATGTCCTTGCAATCGGGAAGATCTCGGATATCTTTGATGGGGAAGGTGTCACTGAATCATTAAGGACCGTATCCAATATGGATGGAATGGATAAATTAATCCAAACGGTAGAACAGGATTTCAAAGGGTTAAGTTTCCTTAATCTAGTCGACTTTGATGCTTTATACGGTCACCGCCGCGACCCAGAGGGATACGGAAAGGCATTGGAAGAATTCGATGCCCGGATGCCTGAAGTCCTTGATAAATTGAAAGAGGATGATTTATTGATCATCACTGCCGATCACGGGAATGATCCGGTCCATGAAGGAACCGATCACACACGTGAATATGTACCATTGTTAGTCTATTCCAAACGATTTACAGAAGGTGCCGAACTCCCGATAAGAGATACATTTGCTGATATAGGGGCGACGGTCGCTGCTAATTTTGATGTGAAAATGCCTGCCTTCGGAAAAAATATATTGGGCGATCTAAATTTAGGGGAGAATAAATAGATGTTTAATAAAATAGAGACTGCTGCGTCATTCATAAAAAGTAAAATTGAAGGCTCTCCGGAGATAGGACTGATTCTTGGTTCCGGACTTGGAGTATTGGCGGATGAAATTGAAAATCCGATAACGATTCCTTACCACGAAATCCCGGAATTCCCGGTATCGACTGTTGAAGGACACGCTGGACAGCTTGTCATTGGACAATTAAGTGGCAAAAATGTTGTCGCGATGCAAGGACGTTTCCACTTTTATGAGGGTTACTCCATGGAAAAGGTCACTTTCCCTGTCCGTGTAATGAAACTTCTTGGTGTTGAACAGTTAATCGTAACGAATGCTGCCGGAAGCGTTAATGAAAGCTATCAACCAGGTGACTTGATGCTCATTACGGATCATATTAATTTAATGGGGGCAAACCCATTGATTGGTCCTAATGAAGAGCGTTTTGGCCCTAGATTCCCTGATATGTCGGAAGCTTATAATAAAGACCTTCGGACGCAAGCAAAAAAAATAGCAGCTTCACTAGGATTGGATATTAAAGAAGGTGTCTATATCGGTAATACAGGACCGACCTATGAGACACCGGCAGAAGTGAAAATGGCAAGGATCCTTGGCGGGGATGCAGTTGGTATGTCGACAGTCCCGGAAGTTATCGTAGCAAGGCATAGCGAAATGAAGGTGCTCGGAATCTCATGCCTTACCAATATGGCCGCGGGCATTCTGGATCAGCCTTTGTCACATGAAGAGGTAATTGAAACGACTGAAAAAGTGAAAAGCAGTTTTCTTGAATTTGTTAAGCAAATCGTTAAAGACATATAAAACGAACCAAAAAAATATAAGTACACCTAAAGAAATTCGGTGTCTTTAAAAAGTGGGGATTCTAATATGAGAATGGTAGATTTAATCGAGAAAAAGCGTGATGGAAAGGCTCTTACTACAGAAGAAATACAGTTCATCATCAATGGGTTTACCGATGGATCGATTCCGGATTACCAAATGAGCGCTTGGTCAATGGCTGTTTATTTTAAAGGCATGAATGAGCAGGAACGTGCTGATCTAACCATGGCAATGGTCGAATCGGGAGATCAAATTGATTTATCGATGATTGAAGGAATTAAGGTCGATAAACATTCAACAGGCGGTGTGGGTGATACCACAACTCTAGTGCTTGGACCATTGGTTGCTGCTGTTGGTGTTCCAGTGGCAAAGATGTCAGGACGCGGTCTTGGCCATACAGGCGGGACGATCGATAAGTTGGAGTCTGTAAAAGGATTTCATGTCGAAATAGAAAATGACGAGTTCATCAAACTTGTCAATAAAAATAAGATAGCTGTCATTGGGCAAAGTGGTAACCTTACTCCGGCCGACAAAAAGTTATATGCATTGCGCGATGTTACGGGTACCGTTAACAGTATCGGTTTGATTGCTGGCTCGATCATGAGTAAGAAAATCGCCGCTGGTGCTGATGCAATCGTACTTGATGTTAAAACGGGAGCGGGCGCTTTCATGAAAACTCTCGAAGATTCCGAAGAATTGGCGCATGCAATGGTTAGCATCGGAAACAATGTGGGACGAAACACGATGGCTGTCATTTCCGATATGAGCCAACCGTTGGGTTACGCTATCGGAAATGCTTTAGAAGTGAAGGAAGCCATCGATACACTTAAAGGAGAGGGACCGGAAGATTTAACGGAACTTTCTTTAACACTGGGTAGCCATATGGTATACCTTGCCAAAAAGGCAAGCTCGCTGGAAGAAGCAAGAACCTTGCTGGAAAATGCGATCAAGGATGGTTCTGCACTTAACTCATTCAAGATTTTCCTGGAAGCACAGGGAGGCGATGGTTCGGTTGTAGATCAGCCGGAAAAACTACCGCAGGCTGCTCATACTTTTGAGCTGGAAGCGAAAGAGGACGGATATGTATCGGAAATCATCGCTGATGAAGTAGGAACGGCAGCCATGCTGTTAGGCGCCGGGCGGGCGACAAAAGAATCAGAGATTGATTTGGCCGTCGGACTGGTACTTCGTAAAAAAATCGGGGAAACCGTGGCAAAAGGTGAATCACTTGTGACGATTTACAGCAATTTCGAAGATGTTTCAAAGGTTAAAGAAAAATTGTATGAAAGCATTGCGATTTCCAAAGAGAAAATAGAAAAACCTACATTGATCTATAAAGAGATCATGGAATAAACATTTCCCAAAAAAGGCCGCGCTTTTGAGCGGCCTTTTTACGTTTATCCATTGAATAATTAAAAGAGGATGCCCATGCGCATCCTCTTTTAATTTGGTTCACATTGTTACCCTATATCCAGTATATGTTCAAAATTCATCTTTATTTGTATAAAAATGGGTTTAATGGAAAAAATAAAAAATATAAAGATTGGAGGGTATGGAGATGAAGCGGATTCTTTCTGTATTTTTAACCGTTTTGGTAGCATTGGGTTTTAACATCCCGCATACAAAAGCAGCTGAAGAAAAAGGAGTCGAATTGGCGGCAAATGCTAAATCCGCTATTTTGATTGAACGGGATACAGGTACTGTTCTCTATGATAAAAATGCAGACGATCGCCTTTCACCGGCAAGCATGACGAAAATCATGACGATGCTGCTGATCATGGAAGCGATCGATAAAGGCGAACTCAGCATGAAGGAGAAAATCAGGACTAGTGAGTATGCAGCGTCGATGGGCGGTTCCCAAATCTTCCTCGAGCCAGGTGAAGAAATGACCACGGAACAAATGCTTAAAGGCATCTCGATTGGTTCGGCGAATGATGCATCGGTGGCTATGGCTGAACGTCTAGCTGGATCGGAAGAAGAGTTTGTCAGGGAAATGAACAAAAAGGCGAAAGACCTCGGGTTGAAAAATACAAAGTTCCAAAACGCAACAGGACTTCCTGTTAAAGATCATTACAGTTCAGCACATGATATGTCGATCATGGCGAAGGAATTATTGAAATACGATACGATTACAAGGTTCACGGGTACATATGAAGATTATCTCCGTGAAAATACCGAAAAGAAATTTTGGCTTGTCAACACAAATAGGTTAGTGAAATTTTATCCTGGGGTCGATGGACTGAAAACAGGATTCACAAATGAAGCGAAATATTGTTTGACAGCGACTGCCAAAAAAGGGAATATGCGTGTCATTGCCGTCGTTTTCGGAGCCGTTTCTCCAAAGGAACGAAACGCTCAGGTTACCAAGATGTTAGATTATGCATTTTCACAATACATCACATACCCTATTTATAAACGCGGTGAGGTGTTAGGTGAAGCCAAGGTAAGTAAAGGGCAAAAGAAAACCGTGGTGGGCGTCACAAGTGAACCTATTTCAGTTTTGACAGCCAAAAACGGAACGGCAAAGGACTTTACAAAAAAAATCACGCTTGATAAAGATTTGGATGCCCCGATTAAAAAAGGTGATGAAATTGGTACGCTTGAATTGAAGAAAAACGGTAAGGTATATGTCGAATCTCCAATTGTTGCGAAGGAAACTGTTGATAATGCCAGCTGGTGGCAATTGTATAAACGGGCTTTCGGCATGTTTACCCAGGCGAAATAGAATAAATTGTCGCATTGCCTGTTAATCGTACTAATTTAGGCGAAACTCCACTAGTTTTGCTAGTAAGGAGGAATCGGCAGGTGAAAAAGAGAATTTGACTCTTTATAAGACAGTGAAGGAGGCTGTATATAATGAGTCTTACGATTAATATGGAGGCGAAAAATCGCGTATTGTGCATTCGTCTCAAAGGTGATTTAGATCATCATACAGCAGAAAAACTGAAAAATCAGGCAGAGGCAGCCATTCAAAAGCATAATATCAAGCATATCATCCTCAACATGGAAGAATTGGATTTTATGGACAGTTCAGGGCTCGGAGTTATTTTGGGCCGTTATAAGCAGGTAAACAAAAAGCAAGGTGAAATGGTGGTCTGTGCAATTTCTCCAGCAGTAAAGCGGTTATTTGAGATGTCAGGGTTGTTTAAAATTGTTAAAATGGAACTATCCGAAAAAAACGCTTTGCAAAGACTGGGGGTTGCCTAATATGAAAAATAAAATGGAAACGAAATTTTCTGCACTTAGCCAAAATGAATCTTTTGCCAGGGTAACTGTTGCGGCATTCATTGCCCAATTGGACCCGACGATGGATGAATTGACAGAGATCAAGACTGTCGTGTCAGAAGCCGTTACGAATTCGATCATCCATGGATATGAGAGTGACCCGGAAGGTTGGGTCTACATTTCAGTGGTCATCGAAGGCGATACTGTGGAATTGACCATCCGGGATGAAGGACTGGGCATTGAAGACGTCGAGGAGGCTAAACAGCCGTTATTTACGACAAAACCCGAACTTGAACGTTCCGGTATGGGATTCACCATCATGGAAAACTTCATGGATGAAATCAATATAATTTCCCATAAGGGCGAAGGCACGATCATTCGATTAAAAAAGCACTTAACTACAAGCAGAGCTTTGTGCAATTAAGGGAGACTTGCATATGGATGTGGAGGTTAAAAACGAGAAGAGCAAGAAAGGCCAGCCCCATTTAAAAGATGAGGAATTGCGGAATTTAATCCAACGCAGCCAGAGCGGTGACCAAGATGCGAGGAATCTGATTGTCAATAGCAATCTGAGGCTTGTATGGTCAGTAGTGCAAAGATTCCTCAATCGAGGTTACGAACCGGATGACCTTTATCAAATAGGCTGTATAGGTCTGTTGAAGTCCGTGGATAAATTTGACTTATCGTTTGAAGTGAAATTCTCAACGTATGCTGTGCCTATGATCATTGGTGAAATCCAACGTTTTATCCGTGATGACGGAACGGTTAAAGTAAGCCGGTCATTAAAGGAAATGGCGAATAAAATTCGCAGGGCCAAAGAGGAACTTTCAAAGACGTATGGCCGCGTTCCGACTGTCAATGAATTGGCGGAACATCTAGAGCTTTCGCCAGAGGAAATCATCATGGCCCAAGAAGCTAGCAGGAGCCCTTCATCGATCCATGAAACGGTTTACGAAAATGATGGAGATCCGATTACTCTTCTTGACCAGATTGCCGACCATAATGAAACATCCTGGTTCGATCAAATCGCTTTGAAAGAAGCCATACATGAATTGAATGAACGTGAAAGGCTGATTGTTTTCCTGAGGTATTATAAAGATCAGACGCAATCGGAAGTGGCGGCAAGGCTTGGTATTTCCCAAGTTCAGGTATCAAGGCTGGAGAAGAAGATTCTTCAGCAAATGAAAAACCACATGAATCAGTGATTCATGTGGTTTTTTTTATTGAGCTGAAAATAAATACTGATTTTAGGAAAAAGTAAAAGTGATTTAAGATGAAACTAGGGATGGGGTCGAATTTTTAGTTGAATTTAGGGATAAAAACGAATATTATAGTAAAGGTCGCGTTTCTCATTCGTTTTTTTATCTTTCTTTCAATGAATAATGAACAGGAAAAACGTCGATGCATTACAATATTAGGACACCTTGTCTTTTCGTGCAAACGGTTGTCGGTGATTCCTTTAGATCTGGAGGTCTAAAATATGTTTATGGAAAAGTTTTTCTCCCTGAAAGAAAATGGGACGGATGTCCGTACAGAAGTCATGGCGGGTGTTACGACATTTTTAACTATGGTTTATATCCTTATTGTGAATCCGGCATTATTGTCTTCAATCGGAATTCCATTTGAACAAGTTTTCATGGCAACGGTCATATCAGCGGTGATTGGTACCCTAATCATGGGGCTCGTTGCAAAATACCCGATTGCGATAGCACCAGGGATGGGCTTGAATGCTTATTTTGCCAGCGTGGTGGGGGCACAGGGCCTTTCATACCAGACCGTATTCGGTACGGTTTTCATTGCCGGTTTGCTATTTCTATTAATTAGCGTGACTAGCTTGCGTAAAATGATAATTGATGCGATTCCTGACTCATTAAAATACGGCATTACATCCGGAATTGGTTTATTCATTGCGTTTATCGGATTGAAAAATGCTGGAATCGTAGTGCCAAATGAATCAACGATGGTGACGCTTGGCGATTTACATCAGCCAGGAACCGTCTTAGCGTTAGCAGGCTTATTCATTACCTTGATTTTTATGGCCCGTAATATAAAAGGGGCCATTTTCATTGGCATGATCGTTACGGCAATCATTGGCTACTTTATCGGTTTGCTCAACTTCGATGGGGTCTTATCTGTACCTCCAACACCGGTATTTTTCGATATCGATATCGCTGGGGTCTTCACGAATTCTTTATATTCAATTGTCTTCGCCTTTTTACTTGTGACGATCTTCGATACGACAGGCACCTTGATTGGCGTGACAGAACAGGCAGGACTAACGAAGGATGGGAAAATCCCTCGTGCCAAGAAAGCCTTTTTAGGTGATGCGATTGCGACTACAGTCGGCTCGATGTTTGGTACAAGCCCATCGACTGCCTATGTGGAATCAAGTACTGGAGTGGCTGCAGGCGGACGTACGGGATTAACCGCAACTGTCGTGGCCATCTTGTTTGCTGTATCGATTTTCTTTTCTCCATTGATATCGGCAATTTCTTCCGTTCAGGCAATCACAGCACCCGTTTTGATCATCGTGGGATGTTTCATGATGGAAGGACTGGCTAAAGTCAATTGGAAAATTTTTGATGAGGCATTTCCGGCATTTGCGATCATTTTAACGATGCCGCTTACTTCAAGTATATCTACAGGGATTGCAATTGGGTTCATCACATATCCCCTAATGAAGGTATTCAGCGGAAAAGGAAAATCGGTACATCCGCTCATTTATATTTTTGGATTGATATTTTTGGTTCAGCTGATTTTCTTCCCCACTCATTAATAGTTGAATGTAAACCAAAAAGACATCTCTGACATTGCAGGTGTTTCAGTGGCAAAAGGGGTTCGGAATTAAAAAATTCCGAACCCCTTTTAAAATTCCCTTTGAAATTTTGACCAAAG
This sequence comes from Peribacillus sp. YIM B13477, assembly GCF_042787955.1. Lineage (NCBI taxonomy): Bacteria > Bacillati > Bacillota > Bacilli > Caryophanales > Bacillaceae > Peribacillus > Peribacillus sp. YIM B13477. The sequence continues at coordinate 430,334 of NZ_JBHZPD010000001.1, forward strand.
GTTAAGAGATTTGGGCTCTTCGAGTCACTATGTTACAGGATTTTAGGACCTTGCCATGTCCACGTGGCCATCTTTTTTAAATTAATGGCAGCGAAAGTAAGCATCGCTTGCATCAACAATTTTTTAAGTCCCCTTAAAGTTATCCAACGCATACAATGCTTTTCTTTTGCATCTGCGAATACATGCTCAATCGTTTCTTTACGTTTCGCATATAAAGGTTTTACATCTTGATGATGACTGGATCAATGGAAGCCTCCATTTTACGAACCAAATGGTTCGCCGGCACCAGTTGATCTAAAGTAATCATTTCAAGTTGATCTCGTTGAAGATGATGTTTCGAAAGCATCCTCATCACCTCAAATTTTAATAGATCTATTTTAAAACAAAAAAGACTGTAGGCAAAAGGAGTACTATCCAAATTTTTAAACATGTTGATTGGAGCGGGTGTGCGAGACTCCTGCGGGAATAGCGAGTCCAAGGGAGACCCCACCGGCGCGAATGCGCCGATGGCGGACCGCCCGCGGAAAGCGAGTGCCCTACGTTCCAATCAACGTCCAAGTTTGTACAAGCAAAAAAACTGTAGTCAAACTCGTTTTTAATCGAATTTGTTTACAGTTTGAGACATGCTGTCTTGCAGCGTGTCTTTTTTTGGTTTCAAATTAGTAATATTTGGACATGGTTCACTTCCTGCATTTTCAAACTGCTTCCAATCCATACTACTAGCATAAGGAAATAAAAGGTCGGGATGTGATGATAATGGCAGTTGTATATATCAGGATGAGGAACCGTGTACAAGCAAAGGGAAATCAAACGGTGAGGATAAAAGATATTGCAAGGATAATCGGACCTGAAGAAGTGATTACCAAAATTGAAGAAATCATATTATTAACGGTCAAGAAGGAAGATAAGAATATTATTGTCATTGATTTAGCTCAAGTTATCATGGCCATCCGCAAGGTGGATCCGACTATTGAAGTGGAAACATTCGGCCCTTCCCAAACGATCATCGAAGTCATCCTCTCGAAAAGGAAAATGTCATACCTGACATTCGCTTTAGTTTGGTTTTTGTTATTTGTCGGCGGCGGGATGACGATCATGAATTTTCATGTGGATGTCAGCATGGGGGAAGTGCATCAAAAAATCTTTACTATAATAACGGGAAAAGTGGAAGATAAGCCGTTATTGATCCAAATCCCATATAGCTTCGGCCTTGGTATGGGCATGATTCTATTTTTTAATCATTTCTTTAAAAAACGCTTCAATGAGGAACCTAGTCCGCTCGAGGTTGAAATGTTCAACTATCAGCAGGATTTGGACCGTTATGTAATCATGAATGAAAATAAGGAAAACGTGCGCCACCTTGATGACCGGTAAAATCATCTTCGGAATCTTTGTCGGTTTAGCCGGGGGGTTTGCAACAGGTGCCGGTTTTGTAGCGTTTTTAACTGTACTTGGGGTGATTCCAAGACTGACTCAGCTGACAAAAACAATGAAAATGATACATTACTATGAAGGAGCCATCATTGCCGGAGTTGTCGCAGGAACATGGTTAGGATTACAGGAAACGGAACTTTCACTTCCGCATTTTCTTTTAATTCCGATCGGGTTGGCTGACGGGATATTTAATGGAATGCTTGCGGCTGCCTTAACTGAAGTCCTGAATGTATTTCCAGTTCTTTCAAAACGAATCGGAATTCAAGAGAAGATCATTTATCTGTTAATGGCACTCGTATTGGGGAAAATAGCCGGATCATTATTCCAATGGATTTATTTTGTCGACTTATAAGTGTAAGAGGTAACTATTCCTGATGATGAAAGGTAGGCCCAAGATGGTGACCAAACGAAAAGTGATATTGATTACGGATGGTGATGAGTATGCGAAACGGGCTGTCGAGCATGTAGCCAAGGAAATAGGGGGAAGATGTATCTCCATGTCCCAAGGTAATCCATCACGATATACGGGCTTGGAGTTAGTTGAATTAATAAAAAAGGCGAAGTATGACCCTGTATTGGTCATGTTTGATGATAGCGGTTTTATAGGAGAAGGATCAGGCGAACAGGCAATGAAGGTAGTTGCCGGACACCCTGATATTGATGTCCTTGGCGTGATAGCGGTCGCTTCAAAGACTAGAAGGGAAGAGTGGACCAAGGTGGATATCTGTATTGACCGTGATGGTAATTTGACACCGAACGGGGTTGATAAATACGGCGCCGAGGAATTTGAACTGGGCAAGATAACAGGAGATACGGTGTATTGCATCGATCAATTACATGTTCCCATAGTAGTTGGGATAGGGGATATCGGAAAAATGTCCCATCAGGACGATTTTAAAAGAGGAGCACCGATAACGAAGCTAGCGGTGGAAATCATATTGGAAAGGAGTGGTCATGATGACTTCAGAAAAACCTCAAAACATGATGCCGATTCCGAGTAGGGTAGCGGAAGTTGACGCATACATGGAAGAGAAAGTAGGTCTAGGCGTCAGCTTTGACTTAGGGGTAAGAAAGATAAAGGTATTAAGAAAAGATGTACATATTTACTATATAAACGGGCTGACGGATACGGAGTACATCATTGATATCCTCGATTCTCTTATTCATAACAAAAATGCCGATATCGTGTCTACTAAAGTTTTTGATGTAGTCAAAGACTTGCTCGTACACCAATCCGTTCAGGAAATAAAGACGATGGATGAGCTTGTTGATCAGGTATTATCCGGTTTAATCGTCGTTGTTGTTGATGGTAAACCAATAGGGCTGGTCGTGGATGTCAGGAGTTATCCCGGGAGACAGCCAGTAGAACCCGATACCGAAAAAGTCGTCCGTGGATCAAGGGATGGTTTTGTCGAGAATATCATCATTAACACAGCGATAACCAGACGAAGAATCCGGGATGAAAGATTACGTTTCGAAATGCTGCATGTAGGGGAACGATCGAAATCGGATATATCCATCGGCTACATTAAAGATATTGCCGATCCCGATTTAATAGAAATCGTTCGTAAGGAATTGAATAATATTGAGGTTGATGGCATAACGATGTCTGATAAAACGATCGAAGAATTCATCGTAAAGCAAAGGTATAACCCATACCCGCTTGTCAGATATACGGAACGGGCTGATGTGGCGGCAACGCATTTGCTTGAGGGCCATGTCCTTATTTATGTGGATACTTCACCGAGTGTCATCATTACCCCGTCCACCCTTTTTCATCACATGCAACACGCTGAGGAGTATCGTCAGGCACCTGCCGTTGGGACCTTGGTGCGCTGGGTCCGGTTTCTAGGGATTTTCGTTTCGTTATTCTTGCTGCCGATTTGGTTATTGTTTTGTTTAGATCCTTCCCTCCTGCCGGAAAAGTTCGAGTTTATCGGGCCGAATGAAAAAACGCATATACCCATTGTTTTCCAAATCTTCATTTCCGATATAGGGATAGAATTTTTAAGGATGGCAGCCGTTCATACCCCGACCCCGCTTTCCACGGCAATGGGCTTGGTTGCGGCGGTTTTGATAGGGCAAATAGCGATAGATGTTGGCCTCTTTGTTCCTGAGGTGGTTCTCTACGCTTCCGTAGCGACAATAGGTACATTTGTCACTCCGAGTTTAGAGCTAGGGGTTGCAAATAAAATTACCCGTTTAGCACTGATAGTCTTGGTCGCATTATTTAAAGTGCCTGGCTTAGTCATAGGCATCACACTCTATTTGATCATGCTCACTAGTATAAAAACATTAAATACACCCTATTTATGGCCGCTTCTCCCGTTTCAGCCGAAGGCCTTGTCACATATAATATTTAGAAGACCTTATCCAGGTTCTATAGAACGTCCGAGCATTGTACATCCCCAGGATCTATATAGGCAGCCAAGAAAATCTAAAGGTTGATGTTGTCGAAAAGTTGTGGTAATTTATTTTTATTCGGATAAAGCGATAAAGTTGGGCTTAACAAAGAGATAAAGCTACTATGACTCTTTGGAGTTTAAACCAATCTGTCTTTCCCTTCGAACTACTAAGCAGTCATAGATAACAATATTTACATGGGATAATTGATTCGGATGAGGCTGGATTATATAGAAGACCCTTTACAGCAGGTTTTCTTTATTTGAGGCTGCCTCATTTCTTATTAATAGTTTTAAGTCAGGAAGGTGAGGCTATCATGCATTTGTACGGAACCGGCGGTGTCAATGAACGTGGACATCTGGAGATTGGCGGAGTGGACACGATCGAATTGATCGAACAATTTGGTACACCATTATATGTTTATGATGTAGAGCTAATTCGCGAACGGGCGAGGGGGTTCAAGAGAACTTTTGAGGAATTGGGGGTTTCAGCACAAGTTGCTTACGCAAGTAAGGCCTTTTCTTCGATTGCCATGATCCAATTGGCTGAGCAAGAGGGACTGTCTCTCGATGTTGTCTCAGCGGGGGAATTATATACGGCAATTAAGGCAAATTTCCCAACAGAACGGATTCACTTCCATGGAAATAACAAAAGTGAAGAAGAGCTACATATGGCTTTGGATCATGACATTGGCTGTATAGTAGTCGATAATTTTTCGGAGTTGACACTGTTGGAAGAAATTTGTACAAACCGTGAACAAAAGGTGAAAATCCTTCTTCGTGTAACACCGGGTATTGAAGCCCATACGCATGATTATATTTTGACAGGGCAAGAAGATTCGAAATTTGGTTTTGATCTTATTAACGGCCAGGCAGAAGCTGCCCTTCGACAAGCGCTTCATAGTGACTTTCTGGAAGTTCTTGGATTACACTGCCATATCGGCTCCCAAATCTTTCAAACGACCGGTTTCCTTCTGGCAGCCCAAAAAATTATCGGCAAGCTGAGTGATTGGCACGATTCGGTAGGGTTTCAACCAAAGGTATTGAATCTCGGAGGGGGATTCGGGATTCGGTATACACAAGAGGACGACCCGCTACCGGCGTCTCAATATGTTGAGGAGATCGTTAGGGAAGTGCAGAACCTGATTGCTGATTCTGATTTAGTGATGCCTGAAATCTGGATCGAACCTGGCCGTTCATTGGTAGGAGACGCCGGTGTGACACTGTACAAGGTGGGTTCTGAAAAGGAAGTTCCTAATGTCCGTAAATATATTGCCGTGGATGGGGGCATGAGTGATAATATACGTCCCGCTCTTTACGAAGCTAAATATGATGCCATTCTTGCAAACCGGCCGCTCGACCCTGTGGAAGAGACAGTGTCCATTGCCGGCAAATGCTGTGAAAGCGGAGATATGTTGATTTGGGATTTACCATTGCCGAAAGCCGGACGCGGTGATGTCTTGGCGGTATTTTGTACAGGGGCATATGGATATTCCATGTCGAATAATTACAATCGCATTCCGAGACCGGCTGTCGTCTTTGCCGAAAAGGGAGAAGCCCGGTTGGTCATCAAACGCGAAACTTACGAAGATCTTATTCATTTGGACTTGGCCCTTCATGAAGCGGCAGTCGTCAATAAAGAATAGAAAAAAGGATGGCATTTGCCATCCTTTCAGTTTATAAATAAAGGGCTTTGGAAAACGTAACTTTGCTCAAATGATGTTCCCGAACCAAATAACCAATAGCAATACTTTCAAGACCTCAGGAATTAATTAGAACGGAAGGGACGAGACTCCTGCGGGAAAAGCGCGTAAAAGGGAGACCCCGCAGGCGAGTGCCGAGGGCGGACCGCCCGCGGAAAGCGAGTGCCTGCAGTGGAACTCAACGGTCAAATTGTACAGGCAATAAAAATAGACAAACTCGATTTTCGAGTTTGTCTACGTCTGAAAGGATGGCATTGGCCATCCTTTTTTTATTTGAATCAGCTGAAAAGTGATTTGATTGCGTCTATTAAACTACTGAACACTTCTTTTAATTTATCCAGAAATGATTGACCCTCTTCGGATTCAAGAAAATTGGAAAGTTTATCTTTAGCTGCAGTCAGCTGATCACCGACAGCGTTCCAATCAATATTCAATTCTTTTAGCTTATTGAATAAATCAATTAAACTTTGTACTTGATCTTCATTTAAGGCGATTCCAAGGTCTTTTGCTGAAGACTCGACAACCTCGCGGACCTCTTCAGTATTGGCTGGTGGATTTGCAGCCATTTCCTCTTTGATTTTCGTAACAAGTGCAGAGGCTTCTTCCGTACCGATTTCGTCACCCAATTTTGCTGTTTTCACCATTTCTTCATTCGCTGCCTGTTTTACATCTTCAGGAATCTTCTTGTCGGCAGATATTTCATAGGCTTTAATGACTCCTGTCAAAGCCGCTGTACCGGAAACGGGTATAGGTGCGGTGACATAAACGGTAGCATCTTTTACTCCTGCAGTAGCCAGTGCATTGATATACATTTCATCGGAAACCCAGTTAATGTTTTTCGACTCAAGTTTAAGACCGGTACCTTTTTCCTCCAAAGTAATCGCAGAGGATGAAATCGCTTTTGTACCGATTAGACGGCTAGCGATATAGTCTCCTAAGTATTCATGTTCCTCCGCATTTGTAACGGTTAAAACCTCAACATCATTTGGTGCTTTCATTTCTGATAAAATCATATTTTTTTGTTCATTTGTCAAATTCTCACCAAGTGTGACGATCATTTCACCAACAGCTGCATCTGCAAAAGCCTTATATGGCAATAATAGACATAATAAAATGGTTACAATGACCCATTTATTCATTTTTTTCATGATAATCCTCCTTAACTTTCCTGCTGAATTGGGAACCTTTCAATAAAAGGGCGGCACTTTAAATCAGATTCATAGTATTTGACGAAACAAAGGCTAAAAAAGATACATATATTCCTGAAAAAAATTTATAGCCAAATAGCTACGTTCATTTTAAAGAAGAAGTTGGGTGTATCTTCGTCTTTTATACCAAAGATGGCACTCTATGAACCTAGATCACTTTACCAATGTAGTAAAATTGAAGCAAGATTGCAAGGATATTTGTCAGATTGTGTTAAGTTATAGTAGAATGAATTCGTTATTTAAATATTTGGACCATTCATAAAGGGAGTATGGGATGAGGAAAAGTAATAAGACTCTTTTACTTATGATGCTTATTATCGCTTTGATATGGGGAATCGTATACTGGCTGTTTATCGCTTAGCACATAGCCCATTGATAAATCAAGTGCTGAAAGTGATGTTGAAACGAACGGGATTTTTATGTATGATGTAAATGTTATATGTGAGGATTATTATTCAAAGCAAATTAATTGGAAACAGGAAGATAATAAAAACGTTATTTAGTAACGAGGGATATTATGTTGATTAAGTATAAGAAAAGTTATGAGAAGTTTGCCATGGGATTATTATCTTTCATGCCAAATGAAAAAGAGATAAAAACGCTTCGGAATACGATGAAGAATTATGAAACGGATGAAAACCTACAGCTGTTCTTATGGAAAGATGAAGAGATTACGGGCCTGATCGGTATAGAAGTCTCTCCAACCCACATTGAGATACAACATATATCTGTAAATCCATCCTTCCGGAAGCAAGGTATCGGTAAAACGATGGTCAGGGCCATCAAGGAGCAATATCCTGACAAAGAATTAAAAGCAAATGAGTTTACGGAAAGCTTTCTTGACAGGTGTGAAGATTTCTGAATATGAAAGTTTGAATGGAGGATCGCCTTTAAGGGCGGTCCTCCATTCTTGTTTTTCGAAGGGATAGCTGTCGAGCCCTTTCTGAAATGACATCCGAACGGTCACGCATTAGGTGCTTATCAACTATCGATGTATTGGTCATGTCGCTATCCGCACCCCATATGGATCCTTCTTGCGAACACATGGATTGGCATTTTTCGATCAGTCTTTGATCCGATATTGGCAGATTGATGCTTTTATATGGCTTTTGTGATAACATTCGCTCATGGGTATCCTCGAGCAATTTGAACAGTCGTTCTGGATCGAGTCCCAACTTCAGGAGCTCGGCCTTTTTTAGGTGGAGATTTGCCAAGGCTTTAGACAGGGTCCTTGCAGCCCCTTTTTTGTTTCCCCTGCGATCATGATACAGGGCAACCGCAATCTGAATGAGCCCGACCCAATGAGAGTCACGCTCTTTTGGTGCGGTTTCCTTCCAATATTCTTCAAGGATTTCATGACATTCGAAGTAATCCCTCGTTCCATGGAAATGGACAAGGAAAGAAAGGTAGTCTTCCGCGTAAGTCAATAGGAGCACCCCTTTTGTTTGATGGAATCAACTAAGTATGGCAAAAAGCCATTTTCTTATAGCTTAACATCCGCTATGTATACTCACTAAGTTTAGCATAGAATTTTTTTCTGGAAAATAAAGAAAGCTGATTGCAAGGCAATCAGCTGATTCATCAGTCTCCCATTAACACCAAGAAGCACCGACGATAACTAATAAAATGAACAATACTACAATAAACGCGAATCCGCCGCCGTTTCCAAAACCACCTGCACCCATAATGAGTACCTCCTTTGTTCTGCTATTCTTACATTTCTAGGTTATGTTGGATTTCAGAATGTGATTGGGCACCGACCCATTTGACGGTAATCCCAAATAAAAACTTTTCTATGGACAGTAAATTATTATTTGGATAAAGGGCGGCAATCCACTATACTTGATTAGTAAAAAAAAAAGGTCATATCGGCCAATTAGATTTAAATGAGGTAATTTAATGGGTTATAACATAAAAATTGACGCTTTCGAAGGTCCGATGGATTTACTCCTGCATTTGATCAATCGCCTGGAAATAGACATCTACGATATTCCGATGGCTGATATTACAGATCAATACCTAGGTTACATCCATACGATGCAGCATCTGGAATTGGATGTGGCCAGCGAATATCTGGTGATGGCTGCAACACTGCTTGCCATCAAGAGTAAAATGCTGCTTCCAAAGCATGAAGATGAGCAAATGATTGATGAAGATGGTGAAATATTTGAGGAAGATCCACGGGATGAGCTTGTGGAAAAACTATTAGAATATAAAAAGTATAAAAATGCAGCCGAAGAATTTAAAGGGATGGAAGAAGAAAGAAGCTTGATGTTCACCAAACCCCCAAGTGATCTATCTGTTTATGTTAAAGAAGCGGAAAGTGATAAACAAGAGTTGAATATAAGTCTATATGATATGTTGGGGGCTCTGCAAAAATTGCTGAGAAGGCAAAAAATTCAAAAGCCGCTTTACACGAAAGTAACGAAACAAGAGATATCGATAGAGAAACGAATGGATGAAATCAAGATTGAGTTACAGTCCATTAAAGGGAAGAAAAGTTTTTTTGAACTGTTTTCGATCCCGGTCAAGGAGCATATCGTCATCACTTTCATGGCGGTATTGGAACTGATGAAACTTAATGAAATCATCGTTGAACAAGAAGGTAATTTTTCTGAAATCATGATTGCTGCTAAGGAAGGTGTAGAACCAGTTGGAAGTTATTAATTGGAAAGGGATTCTTGAGGCATTATTGTTTGCTGCCGGAGATGAAGGGCTCTCTGTCAAACAAATTGCCTCGGTCCTGGAAATTACGGAATATCAAGCAACGGACATCGTTGAAAGTTTAAAGGAAGAATATGTATCGGATGTACGCGGGATTCAAGTGATCGAAATAGCGGGCGTTTATCAAATGACGACAAAAAAAGAGCACTCGGATTACTTGAAAAGACTAGTCGAAACATCAAGCACTCAAGGCTTATCCCAGGCGGCATTGGAAACACTCGCAATCATTGCTTATAAGCAGCCGATTACTAGAGCTGAAATTGATGAAATACGCGGAGTGAAAACGGAACGCCCCATTCATACACTTGTCACCAAAGTCTTAATTAAAGAGGTCGGACGTGCTGAAGGCTCGGGCCGGGCTTATTTATATGGGACAACAAAAGAGTTTTTGGATTACTTCGGCCTGAATTCCATAGATGAATTACCGCCTCTCGCCGATAATTCGGATGATAGCTTTGAAAGTGGTGAAGCCGATTTGTTTTTTGAAAAATTTCAGCAAACAATCGAATAACATTTTTCTTTGAATTGTGATAATATAGAAAAAAATGAATGCGGGGGGATTGCGGGTGCGAATTGTAGCATGCAATGGATTTGGGCTTGAAAAGGAAAAGTCAAATTCACCTGAGGACTTCTTTAATCGATCCGTTATACAATACATAAAGGATGGAGAAGAAAAGACGCTGAATGTACTGTATCTTCGCTATTTTGATGAGATGGTCACTCTTTGGACCCCATATCCCGCCAACCCCCTATTCAAAAGCCCTAACAGAGATATTTATATGGCTGACATCATCGCCATGGTCTGTCTACTCAAAGACCCGGGCCTGGTTAACCGAAAACGAATATATATAAATGCAGAAAAAGAGCTGGCTGGTTATTTCGAAAATATAGATTTTGAAAAATTGGAGAAAGTGTTTATATCTATTGACCAAGCTAAACCATATGATATAGAATCACATGTTGACTATTATATTCAATCTTAATCAATTTGAGGAGGGTTCACGGTTGGGGAATACATTGGTAAAATCTCAGCTTGAGGATGTAAAGGGCTTTTTGGAAACGACAGTGGCTCAACTGGAAGAATTTATAAATGAGACGACCTATTCTAAGCTGCAAGAAGAAAAAAGCGGGGATGAAACCTATTATAAAGGAATCCTATCAAGTTTAAGAAGAATGCTTGTAAGTTGTGAAGAAGGCTTGGAGGCTTGCCAAATCGTTCTGAAAAATGATGTTTTCAATAAAGCTGCAGCTGAAAAGACGCTTTATAGAGTTTATCATCAATGTATCGAAGAATACTTTTCCCCAAAATCAGATCGGTGGTTTGAGGACAGCAGATCTGCCTATACAGGAAAAAACTCGATTAAATTTCACCAAAGTGTACCTGACAGCATAATATCCATCCTGAAGGCCGTGGAAAGTGGATTCCAGACCATGCGTGAAGAATTGGAGTTTTATGAAACGGATTACCGGACGAAAATGTTGCAGTCAAGATAATGAAACAGCAAGGCTTAATAAGCCTTGCTGTTTTTTTTTAGCTATAAATGGAATCTCCGCTTAATCGATACATAAAATACTTTGATGATTTATGTGCATGGGAATAGGGGGAGGTTGCAAGATGTCTGAGGTAAGAGATTATGCTAAAGAGGTAAGTGATTGGGTTGATGGGGTGATGGAATATCTTGAGAAGATCGATATCACCGATTCGCCGTTGCTGTCAAATATTGAACGGCTTTCCGGGTTGGCAAAGAATATGGATGAGGAAGAAATGGATTATGAGGATATGGTCATGATTGAAGAAGAGATGGCTCGGGTCTACGAGGAAATTGAAGAACTCGCTAGAGAATTCAATATACAGGAAAGGCAATCAGTGCCGATTGGGAAGCATACGCTACCGCCGTTACCTTATGCCTATGAAGCGTTGGAACCGACAATCTCAAGGGAAATCATGTATCTGCACCATGATAAGCATCATCAAGCATATGTCGATGGTCTGAATAAAGCGGAAATGATGATGAAAAAAGCGAGAGAATCGAATGATTTTTCCTTGTTGAAACATTGGGAAAAGGAAGCAGCCTTTCATGGATCGGGCCATTATCTCCATACGCTGTTCTGGGAAGTGATGATTCCGGGAGGGGGCGGACAGCCAAGGGGGGATTTACTTAAACAGATTGAGAAGGATTTTGGAAGCTTTGCAGCTTTTAAAAGTCATTTTAGTGAGGCTGCCAAACAAGTAGAAGGTGTTGGCTGGGCGATATTAGTCTGGTCTCCGCGTGCGCGGCGGCTAGAAATACTTCAATCGGAATTGCACATGGTTTTGACCCAGTGGGATACGATCCCAATCCTTGTTCTTGATGTATGGGAACATGCTTATTACCTGCAATATAAAAATAATCGGGCAGGCTATGTGGACAAATGGTGGGACGTTGTAAACTGGCCGAAAATAGCCGTAAGGTTCACCGAAGCGAAAAAGCTTATTTGGAAAAAGCAATAACTGATAAAATATAGAAATGTCTTTGGAGAACCAATTACAACTAAACGGGCCGTCAAGGTTCGTTTTTTTTGATTGAAATTTCGAAACAAGAATTTTTTAGGGGAAATATGGGAAAGATATGAAGGAGACCTGAAAATTTTATTAGAAAGCGACTTATGATTCTCATTTGGATATTATAATTAGATTGAAAAGGAGAGGAAATAATCTCACGAAATAATGAGCATGTGTCTTATTTGTATCCTAGAAATAATATTGGAAATGTGTTGAAAATGCTAATTTAAAGTACTATGGGATTTTAAAAATAATTAATTTATATTAATATAAAAACTGTGACCAATTTGTGAACTTAAAAATTATTAAGGTATATTTATTGACTAGTTTCTATTTAATAATTATTATAAACAGGAGCAGATAAAAAAATAGCTATTGGAGGAATTTATTATGTCATTGATCAATAAACAAGTTGAAGATTTTAAAGTACAAGCTTACCATGCAGGAGAATTCAAAGAAGTTACACTTGAAGATGTTAAAGGGAAATGGGCAGTATTCTTTTTCTACCCAGCTGACTTCTCTTTCGTATGTCCAACTGAATTAGCCGATCTTCAAGATAACTATGAAACATTCAAGGAAATTGGTTGTGAAGTTTACTCAGTTTCAACAGATACTCATTTCAGCCACAAAGGATGGGCTGATGCTACAGATACAATCGGTAAAATCCAATATCCAATGTTAGCTGACCCAGCAAACGTTTTATCCCGTCAATTCGGTGTATTGATCGAAGAAGATGGATTGGCTCTACGTGGAACTTTCATTGTAAATCCAGAAGGACAAATTAAAGCATACGAAGTCAATGATTTAGGAATTGGCCGTAATGCCGAAGAACTTGTAAGAAAAGTTCAAGCTGCACAATTCGTAGCGGAACATGGAGATAAAGTTTGCCCTGCAAAATGGACTCCAGGTGAAGATACTCTTGAACCAAGCCTAGACCTTGTAGGTAAACTTTAATTTTTAATGGGAGGGTCCATTTCTACAGGTAATGGACATACCCAGCATTGATTACGATTACTGGACAAATCGTCCGACATGATACAATGACAAAAGGCACTTACCTAAAATAAGTGCCTTTTGTTTTTCAAAATAATCAGTTTAGCACGTTATAATCATTCAGCAAGGAGCACAAAAGATGAAAAAAAAATATGATTTATTAATTATTGGCGGCGGTCCTGCAGGCCTCTCAGCCGGTGTTTATGCAGGAAGAGCGAAGCTAAAGACGATAATTCTTGAAAAAGGCACTGGCGGCGGTCAAGCTGCAACTACGTCGGAAATAGCCAATTATCCTGGTATCCGTCATATATCGGGTCCTAGGTTAGTTGAAGAAATGAAGCTTCAAAACGAAGATTTTGGCGTTGAGTTCGCTAAAGCTGATGTAACGGGTGTGGATTTCTCCGGTGAGGTGAAAGTGGTTAAAACCCTTGGCGGGGACTACCATGCACGCGCCGTCATCATTGCAACGGGTGCTTCACCAAGAACGCTAGGATTTCCAGGTGAAGAGGAATTCACTGGCCGCGGTGTAGCTTATTGTTCAACATGTGATGGTGAATTCTTTGAAGGGTTGGAAGTTTTCGTTATCGGCGCAGGATATGCAGCCGCTGAAGAAGCGATATTCCTGACACGTTTTGCTACAAAAGTCACAATCATCGCCCGTGAATCAAGCTTCTCGTGTGCCCCGTCCATTGTTGATAAAGTAATGGCAAATGATAAGATTGAAGTGAAATTCAATACGGAAATCCTTGGGGTTCATGGAGACGGGATGATTCAAAGTGCACGTTTCATCAATAACGTTACCAAAGAAGAATTTGAATATAAGGCGAAGGAAGAAGACAATACATTTGGCGTATTCGTTTTCATAGGTTACGAACCGAAAACAGAGATATTCAAGGGCCATATTGAAATGGATGATGCTGGTTACATTTTAACCGATGATGATATGAAGACTAATGTGAATGGTGTCTATGCGGCGGGCGACCTAAGGCCAAAATCCTTGCGCCAGATTATCACAGCTGTATCCGATGGAGCGATTGCAGCAACGGATGCCGGCAAATATATTGAGGAAGAAAAAGATCGCCTGGGAATCAAGGATGAACCTGAAGTTGAAAAACCGGCGAAAAAAGAACAGGCAGCTGTCCCAGCAGGCAAGAGCGCTTTATTAAGTGATGCGTTACGTGGCCAATTAAAGGGAATCTTCGGCAAGATGGAGAGCGACGTTACTATGGTGTCCATTGTCGATGAAAGTTTGCCAAAATCAGTCGAATTGCGAGACTTCCTATTGGATGTTGCGGAATTAGGAGATAAGCTTCATCTTGAGTTATACAACAAAGGGGAAAATGCGGAAATCGAAGAAAAAATCAATGCGGATAAGTTCCCTGTCGTTGCCCTCATAAATTCAAATGGTGAATACAGTGGCGTCAAATTCCACGGTGTACCAGGCGGCCATGAGTTGAATTCCTTCATTTTGGCCATCTATAACCTGGCTGGACCTGGTCAAGCATTGGATTCAGCGGTATTGAATTCAATTAAGGGAATCAGTAAAAAAGCGAACATTAAGGTCATGGTTTCATTGGCATGTCACTACTGTCCAGACGTTGTTGTGGGTGCACAGCGCATAGCGATTGAAAACCCTAACGTTGAAGCTGAAATGGTCGATATAAGCAATTTCCAGGAAATCAAGAAGAAATATAAAGTCATGAGTGTGCCGGCCATGATCATCAATGATGAACAAGTGGTATTCGGAGCTAAGAAAATTGATGAAATCGCTGCACTATTAGTATAATAGAACACTAAATCGATAGGAGTCCCTATCGATTTTTTTTATGGGAATTCTCCCTTGAAAACAGTGGATATCATGAAGGTTTAGATTCTTTTATTCATAACCCTTGTCCCTTTGCATAAACTTGTACAAAAACAAGTAAAGAGACGAGGGGGCACTCATGCGTTTTCTATATAAAGGGTTATCGAGTATGTGTATCGTCATTCTCCTGTTGTCTTTCATGGCACCTGTACAAAGCGCCAATGCAAATGTATCCGTAAGTGCCCATAGCGCGATTTTAATGGATGAGGATAGCGGAAGGGTCATTTATGAAGTGAATGCTCATGAAAAGAATCGCATAGCAAGCATTACGAAAATAATGACGGCCATCTTGGCTATTGAATCGGGACAGATGGATGAGACAGTGAAGGTGAGCAGCAATGCCTTCGGGACGGAGGGATCTTCCCTTTACTTAAAAGTAGGAGAAAAAATTAAGCTCGAAGATTTGGTATATGGCTTGATGCTTCGTTCAGGTAATGATGCAGCAGTGGCAATCAGCGAAAAGGTTGGCGGAAGCCTGGATGGATTCGTCTGGATGATGAATCAAAAGGCTGAAGAAATAGGGATGAAAAATACCCACTTTTCAAATCCACATGGTTTGGATAATACGAAGAACCATTATTCAACCGCCTATGATATGGCCATTCTCACTCGTTATGCCATGCAAAATGAAACGTATGCGAAGATTGCCGGCACAAAGGAACACAGGGCACCTAATTCCACAGAACAATGGGATTATGTATGGAAGAACAAAAATCGCCTACTTACACAATTATATGAGTATTGCACAGGGGGGAAAACAGGGTATACGAAACTAGCAAAACGTACCTTGGTCACGACGGCAACAAAAAACGAGCATGACCTGATTGCTGTGACATTGAATGGTCCGGATGATTGGAATGATCATATTCACATGTACGAATCCGCCTTTAAGGATTATAAGCCAACAGAAATTTTACCCGCAGGCATGGTAGAAAACATGGAAAATAAAATATATAAAGGACATGTCTATATTAAAAATGATTTTTCATACCCACTGACAAACGAAGAGAGAGAATTGGTCAAAGTGAAAATGAAATTGTTGAAGCCCCAGAAGGCTTGGGATGATAAAAGGAAAATCCCGGAGGTTGTCGGCAGAGCATCCATCTATCTTGATGGGAAGAAAATAGGAACTCGGTCAATTTTTTATGGGGAAGCAAAAGAAAGCTTCAAGCAACAATCATTCCAATCTTCATGGGCTGAAGTATTTGAAGCGGTATTGGGAATCGGACGCAATGGTTAATTACATTTGGGTCGGGATGTTCGTGATCGGTATCGTCTTTGGCATGGTTAATGGAACGATGGATCAGGTGAATGAAGCTCTATTTGTCAGCGCAAAGGAAGCGGTCACCCTTTGCCTGGGACTGATGAGCATACTTGTCTTTTGGCTGGGTTTGATGAAAATAGCGGAGGAATCGGGGCTGTTAGATAAACTATCCAACTTGTTCAAGCCGTTCATGAGATGGCTATTCCCTGAAGTGCCTCCTAATCATCCCGCTATGGGGTATATACTTTCCAATATGATGGCAAACACATTCGGGTTGGGGAATGCAGCTACGCCTCTTGGTATAAAAGCCATGGAACAGCTTAAGAAACTAAATGGAGGAAAAGCAACGGTCAGCCGTTCGATGGTCACTTTTTTAGCAATCAATACCTCAAGCGTAACGTTGATTCCAACCACTGTCATTGCGATCCGCATGAACTACGATGCCCACTCCCCGACGGACATCGTATTTCCGACCATAATAGCAACGGCCATTTCTGCCGTTGGAGGAATCGCGATAGATCGATATTTTTATTACAGGAGAAAGAGGAGCGGGAGGGAATAGGATGTTGCACTGGATGACTACCATTTCAATTTGGATGATACCTGTTTTGATCCTCGGAATATTACTGTATGGCACATTGAAAAGAGTTCCCACCTATGAGACCTTCGTTGAGGGGGGGAAAGAAGGAATCAACATGTCCTTTTCCCTCATCCCTTTCCTGGTGGGGATGCTTGTGGCAATTTCGGTATTTAGGGCATCAGGGGCCTTGGATTTCATTGTACAATCACTAAATCCCTTGCTTTCCCTTCTTCATTTTCCGTCTGAGGTTTTACCCCTTGCGATTATTAGACCAATATCCGGAACAGCAGCTTTAGGAATCACCAGCGACCTGATATCGGTTTATGGACCGGATTCCTTTGTTGGCCGCTTGGCTGCCACGATTCAGGGAAGTACGGATACCACCTTCTATGTATTGACCGTTTATTTTGGAGCCGTCGGAATCAAAAAAATGGGTGATGCCCTTAAGGTCGGCCTTTTGGCAGACTTGATCGGAATCATAGCTGCCGTTATTGTCGTCACACTGGTTTTCGGTATGAATTAAAAGGTAGGGAAATGGACGATTCCATTTCTTTTTTTTTGTCTTTTTTCTTAAAAGCAGCCCTCCATTATTAAGGTGTATTCAAACTTTCATCAAAAGAAACATTTTTTTGTATGGAAAAATAAGCTATGTTACACTCATTATGGAAACCAACCCATTTAACCGTCCCATTATTGGTGTAATAATAAAAGAAAAGCTCTTAATCGCGAAAAACCTTTTGTTTTTGCCTCTCAATATGTAATAATTGTATGATTGTGTATGTATAGACAATAACAAACGAATGATTATACTATGGGGTGAAGATAGATGGAACGATTACAAAAGGTGATAGCACATGCTGGACTGGCTTCCCGCCGTAAAGCAGAAGAGTTGATTTTAGAAGGTAAGGTAAAAGTGAACGGAAAAGTAGTGAAGGAATTAGGTGTGAAAGTGGGGCCTAATGATAAGGTTGAGGTTAATGAAGTCCCGCTTGAAAAAGAAGCTCCGGTTTATTTCCTATTCTATAAACCGCGCGGCGTCATTTCGGCCGTTTCTGATGATAAGAACAGAAAAGTCGTAACGGACTTTTTCCCTTACATCAATGAACGGATTTATCCAGTTGGCCGCTTGGATTACGATACTTCGGGCTTGTTGATTTTAACCAATGACGGGGAATTTGCAAACACATTAATGCATCCGAAGCATGAAGTGGATAAAGTGTATGTGGCAAAAGTGAAAGGGATGCCTTTACGTGAAAGCTTGAAAAAGCTGGATAAGGGAATCAAGTTGGAGGATGGCAAGACTGCCCCGGCCAAGACAAGGGTATTGTCTACCGACAAGAAAAAGGAAACGGCCATAGTTGAAATCACAATACATGAAGGCAGGAATAGGCAAGTCCGCCGGATGTTCGAAGCAATTGGCCATCCCGTCATTAAATTGAAGAGGGAGCAATATGGTTTCTTGACCTTGGATGGTTTAACTGCAGGGGATTCCCGGGAGCTGACTCCACATGAAGTTAAATTAATGCGGACTTTAGCAACGACCGAGCCTAAACAGCGGAGAATGTAAGCTAGTATTTTTCCTGTATTGATAGGTTGAAACCACTACCCCATTCTTCCCCTGGAAGAAATGGGTGGTGGAAAACAACCTGTAAATACCTTTTCCTTCATGAATCGGGAAAGAATGTCACAAAACCTTCAGAAATGTAAATATAAAGGACATGGCGTTAAATGGTATAATGGTATGGTTAAATTTAGTGTGGCCTTAGGAGGATCTCTATGGATAAAAAGAAGCGACGCCTCATTAGCAGAACCATCATTCTCCTGCTTTTAGGTGCAGCTTTAGTGTTTGCCCTTTATACGAACTTCACTAAAGATAAGAATGAAAGCCTGAGAAAAGGATCCGAAGCACCCAATTTCGTCTTGACTGATATGGAAGGTAAAGAGCATAAACTTTCAGATTACAAGGGAAAAGGCGTCTTCCTGAACTTTTGGGGTACATATTGCAAGCCGTGTGAATATGAAATGCCTTATATGGAAAATCAATATAAAAACTTTAAAGACCAGGGCGTTGAGATATTGGCCGTTAACGTCGGGGAATCTGACTATGCTGTCAATAATTTCATTACAAAGCATGACCTTACATTTCCTGTCATGATCGATAAAGGTAGGGAAGTGGAAAATGCTTACCGCGTGGATATATTGCCTGTCTCCTTTTTGGTTGATAAAGAGGGGAAAGTGATAGATATCATCACCGGAGCTTTGACAGAAGAGAGCATCCAAAAGCATATGGAGAGAATTAAACCATAATATTGGGGAGTTTTTGACATGAAAGAAGTAAAATGCGATTGTGGTCATGTAAATCCGTTTGGCACAAAGATATGCGGGAAATGCGGAATGGTGCTTGGTAACGAAAAAGAGAACCAGCTTATTGATATGAGATATGAAGGAAGTGCCAGGCGTTCACAAACATATAAAAAAACGATCATCGATAAAATATGGAATTTCTTTTCTTCCGTTAAGGTCGGGGTGACGCTCATTGTCATTGCTTTGATCGCTTCAGCTATCGGGACGATTTTACCCCAGGAAATGTACATCCCTTCAACCGCGACGCCTGCAGAGCATTATGAACTGGAATATGGCTGGTTCGGAAGGGTGTATTATGAACTCGGGTTTCATAACTTGTATAGTTCATGGTGGTATTTGATTATCATAGGCATGCTGGGCATATCACTATTGATTGCCAGTATCGACCGGTTCTTTCCGTTATATCGATCGTTAAAAAAGCAAGGGGTCACACGTCATGACGGTTTCATGAAACGTCAGCGGATTTATGGGGTGACAAAGCTTGAAGAACAAGATATAAACCTTGAAGAAGTAAAGGATAGACTAAAAAGGCAGCGTTATCATATACGAGAGGAAAACGGTCATATACTTGCCGAAAAAGGTCGTTTTTCACGTTGGGGACCCTATGTCAATCATATTGGACTTATCATTTTCTTAATTGGAGCATTATTGCGTTCCGTCCCTGGGATGTATATCGACAAAGTACTTTGGCTGCGTGAAGGCGAGAGAAAAGAAATCCCGGGTACAAATGGTCAATACTATCTTCAGAATAATGAATTTACCTTAGAGGTGTATGACAAAGAGAGTGAAGAAGATAAGCAGTACAGTGCTGCAATTGATAAAACCGGTACGATCGCAAAAACATATCAATCCGATGTTACGCTCTATGAGCGCAAGGGAGAAACCTTACCAGGGGAAAAAGTGGACCTTGATAAGCTTAAAGATTATAAAATCAAAGTCAATGAACCTCTGAAACATGATCATTATGCCCTCTACCAAGTAGACTATAAATTGGATGAGCTCAGTACGATGGCTTTTAATTTGATAAATAAAAAAACCGAAGAGAAATATGGAAGCTTAAAGGTTGATTTGAACAACCCTCAAAAGGAATACGAGTTGAAAGAAGGATATTCCGTTGACTTGATCAGTTACTTCCCTGATTTCGAGTTCGATGAAAAAGGCGAACCTAGAACGATATCGAAGATTCCGAATAATCCAGCATTTATCTTTAAGATGCATACTCCGGATAAGCCAGAGGGTGAAGTCAGTTTCGTAGCGATTAAGGAGACTGTGGAGCCTTTAGGGGAAAACACTTATAAAATGGCTTTTAATGGTGTGGAAACCCAAGATGTCACGGCTTTGACCGTCAGGAAGGATTTAACGCTTTGGATCTTATTCACGGGTGGAATCATCTTCATGATCGGCGTTGTCCAAGGGTCTTATTGGAATCACCGGCGTATATGGATCAAGAGGAAAGATGATGAGATACTTTTGGCCGGCCATACAAACAAAAACTGGCACGGCATTAAAAGAGATATAAAACAAGCGATAGAATCAACATCACTTTCCGAACCATTGGATCAACTTGAAGAGGAGAAATCTTCTAGTAAGGGGGAAGTTTTAAATGGCTGAATTAAGCAGTAACCTTTTATATGCAGCTTTCATTTTATATCTGATCGCTACCTTTTTATTCGGGGGATCGATCAAGGATAAACGCGGTGCGGAGGAAAAGAAACAAAACAAATGGGCAAAACTGGGCATTTTCGTCACCATTATCGGGTTTGCGGCGCAAATTGGGTATTTCATCACTAGATGGATTGCTGCCGGCCATGCCCCAGTAAGTAACCTGTTTGAATTTACGACCTTTTTCGGAATGATGCTGGTCGGTGCTTTCATATTAATTTATTTTCTTTATAAAACACCTGCACTTGGGCTATTCGCTTTACCGATAGCATTATTGATAATCGCTTATGCAAGTATGTTCCCTACAGAAATTTCGCCACTCATCCCTGCTTTGCAGAGTGATTGGCTCCATATTCATGTAACGACTGCAGCGGCAGGACAGTCAATCCTTGCCATAAGTTTCGTTACTGCCATCATTTATTTAATCAAGTTCGTTGATCAGACACAATCAAGCAAAAGAACGTTCTGGCTTGAAGTCATCATGTTCACATTAGTCTGCACCATCGGTTTCGTCATCATCACTTCTTCTTTTGCTGCCATGGATTATAAGGCGAATTTTGATTGGGTCGATAAAAAAGGTGCCGAAGTCAAACAGGAATTCAACCTGCCGGCATTGGTAGGTCCCAATGAAGGGAAACTCATCGAGACGGATCGATTTGAACCGCTGGTGGACATGCCTGCACTGATCAATGCCAAGAAACTGAATACTGTTCTTTGGTCATTCGGCATGGGAATCGTCCTGTATGGTTTAATAAGGTTGATTGCTCGCAAAAGAGTGGCAGCTTTGATTAAACCGATCGTTAAAAATGTGAATTTGAATTTATTGGACGAGATTAGTTATCGTTCGGTCCTTATCGGTTTTCCGATCTTTACACTCGGTGCCCTCATTTTTGCAATGATCTGGGCCCAAGTGGCCTGGACACGATTCTGGGGCTGGGATCCGAAAGAGGTCTGGGCATTGGTTACTTGGTTGTTTTATGCGGCTTTCTTGCATCTGCGGATGTCAAAGGGGTGGCAAGGGGAAAAATCGGCTTGGCTTGCCGTCATCGGTTTTGCCATCATCATGTTTAACCTGATTTTCGTCAATCTTGTTATTGCTGGTTTGCATTCATATGCTTGATTCTGTATTGTAATGTTTAGATGAAGGGGGTCTTTTGATAGAAACGTCGAGAGTTGGCTTATCGATTTTTCTAGAGAATGATCCCTTTTTCTGTCAATCCCATTCAATGGGAATATTTCGATAAAATAGCAATTATCCATTCTTGATGGGCGGTCGGAGTCTTTTTTGTGACAAAATGGTGAAAGGTTCATGGAAGCCTTGTGAAATCGGCTCTTTATCGTACGATGTAAGGAAAAAGTATTAGTCATGGAAGTATTCATTTTGTAGAATATATCATAGGAGGCTGATTACATAATGTATAACGCTATTAAAATTCTCGTGGTGGATGATGAGGAAAGAATCCGCCGGCTGCTGAAGATGTATTTGGAAAGGGAAGAATACATAATCGATGAAGCTGAAAATGGAGATATGGCTTTAACAAAAGCCCTTGAAAATGATTATGATTTAATTTTATTGGATATTATGATGCCTGGGAAAGATGGAATCGAAGTTTGCCGTGAATTAAGGGAAAAGAAAACGACTCCAATTATCATGCTGACGGCTAAAGGGGAAGAAGTGAACCGTGTTCAAGGATTCGAAGTGGGGACCGATGATTATATCGTAAAGCCGTTCAGTCCCCGTGAAGTCGTGTTAAGGGTTAAAGCTTTATTGCGTCGCTCTTCAAGCACAGGTTACATGCAGACGGAAACGACGGCAAAAGATGTGATCGTCTTCTCGCATCTAACAATAGATAATGATGCCCACCGTGTACTTGCTGATAACAAAGAGGTTTCATTAACACCGAAAGAATATGAATTGTTATATTTCTTGGCGAAATCCCCAGATAAGGTTTTTGACCGGGAGCAATTGTTAAAAGAAGTATGGCACTATGAATTCTTTGGAGATCTTCGAACTGTAGACACGCATGTTAAACGCTTGCGTGAAAAATTAAACCGCATATCCGAAAACGCAGCCAAGATGATTGTGACCGTTTGGGGTGTAGGTTACAAGTTCGAAGTCATTAATGACTGATGCTATGGGGCAGTGTTGTAGGGAAGCTATGGGCAACGATTTTATTGCTCGTGTCGTTTGTATTAATTGTTTTAACCGTTCTGCTAGTCGAATTCTTTGAGAATTTCCAAATTGAAAATATTGAAAATGATTTAACCAAAACGGCTGAACAAATCATTAAGGTGACCAATGAACATCAGGGATCCAGCAATGAGGTATTACAAATAGCTTCGGAATTAATAGGCAATGAAACGAAAATGATCATTCTTAATGATGACAAAATGGTATTCTCATCCATCGGTGGAGATAATGAGTTTGAAATCACGCCGGAACTCATTAAAAATGACCCCGAATTGCTCAAGGTTTTTACGGAAAGAAAGACTGTAAAAAAGGAAATGGCGCTATCCGATGATGCGGGAAACGAGGGCTTATCCGCAATCGTGGTAGGCATTCCGCTTGAATTGAATGGGGAACAGGATGAAGTGTTCCTATTTCAATCGTTGGAGTCCATGGAAGAAACCACAAAATCCACTACACAGTTCATTTTATTGGCAGCAGGCATCGCCATTATTTTGACAACGATTTTTGCTTTCTTTTTATCTACAAGAATCAATGCTCCATTGGTGAAGATGAGGGAAGCAGCCCTAGCGATTGCCCGGGGGAAATTTGATACAAAGGTTCCAATACTGACTCAAGATGAAATCGGTGAGCTGGCCATAGCGTTTAATCAGATGAGAAAGCAGCTGAAATTCAATATGAATGCACTTAGTCAGGAAAAGGAACATCTCTCCAGCATTCTTAGCAGTATGGCAGATGGGGTCATCACCTTCAATAAAGACGGCACAATTCTTGAAACGAATCCGCCAGCGGAAAGGTTTCTCCAATCCTGGTATTTTGAAAAGGGCTATAACCGGGAAGATAATGTGAATGTCCCTTTGGTTTTGATGAATCTTTTTGATGAATCTGAGTCCTTCGATAAGGAACAAGTCGGTGAAATTACCTTGCAGGGCCGTAATTGGGGATTGATTGTCAGTCCGCTATATACAAATGGCGACAATATTCGGGGAGCGGTGGCCATCATAAGGGATATGAGTGATGAAAGACGTATGGACAAACTCAGGACTGATTTCATAGCGAATGTCTCCCATGAGTTAAGGACCCCGATTTCAATGTTGCAAGGATATAGTGAAGCGATTGTAGATGACATTGCGGGCAGTGAAGAGGAAAAGGTGGAAATGGCCCGCATCATCTATGATGAATCTTTGAGAATGGGACGTTTGGTCAATGATCTACTCGATCTAGCTAAATTGGAATCGGGTAAAATGAATCTTAGCTATGAATGTGTACCCGTTTCTCCATATTTAAAGAGGATTACAAGTAAGTTTTCTGGGCTGGCTAAAGAAAAAGGGATTACTATATCAGCCAGCATGCAAGACAATCAGATTCAATGGCATTTCGATCCGGACCGTATTGAACAGGTTTTGACCAATTTAATTGATAATGCGATTCGTCATACTCCCCCAGGCGGTAACATTGATGTCATTCAGAGGACAAGTGATCGAAGGGGACTGATCATTGATGTGAAGGACTCTGGATCTGGAATTCCCGAAGAAGATCTGCCTTTTGTATTCGAGAGGTTTTATAAAGCGGATAAAGCAAGGACCCGCGGCCGTTCGGGTACCGGATTGGGTTTGGCAATCGTAAAAAATATAATCAATGCCCATGATGGCTACATTTCGGTAAACAGTTTACCTAATAAAGGGACGACATTCAGTATCATTTTGCCTCGAATTATGGAAAACGCTGAATGAATGACAGGTAAATCGCCAGATAATCTTGTTTCATAAAGAACTGCGAAGACAAAGGCAATTGGATTTCTTTCCAACTTGTCTTTGTTTTTTTAGGAAACAAAATAAGAAGTACCTGATATGTGGAAATTAACGGAATTTTATAATAAGATTAAAGCCGAAGTATGTAACTTTTGTTTAGGATTGACGACTATATTTATGAACGGATGTGGGGAAATGATGGATTCCGTTTTCCACGATCTTTATGAAAAATATCATCAGGAAATATATCAATTCATTTTCTATATGACTAAAAATCGAGAAACCGCCGAAGATCTTGTTCAGGAGGTCTATATCCGGGTGATGAAGGCCTATGAACGCTTCGAAGGAAAAAGCAGTGAAAAAACGTGGATGTATTCGATTGCCAGAAATGTGACGATTGATCACTTTCGGAAACAAAAAGGTTGGAAAGACAAAATCTTTCCTAATTTTGATTGGGATAGGCAATTGCTAAAAGATGAAGAGCCCATTCCCGAGGAAGTGGCTATCAAGAACGATGAAATCCAAGATATTTACCTATGTTTAAACCGGTGTACCACGAATCAAAGATCCGTGATCATTTTACGATATATTCAGGGGTTGTCCATTACGGAAACTTCTGAAGTATTGAATTGGAGTGAAAGTAAGGTAAAAACGACCCAGCACCGAGCTTTGAAGGCCATTAAAAAGTTGATGGAAGATTTATCAGGAAAGGAGGGCCACCGCATTGAGGAGATCCCGTTGGAAAGAAAGCGAAATTGAAGACATGCTGCGCGAGCTTCCCACATTAAAAGATGACCGGACCAAGGCAGAGGTGTATGCGAGAATACATGATAAAAAGAAAAAGAAGAAGAAACACTGGATACCTCTATTCGCGGGTGTTGCCTCCTTATTCTTAATGGTTGTTTTGGCATCATCGTTCATTATTGAAAAAAAAGGAACGACAAGTCGAGAAGACAGCGGCAGCAGTGGGAAATTATCTCTATCTGAAAGTAAGGAAATGGAAGATCTTGAACGGAAGGATTCAAGTAACCAAGAAAAGCCCTCAGAAGATAACCAGGAAGCTCAAGAGTTTTCGAGTAACCAAGCGAAAATCGAATCCAAAGACAAGTTTTCAGAAATGGAACCGCGAAAAGGGGAAAAGGAAAAGACATTTGAACAAGCGATTTACCAGGATGACCTTAAAAATGCCTCGATCATTACGATGGGTGTCCCGGATGATCAAATGAATTTCATCGTTCCCATTTCAATTAAACTTAAACATCATGATGAAAGTGATACACTGAATCAGTTAGTTTATCAAATGTCCGATATTGATGAAGCGCAATATGGGCTATCTGACTATTTTCCGCTTGATATAAAGATTAGCCAAGGAAACGATATAAACACAGCACATATCGATTTTCCAGAAAAAAGCCAACTGTTGGCTGAAGATACACTTTTTCTCCATTCGATGGAAGAAACGCTTTCCTATAACAATATAGAGAAAATGACATTTTCCACAGAAGGTAAGCAAGGTGCCAGGTTTGCGCATGCGGGATATTTAAAGGAGGTGGATATACCTCATCAAAAAAAACGCACATACCTTCTCTATCAAAGGGATGAGTCCTCTCCAAGTTTCCTTGTTCCAAGCAATTTGGGTTATCGGGACTTTGAGGAGGCGCTTCAAGCCGGAAAAGGGGAGGCGGACATCGAGGGAATTTCACCTGCAATCCCCCATGGCCTGAAATGGGAAAGGATAAGCTCTAATGGAGATCTTGTGACCATTCACCTATCAGATCAAGCAGTTATTGAAAATAGTGAGGAAACACTTCAAGCTTTAGAAGCCATACTTTTCATAGCTAAGGATTTTGGTTTTGAAAAAGTGAAGTTTGAAAATGCTCCTATTGAAGAGGTGGGAAAGCTGAATTTAACGGAAGACATAATGGTGCCCGAAGCTCCGAACCAAGTGAATTGAATGCATTAACAGAAAAAAGTGCCCACGCTGCGGGCACTTTTTTCTTCTTATAATGAAATACGGGCCAAGAACGTAATTTCTTCTGTTTCCATTAAAAACTGTTTCATGTTGTCTTCTAATGGTAAATCGAAGCTCAAAACCATGATGGCTTCACCGCCAGCTTCTTTTCGGCCAACCTGCATGGTGGCGATATTCACTCCGTGATCACCCAGGACCTTACCTACGTTACCGATTACACCGGGTTTATCGGTATGCTGGATATAAAGTAAATTCGATTCTGGGTGAAAGTCGATTTTGAAACCATTCAAACTTACAATTCGAGAACCGTAATTTTCGATATAGGTCCCACTTATTGTTAATTCTCGGTTGTCACCTTTTACTTTAAGGCTGATCAAATTCGAGTAACCTAAAGAGTCCGTAGAGATTTTTTCACCAATGGTTATGCCACGCTCTTTTGCGATCAACAAGGCATTCACTTCATTGACTGATGCATCGACTCTTGATCTTAAAAAGCCGGAGATTAAACTTTTTGTAAGAATCGCGGTATCGAAATCCAAAGATTCTCCTGCATATGTAACGGAGATTTCCTGAATTCCTTCATTCATGCACTGGGAAGCAATCGATCCCATTTGCTGAACAAGTTGATGGAATGGCTGTACCTTTTCAAACACTTCTTTAGATATGGCTGGAAGGTTGATTGAACTTGAGACTGGATTTCCTTCGAAATAGGTCAAAACTTCTTGGGCAACCTGTACGGCGACATTCAATTGGGCTTCTTTCGTGGAAGCGCCTAGATGCGGTGTAGCAATGACGCTGTCCAGTTCCAGCAGTTTATGGCCAAGTGGAGGTTCTTCGACGAAAACGTCCAGTGCCGCCCCTGCAACATGCCCTTGAACTAACATTTCATATAAATCATCTTCGTCTAGAATTCCACCACGGGCGCAGTTCAGTACATAAACCCCTTTTTTACAGGTAAGCAGTTTTTCTTTATTAATTAATCCTCTAGTTTCATTCGTTAGTGGTGTATGAACAGTAATGATGTCTGCTTTAGGAAGCAATTCATCCAATGGCAGGGCCGTTACGGACATTTTCTTTGCACGATCTACAGTCAGGAACGGGTCATAGACAATGACATCCATGCCAAACACTTTAGCACGTTTGGCAATTTCCCCTCCGATGCGTCCAAAGCCAACTATGCCTAATGTTTTTCCACGAAGTTCAGTTCCCGTATATGAAGAACGTTTCCATTCCCCATTTTTCAATGAAGCATAAGCTTGCGGGATGTGGCGCATTAATGAAGCCATCATCGCGAATGTATGTTCAGCTGTTGAAATGGTGTTGCCGTCAGGTGCATTAACCACGACAATCCCGCGTTTTGTCGCTGCGGGGATGTCTATGTTATCAACACCGACACCAGCGCGTGCTATAATTTTCAACTGCGGCATACGGTTCATTAAATCTTCCGAAACCTTAGTTGCACTTCTCACAAGAATTGCATCGATCTGATCAAGTTCGTTTGAAGCTTCCTCTACGGTCTTCTGAATGAGCTGAATATTGGATGCCTCTGAAAGCGGTCCGAGTCCTTCTGGTTTAATGGCGTCTGCTACTAAAATCCGATACACGTCTAAACACCTTCCTAAGGGAAAAATTATCTTAAATTTCAGTTAATTTTACAATTGAAATGCTGATAATGTCAATTTGGCATATCTGAATGAAAGCGCTTAAACAAATGATTTTCATCTGATCATCCGTTTAATGTGGCGATATAAATGGCTTCGTCTCCTTTTGCGAAAAATTTTCGAATTGTCATATTGTAAAACCGCCATTTGTTTTAAGCGTTCACTGCGACAATCGATATTCATCCTACATGCATCAAATGAGAAAAAATGCTATCAAAAAAAAGGCATTTCAGATATAATGGGAAGTATAAAAAATTTTATAGGTCTATCTTCGGGGCGGGGCGCAATTCCCCACCGGCGGTGATGAAGGAAATTTTACTTCTAAGCCCGCGAGCCTTACAAGGCAGGATTTGGTGTGATTCCAAAGCCGACAGTATAGTCTGGATGGGAGAAGATGGAGGTTCCTTAGTGCGTTTCAACAGTTATTTGCTGAACGTTTGTTTGATGTAACCTTTAATTTATCCCTTTAATTCCATTGGAATTAAAGGTTTTTTATTGAACATCAACATATTTTGGAATCCTAACCTCTTTTTCAGGTAGATCGGAAAAGAAGGAGAGAGAACTATGAAAAAGAACAAAGTGAAAAAAATGGTCTCACTTGCCATGATGGGAAGCATTTCGTATTTATTGATGCTTTTAAATTTCCCGTTTCCGGGATTCCCGCCTTTTCTCAATGTTGATTTTAGCGACATACCAGCACTGATGGCGGCATTGATTTTCGGTCCGATGGCTGGAATTCTAGTCGAGTTCATTAAAAACCTATTGGATTTAGTCATGACAGGGACCTTGACTGCTGTGCCTGTGGGGCATATCGCTAACTTTATAGCCGGAATACTTTTTGTCTTGCCAACTTATTATGTATTTCAGAAAATCAATTCAAAAAAAGGAATGACGTTCGCCTTACTTGCGGGAACAGTTTCCATGGCAGTATTCATGAGCGTATTGAACTATTTTGTCTTTTTACCGGCTTATACCTTCTTTATGGGATGGGATGCCATGTCGGCGCCCGAGTCTAGAAAGTTCGTTACGACGGCAATCCTGCCTTTCAACGTTATTAAAGGCGTGCTCATCACATCTGTATTCATGTTGCTGTTCATTAAATTACAGACCTGGATCAATAAGCAAACATTATATAAAAATGCTTAAGGGCATTGACGATAGATATGAAAAAACAACCGGATATCCATATCCGGTTGTTTTTTCATGCCTGTTTTTTGATAGGGAAGATGTAATGCGACATTGGCCAAAAGAAAAAGCCATTCTCGATTGAAAATGGCTTGTACCTTTATTCGAATTTTAGTGCATCTCCGTCAAATGCCTCGTCAGCAACTTTGATGGAATCCGTTGGGCATCCTTCAAATGCATCCATCATGTCGTCTATAAGTACATCTGGAATTTCAACGATACCCTCGTTATCGTCAAGGGTAACAAATGCAATCCCTTCGTCATCATAATCATATATATCTGGTGCCGCTGCTCCGCAAGCTCCACAAGCTATGCATGTTTCTTTATCCACAATAGTAAATTTTGCCATGAATATAACCCCTCCTAAGTTGATTAACAACTGATAATCTTTTTATTTCAGATTATTATCTCTTTCTTATTGTAAGACCGAATGCCAAACTTTTCAATAGAAATTGTATTGATAATAACTATCATGTAGCTGAATGTCAACGAAAAACATCGAAATAATTGACTTGGACCTTTCCATGTTTCGTCATTTAGTCACATAATTTCCGTTGTATTCATCAATAATAACGGCGGTTTTTGCAGATTTTTGTTACAATGGGTTTATTGGTTAAATGAAACAAGGATGTGAGTCCCATGAATAATTATCTACAGGCCATCATTCTATATGCGATAAAAAAATTTCAAGGTGAGCGCTCCATTTATGCTATATACCATATGCTGCAGGGTAAGAAATCGTCACAAACCATCCAAGATGCCCACTTATTCGGGTTAACGGATATTTTTGGGACAATACCTCGATTTACCCGTCAGCAATTAAATAAAAACATTGAACATTCACTTAAGCATGGCTTAATTAATTTAACGGATAAATCGGATGCATATGAAATTAGTTTGCAAGGTGAACGAATGTTGGACGATTACTTTAAAAATAATCCTTTTCCGGAGTATTTAAATGGTTGGAAGTATCACAATATCACCCCTGTTTTCTGGGGAAGGTTAAACTTACTCATTCAAACCATATCCCATATTGTCCACAATGAAAGACGTTTTTATCCGATACAACGAAATCCCAAAATCCAATTCTTCGTAAAGGAATTTTTACATGCCAACCGTCAGGATCGAGCGTTGATTGCCCAACATCTATATGATGAACTGGTATCCCTTTTAGAAAATCAAAGTGATATGAAACGAGACATTTTCATTTTGAAATTGACCGGGATAAACAGGATTGGTCTTACGTTTGAACAGATTGCAAAAAGGAAAAATGCGGAAGAAGAGTATGTTCGCTATACATTCCTTGACTCATTGCATCAAATGCTTGCAGAAATGGAAACGGGTGGTGATTACCCTCTCTTATCCTCATTAACCAATGATTGGAAAAGAAGTGGTAATCCTCATTTGACACAATCTACAAAGACTACTTTACGATACATCCAGGAAGGGAAAAACCTCGGTGAAATAGCTGAAATCCGCAGATTGAAAGTCAACACCATCGAAGATCACCTCGTAGAAATTGTTTTATCGGAAAAAGATTTTCCGATTTCCGATTATGTGACGATCGAGGATGAGAGGGAAATTGCTGAAGCGATTGAGGAACTTGGTACAAAAAAGCTTAAAGCTATCAAGCAGATGGTCGATAATAAACAAATAAGCTTTTTCCAAATAAGACTTGTACTTGCGAAAATAGGTGAGAGATGATGAACATGGAACGAGTCCTCAAAGAAAAATTCGGTTTTGATGAATTCCGTCCTGGACAGAAGGAAGTGGTTGAATCATTGATGTCCGGCCGTCATACATTAGCGATGCTCCCAACCGGGTCAGGTAAATCATTATGTTATCAGCTGCCGGCTTATCTGGTAAATAAGACTGTCATAATTGTCTCCCCGTTATTATCTTTAATGCAGGATCAAGCGGATCAGCTGAAGATGAGCGGCGAAAAAAGTGTATTGACCCTCAACTCTTTTTTGACGCTTAATCAAAAAAGGAAAGCTTTCGATAGGTTACATAGTTATCGATTTATCTTTTTATCTCCTGAAATGCTGAGCATCGATGGTGTGATAAAATCCTTGAAATCCATAGAAATAGGTTTGTTCGTCATAGACGAAGCACACTGCATTTCACAATGGGGGTACGATTTCCGTCCGGATTATTTGAATTTAGGAGAAGTGAGGCGTGAACTGAATAATCCGTTGACGCTTGCCCTGACGGCAACTGCAACCGATGAGGTCCGGAGGGACATCGTTGTTAAACTTAACATTGGGCAGGCCGAGGAAATGGTCTCATCCGTTGATCGTGAGAATATTGCCATTATTATCGAGCGAATGTTCAGCTACGATGAGAAGCTAGCCCGTGTGCTGGAGCTTGTCAGGAAATTTACCGGAAGCGGAATTATTTATTTTTCCTCTAAAAAAGTGGCGGAATCAGTCGCTGGGTTTTTACAGGATAACGGGATCGATAGTGTCAATTATTATCACGGTGGAATGGAGCAGGAACAAAGGATGCTCATTCAGCAGCAATTCATTTCCGGCCAGCTGAAAATCATATGCGCAACAAGTGCTTTTGGAATGGGTGTGAATAAATCGGATGTCAGATATGTTATCCATTATCATATCCCGTCCACGATGGAAGCATATCTTCAGGAGATTGGCAGGGCGGGGCGAGACCGGAAACAAAGTGTGGCTGTCTTATTATATAGCGAAGGGGATGAAGGGCTTCCCCTTCATTTGATGGAGCAACAGTTGCCTACGGATTCGCAAATCGATGGTGTATGTTCTTTCCTTAATGAATCACAAAAGAATCTGGCTAGTTTGACCCCCTCAGAAAAAGAGCAGCTGTCGCAATCCTTTTCGTTGAACGAAATCCAGCTCCGTTTTTTTACCCAGTTTATTATGGGCAATAACCAGGATCAAGTGGCAGAGATGAAAGAGTATTGTCAAAAGAGGAAAACCAGTAATCAAGAAAAGCTGCATAAATTCCTTCACTGGATATATGCACAGAAATGTCGCCGTTCAGGGATACTGGACTATTTTGGAGAAAAGCATCGGGAAGCGAACCCCATCTGCTGTGATATCTGTGGGATGGATGCCGAAAAAATGGCTGATGTATGGCCGGAAGTAAAGGTGGATCCGGCTAATTCCTTTTCCACTTGGAAAAAGGAATTGGCTTATATCTTACTAAAGAAGGAAAATGGCAATGAAAAATAAGCAAGCTGAATTAATTAAACAACTTACAGATAGACAGTTGCTATATAATTTGTTTCTTACACAAATTATTCTCTTAACGTTAGCCATCTTTTTAGGTATTATTTTATTTAAAGACCGTTCTGCTTTTTTCGACTTATTTATCTTTGATGACCTGAACATTTTGCTGATTGGTGTTCCTGCGGGAGTCATTGTCGTGTTAATTGACATATTGCTTATGAAAGTGACACCATCTTCCTATCAGGATGATGGCGGTATTAACGAACGCATTTTCAGTAATTTGTCTTACCCGATGATTTTTGTCGTAGCTTTAGTGGTAGCGGTAAGTGAAGAAGTATTATTCCGGGGAGTGTTGCAAACACATTTTGGTTTGCTTCTTACTAGCCTCATTTTTGCAGCCGTTCATTATCGTTACCTTTTTAATTGGTTTTTA
Source organism: Peribacillus sp. YIM B13477 (assembly GCF_042787955.1). Taxonomy (NCBI): domain Bacteria; kingdom Bacillati; phylum Bacillota; class Bacilli; order Caryophanales; family Bacillaceae; genus Peribacillus; species Peribacillus sp. YIM B13477. The sequence continues at coordinate 463,470 of NZ_JBHZPD010000001.1, forward strand.
TTTTTAAATGTATTGGTTTTGAGCTTCTTTATCGGGTTTCTATTTGAAATGACTAATAATATCATCGTGACGATTACGGCCCACTTTTTGATTGACTTTATCCTTGGTATTTTAATCAGGAACAAAAAGCAAAGAGGGTTTAGCAAGAAAGGGGGTGACTTGAATGAGCCGGGTGCAAAAGAATGAAAAAGAAAATGATCAGGCTGGTGAACTTCGTTCGCGAATTGAACGCCAGAAGGCTAAGTCATCATTGCCCAAACGGAGCAAAGTCCACCAGAATAAAAAGAAAAAAAGTAAAGTGAAGATTAAACTTCCAATGATACAATTATTAGCGTTATTTTTCATTTTGCTTCCAATTGGATTTTACAGCCTTTATACATATTTTCAGGATAGGCCTTTACCTGTTACTAAAAGTGACCAAGTCGTCTTAAAAGAGGAAGATATAGAATCGATTCCCACTACAGCAACGGCAGAGGATTTAAAGGAAAAAGAGTCGGCAAAGGCTGAAGCGGAGAAAGAAAAAGAAGAAGCTGAGGCTAAAGCCAAAGCGCAGCAGGAAGCTAAGGAAAAAGCCAAAGCGCAGCAGGAAGCTAAGGAAAAAGCCAAGGCACAGCAAGAAGCTGAGGAAAAGGCCAAAGCGCAGCGAGAAGCTGAGGCTAAAGCCAAAGCGCAGCAAGAAGCTGAGGAAAAGGCCAAAGCGCAGCAAGAAGCTGAGGAAAAGGCCAAAGCGCAGCAAGAAGCTGAGGAAAAGGCAAAGAAAGCAGCAGCAGAAAAGAAAAATGTACAAGCCGCTAAACCGGATAAAGAGGGATACAAAGTTGTCTTACATACTGTTCAAGGTGAAGAAACATTATTTCGAATTTCCATGAATTACTACAAATCACAGGAAGGGATTGCTCTGATCAGGGAGTGGAATGGGCTGAATGGCAATGAAATTTCCAAAGGTCAGGTATTGAAAATTCCAATCAAGAAATAATGATGGCACCTTTAGAAAAAATCAAGTTTTTAAATCCTTCTATTTCAAAACAAAAAAGACTTTAGGCAAAAGGAGTTCTACCTTAATGTTAAAACAAAGTTGATTGGGGCGGGTGTTCGAGACTCCTGCGGGGAAAGCGTGTCCAAGGGAGAACCCTCAGGCGCAATGGCGCCGAGGGCGGACGCCTGCGGAAAGCGAGTGCCTGAAGTGAAAATCAACATTCAAATTTTAAAAACCTAAAACGAGTTTGTCTCCAGTCTGACCCTGTCTTTATAGGCAGGGTATTTTTAATATTGTTCAACTTGGTTAAGTATGAAGGCCATCGTGACAGGTGCATTATCATTTTTTCCTCTACTCTTTCATATCATGATTTGAAAGAGCAGAGGAGGAAATGCGATGGAATCGACAATCATTTTACTGGATGAGAAAACGGATCAAGCAACAAAACAAATGCTGCAAAATGTCGTGGATCGGAAGAAAAAATTCGAGGCACTTAAAAAGAAGCACCTTCAAAGCTTATGGGCAACCATGATTGTTGCTGTCCTTTTTATGATTTATCTTTATTTTTATATCGTTGTACCTTATTCCTATTCCTTTTTCAGTATGTTTAGTGTTTTCGTCGACCATTTTAGCCATTTCCTTTTTTTGGCGGCAGCGATTGGTCTATATGGATATATGGTTTTAATTAAAAAAAAGCTAGATAAAGCTGAAAAGGAGTTTCAACTGCTACGCTGTGAAATCATTAATAAAAGTAAGCAATTGTGGGAAAAAGAGGAAGAGTGGAAAAATCGCCATAAGGTTTTTGAAATGATGAAGAAGAATTATGATATTAACTTATATCATGAAAATAAATGATGATCGCGTTAAATCATATTTAATTGCGGGTAATACCGTTTTATGGTTATATGAAAGTACGTTTGGATAAGGATGGAAAGAAGGTTTAACGATGATGTTATGGTTATCTGGATTATTTTTAATCATCATCCTGCTGTCATTTGCCATGATCTTTTACATGTGGCGTACGGCTATGCAAGATAGGGTGATTTCTCAAGACCTATATTTCAAAGACTTTCCTGAAGGCTTTGGCGATGTGCGGATTTTTTTTATATCCGATCTTCATCGGCGTATCGTTGCGGATAAATTGATTGAGGAAACACGTGACAAGGCAGATTTGGTGATAATCGGCGGTGACATTAGGGAAAGAGGGGTTCCCTTAGAACGAGTGGAAAAAAATATATTGAAATTAAAAGAACTTGCTCCCCTTTATTTTGTTTGGGGTAATAATGATTATGAAGGAGACTTCCATGAACTGGATGCGGCTCTTTTGAAACATGGGGTGAAGATCCTTGATAATACAGCTGTTTCTTTTGAGTCTCAGAATGGCAGCAAAATCGCTCTTCTGGGCATTGATGATATATCGGAAGAACGTGATAGGCTTGACCTTGCCCTGTCGGATTGCGGGAATGAAGATTTCCGGATTTTGGTGAGCCATAATCCATTGGTCAAGAAACAGTTGACTCCGGAACACCATATTAGTCTTGTCCTGTCAGGTCACACCCATGGCGGGCAGATTCGGATATTCGGATTCGGGCCCTATCAGATCGGAAGCGTTAAAAAAGAGGGGGACTGTATATATATGACGAGTAATGGCTATGGGACAAGCGCAGTGCCTTTAAGGCTTGAAGCTAAGCCTGAAACGCACCTCTTCACCCTGAAAAGGGGGACAGACACCGAAATAGGCGAAGCTGTGGAAAAAACCTATTAGGCTGCTTTTAAGCGAGCATACCGGGATTTTACAGACCTTGAAAAATCCACTATAATTTCATCAAATGATCGTACAATTATTGGAGGCCTTGTAAAACCATGCAAGAAGGTAAATATAATATAAAGGCAGTTTCAAAGCTGCTGGACATTCAGTCGGGAACCCTTAGGGCTTGGGAAAGGCGCTATAAATTTATCGAACCTGTAAGGAATGAATCGGGGCACCGGCTGTATACTGAAAAACATCTGCAAATCCTTAAGTGGCTCATTAATAAAACAAAGCAAGGTTTTACAATAAGCCAAGCCGTTTCACTTCTCGAAAGTACAGGCACCCTAGCGCCTGGAGTTCCTGAAACGAACCGTAAGGATGAACAAGCGATTAAGTTATCGGATGAATTAATCGAAGCTCTATTGAATTTCAATGAAAATAAAGCCCATATGCTGATAAGCCGAGCATTCAGTATGTATACAATCGAACAAACCATAGTGGATGTACTCGGTTCAATAATGGTTCAGATTGGGGATAAGTGGGAAAGGGGAGAAATTACTTCCGCTCATGAACACTTTTCGTCGAACATAATAAAATCCAGGATCAGTTCGGTTATGCATACAATTCCGACTAATGGTTTTCTTCCGAAAGCCCTTACCGTTTGCGCTCCCGGTGAAAAACATGAATTAGGACTATTGATCTTCACCATTTTTTTGAAGCGGAAAGGGTATGAAACCATTTATTTAGGAGAATCCATTGCTGATAAGGACCTTTTCACCGTTTTAAACATCATTAAGCCCTCTTACCTATTCATGTCATGTTCACTGAAAGAGAATCTTGGTGGAACATTTAAGCTGGTTGAAGCGTTAATAAAGGATTTTCCGGATTTGAAGGTGGGTCTTGGCGGTGCGGCTTTGAGCCTTATTTCTAAAGAAGACCGAACTGCCTTCAGCGGAGTCTTAATGGGGGACACGCAATCGAAATGGGAGGAGTGGCTTAAAGGTTAGTAACGGCCTTATTAGGAGAAATAATGGATATGCACTCTAAGACCAAGGCTTCATATGATGTATGAAGATGGTAACCAGGGGGCATTTTTTTATGAAGCTGGAACGATTAACTAATAATAAAATCAAGATTTTTTTGACCCTTGATGATTTAATTGATAGAGGCATAACGAAAGAAGATATTTTAGGGAATTCCTTAAAGGTCCACAAGCTATTTCAGGATATGGTCGAAGAAGCGTGCGAAGAACTCAGCTTTAAAATGAGTGGCTCCATTGCAATCGAAATTTTCTCCTTGCCTGCACAAGGGTTGATAATCATTGTGACAAAGGAAGAAGAGGAACTATTGGCAGACGAAGAGGAATTTTTGGATTTACAGGTGAAAATTGATGATTTCCCCCATATTCTTTATGTTTTCGATGACTTTGAAGATATCGTCCAATTATCTCATAGATTATCTTTTCAAGGTTTGCTTAAAAGTACCCTTTATCATTTTGAGGGTAGATACTATTTACTTATCGAAAATGTTAAAGACACGACATATGACACGGTCATATCTCTAGCGGCTGAGTATGGTCATGCATCTACATTGACACTCAGCCGCATCAATGAATATGGAACATGTATAATCGAAAATGAAGCGATACATGTTTTGCTCAAACATTTTAGCTGATGTAAAACAAAGAAGACAAGGCAGCCGCATTTCGGTAAAAAAATGCGGTTTGCCTTTTTTTATGTCAACTTTCGGCCGAACAAGATATACGGTAAAAGAGTAAGAAAGCAGTTGATATGATAACGTTTTCATTTTTAGAATATTTCCAACTTTTAATTTCCCGTTTTTACTCTTGCATAAATGTAACGAAGGTGTATACTAGCCATGAAGAGGACTATTTGTACATTATAATATTATATATGGATGAGATATTCTAGGAGGTACTTTTAATGGAATCGGCAAAAGGCAATAGCCATGTAAATGAAGAAGAAAAACACGACGTACTGAGGTCAACCCAAACTGTAATACATAAAGCTTTGGATAAGCTGGGTTACCCGGAAGAAGTTTTTGAGCTGTTGAAGGAACCTTTGCGTTTATTGACGGTGAAGATACCGGTACGCATGGATGATGGATCGGTTAAAATTTTCACGGGTTACCGTGCGCAGCATAACGATGCTGTTGGGCCTACAAAAGGCGGTATCCGTTTTCACCCTAATGTAACGGAACGTGAAGTGAAGGCATTATCCATTTGGATGAGTTTGAAATGCGGCATCGTAGATTTGCCATACGGCGGGGGTAAAGGCGGTATCGTTTGTGATCCTCGTAATATGTCATTCCGTGAGCTTGAAAGACTGAGCCGGGGCTACGTTCGCGCAATTAGCCAAATCGTGGGGCCGACTAAGGATATCCCGGCACCTGATGTATTTACAAATTCCCAAATCATGGCTTGGATGATGGATGAATACAGCCGTATGGATGAATTCAACTCGCCAGGATTCATTACGGGTAAGCCGCTAGTGCTTGGTGGTTCTCATGGCCGTGAATCAGCCACTGCTAAGGGTGTAACGATCTGTATCAATGAAGCTGCCAAAAAACGCGGCATCGATATTAAAGGGGCACGGGTCGTCATTCAAGGTTTTGGTAACGCAGGTAGTTTCTTAGCTAAGTTCATGCATGACGCAGGTGCTAAAGTCATTGGTATTTCAGATGCATATGGTGCACTCCATGATCCGGAGGGATTGGATATCGATTATCTTCTCGATCGGAGAGATAGTTTCGGAACCGTAACGAAATTGTTTAAAAGCACAATTTCAAATAAAGAACTGCTTGAATTGGAATGTGATATTTTAGTTCCGGCTGCAATCGAAAACCAAATCACTGAAGAAAATGCTGCGGATATCAAAGCATCGATCGTTGTCGAGGCAGCTAACGGACCTACAACAATTGAAGCGACACAAATCCTGACGGATCGCGGAATCCTTCTTGTTCCTGATGTGCTTGCTTCTGCTGGCGGTGTAACTGTTTCTTACTTCGAATGGGTACAAAATAATCAAGGGTATTACTGGTCTGAAGAAGAAGTGGACGAAAAGCTGGAAAAAATCCTTGTGAAATCTTTTAATAACATTTATGAACTTGCTCAATCAAGACGCGTTGATATGCGCCTAGCGGCTTATATGATCGGCGTTAGAAAAATGGCTGAAGCTTCTCGCTTCCGTGGTTGGATCTAAAAGGATTCAAATCGGTTTTAATATATAGTTAACATCATGTTCATTGCTTTATCATTGAAATGAATTGTAAAAACTCCTATCATGTATTGATAGGAGTTTTTATTTTTAGACGAACGTATCACATAGTGGATGGAAAGGCAGTGGAGTATAAAGATGAATGTTGAAGAAGTCATTATCATAGGTGGGGGCCCGTGTGGATTGGCTGCTGCGATCGCTCTTAAAGAAGTGGGAATACAGTCCCTGATCATTGAAAAAGGAAATGTGGTTGATTCCATTTACCGTTATCCGACACATCAAACATTTTTTAGTTCGAGTGAAAAACTGGAAATTGGTGATGTCGCTTTTATAATCGAAAACCGTAAACCGGTCCGCAATCAGGCGCTAGCCTATTATAGGGAGGTAGTCAGAAGGAAAGAATTGCGGGTCAATACATTCGAAAAAGTGGAAAAAGTGGAAAAAAGAGAAGATGGCAAGTTTTTAGTAAAGACATCGAAAGGGGACTATACAGCTCTGCATGTGATCATATCGACCGGATACTATGACCATCCTAACTATATGTGCATACCGGGCGAACAGCTCCCTAAAGTATTTCATTACTTCAAGGAGGGCCATCCCTACTATAATTGTGATGTTGCAGTCATCGGTGGCAAAAACTCAAGTGTGGATGCAGCTTTGGAATTGGTCAAATCAGGAGCAAGGGTATCAGTCCTTTATAGAGGATCGGATTACTCTCCAAGTATCAAACCTTGGATTCTTCCGGAATTCGAATCATTAGTCCGCAATGGAACGATCAAGATGGAATTTAATGCGAATGTCGATAGGATAACGGAAGACAGCGTGATTTATCATGTAGGTGATGAGGAAAAAGTCATTAAAAATGATTTTGTATTTGCAATGACTGGTTACCATCCTGACCATTCCTTTTTAGCTGCAATGGGCATAACTATTGATAAGGAGACTGGAAGGCCTGCATATAACGAGGAAACGATGGAAACGAATGTTAAAGGTCTTTATATTGCAGGAGTTCTGGCAGCCGGAAATAATGCGAACGAAATCTTCATCGAGAACGGCAGGTTTCATGGTGGATTGATTGCCTATCATTTGGCCGTTAAAGAAAAGTGAATGATATAAATGAGGAGCTGTGACCGTATGGAAAAAATTTCATTAATAACGACTGGTGGGACTATTGCCAGTAAAGAAACTGCGAATGGGATGTTGGCATCTGGTGCATTGACAGGCCATGAGTTGGCATCTCTTTGCGAATTGCCCAGCGATATCAAAGTTAAAGTGGTTGATCTTTTCCAGATTTCAAGCATGTCCATGTCCTTTGAGAAAATGCAGCAGCTTAAATCAGCCATACAAAAGGAATTGGAGGATCCTGAAGTTACGGGGATCGTCGTGACACACGGTACAGATACACTTGAAGAAACGGCATATTTCCTTGATGTCACGAGTAATGACCAACGTCCAATCGTATTAACCGGCTCCCAACGTTCTCCTCAAGAAGTGGGCACCGATGTATATTCCAATCTAAGGAATTCGATATTATGCGCTGCAAGTGATCTTATTAGGGATGTTGGGGTAGTGGTCATTTTTAATGAGCGGATCTATTCAGCAAAGTATGTCAAAAAAGTTCATGCTTCCAATTTACAGGGATTCGAATCTTTTGGCTATGGATATTTGGGGATAATTGATAATGATGTCGTGAGCATCTATCAAAAACCTTTACATAGGGAGTGTTTTGATATTCAGAATCGCATCCCAAGGGTCGATATCATCAAGTGCCATACAGGAGCTGACGGCCTCTTTATTGATGCTGCGGTTGCAAACGGTGCGAAAGGCATCGTGCTCGAGGGTGTAGGAAGGGGACAAGTCACCCCTGTAATGGTAACCTCCATACAAGCTGCAATCGATAAAGGAATCACGATCATCATGACTACAAGTGCAGAAGAAGGAAAAGTGTACCCAGCTTATGATTATGAAGGCAGCGCATTTGATCTAAAACAACGCGGTGTGATTTTAGGCGCTGATTATGACAGCAAGAAGGCACGAATCAAGTTAGCTGTCATGCTGGCAAGCGAAAACCCTATAGATGAGACCTTCTTTAAGTACTGAAGGATTAAATAAAATATGGAAGAGTTGATTCTTGGATTCAGTTTTTCTTCATTCCATGGTACGATTAAGGAAACGAAGATGAAAAGAGGGTCAGCTAATGCTGGTCATGTTGTCAGCGGCTATTGCGCCAGGATTGGCGCTACTGAGCTATTTCTATTTGAAAGATCAATATGAGACCGAACCGATATCGGTTGTGGTCAAAACATTTATATTCGGTGTTTTTCTTGTATTGCCGATTATGTTCATACAGTATGTGCTCGAAACCGAACATATCTTGAATACGGATTTAGCAAATGCTTTTTTATGGGCTGCACTGCTTGAGGAATTCTTCAAGTGGTTCATACTCATTTACGTTATTTATCAGCATGTGGCATTCGATGAGCCATATGATGGGATTGTTTACGGAGCTGCAGTCTCCCTTGGATTCGCCACAATGGAGAATATTTTGTACCTGCTGGCCAACGGGGTGGAACACGCTTTTCTCAGGGCGGTTCTCCCAGTATCCAGTCACGCTTTGTTCGGTGTGATCATGGGATATTATTTGGGCAAGGCGAAATTTTCGGCTTCGAATAATAGGGTCTATTTATTATTGGCATTGATCATACCAATTTCGTTACATGGGGTTTACGATTATATTTTGGTTTCCCAAAAATTTTGGGTGTACTTTATTATGCCATTCATGATTTATCTATGGTGGTTAGGCATGAAAAAAGTAAAGAAAGCACGTTTGTTGTCTGACTTTCACGCAGAAAAACTATCACAGAATCACTACCTTAGCAAATGACGAATACTATCAAAAAACGGAGTGCTGGCATATTTTGCCCGCTCCGTTTTTTTTATGTTTGGAATAAAAAAGCCAGTAAAGAAGAAAATAGAATTACATTAATTCAAGAAAAAGAGGAGTGTTTTTGATGAAAGGAATTTCGTCAAAATGGAAATGGCTTTTGCTGTTTTCGTGTATAACTATATGTTTCGGAATTTACCCGGAAACAAGAACAAATGCCTTTTCGAGCCAAATCATTCAAAAAGGTGCGGTTGGAGATGATGTAATTGAACTGCAGGCACGCCTGCAAAACATCGGTTACTATAAGGGAAAGATTGATGGAGCCTATGGATGGGGCACTTATTGGGCACTTCGAAACTTTCAACAAGATTTCGGGCTGCCAATCGATGGTTTAGCAGGGACTACAACAAAACAGAAGTTAGCGAATGCGTCCAATTTCAATAAAGCATGGATTCATGAGCAAATCAATAAAGGAAACGAGTTCACCTATTTTGGGGGAGTTCCCATTGAAAAACAGGTAAAAGCGAAAGGGAATGGAACTGGAGGGACCGCTACCGGAAAGGCCCCTTCCAAACCAACGACATCTGCCAATCTTCCAGGTGGTTATTCTCAAAACGATATACAGCTGATGGCCAATGCCGTTTATGGAGAGGCGCGAGGGGAGCCATATACAGGTCAGGTTGCCGTTGCAGCTGTAATCCTGAATAGGGTGGAAAGTGCTGCATTTCCTAATACCATTTCGGGAGTGATTTTTGAACCTGGGGCGTTTACGGCTGTTGCGGATGGACAGATTTGGCTTACACCGAACGAAAGGGCGAAGGAAGCCGTGGTGGATGCTATCAATGGGTGGGATCCAAGCGGTAATGCAGAATATTACTTTAATCCCGATACGGCAACAAGTAAATGGATCTGGTCAAGGGAACAAATTAAAAGAATCGGAAAACATATCTTTTGTAAGTAAAGAGGTGAAGGAAAATGATCAGGAATATAGTGATTGCCCTGCTTGTTGTAGTTGTTGCGGGAACTGCATTCTGGGGTTATCAAGAACATAAGGAAAAAAATGCTGTATTAATCAACGCGGAAAATACGTATCAGCGTGCCTTTCATGATTTAAGCTATCAAGTGGATTTATTGCACGATAAGGTCGGCAGTACTTTGGCCATGAATTCACGTTATTCATTAAGTCCGGCGTTAACAGATGTTTGGCGTATCACTTCCGAAGCCCAGAGTGATGTCGGGCAGTTGCCATTGACCTTGCTTCCTTTTAACAAGACAGAGGAATTTTTATCGAAAATTGCGGACTTCAGTTATAAAACGGCGGTACGGGACCTTGAAAAAGAACCATTGGATGATAAGGAATATGCGACACTGCAATCCTTGTACACACAGGCAGGAGACATCCAGGGCGAGTTAAGGAAAGTGCAGTATCTAGTCCTTAAAAACAATTTAAGATGGATGGATGTCGAGATGGCTCTTGCATCAGGGAAAGAAAATTCGGATAACACGATCATTGACGGATTAAAGACGGTAGAGAAAAAAGTATCTGGGTACGGGGAAACAAATGAGATGAACCCGACTTTTACTTCTGCACAACAGAGGGATGAAAACTTCAAAAATTTGCAAGGTGAAACCATTACGAAAGAAGAAGCAATCGCGACAGCAAAAAACTATGCACACTCAAAAAGCAAAAATTTGAAGGTGAATGTGGAAGAAAACGGAAAAGGTTCCGATTATGGATTTTATAGTGTGAGCATCCTCGATAAAGATTCAGATACTGAATTGAATATGGATTTGACAAAAAAAGGCGGTTACCCTATTTGGTATATCAATAATAGAGATGTGAACAAAACAAATATTGATTTGAATCAAGCCCATACAAAAGCCGAAGCTTTTTTAAAGGAACATGATTTCAGTTCACTTGAATTATTTGAAAGTGCTCAATACGATAATATCGCATTATTGAATTTCGTAACATCAGAAAATGGAGTCAGGATTTACCCAGATTCAGTCAAGGTCAAAATCGCATTGGATGATGGATCCGTTATAGGTTTTTCAGCTGATGAGTATTTAAAATCACATAAAACCAGGGAAGTAGGGAATCCGAACATATCCGAGAAAGAAGCAAAGGACAAAATCAACAGCAACGTAAAAATAATGGAAGAAGGAAAGGCGTTAATCACCAATGATATTGGTGAAGAAGTTCTTTGTTATGAATTTCTCGGTACGATTAAAGACGATACCTACCGTATTTTCATTAATGCAGATACCGGTCAAGAAGAAAAGGTGGAAAAATTAAAGAATTCCGAACCGGTATATGAGAATTTAATTTAAAACAATCGCCAATCATAAGTTGTGGGGAAATGTGCTTAGTCACTTTCCCTTTTTCTTATGACATAATAACTTCATGATTATTGGATTATATGGGGAATTCCGTAGGGGTATTATGTGTATTCCTCCTATCGAAAAGGACGTGGACGACGATGTTTAAAATTGGTGATATATCAATGCTCGAACCGAAATACATACCACAGAAGGAAAAGTTTAAATGAATGTTTGTAGAAATGGGAACGGGTTGTTTCTATACGGACTTTCCCATCGATGTAGAGACTGGAAAAATTGCATTGCTTATGGATGGGACACAGTTCAATGTCACATTTTCCAATGAAAAGCAGGCTGTTTATGCATTCGAGTCTGAAGTGCCTGGAAAAGTGAAAGGTAGAATACCCATGATGCAACTATTGCTGCCCGAAGCAGAAACGTTTGTTAAAATCCAGTGGAGGCAAACTCGTACGCCTGGATGTAACCTTGGATACGGCGATTTATCCAGAACATTCCGAGTTTACCCCTTTTCGCACATTAACGGAGGATATCAGCGCTGGGCGGTGCTTCCATAAGGCTTTTAATAGGCACTGCAATTCAATCGTTTTCGCAATTATATCTGTGGATGCCGCTTACGTTGAAATCAGGTGAGTTTCATTATTTAAGGTTAAAAAGCAAAGTCATTCGCGTAACGGAAAAGAGCATGGAAATATGCTGCTGCACGTCCAATTTCTTGAACCTTCAAAAAATGATATTCAGACATTAATGAGGTTTATATTTGAAAAGCGGGTGGATTTAAAGAAAAAAGGTTTGCATGTTTAACTTGATTGAATGAAAAACAGCGATTCCATCCATACTGCTAATATAAACGGATGGAGGGTGCGGCGGCTTATATGAAAACATTTGAAAGACTATTAATTAAAGTGATCATCATCCAATTGGCCTGCTTATTTTTTTTCCAATTCCTTTTGAGCAGGGAGGATCAAATCTTTGATTTGACCAAGCTCTCGAGGTATGAAGGTGTCACCAGCAATAATTATACGAAAATCATTGAAACATTCAATGGGCCCCATAAGTAAAAGCGGAGATACCCGCTTTTTTTTGTAAGAAGATATTCAGTAAAAGGATAACTTTTGATGGCTGTTGGGATCAAAAAAAGAACAAAGGTGATTTTAAACGTACACATCCCTTTTATTAATGATTTTCCCGCTAGTTGTGATAAAATGAAAAGGTACTAAATAATCAGCATGATTGTAGGATTCTTGGGAGGATTTATGAAAAAAAAATTATCAGTCGCAATCGATGGACCAGCTGCTGCTGGAAAAAGCACGGTTGCTAAAATTGTTGCAGAAAAGTTCAATTACATATATGTGGATACAGGGGCAATGTATAGGGCCATTACCTATAAGGCCCTTAATCAAAAGATACTTCTTGGTGATGAACAAGCATTATCAGAAGTTCTCATCAATACGGAAATCGAATTAAGACCAAGTGAAAATGGGCAGTTGGTTTTCTTGGATAACGAGGACGTGACAGCCCAAATCAGGAACAATGAAGTGACTGGTTCCGTTTCGGAAGTGGCCAAGCACCGGAGCATCCGGGAGGAATTGGTTCGCAGGCAGCAAATCTTAGGTGAAAATGGCGGTGTCGTCATGGATGGCAGGGACATCGGTACGCATGTGTTACCAAACGCCGAAGTAAAGGTATTTCTAATCGCTTCTGTGGATGAAAGGGCACAGCGGAGGCATCAGGAAAATATATTGAAAGGTTTTCCATCAGATATCGAAAAATTAAGGGAAGAAATCGCAACAAGGGACAAGCTGGACTCCGAACGCGAGGTATCGCCATTGAAAAAGGCAGCGGATGCTATCGAAATCGATACGACCTCATTATCGATTCAGGAAGTTGCAGAAAGTATCATGTCTTTAATAGAAGAGAGGAAAAGATGACATTGGATTTTTACACATTTGCCAAGAACATCGTAAAAGGCGTTTTAACGCCTTCGTTTAGGGTTAAAGCACTCGGAAAGGAACATATCCCTAAAGAGGGCGGGGTATTGATCTGTGCCAATCACATTGATAATTTGGATCCGCCAGTAGTTGGCATGACGTCTCCAAGGGATATTCATTTCATGGCGAAAGAAGAGTTGTTTCATGCACCTGTTTTAAAGGGTATATTACCAAGAGTAAATGCATTTCCCGTGAAACGCGGCAATAGCGATCGGGAATCCCTTAGGAAAGGCTTAAAGCTTTTGAAGGAGGGCAAGGCGATTGGTCTGTTTCCCGAGGGAACCAGAAGCAAGACTGGTCAATTGGGAGAAGGTTTGGCGGGGGCCGGATTTTTTGCGTTGCGGTCTGATGCCGTTATCATACCGTGTGCAATCATCGGCCCATATAAATTTTTACGTCCATTGAAGGTCGTTTACGGTCCTCCAATAAATTTTACCGAATATCGTGAACAGAAAATATCAGCCGATGAAGCCACCAAGATCATCATGGAGCATATTGGGAAATTGATTTCCGAGCATAAATAGTCCTTCATACTTGACAATTTTCTGATTTTGTTAGAATTTATAAAATAAGGGTATTGTTCCTTATTGCCGATGAAAAGGAATTATAACTTTATTACTCTAAAAAAAACTGTTTTTATCTTTATTAGGAAAGTGTTTTTATTGAACCACTTTAAATAAAATATGTGGCCGATGAAGAGGAAATTTGCTGATCAGTCATGGGTTAAGGAGGAGTTAGTAATGACAGAAGATATGAACCAAGTAGAAGTGAACAATTACAAAGTTGGGGATCAAGTTAAAGCAACCGTTTCAAAGGTAGAAGAAAAACAGGTCATTGTCGATGTGGAAAACAGCAAGACTGATGGAATCATACCTATCAGTGAGCTTTCAAGCCTGCATGTCGAAAAGGCGTCAGATGCCGTTTCGGAAGGTGATGCATTGGAGCTGGAAGTCATTAAAGTCGAAGAAGAAGCTCTCATTCTATCAAAACGTAAAATTGACGCTCTTAAGGCATGGGATGACCTGGAATTGAAATTTGAAAATGGAGACGTATTTGAGGCTGAAGTTAAAGATGTCGTCAAAGGCGGGCTTGTCGTAGATCTAGGCGTACGTGGTTTTGTTCCAGCTTCTCTAGTAGAAGACTATTTCGTTGAAGACTTTTCTGATTACAAAAACAAAACTTTAACATTCAAGATCGTTGAACTTGAGAAAGACAAAAATCGCTTAATCCTCTCACATCGGGCAGTGGTCCAGGACCAAAAGGAAAAGCAAAAAGCAAACGTCTTGGATAAGATTGAAAGCGGGCAAGTGCTTGAGGGTGTGGTCCAAAGGATTACCGATTTTGGTGCGTTCGTGGATATTGGTGGCGTAGACGGCCTTGTCCACATTTCCCAGCTTTCCCATCAGCATGTCGACAAGGCATCCGATGTCGTGTCCGAAGGGGATAAGGTGCAGGTGAAAGTGCTATCCATCGATCGTGATAATGAAAGGATTTCACTTTCCATCAAGGATACCCTTCCTGGACCTTGGGCAGGAATAGCAGAAAAAGCTGCCAAAGGCTCTACACTGGAAGGTATCGTCAAACGCCTTGTTTCTTTTGGTGCATTCGTGGAAATTTTTCCAGGCGTAGAAGGGCTTGTCCATATATCACAAATTTCACACAAGCATATTGCCACACCGCAAGAAGTACTTAAAGAAGGCCAGTCTGTCGAAGTGAAAGTGCTGGAAGTCAATGAAACGGATCAGCGTTTATCATTGAGCATAAAGGAACTTGAAGAACCCCAATCCAATTACAACACATCAGATTATGAGATGCCTGAAGAATCGAAGGGTTTTCAGTTAGGTGAAATGATCGGTGATCAATTGAAAAAACTAAAATAAGATAATAATGGTGATGGCCTTGGAGAGAAAACAACGAAAATTAGATCATATAGAATTTGCGCTTAAGACAGGACAGCAGCATCAAACCGGACTGGAAGATATTTCGTTTATTCACCAAAGCTTACCAGGTATTTCCTTGAATAATGTAAACCTCACAGCAGAAGTTGGCGAACTTGAATTAAGTTCGCCAATTTTTATAAATGCCATGACCGGAGGCGGAGGCCCTGAAACGGAAAAATTGAATGGTGACCTAGCCATTGCTGCAAGGGAAACGGGAATCGCCATGGCGGTAGGATCGCAAATGGCAGCCATCAAGGATCCTAGCCAGCAAGCTTCTTTCAAAGTTGTAAGGAAGGAAAATCCTGATGGTGTGTTGATTGGTAATCTCGGTGGTGAAGCAACAGTCGAACAGGCTAAGCGGGCAAGCGAAATGATCGGGGCCGATGCCCTTCAAATACATATTAACGTCATCCAAGAATTGACGATGCCTGAAGGGGACAGGGATTTTGCGGGTACCCTTTCGAGAATAGAAAAAATCAATAAAACGATCGGAATTCCTGTCATCGTAAAAGAAGTTGGATTTGGGATGAGTATGGAAACGGTGCGGCAATTACATTCCGTAGGTGTTTCAATCATTGATGTAGGCGGGTTTGGCGGAACGAATTTTGCTAAAATCGAGAATGAAAGACGAGCAAAAATACTCGGATATTTTAATGAATGGGGCATACCGACAGCCGCTTCGATTGTCGAAGCAGTGAATGTTTCACCGCAGCTTTCAGTCATTGGGTCGGGTGGCATTCAAAGCCCTTTGGAAATTACAAAAAGCCTGGCGCTAGGAGCGAAAGGTGTCGGATTGGCTGGACATTTCCTCAAGCTCTATAAAGAGTTGGGCTTGGAGCATTTAATTAAAGAAATACATTACATACATGAAGATTTAAAGGTCATCATGACAGCACTCGGATGCGGTAATATCTCAGAGCTAAGAAAATCGAAATTAGTCATCAAAGGAAATACCTATCATTGGTTATCTCAAAGAGGCATTGATTGTTCCGCGTATGCTAAATGAATGACCACAAAAAGGAAGCATCTCATTGAAACGATTGAGATGCTTCCTTTTTGTTCATGGATAGACTTAACTATTCCTTTTTCGTGCCTCTTCTGGGCTTTCCATTCTTGTTGCCCCTTTATGACCCAGTGATTGGTCCCTGTCGGACTCCACCCGTTTACTTTCTCTTAATTTCTTCTCTTGTCGATCTTTTCCCATGTTCACACCTCCTTTTTAAATGAATGGGGTAACGTTTCCTCATTAAATGCCGTGCTTAACGTTTATACTTTTAATAAACAACCCATAATGTTCCTAAAAGGTGGGACGCTGCATGGATGGGATTATATTTTATTGGATTTCATGGATAGTTTGGGTCATTGTCATGTATTTTATTCCGAAAACGGTTCCCTTTCGTTTTGATTTTCTTTTTCATCTATTAGCCGTAATGGTATTAGCGGGCTTTAAACTGGAGGCTCCGTTGGTTTCCGTGCATTTGAGCGGACCGTATCTTTTCTTTATTCTGTGTGTGTATATTAGGAAGAAATCAATCATCAAGATGATGGAACTGATCAGCGGAAGTCTTATTATCACTCTTGCTTATGCGAGTTTTCAACTTTTTTCTTTACTTGATCCGATATGGCTTATAATGAAACCCTCTTATCTTTTGTGTATTTTCCTGAATTATCTTATATTATTACTTTTTAAAAATTGGAAACATCGATTGTTCGTCCTTTTAATTGGGATGCTGCTGGGAGATATCATATATTCCGGATTACTTGCTTACCACTCTTTACCTTATGTGGCCCTTGCTTACGCATGGCATGATAATGCCGTGCTGGTATTGGGAGCAAACATACTGTGGAGAATGTTGGAACTGGTTGGCCAATACATTTATACAATTTCCCATTCGAGATTTTTATCAAAACAAGGAAAAGAGAATTTTAATCAATGAGTATGGAGAAAATTAATATGGGGTATTAGCTGTTTTATCAAAAGGCAGAAATATAAATGGAACCAATTGGAATTGGAAGGCTTTTATTCATACAATCATTGTTGATTGGCGAGAAATTTGTTACTATAGGATAGTTAGAGGTCTGTAGATAAATCGTAAAATGCTCTAAACAATTAAAAAGGAAGCCGTATGCCGAAGCTTTCTTCATTTTTTTGGGCTGTTTAGAATCAAGTTTTAGCATGCAGAGGGTTCAGCTTCATGTCACCTAAGGAACCGGGGCGTCAAGTGGACAAACCGCCCGTGAATACCTGATGAGTTTAACTGAACATCAGTTGGGATTATTCTTACTGATGAAAGATTCCTTTAAATGATGATGAATACAACCTTTTCCTTTAAAAGGAAATTATGAAAATCAATAATGCAAAGCAACCGTAATAAATGCATTCATGAATTTCGTGACTTTGACAGAGATATAGTAGCAGAAAGGGTGAATAGCAATGCCAAAACCGGTAATTGCGATAGTCGGTCGTCCGAACGTGGGAAAATCGACAATCTTTAATAGAATAGTTGGAGAACGGGTTTCGATTGTTGAAGACGTTCCAGGAGTGACCCGGGACAGGATTTATAGTTCGGGTGAATGGTTGACACATGATTTCAACATTATTGATACAGGTGGAATTGATATCGGTGACGAGCCGTTCCTAGAACAAATTCGCCAACAGGCTGAAATTGCCATTGACGAAGCTGATGTGATAATTTTTATGACGAATGGTCGTGAAGGTGTAACGGCTGCTGATGAAGAGGTCGCAAAGATACTCTATAAATCAAGAAAGCCGGTTGTCCTTGCAGTAAATAAAGTCGATAACCCAGAAATGAAAGATCAAATTTATGATTTCTATGCGTTAGGTTTTGGCGATCCATTCCCGATCTCCGGGTCTCATGGACTTGGTCTTGGTGACCTTCTGGATGAAGCGGCTAAACATTTCCCTAAATTTGACGGCCCGGATTATGCTGATGATGTCATTAAATTCAGTTTGATTGGAAGACCGAACGTAGGTAAATCTTCTCTGGTCAATGCATTGTTAGGTGAAGAACGCGTCATTGTCAGTGATATTGAAGGTACGACTCGTGACGCGATTGACTCTCCGTATAAGTATAATGGTAAAGAGTATGTCATTATTGATACAGCAGGGATGCGGAAAAAAGGCAAGGTGTATGAAAGTACGGAAAAATATAGCGTACTTCGTGCATTAAGGGCAATTGAACGTTCAGACGTTGTTCTTGTAGTCCTGAACGCTGAAGAAGGAATTCGTGAGCAGGATAAGAAAATTGCGGGATATGCCCATGAAGCGGGTAGGGCGGTCATCATCGTCGTCAATAAGTGGGATGCCATCGAGAAAGATGAAAAAACGATGAAGGATTTTGAAGAAAAGATCCGTGCTCATTTCCTGTTCTTGGATTATGCGCCAATCATTTATCTTTCTGCCTTAACGAAAAAACGGACACATACCTTAATACCGGTCATTGATCAGGCTAGTGAGAATCATGCTATCCGGGTTCAGACAAATGTATTGAATGAAGTGGTAATGGATGCCGTGGCAATGAATCCGACACCGACTCATAATGGCAACCGTTTGAAAATTTACTATACGACACAGGTAGCAATCAAGCCGCCAACTTTCGTCGTATTCGTTAACGATCCTGAGTTATTGCATTTCTCATATGAGAGATTTTTAGAAAATCGAATTAGGGATGCCTTTGGTTTTGAAGGAACACCAATACGAATTTTTGGACGCCAGAGAAAATAGTAAAGGTGGTTATACCGTGGTAAAAGAAAAAGAAAGTATCGCAGTGATTGGAGCTGGGAGCTGGGGGACTGCTCTAGCGCTTGTAATCGCTGATAACCAGCATGAAGTGAGATTATGGGGACATAACCAGAAACAAATCGATGAAATCAATCAAAATCATACGAATGAAAAATACTTGCCTGGGATTGAATTGCCTTTGGGGATTAAAGGTTATTCTTCCATTAAGGAAGCATTGGCCGGGATTGAAATAATAATCTTGGCTGTTCCGACAAAAGCCTATCGGGAAGTGCTTGGTCAGATTGAAGAGGCTCATGATAAACCGTTGACAATCGTTCATGTGAGTAAGGGAATTGAACCTGATTCCCTGCTTCGTATATCGGAAATGATTGAAGAAGTCTCTTCGTCAGAATGGCTTAAGGATATAGTGGTTCTTTCAGGACCGAGCCATGCAGAAGAAGTCAGTTTACGTCACCCGACAACAGTTGCCGTTTCTTCAAAGAATATGAAAGCTGCCGAAAGGGTTCAGGACATTTTTATCAATAATAATTTCCGTGTATATACGAATCCGGACTTGATTGGTGTTGAAATCGGAGGGGCTTTAAAGAACATCATCGCTTTGGCTGCCGGCATCACGGATGGTTTAGGCTATGGGGATAATGCCAAGGCTGCATTAATGACTCGAGGGTTGGCTGAAATATCCCGTCTAGGGGTGGCCATGGGGGCTAACCCACTAACGTTTTCAGGCTTAGCTGGGATTGGCGACTTGATCGTCACTTGTACAAGCGTTCATTCCCGTAATTGGAGAGCTGGGAATATGCTTGGTAAAGGGCAAAAGCTTGAAGAAGTTTTGGAAAACATGGGGATGGTCGTTGAAGGTGTCAGAACCACTAAAGCCGCCTATCAACTAGCCCAAAAGTACGAAGTGAATATGCCGATCACCGAAGCCCTGTACGATGTTTTATTCAATGGGGAAGAAGTGAAAAAGGCAGTTGACCTTTTGATGAATCGTTCAAAAACGAATGAGATGGAAGAACTTTTTAACATATTGGATAGCAGGCAGCAGGATTAATCTCCAATCTGTTGATTTTCATAAAAGAATTTCATTAAATTAGGCATTTGATGATGCGCCTTGCCGTGTATCAGCATACAATGCAACGAAAGTAAACTAGTAATTTGACCTCGGCACGGGGGATTTAGTCAAATGAGCAGAAGATATCTAAATATCTTCTGCTTTTTTTTATGGGCAAAAAATCTTCTATTTATGAATAATTGAATAGATTATTCGAATTTGCATAAATCATTCTACATATTTCCTTGTTTTTTGTTAAAAATCGACTCTTTTTTTTTGGTATGAAAATTGCGAAGTGTAATATGACCAAACAATTTATAAGGGAGGCTAGAAAAGTTTGTCTTAACTTTTCTCGCATAAAAGGAAGGGGAATGATACATGCAAACAGGTAATCTGAAAAGGTCTTTAAACTTGTGGCATATCGTATTGCTCGGTGTTGGATATATGACGCCGATGGTTGTTTTTGATACATTCGGGATAGTTTCCGAAAAAACCGGGGGGCATGTACCGACCGCTTATATCATTGCTCTTTTGGCAATGTTGTTTACAGCAGCCAGTTATGGAAAAATGGTTAAAATATATCCGCAGGCAGGTTCATCCTATACGTACACACAAAAAACGATCAGTCCGCATTTAGGCTTCCTCGTCGGGTGGTCTTCGTTACTTGACTACTTATTTTTACCGATGGTGAACGGCATTTTGACTAAAATATACTTAACTGCTCTTTTTCCGGAAGTATACCCATGGATATGGGTGGTGGCATTTGTCCTTTTAATGACAGTCATTAACTTATTCAATGTTAATTTTGCGGCCAACTTTAATAGCTTCCTGGTTTTTTTTCAAATGTTGGTCATCGTCATTTTTGGGGCACTTGTCGTTAAAGGAGTCATGGGTGGAGAAGGGACTGGAGAGGTCTTGTCGGTTCAGCCATTCATCGGACCCCATATGGAAATCTCGACGCTCATAACTGGTGCTACAATCCTTTGTTTTTCTTTTTTGGGGTTTGACGCAGTCACTACTTTATCGGAAGAAACACCGAATCCATCCAAAACGGTCCCCCGGGCCATCTTTTTGACTGCCCTGATCGGAGGGGTTTTATTCGTGACTGCATCATTCTTTACACAGTTATTTTTCCCGGATGTTTCCCGTTTTAGCGATCCTGAAGCAGCTTCTCCGGAAATTGCCCTTTTCGTGGGCGGGAAGTTATTTCAGGCATTCTTTCTTGCAGGAACCTTATGCGGTACCCTTGCCTCCGGTCTTGCATCTCACGCTAGTGTTTCTAGGTTGCTATATGTCATGGGGCGTGACCAAATGATTCCGAAAAAAATATTTGGGTTTGTCCACCCCAAGTACAACACGCCATTTTTTAATGTCATTTTTGTCGGGTCGATATCACTGGTTGCCTTATTCCTTGATTTGGTTACGGCCACTTCCCTCATAAACTTTGGGGCATTAATCGCTTTTACCTTCGTGAATATTTGTGTAATCGTCCATTCGATAAGAAACAAAAGCTTCAGAACGATTAAAGGTTTTCTTTCAACTATTCTGTCCCCGGTTTTAGGCGCTGCTTCGGTCTTCATCCTTTGGCTTAATCTCGAGATGAGTTCCTTGATTTTAGGAATAGTCTGGGCGGTAATTGGGATTGGTTATCTTCTATATCGGACAAAATGGTTTACGGAATCCCCCCCGCTATTCCAATTTGAAAAAGCACAGTGAATTTATTCTACTGTTTCATTACACGAGGGAGGATGTTATATGCCTGATGAGAAATGAAGAGGTCATTAATGCTATTGCTTGTTGTCTATTCCGTTCATGGCGTTAGCGACATGTATTCAGCGCTTAGGGCAAGAATATGTCGCTTAGTATGGTCTCCGGAGCTTTCATGGGAATGCTTTTCCCGGCGTACGGTTATGTAATGTTGGCGAAGTCATTCCTTCGGCAGGTTCGGTATCATACATATGCCTGTTTTTGCAGGTTAGTCGACACTGATGGATTGATTATTCATTTCAATTATATTGCTTTTAATAAATTTCCTTCTGTACTGACCTTTCCATAAGCATTTAATTTACTGATTATTGTGACGGTTTCCGTGTCATGGTTGGGAAAATGGGTGCGAAAGCAATGCTGTACTAATGTTCGTCGCCTTGCTTTTGATGATATTTATTTATCTGGGAAAATATGTAGGGGGATGAATAAGGAATAGTGACGTGGGCAGAAGCATTGGAATCATATATTTTACCCTTGGCTCCTTATAGTGTTGCAAACAGGTATGAAGCCGTAATGACGGTATGGAGGGAGCTGTCCTATCTGTATAAAAAGCCTTAGCAGAGGACGGCCATCAACGAATCATAACAAACAGGAATAAGCAAAATTCAAACATGATTGGAATGTATAAGATAAGGTGGACGGTCCTTTATAAAATAAGTCTAAGCTGCATATCAGGTTTTTAGGTCAAAAGGGTCCGTTAAAGGACCCTTTTGTCGTGGGATGAGTAAAGGTAAATGCTGGATATGAGTAATGGTGCCTCTTATTTTTTATCTTGCAATTCGGAATTGTGATAAAATATAGGTTAGGTTACAAAAGGAGAGTGAAACTGTGTTATCTATTCCGGATGATAAAATTAGACCATTCATAACTATAACAATTGATCAGCCTACATTTTCAGACCAAAATATTCATGAGATACAGGAACCTTTCTTCTTTCTTATGAAGGAAAATCAAGTGTTTGCGTATATCCGCATGGATGACCTCCCGTTAAATGAAAAAATAACGACAGTCGATCAGCTTTTACAGTATGCTTTTTCGATTGATAATGTCTGTAAATTGCACCCTAACATTTCCTTGCCGCATTTGTTTCAAATTATCGGTGAGCCTATCGTACTGATAAAAACGGATGATGACCTGCTAACCGGTTATGTAAAAAGGGAAGATGTATTAGCTGAATTATTCAAGCAGGACAGCAAACAAAATTTAGACCTGCTAAATGTTATATTAACCTCCATTCCTATGGGGATATTTGTGGCTGATAAAGAAAAGAATATCGTGAACTTCAATGAATCAGGCTTGAAGATGATAAAAAAACCTTCTGAACAAGTCCTTAATGAACCTGCTGCGAACATCTTCAATAAGCAGCATATACATAGCGTGTTTTCCAGCGGGAGCAGTATTCTGAATCAGTTGGAGATTACTGATGTCATGAGTGTGCTTGTCGACTATAGCCCGATTCTGAACCATGAAAAAGAAGTCGAAGGCCTGATCATCATCGTTCAGGATTTACCGATGGTTGAGGAAATGGCCATGGAAATAGAGTTGATAAAAAGCTCGAATAAAGATTTGAATGCCATTTTAGCGAATATCTATGATGAAATACTTGTAGTCAATCAAAAAGGAGAGCTGCTGCGCTATAGTGACAGCATCATCTCGGGATTCTGGGGGAAGGACTTAAAAGATTATATCGGGAAGAATCTCTTGCAATTAGAAGATGAAGGGATTTTTAATCCTTCGGTAACCCGGTTAGTCCTTGAACAAAAAAAGAAAGTATCGATTGTCCAAGATACGAAAATGAATAAGAAAGTCCTTTCCGTCGGCACCCCTGTGTTCAATGAAAAAGGGGAAATAGATCGAATAGTCATTGCATCAAGGGATATAACGGAAACGACACAATTGAAATCGGAATTAAATGAAATGAGGAAAGAACTGGACTCTTTCAAAAAACAGGATCAATTTTATAAAGAGTTGGTTTTTGCAAGTCCTAAAATGGAGCAGATAATCAGCCAAGTCAAGAAAATCGCCCATTTTTCATCTACTGTATTAATCAATGGGGAGTCGGGAGTAGGTAAAGAAGTGATAGCTGAAGCCATTCATAAAATGGGCAGGCGATCTAAACAGCCTTTCCTGAAGATAAATTGTGGGGCGATTCCGGAAAACCTTCTCGAAAGTGAATTGTTTGGTTATACGAAGGGTTCCTTTACAGGAGCGGATAAAAATGGGAAGGTAGGATACTTTCAGCAGGCTAATAAAGGTGTTTTATTCCTGGATGAAGTTGGTGACATGCCCATACATCTGCAAGTCAAGCTGCTGCGGGTACTCCAGGAACAGGAAGTGATTCCGATTGGCAGCACTACACCCATTTCCATTGATGTTCAAATTGTTGCGGCCACGAATAAGAGTCTGGAAAAAATGGTCGAGATGGGCACGTTCCGGGAAGATTTATTCTATCGGTTGAACGTCATACCCATACATGTGCCCCCATTAAGGGAAAGGCCGGAGGATATACCGCCGCTAGCCTTTCATTTCCTGCAAAAACTGAATGAAAGGTATCAGCGGAATTATCACTTTTCCCCCGATGCATTAAATATACTGGAAGTCTATACTTGGCCGGGAAACATTCGTGAGTTGCAGAACATGATTGAAAGATTGGTTGTTTCTGCAGATGAAGAGATGATCGATGCTGACTTCATTCAAAGGTTCATACCTGTGGGCAGTGACTTTAAACAAACGAAACCCATCATTACGAGAATCCTTCCGCTGCAGGAAGCGCAGGATCATGTGGAAGAACAATTGATCATGCTTGCCATGAAACAGTATAAAACCACGACCAAAGCGGCTAAAGCGCTCGGGATAAGTCAATCGTCAGTGAGCAGGAAGTATCAAAAAGTGTTAGCTGAACAAAGTAAGAAAATCGAAAATGATGCATTTTGATTAAAAGCCGTTGCCGAGTGATGAAAATCACTTGTCAACGGCTTTTATTTTTATGAAGGCATTTTCGAAGCTTTTCAATGATTTCCCAAACTCGATTATGCAAAGTGAAATAACGATATGCATATTTGCATAGTTTTAGAGTTATTTTTTTTAAAAAATTCGTTTTTATTGGTTAATTAACTTGGCATGGTTCTTGCTTGATTAGTAAGTATAAGAAAAAAGGGAGGTAAGCATCAAAGTTTCATAAAAAAAGCAAACTTAATTAACCCATCAACTAAAACTATAAAAAAAGGAGATTATAAAATGTCAATTAACGTAGAAAGTAAAAACACTCAAGCTAACCAATCAGCAACTCAAGATTATATTAAAAAGGTGCTTCAATTAATCGAGCAAAAAGAAATTTCAAAAGAAGATGCACAGTGGGTAACAAGAGAAACGGTCGAGAATTTCCGTAACCATGTAAACCCTGGGTTTTTGGAATACCGGAAGACGGTCAC
This sequence comes from Peribacillus sp. YIM B13477, assembly GCF_042787955.1. Taxonomy (NCBI): domain Bacteria; kingdom Bacillati; phylum Bacillota; class Bacilli; order Caryophanales; family Bacillaceae; genus Peribacillus; species Peribacillus sp. YIM B13477. The sequence goes on from NZ_JBHZPD010000001.1 coordinate 488,596, forward strand.
TAAAGACACACAATTCGCTTCGGTGGAGTGGTCTGATCAAGATTCCTGTTTTACGGATGTAAATGGAAAAAAATATATTGATTGTTTAGGTGGCTTTGGTATTTATAATGTTGGCCATCGTAACCCTAAAGTAGTAAAGGCAGTAACCGATCAGTTACAAAGACAAGCCCTTCATAGCCAGGACTTGCTTGATCCATTACGTGCAATGCTTGCCAAGATTCTTGCCGAAATCACGCCGGGAGATCTAAAATATTCGTTCTTTACGAACAGCGGTACCGAGAGCGTGGAGGCTGCACTTAAGCTGGCTAAAATGTACAGTGACAAATACACGATCATTTCCACGACAAAATCATTCCATGGCAAAAGCCTTGGCTCCCTATCGGCAACGGCAAAGGGCATGTTCAGAAAACCGTTCATCCCGTTGGTACCAGGTGTGCGTCATGTACCATTCGGTGATGTGGATATGATGAGAAAAACGTTTGAAAGTTGCGCATTGGTCGGTGAAGATGTTGCTGCTGTGCTGTTGGAGCCTATTCAAGGTGAAGGAGGGGTCATTCTTCCTCCGCAAGATTATTTAAAGCAGGTTCGGGCATTGTGTGACGAATATGATGCGTTATTGATCTTGGATGAAGTGCAAACAGGAATGGGACGGACAGGTAAAATGTTCGCTTCTGAGCTATATGATGTTGTTCCGGACATTATTTGTTTAGCGAAAGCATTTGGTGGCGGTGTAATGCCTGCCGGCGCTGTTGTAGCCAATGAGAAAGTATTTAAAAGCTGGTTCGACAATCCATTCATGCATACTACGACATTTGGTGGAAATCCATTAGCTTGTGCTGCGGCCATCGCTACGATCGACGTACTTTTGGAAGAAAACTTACCGCAGCGTGCTGCGGAAGTTGGAGAATACTTCTTAAATGGGTTAAGGGAAGTGGCTGCTGAGCACAAAGATAAGGTGCTGGAAATCCGCGGCCAAGGATTAATGATCGGTATTGAGTTCCATAAAGATGAAGTGGGTTATGAATTCTCAAAAGCCCTTTTTGATAAAGGCATCTTGGTGGCAGGTACGCTTATTAATTCCAAAACAATCAGGATCGAGCCATCATTGACTATTAAGCTGGATGAAGTCGATACAGTAATTAAAGCGTTTAAAGAAGTCTTGCCGACTCTTCAATCTTAATTAAAAAAAGCAGAAAAACAGCCTTTGGGCTGATTCAGACTGTAGATAAAAAGGTTTCGGAATGGTATCATTCCGAAACCTTTTTGAATTTGTAGCAGTTTTAGATAATGATGAACTCTCCAAAGTCATTATTTCGACCATTTCTCCCCTTCGTCAAGTCCAGGTGGCCATCTTCTTTACATGAATGGCAACCTACATTTTACTAATCTGCAAGAGGTGGTCTAAGTATACATTTCAAGCTGATCAAAGGTATCCTCACCACCTCGAGTATTCATCCTTAAATAAGAGCTTATCTTCCTGTTAACACAAGGTTGACTGGAACGGAACATACGAGACTCCTGCTGGAAAGCGGGGCCAAGAGAGACCCCACAGGCGCTAATAGAGCCTAGGGCGGACCTTCCGGGTAAAGCGAGTGCCCCTACGTTCCAATCAACGGTCAAATTTTAAACACCTTAAAAAAACTGTCGACAAACTCAATTATTATCGAGTTTGTTTATAAACTGAAACAGTCATTGCGCTGTTTTTTTGTTGCTTGGAGGAGGGAATAATTAGATATTTCTCGTTATATAACTGGATCTCAGAATTTTTTTTCACGAGAACGAGTAATGAAAACGGGAATTACACAGATTGGACAATTTAATTCCTTTAACGTAATTTGGTATGTTATAATAATTTCTGGAAAAAGGAGTGATGAAGATATGACACCTGCTCTGCAAAAAATGTGGATATCCTTTATAGCTATGGGCTTTATGGTTATCTCTATATTTCTAATCTACTTAAGCCGCTATAAATTAAAAGGTTTTTGGAGAGTCTTGACAGCAATTATCGCATACATACTTATGATTCTGGCCGGCTTGATCATCCTTATCGTTGTTCTTAGCGGGCCAACCACTTGATAGGTGAGGAGAAATGATGAGAAATTTTTTCAAAATATTATGTTTATTATGCATCTCTGTATCATTATCCGGCTGCTTATATCCGGAGAAGCAAAAAATGCAAAACCAACAGCCTTATAAAGAACAAATACAATCCGTCCAAAGTGCAGTGGATCAATTTCAGAAGGATGAAGGCGGCATACTGCCGATAGTTACTAAAGATGCAGGGACACCGATTTATCAAAAATATGTCATAAAATTTTCTAAGATTTCGCCGAGGTATATGGCTGAACCGCCGGACAATGCCTTTGAATCAGGGGGTGTCTTTCAATACATCCTCGTTAATGTTGAAAAAGATCCGACTGTAAAGCTGTTGGATGTCAGGATGGCGCAGAAGATTCAGGATGTTTCCTTGAGATTGACTGCCTATCAGCAAAGCAACGGATACCCGCCGTTTAAGGAAAGGTTATCCGATAATGTCTTCACGCTTGATTATGAAAAGATGGGCCTGAAGGAAGCTCCGACGGTCACGAGTCCATTTTCACAAAAAGATTTATACCTTGTAGTCGATGGTCAAGGCAGCATTTTTGTTGATTATACCCCGGATTTACTTGAGGCATTGAAGAAGAATGAGGGGAAAATCAAGCAAGGTGAAGATATCCGGGAACTGCTGGTGCAGAGTTCGGAGTTCGTCCCTGCCTATTCGTTACCATATACAATTGATGAAAAAACAAATACTCCAATATTTCTTACAAAATAGGCATAACCCTTCTTCTGCAAAATATATTGTAGGGGAAGGGTTATTTCTTTTATCTTTATTTCATCTTACTTTTAAAATAACAACCCTTATATAAAAATTTCTGGTGGAGGAAGGGATTGAACCAGGGAAATAAATGGAATAAATTTTTAGGACAACATCATAGATATATATTGTCCTAAATAAATGCAAATGGATAAACGAAATCCCAAAACTCTAATTCGGGAGGGGATACCTTGGAAAAGGTAGATATTTTTAAAGATATAGCTGAACGGACCGGTGGCGATATATACTTGGGGGTGGTCGGTGCCGTCAGGACTGGAAAATCCACATTTATTAAAAAATTCATGGAGCTAGTCGTCATTCCGAATATACCGTCTGAGGCGGACCGTGCCAGGGCACAGGATGAATTGCCTCAAAGTGCTGCCGGAAAGACGATCATGACGACGGAACCCAAATTCGTACCGAACCAGGCAGCATCGATTCAAGTAGCTGAAGGTCTCGACGTGAACATCCGTTTAGTCGATTGTGTCGGTTATACAATACCCGGGGCAAAAGGGTATGAGGATGAAAATGGTCCCCGCATGATTCACACACCTTGGTATGAAGAGCCGATTCCGTTCAATGAAGCTGCCGAGATCGGTACTCGTAAAGTAATTCAGGATCATTCCACATTAGGCGTGGTCGTTACGACGGATGGTTCGATAGGAGAAATCCCGCGAAGTGATTATTTAGAGGCCGAGGAAAGGGTCGTCGAAGAATTGAAGGAGGTTGGCAAGCCATTTATCATGATTGTCAATTCCGTTCAGCCTCACCACCCGAATACGGTAGCACTGAGGGAATCCTTGCAGGAAAAGTATGATATCCCCGTATTGGCCATGAGTGTCGAAGGAATGCGGGAATCGGATGTTTACAGCGTACTGCGCGAGGCCTTGTACGAATTTCCTGTTCTCGAGGTCAATGTTAATCTCCCGAGCTGGGTAATGGTTCTGCGTGAGGATCATTGGTTAAGGGAAAGTTACCAGGAAGCGGTTAAAGAGACAGTCAAGGACATTAAGCGCCTGAGGGATGTTGATCGTGTAGTCGGTCATTTCAATGAATTCGAGTTCATTGACCGTGCAGCGCTTGCAGGCATTGAGATGGGGCAGGGGGTTGCAGAAATAGACCTATACGCCCCGGATGAACTATATGATGATATTCTGAAGGAAATTGTCGGTGTGGAGATTCGGGGCAAGGATCATCTGTTATCATTGATGCAGGACTTTGCGTATGCGAAAGCAGAATATGATCAGGTGGCAGATGCGTTGAGAATGGTTAAACAAACTGGATATGGTGTCGCAGCCCCATCCCTTAACGATATGAGTCTTGATGAACCGGAAATCATCCGCCAGGGAGCCAGGTTCGGTGTCAGGCTAAAAGCTGTAGCTCCTTCCATCCATATGATCAAGGTCGATGTCGAATCCGAATTCTCGCCAATCATCGGTACGGAAAAGCAAAGTGAGGAATTAGTACGGTATCTGATGCAGGATTTCGAAGACAATCCACTTTCCATTTGGAACTCCGATATTTTTGGAAGAAGCCTAAGTTCCTACGTAAGGGAAGGCATTCAGGTGAAATTAGCGATGATGCCAGACAATGCACGCTATAAATTAAAAGAAACACTTGAGAGGATTATTAATGAGGGCAGTGGCGGTTTGATTGCCATCATCTTATAGAAAACGTTTAAGGCCGGACCAACTCCATTTATGGATTGGTCTTTTTACATGGAAGAAACCGCAGGATCGAAAGAAAAATATCATTTATGAACGCTAATATTTGAATTAATCTGCTGTTCTTTAGTATAATCTTGAAAAAACCTTGTGGTTAAGCGATTTTCAGCAATATTATAAGTTTAATTTCTATAAAAAAGGGAAATGATGAATAGCGAAAGACAAAATTTATAATATATACAATTATTAATGAAAAGATTCCCATTATTTTTTGAATTCCCTTGCTAAGCTTATAGGATTTGTGATAATCTACATACAGAAAACGCGTTATAACAGCGATTTCAACCTATTTATAAATTTCTGAATGAATTATTTGGAAATTAAATCGGCTTGGTAATCCTTGATTGTCAGGGAATGAAAATTTTTTGACCGAACCTAATATCAAATCACTATTATAGTGTTGTAATAATGATTTTTTATAAAGATTCCTTTTGGGAGGAGGTGAATGGCATGAACAAAACAGAATTAATTAATGAAGTTGTTACAGCAACTGAAATTTCTAAGAAAGACGCTACAAAAGCTGTTGATGCTGTTTTTGATACAATCTTAGAAGCTCTAAAAAACGGTGATAAAGTCCAATTGATCGGTTTTGGTAACTTTGAAGTTCGTGAACGTGCGGCTCGTAAAGGCCGTAACCCACAAACTGGTGACGAAATCGAAATTGCAGCTAGCAAAGTGCCAGCTTTCAAACCCGGTAAAGCGCTGAAAGATGCAGTGAAGTAATTCTACCATTACATACGGGTGCTTAACCGAAAAGGGCCGCGTGAAAACGCGGTCCTTTTTTTGCTTCTTAATTTCCATCTGTGATAATATAAAAGACAGTGAATATTTTAGATACGCTTCAGATGGTAAATCTGTCACAAGAAAATACCCATCCGAAACCGCTTCCGGCGAAACCGCCTTTAAAGGGCTTCAATCTTTGGGTAATCGGTCGCTTTATAATTGCAATTATGGATTTCCGGGTGCAACGCGCTTTGGTTTTTTTATCTGAATACATAATATTATTGATTTTTTAGGAGGTACAAAAAATGGCGAATGTTGATCATGCCAAATTAGAAGAAGCGGTTAAAATGCTTCTCGAGGCTGTAGGGGAAGACCCAACGAGGGAAGGACTGCTGGATACTCCTGCTCGTGTAGCCAGAATGTATGAAGAAATTTTTTCTGGACTTAATCAGGATCCAAAGGAATATTTCGATACTGTTTTTGGGGAGGACCATGAAGAACTCGTACTTGTAAAGGATATTCCGTTTTACTCGGTATGTGAACATCATTTAGTCCCTTTTTACGGGAAAGCCCATGTAGCATATATTCCGAAAAACGGAAAAGTGACTGGTTTAAGCAAATTGGCACGGGCGGTTGAGGCTGTATCGAAGCGTCCGCAGCTTCAAGAGCGCATCACATCTACAGTTGCAGACTCGATAATGGAAAAGCTCGAGCCTCATGGTGTAATGGTTGTAGTAGAGGCTGAACATATGTGCATGACCATGCGAGGCGTGAAAAAACCCGGATCTAAAACAGTGACTTCAGCTGTAAGGGGAACGTTTGCGAAGGATCACCGTACTAGAGCTGAAGTACTGGCATTCATTAAAGACTAAGGATATGGGGGCAGGAAAAAATGAATGATAAAAAGATTCTGAATGATTTTGTCGTAATCAAAGCCATTGAGGATAGTGTGAATGTCATCGGGTTGACAAGGGGAACGGACACCAAGTTTCACCACTCCGAAAAACTGGACTCAGGAGAGGTGATGATCGCACAATTCACGGAGCATACCTCGGCAATTAAAATCAGGGGCCATGCAAAGGTCTATACTCCATTCGGAGAGATAGAAAGTGATTCGAAAAAGAATTCACCTGACAAATGATCGTTTCTCAATGCTTGGTTAATTATAAATCAATCACCTGATATCGCGTTTAACAAGCTGTAAATTTCCCGCATCCATTTTTTGAAGAGCAAAAGTCGATGATTTCCTTGTTTTTGGAAGTTTCATTTTATAAACGTTGACCATTTCATCTGATTGTTTTTATGGTATAATAATGTGTATTTTACACAGACAGAAACCAATATGTATGAAAAAAATTATCTTTCGGGGATGCAAGGGTGATCTCAATTGTTAAACATAACGGACGACATAAGGCAATTAAAACGATTAATAGAAACGAAAGCTCAACATCCATATTTGTTGAAGTATATACAAAAGCCAAGCTTGGACGAAGATAAACTGATGTTGCTTTGGGGATTGTTTAACGATTTGGACGTTACAAGCGAAAAACGGAATCAATACATCATTTCAACCATGTTAGTGCAAATAGCTCTGGATACCCATGAAATCGTCTCGAATTCGGGTGAAGGAATCGAGTCGCCCGAAGTATTGAAAAATCGTCAATTACAAGTGCTTGCCGGTGATTACTATAGTGGCTTATATTATCAAGGGCTTGCCAGTATAGGTAATGTTGATATGATCCGTATCCTTTCAAGCGCGATAAAAAAAATAAATGATAATAAAATCATTCTATACCAACAAGGGTCGATTCAAGATGTACCAACGCTTTTAATGACGATAAAAGCGATCGAGGCTTCGCTGATTCAGAAACTTGCGGATTACTATAATGAGCCTGCCTGGATAGAGATATCGGAAGATCTGCTGCTTTTAAAACGGTTGCATGCCGAGAAGAGAAGTTATATGAAGTCGGGGGAATCAATAGTTTTTAATGTCCTAAGGGAAATGCCTTTTGATGACTCGATCGGTGGGGATGTTCCCATTTCGGAAAAGGAAGAACAGGTGCGCACCCAATTGGACAAGTGCCTGAGGGAAGCAAGGCAATCCGTAGAGCGCTCGATGCGGAAGCTGGCAAAGTTGGATGATGAACTACTGGAAAGAGTGAAGGCCATCTTGGAACAAACAGAGAGTATGGCAAATTCATATGTGAAAGAAGGGTGAATCATGGAGCAGTCTAAAGAGCAAAAAGTTCATCATGTCTTTGAAAAGATTTACGGAAATTATGACAAGATGAATTCCCTCATCAGCTTTAAACAGCATCTTAAATGGCGGAAGGCTACAATGGCCATCATGAATGTCCCAAAAGGCGCCCATGCACTGGATGTATGCTGTGGAACAGCGGACTGGACCATTGCCCTTGCTAATGAAGTAGGACCAGAAGGAAAGGTTGTTGGTCTGGATTTTAGTAAAAACATGCTGAAAATCGGCGAACAAAAGGTGAAGGAACTCAATCTGGATCAAGTTTCCCTAATGCATGGGAATGCAATGGAACTTCCTTTTGAGGATAATAGCTTTGACTATGTCACGATCGGTTTCGGGCTGCGGAATGTCCCTGATTACATGAAAGTGCTTAAAGAGTTAAACCGTGTAGCGAAGCCAGGTGGTATGGTCGTTTGCCTGGATACGTCACAGCCAACGATGCTAGGCTTTAAACAGGGATATTATTTTTATTTCCGTTTCATCATGCCCATGTTCGGCAAATTATTCGCAAAAAGCTATAGTGAATACTCATGGCTGCAGGAATCGGCTCGAGATTTCCCAGGCATGAAAAAGCTTGAAAACATGTTTAAGCAGGCAGGAATGGAAAATGTCAGTTATAAAGCCCATTTCGGTGGGGTAGCAGCAACACATTTCGGGTACAAGCCTTCAAAATAAGCAGAATAGCAATGGACAAAGCTGGGTGGAATGTATGAAATTTAAGATGATGTATTCATTTTTGAATGCAGATTTGCAATTAATAGAAAAAGAACTGGAAGCCGCAATTGAAGCGGATTCCGCGGTTTTAAGGGACGCTTCCCTGCATTTACTGCAATCCGGTGGAAAACGGATCCGTCCGGTATTCGTCCTATTGGGTGCGAAGTTTGGCAACTATGATATTCATGTCGTAAAGCATGTCGCAGCGACTCTGGAACTGATTCATACGGCTTCCCTTGTACATGATGATGTTGTGGATGATGCGGATTTACGCAGGGGGTCGGCTACCATCAAGTCGAAATGGGATAATCGTGTCGCGATGTACACAGGCGACTTCATTTTTGCTCGTGCACTGGAAATGATGGCGGTCATCGAGTCTCCGCTTGCGCATCAAATTCTCGCTGATACCATGGTTGAACTATGTCTTGGGGAAATTGAACAAATTAAAGATAAGTATAATTTCGAACAGAATTGGCGGATATACTTTAGACGGATCAAACGGAAAACGGCATTGCTCATTGCATCCAGCTGCCAGTTGGGAGCCATTTCAGCAGGTGTTGAAGAGGGAATTCATGAAAAGCTATTTAAATTCGGATATTATGTCGGTATGTCCTATCAAATCACCGATGATATATTGGATTTTACGGCGTCGGAAGAAGAACTTGGTAAACCGGCCGGGAGTGATTTGATTCAAGGTAATATCACTTTACCCGTTTTGATCGCTATGGAGGATCCAAAGTTAAAAAAGCTTATCGAAACTGTTCGGGAAGATACGCCAAAAGATGAAATGTCCCATATAATCAATGCGATAAAAACTTCCGGTGCCATTGAACAGGCAGCGAGGATCAGTGATATGTATTTAGAAAAAGCTTTTACTGAGTTGAAAGGTCTTCCTGCCATTAAAGCTAGAAAAACTTTATCGGATATCGCGAAAAATATCGGAAAAAGAAAGTTTTGATAATGGGAGTTGCGAAACTCATCAAACAATGGTAATATTCTAAAAGTATTGCCTTATATAGGCAAATAACAATGATACATATTAGGAGTGACATTCATGGAAAGAACATTTTTAATGGTAAAGCCTGACGGCGTTCAACGCAATTTAATCGGTGAAATCGTTTCCCGTTTCGAAAAGAAAGGCTTCCTTCTTGCAGGAGCAAAATTAATGGTCATTTCTCAAGAATTGGCTGAGCAACATTATGGCGAGCACAAAGAACGTCCTTTCTTTGGCGAATTAGTGGACTTCATTACTTCAGGTCCTGTCTTCGCAATGGTTTGGGAAGGTGAAAATGTAATCGCTACAGCACGTCAAATGATGGGTGCTACTAACCCTAAAGATGCAGCAGCAGCAACAATTCGTGGCGATTTTGCGGTAACTGTCGGCAAAAACATCATTCACGGATCTGATTCAGCTGAAAGCGCTGTACGTGAAATCGGTTTATTCTTCAAAGAAGAAGAACTTGTTGAGTATTCTAAACTTGTAAACGAGTGGGTTTATTAATTAGTACTCATCACTATATAGGAAGCGGGTTTCATCGTCATTATGCGATGGAACCCGCTTTTTTTTTTGCTTTTTTAGCTTCCCGGGATGGTAAGGAAATATTGTAGTTTAAAGAAAATATGGCACTCTCCGATATATAAAGGGAAGGACCACTTAAATAATTATGTGCAGGGGAGTCGTAGGAATGCCTCAAGAATATGAAGAGTTTATTCACAATATCAAAACGCTGACAGGCATTGATTTGGCATTATATAAGGAAGGGCAAATGAAAAGGCGATTGACATCTCTATATGAAAAAAGAGGATATCATTCATTTCGTGAATACCATAAAGACATTCAAACCAATCCCGAAGTTTTAAATGAGTTTCTGGATAGAATGACAATCAATGTTTCCGAATTTTATCGAAATGCGAAAAGATGGGAAGTGTTGGAGCGGAAAATCCTTCCAGGTTTATTAGCAAGCAAAAAAAAAAGTTGAAGATTTGGAGTGCGGCCTGTTCAACTGGCGAGGAACCATACACGCTTGCCATGATTTTATCCAATCTGGTTCCACTTAGCCAGATAGAGATATTGGCGACGGATCTGGATGAAAATGTGTTGGCGCGAGCGAAGTTGGGGGTGTATCCTGAACGTTCCTTAAATGAAGTGCCTGAAGAAATCAAAAGGAAATACTTTGAAAAAAAGCGGACTTTTATCGTGTTGATGAAGAAATAAAGAGTAGGGTGACATTTAAAAAGCAAAATCTTCTCGCTGATCGTTTTGAACAGGGGTTCGATTTAATCGTTTGCCGCAATGTGCTAATTTATTTCACGGAAGAAGCCAAAAATTTGTTATATGAAAAATTCAGTGCATCAATAAGAAGCGGCGGGGTTTTTTTTGTAGGAAGTACAGAGCAAATATTCACCCCTGGAAAATATCAATTTGAAACGATCGACACATTTTTTTATAAGAAAAAGTAAATACTTTTTAAAATAGGGACTGATTCTGCTCATGGGCGTTCAGTCCTTTTCGTTTGTCGAGTAATAGCAAATCCAGTAGAACTCTGATTTAAAAGAAAAACTATATCGAAAATGTTTAAGTACTTGTAAAATAGAGTGAAAAGTGATTAAATTCAAACAATATGGTTTTTACGTTTTACATATACCCACATTTCATAAAATTGTGGTATATTGATACATATACACTTTAAAGTGCTAAAAGGGGGCTGGAAGATGAGATATTTAACAGCGGGGGAATCACATGGTCCGCAACTGACTACTATCATTGAAGGATTACCGGCAGGAATGCCGATTTCGAATGAGGATATCAATCAAGAATTGGGACGCCGGCAAAAAGGGCATGGACGTGGAAGAAGGATGCAGATCGAGAAAGATCAGGCTTTTATTTCTTCAGGAATCAGACATGGCTACACACTCGGTTCACCGGTTGCTTTGGTGGTCGAGAACGATGATTGGAAACATTGGACAAAGATTATGGGAAGTGAAGGGCTTTCAGAAGAGGAAGCTGAAGAAATTAAACGTAAAATCACCCGGCCTCGTCCTGGTCATGCCGACTTGAACGGCGGGATTAAATATGGGCACCGCGATTTGAGAAATGTTCTGGAACGCTCTTCAGCCCGTGAAACGACAGTAAGGGTGGCGGCAGGTTCTGTCGCAAAAAAACTATTGTCTTTATTGGGGATAGAAGTGGCATCGCATGTTTTGGAAATTGGCGGAGTGAAGGCAGAACCGCCAAAATACGAAACGATCCAGCAATTGCAACAGGTAACAGAAGAATCTTCCGTTAGATGTTTCGACAAAAACGTAGAGCAGCAGATGAAGGATGCAATTGATGAAGCGAAACAAAAAGGAGATTCCATCGGCGGAATCGTCGAAGTCATTGTAGAAGGAATGCCGGTGGGAGTGGGAAGTTATGTGCATTATGACCGTAAGCTTGATGCAAAACTTGCCGCAGCGATAATGAGCATCAATGCATTTAAAGGGGTGGAAATAGGTCTAGGATTTGAAGCGGCCCATCTATTCGGCAGTGATGTCCATGATGAAATTGCATGGGATGAAGAACAGGGTTATTACCGGAAAACCAATCGCCTTGGAGGTTTTGAAGGCGGTATGACAACTGGAATGCCGATAGTTGTACGCGGTGTGATGAAGCCGATCCCCACTTTATATAAACCTTTGAAAAGTGTTGATATTGATACGAAGGAAGTGTTTGAAGCAAGTGTCGAGCGTTCCGATAGTTGTGCGGTTCCTGCAGCAGCAGTAGTTGCTGAGGCGGTAGTGGCATGGGAACTGGCGGCTGCCATCGTTGATCAATTCCCTTCAGATCGTTATGAGCAATTAGCAGAGTACATAAGATCATATCGGGAAGAAGTAAAGGGGTTTTAAATCATGGAATCCATCCAAATAAAAACGGCTTCCAAGCAATATCCGGTTTTAATTGGCAAGAAGGCAATCAATGAATTGCCCGAATTAATAACACAAGAGCTGAATCATCTAAACAAGATTCTGATCATAACTGATGAGAAAGTGGCGGCACTTCATTTGCAGACTGTGAAGGACGCCCTGATCAAGACGGGAAAACCGGTCTTGCATCATGTAGTGCCAGAGGGGGAGCATGCTAAAACATTCGATGTGTTTTATGAATGCCAAAGCTTCTGCTTAACACAACAGATTAATCGCAAGTCATTGATTATTGCCCTTGGCGGCGGTGCAGTCGGTGACTTGGCTGGATTCGTTGCAGCTACATTTATGAGAGGGATTCCATTTATACAGGTTCCGACGACTTTGCTTGCCCACGACAGTGCAGTGGGCGGCAAGGTAGCCATCAATCACCCGCTGGGGAAAAATATGATTGGGGCCTTTCATCAGCCTGAAGCCGTCATTTATGATCTGGAATTTTTAAAGACTCTGCCACTTAAAGAATTAAGGTCAGGTTTTGCAGAAGTCATTAAACATTCCTTGATAGCAGATAATGAGCTTTATCTATGGTTAAAGTCGAATATTGTTGATTTGAATGATATAACGGATGAGCAATTCCTTACCATGATTACAAAAGGGATTAGCATTAAAGCTAAAATTGTCGAAGAGGATGAGAAGGAAAACGGCATTCGTGCCTTTTTGAATTTTGGTCATACGCTTGGACATGCAGTGGAAGGTTCAATGGGATACGGAAACTTTACGCATGGGGAATCGATTTTAATCGGGATGGTATACGCTCTTAAACTAAGCAGAAAGAAAGTGGATCTCGATTTCAAACTAGATGAGTTTATTGCCTGGGTTTCTTCTTTAGGTTATCAAATAACCATTCCAACCCGACTTGAACATGAAATGCTGCTTGAATTAATGAAAACAGACAAAAAATCGGTCAATGATGCAGCTACCTTTGTCCTGCTAAACGAAGTAGGGTCACCGCTATTAATGGATATAGCCGACTCTGAGCTGATAGAGGAAATGGCGGAGATGATTTAGAGTTCAGTAGAAGGGGGACTATGTGTGATAAGAGGAATAAGGGGTGCCACTACAGTAGAAAGTGACACAGAAATGGAAGTGATTTCTGCTGTCGAAAAGTTGATGGCCGAGATCATTCAGGTCAACGAAGTTGATCCCGATATGGTAGCTTCTGTATTTTTTTCTGCTACGGAAGAGATTCGTTCTGTCTTCCCTGCCAAAGCCTTGAGGAAATTCGAAGGCTGGACTTATGTACCGGTTACATGCATGAAAGAAATACCGGTGAGCAATTCCTTGCCATTTTGCATCCGGGTCATGATCCACGTAAATACGACAAAATCTCAAAAAGAGATACAGCATATATACCAGGCAGGGGCTACGGTATTACGGCCAGATTTGACAAAGCGGATATAAGATGATCATAAATCTATGAATATGATATACTAATCTCACACTTTCTTACTTTAAAGTGATAAAAATATAGAGGTGATTGACATGAAATGGAATGAAGCGGTCCTTTCCTTGAAGTCTTATCAACCGGGAAAATCCACTGATGAAGTGAAAAAATTATACGGGTTGGAAAAAATCACGAAATTAGCTTCAAATGAAAATCCTTTTGGCTGTTCGGAAAAGGTCAAGGAATCCGTTAGGAATTCAACCCATTCGTTTGCCATCTATCCAGATGGATATGCAACGATGCTAAGGGAAGCTGTTGCGAAACATACAGGTGTGAAAGAAACTCAGCTTATTTTTGGAAATGGATCTGATGAGAACATTCAAATCATCTCCAGGAGTCTATTGGGAGCTGGAAAGAATACGGTCATGGCAACAGGCACTTTTTCGCAGTATCGCCATAATGCCATACTAGAAGGAGCGGAAATCAGGGAAGTTCCTCATATTGACGGTGCTCATGACCTAGAAGGAATGCTTAAAGTAATAGATGATGAAACATCGGTTGTATGGCTTTGTACACCAAATAATCCAACAGGTAAATACATTTCGGAACAGGACTTATTATCGTTCATCGAAAAAGTGCCGGAAGATGTTCTTATCGTTTTGGATGAAGCTTATTGTGAATATGCAACGGCTGAGGATTACCCTAGAACGAATCAATGGATCAATAAATATAAAAATTTGATCATACTCCGGACTTTCTCAAAAATTTATGGACTTGCCAGTTTTAGGGTAGGGTACGGTTTGGCGGATGAGGATATCATCCAGAAACTAGATCCATCCCGGGAACCTTTCAATGTAAACACATTTGCACAGAATATTGCTATCGTCGCTTTGGAAGATCAGGCCTTCATTGAAAAATGCAAGGAAGAAAATCAAAAAGGGCTAAAGCAGTACTATGAATTTTGCAATAAGGAAAATTTGGCTTATTACGCGTCACAAGGTAATTTCATCTTTATCCATTTTAAACAGGATGCCGATGTGGTATTTCAATATTTGCTTGAGCGCGGCTTCATCGCAAGGTCGGGGAAATCTTTCGGTTTTCCTAACAGCCTGAGGGTAACGATTGGTTCTACGGAAGAAAATGAAGGAATGATCCATGCTATTAAAGCTTTTTTGAATGAAGTTGAGGCACCTTCTGATTCGCTGCTTTAACGTTTCATCATACCTAGAGGAGCATAAAAGATGCGGGGGAGAGAAGAGTGAAGGGTAAGGTTTTTGTAATAGGTTTAGGTCTAATAGGCGGATCATTGGCCATGGCTGTACGCCATGCACATCCTGAAGCCGTGATAGTTGGTATGGACCTAAGTGAAAAGAATATTCAACTATCGATGCTATTGGGGATCATTGATGATTCTGTATCATCTTTGGAAGCGGGAGCATGTGAAGCTGATTTGATTCTACTTGCTGTGCCTGTCAATGAAACCGTGAAGATTTTAGCTCAATTGGCTGATATGGATTTAAAAAGTGATGTCCTCATATCTGATGCAGGAAGTACGAAGGATACAGTCGTTAAGGCAGCGAAACCATTGATAGATAAAGGGGTGGCCTTCATTGGGGGGCACCCTATGGCTGGTTCCCATAAGAGCGGCGCTGCGGCAGCCAAATTACATTTATTCGAACATGCATTTTATTTGCTTACTCCCGGGGACACCATCAAAGAAGAAAGAGTTGAGCAGCTGAAAGGGTGGCTGCAGGGGACAAGAGCTAACTTTCTTATTGTTAGTCCTGCCACACACGATAAGCTGACTGGGGTCATTAGTCATTTTCCACATATTGTCGCATCAGGGCTCGTCAAGCAGGCAGAAAACTACAGTAAGGAAAACAAGTTGATTTCAAGGCTCGCAGCAGGTGGATTCCGGGATATTACCAGAATCGCCTCAAGCAGTCCGGAAATGTGGCGTGACATTTTGTTACATAACCGGGATGTGCTGCTTGAATTAATGAATGATTGGCTGAATGAAATGGAGCATATAAAAGGTCTGGTTGCGAATGAAGAAAGTGAAGAAATCCTTCGATTCTTTACCGATGCCAAGATTTTCAGGGATGATTTGCCGACACATGCGAAAGGCGCCATACCAGCGTTTTATGATTTATATATCGATATACCGGATTATGCCGGAATAATTTCTGAGATTACCGGCTATTTGGCACAAGAAGGTATCAGCATTACAAACATAAGGATCATTGAAACCAGGGAAGAGATATACGGCGTGCTGGTCATCAGTTTCCAAACGGATGTTGATCGCATAAAAGCTGCGGAGTGTATTTCAAGACATACAGATTATGAAACGATCCTGGCATAATAATATAGGGAAGGATGGTTTTATGAATACTAAAAAATTACAAACGAACATCCAAACATTGCGTGGTTCGATTGCCATACCTGGAGATAAGTCGATCTCGCATCGTTCGATAATGTTTGGAGCCCTTGCCGAAGGGGAAACGACAGTAACTAATTTTCTTCCAGGAGCTGATTGTTTAAGTACGATTTCCTGTTTTAAGCAGCTTGGGGTCCATATTGAACAAGATGGCCAGCACGTCAAAATTGAAGGCAAAGGTTTTAATGGATTAAAGGAACCTGAATCAGTACTGGATGTCGGAAATTCTGGTACCACGATCAGGTTAATGATGGGCATATTGGCAGGACAGGATTTTTCAGCCGTTTTGGCAGGTGACGAATCGATAGCCAAACGTCCAATGACCCGGGTAGTCAACCCACTACGTCAGATGGGAGCAACCATTGATGGCCGAAAAGGAGCCGAATATACCCCCCTTGCCATAAGAGGAGGCAAATTACAAGGGTTTCGCTACGAATTGCCTGTAGCGAGTGCACAGGTGAAATCTGCGATAATCTTGGCTGGTTTACAGGCAGAAGGTGAAACGATCATAATCGAACCGGAAGAGACCCGTGATCATACAGAACGAATGATCCAGGAGTTTGGCGGTAAAATCGAAAAGGACGGCCATACGATTAAAGTAAGCGGAAATCAAGTCTTCAAAGGGAGGGCCATCCATGTGCCGGGTGATATTTCTTCGGCAGCTTTCTTCATGGTGGCTGCAGCGATTACGGAAAATAGTGAAGTGGTATTAAAGAATGTGGGCCTTAATTCGACAAGGACTGGAATCATCGAAGTCATGAAATCGATGGGGGCTGATATCACGATAGAGAAGAAGACGAGCGAGGGCGAACCTGCAGGTGACATCACGGTCAGAAGCTCCCGGTTAAAAGGAACGACCATCAGCGGTGATTTAATTCCCCGTCTCATCGATGAAATACCGGTAATTGCACTTCTGGCGACACAGGCAGAAGGGATAACGACGATCAAGGATGCAGCAGAATTAAAAGTGAAAGAGACGAATCGAATTGATACTGTTGCAAATGAGCTTTCCATCCTGGGGGCGGATATAACCCCGACAGTAGACGGATTGATCATCAAAGGCCGTAAAGCCCTGAATGGAGGTATGGTTACAAGCCATGGGGATCATCGTATCGGGATGATGCTTGCTGTAGCGGCTTTGATAACGGAAGGGGAAGTGGAACTTGCCGACCCTGATGCCATCGATGTATCATATCCACAATTTTTTGGGCATTTGACGCAATTGATAAAGTAAATATAAAAAAAGTTTACATACCTTATTTGGTCTGTAAACTTTTTTTAAATGCTTAAAAGTGTTGAAAGCGCTAACATCAGGGGTATTTTGTACCTGATTTGATCATGAAAATAATGAAAAAGGGATTCAAGATCAAAAAGGAGATTTACCGTAGCATGGAGAATTAACTAGTAACCTTTTTTTAATGAGAATGGGAGGGGACTTCATCGATGGAATACAAGGCTGCAGTATGGTAAACTAATGAATACTGTTTACTATGCATCTCGCGATTACATGGTATTTTGTTCTTAATGGCAGAGTATGTTACATTATGGCGTGAGTGTGTATGACTAGGGACCAAGTCTATCATGCAAAAGGAAGGATTCAACAATGAACACAGTGGAACAAGTTATACAGCATTTAAAAAAAGGGGAATTAACAGAAGCTCTTAAACATATAAATCGAATTAAATCATCAGAGTCAGCAGAGGACATTTTATTGCTGGCCGAAGAAATGCTCCAGCTTGGCTTTGCGGAAGAGGCAAAGGATCTTTTTGAACATCTGCTGCAACTCTATCCCGATGAAGGAGAATTGATTGTTTCGTTGGCGGAAATCCTAATTGATATGGACCAGGAAGATGAAGCGATGCTGATGCTTGAAAAAGTAAGTGCAGATGATGAAGTATATCCAAGTGCTTTGCTTTTGGAAGCGGACCTATATCAATTGCAGGGGATGGATGAGGTCAGCGAACGGAAATTACTGCAGGCTAAGGAAATGCTTCCAGATGAGGTCATCATTGATTTTGCACTAGCTGAACTGTTCTTTCATCAAGGCAGGGATCAGGAAGCCATTGCAAATTACATAAAGGTTTTGGAACAGGAACAAGAAATCGCTGGTGTTAATGTCAATCAGAGGCTTGCTGAAGCATTAAGCAGCTCGGGCAAGTTCGAGGAGGCCCTTCCGTACTTTGAGAAGGCCTTGAAGGACGGACTTGAAATCAATACTCTATTTGAATATGCATTTACAGCTTTTCAGGCAGGTCTTTATGAGACAGCCGTACGAAAGTTTATTGAACTGAAAGAATTAGATCATGAATATCATTCACTATATTTGTACCTGGCAAAGAGTTATGAACATCTTGAAGATCTCGAAAATGCCTTGAAAACGGTCAAAGAAGGAATCAAGGCTGATGAATTCAATAAGGAACTTTACTTCTTCGGTGGTAAAATAGCCTTGAAAAGCGGGCTTGACGAAGAGGCTGAAAATCTATTTAAAGAAGCACTTGCCATTGATCCGGGATATCTGGAAGCTGCACTCACCCTTTTGAAATTGTATATGCACCAAGAAAGGTATGAAGATGTATTGGAGTGTATAGGTGAAGTAAGGCGATATGGAGAGGATGATCCTCAGTTTGACTGGATTGCTGCTGTATCTTATCAGCATACCGAACAATTTAAAGAGTCATTAACCAGCTATCATAAAGCATATAATTCATTCAAGAGCAATCAAGATTTCCTTGAAGATTATGGTTTCTTTTTAATTGAAGAAGGAGACAGAGCCACATCTAGAGAAGTATTTAATAAGCTGCTTGATATGAATCCTGCGAATGATGAGTATGCAATGATCTTGGAGCGGCTAGGTGAAAGCACAGAGGAAATGTAGATAAGTGAAATAAAACTAAATCAAGACAGAGGAGGGAATTCATGGTGGCTGCCCCTGTTTCTGTGAATGAGAAGAAGGATTTTATTCGGTGGTTCTTAAATCATTATCAACTGAAACGAAGAGAATGCGTGTGGATATTGAATTACTTAATGAGTCATGATCAACTGATGAAAAAGGTCCATTTTGTAGAAAATGCACAATATTGCCCACGTGGACTGATCATGTCGACACATTGTGTGGATGAGGTCCCTTTCCGGTTCTATAAGTCCAATATCATGACGACCGATGCAGAGAAATCTTTTCATGATATCCGTTTAAATCGGGACGAAGACATTTATATTCAGCTTAATTTTAAATCGTCTTACTCTTCCTATCAATATGCAGCGGTACTCGAGCACAATCCCTTCATGCCGAAATCGACGGCATCGAATGAAAAAGATCAGCTCCTAGCTGAACAATTTTTAGAAAGAAGCATGTTGTATTTTCAAAGGGACCGTCTTCTTAAGGAAATCGATGAAGCACTTGATAAGCATGATGAACAAGCATTTAAGGATTTAACCGAACAATTGAATCAATTGAAAGTACTTGGATGAAATAAATTGACCTTTCCGTAAACAGGAAAGGTTTTTATTTTTTATAAAACATTGATAAAATCCACATTTTTGTAAAGACTATGGGTATATGGTAAAGATGTTATAAAAATAATGGTAAAATGATAAGGAGTTGATTCAAAAATCGGGAGTGAAGAAAAAACATGAAGTGGACAGCAAAAGATCTTGACATGTATATGCAATCAAAAGAGTATGTGGATACCGTTTTGATTCCTTTGGTTCCCCTATCTTTTAAAGGGCAAATGAAGCAAACGGGCTCAATGAATGAATTTCTTACCATTTTAAGCTTGGAAATTGAAAAGCAGATGAAAGGTAGAATTCTTTTATTGCCGACATTTCATTATTTAAGTGATGAAATGGATAAGGTTGAACGGTTAAAGCGTTGGGCCAATGAAGTGAAAGAAAATGATTTCGAGCATGTTTTCTTTCTTACATCGGATTTCGGGTGGAAAAAAGAAGAGCGGGAATTAGAAAATAATTTAGTATGGATTCCTGCCATTCCCTTGGAGGGGCTTGAAATTGAACAAGCAAGGGAAATGATTAACCAGCAAGTTCTCCAAATCCTTGATATTTTCTCTTATAATTGGAAAAATGAAAAAAAGTAGGATTTTTCGCATTATTTGACACATAGTTGCCACCTTTTGGGTTTTACAAATATTGACCTTGGTAAATTATTGAGATATCATGGAAATGTCCTAGTTTTATAGTGTCGCTATTTATTGGTCCTTTGGGCTCTCAGTATAGTAATAGAGGGGGGGAAAACGCATGAGCAAGCATAATGTTTCACGACGTCAATTCCTTAATTACACACTTACTGGCGTTGGTGGATTTATGGCGGCCGGTATGTTGATGCCTATGGTTAGGTTTGCAATTGATCCTGTATTATCAGCTGATAAAGGCGGGGATTACGTTGCAACTAAGCAAAAGGTTGGTGAACTCACTACCGAACCAACCCGTGTCGACTTTAGTTTTAAACAGGTCGATGGGTGGTATGAGTCTGAAGAAACAAATACAGCTTGGGTTTACAAAACGGATGATGGTAAGATCGTTGCTTTATCTCCAATCTGTAAACATTTAGGCTGTACGGTAGGGTGGAATACGGATAAGACTAATCCGAATCAATTTTTCTGTCCTTGCCATTACGGCAGGTATACGAAAGATGGGATGAATGTGAAAGGGACACCGCCAGTTTCACCATTGGATGTCTTTGACACGAAAGAAAAAGATGGAATACTTTATTTGGGTCAACTAAAACCGCACGGGGAGGCGTAAACATTGCTAACAAAGTTATATGACTGGGTGGACGAGCGTTTAGATATTACGCCGTTATGGCGGGATATTGCTGACCATGAGGTTCCTGAACATGTTAACCCCGCACATCATTTTTCTGCATTCGTATATTGTTTTGGTGGGTTAACTTTCTTTATTACGGTCATCCAAATCTTGTCAGGCATGTTCTTGACGATGTACTATGTCCCGGACATTAAAAACGCTTGGGAATCTGTTTATTATTTGCAAAATGAAGTTGCCTTCGGTCAAATTGTCCGTGGTATGCATCACTGGGGAGCAAGTCTAGTTATCGTTATGATGTTTTTACATACTCTTCGTGTCTTCTTCCAGGGAGCTTACAAAAAACCGCGTGAATTGAACTGGATGGTCGGCGTATTGATTTTCTTCATCATGCTGGCTTTAGGCTTGACTGGTTATTTATTGCCATGGGATATGAAAGCGCTATTCGCAACGAAAGTTACGTTGACAATTGTCGAATCGGTACCGTTGATGGGACCGGCACTCAAGACATTGATAGCAGGAGATCCAACCATCGTTGGAGCACAGACATTGACACGATTCTTTGCAATTCATGTATTCTTCCTGCCAGCAGCATTATTTGCTTTACTAGCGGCTCATTTCCTGATGATCCGAAAACAAGGTATTTCAGGTCCGCTATAAAAGAATGGTGAACCAAAAACCAAAAAAACCTTTTCATAAAGGAGGGGAATTGTTCAATGCATCGTGGGAAAGGTATGAAATTCGTAGGTGACTCGCGTATCTCCGCGGACCGTAAACCGAATATTCCGAAAGATTATTCAGAATATCCTGGGAAAACTGAAGCATTTTGGCCTAATTTCCTTTTAAAAGAATGGATGGTAGGAGCTGTATTTCTTGTAGGCTACCTTTGCCTGACAATCGCACATCCGTCACCATTGGAAAGGATAGCAGATCCTACAGATACAGCGTACATTCCGCTGCCAGACTGGTATTTCCTATTCCTTTACCAATTACTTAAGTATACCTATGCTTCAGGTCCTTATAATGCAATCGGGGCACTGGTAATACCTGGTTTGGCTTTCGGAGCGCTGCTCTTGGCACCTTTTTTAGATCGCGGTCCAGAGCGGAGCCCGGCAAAACGTCCTTTTGCTGTAGGCTTCATGCTATTGGCAATGGCCGGCGTTTTCTATCTAACATGGGAGTCCGCAGCCCATCACGATTGGGAAGCTTCCAAGAAGCAAGGAGCCATCGTGGAAGGTGCAGACATTGATAAAGAGAGCGATGGGTATAAACTGATGGATTCCAGTGGCTGTATTAGCTGTCACGGAGCAGAGTTAACTGGTGGAGCAGGAGCGCCAAGCTTAATTGACACAGGCTTAAGTCCAGAAGAAATCTCTAAAATCGCAGTCAAAGGCCAGGGTGCCATGCCAGCTGGCATGTTCAAAGGTACAGATGAAGAACTGAAAACATTAGCTGAATTTGTATCTGGTTTATCGACAAAGTAATATAGCCATCAACATCAATTTTTTCATAGGCTGTAAATGAAGCTGACGACTACGGTTGTCGGCTTTTTTATTGGTAAATTGAAGCGTATATGAGAAGAAATTGAAATGAATACTTGGTTTTCTGGTTGATGGCCTGTAAAATGAATATACTTGAGAATGTAAGTGAGGGTAAAAGAATGAATGTTATTTACAGTTTGCTTGCAAACCGGCAAATGCTCGCTTTGTTATTATTAATAAATATATTCGGTACTGCCTATGGATATTATTGGTACGGTAGTCAATTGGAAAACACTCCGGCGATTTTTTTGGCATTTGTACCGGACAGCCCGACAGCTAGCCTGTTCTTTGTATTTGTTTTATTGGGGTTCCTGTTAAGAAGGAATTTCGGACTTATGGAAGCGTTGGCGATCATAACACTATTCAAATATGGAATATGGGCGGTTGCAATGAATTTGATGACCTTCGTGACAACCGGTTCATTGCCATGGGAAGGTTATATGTTAATGGCTTCTCATTTGGGGATGGCGATACAAGGGGTATTATATGCACCATTTTATCGAATAAAACCTTGGCATTTGATAGTGGCTGCGATTTGGACCATACATAATGACATAATCGATTATGTTTTTGAAATGATGCCAATTTATCGTGATTTATTGGTATATATGAAATCGATAGGTTATTTCACTTTTTGGCTCAGTATACTATCCATTTTTGTCGGCTGGTACTTTGGATATAGAAAAAAGCGGACCACCCTATCCATCATCCATTAAAAAGTTAACTCTAAATACAGCTTTGTAAAAGCAGGGTTAACTTTTTTATGTTGAACGAGGTCTACTCATGTTTTTTCTTTCATATCGTTTTAGTAGAGATATGAGGAGGGACGAGTAGCATGTTGAAAAAATTCATATTAACCATTGCTGTTTTATTTGTCGTCTTACATTTCCCTGTCTATGCAGAATCCTCTTCAAGTTTGGAGCAATTAGATAACATTTCCGATAGAGCCTTGGAAATGACCAAGTTGAAGCGATATGGAGATTCGGAAAAGATGCTGACGTTTTTTTCTGACCGGTTTTTAAAAGAGACAGCGAAAGAGCAGATCCTTGACATGGACGAACTTCGAATTATCACTGTAGCTCATAATGAGGCGTTGATGACAATAAAGGATATGAACAAGGGAGATTCCGAAAAGGTTAATTCTGTTACAAAGTTCCGGCTTGTTGTTGATGCGGTCAAGTCCACCCATCAGCCTCTTTGGACAGAGATGGAGGACCAAATGATGAATTCTTTCCAGCAGACAAAGAATGCCGCGATTAATCAAGACACAATTACCTTCAATAGCCAATTGAACTTATTCCTATCACAATATGAAATGATATATCCAAGCTTGAAAGTCGACCTTTCTAAAGAAACGATGCAGCAACTGGACACGAGGATTCAATACATCAACCAATACCGTCCGGAGGTAATCAGTGATGGAGAAAGTCAGAAGGAACTGGATGCGTTGCAAAACGAACTAACTTCCATTTTTGATGATATGGGTGAAGATGATGCAGATCCTTCCCTTTGGTGGGTCATCATATCGACAGGCTCAATCATAATAATGACGCTTTCTTATGTAGGCTGGAGAAAATATAAAGGTGATAGGGAAAAACCAAGGAAAGAACATAATGATTAAAAAGACAGGGGAAGAGAACACTATATTTGACACGGTTGCCTTCAATCCATAGAATTAAGAGTAATAATAGTTATAGGAGGATACCATGTATTTCATTTATTTGGCGATTATCATTTTAATCCCGATTTATGCACAAATGAAA
This sequence comes from Peribacillus sp. YIM B13477, assembly GCF_042787955.1. Classification (NCBI taxonomy): domain Bacteria; kingdom Bacillati; phylum Bacillota; class Bacilli; order Caryophanales; family Bacillaceae; genus Peribacillus; species Peribacillus sp. YIM B13477. The sequence continues at coordinate 512,732 of NZ_JBHZPD010000001.1, forward strand.
GTGAAAAGCACATATAAAAAATATTCAAAGGTATCGGCCTCTTCCGGTATGAGCGGTGCTGAGACGGCGCGGGCCATTTTAGATCAAAATGGACTGTTCAATGTCAGGGTCGAAGAGACACCTGGAATGCTTTCGGACCATTATGACCCAAGGGATAAAACGGTGCGTTTATCATCGGATAACTATCACGGCCATTCAGTTGCCGGTGTAGCGGTAGCAGCCCATGAAGTTGGACATGCGATTCAAGATAAAGAAGCCTATGCATTCTTGCGTTTCCGTCATGCATTAGTACCGGTAGCTAATTTTGGCTCTAACATATCTTGGATTTTGATTTTAATCGGGATGTTAGCTTCAATTTCTGGGTTGCTATTGGCGGGTATCGTATTTATGGCAGCCGCTGTATTGTTCCAAGTGATTACCCTGCCGGTTGAATTCAATGCCTCTTCTAGGGCGATGGATCAACTCGTTTCCGCCGGGGTCATCCGGAACGATGAAGAACGGGAAACGAAAAAAGTATTAAATGCCGCTGCGATGACTTATGTTGCTGCCGCTCTTGTAGCCGTACTGGAATTAGTTCGTCTTCTGCTTATGTATACAGGAATGAGGGAAGAAGATTAATGAGAAAAGGACACCATCTTGGGATGGGGTCCTTTTTTCATTTTTAAGAGTATTTGCTGCACATTGCTAATAAAATTCAGTTGGACAGGGCAACATTCATAAGGGTTGCATTCAATCGGTATGTACAGTCAATGGATCACCTTTCAATGGGATTCTTGTTCTCATCAAGGGTAAAGCCCTCACCCAATACGTCATGAACTTCACTGACTGATACAAATGCATGAGGGTCCACAGAAGTTATGGCATTTTTTAAGCGGACTAACTCATTTTTCCCAACAACACAATAGAGGACTTCCCGGTCATTGCGTGTAAAGGACCCATAGCCCCTTAATACAGTTACGCCCCGCTCCATATCATTCATGATTTTTTCGGCAATTTCCTTGTTTTTGTCACTAATGATCATTGCACCTCTAGCAGCATAGGCTCCTTCTTGCATAAAGTCGATTACTCGGGCACCTATAAAAACGGCAACGAGGGTATACATCGCTTGCCGGTAATCCAGGTAGGTAAGGATGGACAGGCCAATGACGACGGCATCAAAGATGAACATGGTCCGACCCATGCCCATCCCTAAGTAACGATGGGCAAAACGGGCAATGATATCCACTCCGCCTGTTGTACCGCCGTAACGAAAAATGATGCCCAGCCCGACACCAACCGAGACCCCGGCAAACAATGCCACAAGCATCAAATCATTACCGAGATTGATTTCGAATTCGTATCTCTCGAAAACCCATAGCCAAACGGAGAGGCCAACCGTTCCGATAATCGTATAAAAGAAAGATGTGCGCCCTAAATATTTCCACCCGATTAAAAATAAGGGAATATTCAAAATCAAATTAGAATAAGAAGGATTTATCCCGATAAGTTGATATATAATCAAGGTGAGGCCGGTGAATCCGCCCTCGGCCAAGTTGTTCTGCATGTTAAAATGCACAAGGCCAAAAGCGAATATTCCAGCCCCAAAAAGGATAAATATGATGTTTTTCAATTTTAAGCCCAAAAGCATGTCCCATACCTCCAAAGGTTTGCATAGCATTAATTTACTTATTATAACTAATTAACCAACTATGGGCAATTTTGATTCCAAACGTATCTGTTGTCATCTGTTTCACTTTTAGCTAACATGGAGAAGGTATGATGTTTGAAAACGAAAATCAAGAATGGGTGACTCATATGGAAAAGCAAAAGACGATCCAACAAATGCAAGCGGAAGTCGACCGATACATAGGACAATTTAAAGAAGGATATTTCAGCCCTCTGGCCATGCTCGCCCGCATGTCTGAAGAACTTGGGGAATTGGCTAGGGAAGTCAATCATTACCATGGTGAAAAACCAAAGAAGGCGACAGAGGAAGAGAATACCATTGAAGCGGAATTGGGGGACATGCTTTTTGTGTTGATTTGTTTTGCCAATTCTTTAGGGATTGATCTTCAAAACTCGCATGATTTGGTCATGGAAAAATTCACAACCCGCGATAAAGATAGATGGACAAGAAAAGAAGAGGAAATGGAGGAGGAAGGTAAAGATGAGTAAAGTGAAAGTGATTGTAGCAGGTCCACGAGGCAGAATGGGAAATGAAGCGGTGAAGCTTGTACATAGTACAGAAGGGTTTGAATTGGCGGCTGTCATAGATCGCAAGCATAACGGGGAAAGCCTTTCCGCAATAGAAGGTTTTCACGGGATTGAAGCACCGGTTTTTTCTGATATAAATGAATGCTTTTCTTCTGTAGAGGCAGACGTATTGATCGATTTGACCACACCGGAAGTGGGCATGTTCCATACCGAAACGGCACTTAATCATGGCATCCGCCCTGTAGTGGGAACGACTGGTTTTACAAAAGAAGATTTAGCAAAGCTGGATTCATTGACAAAAGAAAAAGGCATTGGTTGCATCATCGCGCCAAACTTTGCAATTGGCGCCATTTTGATGATGAAGTTTTCCCAAATGGCCGCAAAGTATTTCCCGGATGTGGAAATCATAGAAATGCACCATGATCAAAAACTGGATGCACCTTCTGGAACTGCTTCCAAAACGGCAGACATGATTGCAGCGGTACGTGAAACAAAACAACAGGGGCACCCTAATGAAAAAGAAACCATCCAGGGGGCAAGAGGTGCAAATGTAGATGGCATGCATATCCACAGTGTCCGTCTACCGGGACTCGTTGCCCATCAACAGGTGCTTTTCGGAAGTGATGGAGAGCTATTGACGGTTAGGCATGATTCCTTTAATCGAGCTTCCTTCATGTCAGGAGTCAAACTTGCTGTCGATACCGTCATGAAATTGGATGTTCTTGTATACGGCTTGGAAAATATTATTGAATAGGGATCAGGAGGATTTACGATGAAAATTGCCTTAATTGCCCATGATATGAAAAAAGAAGATATCATTCAATTTGTTACAGCCTATAAAGATGTATTTGAGCAGCATGAATTATTTGCAACAGGTACGACTGGGAAACGAATCATGGAAGAAGTATCACTGCCTGTCCATCGTTTTCATTCAGGACCTCTTGGCGGAGATCAGGAAATAGGTGCAATGATTGCACGCGGGGAAATGGACATGGTCCTATTTTTCCGCGATCCTTTAACTTCACAGCCGCATGAACCTGATGTATCTGCGCTTATCCGCCTATCAGATGTATATGAAATTCCCTTGGCAACAAATATGGGCACTGCAGAAGTGCTCATACAAGGTTTGAAACATGGGTATATGGACTGGCTAAAACTACGGCAAAAACAAGGTGAGATAAATGATAAACAAAAGTAATATAGATATCCTGGCTTTCGGGGCACATGCTGATGATGTTGAAATCGGTATGGGTGGCACAATCGCTAAATATGTGCAACAAGGCAGGAAAATTGTCATTTGTGATTTGACAAAAGCTGAAATGTCGTCCAATGGAACCGTTCCACTGCGGCAAGAGGAAGCCGATAAGGCTGCTGAAATCCTTGGGGTGAAGAGGATTTCCCTTGATCTACCCGACAGGGGACTATACATGAAGGCGGAATACATAAACCAAATCATCACGGTCATTCGCCAATATAAACCTGCACTTGTATTTGCACCATTTTTGGAAGATCGCCATCCCGATCATGGTAACTGTGCCAAATTAGTCGAGGAAGCAGTTTTTTCGGCAGGAGTAAGAAAGTATATGGAAGAAGAAGGTCTGGATTCCCATCGTATCCAAAATATGCACTATTATATGATCAATGGGTTTCACAAACCGGACTTCGTCGTGGATATCACGTCTACAATATCGAAAAAGCTGGATAGCCTTAGGGCATATGGGAGCCAATTCGAAAAAAGTCAGGTATCTGTAGAAACACCGTTAGTTAATGGCTATATCGAGACTGTAGAGGCACGGGAGCGGATGTTTGGCAAAGAAGTGGGTGTCGCCTTTGCGGAGGGATTCATGACAAAAAAACCGTTACTGATCGATGCCGACTTGTTAGGAGAATAATAATCTTATGAAATTAAAAATTGGAATTACCTGTTACCCGACAGTTGGGGGTTCTGGTGTCGTAGCAACTGAATTAGGTAAGATGCTTGCAGAAAAAGGACATGAAATACATTTCATTTCTTCAAGCATCCCTTTTCGCTTAAATAAGATGTACTGTAATATTTTTTATCACCAGGTTGAAGTGAACTCATATTCAGTCTTTCAATATCCGCCATATGACTTGGCGCTTGCGAGCAAGATGGCGGATGTCGTAAAACGGGAGAAATTAGATATCCTTCACGTTCACTATGCAATTCCACATGCTGTTTGTGCGATCCTTGCAAAGCAGATGTCAGGTAATAAAGTAAAGATCGTAACGACACTGCATGGTACGGATATCACCGTTTTGGGCCAGGATCCCTCATTGACCAATTTGATTAAATTCGGCATAGAGCAATCAGATGTCGTTACAGGAGTATCTAATTCCCTTGTTCAGCAAACGCACGAATTAATCGCGCCGGATAAGGAAATCAAAACCGTTTATAATTTCATTGATGAAAGAGAGTACCATAAATCCGATTCAGATTACCTTAAGGATGAATACGGAATCAGGGAAGATGAAAAAGTGATCATACATGTTTCAAATTTCCGTTCGGTCAAGCGAGTGAAAGATGTCATCCAGGCGTTTTATTTAACTCAAAAGAAAATGCCTGCAAAGCTACTGCTCGTAGGAGACGGGCCGGAAGTGACAACCGTATTGAAATTGGCTAAAGATCTTGGAATCGATGATGCGGTCTTGTTTCTTGGTAAGCAGGATAACCTTGCGGAATTATATTCAATCAGTGATTTGATATTCCTGTTATCGGAAAAAGAGAGTTTCGGACTTGTGCTGCTCGAGGCGATGGCATGTGGAGTTCCTTGTATCGGGACGAATATCGGGGGAATACCTGAAGTCATCGTTGATGGGGAGACCGGTTATATTTGTGAATTGGGAGATGTCAAAATGGTTGCTGAAAAAGCGGTTGGACTTTTAAGCGACCCGAGTTTGCATAAACGCTTTTCTGAAGCTGCGCTGGAAAGGGCCAATACTGATTTCCATAGTGATACGATTATGTCAGAGTATGAAGCCATCTACATTCAAGCACTTGAAGGTAAATCCATGGAATAGGGAGGAGACGCTGATGGATCGATTATTCTTGAAATCAGTACCCATTCTGGAATTGATTGAAGAAGCAGGATATGAGGCTTATTTCGTTGGCGGCTCTGTAAGGGATGATATCCTTGGCAGGCCAATAAACGATGTGGACATCGCTACTTCCGCAACACCCCAGGAAATCAAAAGGATTTTTCCTAATACGGCTGATATCGGAATCGACCACGGTACAGTGCTTGTCATTACGGATACGGGTACATACGAAATTACGACGTTTAGAACGGAAAGCGGGTATTCGGACTTTCGCAGGCCCGATGCCGTAAAGTTTGTCCGTTCTTTGACCGAAGATTTGCAAAGAAGAGATTTTACCATGAATGCAATAGCAATGGATAAGACCGGAAAGATCATCGATCCATTTAATGGTAAGCGCGATTTGGCACAAAAAAGGATTATCACAGTTGGTAACCCGCATGAAAGGTTTCATGAAGATGCATTGAGAATGATGCGTGCTTTAAGGTTCGTCAGTCAACTTGATTTTGAATTGGATCAAGAAACCTTTGATTCCCTTAAAGAGAATGCTCAGAACATCAGTGAAATCGCTGTCGAAAGAATCCTGGTTGAATTTGAGAAACTAGCGGCCGGATCCAATAAGATAAAGGCTCTCTCACTCTTGCTGGAAAGCGGATTATATCAATACCTGCCTCTATTCTCAAGTAAAAAAGATCATCTGATGGACTTACTGAACCTGCCGCTTCATCAACTGAATGCAGCAGAAATATGGTCTATCATCATGATTCACACAAAGGATCAAGAAATCGAAGAGGCTTTGAGGGCATGGAAGCTGCCATTGAAAACTATAAGAAACGTTCAACGTACGATAAAGCTGCTGAAGAGTAAGGAACCATCAGCCATCGATGTATTTCAGGCAGGTCATGGCATAACGGTACAAGCTGCTAAAGTCAGAGCCGCACTGAATGCCGGGAATGTATCGGATGCTGAAGAGAATGCACACCAACGCTACAATGAACTTATTATAAAACAAATGTCGGATCTTGCCGTCACGGGGACGGATTTATTGATTTGGCATCAAGAAAAGCCAGGTCCATGGGTCAAGGAATACTTGGAAAAAATATTGAAGGCTGTCTTGAATGAAGAATTAAGAAATGATAAAGAAGAAATTAAGAGGTGGCTGGTGAAATGCAATCTGAGTTAAGAACAAAGCTGATGGAAGCCCTCTCAAAAGCGGATGGTGCGTTTATATCCGGTCAGGAAATTGCTGAATACATTGGCTGTTCGCGCACAGCGGTCTGGAAGCATATAGAAGACCTGCGCAGTGAAGGGTATAATGTCGAAGCTGTTAGGAAAAAAGGCTACCGGATCATATCGGCGCCGGAAAAAGTGTCCGAGAGCGAAATACAACTTGGCTTGGAAACAAAAACGATCGGCAAGATGATCCATTATCAGGAAACTGTTGAATCCACTCAAAAAATTGCGCATCAACTAGCAAATGAAGGCGTTCAGGAGGGAACCCTCGTCGTTGCCGAGGAGCAGTTATCCGGCAAAGGTAGGCTAATGAGATCTTGGCATTCCCCAAAATTCAGCGGGATATGGATGAGTCTGATCCTAAGACCGAAAATTCCGATTCATGAGGCGCCACAACTTACATTATTGGCCGCGGTCGCTGTAGCTCAGGCTATAGAGGATACCACTGATTTGAAGCCGCAGATAAAGTGGCCGAATGATATTTTGGTGAATCGCAAGAAAGTGGTGGGCATCCTGACGGAGATGCAGGCGGAGTCAGATAGAATCCATTCTGTCATTATCGGAATTGGAATGAATATCAATCAGCAATTGGAGGACTTTCCTGAAGAACTGCAGGAAAAAGCGTCCTCCCTACTCATTGAAAGTGGAGGGACGATTTCAAGGTCCAAGGTCATTCAACGAGCATTATTTCGTCTTGAAAATCTGTACGAACTCTATTTAGATCAAGGGTTCATGCCTATAAAGGATTTATGGGAGAGTTATGCGATCAGTCTTGGACAGGTAATCAAAGCCAGTACCGTTAATGACACGATTGTCGGAAAAGCATTGGGCATAACGGATTCAGGCGTTTTACTTCTCGAAGACGGAAAAGGTACCGTACATTCGATATATTCTGCTGATATTGAAATTCAGTAGATTTTTGTCAAATTCGTGAAAATTAAATAGAAAATTTCAATTTTGCTTGATATAATGCAAGTGGGCAGTATCTCATGTGAACTGCACCCCCATAAATACCAAATTATTTGAAAATCTGCCTTGATCCAGAGAACTGGACTGGGACGGAGGGATGAAACTTCTGATGAAACAAAGGGATTGACTAAAAAGCTAAGTGCTGTTTATTGATCGAATTGTGGCTTTTCATGCCATTTTTCGTAGCGAAACAGATACTTTTTTAGTCAGTCCTTTTTTTGCGCATGAATGTATAGACACCAGTTTTCGCTGATGTTTTCATCTCCTCCATTAAAAGGAGGAAACGTAATGAAATTGTCCGGAGATTTTTTGAAGATGAAACAAAATCAAGAGAAGATTGTCATGCTGACGGCTTATGATTACCCGTCAGCAAAGTTAGCCGAACAATCAGGTGTAGACATGATTTTAGTCGGTGATTCTTTAGGAATGGTCGTATTGGGGTATGACTCAACGATTCCAGTTACGGTGAATGACATGATCCATCATACAAAGGCAGTAAAACGCGGGGCACCAAATACATTTGTCGTGACGGATATGCCCTTTATGAGCTATCACCTATCTATGGATGAAACACTGAAGAATGCAGCCCGGATCATGCAGGAAGGTCATGCGGATGCCGTGAAGCTCGAGGGAGCGGATGATGTTGTTGAAAAAATATCAGCATTGACTAAGGCAGGCATCCCGGTTGTAGCCCATCTTGGCTTGACTCCTCAATCCGTCGGCGTTCTGGGAGGATATAAAGTGCAAGGAAAAGATGCAGAAAGTGCAGCACAACTCTTGGAAGATGCGAGAAAGTGTGAAGCGGCAGGGGCGATGCTAGTAGTTTTTGAATGTGTTCCATATCAAGTGGGGGAACTCGTCACACGGAACCTCGAAATTCCAACCATTGGAATTGGAGCAGGTGCAGAAACGGATGGTCAAGTCCTCGTTTACCATGATGTCATCAAGTATGGGGTAGACCGGCTAGCGAAATTCGTAAAAGTTTATGGAGATGCAAATGAACTGATTGGGCAATCGATTACAAGCTTTGTGAATGAAGTGAAATCTAAAGATTTTCCGTCGGAAGAACATACATTCACGATGAAGGAAGAGCAGCTTTCTGAACTTTACGGAGGAAAAAGATGAAAACTTTTACATCAGCAGCTGATTTGCAATTGGCACTTAGAGAGGAAAAAAACAATCACAAAAGCATTGGCTATGTAGCGACAATGGGGTTTTTGCATGAGGGGCATGCAACCCTTTTGGAAAAGGCCCGCAAAGAAAATGATATTGTGGTATTGAGTATTTTTGTAAATCCGATGCAGTTTGGACCGAATGAGGATTTTGAAACATATCCGCGGGATTTGGAACGGGATGAAAATGTCGCAGCCAATGGCGGAGTGGATTATCTCTTCTATCCAACAGTCCATGAAATGTACGGTGAAGAACCTTCTGTGAAAGTTGTTGTCCAAAGCAGGACGGATGTTTTATGCGGGAGACAAAGGCCTGGACACTTTGATGGTGTAGCGACAGTCTTAACGAAATTCTTCAATATCATCCTTCCCGATAGAGCTTACTTTGGTAAGAAGGATGCCCAGCAAGTCGCCGTGATAGATGGACTGATCAAAGACTTCAATTTCCCTATCCAGCTTGTTGCTGTAGATACCGTACGCGAGGAAGATGGGTTAGCGAAGAGTTCGCGGAATGTGAACCTATCAGATCAAGAACGCATGGAGGCTAAAGAGCTGTACCAAAGTTTATTGAAGGCCAAAGAGGCGGTTGAATCAGGTGAAAGAAATGCAGCTACCGTCACGGCTCTAATTAGTGAACATATTACTGCCCAAACAAGTGGCGTGATTGACTATATTGAAGTCTATCAATACCCGGAACTTAAACCACTTGAATCACTGGCAGGAAACATCATCATTGCAATGGCTGTAAAGTTCAAGCATGCAAGACTAATTGATAATATCACCTTATATATAGAATGAATCATAAAATCAGGGGGAATTGAGATGTTTCGAACGATGATGAATGGAAAAATCCACCGTGCACGGGTAACTGAAGCTAATTTGAATTATGTAGGCAGCATTACGATTGATGAAGATATAATAGATGCGGTGGGGATTTTGCCTAATGAGAAAGTAGCCATCGTGAATAATAATAATGGTGCAAGGCTTGAAACGTATGTGATTGCGGGTGAACGGGGTAGCGGTGTCGTGTGTTTGAATGGAGCGGCAGCTAGACTGGTGCAGCCGGGTGATATCGTGATAATCATTTCTTATGTGATGGTTTCTGAGGATAAACTGGGAGATCACAGACCAAAAGTTGCGATCATGGATGAATACAATAAAATCATTGATTTAATTTCAAACGAACCTGCAGCTACAATCATGTAAGCGGAGGGCCGGCACATGTGCATGAAACATGCATATAGGTGCCGGCCCTTTTCGTCTTTTGATGAACGGCTTGTTTCCTTTATTACGATTATTATGGTATAAAAAAGATAAGAGAATTCCATCAGGAAGTGGAGAAAGCGAAGTTTGAGGTGTACAATTCATGATGCAACGATATGTAGTGGTCGATTTGGAAACAACAGGGAATTCTCCGAAAAAAGGAGATAGGATTATTCAATTTGCTGGAGTGGTCATCGAGAATGACCAAATCGTGGATGAATACTCGACATTCATCCACCCTGGACAGGAAATTTCCTTGTTTATTGAAGAATTGACCGGAATAAGCAACGAGACGGTAAAAAATGCACCTGACTTTGAAGATGTTGCAGAAAATATTGCCCGGCTTATAGAAGGGGCTTGTTTTGTTGCCCATAATGTTTTATTTGATTTATCTTTTTTACAGGAAGAACTAGTGCGATGCGGGTTTGAGCCGTTTTATGGTTCCACCCTTGATACAGTGGAGTTAGCGAAAATATTAAAACCAACATCCGATGGATATAAGCTGCACCAGCTGGCTAAAGAAGAAAACCTAGATCATTCCAGGCCCCATCAAGCGGATAGTGATGCATATGCCACCGCTTTATTATTGTTGGAATTGAAAAAAAAGCTGATGAATCTTCCAGTCATGACACTTAAACAGTTGTATCGATTATCTTATTCCTTACAAAGTGAGGTTTCCGAATTAATAGATGCTTGCATTGCAAGCAAACTTGCTAAAGCAGAAGTCCATTCACCTGATCTAATTACTTATAGGGGCCTTGCCTTTAAAAAGGCTGAACATGAAGGTGATCATAAAGACACGGGGTCTAAATTCCCGCTCGACAATGAGGAAAAAATAGCCATGCTCCAAAGTGCATTCCCTGCATTCGAAGTAAGAAGCGGACAACTTGATATGATGAACCTGATTCACAATTCTTTCGAAACCAGCCAGGATGCAATCATTGAAGCTGGAACCGGTATTGGTAAATCGATAGGTTATCTGCTTCCTGCCGTTTATTTTGCAAAAAAACATCAAAAACCTGTCGTCGTTTCGACGTATACGCTTCAGTTGCAGGACCAACTACTTCAAAACGAGGTTCCTAAGCTTAAGAAAATCCTTCCTTTTACCTTTCAAGCTGTTTTACTGAAGGGGAGAAGCAATTATTTGAGCTTGGCAAAGTTCGAAAGGGCTTTGCGTGAAAAGGAAGATAATTATGAAACGGCCTTAACGAAAATGCAGATATTGGTTTGGCTCACTGAGACCGTAACAGGTGATAAAGATGAATTGAACCTTACAAGCGGCGGTCAGCTATTTTGGAATAGGCTTCAAAGTGATGGTCTTACATACGCCGGTTTAAAACAGCCCTGGCTTGAATTGGATTTTTTTGAACGGGCAAAAAAAACAGCTGCAAAGGCGGATATCATCATTACTAACCATTCATTTTTAATGACGGATCTTCTTACGGAAGACGCCTTGATTCCCAAAAAAGGGTATTTGGTTCTCGATGAAGCACACCATTTGGAACAGGCTGCATCCAAACAGCTTGGGAGCAGGCTTAATTACATTTCGGTGAAGACGATTTTGAACAGACTGGGGACATCAGATCAAAAGCAATTATTATATAAATTGGACAGGATGCTTTTGAATAACGGACTGACGGACGGGAGATCTTCACATGAATTGGATCAGAAGCTTAGTGATTTTTCGTATGAATTCGAACAGCTTTTTTATTACCTTTCCAATCAGGCGGATAAACTTTCACGTTCTGTAAGTCCAAAACGGCTTTCATTCAAAATAGATGACGGAAGATGGGGAAAAGCGATTCTTGTCGCTGAGCGGTTGGTGGATTTATTAGGATACATCATCACGGAGTTAGAGAAAAGATTGGCCCTTTTATTGAATAATGAGTCCCCATTAGGGAAAAATTCATTATTTCACTTGAATGATATCGAGGTGCTGCTTGGACATTTACAGGATACCAGGGACTCCTTGCATGAGTTTTTCATCAAGCCGCATGAAGAAAATATTTATTGGCTTGATTATACGAATGCAGCACCTCAGCATGGGGTGACTTTGACGGTTCAGCCGATTGCAGGCAGTAAACGGCTATGGGATTCCTATTTCGGGCGCCAAAAAAGTGTGGTCATGACATCGGCAACCCTTATGGTGAAGGATTCTTTTAAGTATTTTAAGGAACAACTCGGATTAGAGAATGAGCCTATGCAGACAGCAAGTTTTCCATCACCCTTTCCGTATAAGAAACTCGTAAAGGTACTGGTTCCAAATGATCTACCAGATATCAATTGTTTATCGGTGGAGGAATTCTCCGAAACCGCGGCAAACCATATTATTGCTGCCGCTCAGGCAGCGAAAGGGAGAATGATGGTATTATTCACCTCGCATGAAATGCTGCGGGCAACCTATCATTCGGTCAAAGATTGTGGTGTTCTGGATGAGTTCACCCTGTTTGCACAAGGGATTTCTGGCGGAAGCCGGATGAGGCTGCTCAGGAATTTCCAAAACTTCGAGAAAGCGGTCCTGTTTGGGACAACCAGCCTATGGGAGGGCGTCGATATCCCTGGCGAGGATTTATCTTGTTTAATCATTGTCAGGCTGCCTTTTTCGCCACCGGATGAACCAGTGACAGCTGCAAAATGCCAACTTCTCGAGAAGCAGGGACGCAATCCATTCTCTGAGTATTCATTACCCGAAGCCCTATTAAGGTTCCGACAAGGTTTCGGCAGGCTTATACGCACTCCAGAAGATAAAGGGATTTTGGTTATACTTGATCGCCGCATCATCACTGCTAAATATGGAACTGAATTTCAAAAGGCCATTCCGAAAGTGGACTGGCACCAAGGCACTATTTCAGAAATGGCTGAAATGATAGAAGAGTGGATTTAAAGGATCTTGATAATTCATTAATCCAGGAATTTTTATGAATTTATAAAGAAAAATAACCACTGAACTGGTATAATGTGATAGGTGGTAAAGCCTTCAAATCCTATTCATACCAGTGGTTGTTGACAATTTATTAAAATGGAGGGGCATTTTCATGGAAAGTAAAATCGAAGTAATTTCAACAGTCAGGTTGCAACATTCTCCTGATCTGTATAAAATTGTGGATTCCTTGAACCGAACATTGAAAAAAGATGATTTGATGTTCGGTCTGGCATTGGATTCCCAAGATCAAGAAAAAGCGATATTTACAATTTATCGTACATAGAAAGAAGGAAAAGCAGCTTTGAAAAAATGGTTGATTATTGCTTCTATCCTAGTCCTTTGTTTTATCGGATTTGTCAGCGGGGCATATATTAAAGCGTTGCAGCCTAAAAAAGAGGCTGGTAATGAGGCTTTTAAAAAGGCAAAGGAAGAGGGCGGCCTTGTTACCATGGAAGAATTCTACCTTTATAATGGGCAGGATTCATACTCTGTCATCATTGGTAAGGGGGAAAAAGGGGCTAAAAAAATAGTCTGGCTTCCTGAGGACAAGAAGAAAGAAATAGTAGTGGAAAACTATAAAGATGGTAAATCAAAAAAAGAAATCATGAACATTGTCAAAGAAAAGCTAAATCCCCAAAAAATCATTTCGGTTAAGCTAGGCATGGAAAAGAACGTCCCGCTTTGGGAAGTAACGTATCTTGATGAATCCGAGCGCTTTAATTATGACTATTATGATTTTAAAACTGGGGAATGGCTAAAGTATTATCGAAGCATTTAGAATGGAGGATAAATTTAAAATGAAATTAGCGAACCGTGTTCAGTCATTAACGCCATCAACAACATTGGCCATTACGGCAAAAGCAAAGGAACTTAAGGCCCAAGGTTTAGATATAATTGGTTTGGGTGCAGGTGAACCAGACTATAATACGCCCAAACATATCATAGATGCAGCACTTCTTTCCATGAATGAAGGTCAAACTAAATACACGCCATCCGCTGGTCTGCCGAAGTTAAAAGAAGCAATTGCGGCTAAATTGAAGCGTGATCAGGGCTTGGATTACAAACCGTCTGAAATTGCAGTTGGCTCAGGTGCAAAGCACTCGCTGTACACATTGTTTCAAGCTATCCTGGATGAAGAAGATGAAGTCATTGTTCCGATACCATATTGGGTGAGCTATCCTGAGCAAATCAAGCTTGCTGACGGTAAGCCGGTTTATATAGTCGGTACGGAAGAAAATCAATATAAAATCACGAAAGAACAATTAGAACAAGCAATTACCGATAAAACGAAAGCGGTTATCATCAACTCTCCAAGCAATCCAACGGGCATGCTTTATTCCAGGGAAGAATTGGCGGCTATCGGGGAAGTTTGCCTGGCTCATGATATCTTGATCGTTTCCGACGAAATTTACGAAAAATTGGTTTATGGAAATGCTAAACATACATCCATTGCAGAGATTTCACCTGAATTGAAAAAGCAAACGATCATCATCAATGGTGTTTCTAAATCGCACTCGATGACTGGCTGGAGAATAGGTTATGCAGCCGGTGATGAATCCATCATTAAAGCAATGGCGAACCTTGCTAGCCATAGCACATCCAACCCAACCACAACCGCTCAATATGGTGCGATTGCGGCTTATGAAGGTACACAGGAGCCTGTTGAGGAAATGCGTCAAGCATTTGAAGGCCGTTTGAATAAAATCTATGATAAATTGGTTGAAATTCCAGGCGTAAGCTGCATTAAACCACAAGGGGCATTTTATTTATTCCCGAACGTTAAACGTGCAGTTGAATTAACAGGGTATAGCAATGTCGAAGATTTTACGACTGCATTGCTTGAAGAAGCTCAAGTGGCTGTTATTCCAGGTTCAGGGTTCGGTGCACCTGATAACATCAGACTCTCTTATGCAACTTCTCTGGAGCTGCTGGAAGCAGCCGTTGAAAGAATACATTCATTCGTTAATTCAAAAATGGCCTAATTTATTAAAAACCTGCAGACTGAGTCTGCAGGTTTTTTTTAGTTGGATTATATTTCGATACGTGAAGAAGGCGGGACATTGCATCTTAGTTCACTTCACCATTGTAAAGGAAAAGGTGGGCTGCCGGATTTTCTAGATACATTCAGTCTATTCATAGGCACAGATCATCCATATATGCAAAACAAGCATTGTGGAAAATCATATATGATTTTTAATGAAAATCGATTGCAATCATATATGATTTCATATATGATGGAAATATGGAAGAGAAAAGCAAAAACCCCAGCAAAAAGCAACTAGCTTATGAGCACCTTCGTAAATTAATTTTGGATGGAACATATGGTTCTGGACAGCGGATCATTATCGATCAAACGGCAAAAGAACTTAGTTTAAGTCCGATTCCTGTCAGGGAAGCGATCAGGCAACTGGAATCTGACGGCCTTATTCAATATAAGCCTTATAGTGGAGCGGTGGTTACAAGCATAAATGAGAGCGAATACATTGAAACTCTTTCTGTTTTATCTCTGCTTGAAGGATATGCAGCTGCACTCAGTTCTTTAACCATGAATGATCATGATTTTGAAAATCTAATTAATTTAAACAATGAAATGGAAAAAGCCCTCCATAACTTTGAATTAGAGCTGTTTGGTAAATTAAACGAATGTTTCCATGCGGAAATTTATGAAAAGTGCGGCAACTCCTTTTTAATGGAGGAAATCAAACAGGCACAACAAAGAATGAATAGAGTCAGAAAGTCCATGTTCACCATGGTGCCGCAACGCGCAGTCCAATCGATTCGCGAACATGAAAGCATCATAAAGCTCCTAAAGGAAAAAGCATCTTTTGAAGAAATTGAATCATTGGTGAGAAAGCATAAACTGAATGCGATAAGCACTTTCAAGCAAAGGGCGGAAACTAATCAAGATCAGGCACTTTGATGACCCAGGCTTTGTTTTATTATAGTCGATTGATTATTGATAAAAGCAAAGCCGATTTTTTCACTTAGATTATTCGGAATATTCAAATAATAAAAAGGTGGTAGAAAAAATGTACGAGGAAATCAAAAGTCGTTTAAGAGGATCCATCGCACCCGTTATCACTCCCTTTGATGACAAGATGGAAGTCGATGTAAAGGCCATTGAAAATCTAGTAAACTGGCATATTGAAAGCGGTTCCCATGGAATTTCGGTATGCGGGACTACAGGCGAGCCGAGTTCACTTACGATTGAGGAACGGGAATTAGTGATGGAAACGGCAATTAAAGCAGCAAAAGCCCGTGTTCCAGTTGCACCAGGTACCGGATCTGCCAATCAGAAAGAAACGTTGCATTTGACAAAAAGGGCACAGGAAATGGGCGCGGATGCTGCTTTAGTCATCGTACCTTATTACAATAAACCGAATCAACAGGCACTTTATAATCATTTTAAAACCGTAGCCAATGCTGTTGATATCCCGCTGATCGTTTATAACATCCCCGGAAGAACGGCGACGAATTTAGAAGTGAAGACATTGGCACGTCTTGCTGAAGATTGTGAAAATATTATTGGTGTAAAAGAATCTAATAAAGATTTCGAACATGTGAACCGTGTCTTATTGAATTGCGGAAGGGATTTTCTCTTATATTCTGGCATTGAATTATTATGCTATCCAATGTTGGCTATTGGAGGGGCAGGACATATAAGTGCTACTGCCAATATCACTCCTAAAGAAGTGGCGGACATTTATAACCTTTGGGTGGAGGGTGATGTAGATAAGGCGCTTGACCTCCATTACAAATTAATGCCATTGAATGATGTTTTGTTTAAAGAAACCAATCCAGGACCATTAAAAGCTGCGATGGGGATGATGGGGAAAATCAATCCGGCATTAAGGCCGCCTATGGGACCGCCTTCGGAACCATTGGAAAAAGAACTGCGTGAAACCCTTCAATCATACGGGTTGATTGACCAAAAAATCCAGTCATAATGGCTAGGGGAAGATTGCACAAATCCAAACGATTTTTGTCATCTTCCCGAATTAATTTTTAAAGGAGGATTTATCATGCAAACTTTTCCCGTGCAGGATGTGAAGCATTACGTCAATGGTCAATTTGTCGATGGTATCTCAGGAAAAACATTTGAAAATCTAAGCCCTTTTAATAATCAAGCAATCAATAATGTGGCAGAAGGGTTTAAAGAGGATATTGATCAAGCGGTCGCCGCCGCAAGAGCTGCATTCGATAATGGCCCATGGAGAACGATGAAAGTGGAAGAAAGATTGAAGTATATGAATAGGATTGCTGATCTAATTGAAGAAAATGCCGAAGAAATCTCTTTTTTGGAATCACTGGATACAGGGTTGCCGATTAGCCAGACAAAAAAACAAGCGGCAAGGGGAGCGGAGAATTTCCGTTTTTATTCTGAAATGGTGAAAAGCAGGCTGATAGGAGAGTCATATCAAGTGGATGACACCTTCATCAATTATACGATTCATAAACCGATAGGAGTGGCAGGATTAATCACTCCTTGGAATGCACCTTTCATGTTAGAAACCTGGAAGATCGCCCCGGCCCTGGCTACAGGAAATACATGTGTCCTTAAACCAGCGGAGTGGTCTCCATTGACTGCCAATAAATTAGCTCAAATCATTGATCAATCCGGTCTGCCAAAAGGCGTATTCAATATTGTTCACGGTTTTGGGGAGACAGCGGGGGCGTCCTTGGTTGCCCATCCTGAAGTCCAATTGATATCCTTTACCGGAGAAACGACAACCGGCGCTGAAATCATTAAAAATGGTGCAGATACAATGAAACGTTTTTCCATGGAACTCGGCGGTAAATCACCAGCAGTCATTTTTGAAGATGCCGATTTAGAAAAGGCCCTGGATTCAGTGGTATGGGGAATCTATTCGTTCAATGGGGAGCGCTGCACAGCCAATTCCAGATTATTTGTCCATGAATCGATAATAGACCAGTTCGTGGCAGAATTGAAGGAACGTGTTCATAATATCAAGATTGGAAACCCAATGGATCCAGACACGGAAATCGGACCGCTGATCCATCGTAACCATTTTAATAATGTCTCCCGATATCTGGATATAGCAAAAGATGAAGGGGCGGAAATTGTAAGCGGTGCCATACCAAGTGCATTCAAGGAAGGGAATTATATTGCCCCGACGCTTCTTTTGAACTGTACAAATGATATGACGGTGGCACAAGAAGAGATTTTTGGACCAGTCATGGCAGTCATTCCTTTCAAGACTGAAGAGGAAGTATTGAGAATGGCTAATGATGTAAAGTATGGGCTAGCTGCTTATGTATGGACCAATGATATGAAACGTGGACATAGGTTTGCTCAAGCTGTCGATAGTGGGATGGTCTGGGTGAATTCCCAAAACGTTAGGGATTTGCGGATTCCTTTTGGAGGATCGAAATATAGTGGGGTAGGACGTGAAGGCGGCCATTATAGCTTTGAATTCTATACGGAAACACAAGTTATCCACGTGGCAATTGGAGAACATCACATTCCGAAATTTGGCGACGTAAAACAAAATGCCGTTTCTTCTGCTGAAAAATAATCCGGGTTCATTAAAGAAGGGGAGAATACTATGAATTTTTCTATTATTCGTGTTGCGAGAACGATACTTAATGTAACAGATTTAGATAAATCAAGAGCCTTTTATGTGGATGCTTTAGGTTTTATTGAAACGGAAAGAACGAATGACCACATATATTTACGGGGTTTAGAGGAAGCGCATCATCATTCGCTTATCTTGCAAAAGGCAGAAAAGCCAAGCGTTGAAGCAATAGGATACAAGGTTGAAAAAGAGGAAGACCTTGAAGGGTTGGAATCTTTCTTTCTGTCCAAGGGAATGAAAATGAAGTGGATGCAGGAAGGAACACAGCATGCACTAGGCAAGTCACTGCGAGTTCAGGATATTTCAGGATTGCCAGTGGAGTTTTTTTACAAAATGGATAAAGCCGAGAGATTGCTGCAACGATATGATATGCATAGGGGTTCGAGGGTCCAAAGAATCGATCATGTGAATTGTTGTGTGCCAAATGTGCAAAAAGCCTCTGACTTTTATATGAAAGAATTAGGTTTTGCCTGCTCGGAAGATACTGTGGATGAGTCGGGCAAATTATGGGCAACGTGGCTACATAGAAAGCAAACGGTCCATGACCAGGCATTCATGAACGGTATCGGTCCAAGACTTCATCATGTAGGCTTCTTTCTGCCTGACCCGCTTGCACTTATCCATGCTTGTGATGTACTGGCATCTCTTGGATATGCAAAGTCAATCGAACGCGGCCCAGGGAGGCATGGCCTATCCAATGCATTCTTCCTATATTTAAGAGATCCGGATGGTCACAGGATCGAATTATACAATGGGGATTACTTAACATCTGACCCGGATACCGAACCGATTCATTGGGATTTGAATGATCCAAGACGCCAGACATTCTGGGGAGCCCAAGCTCCGGATTCATGGTTTGATGAGGCATCTTCTGTGCTTGATATAATATCAGGAGAAGAAGTTCCTCTTAAAGAACCGATCCTGGCAAAAAGTAAGCCTGAATTCATCATCTAAAAAGAAGCGGGATTTAGGATGAAAGATGGTAAATTCAGCAAAAATACATGGACTCTCATAGTCTTTTCAATAGGGCGCCTGTGCAAATGGTGAAAAGTTGATGGAAGACTGCTGGATTATGGGGGTTCCTTTTACTAAGTCTAAAATGGAACCTTTCAAGAAGCATAGGAAGGAAGCTGATTTTGGATATCATTCATGTTCAGCACCCACTTTCCAGTATATATTCAGCAGAAGCAGAACCGTGTGTGCTGGCTCTTGGATTTTTCGACGGAGTTCATCTAGGCCATCAAGAATTGATAAATCTAGCCAAAAGGATTGCCAAACAGCAAGATTTGAAATTGGCAGTCATGACTTTTTTTCCACATCCAAAGCAAATCATTGGAAACGATCAAACGCCTCAAACATACATTACTCCCTTAGGGCAAAAAGCAAAATTAATGCAGGATTTAGGTGTAGAAACCTTGATAGTCGTGAACTTCGATTCCGCATTTGCCCTTCTTTCACCTTCTGACTTTATCGAGGATTATCTATGTGGATTTAAAGGCAAACAAGCCGTGGCTGGATTCGATTTCCGCTATGGGCATTAAGGGCAAGGAAATATGGAAACGCTGAAAATCGAAGGTAAGCGATTTTTTGAAGTGACGGAAATGAAGAAATTTGAAATTGATCATGAAAAAGTAAGTTCTACTTAGCTTAGAAACTTGATTGCGGAAGGTCGGTTCGCAGATATCCCGTCATATCTTGGCTCATATTTTGCAAGTCAAGGGACAATCGATTCCGAGGATAATCAACACGTCATCGTTTCATTATCGGAAGCATTCCTGACACCCCCGCCCGGAGTGTATTTAATCGAAATCCATACCGCAGGAAATGTTCATGAAGGAATAGCCCATCAAATACTGGACGGATCCTTTCAAGGGAGTTGGCACTTCCATTTCAATGATTCTCTTCCCTTGAAAGGAAAGAAGATTCATATCAAATGGAAAAGTGAATGTATCAAGAAGTCGAAACAGATGAAGGATAGGCGAGCCAAGACTATTGTGAAAGTGCAAACCTTTTAAAAGATATGGTCTGGGACAGGGCAGCAGTGGGAGCTTACTGCTGCCCTATTTGTAAGTTTCATCGGTTTCACAAAAGGAGTATGGAAAGCTTAGGGAATGGGCTTCATACCTTCTTTGTGCAGATGAGGTTGTAGGTATTCTGGGATGGAGGGGGATTTGTGCCATTGGAGGAATACTACCAGGACCGTCCTTGTAAAAATAAATATCAGAAGAGGTGTGTAGAGATGGTTCGGCTGGAAAAAAACCTTGATGAATCGGAACAAACAAATCTAGTGGATTATGAAAAGATTGTTGCCTCCAAAGAGTTTCAGAATATGCTTTCCGACAAAAAGAAGTTCGTCATCCCTTTTACGATTTTCTTTATGGGATATTCCTTGCTTTTGCCCTTCTTAGTTTTTTACACAGATATCCTGGATCACCCTTTCATTGGGGACATAACATGGGCGTGGGTGTACGGTGTCTCCATTACGGTTATGTCTGTATGGGTTTGCAGCATATATGTAAGGAAATCTGAAAGAATCGATGAACAAATAAAAGAAATCATCGAGAAAGAAGGGCTTTGAATCATGAATTGGACAGTTATCATTCTCTTTGCGCTAATGTCGATAGGTACGCTTTTCATCACGTATTTCGCTTCCAAAAAAACTAAAACGGCAGGCTCCTTTTATACGGCTGGGGGCGGGTTGACCGCTAGGCAAAATGGACTTGCATTGGCCGGGGATTTTATGTCGGCTTCCACGTTTTTAGGGTTGATAGGGGCATTTTCCTTAACGGGATATGATGGATTTTTCCTGATGTATGGAGCACTTGTTTCATTTCTTGTCGTGTTATTCCTAGTGGCTGAGCCATTAAGGAACTTAGGGAAATACACATTGGCTGATATGGTGACTACAAGGTTTAAATATAAACAGGTCCGGGGAGTGACCGCTTTTAATACCCTGGTGATATCAGTCATGTACATGCTGGGGCAACTTGTTGCTGCAGGCGCTTTATTTAAATTGCTTTTAGATATCCCGTATAATATTTCTGTCATCATCGTAGGTATTGTAATGCTGGTATTTGTTCTATTCGGGGGGATGACGGCGACGAGCTGGGTGCAGATCATTAAAGCCATCCTGCTGATAGGCGGAGTGTTTATATTATTCATGATCGTCATGTGGAAGTTGAATTTTAGTTTCATCGGAATTTTCACGGATATGAAAACTGCAACACCGATGGGAGCTGATTACCTGAAGGCAGGTATTAAATATGCCAGTGGGTGGGATGCAGCATCCTTGTCACTGGGCCTGATTCTGGGAACGGCAGGTTTGCCTCACATTTTAATACGTTTTTTGACTGTCCCGAATGCACGAGTGGCAAGAAAGTCGGTTGTTTGGGTGATGTGGATTATGGGTGCATTTCATATCATGGTCATTTTTCTCGGATTCGGTGCTGCGAAGTTGGTGGGAACATCGAATATCATGGCCGCTAATCCAGCAGGTAACATGGCTGCACCTTTATTGGCCCAACTTGTGGGCGGGGACATCTTATTCGCATTTATCGCGGCCGTTTCCTTCGCAACGATACTCGCAGTAGTTGCAGGAATCGTTTTAACAGGTGCTACGGCATTTTCACATGATTTTTATAATGAAATATTAAAAGATGGAAAAGCGACGGAAAAACAGCAAATGACGATGGCTAGATGGGCTTCCATTGGTGTGACTGCACTTGCGATTGTTTTATCATTAGGTCTGCAGGAATTCAATGTAGCGTTTCTGGCATCTATCGCCTTTACATTGGCCGCCAGTTCGAATTTGCCAGTAATCCTTCTAACGATCTATTGGAAAAAATTCAATAAAACTGGAGCGATAGTCGGTATGATGACAGGTCTTTTTGGTACACTTTTGCTCGTGGCCCTCAGTCCAAATGTCTGGAACCCGGTCCCAGGAGCAGCCATTATGACAGGTGACCCGATTTTCCCTTTGAATTCACCAGGAATCGTTTCCATTCCGCTTGGATTCATCGCCTGCTATTTAGGTGCCTTGATCGGTAATCTCAGGACCGGTTTGAAAACGGTGGCAAAAGACAATTATAATGAAATCCTGGTAAAGTCCAATACCGGTCATGATGTTAAGGGTGTTTTGCGACATTGAATGAAGTAAAGGCATGCCTATTAATAAAGCGTCAAACGCAATTGTGAATGGATTTGAAAAAGTGGCCATCAAATGATAGGCTGCTTTTTCTTTTCAATGGATAAAGAAATTCGAACAAATACAAAAGATTACTAGAAAGAGGTACAGGTGCACTAATATTCAAGGATAACTGGGCATTCCTTCAGAAAATGTTTCTAGGAATTTGACGGCGCCTTTGGAAAGATAGCGTTCTTCGAGCCAAATAAGGGCAGCTTCCGATTGTACTTCACAATCTATCAATTCGACTATTTTTATCCCCTGGGTTGAAAACGATTTGGATGTGGTACGTGGCATGATGGTAGCGCCTACTCCTTCCTTCACTAAAGATAAGATCATGGCAGCATCAGGACATTCACATACAATCGTAGGGTCAAATCCATGTCTTAGGCATTCATCCAATATAAGTTCGTAAGTACCTTGACCGCTAACCCTATGCAGCAATAAAAGGGGATATTCCTTAATTTGTTTGAATTCGATCGAGTCTGGGATATCCCAATCTTTTGGGGTGACAAGCACAAAATCTTCCGGCGGAAGGTTAATCGATGAGAATTGCTTACCGTTAATAGGAAGCCTTACAATGGCCAACTCGATTTCCCTGTTTATTAAACCTTCTGTCAAACGGAACGTATCACCTTCCATTAACTTGAAACGAATGTCAGGGTATTTAACCCTAAAGGTTCTCATCCTTTGCGGAATGTAAGAAAAGCAGGTTTTTACTGACCCTATGGAAAGAGTACCCTTTACCCCTTTACTGACTTCCTTCACTTCCAGTAGTGATTCTTCGAACTGGATTAATAGAGCTTCAGCTTTTTTATAAAGGACCTTGCCAGTTTCAGTGAGTTCAAGTTTCTTTCCATTCCGATCGAAAAGTTTTTCACCGATTTCCATTTCCATTAATTTAAGTTGCTGGCTAAGGGGCGGTTGAGCCATATGTAATTTTTTTGCGGCTTTGGTTACTTGCTCTTCCTGAACGATCGTCACAAAATACTTTAATTGCCGGATGTCCATTATATACACCTCATACATATGATTTACATATACATATTGAATTTTTTAAGTATTATATATATATCATAACACATGGTATATTTTGTTATAGGAATTAATTAAATATTTGGAATTTATTTAATTGTAAGCGCTTCATTAAATTAATACTAAAGGGGGATGTAAGCATGCCGGCTAAAACAGGTAAAGAATATATCGATAGGGTAGACAAAGCAAAGGCGAATGTATGGATCAATGGAGAGCAAGTAAAAAATAAGATCAGTCAACACCCAGCTTTTAAAGGGGTCATGAAATCACAGGCCGAATTATATGATTTGCAGCATGATTCCGCGAAAACTGACATCATGACTTATATTTCACCAACTTCAAACGAAAGAGTAGGGACCTCATTCATGCAGCCGCGGACTAAGGAAGACCTTGAAAAAAGGAGGAAAATGATTCAAGAATGGGCAAGGCATAATAATGGAATGATGGGACGTTCCCCTGACTATATCAACAGTGGGATGATGGCGTACGGTACAGCAGCTGATATGTTCGGCACTCAGGATTCGGCATTTGCTAAAAATATGAAAGATTATTATGAGCTCTGCAGGGAAAAGGACTTGTCGTTGACACATACCTTGATTCAACCCCAGGTTAATAGGGGAGTTAGTGCCGCAAAGCTTCCGGACCCTTACATCGCTGCACGGATTGCTGGCAAGAATTCAGAAGGGCTTATTATAAAGGGGGCTAGATTATTAGCTACACAAGGAGGAATAACCGATGAAATCATGGTATTCCCTTCAACATTGCTTAAACAATCGGAAGAAGAAAACCCTTATGCATTCGCATTCTCCATACCAAATAATACACCAGGGTTAAAATTCATCTGTCGTGAATCATTCGACTATGGCAAATCACATTTTGACCATCCTCTTGGTTCAAGATTTGAGGAAATGGATACGATTATCGTTTTTGATGATGTAGTCGTTCCTTGGAATCGGGTATTTGCATATGGGGATGTCGGCATTTGCAACCAGGCTTATAATGAAAGCAATGCGGTTGTTCATATGACCCATCAGGTGGTAGCGAAGAATATCGCCAAAACCGAGTTCATTCTGGGGATTCTGCAACTAATGGTGGAAACCATCAATATCGGGCAATACCAGCATGTTCAGGAAAAAATCTCGGAAGTCATCATAGCGCTTGAAACGGTAAAGGCTTTCATAACAGCTTCGGAGGCAAACGCGAAAGTGGATAAGTGGGGAATGATGACACCCGATTTCACACCTTTAAACATAGCCCGTAATTATTATCCGAAGATTTACCCTAGATTCAGTGAAATAATGCAGCTTCTTGGAGCTAGTGGCTTAATGGCGATACCAAATGAAGCCGATTTCAATTCGGAGCTTCGACCGGATTTGGATAAATATCTTCAAGCTGCGAATGGTGGAGCCTATGACAGGGTTAAATTGTATCGTCTCGCATGGGATGTATGCATGAGTTCATTTGGATCCAGGCAAACGCTGTACGAAAGATTCTTTTTTGGGGATCCGGTCCGTATGGCTAGCGCTTTATATAACGGCTATGATAAACAGGAATATGTGGACCGTGTCAAGGAGTTCTTGAACCGTACTGAAAACCTTGCAGAAATCAACTGAGCCCGGTAGCACTGGCAAAACATATAAATTTAAAGGCCTTCCCGAAGATGGAAGGCCTTTAAATATGAAATATAGTTCATTTATTATATCGATTATGGATATTATTCTTTTTATATGTGCCAAAATCACTGAATTCCGTAAGTTCCATGGAGAGGGCAAGATATCTTTTTGAAAAGAGGGATGCCAAATGGGACTCCATCGTTTCGAAAAGGTGGTCACATACTTTTGTTTTATCACTGTCCTGGCGTCCAGCGCCAATTTTTAGTATGGCATGAACAAAAGCATCATCCTCTGTCCCATCGGCAACACGATAATGCTTCAATTCAATGGCCCGGGATCGAATCCCGCCAATTGGAAAGATGGAGGGATAGGATATCAGTACATCATTCACCTTTCTTAATAAGCCGTCAATCTGGATTTCATCTTTGATATTATCCGTATATTCAATAATTATATGAGGCATATGATCAGTCCCTTCCATTATTTGTGGATATTCAGATGAGGCCGATCCCCGATTTCAGTAAATACATCGTCCCCGACTATTGTGCTAACGAGTTTTCCGATACCTTCAATTTCAGTGATGATTTCATCGCCTACAGCAGTATCCGCCAAGCCTTCAGGTGTGCCTGTCAATATGATATCGTTTGGACTCAATGTCATGAAGCTGCTGAAATATTCAATTAAATCAGCAATGCCGAAAATCATGTCTTTCGTGTTGCCTTGCTGAGTCAATTTTCCGTTGACGTAAGTTTTGATGGCAAGATTCGAAGGATCTGGAATATCTTCGGCATCGACTAGCCAGGGACCAATGGGGGTGCACGTATCGCGATTTTTGACCTTTAAATTGGGCCGGTAGTAGTTCTCCAGATAATCCCGTATTGCATAATCATTTGCAATCGTATATCCACTTACATAATTAAAGGCTTCTTCCTTTTTTATGTTCTTCGCCTTTTTACCGATTACCACTGCCAGTTCACATTCATAATGCATATAAGCGGCATCAGCAGGCCGCCTTGTCTGTCCCCGGTGGCCGATGAATGTATTGGGACCTTTTAAGAATGCAAGGGGTTCTTCCGGGGCTTTAAAAGCTAGCTCCTTCGCATGGTCTGCATAATTCAAGCCAAGCGCGAAGACAGTTCGTGGTTCCACAGGGGGAAGCCAGACAACGTCCTGCTCATTGACAAGCCGGCCATCCGCCAATTGGAGCTGGCCATGATATTCACTTGCTGGATGTATGGCACCTGCATAGGCTACACGTGCTCTCTTCATAAAATCCCCTCCAGTGATAATTTTTCCTCGGAAATGATCGTATTTTCCAAATAACCGATTTCGTCTATTTCTATCCTGACTTGATCATTGGCTTTGGCCAGCGGTGCATTCTCAGGAACTCCAACTAGAAGGACGTCACCCGTACTCAAGGTCATGAAGTCCGTTACATCCTCAATAAGCCGGGGGATGGAGCGAATTAGATTTGAAGTTGAATTTTCTTGCCTTAGCTCTCCATTAATATATACACGAAGTCCTAAAGAATCGGGGTTGGAGATGGATTCCTTGGATACGACCCATGGACCGATCGGGCAAAATCCATCACGGGCTTTATGGCGGATAGCAGGACGGAAAACGCTTTCATGAGGAATGCTAATATCATTGGCGATCGTAAAACCTTCTATATAATCCGAGGCATGTTCTTTCTTGACTCTTGTCGCCGTTTTACTGATCACTATTCCAAGTGCGGCCCCGATTTCCAATTCAGGTATGCCGGTTGGAAGGGGAACTGGATTTGAATAAGAAGAAAACGTGTTTCTAGGTTTAATATAAAGGATCGGCCCTTTAGGGGGTTCATTATAAGGCGGTTGGTCGATCTTTCCCTTCAATGCTTCCAATGACCCTTTATAGTTTAATAATGTTCCATATACCGTTCCGGAAATAGGGTTATCCAACTTGATTCGTGATACCTCATGCTTAACACCGTTCATTAATATATAGCGGTTCGACAGTATTTCCACTTCTTCTGAGTAATCTGACTTCTGGAGTTTCACTCTTGCTTTTGCCATGGCACTCACCCCTTGATTTTTTAATTAATCATATATGATATCGTATATGATTTTTTGTTTAAGTTCAACATATTTAGATTATTCAGTATAATTAGACAAAAAATGTTAGATAAAACCTGGGTTTCAACAGAAAAGCGCCTGGAACATTTAGTTAGTATGAAGCTAGGAGTTCAAATTGAAAGATTATGAATGGTAAAGAGTATTTGATTACCATTGGTTGATTGGATTCAATCCTTTGTTTAATATTAGAAATGTCGGCCTATACATATACCGAGATGATTTTACTGTAATAAGAGCATGGGCATTAGTGAAAAGTAATTTACCATGCAATTTGGCGAATACGCGACAAAAACATAATAAGAATGATATAAAAGGCATGGAACCTCCGCTTCAATTGATTTATTTGCTTGTAAGCAGGGCTATGGGTATAATAAGTAGAGTAAATTCATTAGTAAGTTAAGTTATTTTTGGAGGTAAATTCCGTGAAAATTACAATAAAAGATGCTAGCAAATTCGTCGATCAAGAAGTAACCATTGGAGGCTGGCTTGCCAGCAAACGTTCCAGTGGGAAAATTGCTTTCCTTCAAATACGTGATGGCTCTGGTTTTATTCAAGGGGTGGTCGTGAAAGCTGAAGTGGGAGAAGAGATTTTCGCTCGTGCGAAATCGGTTTCGCAAGAGTCATCCTTGTATGTAACTGGTGTCATTCAAAAGGATGAACGCTCGCCGTTCGGTTTTGAATTACAGGTGAAAGATATTGAAATCATTCATGAATCATTGGATTATCCCATTACACCTAAAGCGCATGGTCCTGAATTTTTAATGGATAACCGCCATTTGTGGCTGCGTTCAAAACGGCAGCATGCAGTCATGAAAATCCGGAATGAAATAATCCGTGCTACATATGAATTCTTTAATGAAGAAGGCTTCGTTAAAGTGGATCCCCCAATTTTAACGGGAAGCGCACCAGAGGGAACTAGTGAATTGTTCGCGACTAAATACTTTGATGAGGATGCATACCTTTCACAAAGTGGTCAACTCTATATGGAAGCGGCTGCCATGGCACTTGGGAAGGTATTTTCCTTTGGTCCAACCTTCAGGGCAGAAAAATCCAAAACAAGACGACACTTAATCGAGTTCTGGATGATTGAACCAGAAATGGCTTTCATCGAATTTAAAGAAAACCTGGAGGTCCAGGAGAAATTCGTTTCTTCCATCATCCAATCCGTATTGAAAAACTGTGAGCTTGAGTTGAATACACTGGGCCGTGATACATCGAAGCTTGAACAAATCCAAGCTCCTTTCCCGCGGATTACATATGATGAAGCCATTAAGTTCCTTCATGAACAAGGATTTGATGATATTCAATGGGGTGATGATTTTGGAGCTCCGCATGAAACTGCGATAGCGGAAAGTTATGATAAGCCCGTTTTCATAACTCATTACCCAACCAAAATCAAGCCTTTCTATATGCAGCCAGATCCTGACAGGGAAGAAGTAGTTCTTTGTGCCGATTTGATCGCTCCGGAAGGATATGGAGAAATAATTGGCGGTTCAGAACGGATTCATGATCAGGAATTGCTTGAACAGAGAATCAATGAGCATGGCTTGAGCGAAGATGCTTACAAATGGTATATGGAATTAAGAAAATATGGCTCTGTGCCGCATTCAGGCTTCGGTTTGGGATTGGAACGCACCGTAGCATGGATCAGTGGAGTCGAGCATGTCCGTGAAACCATCCCGTTCCCACGTCTATTAAATCGATTATATCCTTGATTCCGTTATGAAGCGGTTATCTTGCCTATTGGCAGATAACCGTTTTTTGTTAAAATTATAAACTTATTCGATGAGCCGTATTCATGTTATACTAAACCAGAGGTGTCCAAAAACATGAATAAAGAACATTTATATGCGTGGTTTAAGGAAGGAACGATAACGATTCCATCCTTTTTGTTGACTAACTATAGTGCAATGGGACTGAATGAACAAGAAATGGTCCTATTATTACAATTGCAAAGCTTCATCGATAAAGGTAATCATTTCCCTGCACCCTCCCAACTTTCTGACCGAATGACATTGCAGGAAACGGAATGTCTATTCATGATCCAGCGTTTGGTCCAAAGGGGATTTGTTGAAATGGTGGTTGAGGGGAGCCAAGAAATCGGACAGGAAAAATATTCGTTGTCTCCACTGTATGAAAAAATGATGGACTGTTTCTTGAAAACTTTGAAACAGGCAGAGTCTGCAGAAATCCAAAAAGCGGGGGAGAGCCTTTATACGATTTTTGAACAGGAGTTCGGCCGCCCTTTATCTCCCTTTGAATGTGAGACATTGGCAATGTGGATGGAGGATGACCATCAACCTGAAATCATTAAGTCAGCTCTGAGGGAGTCTGTCATTTCCGGAAAATTGAATTTCCGATACATTGATCGAATTTTATTCGAGTGGAAAAAGAATGGAATTAAAACCTTGGAACAGGCAAGGGAGCAAGGACAAAAATTTAGAGTTCATCAAAAGAGGGACCGAAAGACGGAAACTGCACAACCATTGAAAGATGTGCCTTTCTATAACTGGCTCGAGCAGTAATGTAAATTGAAGGAGAACCGATATGTTGAATAAAGCTCAAATTCGATATTGTCTGGATACGATGGGTGAAATGTTTCCGGATGCCCATTGTGAGCTGAATCACTCCAATCCATTTGAATTGGTGGTTGCTGTTGCCCTGTCAGCTCAGTGTACGGATGTATTAGTCAATAAAGTGACGAAGGATTTATTTCAGAAATATAAAACGCCTGAGGATTACATAAGCGTTCCGATTGAAGAGTTGGAAAATGACATTCGCTCAATCGGTTTGTTTCGTAACAAGGCTAAGAATATACAAAAGCTGTCGCACATGCTGATCGAAGAATACGGTAAGGAAGTTCCGAGAGATCGTGATGAGCTTGTTAAATTGCCTGGCGTTGGCAGAAAGACGGCGAATGTAGTCGTTTCCGTTGCTTTTGATGTGCCGGCGATCGCTGTGGATACCCATGTAGAGCGTGTTTCCAAGCGCCTGGGATTATGCCGTTGGAAGGATAGTGTCCTCGACGTTGAAAAAACGCTGATGGCTAAGATACCAAAGGATGAGTGGTCCGTTACGCATCACCGCCTGATATTCTTTGGACGCTATCATTGCAAGGCCCAGTCACCTAGATGTGAAACCTGCCCGCTTCTCGATTTATGCCGTGAAGGAAAAAAAAGAATGAAAAGGAAAGAAGCTAATTGACGCAGTCCATATCATTAAAAGTCCCTGAAAAATTGGCCCATCATTTGTTTTTTCCTGAAAAGGAAACCATCTTGGAAAAAGAACGATATGCAGTTTGGAGTGAAACGATTCCATTCGAGGCTTTCCCGTATGAGTTACTTTATTATAATAATGTAGAAGCCTATGCTCCATGGACGAAGGGGGCAATGCATGTAAAGGAACTGCTGGAGAGATGGAAGGGAATTGATTCGGAATGCAGATTGCTATATTCTGAGCGAAAAGCGGGACAGACCTTGGGACTCATGAAGCAGGGGATCGGTTTATTTTTAACCGCAGTCTTCTGGATGCATGGGCAGCCAGTGGCATTGAATGATATCCGGTGCCAAATACAATCCTTTAACAATATTCCGGTGAACATGGATGAAAGGCTTTCTTTCATCCTTGCTAGACCCGCTTTTTTTCATTCTTATAGACAGCTCAGTGAGTTGTTCCGAGAATTTGAAAAACAATATGTAAAGTTCATGATCAAAAATAAGAACAGCCAAAAAAACGTCTAAGCCAAAAGCTTAGACGTTTTTTTGGTCAATCTTCATATATAATTATTCGGTATCTTGGTTTGGATCTGGGTCCGGATTAGGATCGGGATCAGGGGTCTCGACTGGTTTTTCCTCTTCTACCGTTCCAGGGTCAGTGGTATCATCCCCGCCCTCGACATCCTCTCCATCATTGCCATTTCCGTCATCCGTGTTGTTGCCATTGCCATTACCATTATTACCATTGTTACCATTGTTGCCATTGCCATTATTGTCGTTATTGCCATTATTGTCGTTATTATCTTTATTGCCGTTTTCGCCATTGTTATTTTTGTCTTCGTCTTGTTTATCCTCTTCGCCTTCAGCAGGAGTTTCTTGTTCCGGATTTTCACCTTCGGCAGGATCTTCAATTTCCTCGTCCTCAGTATCCTCAGGGACTACCGCTTCAGCAGGTATTTTGACAGATGTACTCGCAGGATCACTTTGTTGGTTATCCACTAGAGCTACCACTGAGAAAGTATATTTACTTCCAGGGGTTGGATTAGGGATCGTTAAACTCGTATCCTTCGATTTTTTCAATACGCTCTGTGCTCCGCCGTCCACGGACATCTTAACCTCGAATTGGGTATTCCCATTACCTTTAGGATATGACCATGATAAATTGATTTCATTGCTTTCCTGGTTGTAAGAAGCGTTAATGCCAGGAACGTCGATTTTTTCATATTCTGTCGTCACTTGTGTAGGCTCGTGACCTTTAACATAATATTCATAAGTGATTTTACTGCTTGGTGTATATTCATTGGCTTTAACAGCTGGATTCGAACCTTTGATGACTCCAACCTTCACAACACTGTCAGGTTGATCAAAGTCTTTCGTTTCTTTTGATTGGGCCATATGTTCCATTAAATTCTTAAAGATGAATTTAGGGATCCTTTGAGATGATTCACCCAAATATTCCATTTGCTCACCAGATGCATTATCATAACCAGCCCAAACCGCGACTGTATAATTGGTTGTATAACCCGCCATCCAGCTATCCTTTACACCCGAAGATGGGATGTTGTTCGCTGCACGCTGTTCAGGCGTGAAATTGGTTGACCCGGTTTTACCGGCTACCGGGAGGCTAGGGATATTGGCTAACCTTCCTGTTCCATATGGTTCTTTCATGACGCTTTTCAACATGTCCGTCACGATGAAAGCTGTAGAATCTTTCATGACCGGTTTTGATTCCGTCTTATTTTTGATGGTTGTTTTATCACGTAAAACAATCTTTTTCACACTATGCGGTTCATTATAAATGCCATTGTTTCCGAATGAACTGTATGCACCGGCAAGTTCAAGTGTAGAAACATCCTTACCGCCGCCCAATGCTGCCGATTCGGTAATTTCCTTGTCGAAAGGAATCCCAAGATCAGTGGCAAAATCACGTGCCCGGTCCAAGCCGACTGCTTGAAGCGTTTTTAAGGCAGGAATATTTAATGACCGTGCCAATGCTTCCCGAGTCGTTACAGTGCCATAATGTCGTCCGGAAGCATTTTTAAGCGGTGTTCCATTACTGTAAGTGTATTCCTCATCCTTGATTTGGTGGTAGGTGGACCAATTTAAATATTCCACGGCAGGACCGTAATCCAGAATCGGCTTAATGGTTGAACCAGGTGATCGCTTGGCATCCGTTGCATAATTCCAGCCGCGTTTAACCGTCGTATTCCTGCCGCCGCCCACTGCTTTAATTTCACCAGTTTCTGTATCGAGTAATGTGACTCCGGCTTGGAGATCTTTACTAGGATAATTGATGATTTCATCACTGTTCAACATGTTATAAACATATTCTTGGGCATCTTTATCAATGGTCGTCTGGATTTCCAAACCATCGGTAAATACGTTATAGTCACCCATATCTCCGACTTCCTCAATTACCAAATCGATGAATGCATCGTATGCGGTCGTATCGATTTGGCTCTTATCGATTTCTTGAAGTCCTTCTGTTATATCGATGCTTTGTGCATTTTTCATTTCCGTTTCAGTGATATATCCATGTTTGTTCATTAAGTGCAGGACAATATCACGGCGTTCTTTCGCACGTTCAGGGTATTTATACGGGTCATACCTGCTTGGGCTTTGCGGTAATCCTACAAGCATGGCCGCTTCGTTCAATTTCAATTCGTTAAGATCTTTTCCATAATAAGTTTGCGATGCAGTTAAGATCCCGTTGGCACGGTTTGCAAAGAAAATCTTATTCACATACATTTCGAAAATTTCTTCTTTTGTATATTTTCTTTCAAGCTGTATGGATAGCCACATTTCCTGGACTTTCCTTTTAATGGTCTTATCAGGCGTTAAATAAGAACGCTTGATGACCTGCTGGGTCAATGTACTTGCACCCTCTGAGCCGAATCCGTTTTTGACGTTGGCTATGACGGCACTGCCCAGACGTAAGAAATCGACCCCGTGATGCTCATAAAAGCGGGAATCTTCCGTTGCCAGGAAAGCTTCTTCGACAAGATCGGGTATGTCTTCATAATTTACATAATCCCGGTTTTCCTTTCCGATTTCAGCAAGTAATTTACCATTTTCATCGAGAATCTTGGATGTGACCGGATCTTTTAAAAGCTTGTCGTCAAGTTCTGGAGCGTCGCTTATAAAATAAGCCATTGCAGCTCCTCCGGCAACCAGGCCTATTATTCCGATTGTAACAAGTATAAGGAAAATGCGCTTAAGCATATTGGTTGGCTTTTCAGGACCTTTATTCTGTCCCTTTTTTTGAGTCTGCCCCTGCTTTCGGCGTTCTTCTCTAGTATTATATTTTTCAGCCATTACAGCTAACCTGCCTTTCTAAAAAACTAAAAATTTTCTGAGATGAGCGAATCTACTACTTTAATATAGTCAATTCTCGGTTGAAAGCCAAGAGTAATCTTTCGTGAACTGCTTTCAACCTCTTGAAGAGTTATAGATTTGCGTCCGCCTTCTTTCATTCTCTTCCAATAAAAACTCAGTTGTTCGGAACTCATTAAATATATATCATCCATTGCGGAAAACCGGATGATGACAAACGCAATTCCGTCATGCTGAACGATATGCTTCATATGTTCAATTTGATGGTCATGAAAATTCTTCAGCGGGAACGAACTGCTGTTTTTCGTTTCCTTTGCCTCAAAATCAATGTACTTTCCTTTATAAACACCATTATAATCGGTGGTCGATGCTTGTTTGAAATAAGCTTCTTTAATGACTGCAGCACTTCTTTTCGGATAGTGGACATCGACAATTTGTATGGGTGTCGGTTTTTTATGGATGACGGCAATGCCGTGTGCTAAATAATACTGATTGGTTTCGTTCAAATCGTCTTCCAATGTTTTTCCCCGGTTGCTGTAACTGATTTTTTTTAGTGGACTTTTCTTTTCTTCCATAGCCTGCGGTACAAATCTTCTTCCGTTGGGATAATGAAATGCCACTTTTACCCCTCCTTTTTTTCACTTATCTATATTAGCAAAAAAAGAATCCAATATGTGAATAAAAAGAATTGTTTCTTAGAACGATAGGATTTATGTACAACTATATGTCACAATTCATCGCTATAGAAAGGCTAGATGCGAATGTTAAAGACGGAAAAGCAGTTGCTCCAATCCATAAAAGCCCAAACTGAAAAAGGGAATAGGGATAATATATCAAGAACGAAAGCATATGAACAATTTTTTAGAATCCACCCAGAAATACAATGGTCTTTTTTAGCCGGTATGGTTTCCAGGAATGCAGGCTGGAATATGTGTGATCTTGAAGGGATTTGGTTTACCAATTTACTTGGCCTTAAATACAGGCATCAATTATTCCTAACGTATGAAGAAGCCAACTGGAGAATATTCCAAGATGCATATCCGCAATTACTTCTCTATCATTATTCGACGAAATATGGACGTCCATTGTTTCACTTATGTCATTATTTTTTTATTACCAAATTCATGAAGAACGAATGGTATTCCTTTTGGAAATATGGAAATCGTGAAAAATTAGTCACTGCGCTTATCATAAATGAACAAAACATCATTGAAGAACCGGTTATTAAAAAGCAATCCTTCGTTTTTCATTCTCTGTTATTTTTCCTGCAGGACTGGATGCATTTTAGCACCGTTTTATTTCCTACTTGCAATGGAGAACTGTATGGATCGTCCGTTGCGCATTTTAGAAATATCGATAAAAGGATTGAATTGGGGAAAAGGTTGGCTGGGCTTTTATTTTCTGAAGATTTATTTCCACTATTTTATGAATTTTCCTGCAGGACTGAACCAACGGGTGCCAGATATGATTATGAACAATATCGAAAAAAGCCTAGATACCATGAAACCCCGATGCTAAGAGGAGTATTTCCATTGATTCATCATCAAGCAGGGGAGACAGAGCAATGGGATATGAAAAAAAAGGTTAAAAAAAAATGGTTCATTGAACCCAAATGGGAAAAAGACCCGCATTTGACGGAATGGTATGATCATAAACAAAAACAGCTGCACACGGCAGCAATAATCAAAAATTGGATTTTATAATAGGAAACAGGGAAGGCGTCGATGAAGCCTTCCCCTGTTTATCGTTCAGTATTTATTACTTACGTAGAGGGGCGGTTTTCTCCACTAAGTTTCGGGTTTCCTGTTCCTGCCTCTTTAGTGGGCGGCTTTTGTCGTTTTTCGTTTTTCTGCTGTCTGCTTTCATTCGACTGCATAAAATCACCTCCTTTCTGTATTCTTGTTTAAAACTCCATTCTTCATTCTGCCATTGTTGTCGAAGGGCATAATAAATTAAGTGAATTGCACTTTCTTTGCCGATTCGCTTCTAGTTTTGTCAGTCATGAAGGGCTTTCAGATAAAAAAAAGAATAGTACAGGTAAAGAATGGGAGGGATCAGCATGGTCAATAAAAGTGTCGCAACAGAAGAGATATTAAGGATGATAGCTGAGATCAGTACCAGCCTGGATCGTTTGGAAATTTCATATGGGGAAACTGTAAATACAGTGCGGTGTAAACTATGGGCGGAACAATATACTTTGGTTAATGAAGCCCAGGAAGCCATTGAGAAAGCCGAGGATTATTGGGTGAATGCTGAAGGTGTGAACCACTCCTTTTCCATTGTTCCGGAAAAAACAATTATAAAACACAAGATTTTCACTGAATTGCACGTATAATCCGCAGGAATTTCATTTTATGGAGAACTGGATTATACTAAGGGAAACAAATGTACGGAGGAATATATTGTGCAAAAAGAAAAACTGCAGCTATTAACAGAACAATTGATTAAATATACGGAGCAGGCAGATGATATTTATGAGGGTGTACGCCTGGAAGGAAAGGAAAAGGATTTCTTTTCGGAAGTAAAGCCGTTTGCAGATCAGGTCAGGACCGTATGCATCGAATGGGAAACAGGAATGAAGGAGTGGATGAAAGAAACCGAATTTAGGCATCTTTTCCCCGAGCAAATCGAACAAACCGCCCATAACCTTTCTGATGTGGCCGTTCAGGCATTTTTTCCTAAAACAAGTTATAAGCGATTTAAAAGCCATGTCCAGTCAATCGAATTCATCCTTAATAATGTAAAAACGGAAATCGATCGGATTTTATCATAAAAACATCCACACTTTATTCCTTCTTTTTTCATATATTATCAGAACCATGTAATGAAAAAGAGGAGGGCTTATTGTCATGATGAGATCCGGTTATAACCAAATCTCCCCAAATCAAGGACAGTTTCCTCAATCAATGCCGGAAAATTGGGGAGGATACCAACAGCCAATGCCGTATCCTCCGCCAAATAATCATAATCTTGAACAACCATTTATGTATCCATATCATCACCAGGATACAGGGGGCTATATGACGCCATATCATGATCCTTATCAGCAGGCAGCGTATCACCCATTTCAACCAGTCCCGCAGCAGGCGATGCCCGTGGGAGCTTATCCGGGCAACAGTGTTATGCAGCCAATGGCACAAATGCAGCCAATGGCACAAATGCAGCCAATCCAGTCCAATCTTCAGCCGCAAGCTTTTAGTCCGTTCGCAAATCCGTTACAGCCAGCTAAAAGACCTCCGCAAAGTCAGCAGCAGGCTCATAATCCATATCCAAAACAGCAGTTCATGCAAAAACCCCAGCCATCGGGTTTCAAATCGGTCATGAATCAATTCAAAACACAAGATGGCTCCATGGATATAACGAAGATGATGAACACAGCTGGACAAATGATGAATACAGTTTCCCAAGTATCTTCAATGGTCAAAGGAGTGGGGGGCTTCTTCAAAGCATAGATGGAGAATAAAAGAAAAAAGCAGACTTACAAGTGACCAGCCACTTTTTTAAGTCTGCTTTTATTCATGCCTAATGGATTTCAATCCGATTCCCCCTGATTTTGGGTAGGTGAAGTGTGAGGATGCCATCGCGATGTCGAGCTGTCACATTTGCTTCATCAATCGGTTTTGGAAAGGAGATGGTTCTTGAAAGAGTACCGGCCGGAACTTCCTTTTGGAACAATCCTTGATTTTTATGCTTTCCATCTACATACTTTGCAGATATGGTTACGGCATGGGACAGTACATCAATTGATATTTGGCTGCGTGGAATTCCGGGCAAGGTGGCAGTAAGGGTATATTCTGAATGCGTTTCGTGAATATCAACCGGAAAGCTGCGTTCTTTCGCCGAACCGAAGAAATCGTCAAGAGATTTCAGCATGCCTTTAGGAGGCCTTTCGGAAAACAGCCGATCCATTTTGTTAATGAAATGGGAAAAGGGTTCCATTCGATTCCGGTTATTATTTTTTTCAGAAGAGGTCATCACGGTGCTCCTTTCTAAAAAATTCCTTTGCCTATAAGCTATGTGAGGAATGAAGAAATGTGAATGGACTGTTGGGTTTCAGATTCAGGTCCATAGGGAATAACGGTACTGAATGATTAATAAAGGAAATGAGGGATTAATATGACAGATAGCAAGCTTTCCTACATAGATGCCGGGAAAGGAAAGGAGACATTGTTGTTTATCCATGGATTTTGCGGAAGCCATGAATATTGGAGTGACATCATTGCTGGATTAAAGGAAGAATACCGGGTTATTGCCGTTGATTTACGGGGACATGGTGCAAGTGAGGAAATAGGGGAGTCATTCTCGATTGAAGATATGGCTGCTGATATTGCGTCATTTTTGGAAGAACTGGAAATCGGACAGGTATATATGTTTGGTCATTCGCTTGGGGGATATATCACCTTGGCATTCGCAGAAAGGTTTCCTGGGAAATTGTCTGGTTTTTCATTGGTGCATTCCACCGCTTTCCCGGATGATGAGACTGGAAAGGCAGGGCGCTTAAAATCAGTCGAGAAAATCGAAAGTGAGGGTATCCCTGCTTTCATTGACGGACTTATACCAAAGCTTTTCGCTCATTCCGATGATCCCAATATTGAACATACAAAGGAAATCGGATATAAAACAAGTGAAATTGGTGCGATAGGGTCTTTACATGCCATGAGGAACAGAATGGACAGAAATCATGTTCTCAAAGATACGAAGTTGCCTGTCCTTTTGGTTGCAGGTGAAAAGGATAAGGTGATTCCCGTTGAAAAAACCTTTTCTGTAAAAGGGAGCCATATCAATGAAGTAATACTTAAGGGCAGCGGCCATATGGGAATGTTGGAAGCTCCAGGCAGACTAATTGAAGAAATCATTCGCTTTGTCGAGAAGAATTAAGTGAAAAAAATGACCGGGCTGGAAACGAGATGTTGACGTTTCCAGCTTTTTTTTTTGAATAGGAAATAGTTTCCCTTTTGCATAGAACGTTCATTCGGTAGAATAGGAGGATGAGGTGGTTAAATGAAACTGCGAAAAAATTTACTGGAAGTCATAAAGGATCTAAAAACAAATGAAGATTTTAAAGAAAATATAGTACATTGGCAAGTCATTGAAGCAAAAGAGGCAAAACATGTTCCCTTTCCCGAAGCAATGAATGATAAGATCAAGCATGCTCTTGAAATACGGGGGATTAATGGGTTGTATACCCATCAGGCAACTGCATTTGATACTGCTGTCAGCGGCAATAGCCTTGTAGCGGTCACCCCCACAGCTTCTGGTAAAACATTATGCTATAACTTGCCGGTGCTTCAAAAAATACTGGAAGATGAAAAAACCCGGGCGCTTTATATTTTTCCGACAAAAGCACTGAGCTATGATCAAAAAAGCGAATTGAATGAAATGATCCATGAAATGGATGCTGAAATAAATAGTTATACATACGACGGGGACACACCTTCAAATATCAGGCAAAAAATCCGCCAGGCCGGACATATCGTGATCACCAATCCTGATATGCTCCATTCAGGAATCCTGCCCCATCATACGAAATGGGTCTCTTTATTTGAAAACTTGAAGTATGTGGTCATCGATGAACTTCATATTTACCGCGGCGTTTTCGGAAGTCATACAGCCAACGTCATTAGAAGGTTAAAGAGGATTTGCAATTTTTATGGAAGCGACCCTGTATTCATCTGTACTTCCGCTACGATCAATAACCCAAAAGAGTTGGCAGAAGAGCTTACGGAAAAACAAATGGTCCTTATCGATAATAACGGAGCCCCGAG
Organism: Peribacillus sp. YIM B13477; assembly: GCF_042787955.1. NCBI lineage: Bacteria > Bacillati > Bacillota > Bacilli > Caryophanales > Bacillaceae > Peribacillus > Peribacillus sp. YIM B13477. The sequence continues at coordinate 552,394 of NZ_JBHZPD010000001.1, forward strand.
TGGGAAAAAGCATTTTGTGTTTTACAATCCCCCAATAGTCAATAAACCGCTGAACATACGCAGGAGTGCGGTTTTGGAAGTCAGGAAGCTGGCAAATGAATTTTTGAAAAATAAAATTCAAACCATCGTTTTTGCCCGAAGCAGGGTTCGTGTGGAAATTCTATTGACATATTTACAGGAACTTGTGTCAAAGCAATTGGGGCCAAAATCAATCAGGGGCTATCGCGGCGGATATCTGCCAACACAGCGTAGGGAAATTGAACAAGGCCTTAGGGATGGTTCCATTTATGGAGTGGTATCCACAAATGCACTAGAGTTGGGTGTCGATATCGGCCAGCTTCAGGTTTGCATAATGACTGGTTACCCTGGATCCATATCGAGTGCCTGGCAACAGGCGGGACGGGCAGGAAGAAGACATGGTGAAGCATTGATCATCATGGTTGGCAGTTCCAGTGCCCTTGATCAATATATCGTACAGCATCCCGATTATTTCTTTACCAGAAATCCAGAAACGGCAAGAATCAATCCGGATAATCTTTTGATCCTGGTTGATCATGTGAAATGTGCAGCATATGAGCTGCCATTTAAAAAAGGCGATACATTTGGGAAAACAGAGATTATGGACGTTCTTGAATTCCTTACAGAAGAAAGGGTCTTACACTTGAATGGGGACAAATGGCATTGGATGAATGATGCTTTTCCTGCAAGCAATATCAGCCTACGTTCAGCGGCACAGGAAAATGTCGTGATCATCGACCAAACGAATGCACCGGTTAATCGGGTCATCGGGGAAATGGATACGTTCAGTGCAATGACCCTTCTCCACGATGAAGCCATTTATTTGCACCAGGGAATTCAATTTCAAGTGGAAGAACTTGATTGGGATGAAAAGAAAGCTTATGTACGAGAAGTCAATGTGGACTATTATACGGATGCTAACCTTGCTGTCCAGTTGTCTGTATTGGAAGTCGATAAACAGCGAACTTTCGCTTCCACAGCAGCTGCTTTTGGTGATGTCGCAATCCGGGCAATGCCTACGATCTTCAAGAAAATCAAATTCGAAACTCATGAGAATATTGGTTCAGGACCAATCAGTCTTCCGGAGATGGAGCTGCATACGAGTTCGGCCATGCTTTCCATGGATTCTGATATATTCAATTGGGACGAAAATCGAATAGAACAAGGAATGATAGGAGCCTCCCATGCACTGAATTACATGATTCCGCTATATGTTATGTGCGATCCGCATGATATCCATGTGTATCCGCAGGTTAAGGCAGCGCATAATGAAAAACCGACCATTTTCATCTATGATAGTTATCCGGGTGGCATAGGGTTAAGTGATAAAGTATATGAAAACTCTGAAGTCATCCTGATGGAAACAATATCAATGATCGAGAATTGCACTTGTGAAAGCGGCTGTCCTTCCTGTATTGGAACGGAATCCGCAACGAAAACAGCCAAGAGTGATGCCAAACAATTATTAGGTCAATTTTGTAAGCAAAAACATTAATAGATTACAGGGATCCGTGAAAAGAGGTGTAATTTCATGTCTTTAAAAAATAAACTAAACCGTATGAAAACCCATATGAACCTAGAGAAACATACTTCTCCTATAGAAGTAATTGACCAGAAAGAGAATGAAGAAATTCCTTACTTTGAAAAGTGGCTGGAGAACGATACCGTTTCCTTTCATTTCGATGGTGACTATTGTTTCATTAGGGAAGTCCGCTACCCTATAAATCACAAACACGGCATATATGCATTTTCCGAGCTGAAAAAGGTCGTAAAAGAGTGGAATCAAGCTTCATTGGAGCATCCACTCTCCGCCAAGGGCGTTAAAAGTGAAGATCTGTTTTTCTTCGATACGGAAACGACAGGGCTTGGAGGCGGAGCAGGCAATACCATTTTTTTACTTGGCTATGCGTATTTAGAAGGTGAAGAAGTTGTCGTGAAGCAACATATCCTTCCGCAGCCAGGAAGTGAAATCCCGCTTTATCAAAGCTTTCTGGAAAACATCAATTACGAAACCCTTGTCACATATAATGGTAAATCCTTTGATTGGCCTCAGCTAAAAACAAGACATACCTTGATAAAAGAACATGTACCAAAACTACCGGAGTTCGGACATTTCGATTTGTATCATGCTTCAAGACGCCTTTGGAGAAACAAATTGGAGCGAGTGAAATTATCTGTGGTCGAAACAGATATTTTAGGTGTACATAGAGAGGATGATATTCCTGGATATTTGGCGCCGATGATTTATTTTGATTTTGTAGAGAGGAAGAATCCGGAAATTCTGTTTGGGATCATGAAGCATAATGAATGGGATATCTTATCACTGATCACATTGTATATTCATTTGTCCCGAAAAATCCTCCAAATCGATGGATATACGGAAGAGTCCATGGAGATTGCACGATGGCTCGATTATTTGGGGAAAAAAGAGGAGTCAGTTGAGACATATCAAAAAATATTGGAAGCGGGAAGTGAGGAAGATCGGATAATGGCTGGTCATGCCTTAGCTTTCCAGAAAAAGAAGCTAAAACAATTCAATGAAGCTTTAGAGATTTGGAAGGAAGTTGCCTTAAAAGGGAATGTGCAAATAAGGATACAGGCACAGATTGAATGTGCAAAATTATACGAACATCAATTTAAGGAAGTCGGTCATGCTCTAAAATGTTCAATAATCGCCCATCAAGAGATGGTAAGAGAAGGGGTCACTCAGGAAAAAAAACAATTGGAATTGGAAAAGAGGATTCGGCGGCTCAAAAAGAAAGAAGGTTCAAAGGATATTTCTGTATAAAATTAAGGAATGAGAATGGTCTTTTAGTGCAAAAGGATGAAAATAAAAAATATGTATACAATTATTGTAGCCTTCAACTATTGTGTGTAAAATGGAAAGAGTTGAGGGTGAAATTCCAAGCGTTCATTTCATACCTTTACAACAAATAAAATTAAGGTGAAAGCGGAGCGGAGAAATGTATAAAACGACTTTATTTCTATTTTTTGTTGTCCTTTGTTTAACGATTGTTTTATTTACTTCATTAAAAGACAGTCTCTATTCCTTTTTGTAGAAAATCACCCTCTATATTTGAAGAGATAGCATTCATATAATAATGTACTTATCGACAGCCATACATCGTTTTATACTTATTCTGTATAATTAGGTCATTTCATCAGTACACGTATCCCCTTTTTTTCATAGTCTGTAATGGTAAGACTAAACTTATCATGATGAAAGGGGACGTATTATAAATGTATTTTCGTAATTGTGGAGGAAATAAACCCCATGTAATGGGAGCATCCAACAATGTAATGGGCGCACACAGCAATGTAATGGGAGCATCCAACAATGTAATGGGCGCACACAGCAATGTAATGGGCGCACACAACAATGTAATGGGCACACAAAACAATGTAATGGGCGCATCAACCGGTAAAAAAAATTCAAACGTAATGGGAGCGTCTGACGTAATGGGAGCCTATAGTCCAACGGCTGTGTCTCCAGCGCAATATGGTCCAGCACAAACATCTCCATCTCAAGTTGCCCCAGCGCAAGTCTCTCCAACACAGCAATATGTCAATACGAATGTATCGAACACAGTGATTCCTGTCGTTCATCCATCACATACTACAAATGTCAATAAACATGTGAACACGTTTAAGCATTATTTCCCGCATACTCAATCCGTTGTGAACGAGTGCTATAATCAACACTTGATCTGTGGAAGGCCGCCGCATAACCCAGGCTGTCCGCCTAGGCATTTTGGATACTAAAAAATAAGGGCTTATTAAGCCCTTGTTTTCGTACATAATCATGTTAAAAGGGAGATTGACTATGCAATGAAGGTTTTATATATGACCGGCTACAAAGCTTTTGAATTCGGGATATTTAAAAATGACCATGAAGCCGTAAAATATATAAAGAAAGCGATGAAACAACGTATCCTGCCATTGGTGGAAGACGGGCTGGAATGGGTGATCATCTCAGGTCAGTTGGGTACGGAATTATGGGGTGCCGAAGTGGTTTTCGAATTACAGGAAGAATTTCATCAGCTTAAATTAGGTGTGCTTACTCCTTTCCTGAAACAGGAAGAGTCATGGAATGAAACGAATCAAGAGTTTTACCGATCCATATTGGCCCGTGCCGATTTTATTGAATCGATTTTCAACAAACCATATGAAGGGCCCGAACAGCTTAAAATCAAAAATAGGTATATGGTCCATAAAAGCGATGCCATGCTCATCATTTTCGAAGCCGAAAAAGAAGGATCAGCCCGATATCCTTATTTTGAAGCGATGAAAAAAGCTGAAACACAGCCATACCCCATCTTTCAGATAAACTTTGATGATTTGCAATCGGCTGCGGAAGAAGCGAGCTGGTCCGAAGAATGAGAGAAAATAATTATGGATTAAAAGTTGTTTCTAAAGCATAATCATATTATTATGAAATTTAGATACAGTTTTATTGGGAATACATACCGTTCACTGAAACAGTAAGATACAAAAAGGTGTTTCGTTGACAAACCCAAGCAGATTTGAAAAAATAATAAAAAGTCGATTGTATTGGCGAAAGTATTGAGGTGAAGTCTTATGCTATCCGATAAGATAAAATTAACGGCTAAAGATATTCTTGAAAAAGATTTTAAAACAGCCATGCGCGGGTATAAACCTGAAGATGTGGATCAATTCCTGGATCTGATCATTAAAGATTATGAAGTGTTCCATCAGGAAATTGAAGATCTTAAACAAGAAAATCTTAAATTGAAAAAACAAGCCGACGAGAGTACAAAACGTCCAAATCAACCTGCTCCAAGTGCTACCCCGGGAACCACTAACTTTGACATCCTTAAACGGTTATCCAACTTGGAAAAGCACGTTTTTGGTAACAAGCTTTTTGATTGAGGTTTTGCATTGTAAAAGTAAAAATTATTGTGGTATTGTGTTTTCGTGAATAATGGAGTATAATCAATTATGTTATGTTAACGTTTGGGTAATTGCTGCTGCATTTATGCAGTAGAGGAAAGTCCATGCTCGCACGGACTGCGATGTCCGTAGTGTTCGTGCCTGGCGAAAAAATAAGCTTGGGCAGCAATCTTGGATTGCTGACGGCTGGGAAAATGCCTAAGTCCTTTTGGATATGGCATGAATACCTATAAAAGTGCCACAGTGACGTAGCCTTTACAGAAATGTAAAGGGTGGAACGAGGTAAACCCCACGAGCGAGAAACCCAAATTAATGGTAGGGGCGCTTTCTTCCTTGGAAATGAACGAGGAGAAGGACAGGAGCACATGCTTCTGTAGATAGATGATTACCGCCGAAGTACGAGACGCGAGTCGCTTGCAGTACTGAGGAACAAAACATGGCTTACAAAACGTTATCATATTACACCAAAAGCACAACTCTCCTTTTAAAAGGAGAGTTTTTGTTTATGGAGATTGCCCTAATATAAAAAGATTGGGCATTTCCTTTTATTTTTCGTTTTCTGAAACTCCGCTGTGTTAAACTTAGAACTTGGCAAGTTTTTCATACCATTCGAAAAGTGTACAGCGTAAAGAAAAGGCATGAATGAAGTCTTCGGAAACGTTGTTAAAAATAGTGTTGGAATGTTAAGCATTTCCTTGATTCTGGGTATCCTATTTATAAAGGTTCCTTAACTCTTCTGTTAGCTGAAGGCGGATAATGGATGGGGACCATACATAATTGGTTTGGATGATTTCAATCATATAATTGCAGCGAGTGTCTTAAGGTGCAGTGATAATAGAGTAAAGCTTTTATTTCACGGTAATCCATAGACGTTCCCGCTATATGATCATGATAGAAGCTAGGCCGAATGAAGAATTCTAACGACAAGATAAATGGTAGTGGACCTTTTAAATAAGGTTTATGTAAAAAATCAATGCCTGCTTCTAAAAATACATAAATGAAGAAATTCGCGAAAAGGTGCCATTGATTTGGATTAATGGAAAGAAGGTGCAGAATTAATGAAACAATTCGATATTATCGCAACATCAGCAATGGGATTGGAATCAATTGTTGCCAAGGAGGTTCGGGATCTTGGTTACGATTGTCAAGTCGAAAATGGTAAAATAACGTATAAAGGGGATCAATCCGCCATTGCCCGCTCTAATTTATGGCTGCGCACTGCCGATAGGGTAAAAATTAAAGTCGCGGAATTTAAAGCATATTCATTTGATGAGTTGTTTGAAAAAACAAAGGCATTGAATTGGGAGGATTACTTATCGGCCGATGTCGAGTTCCCCGTGAGTGGAAAATCCGTTAAGTCAAAGCTATACAGTGTCCCTGATTGTCAGGCAATTGTCAAAAAGGCAATTGTTGATAGATTGAAAAGTAAATACAAGCAAGTGTCTTGGTTTGCCGAGACTGGTCCTTTGTTTAAAATTGAAGTATCTATTTTAAAAGATGTTGTGACACTTACCATAGACACTTCAGGTGCAGGTCTGCATAAACGGGGATATCGAACCGGGCAGGGGGAGGCACCTCTTAAAGAAACATTGGCGGCTGCGTTAATCATGCTGACCAATTGGAAAGCGGATAAACCTTTCATAGATCCATTTTGTGGATCTGGAACGATTCCCATCGAGGCGGCCTTAATTGGTCAGAACATAGCACCTGGGTTTAATAGGGAATTCGTATCTGAAACTTGGTCATGGATGGACAGCAAGGTTTGGGATGAAGCACGGAACGAGGCTGAAGATTTAGCGGATTATGATCAGTACTTGGACATAACCGGCTGTGATATTGACCATCGAATGGTCGATATAGCTAAAGCTAATAGTTTTGAAGCCGGTCTTGGTGATCTGATTGAATTCAAACAAATGCAGGTGAGGGATATCTCAACCAGGAAAGAGTATGGTGTCATTGTCGGGAACCCGCCTTATGGAGAACGTCTTGGCGAGAAAAAAGCGGTTGAGCAGATGTATAGGGAAATGGGCCAAGCCTTCAAGAAGCTTGATACTTGGTCAGTATACATGATTACCTCCAACCCTGACTTCGAACAGCATTATGGTAAGCCTGCAACGAAAAAAAGGAAATTGTTCAATGGTTTCATCCGTGCTGACCTTTATCAATATTGGGGGAAAAGGCCGCCAAGACAGCCTCAAGGTGAATAAGTAGGTAGAATATAACGGAGGATTTTGCTTGTCAGGACGATTTATTCATAATAGGTTCCAGTCTTGCTTATCATTTCCTTTTCTGTTATTCTAATAATGAATTATTTTTGTTCAGATTTAAGGAATACCTTAATATTCTTTTGAACAAGGATAGTAATATAATGTGTGGAGAACACACTAGGAGGCAACAAAAATGGAACAAGGTAAAGTAAAATGGTTTAACGCAGAAAAAGGTTTTGGATTCATCGAACGTGAAGGTGGAGACGATGTATTCGTACATTTCTCAGCTATCCAAGGCGAAGGTTTCAAAACTCTTGAAGAAGGCCAAGACGTTACATTTGATGTAGAACAAGGTCAACGTGGACCACAAGCATCAAACGTAAACAAAGCTTAATTCAACCCTATATTATTTACAGACAGGCTCTCTTTTGGAGCCTGTCTTTTATTTTACGAATGGGACAACCAGGCAGCATACATAGAAAAAACATAATACGTTTCATTTTCTAATGGTTGGTAAATATCTTGACTATCAATGTGAAATAAAGGATAATATACTTTTGCCTAAGATTTTAATGATTCGGATTCTATATACTGATGATAGATAAAAGGGGAGACCAGAATGCTTAAAACACTGCCTTTTTCGGTAACAAAGGAAGATTCTTTTTACGATAAGCTTTCAGAATGGATCGGTGATGTCTTTTACGATATTCTTCCCGAAAAAGGATTTGAGCTGCGTGACGAACAAATCTTCATGGCATTTCAATTAGAAAAAGCCTTTAAGGAAAAGAATGTAAGTTTTGCTGAAGCAGGGGTAGGGACCGGTAAGACATTGGTCTATTTACTATATGCGATTTGTTATGCGAGATATACGAATAAACCGGCCATTATTTCGTGTGCAGATGAAACGTTGATTGAACAGCTTGTCAAAGAGGAAGGCGACATCCAAAAAATCAAGAATGCTTTAGGTATTGAAGTGGATGTTCGGCTTGCCAAATATCACGATCAATATGTATGTCTAAAGAAGTTGGATTACGCTGTGAATCATGAAGATTCAGAGGGAATAGATCAGCTATATGATGAACTTCCCAAGTTTGTCCATGATAACTCATCCATGAACGCCTATACAGCATATGGGGACCGTAAACAGTACCCATATTTAAATGATGAAGACTGGTCTAAAGTTGGCTGGGATCAACTCCAAAACTGTTTCACTTGTGATAAACGCCATCGATGCGGGCAAACCCTATCACGGGACCACTATCGAAAATCAAGTGATTTGATCATTTGTTCACATGATTTCTTCATGGAGCATGTATGGACCAAGGAAAAGCGTAAGCGTGAAGGACAGTTGCCATTGCTGCCAGATCATAGCTGCGTTGTCTTTGATGAAGGCCACTTATTGGAATTTGCTGCTCAAAAGGCTTTAACTTATAAAGTTGGGGAACAAACCCTTGCCTCGGTTTTGGAATTGCTTACAGCCAATCAGGTTCGTGAAGAAACCTTATACATCATTGAGGATTTAATTGATATCAATGAAGAATTTTTTGATTTGTTGGATGAAAAAGCGATACATGTCAGCGGATCTAATCGTTATGAAATCCCAATGTCCAAAGAAATTACAAGCTTTGCCCATAAGCTTCACAAAAAGGTTGAGGAGTTAGAGGAGAACCTAGTTTTTGAAGCGGAAATGTACACGATCAATGATTATGATTTAAAAGTGACGGAAGAATATTTAGAGCAGCTGGGCTACTCCCTTTCTCTATTTGTAAAGGATGAACAGGCCGTTTCCTGGTTTGAAGAAAATGAAATGACCAAAACATTGGTCATCATGCCAAGGCTCGTACAGGATATTTTGTCTGAACAGGTATTCTCTAAAAAAATCCCTTACATTTTTTCATCGGCAACATTATCGGATAATAAATCCTTTCAATACATTGCAGATAGTTTAGGGATAGAAAAGTATGACAGCTTTTCCGTTGAATCACCGTTTGATTACGATGAAGTCATGAAAATGAACATGCCTTCCTTCGAAAATGGAGATCAATTGGCTAAACTTCAATTTACGATGAAGACAATTGAGGAAAATGAAGGTCGAACACTCGTGTTGTTCCAGTCAAAAGAAGAATTGCATTGGTTCAAGGAAAATTGCCCAATGTCTTCGTATCCATTTTATTTTGAAGGGGAAGCGGAAATCAGCGAGCTGGTTAAGAAGTTCCAAGAGGATGAGCAATCTGTTCTTTTCTCCTATCATTTATGGGAAGGACTTGATGTTCCAGGGCCTTCATTACAAAATGTTGTGATACACTCCCTGCCATTCCCGCCGCGCGATCCAGTTTTCGAGGCTAAACGCAACTCGGTTTCCGACGCATTTGAAGAAGTGGACCTTCCATACATGCTCCTTCGCTTGCGCCAGGGAATAGGGCGTTTGATCAGGACGAGCAATGATTCGGGGACAGTCCAGATTTTGATTGATAAGGATCTTTCGGAGCAGGTGAAAGAGAAGATTGTATCCATTCTTCCTGTTAAGCTTTAACTCAAGTCTATCCAAAAAAGAGCCAAGGTGCCCCTTGGTTCTTTTTTTATTTTAATTATTTAATCGGAGTGGTTCTGATAGGAATGATTTTTGTATAATATGGTAAAGTGTAGTTGGAAGGAGCAGTGATCATGAATAAAAAGGGTATCGATCTGATAGAAAAAGAGTTTAAAGAATATGTAAAGAAAATCTCGGCGTATAATGAAGCACTCGCGTTAATTTTTTGGGATTTGCGTACAGGTGCACCGAAAAAGGGAGTTGAGCAGCGTTCCGAAGTTATCGGGGTGCTTTCCTCCGAAGTGTTTAATATGAGCACAAGTAAAGAAATGGAATCCTTCATTGCAGAACTTTCGATGGAGCCTCTTAGTGAAACGACTAATAAAATGGTGCAAGAGTGTAAGAAAGATTTTGAAAGGAATAAGAAAATTCCTGCAAACGAATATAAGGAATTCGTCATTTTACAATCGCGTTCTGAAAGTGCATGGGAAGAGGCAAGGGAAAAAGCTGATTTTTCTTTATTTCAACCTTATCTGGAGCAAATTGTAGCGTATACCCGTAGGTTTGTAGAATACTGGGGATATGAAGGGACGAAATATAATACCCTTTTGGATATGTATGAACCAGGCATGACTGTAGATGTACTTGACAGCGTATTCAGTGAGCTTCGGTCGAGGATCGTTCCTTTGGTAAAACAGATTGCAACAAGCGAACATAGACCTGAAACAGGGTGCCTTTATAAAGAATTTCCAAAAGAAAAACAGCATCAACTCAATTTGGAAATTCTAAAACAGCTAGGATACGATTTCAAGGCTGGCAGGCTGGATGAAACGGTTCACCCTTTCGAAATTAGAATAAATAGGGGAGATGTCCGGGTGACGACCCGATACGATGAAAATGATTTTAGGGGGGCAATCTTTGGTACCATTCATGAATGTGGACATGCCATTTATGAACAGAATATCGCCAATGAGTTAACCGGAACACTACTTGATTCCGGGACATCCATGGGGATCCATGAATCACAATCTTTATTTTTCGAAAACTTCATTGGACGGAACCATAGCTTCTGGAAAAATAAATTCTCCTTATTAAAAGAATATGCCCCCGAACAATTCAATGACGTGACACTGGATGAATTTTACCGGGGCATTAACGAATCGAAACCATCGTTCATCCGTATTGAAGCAGATGAACTGACGTATCCTCTACATATAATGATTCGGTATGAACTGGAAAAGGCTCTTTTTAATGGAGAACTTGAAGTGAAGGATTTACCGGAAGTCTGGAATGAAAAATATAAGGATTATTTGGGAATTGTCCCTGAAAATGATGCCATGGGCGTGTTGCAAGATGTACACTGGGCAGATGGCAGCTTTGGTTATTTCCCTTCTTATGCATTGGGCTATATGTATGCAGCCCAAATCAAGCAAGCGATGCTTAAAGATTTGCCTGATTTTGATGGACTGTTGGAAGCGGGGGATATTGCGCCAATCAGGGAATGGCTTAATGAAAAGATACATAAATATGGAAAATCAAAAAAACCTTTGGAGATTTTGAAAGAAACGACAGGGGAAGGCCTGAATGTTCAGTATTTAATAAAGTATCTTGAAGATAAATATAAAGAAGTTTATAAAATCAAATGAACCAAAGGAAGAAGGACTTGCATTAAGTGTAAAGGTCTTCTCAGTTTGTAGACAAAAGGGGTTCGGAATTAAAAATTCCGAACCCCTTTTGGAAATTCCCTTTAAATTTCCGCCTGAAATTAAGCGATTGGGGCTCTACAAGCCCACTAGGTTAGGCCATTTTTGGACCTTGCTATGTCCAATTGGCCATCTTTTTTAAAGTAATCCAGCGAAAAAAGTAAGCATCGCCTGATATCGACAATTTTTATGTCCCCTTAAAGTAGTCCACTGCGTACCATTCTTTTGCATCTCCCGAATACACGCTCAATCGTTTCTTTACGTTTCGCATATATAGTTTTTACATCTAAATGATGACGCAGATGATACGCCTCCTCCACATATGTTTGCCAGATAGGCCGTGTCACCACTTTTTGATATTCTTTTGTACACTGTGATAAAGATTAGGATGTTGAACAGATGTGTTTTGGCGATTTGTACTCACGATAGCCCTCTTTATATGTTGTGGAGTACATTAATATCTCACCCAAAGGGCAGTTTAACTAATATGACTGGATCAATATTTGGCGTCCTACCTCTTAATACATATCTTTCACCAAATCATAAGTGAAAAAGAAGTCAATGGCAGCCTCCATTTCACGAAACAAATGGTTCGCTGGCACTAGTTGATATAAAGTAATCATTTCCAGTTGATTTCGCTGGATAGAATCATGCTTTATAGGAAAAAGGGTTCTAAAAGTTAAAACAAAGTTGAACGGAAGATGCGAGACTCCTGCTTAGAAAAGCGAGTCAGGGGAGACCCCGCAGGCGCAAAGGCGACGTGGGCGGACCGCCCGCGGAAAGCGAGTACCTGTAGAGGAAATCAACGGTCAAATTGTACAAACCATAAAAGGGTATGAGTAAAATACCAGAAAATGTTATTTGAAGTGGCAGCGATGTTTTTTCTTTATAGGTAAATCCATGCTATTTAGGTTTAGTGATTTCACAATTTTCTATTAATACGAATGATGGCTTATTTTTTTTATTGAAAGTTCGGTTTTTAACAAAAATAACTTTTCAAATAGAGTCAGCGTTGTTATAATTCATATATTAATAAAATATAAAGTTTCACTCGTATAATAGCAGGGATATGGCCTGCAAGTTTCTACCGGATTACCGTAAATAATTCGACTATGGGTGAGTAATAGATCTTGTTGCATAATGAAGGCTTTTGCTGATTCATTTTTCATTCATGCCCAAGAAGTATTGCTTCACTCAAAAAAAGTGCAGCGATGTTTCTTGGGCTTTTTTATATGCCTGGAAACAATTGCATAGTTTATGGATCAATAAACATCCAAGATTGGGAGGAACCTTCATGCAACTTTTAAAGGATAAAATTTTGTCCGAGGGTCAAGCTTTATCAGAAGATATTTTAAAAGTAGATTCATTTTTAAATCATCAAATGGATCCTATGTTAATGAAAGAAATTGGTAAAGAATTCGTAAAACGTTTCGAACAAAAGGAAATAACGAAAGTGCTGACAATTGAATCTTCTGGCATTGGACCTGGTTTGATGGCTGCGCTGGAATTGGAAGTTCCGCTCATTTTTGCCCGTAAACGTAAATCACTTACTTTAACAAATGATTTAGTAACGGCGTCCGTTCATTCCTTTACAAAAAAAGAAACCAATACCATTACGGTTTCCAATAAATATATTGAAGCCGGAGATAAGGTTTTGATCATCGATGACTTCCTTGCTGTCGGACAGGCAGCACGGGGGTTGGTGGAAATCTGTAAGCAGGTTGGAGCAGAAGTGGCCGGAATCGGCATCGTGATTGAAAAAGCATTCCAAAGCGGTGGTAAGGATCTTAGGGAACAAGGTTTTCAAGTGGAATCACTTGCACGGATTGCTGAGTTGAAATTCGGTGAGATAACGTTTGCTGAGGAAAAGGAAGGAGAAGCCGTCAATGTCTAATCAATCACCATTAAAAGTTGCTTCATTAGGATTACAACATGTTCTAGCCATGTATGCCGGTGCAGTCGTCATTCCATTGATAGTCGGTGGGGCGCTGGAATTGACTGCAGCACAGTTAACTTATTTAGTTTCGATAGACATTTTGATGTGCGGGATAGCAACTTTATTGCAAGTATGGAAAAATAAATTCTTTGGAATTGGGCTTCCGGTCGTCCTGGGCTGTACATTTACTGCAGTTAGCCCGATGATTGCAATTGGTACGCAATATGGAATCAACTCCATTTATGGATCTATTTTGGCGTCGGGATTGATCGTCATTATCATTAGTAAGTTTTTCGGAAAACTGGCAAGGTTCTTCCCGCCCATTGTCACTGGATCGGTCGTTTTGATTATTGGCATTACCCTCATTCCTGTTGCCATCAACAATCTTGGTGGAGGCCAAGGAGCTGCTGATTTCGGAGACTTGAATAATGTAGCTCTTGGGTTCGGAACTTTGTTATTCATTATATTCATGTATAAATTCTCATCAGGATTTGTACGCTCCATCTCTATATTATTGGGGCTGTTAGTAGGAACATTTGCAGCTTTCTTCCTTGGGAAAGTGGACTTTAGCTCGGTTGTCAGTGCGACTTGGCTGCATATGCCTCATTTTTTCTACTTTGGAACCCCGACATTCAACGTCACGGCAATCATTACAATGACATTGGTGGCGATCGTCAGCTTGGTGGAATCGACTGGTGTTTATTATGCTCTTGGTGAAATCACAGACAAAGAAATTTCAGAAGACGATCTGGCTCGCGGATATCGTTCTGAAGGACTTGCCATCATGATTGGCGGTTTGTTCAATGCGTTTCCGTATACAGCTTTTTCACAAAATGTCGGCTTGATTCAATTGTCAGGCATTAAAACAAGAAATGTCATATTCACAACGGCTGGCATTCTTATTTTCATAGGTTTTGTTCCAAAAATCGGTGCATTCACGACAATTATCCCTTCATCCGTGCTTGGCGGTGCAATGGTGGCGATGTTCGGGATGGTCATTGCCGCTGGAATTAAGATGTTGAGCAAAGTTGATTTTGCTTCTCAAGAAAATTTATTGATCATCGCTTGTTCAGTAGGGATGGGACTAGGGGTGACCGTCGTTCCTGAGCTATTTGCGCAAATTCCGGAAAGCTTTCAAATCTTAACGGAAAACGGTATTGTTGCCGGAAGTTTGACAGCCATATTCTTGAATATCGTTTTTAACATCATACCTACAAAAGGGAAAGTGAAGGAAGCCCGTATTGAAGGGCAAAATGTAGCCTGATTAAAAATAGATTCTGTAATCTTGATAGATTCACCCGTTTACATGCCCAAAATCCTCAGGTGAAGAGGATTTTGGGCATTTTTTTCATTTAGACCGAAGCATATCATTGATAATGAATTTGGAGTTTTGTCAGATAAAAGGAAACTCTCTTCACTTTTTGAATATATTGATAGTATATGTTCAGGAAAGTAGTGATAGGGATGGAGAAAAAATATTGTATTCATTGCCGGACCATACTAAGCCAGGAGTATAGGTGCAGTGTGTGTGGAAAAGAAGAGTTTCAAAACATCATTATACAAGTGCAAAATCAATCTTCAGTAAAGAAAGATGACTGAAAGCGCCCCCTTACCAAATTATAGGTAAGGGGGTTTTATTATATCGTGTATACATTTCGATTATTAAGGTGATATGAAGGGTACCTCGCCATTTTATCGCCATTGCCCATAATGACGTGGGGGGGTGTAATACCAACCAATGCTTTGTCTCCTGCTAAAGAGGCGGTAACATTACCGGCAAGCATGCTGCCGAATTCTGCTGCAAAGGATTCAAACATGATTTCACCGTTTTACTCATCCCATACATATCACCATTTAGCTATAAAGCATAATTGGTGTCATGGTGGGTATATTAACCATATCATGAATATTTAGGGGTGGAATCATGCCGTATTTATTATCTGGATCTCATGTAAAGCTGCCACATTTGCTTTCACAAGAAAAAATCATGGAATTTTCGAGAGAAATATTTGGAGCATCATTTAAGAATATAGAACGGTTACTAAAGGCCTTTAAGAATGGACAAGTGGAAAATCGATATTTTTCAAATGATCTCGATTGGTTTAAAGAGGATCATTCTTTTGCCGATCGGAATGATTTATATATACAGCAGGCAATCAAATTTGGGAAAGAAGCTATAGAAAAATGCTTAGCCAACACAGAATTTTTAAAAGAAGGACTGCAGGCAAACGAGCTAGATGCTTTCTTCTTTATCTCAAGCACGGGGATTGCCACCCCGACCATTGATGCCAGGATAATGAATGAACTTACATTTAACCCGCATGCTAAAAGGATTCCGATTTGGGGGCTTGGCTGTGCAGGGGGAGCGAGTGGCCTATCACGTGCTTTTGAATATTGCCAAGCATACCCGACTGCGAAGGTCATTGTTTTAAGCGTGGAGTTATGCAGTCTGACATTTCAAAGGAATGATATCTCCAAAAGCAATTTAATTGGGACTTCCCTATTTTCCGACGGAGTAAGCTGTGTTTTGGTTTGCGGTGATGAAGTGCCGAGTGAACAGTTCTCAAAAAAAGCAAGACATTTGCAATTTTTGGATTCGCAATCGACACTAATGCCGGATTCATTGGATGTAATGGGGTGGGATGTTAAAGATCAAGGGTTATACGTGATTTTTTCGAAAGATATCCCTACAATCATCAAGGATTGGCTTAAACCGAATGTTCAAGAGTTCTTAATGGAGAATGGATTCGATCTAAACGATGTAAAAGATTTCATCGCTCATCCTGGAGGCAAGAAAGTAATTGATGCTTATCACGAAGCCCTCGGGTTCGATGAAAGCATGACGGGAGAGTCAATGAGCGTATTGCGTGAATTCGGCAATATGTCCTCAGCAACTATTTTGTACGTTCTGGAGAGGTTCATGCAGCGGGGCGGGAATAAAGGTGAGGTGGGCCTGGCTGCTGCATTGGGGCCTGGGTTTTCATCTGAACTTGTGTTAATGAGGTGGAAGTGATGATCTTCGCCATTTTCATTATCTTGATCGCTATACAGCGCCTTGTTGAATTATATATCGCCAAACAAAATGAAAAACAGTTGAAAGCTGGAGGAGCAATAGAATACGGTGAGTCCCATTACAAATGGATGGTTCTGATGCATCTTAGTTTTTTTATTGTTCTCATTATTGAAGTGGTCGCCCTTGAAAGGGATATATCTGGACTTTGGCCGATTTGGCTGACCCTTTTTCTAATTGCGCAGTCAGGAAGGATTTGGGTAATCCGTTCATTGGGAAAACATTGGAATACAAAAATCATAGTGGTTCCTGATGCCGAGGTAGTCATTAAAGGTCCTTATAAATTTTTCAAACATCCGAACTATATCATAGTGGCAACTGAGATTTTAGTTATTTCCTTATTATTCAATGCATATTATACTGCTATCATCTTTAGTTTATTGAATGTTTGGATGATGATGGTAAGAATCCCACTGGAAGAGAAGGCATTAAAGGAAAACACGGAATATTCTACGGTTTTTAAGGGAGAATAATAAAAAAATTTAATTACTTATTGAAAATGATTATCGTTCGTGATAAGATTCTAAATGAAGATGAAAATTATTCTCATTCGGATTTCAATCATTTATTTTAATTAAAAACTAAAAGCTAATCAATATAAAAGAGGATGGTGTTGGTAATGGTTTGGGTATTCATTTTATTGACAATCGCTACATATGGTTTTGTGATGAAACATGTATTGAATAATATTCAAAAACCGGCAAAGGCAGTAAAACCTTATACCGAGTCACCAATGGAAAACCGAGCTGCTTTTAACCCCACCCCAACAACCAGGTAAACATCCTGGTTTTTTTTTTTGCATTCCAACAATATGATCAAATTGCGCGAATCCACCAATTGGTGGTTTTTTTTTGAACATGGCCTGTAATGAATCATATAGTAAAAATAAAGCTGACGGTATGAATAACAAACGAAATCGTTTACAATAAGAATATCAAAATGACGATAGATTAAGGGGTATGGATTCATGATTCAAGAAACATTAAAGCAACAGTCCAAATTGGGGATTTTGACTGCCATGTATGAGAAATTTCAATCGGCAGGTGATACAGGCAATGCAGATAAAATGAAACAGCTAATCATGAAAGTGAATAATGAGGAGTTCATCATTGCTTTTTGCGGTCATTTTTCAGCGGGGAAATCTAGTATGATCAACTTTCTCCTTGGTGATCAAGTATTGCCTTCAAGTCCGATTCCTACGAGTGCAAATACGGTAAAGGTACAAAAAGGGGAAGACTATGCCAAAGTCTTTTACCATCATCAGCCACCAGTCTTATTTCCCGCACCTTATGATTTTAAAGAGGTCAAGAAATTTGCCAAGGATGGAGATTCAGTATCGGCAATAACGATAAGTTCCAATGATTTTTCACTGCCGGATTCATGTGCGATCATGGATACGCCAGGAATCGATTCGACAGACGATGCACATAGAGTTTCTACGGAATCTGCCCTGCATCTAGCTGATGTCGTCTTTTATGTCATGGACTACAATCACGTCCAATCAGAAGTGAACTTCCTATTCACGAAAGAATTGTTGGAGGCTGAAAAACCGACATACTTGATTATCAATATGATCGATAAGCATGATGAGAAGGAGCTTGGATTCCAAGACTTCAAGCTTTCCGTTTCTGAAGCTTTTGCGAACTGGAATGTATATCCTGATGGTATTTTTTATACATCCGTAAGAGACTTGAACAATACCGAAAATGAAATAGAAGTGGTCAAGCAATTCATATATGAAATGGCGGGCAAAGGTTTAAATGATGGGAAGGATGCCATCATGCAATCGGCTAATGCCCTTGTCGAAAGACATCTTAATTGGCTGAAGGAGCAGTATGAAGAGGAACATGCCGATGATATTGAAGTATTATCAGAACTGCCTCATGAAGAGCGGATACACCTGACGAATCAGGTGGACAGCCTATTGAAAGAAAAAAAATCATTGACTGGACGCATAGAGGAAATCAAGGGCCAGTATGCCGATGCATTGGAAACCATTTTAAAAGGCGCATACATCATGCCGGCGGCAACACGGGACCTAGGTAAATCATTCTTGGAATCGGCTCAGCCGGACTTTAAAATGGGTCTATTATTTGCCAAGAAAAAAACGGATGCCGAACGTGAGGCACGTATTAAGGCGTTCTTGAGCGATCTGCAAGAAAAGGTGAAAACCCAGCTTGAATGGCATCTTAAAGAACTGGCGGTTAAAACGCTTAATCAAGCGGAAATCCATGATTCAACACTTGAAAGTAAGGCTCAGGCACTTCAGATCGAGGTAACGGAATCTTACATAAAAAACTCTTTGAAGCCTCAAGTCGATATTACGGGTGAATACGTTTTAAACTATACGAATGATTTGGCATCAGCCATCAAAAAGAAAGCACGTGATGTATCAGAAGGATTTTTGAATGATATGGTTACCGTTATGGAAGGAATAGTGGAACAGCAGTCCATGTCCATCGATAAGGAACTTGAAGGTTTTTCTGAATTTGCGGAAGCTCTTAAAGTTACTGCTGCGATGAACGCGGAAATCGAGTACCAAACGGAACGTTTAGAGGCCATTGCCCATCAAACTGAATCATTGGTCGATGAGCGTGAAATCGATATGCTGTTAACTGAATGGAATGAAGAGGAAAAAAATATTACAGTCAAAATCATGACAACCGATAAAGTAAGTAATTCAAGGTCCGTCAACGAACAATCTGTAAGTGATCATGTTAAAGAAATCAAGGAAGCTGTACCTTCCGTGACTGTTTCTTCATCTGATGCTACTGATTTACGCGGAAAAGAAAAGCTGATGGAAACTGCAGCGAGTTTAAAACAGGCGGCCGAGCTGATCCAACCTCTGAGAGGGTTTCAATCGCTTTATAAAGAATTGAAAGAGAAGGCAAATCGCTTGGAACAACAGACGTTCACGGTTGCCCTCTTCGGTGCATTCAGCGCGGGTAAATCTTCCTTTGCCAATGCTTTGATGGGAGAAAGCGTCCTTCCTGTCTCACCAAATCCGACAACTGCCGCAATCAACAAAATCATGTCTTCGGACGCTGAGCATCCACATGGAACGGCAACCGTCAAATTAAAGACCGAAGCGATGCTGTTGGAAGATGTAAGCCTGGCATTGGCAGCTTTTGATAAATCGGCAAAGACTCTGGATGAAGCACTTCAACTAGCAGGGCAAATCATTGCGAAGGCAGGGGAAGTTGATAAGGGTAAAACGCACTTATCGTTTCTTAGGGCGTTTCATCAAGGGCTTCCCGAGTACCAAAATGATTTAGGAAATGTGGTTACGGTAGACCTTGAAGGATTTAAACGGTTTGCTGCGGAAGAGTCCAAGTCATGTCTTGTTGATCTGATCGAATTGCGTTATGACTGTGAAATGACAAAGCAGGGGATGGTCCTTGTTGACACACCTGGGGCCGATTCGATTAATGCACGCCATACTGGAGCAGCTTTCGAATATATTAAGAATTCGGATGCCATCCTATTTGTGACCTATTATAATCATCCATTTTCCCGGGCAGACAGGGAGTTTCTGATACAGCTTGGACGTGTGAAAGATTCTTTCGCTATGGATAAGATGTTTTTCATCGTCAATGCCGTCGACCTGGCACAAACGACTGACGAATTGGACGAAGTGATGGATTATGTCACAGATCAATTGAATGGATTCGGAATCCGTTTTCCAAAACTGTTCCCGCTTACGAGTAAGGGGGCGTTGATGGAAAAACAAACGCCTGGTTCGTTTAAGCATTCATTCCTTCCTAATAGCGGAATCATGGAATTCCAAGGCCAATTCGATTCTTTCATAGAAAACGATTTAACTGGACTTGCGATTGAATCGGCTCAAGCGGCTGTAAAAAGAACCGAAGAATTGCTACGAGATGTAATTACAGCTTCCAGACAGGATGAGAAAGCGAAACGAAAAGCCCTGGAGACACTTTCTCATGAGTCACAGGCCATTTCGGAACTCCTTTCAGTCATTAAAGGGGATGCCGAAAAGCAACGGTTGAAAAAAGAGATAGACGAATTGACTTTCTATAGTAAACAACGGGTCTTCTTCCGGTTTAATGATTTCTTCAAAGAATCGTTCAATCCAGCTGTTTTAAAAGATGATGGAGGCGATCTGAAAATTGTCCTCAAGCAATCGATGAAGAACTTATTGGATGCGTTAGGCTTTGACCTTGCCCAGGAAATGCGGGCAACGGCTTTAAGGACGGAAATGTTCGTAAATAAATTACTGAATGAGAAACAGGGCAGTTTGCTTCAGCAAATGCAAAAAATAAGAAGAACCCTTTCATTACAGACATATGAACCCAGTGAGAGGGAATCCCTTGAATTCACTGGAGCTTTTGCCCAATTGGATACAGGGGAATTCAAAAAGGAATTGGCATTATTCAAGAATCCAAAATCTTTCTTTGAAAAGAATGAAAAAGCGAAAATGAGCGAAGGTCTTCAGAAGCGTTTGGATGAACCTGCCCTTATATATGCAAAAGAACAGGGGGAGCGGATTTACGAAATGTATAATGAAGTCTTCGATCAAGAGCTACTCGCGATTCAAAAAGAGTTTAAGACGGAAGTATCGGATATCTTTGCAGGTTTACGTGCAGCATTGGAGGAAACGGTTGATTTACCGTATTATGAAAATGCTGTAGCGGAATTGGCTAAAATGCATTCGAAATAGAAACGAGGTTCATTCATGAAAGAAAACCTTATTTCACGCTTGAGATACCTGGAAAAAAATGAGGATATAACCATATTGATGGCTGCTGTTACTGGCAGCCATTCTTTTGGTTTATCATCGGTCCAATCGGATTACGATGTTCGGTTTATATATGTTCATAATGATAAGCGATCATACTTGAGCTTGAGTAAGCCAGTTGAAGTCATTCAAGTGAAAGAAGGCCTATTTGACATGGAAGGCTGGGATCTCTTTAAATCATCCCGACTTACCTTAAAGAGTAACCCTGCTCTATTTGAATTGTTTCAGTCACCTATCAGGTTGATCACCCATCCGGATTATTATAGGAAGATGACTGGTTTGATAGCGGATTGCTATTCCAAAAAGGCACTGGGGCACCATTACTATCGGATGATGAGCGACAATCTTCAACAATTGACAAAAACAAGGGGTTCCGAAAGAAAAGGGCTAAAAATATGGGTACAAGTATACCGTTCGTATTTAACCCTTGAATATATCATCCAACGGGGTTCGCTGCCACCATTATCGGTATGGGAATTACTTGATTCGGTTTCAATGGATCAAGGAATGAAAAGCAGGATGACCCGGATATTTAAAGCAAAACAAATGGAAGGATGTATAAGCAACAATGAAAGTGAAAATAATCTTTCGCTAATAGAAGGGAAATCACTTCCCATAAAGAATGAGATAACTAGGCTACATCAAGGGAAGAACATGGAAATGGAACTTAATGAATTGATTTGGGCCATTTTGGAATAGGGGGTTATGATATGAGTTTTATAATCGAAAAAGAAGAGCTGTTGCCGTTGTTGAATTCTAAAGATATCAGAATTTGTGACTGCCGCTTTCAACTAGGCTCTCCTGATGCAGGGTATAATGATTACAAAAAAGACCATATTTTAGGCGCTGTTTATTTCGATCTTGAAAAGGACTTATCTGGTCAGGTTCAAGATCATGGCGGAAGACATCCTCTTCCTGACCTGGAAACCATTAAAGATAAACTGGAATCAAATGGAATCACCAACGATACTGTACTTATCGCTTATGATGGCGGGGAAGGTTCTTTTGCTTCCAGGTTTGTCTGGTTGCTAAGCTACCTTGGGCATCAGAAAGTCTTTGTCCTGAACGGGGGATATCGCGCCTGGAGGGATGCGGGCTATCCGATTGACTCGATTCAAATGAATTATATGCCAACCGAATATCGTATCGATTTAAATGAGCACGTTTTTGCATCTTTTCGAAAAGTGAAGGATTACACTTTGAATAGACCTGACGATATCGTATTAATGGATTCACGGGAATCTAAGCGCTACGAGGGAATCGAGGAGCCAATTGATAAAAAAGCCGGCCATATACCTGGTGCAGTAAATAAGGTGTGGACGAACGTTCTGGAAAATGGCTATTTTAAAAAGAAGGAAGATCTTCAGTCGAATTTTACAAGCATTGGTAAAGATAAGGAAATCATTGTGTACTGCGGTTCAGGTGTAACGGCCTCACCCAATTTTATCGCCCTGAAAGAAGCGGGCTTTAAAGATGTGAAGATTTATATTGGCAGTTTCAGTGACTGGATCTCGTATGATGATAATCCAATTGAATAATATTTTTACCAATTAAACGATCCTTAAAAAAAGGGACAGTTATGTTAAAATGGAAGTACATCATGATAGAGGTGATAATGTGTTAATGAAAGAAAATGAGCAGCATCCATCCTTTATGCTTGTCGATGGAATGGCGCTTTTATTTAGAGCTTTTTATGCAACGGCCGTTACTGGTCAATTCATGATTAACTCCAAAGGCATCCCGACCAATGCCGTTCAAGGTTTTTTGAAGCATATGCTGACGGCGGTGAATCACTTTTCACCCAGTCATGTAGCGGTATGCTGGGATATGGGCAGCAAGACTTTCAGAAATGAATTATTTGATGGATACAAGGCGAATCGATCAGAAGCTCCAGTCGAAATGATCCCTCAATTCGACTTAGCGAAAAAAGCGGTTGAAGCATTCGATATCCCTAACATAGGACTATCTGGTTATGAGGCGGATGACTGTATCGGAACAATTGCCAAAGCATCTGCACAGCATAGCCGAGTGGGTATATTGACTGGCGATCAAGATATGCTTCAGTTAATAGATGAAAACATTTCCGTCCTATTATTAAAAAAAGGGTATGGTAACTATGAGGTGCATAGTCCCGATAGCTTTTTTGAGTGGAAAGGGATTACACCAAGGCAAATGATCGATTTAAAAGCTTTAATGGGTGATACAGCTGATAACTATCCCGGAGTTAAAGGAATTGGGGAGAAGACAGCGTTGAAATTATTGATACAGTATCAAAGTATCGAAGGCATTCTTGAAAATGTTGCTTCATTGACGAATGGGCAACGGGCTAAAATTGAATCCGCTGTCGATATGCTTCATTTATCCAGAAAGCTAGCAGAAATAAAATGTGATGTACCAATTTCATGTCCTTTGGACGATGCGGTCTATCAGTATGATCGCGAAAAGGTCAAAAATCTGGCTAGGGATCATGAATTCAGGACATTACTGCGCATGATCTAATCAAACAAGGGGGAGCTTCCCAATGGGAGCTCCCCCTTTTGAAATTCCCTTTAAATTTCCGCCTGAATTTAAGAGATTGGTGATCTACTAGCCCGCGAGTTGAAGGGAGACCCCGCAGGCGCTTGCGCCGAGGGCGGGCCGCCCGCGGAAAGCGAGTGCCCTACGTTCCAATCAACGGTCAAATTGTACAGTCTGGGACATCGGTCCTTTACTTTGTACGATGATTTTTTTGTCGAAAAATGGATAGTCAAATTCTTTGATATACGGTAAGATGAAAATAAGGCATGAAGTATGGAGTGGATGAGGAAGTGGCGAAATCAACTGAAGAGTATGTTAGTTTTTTAGAGGGTAAGGGATTCACTTTTGGTAATGACGCGATTGGTTTTATTTATTTTGGTAAGCGCTACACGGATGCAAGTGATATTTTAGTCAATGCAGCAATAGAGTTGACATTAAAGGTACAAAAGAATTTTGATGGCAGCTTTTATATCTCCTTTTTGGAAAACTTAAAACAAAATGGCATTGAAACGCGTAGTGCAGCGGTATCGTTTGCAAAAGAACAGGGGCTACTTAAATAAATCGGACTTCGTAACTGGAAGTCCGATTTATTTTGGGCTTTTCAAGAAAACCCCTGTGTCACCGGTTTCTTTTTCTTAACAGGCAGTTCTGCAAAAATCATTCCCAAGAATATGAATGCGCAGCCGATGATGGAAGCGGAAGTTAATTTTTCCCCTATCAATATGTATGAGGATAACGCTGCAAAAACCGGTTCCATTGAAAAGATCAGCGCCACTCTTGTAGGTGTAGTATAGGCTTGGAAGAAAGTTTGTGCGAAAAAGGCAAAGGCTGTGGCAAGGGCTGCCGTAACCAACAAAGCAGTCCATACATCCCTCTGTAACATGACCTCTGAGCTGAAGATGACGGAATGATTCTCTTTGAAAATGAAAGCTGAAACAAATGATAATAAAGATACGGTGGAAACCTGAATCAACGTCAGCGTTAAAGCGGGAAGGGTCTTGGCATATTTAGCGGTAGTAATGATTTGCATGGCAAAACTGATTGCACACAAAAATACCAGCAAATCACCGATATTCAAATTGGAGCGGTCAGCGAAAGTCATTAAATAAAGTCCGATGGTTGCGGCTGCGACACCTATTATTGTATTGCGGGAAAGCCTATGCTTTAATAGCAGCAGGGAAAAAACAGGTACCATGACAACACTTAATCCTGTTATGAAGCCAGTCTTGGCAGGCGTTGTATAATTCAATCCGATCGTTTGAAGTCCATAACCGAGAAAAAGCCATACACCAATATGAAACCCAGCTTTAAAAAGGCCCTTGCTCCCGTTTTTCCCCTTTTTGTGTAGAGTAAATAAATAAGGGATGAGCAAGAATACGAACGCCATGAAAAAACGGACAGCATTAAACGTGAAGGGGTCAAGAAAAGATAGCGCATTTTGGACCATGACAAAAGTGACACCCCAGATGAATACAACGAATAATAATGAAAAATCAGCTGTCTTGTTCATGATTTTCCTCAGCCTTATTCAATCGAATGGCCCGTCTCGCCAACTCATCCGCGGACTTATTTTCGATATTTGGAATCCATTTCATGAAAAATAAATCAAGCTCGTCGGAAAGCTTTAACGCCCGTTCCAGCAAAAGGGCATACTTATTTTTTGCAAATCTTTTTTCAATGGCTTGGTTGATGGCTTGGGAGTCCGTACGAAAAGAAACGACTTGATACTCATTGGCCACACAAATCTCCAATGCTTTGATTAAGGCATGGTACTCCGCTTCATGGTTTTCCATATTCCCAAGCGGAAAGGAATGCCTCTCGACCACACCGTTATTATTTATGAAAACACCTGCACCGCTAGGCCCTGGATTGCCCGCACTGGCACCATCAATATACACTTCGATCAAGATGTGCCCCTCCTCGAGTTTAACTGTTAAAATGTTCGATATAATAACGTTTCATGTAAAATTAAGATTGAAACATGAGAATTTCAGGCTGATATGGGAACTATAATTAAAAAGAGTGATTAAAATGCTTACAATATATTATAAAGGGTATGACGAAAAAAAGGTATGAAAATTGTAAGCTGTTCTGCATGAATCGTGAATGGATAAGGAGCTGGAAATCTTTGAAGGTAATTATGCAATGGACATATCAAGCTTCAAAAAAACCATCTGCCGATTTCGTTTCGGATTGGCTTGATGCCGGGACTGCACTGGTCATTACGGAAGATCTTGAAAAGGCAGGAAGGCTGAAAGAAGTGAAATTCAAGGATGAATTCGATACAACATGGACCAAGAAGGAGTTAAAGAAACTCCTGACGGAAATTGAGGAAGAACCGCAGGATGTGACGGTCTTCTTTGATGGAGGTTTTCAAAAAGATGAAAAGGTGGCAGGAATTGGTGTTGCCATTTATTATCGTCAAGGAAAGAAGTTCTTGCGGTTACGCACCAACGTGAAATTGGAGCAATTCGAATCCAATAATGAAGCTGAATATGCGGCTTTTCATGAAGCGGTCAGGCAGATGGACGAACTTGGAATCCACCATCAAAGCTGTGTCTTTAAAGGTGATTCTCTCGTCGTCTTAAATCAACTTTCCGGTGAATGGCCTTGTATGGAAGAAAACTTAAATAAATGGCTGGACCGCATTGAAGCGAAACTGGATAAATTAAAGATCATTCCTGTCTGCAAGCCGATTTCTCGAAAGGAAAACCAGGAAGCCGATCGCCTGGCCACACTTGCACTGCAGGGAAAGGCCATTTTCAGTAAAATAGAAATTGCTGGGTCAAAGGAGCCATAACAACAATGAACAGGAAAAAAATATATGAAGAAGTGGAAGATGTTCTCGCTTCATTTTGCCAAGATTGTTTCTTAAGAAAGCATTTTCGAAAAGAGAAGGGGCGTACGTATGCCCATCAGTTCTGTATTTCAGAATGCACGGTTGGTGAAAAACTAAAACAGCTTGGCAATGAACTTAGTGACCGAACTTAATTGCTTTCATTAAGACACAAGGAAATGAAGGATATGGTATTATAGGTAAAAAATGGAAGGTGGAAGCATGTGAAACAGCCTTTTACCATACCCCAAATTGATTGCATAAGGAAAGAATTGAAAAAAGAATTTGCTTTAAGGGTAGATCATACGAACCTAACGTAAATATTCAGGATAGAATCAACGAAGATTCTCTTCAATTGAAAAACATCTTTCAAGATATACGTAAAGAAGAAAAATACAGCTTAAAAAGATTGTATTGATTAAAGCAAAAGATGCACCTGTCATTGCAGAAGCTGCAATGAATCCTGATATTTATTCCCTTTTCGATGAGCCGCATGCAGATAACGAGTACACGTATCCGCATAATATCGGTGTCGGGATAATCGCCACTTATCTAGGGATGAAGCTTGGATTATCCAAAGAAAAACTTTCAGCCCTGACTTTGGCAGCCATGCTGCATGACATGGGGAAAACAAGGATTTCGGATAATATAGTGGAAAAACCGGGTAAACCTAATGAGGCAGAATATGAAGATATGAAACGCCATGCCATTTATGGATATGAATGACTTAAAAATATCCCTGGAATCCCACCACCGATTGCATTAACAGCCCTCCAGCACCATGAACGGGAAGATGGGCAAGGCTATCCTCTAGGGCTGAGTGGAAAGGATATCCATCTTCATGCGGAAATCGTCGCTATAGCCGACGTATTACAAGCGATGTCATCAAATCGTGTATATCATCAGGCCATGCCGTTTTATAAGGTGATTGAGCAAATGAACAGGGATATGTTCAGTAAATTCAATCCTGAGATCCTAATGGAGCTTGAAAGCCGATTTATGTCCACGTTGGTAGGAAAAGAAGTCATGCTTACCAATGGACGATTCGGGACGATCATCATGATCGATCCATACAATCCCCTTAAAGCTTTGTTGAAAACCGGTACAGAGATCATAGATTTGCGAATGGAAAAAGAATGGCAAATCGAACGAATCATCGGTTAATGGAAAAAAGCCCGATTATAAAAAATCGGGCTCTTCGTCATTCTGCTTTACCGAATCAAAATAGGTTTTGAGCATCACTTTATTTTCGCTGAAGTCTGCAATCGTATATTGATCAAGGACTTGAAGAAAAGCATCCAAGGCATTGTTAAGGACAAATTTCAATGAACAAACGGGAGAAATCACACAGTTATCGTGATCTTTAAAACATTCCACTAGATAAAAATCTTCTTCGGTTCTCCGCACAAGTTCCCCTACATTTATTTCAGCGGGTGATTTTGCAAGCCGGAAACCGCCATTTCTTCCACGTATCGTCTCAATATAGCCTAATTTACCTAGATTATGAACAATTTTCATCAAATGATTTTTAGACAGTTGATATACTTCAGAAATCTCTTTGATATTTGATAATTTGCTGTGGTCGTGGGTAGCCAGGTAAATCAACACTCTAAGTGAGTAATCGGAATAACTCGTCAACCTCATGTTTATCGCCTCACATTCTATCCCCATTTGACTATATCATAAATGTGAACATTTTATAAACATGAAAACTTATTATCTGAAAAGATGTATAAAAAATATTGCTTTTAATGCATTTAAGTTCTAATATAAACATGTATTCAAAATACTTGTTTATGAAAAGGGGTTTACCTATGCTATCCCAGAAAACTATCGATATTATAAAATCAACCGTACCTGTATTAGAAGTGCATGGTACAACTATCACAACTGTATTCTATAAAAATCTTTTCGAAGCACATCCTGAATTATTAAATGTTTTCAATCATGCCAATCAAAAAAAGGGGCGCCAGCAAACTGCACTTGCCAACACGGTATTGGCAGCAGCTAAATATATAGATCAACTTGAAACGATTTTACCTGCCGTGAAGCAAATTGCACAAAAACATAGAAGCCTTGCAGTCAAAGCCGAACATTATCCGATTGTTGGAGAACACCTATTAGGCGCAATCAAAGAAGTGTTACAAGATTCGGCTACAGAAGAAATCCTTCAAGCTTGGGGGGAGGCGTACGGAGTCATTGCGGATGTTTTCATTAGCATCGAAAAGGAAATGTACGACGAAGCTTCCAATCAGGTCGGCGGATGGTCTGATTTCAAACGATTCACAGTGGTGGAAAAAGTACGGGAAAGTGACGTAATCACATCCTTTTATCTAAAGCCATCAGATGGAAATCAGGTTCCGGCATTTCTTCCAGGACAATATATTACCGTTCGGATCGAGATACCGGGTGAATCTCATTTATTCAACCGTCAGTATAGTTTATCTGATGTTCCGGGAAAAGATTATTTCCGTATTTCCGTTAAAAAAGAAAAGCCGGGAACCTCTCCTGATGGAAGGGTCTCTAACTACTTGCATGAATCCATTCAGATGGGTGACAGTATTGACGTAACGGCTCCTGCAGGTGATTTCACCATCGACTTGGATAAACGAACACCGGCAGTATTCTTGAGCGGAGGCGTTGGCATAACGCCTTTCATGAGCATGGTACATGCGGTAGCTGAACAGACACCTGAGCGTGATGTACAATTCATTCATGCAACCGATAATGGCCATTTACAGCCGTTCAGAATGGAACTGACAGAACTAGGACACAAACTTACCAACTATCAATTATCCTTTGTCTTTAAAAATCCGAGTGAGGATGATAAGAACCTGCCGAATTTTGCAAAGCAAGGGTATGTTGATAAGGAATTATTGAGCAGTATTGTTAAACCCGAGGCTGATTATTATGTGTGCGGCCCTGTGCCTTTCATGAAGGCCATAATCACTTACCTGAAAGAGCTTGGGGTAGATACGGATAAAATCCACTATGAATTCTTCGGCCCAGCCATGGCGCTATAAGGTTCATTCATCGAAGGAATGTTATTGACATCAAGAAGATAATTTTGCATACTATATTAAAACAATGAACGTTGAGAGAAGATTAGTATGCGAGAATCACTGTGACAGAGAGCGGCGTCAATTGCTGGAAGGCCCGCGACAGGAATGCGCTGAACCTGCTTCTTGAGTCCTATGCAAAACATAGGCGCAAATCCTGGCGTTATCAGGCAAAGTGGAATGCATGAATTTGCATTCAATGAAGGTGGTACCACGGAGAGCAGCCCTTTTCGTCCTTATTTCGAGGATGAAAAGGGCTTTTTTTCATGTCTTAGATATTTATTGGAGGAAGTAATCGATGGAAAAGAAACGCATCGTTGTAAAGATAGGAAGTAGTTCTTTGACCAACACACAAGGTGAAATCGACCAGAATAAATTTTCCGATCATATCCAGGCAGTGGCAGCTTTAAGGAAAGCCGGACATGAAGTTGTCCTTGTTTCATCAGGTGCTGTAGCGACAGGTTTTCGCAAGCTTGGCTACCCTACGCGACCTGTCACTCTCAAAGGAAAACAAGCTGCTGCAGCTGTAGGTCAAAGCCTATTGATTCAATCGTATATGGAACAATTGGGGCATTTTGGAATCGTGCCGGCGCAGATTTTATTAACAAGGAAAGATTTCTCGAAAAAAGATAGATATAAAAATGCATATGCCACATTGATGGAATTGCTTGAACGCGGCATCCTTCCGATCATAAATGAAAATGATACAGTATCGGTCGAGGAGTTGACTTTTGGTGATAATGATATGCTATCCGCCTTAGTAAGCGGCCTGGTCCACGCGTCCAACTTGATCATATTAACGGACATTAATGGGCTCTATGATTCCAATCCACAGACAAATCCAGGGGCGAAACGATTTGAAAAATTATCTGAAGTTACGGATGATTTATTGCAAATGGCAGAAGGTGCAGGTTCCAATGTCGGAACCGGTGGGATGAAATCGAAGCTGATTGCAGCGCAAACTGCATTGTCTCTGGGGGTGAAAGTATTCATCGGTTCTGGTTTGGGGAGTGATAAACTTCTAACAATCCTTGAAGGCAATGGTGATGGCACGTATATTGGGAATGATCTCTTGACGACGGTAACGAAAAACAAACAATGGATATCCCTTCATTCAAAAGTATCCGGGAAAATTTTCGTTGATGAAGGTGCCGAAAGGGCCTTAGTTTCAAATGGCAGCAGTCTGCTGCCAGCTGGAATTTATGAAATTAAAGGAGTCTTCAATAAGGGTGATGTTGTCGAAGTCTTTGGTGCAAATGGGTTATTAGGGCGGGGTGAGGTCCTTTATTCCGACGAAGAATTAAAACAGGCGATGGGAAAGAGGACATCCGAGCTTGTGATCACTTCCATAGAAGTGATCCATCGCGATAAATGGGTGAAAGCATAAAAATCAATTTCAAGAAAAAAGGGGGCATTTGGAAATGAGTGAAGTGACGGCGAAAGGAAAGGCAGCAAAAAAAGCCAGTTATCAGCTAATCGGATTGAGTACGGAAAAGAAGAATGAGGCACTTGGGAAAATTGCGAAACAACTTATTATCGATAAAGATTTTTTGATAAAGGAAAACCAAAAGGATCTGGAAGATGGCAGGAAAAAAGGTCTCAGCGAGTCTATCTTAGATCGAATTATGTTGAATGGTAACCGTATTGATGACATGGCAGCGGCCATTATGCTTTTAATCGATTTAAATGATCCGATTGGGGAACGATTGGAAACGATCGAAAAAGAGAATGGTTTATTGATTAAAAAACAACGGGTGCCTATCGGGGTAATCGGGATGATTTATGAAGCAAGGCCTAACGTGACCATCGATGCAGCTACATTATCCTTGAAAACGGGGAATGCTGTCATCTTAAGAGGCAGCTCGTCAGCCAAATACTCCAATATCGCACTAGTCTCTTCCATTCATAAAGCATTGGAGAATACGGAAATCCCTGTAGAAGCTGTTCAGTTGATCGAGGATACAAGTCGTGAAACCGCTAAGGAACTTTTTCATCTAAATGACTATTTAGATGTCTTGATTCCACGCGGCGGAAAGAACTTAATTGAAACGGTGATTAAGGAGTCCACTGTCCCCGTCCTTGAAACAGGAGCAGGCAATTGCCATATCTTCATCGATCAGACCGCAGATATCACGATGGTCGAAAAAATTGTCTTAAATGGTAAAACTCAGCGACCATCCGTATGTAATGCCATTGAAGGGCTTCTGATCCATGAAAAATGGTTTGAAGAAAATGGAGTGCGTATTCTGGAACTCCTGGACGAAAAGGGTATTGAATTATATGGAGATGAAGCGGTTTGCAGCTCCTTTCCGAGAGCGAAAACGGCTACGGAGGAAGATTGGTCAACTGAGTACCTGGCTTTAAAACTCAGCGTGAAAACTGTAAAAGGTGTATCCGATGCCATTGATCACATAAACCGATACGGTTCCAAGCATTCTGAAGCAATCCTAACGAGGGATGAACAAAATGCTTACGCATTTTTGAATAAAGTGGATGCCGCAGCCGTTTATCACAATGCTTCCACCCGTTTTACCGACGGCTTTGAATTCGGTTATGGCGCAGAAATCGGCATTTCCACTCAAAAGCTGCATGCACGCGGACCAATGGGGTTACCTGCCTTAACATCAAGCAAGTACTTCATATACGGCCAGGGGCAAATCCGGGAATGAAATTCATCTCTTTCATGGAAGGTTATTAAAGCTCAATTAAGGGTATTGTACAATACATTACTTTTAAAGGAGCAGATACCATGGACAAGAGGTTTATAGCAATATATGATAATGAAAATGAAGCGACTTCAGCAGTCAAAAATTTAAAGGAACAAGGATATACATCCGATCAAATATCAGTAGTGGCAAAAAACATCGATAAATTACCAACTGAAGCAGAGGAAGTCAGCCCGGCAAAAACTGATGGATTAGTAGCCGGGGCAGCAGCCGGCGGAGCTGTGGGATTGACAGGCCTGCTTATTGGAATGAGTGCATTGGCCGTACCAGGAATTGGTCCGATATTGGCAGCGGGGCCGATTTTCACCACGTTTGGCGGAGCCGCAGCCGGGGCTGCATCGGGAGCAGGCGGATTGAGAAAGCCATTATTGGACATTGGACTGGAGGAAGCCGAAGCCGATCAATATCTAGAGGATATTAAGGCAGGGAAAATCCTTGTCATCGCCGATCCTTTTTAAGTTCGTAAGTAAAACCACCTTGAATGAACAGACTTATGATGTTTGAGAACTAAACTCCATAAAAACTCAAAATTAAAAAGCTCTTATTTATTGATAAACCCCGTTCAGGATTCTTGAACGGGGTTTATCTGTTTGTAGGCTAATTTTATTGTCACTAACGATAAAATCAAAAGGAATTCTACATTTGTATGAAGAATAAAAGGAATATAGCCCTGTTAGCGTGAAAGGAAGGGGAATTATGGAAAATAACGTAGATGGAAGCCGCTTTAAGAAATTAAAGAGGCATGATGAATTTCACCATAAGGATCATTATGATGATGTTGATGTTAAAAATCGTTCTCTAGTAATGAAAAGTAAGTTTAAATGAGATGAGTTGAATGTCCATTCTTTTTGTAATAATTAATATCAATCGGAATCCTTAAAAACCCAGGATAACAGGGTTTTTTATTTTTCATAATGAAAAATCTTAATAAAATGCAGAAATAATCTCAAGCGTACTTATGGCCATTAGTTTTCTTATCGCGGCTTTAAATGAAAACTTTTGCGGCGTATTAGCTACCTTTATTATATCTCGTCCTTATTTGACCTGGGCTAGAATAACAGGCTGCCAGAGCTTACATCCAATAAGCCAAATTGATTTTACGCTGGAGGTGGGTATTTTGATAAAAATAAAACTCGTTGTTCCCCGAAAAGGGTATATTACGGATGCTTTTGAAAGATTTGAGGAGTTCAACAAGTTGGAAGAATCGGAAAACGGTGGTAACGTTTCAGTGAAGTTTGTTTTAGAGGAAGTAGTAGAGGATGCCGATAAGATTGGGAAGTTGAAGCTTGATGCCGATGTAATCATCTCAAGGGGATTAATCACGAAACTATTAAAAGAATGCAATGAATCCATTCCTATCGTTGATATACCTGTGCAGGGCATTGACCTCATTCGTTCCCTGCATGATTGCAAGGCACGTTTCGGCAGTAAAAAAGTGGCCGTCATAGGAGCTTTGAATATGATTTATGGTGTGGAAAACCTTTCGGATATCGTTGATTTGCCAATTCAGTCCTATATATTAAATGATATCGAGTCCTCAGTCAGTTTAGTGGATTTAGCCGCCAGAGATGGCTGTGAGGTTGTGTTAAGTGGATTAAGTACCTGTAAATATGCTGAAGAGATAGGGCTGGGGGCCATTCTGGTTGATACTGGAAAGGAATCATTTCGGCAGGCGTTGATTGAGGCGAAAAGGGTAGCTCTTGTCAGCAGAAGGGAACAGGAGAAGACCAAGCGTTACCAAACGATTCTTAATTATGCCTATGAAGGGGTTATTGCTATAGATTTAAAGGGACAAATATCCGTATTTAATACGGCGGCTCAGGAGATTTTGTCCATTGCCAAGGGGAGCTTAATTGGAAATTCCATATACGATATAATAAAGCCCGGGAAATTTCGTAATATGCTTTTAAACGACGATGAATACGAAAAAGATACGGTTGCTTACCAATCCATTCAATTATCGGTAAAAAAAGTCGGGATATTTTTAAAAGGTAAAAAAGTGGGGGATATGGTCGCCTTTCAAGATGTTACCCGCATTCAGGAGATGGAAGGGAAGTTCTTTAGAAAGCTTCATTCACGCGGACATGTGGCGAAGTACACATTTGATGATATATTGTATCGGAGTTCGGAAATCAAGAGGACGATTGAAACGGCTCAACGTTATAGTGAAGTAGATTCAAACATTCTTATAATTGGAGAAACTGGAACGGGCAAGGAAATATTCGCCCAAAGCATACATAATCATAGCAATCGGAAAAATAACCCATTTGTTGCCATTAATTGCGCAGCGCTTCCCGAAAATTTATTGGAAAGTGAGCTTTTCGGATATGCAGAAGGAGCTTTCACGGGAGCCATGAAAGGTGGAAAGCAAGGATTTTTTGAACTGGCCCATAGAGGTACGATTTTTTTGGATGAAATAGGAGAAATCTCCCCAAAAATGCAAAGCCGGCTGCTGCGTGTCCTGCAGGAGCGTGAAATCATGCGCATCGGTGATGATAAAGTAATCCCGGTTGATGTGAGAATAGTGTCGGCAACGAACAAAGACCTCATGCAAATGGTAAAGAGTAATGACTTTCGGGAGGATCTGTATTATCGCTTGAGTGTGCTGGACCTTGTATTGCCTCCGCTTCGGGAACGCAGAGAAGATATTCCGTTATTGGTGAATGCCTTTATTCGGAAAGGTCATTCGGATCAGAAACAAATCATAATTTCGGAAACTGCCATGAAAAGGCTGAGTGAAGGGAATTGGGAAGGGAATATTCGCCAATTGCAAAATTTTTGCGAGCGATTATGCGCTCTTTATAAGAACAAGATAATTGATGTGTACGATATCGAAATGTATTTTCCGAATAAAAGTAATAAGAAAATACTTCTTTCGGAACAAAACGAAGAGATGGATATATCACCTGGGATACATTTATCCGAGCGTGAAAGAATTGTTCAAACGTTAATAAAGGTGAATTTTAACAAAGGAAAAGCTGCTTTTGAGTTAGGGATGAGTCGGACGACTTTATGGAGAAAGATGAAAAATTTGAATATCGAAACAAATTGAAACGTAATGAAACAAATTAATTCATTATGAAACAATTTGTTTACTTTATTTATCTCTTAATTTGAGAACGAATTGGCTTCTTTCTTGAATAAACGGATGTTTTTTATGTTGGCACAATAATTGTATATAAACAATGTAGTAGGAAAGGTTTTTCCTTCAAGGTTAACATGAAAGGTTGGTGGGAATGTGTGAGTCATTTAGTGTATATTCCTCAAGATATTGAGAAAGAGGGGAAAAGTTATTTAGTAGAAAAAGGCTTTAAGATTAAAGTAGGGTCTGATTTGTCGCAAGAAATTCTTATGGAAGAAATCAAGGGTTGTGATGCAGTACTAACGAGATCAACGGCTGTAATAAATAGAGAAGTTATTACAGCAGCTGAAAACCTCAAAGTAATAGCTAAGTATGGAGTGGGCTTGGACAATATCGATATCGAAGCCGCCACAGAGCGTGGCATATATGTAACAAATACCCCAGAGGCGAACGCGAATTCTGTAGCGGAACATGTAATGGCATTAATTTTATCATTGTCCAAAAACTTAAGCTTAGCTGATAAAGAGCTGCGCAGCGGGAATTTTGCTATCCGTAATCAACTTTTTGGCATGGACTTGGAAGGCAAGACTTTGGGGATTATCGGACTGGGGAGAATCGGTAGAATACTGGCAAAAAAGGCTTCCGAGGGCTTCGATATGAAAGTAATTGGCTACGACCCCTATGTTACAGCCAGCACGAATTCGGAGTTGGAGATAGCAACAGATTTAGAATGGGTATTCAGAAACGCCGATGTTATTAGTCTGCACCTGCCGTTAACGAAAACAACAAAAGGAATAATAGGAAGCCGTGAGTTTTCCTGGATGAAAACTTCCGCCTTTTTTGCAAACGCTTCCAGGGGCGGTGTGGTGAAGGAAATTGATTTAGTAAACGCTTTGCAAGCAGGCGAGATTGCCGGTGCTGGAATAGACGTATTTGAAGTTGAACCTCCTGATAAATGGAATCCACTTTTTAAATTGGATAATGTGATTGTCAGTCCTCATAATGCCGCTTTGACGAAGGAAGGTTCCGTACGCATGGCTGTACATGCCGCAATGCAGGTGGAAAAAGTTCTTACTGGCGCGAAACCGAACTGGGCTGTAAATGAGCCCTTAACTAAAGGGATGTCAATGTAATAATACAATAATAATTATCTGTTTTTTCTGAAAAATGAGGTTTGGACAGTTCGAGTTGCATTTGTTGATAAGGGTGGTGAACAAATGAAGAAAATAATCTATGTGATAAGTGCAATACCGGCACTTGGCTCGCTAGTGGTTATTAATCGAATTGAACCTTATGTGTTAGGGATGCCATTTGTTCTTTTTTGGGCCATATTATGGGTCTGTCTTACATCAGTTTTTTTGATAATCGCTAATAAACTTGATCCTGCAACCGAGGAGGAAGAAGACTGATGAATGAAGCCCTGCTTGTTATCCTTTTCTTTCTGGTTTTGTGTATTTGGTTAGGGCTTCAAGCTCGAAAAGGTAAAAATATGAGTTTGGAACAATGGGCCATTGGCGGAAGAGGCTTCGGCAGCTTTTTGCTCTTCTTCTTGATAGCAGGTGAAATGTTTACGACATATACGTTTTTGGGGGCAAGCGGCGGAGCTTTTCGATCTGGTATGCCTCCTGCCTTATACGCTTTCAATTGCTTCTATTTTGTAATCGCCTATTGGCTGTTACCGCCTATTTGGAGGTATGCCAAAAAAAATAATGTCATTTCTCAATCTGATTTTTATGACAAAAAGTACAACAGTCCTGCTCTAGGTGTTCTTGTGGCGGTAATTAGCGTCATTTCAATTATTCCATATCTGATCATGCAGTTAAAAGGATTAGGTATTATCGTATCGGAAACCTCCTATGGGTCCATTTCTCCGAATGTGGCTATAGTTGTTGGGGTAATTGCGATCACAATATATGTAACGGCTTCAGGGATGCATGGAGTGGCGTGGACCGCGGTCATTAAAGATATTATGATTCTGACTGTTGTCGTCTTTATGGGGATTTATTTTCCACTTCATTATTACGGTGGTATACAGCCGATGTTTGAAGCAATCGATACAGCAAAACAAGGATTTTTGATTTTCCCGGAACAAGGTTTGAGTATCTCTTGGTTTATATCGGCTACGATCATGACAGCACTTGCATTCTATATGTTTCCACATATGTTGGCGGGAGTGTTCTCTGCAAAAAGTCCGAAATCACTTCGTTGGAATGCTGGGGTTATGCCAATTTATCAAGTAATCATCATTTTTTCGTTATTTATTGGTTTTTCTGCGATTCTCCAAGTCCCGAATTTACAGGGAGCAGAAGCAGATTTAGCTTTATTTAAAATGGCGAAGATGTCATTTGATCCCTGGTTTGTCGGAGTTATTGGAGCATCAGGGGCAATGGCCGCCCTTATTCCCAGTTCACTCGTGTTGACGGCTACGGCTACGATACTTTCAAAAAATGTATATAAGGTATGGAAGCCGAATACATCGGATGACCAGCTACAAAGATTGAGCAGGATGTTAGTACCAGTCATTTCTATAGTGACTCTATATTTTACGTTCAATGGCGGGGAGTCGATTTTTACGTTGTATCTTATGGCATATAGCTTCATGGCACAGTTGTTTCCAGCACTTTTTTTCAGTCTATGGAAAAAGAATCCTGTCACGGTTCAAGGAGCATTTGCCGGAATGATCGTTGGAATTCTAATTGTTGTATACTCGACTACATCAGGTACAACACTTGCTACATTATTTCCATCTCTGCCGCAAGCAATACAAGATCTTGATGTAGGGTTAGCTGTATTATTCATCAACATCGCAGTAACTTTGGGAGTGAGTGCCGTTACAAGAAAAACTTCAATTGGGATGAAAGAAGATAATAAACAGGCTTCAGGAATGGAAAAGCTTGTTAAATGACAGTGGGAATCAGTCCAATATTCATATAATCGTAGATTACTAGAATAAAAACACGTTTTCGAAAGCGGGAGGCTTGATTATGAAAGTCAGTGGAGGAAGAGCAGTCGTAGAAGTAATGGCTAAAGAAGGGGTGAAAAAAGCTTTTTGTGTACCAGGTGAAAGTTATCTTAGTGTAATGGATGCGCTGTACCAACATCCTGAAATAGAACTTATTTCTGCAAGGCATGAAGGAGGTGCCTCTTTTATGGCGGAAGGGTATGCCAAGGCTTCAGGAGAGGTGGGAGTCTGTATGGCAACGCGTGGAGTGGGTGCTACAAACTTAGCTATCGGCATTCATACTGCTTCTCAGGATTCAACCCCTTTGGTTGCGCTTATTGGCCAAATCGA
The DNA here is from genome assembly GCF_042787955.1 of Peribacillus sp. YIM B13477. NCBI lineage: Bacteria > Bacillati > Bacillota > Bacilli > Caryophanales > Bacillaceae > Peribacillus > Peribacillus sp. YIM B13477. The sequence goes on from NZ_JBHZPD010000001.1 coordinate 591,040, forward strand.
ACGTCCTTTTAAAGAAAAGGAAGCATTCCAGGAAGTGAATTTGACGGGTTTTTTCAGTCATTTATGTAAATGGACGGTAGAGATCGATCGTGTGGAAAGAATCCCGGAATTATTGCAGCGGGCTTTCCATATTGCGAGATCGGGGCGTCCGGGCCCTGTATTAGTGGCTTTGCCGCATGACATGTTGGAAGACGAGGCAGAGTTGAACATAACCCCTTCATATCGCTCGCTTCCTCCTCAACCACATATGGAAGATGTGAAACAGGCGATGGATACGATACGAAACGCGGAGCGCCCCGTTTTGATTGCTGGCGGAGGTGTGATTCATGCTAAGGCCAACAGGTTGCTTGTACAGTTTGCGGAGGCAATGAAACTTCCTGTCATTACAGCTTTCCGTCGATTTGACGCGTTTCCCAACTCACATCCTTGCTATGCAGGGTGGCTTGGATTTGGGACACCTCAATATTTACTTGATGCAATCCGGGATGCAGATGTAGTTTTGGCATTAGGGACACGATTCTCTCAAGTAGGAACACAAGATTACACCTTGCTTTCTAAAAATTCAAATCTGATCCATGTGGATATTTGTCCCGATATTTTTGGTAAAGTGTATGCTCCTTCTCTTGCCATTGAAGCGGATGCCAAGAGCTTTTTGGAACAAGCACTGCAAGCTTCAGAATCAGGATCTTTTATTTCGGGCGAAGATCATCTTAAAGAAATGCACGATAAATATATGGAATTTTCTGAACCAAAATCCGATTACACAGAAGATTTCGTGGATATGGACGGATTGATGCATGATCTGGCTGTCTGCCTGCCGAAGGATACCATCATTACAAATGATGCAGGCAACTTTTTTGGATGGCTATCAAGATATTATCGTTTTGAACAAGAAAACACATACGTGGGGCCAACTTCGGGTGCAATGGGATATGGACTGCCTGCTGCTATTGGGGCAAAACTGGCGCAGCCTCACAAACAGGTTGTTTCTATTTCAGGAGATGGAGGCTTCATGATGACTCTCCAAGAGATTGAAACCGCTGTAAGGTATAAAATTCCGACCATATCAATTGTTGTGAACAACAATATTTACGGAACAATCCGAGCACATCAAGAAAGGCATTTTCCAAACCGGGCCGTTGGAACCGACTTATCCAATCCTGATTATGCCGGATTGGCCCGCTTATTTGGGGCGCATGGTGAAAAGGTTGAAAAAAATATTGATTTTGCGCCAGCGCTGCAAAGGGCGATTGCTTCAGGGCTGCCGGCTGTAATAGAAGTAGCAGTCAATCCAAAGATTCTATCTGTAGGCCAGGACAAGAAGGAAGTAAACGAAAAGCTAGTGTCTAACAATTAACATTGGAAGTTAGCGGGACCCAAAAAAAAGGCATACAAGGGAGGTATCATAGTTGTTAAAGCCATATATAGTTGTTGAATGGAATGATACGGAAACAGATGCTAAAGGCTGGCTGGTCGTCCATAACTTTGTAAAGGGATACACAGGCGGCGGTACAAGAATGCACCCAACGGTTACAAGAGAAGAGGTAGAAAGGCTGGCCGAGGCGATGGCTTATAAGTATGTAGCCTGTGAGTCTGAGACGACTGGCGGTTGTAAAGCGGGCATTGCCTATGATTATAAAGCGCCAGACGCATATGCAGTGTTAAGAAGATTTCTGATTGCGATGATGCCTTATGTAGATATAGGGGTATCTTTAGGCAGTGATTTAGGCACCAAATATGAAGATGTGCTCAAAATATTTAATGAATTTGGTATTGATATCCCTCTTACGAAATCAATGAAACAGAATCCGAATGTTCTGCAAGGGATAAAAGACTTTGATGAACTGTTGACGACAAAAATTGACGGGTTGTTTTTAAACGATGTCGTAACAGGCTATGGTGTGGCATTTTCCGCAGATGAGGCATGGAAATTTAAAGGCGGAAAAGCCGGAGCGAGAGTCGTCATTCAAGGGTTCGGCTGTGTAGGGGCAAGCTGCGCATTGAAAATGACCCAGTTAGGTTATAAAGTTGTGGGAATTTCTGATGCAGCTCTTTTGGTAACGTGTGAAGAAGGATTGGATGTCCAAAAGCTTATTGATCATAAAAATATGTACGGAGAAATGGATAAAGCCTTTTTTGAACCGAGTTATGATGTAAGGCCAAACACGGAATGGCTCGACATTGATTGCGACATTTTAATTCCGTCCGCACTGGAGGATGTCATCCACATATCCAATGCTAAAAGCGTAAAAGCGCGTTTGATCGTTGAGGCGGCGAACATTCCCCTTTCTCCCGAGGGAGACGAGATCATAAAACAAAGAGGTATTGATGTTGTCAATGATTTCGTTGCCAACCTGGGGGCGATAAGATTTTATGATGCGGTTATTTTCGGACTAGTTAAACCAAATCCACAAGCTGTCGTTGATGATATTGAAAGACTATGCAGGAAAAATACGTATCACTTGTTTAAACAAGCTAAAAACGAAAATAAATATCAAAGAGAAGTAGCTTATGAAATATTTAAACCGACAATCAGCGACTTGCCGGAAAATGAAGAGCCATCCGAAGCGTTATCGGGGAACTCTCGTTAACTTGTGTTAACCATGAAAGTGTTCAGGCAGTTTATCAATTAGGAACGGGGGGGAATTCATGCAAACAGAAGATGAAAATCAGCCAAAAGAATTACAGCGTTCAATGAAGAGTAGACATTTATTCATGCTCTCCTTAGGTGGGGTAATTGGAACAGGTCTTTTCCTGGGATCAGGATATGCAATCGGTGAAGCTGGACCCTTAGGAGCGATTGTTGCCTATTTGGTCGGTGGTTTATTAATGTACTTGGCGATGATTTGTCTCGGTGAATTATCGGTAGTGATGCCGGTATCCGGTTCCTTTCAGGTCCATGCAACGAAATTTATTGGTCCCGCCACTGGATTTGTCATTGGCTGGATTTACTGGCTAAGCTGGGCTCTTTACGTAGGCCTGGAATTTGTAGCGGCCGGTTTACTCATGACCAGATGGTTTCCCGATATACCAGTATGGATATGGTGTGTGATATTTACGATCCTTTTATTCACTATAAATGCATTGACTACGCGAAGTTTTGCAGAGACCGAGTATTGGTTCTCCGGGATTAAAGTGCTTGCCGTCATTCTCTTCATAATTATCGGTGCAGCAGCGATGTTTGGATTGATTCATATGGAGGATGCACAACCTGCCCCGTTCCTTTCCAATTTTATAGGAGATGGATTATTCCCTACAGGGTTCACGGGTGTTTTTATATCGATGATGACAGTCGTATATGCTTTCCAGGGATCGGAAATCATGGGTGTTGCAGCAGGAGAGACGGAAAACCCGCAAAAAAGCATTCCGAGAGCGATTCGAAACATCGTAATACGTGTGCTGCTTTTCTATGTACTGGCAATCTTTGTTCTATCGGCCATCGTTCCTTGGAAAGAAGTCGGTGTACTGGAAAGTCCATTTGTTACCGTGTTTGAAATGGTAGGCATTCCTTATGCAGCAGACATTATGAATTTCGTAATTTTGACGGCGGTCCTCTCTGTAGGAAACACGGGTCTGTTTGCTTGTACCAGGATCCTTTTCTCCCTTTCTCAAAACGGTATGGCACATTCTTCATTTGGAAAGCTCAATCGGCGCGGTGTACCTATGAACGCCTTACTAGTCACCATGGTCTTTGCCTTGCTGTCGCTGCTTACTAGTGTAGTAGCGGAAGAAACGTTATTCGTTGTGCTGCTTTCCATAAGCGGGGTTGGAGGGGTGCTTACTTGGATGGCGATTGCGTTCGCACAGTACAGATTCCGTAAGCAGTATATCAGAACAGGCGGAAAGGTTGAAAATCTGAAGTTTAGAGTACCTTTTTTCCCGTTTGCCCCAATTCTCTGCATCATTATGTGTCTAGGTATTTTCGTGTTTACCGCTTATGATCCGACACAGCGAACTTCGTTGTATTGGGGATTAGGTTTCGTCATTGCTTGCTATACTTTTTACTATTTTAGATATGCGCGAAGGAACGTCGAGGTGCCAGCCTTAACAAATGAACAGACCAATGATTTTATTCAATAGTGATTATTATATCCAAGATATAAGAAAACGGTCGTTTAAGATTCATGTAGAAGTGCAGTTAAAAGCAAAACCTATAATTTAGAGAACTAGAATAATAGAATACGGAGGAAATAGTATGCGTTACTTAAATTATATTAATGGAAAATGGAAAGAACCCACTACAGGAGAGTATAGAGAAAATCTTAGTCCCCATGATGGTGAAAATTTAGGAGAATTTCCATCAAGTGCTGCGGCTGATTTACATGATGCAGTGGCAGCCGCAAAAAATTCATTTCCTGACTGGAAAAAGTTGTCGTTTCAGCAACGGGCTTCATATTTGCAAAAAGCAGCTGATATTTTGAAAAAGAACATGCAGGAAGTAGGTCAAGATTTGATAAAGGAAGAAGGGAAAACATTCTTGGAAGGGATGGGGGAAGCCAATCGGGCTGCCAGCATACTTGAATATTATGCTGCTGAGGCTCGGCAGCCACTCGGGGAAGTAATTCCTTCAGCCAATGCCAATACATTTTTATACACTACCCGTACCCCGCTCGGTCCGGTGGGGTTGATTACACCATGGAACTTTCCTATCGCCATCCCTGTATGGAAATTGGCTCCGGCCTTGATTTACGGGAATACAGTAGTGATTAAACCGGCTGATCTTACACCTAAGTCTGTCTATCATGTGATAAAAGCATTTGATGAAGCGGGTCTTCCGCCTGGTGTCATCAATTGTGTATTCGGAAGAGGTTCCGTCATTGGTGCTGCATTAGTGGAACATCCTGATGTGAAGGCTATATCTTTTACGGGCTCGAATCAAGTTGGTCAGCAAATTCAAAAACAAGCCATTGAACATGGTAAGAAAGTGCAAGTGGAAATGGGAGGGAAAAACCCGCTCGTCGTCCTAGCTGATGCTGATCTTGAAAAAGCAGTGGAAATAGCCATTGGCGGAGCTTTTAAATCCACAGGGCAAAAGTGCACAGCCACTAGCCGGGTGATTGTGGAAAAAGGAATTTATGAAGCATTCCGGGAACGGCTTGTCGCGCGTACGAAAGAATTAAAAGTGGGCAACCCGCTCAACGAAGAAACATATATAGGTCCGGCTGTATCTAAATCGCAACGCGATGGCGTGCTTGAAATGATCGATGTTGGGAAATCAGAAGCTACACTTTTGTGCGGAGGAGAAATCCCGGCAGAAGCGGAATTGGCGAATGGTTTTTATGTCAAGCCGGCCATCTTTGAAAATGTTCCTCAACATGCCCGCATTGCGCGTGAAGAAATCTTTGGACCAGTCATTGCCCTTTTTAAGGCCGGAAATTATGAGGAAGCAGTTAAGATGGCTAATGATACAGAGTATGGGTTGAGCGCAGCCATTTGTACGAATAATTTAACTTCGGCTCAACGGTTTATTGAAGATGTTGAAGTGGGTCTTGTTCATGTCAATTCGGAAACGGCAGGAACCGAACCGCAAATGCCATTTGGCGGATGTAAAAATTCAAGTGCGGGCAGCCGTGAACAAGGGAAGAGTGCCGTTGAATTCTATACAGAAGTCAAGACAGTCTATATGGATCGGGTATAACTAAAATTAAATTAAGGGTTTTTAAACTTTTAAATTAGATCAAAAACAGGAGGGGATTTCAAAATGTCCACGAAAGAAAATGTACAGTTCAGCCCTACACTGCCTTATTCACGGTATGTCGATCCAGAGGTATTCAATGAAGAAAGCAAAAAGATCTTCAGAAAGAGTTGGATATTGGCGGGGCATGCAAGCCAAGTGGAAAAGGTAGGCGATTTCATGACATTGGATATCGCCGGAGAGCCTATTATCGTTTCACATGGTACCGATGGTGAACTGCGTGCCTTCTACAATATTTGCCCTCATCGCGGAATGAAAGTAGAAAACGCCGATAAAGGAAATAAGAAAATTTTACAATGCGGATACCATGGATGGACGTTCAAATTAGACGGAAGTGTAAATAGAGCCCCTAATTTTAAAACGAATGAATTGGGAATACACAGCTGTATGAAATCCATTCGCTTAGAAGTTCAGAATGCCATGATTTTTGTCAATCTTGACAAAAATGCACCCTCTATGGCAGAAGCCTACCAGGAATTTTTAGAGGAAATGAAAGAGTATCCATTCTTTGATTCACTGAAATTAGTTAGGGAAACCCGCCGTGAAGTAAAAGCAAATTGGAAGGCCATTGTTGACAATTACCTTGAATGTGATCATTGTTCCATTGCTCATCCTGGTTTTGCAAAATCCTTTGATTTAGCAAACTTTTACACAACGACACATGACAAATTCACCTATCAATATATGACAGCAAGCAAGAATGGCGAAGGGGAACAAGCGCGTTTTTATTGGGTTTGGCCGAATATGATGATTAACGTTTATCCAGGAGACGGAAACGTGAATACCATTCAAGTAATTCCCGTTGATGCTGTGACGTCGTTAGGTATTTATCGGGATTATTCCTTAGATGAAAAAACAACCATAGAAAAAGAAGAATATTTTAAATTTGTTGATCAAGTACGGCAGGAAGATTTTGATCTAGTGGAAAAACTTCAAAAAGGATTAAGTTCCGAGGCATTTACAAATGGGATTTTTTCTCCAACAGAACATGCTGCAGTCTATTTTCATGAACTCATTGAAAATAAGCTCCAGAACTAACCACTGAGCTCGCTATTGGAATGCACTAAAAAAGGAACGTTCATGGAGAATTTGTAAATAAAAAAACCTAAGCAACCAACCAGTGTGTTTCGGCAGTTTACCGGAGCATACTGGTTGAGTTGTTTTTTTTGTGCTGCCTTTTTTACCTTATTTGTTATGAAATTTGCGAACTTCCTTTTATTTATTCGGAGTGGGAGGATTTGTTCTTCCATTGTTGTTCTTCAGCAAGAAACTCAAAAAAAACATTCATGGCAGTAAGCGGTTGCTCATTTACTCGTTTAAAGTAGTTGTTTTTTCGGGCATCTGTTAAATAGTTGCTTTTTTTGATTCTCTCCAACATATATTTTTGACTCATTTTCACTATTTCTCTTTGGTTGTGTTTGTTTTCTTTTAATAAGGCAAATCCTACAGCTCCCACCAATGCATAGATTCCAAGTGCGATTTTCGAGATGGGTAAAGAGTCGTTCTTAAATAAAAGAAAAAAAAGATTAATGATGGAAAAGCCTATCATTACCGTTGAAAAAAAACCGTATTTCATATTTTTCTTCAACAAGGGGGACAACTTTAATTGAAGTTGTTCGATTTCGTTTTGCATGAAACCGGGTATATTATTTATTTTGATATTCATTGTTTCCTCCTTATTATCTTGCACCAATAAATAAATGGCACTGTAAAATCGCACTTATTAATGAAATAGGAAAAGGAACCTATATATATCTTATCGTTTGGAAACATGTTTGTCATTTAATATACCCTTGGAACTTTTTGAGGGAAAAGTAAACGCAGTGACACAGGTGGATGATCAATGGAATGCCCTGTTATATGTGTTGAAAAAAATTCTTGAAGTATAAGGAGTCGAAATAAAGATCATTTACCTTAATAAACAAATAGTGGTATGAACGATGAATGGATTATGGTAAAATGGTCCTCAAATGGAAGTTTTATTTTTCGTTTTTTCATTATTAATAGTTATGGATGACCTTCCCGCGCCTTTTTTTGTCATAATTACGTGACTATTGTGGTATTTAGTACTTTTAAATCGAGTTTTGAAACAAATCAATATATAATTAGAAAGCGAGATAGTAGATTCAAAGATTAAGGAGGGACATAGAATGATGGAATGGGCTCTGATCATTTTGTTCGCTGCAGCAGTATTACTGTTCATTTTATCGTTTATTAAAAAGGATTCTGTAAAAGTGGACAGTCAATTGGAACAGATTGCCAGCACTTTTGGGGATGAAATGAATGTATTACAGGAAAAAATCAGGAACATCGAGATAGATGCTGAAATTACGGTGCAAGAGGCAGGCATTTTGGCAATGTCTTCCGAAAAGCGAAACATGTTGCGTGAAGTACTCGACCTACATAAGCGAGGCTATTCATTTGAAAGCATCGCACTTAAGACAAAACAGCCGGAAGAAGAAATAGAACGGATGCTTACTCCTTACATGAAAACGACGAATGAAAGGAGAAATGTGGCCAATGACATCTAAATCAATGCGCAGCTTTGCCGGAGGCCTTGTTGTTGCCGCAGGCTTATGCGGTGCAGTGTACTTCTTTGGTCCAGGTGAAGCGACCGGCACGTCTGAGAAACTATCAGAAGATGAAATGAAAGAGTCTCTGGCTTCAGAAGGGTATGTCATACATTCCGAAAAAGAATGGGAAGATCAGATTGCTGAAGCACAGTCGGTTAAAGATAAGGCGGAGGCGGAAAAAGAAACGATAAAAGAACCAACGGAAAAAATCATATACCGTACAGTTCTTACTGTGTCTAAAGGCTCGACAAGCATCGATGTGGGTAAAACCCTGCAAAAAGCAAAAGTCATCAAAAATGCCAATGAGTTTTCCGACGCGGTTGAAAAGAAAGGCAAGGCCAACGGATTACGACCTGGAACATATGTGGTGGATAGTGCGATGACGACGGAAAAAATAATTTCCATCATATTTAAATGAACATAAAAATGACCATCGATAAGATGGTTGTTTCAGACTGTAGACAAACTCGATTTTCATCGAGTTTGTCTACAGTTTTTTTGCTTGTACAATTTTGGACGTTGATTGGAACGTAGGGCACTCGTTTCCCTTGGCGGACTGGAGACGTTTGCGTCGAGAAGGCTTGACAGACAGTCGTCGGAAAGGGAGCAGGTACCTGAAATCAACTGGAACGTTTTTTAAAATGGCTGTTTTCCCATACTTTGTTGCAATATACCAGGTAGTGAGTTGTGGTTGATTTCCCCTCCAGATGCTCGCTTTCCGCGGGGCGGGCGGTGAGCCTCCTCGGCGTAAACGCCTGTGGGGTCTCACCTGTCCCGCTGCTCCCGCAGGAGTCTCGCACTTCCGCTCCAATCAACCTTAAATAGTTTCGTATTAAAAACTCTTTACGAAAAGAGCCTTTAAAATAAAAAGACCTATAATGAAATATGGTGGTCTCAGTTAATTCGCAAAAAAGGGGTGAATGGTCTTATCCGAATCCCTTTCACGATTTTTCTGAGGGAATGGATACCATAATTTTAAAACAGACTTGGTTATACACCATGACTTTTTATTCATTTAAATAGAAAGAAACCTCATTAGATTGAAGAAATTTGCGACACTCCTGCCGAATAACTGGCTAGCCGAGACCCCGGAGACGTTTGCGTCGAGGAGGCTTGGCAGACAGTCGGCGGAAAGGGAGCGGGTTTCTGAAATCAACTGGCATGCTTTTTTATATTTTTTTTAACTTAATCTTTGTCCGCACTCCAGCCCACACTGCAATGATAAGTCCTCCAATCGTATCCGCGATTAAATCGATCATTGTATCTTTATTTCCCCCGCCTTGCAGTGTCATTCCGAATAATTGATCAGAACTAAATTCGTAGATCTCCCATATGACACCACCAAGTGCCGAGAAAGAAAGAGTAAACAAAAAGACGAACCAAGGGGAAATCTCTTTGCCTGCATCTCTGTACACCAATCGTTCATATAAAGCAATTCCCGTAAAAGCAAGAAGGGAACCGCTTAATAAATGCAAAAATGTGTCCCACCAACCCAGTCCATACCAACCTAAAATAGATCCTAAAAATTGTGAACCGAATAAGAAGATCAAATAGGAAATGATAATTGGCAAATTGAATTGAAGCTTGGTAAATAAGGCCAGAGAAAGGGGAATTGCCCCACATACCACACCGCCTATCGAAACCAGTGATTTGAAAGTTTCATCGGCTGTATAGTAATAAATAGATAAAGCCCCCATGAAAAGTACATACACTAAACTTAATGAAATAACTAGCTTACGATTCATATGATTACCTCAACAAATCATCATAATTTTAATTTTTGTACACTAGAATAAATGGAAATGAGCAGGCCGCCGGTTAGTCCGAAAATTATATCGTACATGGTATCTTTGTTACCGCCTCGCTGCATGGTATGAGTAAAAGTGAGATCTCCGGCGAACTCATATATTTCCCAAAGAACAGTGGAAGTGACTGAAAGTGAAAGAACAAAAAGGAAAATGACCCACCTAGAAACATCTTTTCTCGCTTTTTGAGGGATGTATAGTTTATAAAGGGCAATCCCCACAAAACCCACGAAGATGCCTTTATAGAAGTGAAGTCCAGAGTCCCACCATTTAAAATCAACATAAAAATTTGCGATGGACCCTAAAAATGTCGTACAGAAAACAAAAACATAATAGCCGATTATGATTGGAATGTTAAAGGGATTATTTTTTACAAACAGTAATGAAATGGGCAAGGCACTTACCAATATTCCCCCAAGAGCTACCATCCATCGGGAAGAATCATCTTTTTTGAGGTAAAAGATGAGTAAACCAGTCATGAATGCTATAAATACCAAACTAAAAATAATGATTATTTTATGTTTCAATATACTCACCTCATTCATAAATATTCATTACGATCATCCAATCGTGCCAGATTGAAAAATGTATTTTATTATCATTGTTGGCTATGATGGTGCTTTTTAATGATGTTTTTTAATTTAGCCGTGATAAACAATAATAAAGGCATGACCAGACCATAAGTTGCTGCATGGAATAACCATATATTTTTATTGTATTCCCCGGATGAAGAGACCGTCGGAAAAACAATCAATGAATAAAATACCATTATCATCCCTAAAGCTGTAGTAAACGGCCGATAATCTTTTATATTGAAAATGTTTGAAAATAGGACAACCGAAACATAAAAATACATAACCGTCCTCGTATAGGTTGTGAAAATCCAAATAGTGGCAATTACTGCTTCGATCCGCATTAGGAAATTCCCTACATTTATTTTTTTTGCCATCGTGTAACTTGGAGCAATATTTCTTGCGGTGTTATCGGGTCCAAGAACCAAGATATCCAGCATGATAACCAGAATTAATATGATTCCTCCGATCAAAGTGCCAATATAAAAAGCTTTTCCCCCTTTTTTTCTTTCATTTACTTTTGAAGGGAAAATCATTAAAAACATAACAGGGGAAAGCGTGAACACGCTGACATAAAAAAGTATCGCCCGTATTAAGGGTTTAGCGCCTCCTTCAAATACTGGCTGAATGTTTTGAATGTTTGCTTGAGGAATGATGGAAACCAAAAAAATAGTCAGTAATAGTAATACGGGAATGAAGAATATTTCCAACGTGCGTGTAAAAGTTTCAAAACCAAGGCGGACTGTAAAGATCACTACTGCAGCTAACAATATATTTAAAGCTACAAGAGGAGTATCCGGCATCCAAAAAGTTTTAATGAAATTCCCCACATAATAAGTGGTCTCGGCAGCAGTTGAAAAAGACCAGAAAAAAAATGTGAGATTGATCATCTTTCCGACTAACTTACCGAAAACCTTTTCATTTATTTGATCTAAGGCGAGATCAGGATATAAATTTCCAACCCTGATGTAAAACCATACAAAAATTAATGCGATTCCTGTTCCAAATAATGCAGCAAGCCACGCATCCTGCTTTGCAAAACCAGCTAAAGGAGAAGGGGTATGTAAAATAACCGTTCCTACCGAATACAAGAGGATTAAAATCATCAATTGATGTGATGAAATTTTGAAACTACCAGGCATTATTTTTCACCTATTTATTTGTTCCTTCCTTCTTAATACTCCATATTTTTGGCTATTCTTGTTCAAGTTATTCACACGGACATCAATTGCCTATCTTCAACAATCCACCCCCATTACATCAATAGGTCGCGAATTTTCTGCCTTTTTACTGATGTAGCTCTACTATACAATCATAGAATTACTGTCCAAGAGAAAGTAATTTAATTCCTTAGACCGAACCTTAATGGTTCAGGAACCGTATATTGTTTTAACTATGGCCTAATTTTTCAGAAATTCCTCATAGTACTTGATAGGGACCTTCTTGACTTTCATGGAAAATATTAACTGCACTGAACTTGTACATTTCCTTTGGTATGGCACAATTCTTGCAAATGATTTATTGGTATATCTAATATTTGGAGAAAGGAAGAGGAATGTTGGACATATTGAAAAATATTTAAGCTCTAGGTTATCAAGCATATTTGATAGGCTTAAATGTCAGAAACTTAATCCGGATTCATAAAGGGCAAGGCGAAGCGGTTAAACTTAAAATGTTAGGAGAAATTAATATGAAAATACCAGTGGAAAATATAGTGGAGTTAACTGTAGAACATCAATTTTTACAGGCTTTTCCTATATTGAGTCAGTTACGTAAAGATTTGACTTTAAAGGAATATCTAGATTTATTAAATGATATGCGTAAGGAGGGTAAACAGTTATTTGCTTTATATCATGATACAAGCATCGTAGCATTAGCAGGTATTAGCTGGCGTGAAGATTCATATAATGAACGCTATGTATATGTACAAGATTTGGTTACTGATGTAAATCATCGTCCTAGTGGCCTTGGATATAATCTGCTCAGTTATATACATAATTGGGCAAAAGAACAAGGAGCTGAATATATTACATTGGAAGCTTGAAATCGGCGCCTTGTCACCCATATTAAGATGGGGAAGAGGACTTATTGGGCGTAGTATTTTTATCGTACATATGTAACGGAAATGAAATGTTGCGACTTCAAGAGTGTTGGGAAAATGGGGACAAAACAATTATGAAGTTGAGTTTGGAATAACCAGGTATTAATATACTGGAATGAAAACAAGTTGAAGGAAAAAGTTCTTTAATCCCTAATTCTTGCCATCCAAAAATTTTTAAAAACTCTGTGGAAATCTGCAGGGTTTTTTTTTGCTCTATACCATCCTTTTGTCAATTTAGTCCAATAATGGATTATGCGAATATTGGCAATCTATGCATTTACTCATAGGATTCTTTTATACATAACTTCCAATGAATTTGATTTAGATTGTGCAACCTGCCGAATTGACTCTAAAAGGCAAATTTTTTCCGAGTTTGAAAAGATGGCGGGAAGTGGTTGATAACAATCGTGGATTTAAGTGAAATTTTGGTAAAAGATTATCATGTATATAATGTTTTTTGTACAGCAATTTATTTTACTTACATGGATATAATTACAGCGAAGGTGAAAACCTAATTTTAACAAGCTTTTGGTTATGAGGGGGTTAGCATTGAAATCTCGAGTTCCTATCCCATTGAGGAAGTTAATTGAAGATAAACAATCGGTGAAAAATAAAAAACAACAAGAAGACCTAAATCAAAGCGAAAATCCAAACTCCAGCAAAACTAAAAATCAAAACCAAAATCCAGTTACATCCCAAAATAGAAGTAAGGACTCAAAGAATCATCAAACAAAACTTATATCCCCTGATCTTCAATATAATATAGACCATATTAAGAAAACGTTAGGAAATAGTTCAGACATCGTTATAAGGGATTTCCAAGCAGGTAAAAATGGGGAAATAAAGTTAGGCATCGTTTACACAGATGGATTAACGGATTCTGCTTCCATCCAGGATTTAATCCTCGACACTTTGATGGTTGAAATTCGGAACTCTGACTTGGACGTAGCGGTCCCTGATTGTTTTGAATTGATAAAATCACATACTCTTCCTGTAGGGGGAATCGTGGAAATAACTGATTTTCAAAAGCTTTTCAACCATGTTTTATCGGGAGACACGATGTTATTGATGGACGGCTCCCCAAAAGGATTGGCACTCGGCTCGAGAGGCTGGGTCGATCGCGGAGTTCAAGAACCTTCCTCCCAAACAGTAGTAAGAGGGCCAAAGGATGGATTTACTGAAACGCTGCGAACAAATACTGCCTTAATACGAAGGAGAATAAAAGATCCTAACCTTTGGCTTGAAACAAAGCAGATTGGAGAAAAAACGCAAACAGACGTTGCGATTATGTATTTAAAAGGTGTTGCCAATGATAAAACGGTTTCAGAATTGCAAAGCCGGTTAAATCGAATCAATATAGATGCGATTCTTGAGAGTGGATACATTGAAGAGCTTATTCAGGATGAAGTATACACTCCATTTCCAACGGTTTATAATACGGAACGTCCTGATGCTGTAGCCGCTGCCATTTTAGAAGGAAGGATTGCGATAATGGTTGACGGAACGCCGTTTGTCCTTATCGTTCCAGCACTGATGGTGCATTTTTTCCAGTCCAGTGAAGACTATTATCAACGGGCAGACATTGCCACATTAATTCGAGTATTACGGTATTTATCCTTTTTCCTAGCTTTGCTAACACCGTCACTTTATGTAGCTGTTTCGACTTTTCATCAAGAAATGCTTCCTACTCCATTACTCATAAGTCTAGCTTCACAACGAGAAGGAGTTCCTTTTCCTGCTTTTGTGGAGGCGATGCTGATGGAGGTAGTGTTTGAAATTTTGCGTGAGGCAGGTGTGAGGATGCCAAGGGCAATCGGTTCATCCATTTCCATCGTTGGTGCATTAGTTATTGGACAGGCTGCTGTCGAAGCAGGGTTCGTTTCAGCAACAATGGTTATCATCGTGTCCTTAACAGCCATCTGCAGCTTTGTGTTTCCAGCCAATAGTATGGCCAGCGCTTTTCGGATGCTTCGATTCTTGTTTATGATCCTTGCCGCTACATTTGGATTATACGGGATCATTTTGGGGCTGATCATGATGGTCCTGCATTTAAATAGCTTAAGATCTTTTGGTTTACCATATTTAGCTCCAAATGCACCATTCATTTTACAAGATCAAAAAGACAACATCATTCGTATGCCACATTGGTCATTATTAAATCGGCCGCGATTGATCAGTAAAAATGATACAGACAGAGGAGATGTCAGTCCTCCGAAACCACCTAGATAAAATGATGAGATTATGAGGGTTTTACGATGAAAAAAATGCTAAAGGTAATTTTAATGTTACCTATAATTTGTTTATCCGGCTGTTGGAGCAGCATTGAGTTGAATGAACTTGCCATCGTTACAGCCATGGGAATTGATAAAACGGAAGAGGGGTATCTTGTAAGCGTCCAAGTTCTAAATTCGAGTGAGCTGGCAGGTGATGCCAGGTCTGGCCGCACGGAAGTTGTAACCTTCAGGGAAAGCGGTGTAACCATTGCTGAAGCAATTAGAAGCCTATCAACTGATGTACCAAGGAGGTTATATGTCGCACATCTTCGTGAAATTGTCTTTGGTGAGGAAATGGCCAGGGCAGGAATTGCAAAACCTCTGGATGTCCTTTCCCGGCAAAAGGAGTTGCGTTCCGATTTCTATATGACCGTTGCTAAGGGGGCAACTGCTTATGAAACGCTTAACGTGCAAACGGCTCTTGAAAAAATACCGGCAAATAAAGTTTTTGACTCCTTGGAAAATTCAGAGAAAAGGTGGGCGGCGACAAGGACGGTCACTTTGGATGAGCTGGTCAGCAGCATCGTCAGCAAAGGCAGACAGGCCATGCTAACGGGGATTCTAGTTTATGGTGATCCCGAAGCAGGAAGCAATGTTACGAATGCACAAAATATCTCCCCGAAATCCGGTTTGCGATTGGATTATCTTGGAGTATTCAAGAAGGATAAACTTGTCGGCTGGTTAAACAGGAACGACAGTAAAGGTGTTAGTTACATTACAGATCATGTTAAGTCCACTGCGGTAAATATACCATGTGAAGGTGATCAAATTACGGTCAACACGACTAGTTCAAAAACGAAAATCAAGGGGAAAGTGGAAAATGGAAATCCAAAAATTGATATAAATGTCACGTCAGAAGGGAGTATAGGTGAAGTTGAATGCACTATCGATTTAACCAAACCTGAAAAAATCGAAGAATTGAATAAAAGATTCGCAAAAGACATTAAGGATAAAATAGAAGGATCGATAAAAACGCTTCAAGAGAAGTATCAAAGTGACATCTTCGGTTTTGGTGAAGAAATTCATAGAACCGATCCTAAAGCATGGAAACGTTTAGAAGGAAATTGGGACCAGGAATTCGCAAATTTGGACGTGAATGTAACCGTTACTGCAAAGATTCGCAATTTAGGGACGATATCAGATTCTTTTCAAAAAGAAATTGAGGAGTAAAGACCAATGTGGGCAATTATTGGAACAGTTTGTACTGGAGCTATTATTTCATTTTTTGAAATACCCCCTCTTATTAAAAAGAAATGCTGGAAGGAAATTGTCATTTTTATTTTATTGCTTTTAATTGGCATGACGTTGAGTATTTTAATAATCAAGGATATTACCATTCCCACCCCCATCGACTGGATAACGAAAATATATAGTCCACTCGCTCATTTCATGGATCGCATTTTATCCTAGGGAGGTATCGAATATGCTTGAAAAAGGAAAAATCAACTCTGGTGAATTTCTTATAATGGTCATCATATTCACCATTGGAGGAGCGATACTTACTTTACCTTCCGTACTAGTTTCATTAGCAAAACAGGATGGCTGGATTGCCTATATTATAGCTACTCTCATCGGGTTATGTTTCGTTCTCTTATTTACCCGGCTCGCCTTACTTTACCCATCCATGAATTATATAGAAGTTAATGAAAAAATATTTGGGATATGGATCGGGAAGATCTCGGCACTGCTATTCCTATTATATTTATATTACCTTTCTTCAGCGTTACTTAGTGAAATTGGGAATTTTTTTTCAACACAGGTTCTGGTTGAGACACCTATGGAAATGATTATGATCTTGTTTATATTAACAAGCTTATTTGGTGCACGGCTAGGATTGGAAGTCATCTGCCGAACGGCATTAATCTTTTTTCCTTGGCTTGTACTGCTGCTTTTCATATTATTCGTGTTTCTTATCCCGGACATCAAAATCGAAAATTTGCAACCTGTATTTGAAGGAGGCATGAAACCGATAATGAGGGGGTCATATCACTCTTTAGCCCTGCCTTATGTTCAGCTCGTTTTCTTTTTAATGATCACTCCATATGTACATGAAAAGGCTGAAATGAAGAAAAACTTTTATTTAGGGACTATATTAGGTGGCGGCGTTCTATTCTTAGTGATCATTTTCTGTATCCTTGTGTTGGGGGCTGAAAACACAGCAAGGTTAACCTACCCTTCTTATAAACTGGGAATGAGGATAAGCATTGGTGATTTTTTTGAAAGGGTCGAGGTCATTGTGGCCTTCATATGGGTTTTTACAGAGTATTTTAAGTTGACCATATGCTTTTATGGACTCGCCTTGGGACTAGCTCAATTGCTGGGTATGCAAAATTACAAAATACTACTATTCCCATTAGCTTTTCTCATTCTCACTTTTACCATCTTTTCGCATCCCGATATCGTGCATTATCAAAACTTTATGGCTACAGCTTGGACACCATTATCCTTAACGATATGTTTTATTCTGCCATTGTTATTATTAACGGTTGGGAAAATTAGGGGAAGGTAAGGGGGGCGTCACTTGTTCATGTGGACATTACTTACATCCGGAAAAAAATACCATGAAAAATTTGATGGGACACGGAAAGGTAGTAAATAAAATATTCTGACAAATTCATTGACTAAAGAAACCTGATGATTTAATATAACAATATATAACATTACATAATGTTGTATATCAAATATTAAAGGAGTGGGAAAATGAGTAAATCGGTTATGAATGTAAAAAGTAATGTAAAAACAGTATTGGATCAATTAAAGGGTAGAAAAATTAACAATATTTATTTGGTAGCATGCGGGGGATCTTCTGCCATTATGTATTCAGCTAAGTATATACTGGATCGTGAAGCTAAAAATATAACCTCCGATCTGTATAGTTCAAATGAGTTTATACATCGCAATCCACAACAACTAGGGAAGGAATCTTTAGTCATTTTATGCTCGATGTCCGGAACAACTCCTGAAACAGCTGAAGCGGCTAAGTTTGCAAAAAGTAAAGGTGCGTTTACAGTGGCATTAACGAATGAACCAGCATCACCATTGGCCCAAAATGCGGACCTTTATATTAAATATGAATGGGGGAACGGTGTAAACGCCTTCGATACAAACCTCAGTGTTTTATATCAATTAGTTTTTGGTGTACTTCATATGGCGGAAAACAATGAAAAGTTCGGAAAACTGGTATCAAGTTTGGAGAACTTACAGCCAGTGTATGAAAAAGCCCTGGAGCAAGAAGCTTCAAATGCAAGGGCATTCGCACAATCTCATGCAAAAGAACCTGTTATCTATACAATGGCAAGTGGTTCAAACTATGGGACAGCCTATTCTTTCAGCATTTGTATCTTAATGGAAATGCAATGGATTCACTCACATGCCATTCATGCTGGTGAGTACTTCCATGGACCATTCGAAATTATTGACGAAAATGTACCGTTTATCATTCTATTGGGATTGGATGAAACAAGACCATTGGAAGAAAGAGCATTATCTTTTTCTCAGCGTTATGGCAAAAAGCTAACGGTGTTAGATGCAAAACAGTATGATCTTGATGGTATTGATGAAGAAGTAAAAGGATATATTGCACCGCTTATCTTAAATCGTGTATTACGTCAATATGCAGAAGAATTAGCGGAAGCGCGTAATCATCCCTTAAGCAAAAGGCGTTATATGTGGAAAGTAGAATACTGATAGCCAGAGGAAACTTAATATTCTGTATATTTTATTTGCGAATTATACTATAATGTTTTATAACATTATAGTATAATTTCCTGATGATAAAAGCATTTATAAAAAGGAGGGTATTCATGAGAAAAACAAAACTTATATTCGCATCATTTTTAAGTTTATCTTTAATGCTTGGGGGATGTTCTGGTGAAAGAACATCTTCAGAATCAGATGTTGGAAAAACCACCTTAACATTTTTCCATAGGTGGCCAAAGGAACCGGAAAAAACTTACTTTAATGAAGTTGTAAAAGAATTTGAAAAAGAAAACCCCGATATCCATATTAAAACCGAAGCGGTCCTAAACGATTCGTATAAAGACAAAATTAAAGTAATGACAGGTACAAATAATCCACCTGATGTTTATTTCTCTTGGAGTGATGAATTTGCCAGTCAGTTTGTGCGAGGCAATAAAGCTTTGGATTTAACTTCTTATTATAAAAACGATCCGACATGGTCTTCTCAACTCGTTCCATCCCAAGTCAAACCATATACATTTAATGATAAGGTGTATGGTGTCCCCGTAACAATGGATGGAAAAATGTTTTTCTATAACAAGGATGTCT
Source organism: Peribacillus sp. YIM B13477 (assembly GCF_042787955.1). Classification (NCBI taxonomy): domain Bacteria; kingdom Bacillati; phylum Bacillota; class Bacilli; order Caryophanales; family Bacillaceae; genus Peribacillus; species Peribacillus sp. YIM B13477. The sequence continues at coordinate 610,346 of NZ_JBHZPD010000001.1, forward strand.
TCGAAAAATTGAACATACACCCACCTAAAACCTGGAATGATTTTATCGATGTATTAAAAGTGTTAAAAAAGAATAACTACACAGCTCTTCAATTCGGCAGTCAAGATACTTGGACAATTTCCCATTATGTGGGCACATTGAATCAACGTCTGGTTAGTCCGGAAGTGCTGGCAATGGATTATAATCGAAAAACCGGAAAATTCAAGGATGACGACTACATAAAAGCGCTTGAGAAATTCCAAGAGTTGTTACCTTACTTTAATGAGAATACTAATTCAATAGATCATGAATATGCAAGGCAGCAATTTTCAAATGGTAAAGCACCTATGTTTTATGCAGAAACGGCAGAGATCAAGTTATTTGGACCCACTAAGTTTGAACTTGGAATGTTTAACTTTCCTGAGGTAGAAGGAGGAAAGGGTAATCAAACAAATCTAACGGGATCGCCTGAAGGCTTTATGGTTTCTTCCAAGACAAAGCATCCCAAAGAAGCGATGGAGTTTTTAAAGTTTCTAACCACTAAACATATGGGAGAGAAACTAGTCACTGATGTGGGCAAGTATAGTGCAGTTAAAGGTACGGTGAATGAAAATAATTCTTCCCCGGAACAGCTGGAAGCGGTTCAAAGCATATTAAACACAAAAGAAATGGCCCCATGGTTTGACATGAGCATCGATGCACGTATTGCAGATGCCTATTTAACCGGAACACAAATGATGTTAAATGGAGATAAAACACCTAAACAAATTATGCGTGATGTTCAAAAAGCTGCTGATACCGTTAGGTTTGAAGCGGGGAAATAAGGGAATTCATTTTTCCGTTTTATTAAGGGAGTGATATTTTAATGATAAAACCCGATAAATTTGTACCTTATCTATATCTTCTTCCAGCATTAGTTTTTTTATTGCTTGTTTATATTCCCATTTTCCAGAATATTGGCGATAGTATGTATAATTGGAGTACATTTTCACCAGATAAAGCATTTGTAGGGATGGATAATTACTTTACTTTATTTAAAGATCCTGTATTTTATGAAGCTTTAAAAAATAATATTCTTTATGCTGTCATTTCGATTGTTTTCCAGGTTTTTGGAGGGTTAATTGTTGCAGCTGTTTTAGAAGATAAATTAATCCGTAAATTTTCACCTATATTTCGCACAGTCTATTTTTTGCCGGTCGTCGTTTCAATGACAGTCATCGCATTGCTGTTTTCATTTTTTTACAACCCGGAAGTAGGGTTGTTAAATCAGTTTCTTAAAATGATTGGATTGAATAATTTAGCACTGCCATGGTTGGGTGATAGTGAAACGGCAATCTATGCAGTCATTGCTGTCTCACAGTGGCAATCAATTGGTTATATAGCCATGCTATATATCGTATCCATCCAAAAAATTTCACCTGAACTATATGAAGCAGCTGAAATGGATGGAGCGAATAAAATAAAAACGTTTTTTCACATTACGGTTCCAGCAACAAAGGAAATGACATTCGTCGCCGTAATATTAACATTGACAGGTGCCTTTACAGTGTTTAATGAGCCATATATCTTAACCGGAGGGGGACCGGGAACTTCTTCGGAAGTCCTGAGTACCTATTTATATAAAACGGCTTTTTCAAAAGATATGATGGGATATGCTTCTGCCATAGCAACGGTTATCTTAATTATTACGTTACTTATTTCTCTTGTTCAAATGAAAATATTTAAAACGGGAAAGGAGGACTAATAATGGAGATGCCTAAATCAACGATCGGAGTACCGGAATTAGTTGTGGAAGATCTAGAGTATGCAAGGAAAAGAAAAACCTATAATATGAGAATAGCCCTTGTTTATGCAGGTTTGATCGCCTACTTTCTTGTTGTTGCATATCCCTTATTATGGATGGTCATCAGTTCTTTCAAAAGCACAGAGGAAATTTTCAACCATAGTTGGTCACTTCCTCATACATGGTTGTTTGAAAATTATGTTACAGCTTGGAATAGTGGGATTTCTTCCTACTTTTTAAATAGTGTCATGGTTACTGGCATGACTTGTATGCTAACGGTTTTAGTAAGTGCGTTAGGTGCATACGGATTATCTCGCTTCGATTTTCGTGGAAAGGCTTTCATTTTGGTCATATGCTTAGGCGGTTTGATGCTATCTCCCCAAGTAAGCCTGATCCCTTTGTATAATATCATTCAGAAGCTTGGGATATATAACACCCATTGGGCGCTAATCTTACCTTATGTAGCATACAGAATTCCGCTAACCATCTTGTTGATTCGTGCCTACTTCCTGTCCATTCCGAAAGAACTGGAAGAGGCTGCCCGGCTGGATGGGTGCACAAACCTTGGAATCCTTTTTAGGATTTTCATACCCATGAGTAAACCTATTTTATTAACGACGGTAATTTTAACAGCTTACTATACATGGAATGAATTCATGTTCGCCATCATCTTTATAGACGATGATAGTTTGCGTACGATACCTGCCGGTTTAATGCAATTCCGAGATGCATTGCAAACCGATTGGGGAGTGTTGCTTTCTGGATTAACGATTTCAGCGGCACCTATCGTCATTTTATTTTTATTCATGCAGAAGTATTTTATCCGTGGAATTGCTAGTGGAAGTGTAAAATGATTACAGGGGGAACAGGCATGAAGCTAATTGGAATTGGAGATAACGTAGTAGATTTTTATAAAGACCAAGGAAAGATATATCCCGGCGGCAATTCATTGAATGTGGCAGTCATGTACAATCGTTTAAATGATGAGCAATCTTCATATATTGGCATTGTAGGAAATGATGGGGCGGCAGACCATGTGTTGGAGGTATTGCAAAAGGAAAAGATGGAGATTAGTAGAGTAAGACAAGCGGTAGGGGAGAATGGTATGGCCGTCGTCGCGTTGGATAAGGACGGGGACCGAATTTTCATTGGTTCCAATAGAGGGGGAATTCAATCCAGATTGGGGATTGTACTGAATGACAAGGATTTGGATTATATTCGGCAACACGACCTTCTTCATACAAGTGTTTATAGCCATATTGAGCATAACCTCCCATCATTAAGTCAACTCATTGACATTTCTTTTGATTTTTCGACAAATCAAGAGGAACACTATTTACAAAAAGTTTGTCCGTATGTGACATATGCATTTTTTTCAGGAAGTAATTTAAACACTGCAGAGTGCCATGCACTGATTCAAAAAGTGCATTCGTTCGGCTCAAAAGTGGTATGTGTTACTCGTGGGGAAAAGGGAGCACTCTTATCAATTGAAAATCAATTATATGAACAAGCTATTATCCAAACCAAAGTTGTAGATACATTGGGGGCGGGAGATTCATTTATTGCTGGTTTTCTCTCATCGTATGTCCAAGGGCAAGATGTAAATAAAGCTTTACAAAAAGGAGCTTTAGCTGCCTCCCAAACCTGTCAGGATTATGGAGCATTTGGGTATGGTAAAGAATATATTCCTGACCATATGCTGGTTTAACATGATTTATAGATGGAAAAAGGTAACGAGATCCCGGATTAGGAGGGGGATTCGTTACCTTTTTCTTGCGACATGGAACTATCAATCGTAAAGGTCACGCGATTGGCAGGATAATATAAGAAGGAGGAATGGATGGGCTGCTTCTTTGCGTCATATGCCACTTTCTCCACTTTGAAAAGGGGATCTCCCACTTCGCACTCTAAAAATTTTGCTTCATCTGCATTTGCCAATACCATATTTAAGAGTTTCGTGTTATGAACAGGAGTTATATTATATTTATGTTTTATGATGTCATACATGGAAACGGAGTTATGGACATGCTCATTTAAATTAGGCAGAACCTTTAAGGAATACTGAGAAATTTCCAAGGTGAGAGGTTGATTATCATAGTATAAGATCCGTTGTAATTCAAGAACATCACTTTCAGGAGTAATCTCCAAGGATTTAGAAATATTAGCAGGTGCGGGTATGATTCCAAATGAAAGGATTTTAGTTTGAGGTATCTTCCCTAATTCTGACATATATTCAGCATGACCGTTAACAGCAAATAGTTCCCTTTTTACTTTAGGATATTGGACAAATGTTCCCTTTCCTTGTTGGCGTATTAGAAGACCCTCTTCCACCAAGTCCAAAACCGCTTTTCTAACAGTAATGCGACTTACTCCATATATGTCACATAATTCTGTTTCGGTTGGTAATCTTTCGCCAGGAGAGTAAATCCCTTTGTTTATATCTTCAATAATAGATTGTTTCAATTGCATATATAATGGCGTAGAACTATGAGTGTTGAGTTTCATATTTTCCCCTTTCTCTTATTTTTTTCTTTTATTATAACGTATTGTGATATTATAGTACAAATCATCAATTCGACTAAATGCATAGCCAATATATATATATGGTTAAAGGCATCCGGCAACAACGGTCCGAGATAACAATGTCGGAGATCGTTGTTATGGGAAAATATGCTTTTTTGCACTAACATTAAAGAGTATATATAAGTGCAGCACCCAACTTTTAGCTAAAGCAGGTGCCCGCATCATAAAATAGCCATAATACGACATCAAATTCCAACATATTTCTACTTTTCCATTTTGTATAATGAGATAGAAGAATATTTTTAGGGAGTGATTATTGTCATATGAAAAACAGGAAGGTTATTTCAACTCTGGGAGTTGCCGTTTTTACGGCGAGTATTGCGGCACCAGCATTTGCAGCTAATGAAACATCCCCGGGAACACCCATTCAACAAACTTATTCGGTTTCAGGTTTTACAGATCATGCTGAACTAGGGAAAAAGCTAGAACAAATTGCGAGTGATAGCCAAGGTAAAGTAAAAGTGGATGTAGCTGGATATTCCAATAGGCATAGAGAAATCTATAAAGCAACCGTGGGAACTGGCGACAAAGTCGTTTTCATTCAAAGTGAGATCCATGGGAATGAGAAAACTGGTACGGATGCCATCTTGAATATCTTGAAGTTTTTGGGGACCAACACACCTGAAGCGGAAAAAATTCGTAAAGAAATTACCTTGGTAGCTTTGCCTAAAATGAATCCCGATGCCGCTGAATTGAACCGTCGCGGAAATGATATGACCTGGGCAGAGGTCGTCGACCAGTTTCCGCAGTTAGCAGGAGCGAATCCATCTTGGAACTACTATACATACAAAAATGAATCATTCGATTATGAGTCCAAACCAGGTTTCGATGTTAATCGTGACTTTAATCCTGATTTAAATTATATTCCCCAAGCTAAAGACTTCCCTGGAAAATCATCCACCCCTGGTTGGTTCATAACACCTGAATCACAAACAACACGTGATGTTTACAAGTCTCTACTGAAGCAATACGGTAAGGTGGAGATTTTTGTGGACCTGCATCACCAAGCTCCCTATTATGAAGTTGATGGAACGGATGATTTAGTCACCTACTCGATTTCCGCTCAATTTGTTCCTGATCCAAGCTCGCCTTCAGGGCAGGATTATGCAAAATATGCAAAAAACTATAATTATGATTTTTCCAGACAATTGAATGTGGCGGTATATAATGCCATGAAAGCACAAGGTAATTCTCCATATGGGAATATATCCTTGTATCCGCAAAACCAAAACCTTCCTGGAACGGCTTTAGGAGCCTTTGCTTTAAACGGAAGCGGGACAGTACTCTTTGAAGTTAGAGGTCAAACACAGTCTTTTGGCCAAAAGAAAAAAGGCATGCTTATTAAAGCAGTTGAAAGAGGGTTATATGGAATAATTGATGGAGTTACTGATGGCTCTGTATATAAAATCAATCCGGAACAATACGAGTCCATTCCACTGACGGAGGGCAGGCAATAATAAAAATTGAGGAAATGATAGTTCTATCAACTTCCAGCCTATATTGAAGTAACCAGACGGAACTCTAGGAAAAAGTGTTCTATCTAAAAGGTAAGACAAAGTTGATTGGAGCGGGTGTTCGAGACTCCTGCTTAGAAAAGCGCGTCTAGGGGAGACCCCGCAGGCGAAAGCCGAGGGCCGACCGCCCACGGAAAGCGAGTGCCCTACGTTCCAATCAACGTCCAAATTGTACAAGCCATAAAAATAGACAAACTCGATTTTCATCAAGTTTGTCTAAAGTCTGAACAGACTGGTGTCCGTCTGGTTTTTCTTCACCGGGAACAAAAATGTTTTTTGGTAGAAGAACTATTTGGAAACATAGTCATTTTTCACTATTAACATAAAGTAGTAAAAATGTCAGAATATTAATAATAGTTATATTTCTTGATTATTATATTTAATAAGGAGGGTTTATTTTGAATTTTAAAAAGAAAGTTCTATCAGTTTCATTATCTAGTTTAATGACGTTAGGCGCAGTAACAGCTGTTGCGTTACCAGTCGGAGCGGTTGGAAATGGCCCCAGTGCTGGAAATGGTCAAGTGACAACTTCAAATCTTCATACATATGAAAGCCTGGTGAGCTATCTTGAAACGCAGGATGCTAAACAAGAAAGGCTGGCACTGGAAGTAATCGGGGAAACGGTAAAAGGAAGGGACATTTACCTAGCGAAGTACATGTCAAATCCTAAGAATCCAACCATACTATTTTTAACGCAACAGCATGGAAATGAACAACTGACTACCGAGGGTGCTCTCGAATTCATTAAACATCTAGGCACGAATAAGACTAAAGGTTTATTGGATAATGTTAATATACTGATCATTCCCATGTTAAATGCAGATGGAGCCATGGGAGATGTCAATTTCCCTCTTGATGACTATTTAGCAAAAGGTGATCGGCATTTAACACGGGCAAATGCAAATGGGATCGACTTAAACCGTGAGCATGATAAAAAAACTGATTCCATGCAAGTAGAAGTAAAGGCTTTACACGAAAAAGTATTTGCGAAATACGATATAGATTACATGATAGATTTACATCATCAAGGGACGCTAAGCGAAACAGATGGTGAACTTGTTTCAGGTTCGATTCTTCATCCTACAAACGCGAACGTAAAGCCTGAAGTGTTAGAAGCGTCAAAGAAACTGGGTGCTGTCGTATATAACTCCATTGAACCAACTGGTTGGGGGCATATTGGTAGGTATGATGGCGGTTCTGGAGAAAATATAGGCCGTAATGGTGCAGCTGTCCGTTATGACATTGCCACACTGCTCTTTGAGATGCGAGGTATGTCGGACCACAATGTCGAGTCTGTAGCGCTTGGACAAAAAAGTAATGGCTATCTAATTAAGCAAACAGTAACCACTTTGGATGCAGCTGTCAGAGCTATTGCCGATGATTCAATTGAAACTGTCGATGCAAGCTTTTGGGACACCCTGCCAACACAATCCAATCGTCCCGGGATAGAATCGGACGAATAAAATGAAGACACATTCCATTCTATCAGATGGGATGTGTTTTTTTGATTCCTTATGTCGCCGGAAACAGGATGAGGAGCCAATTTTTCCCAACCCGATATGACATTATTTACAGTTAAAATAGCAGTACTATAGTAAAAGATAACATAGAAAAAAAGCATCTGCTTTCACCTAAGAAGATGCTCAATTTGTCGATAAAAGGGGGTTCGGAATGATTTCACATATAACCATGATTTTAAAGGAAGATTAGATGATCCTTAATGTTTTTTTCTGTTTTATGAAACCCTCAATGGATTGAAGAAATTTGCGACACTCCTGCCGAATAGCTGGCTAGCCGAGACCCCACAGACGCTTGCGTCGAGGAGGATTGGCAGACAGTCGGCGGAAAGGGAGCGGATTTCCGAAATCAGCTGGAACATTTTTAAAGAAAAAAGACTGTAGACAAATTCGCTTTCTTCGAATTTGTCTACAGTCTGAGCATCTGTTTTCATAAACAGGTGCTTTTTGAATTTCAGGACTTTTATATCATTAGCTTGGATCTTTCAGATCGATTAACAGTATCGGCCTGTATGGCCAGTGTTTGTCCTATAAACTTTTTTCGGCTGAATTCTCCTTTTTTTCTTCTTCTTTTAGTTGTAAGGCTACTAGACTGGCAAAGTCATGAATGATGGTGGCTGCCAATAGTGATGTAATTTGTGTTGGATCATACGGCGGGAGGACTTCCACCAGGTCGAACCCAATAAAGTTGAATCCTTGCAGAGAGCGTATCATTTCAAGGGTTTCAAAGCTATTTAGACCGCCGACCTCCAATGTGCCAGTTCCAGGAGCGCAGGATGGATCGACAAAATCAATATCAAATGTCAAGAAACATGGTGTATCCCCAATGGTTTTCTTGACTTCATTCACGACATCTTCGATTCCTCTCTTCTTCAGCTCGGGCGTAGTTATCACATTGTATCCTAGTTCTGTACTGGAATCTAAATCTCCTGGATGATTGAGCGTACCTCTGATGCCAATCTGGAAAACTTTATCCGTTTGGAGCAAACCTTCCTCATATGCACGGATAAACGGGGAACCGTGCCAGTATTTTTCTTCATAATAAGTATCCCAAGTATCTGTATGTGAATCAAAATGAAGAAGTGCAACAGGACCGTGGATTTTTGCGGCTGCTCTTAAATTAGCCAATGTTACTGAATGATCTCCTCCGATGCCTATTGGAATGATGCCATTTTTCATCAAGTCTGACATAGCCTTTTCAATTAACTCATAGCTTCGATGTATATTATGGGGAATCACCGAAACATCCCCGATATCAATTGCATTACATTCGTCAAACGGAAATACCTTGTGAATGGGATGATAAGGAAACAACGTCATGGATGCTTGGCGGACTGCCTGTGGAGCAAACCTGGCTCCTACCCTGAATGAAGCAGCTGTATCAAAAGGCATACCTACCACTGCCAATTTGGCATTTTCCCTTGAAGAAGGTAAGCGCATAAATGATCCGGTGGTACAAAACTCTGGTTTAACATCAGGTGATAAAGGATATTTCATTTTTCTATTCCTCCATTTTCTTATAACTATAGTAGTTTTGAAACTCATTAAATGAATTCCTATAGATGATTAATCATGCAATTATCATGCCAAGTCACTGTGAGTGATTTAATGAGGGTTTTTACAAGATAACATGGGCATTGTGTATGCAAAGGCGAATAAGTTATGGGAAATTGAATCGCCGATGAAGAGATGCTGAAAGACTTCATATCTGTGAATCAATCATTTGCCGGTAAGAATACAGGAATTAAACCGTTTTTCGTTTGTCAAAATAAACCGAAATCATGTGGCACAGAAATTGCATAAAGGTATACAGGTAAAACTTTTAAAAAAGAGGGAGGCATGGGGATTATTCTAGTTAAGAAATTGAACTCACTGGTTTGAAAGCGGTTTCAAGGAGGAATGATAGGTGGAAAATGAGGTTACATTGAAAAGATCACTGAAATTATGGCAAATCGTTATGATGGGGTTAGCATATATGACCCCCATGGTCGTATTTGATACATTCGGCATTGTATCTGGGATTACGGGCGGCCATGTGCCGACTGCCTATATCGTTGCATTGGTGGGGATGCTTTTTACAGCTGCCAGCTATGGAAAACTTGTAAAGGTTTTTCCTGCTGCAGGTTCTGCCTACACTTATACGCAAAAGGCGATAAACCCGCATGTAGGATTCCTGGTAGGATGGTCCTCGTTGTTGGACTATTTGTTTTTACCTATGGTCAATGCATTGTTGACCAAAATTTATCTGACAGCATTATTTCCAGGAGTTCCTACATGGATCTGGGTAGTATTGTTCGTAGCAATCGTCACCATTCTCAATCTCAGGAGCGTCAATGTACTTGCTAATTTTAATGCGCTTTTTGTTTTAATTCAGATTGCCATCATGGCAGTGTTCATCATTCTTGTCGTCAAAGGTTTAAATGATGGAGAAGGTACAGGAGAAGTGTTTACATTAATGCCTTTCGTAAATGAAGGGATGGACTTCTCGGCCATAATAACCGGGGCTACGATCCTTTGTTTTTCCTTTTTGGGATTCGATGCGGTAACGACCCTATCTGAGGAAACGCCGGATCCGAAAAAAACGATTCCAAAAGCGATATTTTTAACTGCGCTATGGGGTGGAATCATCTTCATTACCGCATCTTTCTTTATTCAGCTCTTTTTTCCGGATATATCCCGTTTTAAGGAACCGGATGCTGCATTACCGGAAATCGCCCTTTATGTAGGCGGGAAGCTATTTCAATCCATTTTTCTTTGTACGACTTTCGTCAATACGCTAGCCTCGGGACTAGCATCACATGCCAGCGTTTCCCGTCTTTTGTATGTTATGGGCCGTGATAAAGTGTTTCCTGAAAAATGGTTTGGATTCATTCATCCCAAGTGGAAGACACCAGCCATTAATGTACTCATAGTTGGAGTCATTTCAATGTCGGCATTATTCTTTGATTTAGTGACAGCAACGTCACTGATCAACTTTGGTGCATTAATGGCATTTACCTTTGTAAATCTTTCAGTGATCAGCCATTTTATCATTCGGGAAAAGGAGCACCGAACGGTAAAGGGGTGTATTAAATACTTAATTATGCCTTTAATTGGAGCTATAGCAATTGGCATTCTATGGATCAACCTTGAGGCAAGTTCCCTAATAATGGGGACAAGTTGGTTCATTATTGGTTTTTGTTATCTATTATATATCACAAAGGCATTCAGGAAGGCACCGCCCCAATACCAAGTTGAAGAAATTCAGCTATAAGACTTTGCAAGGAAAAACGCATCCGATAAGGATGCTTCAGAATGTAGACAAACTCGATGAAAATCGAGTTTGTCTACATTTTTTTTTGGCTTGTACAAATTTGGACGTTGATTTCCACTTCAGGCACTCGCTTTCCGGGGGCGGTCCGGGAGCCTCCTCGGCGCAATTGCGCCTGTGGGGTCTCCCTTAGACTCGCTATTCCCGCAGGAGTCTCGCACCTTCCGTTCCAATCAACTATGTTTAAAATTTTAGATGGAAGCTCCTTTTGCATACAAACTGACGCATCCGATAAGGATGCGTCAGTTTGTATGCAATCCTGAAATGCCTATGAATTAATACATACCAAGCCTCTTAACGAAATGTAGTAAAACACATCCTTAAGCAGGCTATCTTCTTAGTCGTAGAATTTCTTCACGTGCTTTTTGATAGTTATCTATGGTTTTTTTATCGATTCGATGAAAAACACTTAAGTAAAGAGCATCAACCATGTTAAGTTGCATGATTCTAGATGCTATACTACCGATTCGTTGATCATGTTCGATGTCAGGAAAACAAAGTTGTATACTTGCTATTTTCAATAAAGGAGACTTTGTATAAGCGGTTATTGCCAATACTGGTACGTTTATCTTTTTCGCATATGAAGCCATCTCCAATATATCTTTTGTTTTTCCGGATGTGGAAAAAATGACCAACGCGTCTTCTGGTGTGAAATTGGAAATATGGGAAATAACTGTATGAAAGTCAGTGTTCATTCCTGTAGTAACGCCAAGTTTAGCAAATTTATTACTAGCATCCAATGCAGCCGTAGAGGAGCCCCCAACACCAAAAAATGCAATTTTCTTTGCTAGGCTTAAGCATTCCACTGCTTTTTCAAACTCTTTTTTGTTAAGCGTTTGTACTAAAGAGTCTAAAGCAAATTTATTGCTCATAGTTACTTTTTGGAAAAGTTGATAGGGCGTATCATTTTCACGCAGTAAAGAAAGGTCATTAATGTTGGCATTATTTGAACTCATTTCTTTCACCAATGTATGTTGAAAGGTTTTAAAGCTGTCTATACCCATTCTTTTACAAAAACGCACAACACTAGCTTGGGAAACATTTGCGTTGGTAGATATTTCAGAAATCGTGTAAGTTTGCACCAAATCTGCATGGTCCAATATATATTTGGCTACTTGCCGTTCAGCACGAGACAAGGAATCGGCTTTTTCATTTATTTTTTGTAATAAAGTTAAGCTCATGATATGTCTCCTTTATTAAATATTTTAAATGATGTAAATCCCTATTGTTTCATTTATATCATAAATGAAATGTTTTTTGCACATAATGCAAAAAAAAATGCCATAAAAGAAATTTTATTTCTTTTATTTTTAATAAAACCTTGATTTTTTAATTCTTTTTCAATAAGATTGGTTTGTGTGAATATTCAAAAAATTACGTTATAAGGAGGAGATAGTTTGAATCGGGCCATTTTACTTGTAAGTCATGGAAATTTAGCTTCGACTATGAAAGACTGTGTAGAGCTTATAGCAGGGAAACAGAAGCAACTCTTTGCATTGAGCATGGATGATCAAGTAACGTTAGATTCATTTGCAAGAGAACTGGAATCGGCCGTCAATCAATTGTTGGATTGGTACAAAGAAATAATCATTCTGGCAGATATTAAAGGGGGTACCCCATGCAATGCAGCTACACTTCAAGTGTTGAAAGGTAGCCGGGTACAAGTAATCGCTGGTTTTCATTTAGGTTTAGTTATTGAATCTTGCCTTTCACCGGTAAGTCCCGAAGAGCTTATAGCTAATACCTCTATGAGTATTTGCTATATAAACTCTACAGTTAACCCCATAAAGGAGGAATTGTAATGAGTATCGTTGTTACCCGTATCGATGAACGACTCATACATGGGCAAGTTGCTTATTCATGGAGTGTTGCTTATCAAGTCACAGAATTTATTGTAATTGATGATAGGGTTGCAACCGACCCTACACAACTTTTGTTACTAAGCTTGGCAGTACCTTCGGGGAAAAGATATGCTATCCTTTCTGTCGAAGATGCAGTCAAATATCTGGTTGAGCAGTCTGATCAGGAAAAAACGTTTATTGTAGTAAAAAGTCCTCGAGTCCTTTTATCTCTCATTGAAAAAGGTATCATTCTGCCTTCTATAAATGTAGGTGGCATGTACTATAAAGCAGGAAAACAGGAAATAAGTAAAACAGTCTATTTGGATGAAGAAGATAAATCTACTTTCCTCAAGATTAGAGATCACGGGATCCCTTGTGAGATCAGAACCTCTCCTAATGATAAATCGATTGATTTATTCACCAAGATTTAATGGTCGAAAAGATAGTCAGAGTAAAAAGGGGGAGGAAAAGTGGAAATTGAGTTAATATCAGCGATTTTGTTAAGTGGTTTTGTTGCAATTCTCATGACCGAAAATTATGGATATGGATATTGGATGATTAGCCGTCCCATTTTTGCTGGGCCATTGTTGGGACTAATAATGGGAGACCTACAGACTGGATTGATTGTAGGGGCCAGTGTGGAATTGATGTTTATGGGGGTCTTGCCCATTGGAGGTAGTGTTCCTCCTAATGCACAAATTGCTGGTCTAATTGGGACTATTTTCGCGATTAGTGCTGGGGGGAAGCCTGAGGTTGGAATTGCTCTGGCATTACCAATCGGTATTTTAGCACAATTTTTAATCATGCTAGCTTGGAACTTTAATATTTATCTAGTGCATCGGGCAGACAATGCTTTACAAGAGCTAAATCTAAAAAGGGCAGAACGGCTTCACCTTTTTGGAATAATCGTTTTTTTTACAGTGATGTTCATTCCAACTTTTTTAGCCGTTTATTTTGGTAGTGAATTTGTAAATAATATCGTAGGCTCAATGCCTTCTTGGTTTATGGAAGGGTTAAAGATTACAGCAGGGATCCTACCTGCAATTGGAATGGCCATGCTCCTGAAAATGATGAACTTCAAGAAGTTTTGGTCATTTTTCCTAATTGGATTTGTTCTGGCAGTCTACTTGGAACTAAATGTACTATCGATAGCCTTTTTGGGTCTTGGAATCGCGGTCAGCATTACAGCAGTGGGAACGAAAGGAAGTGATAGTGGAATTCCCCGTGATTCCTCCCGCAAGAGTACAGCTAAAACGACGATTCTGACAAGGAAAGATTTAATGAAAACATTCTTCCGCACTTTCTTCAGTATGACGTCTATAAATTATGAGCGTTATGGCAGTTTAGGATTCTGCTATGCGATATTGCCGGCACTCAAAAAACTCTATCCAAATAATCAGGATTTAAAAGAATCGGTTGTTCGTCATAATGAATTTTTTAACTGCCATCCGTATACTTCCAATGCCATCATAGGTGTTACTCTAGCACTTGAAGAACAACGTGCACAAGGTAATCCCATCACATCCGACACAATTTCTTCTACGAAAGCCGCATTGATGGGACCGCTCTCTGGAATTGGCGATTCTGTTTTTAAAGCAACTTTTATGACCATTTTTGCTGCAATCGGCGCTGGTTTGGCGTTGGATGGAAATTCACTTGGACCCATTATATTTATTGTGCCAAACGTCTTGCTCAATATTTTTTCCCGTTACTACGGTATTGTCTATGGGTACCAGTTTGGGATAAGCCTCATCCTTAAAATGAAAGACTCTGATGTGCTAAATAAGTTTGTTCAGGGAGCTACCATTGTAGGATTAATGGTAACAGGATCAATGGTAGTGAATTTTGTTAAAGTGGCCGTGGTTGCTAAATGGAACTTTGGTGGAAAAGAAATAAATTTACAAGAACTTCTTGATTCAATTTTACCTGGGCTTTTACCTCTCCTCTTAACACTTGGTTTCTTATGGGCATTACTTAAATATCAAAAAGCTATCTACTGGTTAATCCTCCTTTGCTTTATGGTAGGATTAGCTGGTAAATTCTTGGGGGTTGTTTAGGTGGTAATTATGGATAAAAAAAACGTACTGGAATCTATTAAGAATGGATTGATAGTTTCGTGCCAGGCTAGAAGGGGATGGCCGATGTATGGGGCGGAAATCATGGGCGCATTAAGCAAGGCTGCAGAAAAGGGAGGCGCAGTTGGTATTAGGGCTACCGGGCCAGAAAATATTAAAGCGATTAAAAAGGTAACAAAACTGCCTGTATTAGGTATTCACAAGCAATGGACCGAAGAATGTGAAGTATATATTACTCCTACCTATGAAAGTGCTATAAGCATTATTGAGGCTGGAGCGTCAATCGTAGCATTAGATGGGACTCAACGAAAGCGCCCCCATGGAGAAACGGTAGAAAGAATCATAGGTAAAATAAATAGTGAGCATCCCAATATTTTAGTGATGGCAGATTGTGCGACCTTTGAAGAGGGACTAATCGCAGAAAAGTTCGGTGCTGATATAATATCAACCACATTGTGTGGGTATACAGAGGAAACAAAATACGTGAAGGAGGTTGATTATGACCTTATTCGAAAACTCTCTTCTGCCTTAAATATCCCCATCATCGCTGAAGGGCATATTCATACGAAAGATCATGCTAGAAAAGCTATTGAAAGTGGAGCTTTTGCAGTTGTAGTAGGAACGGCCATTACTCGCCCGGAAATTATCACAAAAAGGTTTGTAGATGAGTTAAACCTGTTGGTTGGAAAATAGAAGTTTCAATATATATTTTGAGTATTTTTTTAAGCTTAACAGTTGGTTCCTAGGATTGACTGCCTTTGATTAGATTTGTACCCATCATTTGGCATCTGCTACAGGTCAACACTTTCTTTTTCAAGATAAACAAAAAAAGAGCACTCAATGAATGTTTATACATTTATTTGGTGCTTTTTTTTGTATGTAATCATCACTTTTTACATATGCAAATCTGAATTGCTTATGAATTAATACATATGTCCTGATGAGTGTATGTGTGATATGGATGAGGGCAAATGGCGGTATGGTGCTATTCATACAATATCCTCAAAGCTGGCATGAAAGTTGCTTAATAAGTAATAAGAATAAAAGAGAGGTGCTAAAATGACAGAGAAAATTAAGGTTATTGAAAAACGTCAATTGGATAATCCGCTGCAAGAATTCCAGGATATCTTAAAAGAAGCGATTCATGTTTTGGACTATCCAGAGCAGGTTTTTGATTTTCTGAAAGCGCCAATGCGTTTTCTGGAAGTCTGTATTCCTATTCAAATGGATAATGGCGAGACAAGGATGTTTCAAGGGTATCGTGCTCAACATAATGATGCAGCAGGTCCAACGAAAGGGGGAATCCGGTTTCACCCGGATGTCACTCCTGAAGAAGTTAAGGCATTGGCCGGATGGATGAGCTTGAAATGCGGAATAACCGATCTTCCATACGGAGGGGCAAAAGGCGGCATTGTGTGTGATCCGAGACAGATGAGTTCATCTGAGCTTGAACGATTAAGCAGAGGGTATGTCAGGGCAGTAAGTCAAATAGTGGGCCCTACAAAAGATATCCCGGCACCAGATATGTATACGAATTCACAAATCATGGCCTGGATGCTGGATGAATATGATCACATCAGGGAATTCGATTCACCGGGCTTCATTACAGGAAAGCCTCTGAGATTAGGAGGATCGAAGGGCAGGGAAAAAGCCACTTCCAAGGGCGTATTATATACACTTCAAATGATTTGTGATTTAAAGGGGATTCCCATTGAAGGCATGCGGGTAATCATCCAGGGATTCGGGAATGTTGGCAGTCATTTAGCATTGTATTTACATGAAATGGGGGCAAAGGTTGTCGGAATAGCGGATGAACTTGGAGGTTTATATGATCCGAATGGATTGGACATTCCTTACCTTTTGGAGAACAGGGACTCTTTTGGGGTCGTTTCGAACTTATACAAAGATTCATTATCCAATCAAGAATTATTGGAAAAAGAGTGTGATGTGCTGATCCCCGCAGCCATTAGCGGAGTGGTGAATAAGGATAATGCAAAACGACTAAAATGTGAAATCCTGATTGAAGCAGCAAATGGGCCGACGACAAAGGAAGCGATCAAGATTCTCGATGATAAAGGTATAGTGCTAGTCCCGGATATTTTGGCGAATTCAGGAGGGGTGATAGTCTCGTATTTTGAATGGTGCCAGAACAATCAAGGTTATTACTGGACGGAAGAGCTTGTAGATGAACGATTGAAGGAAAAGATAACGGCCAGCTTTTTGAATGTCTACCATACTTCACAAAAATATTCCGTGAACATGAAAGTGGCTGCTTATATTGAAGGGATTCGCAAAATAGCAGAAGCATCCCAGCTTCGGGGGTGGATCAGGTTCTGAACGAATTAGGGTTTACAAGAAAGGAGGCAATCCGTTGAATTTTGATATTCTTTCCGAAAATAAAGAAAACCAGGCTATTCATCATTTTTGCTTATTGTCACAAGATTATAGATATGATGTAACCATTGTATATTCGGCCCAGTTTTTCGGTAAAGCAATGGTGACTTCCATGCAAAGCGGAAGAATGATCCTGCTTTGTGCCAATGATATTAATTTGGATCAGTACTGGGCTCCGACCCTTGGTATTGAACAAGAAGATATATCTGAGTTCCAAAACTTTCTAAGGTTAGTTTTACAAACCCCATTTCATTTTGAAGAATACTGAAGGAAGGAATGATGTAAATGTACGTTGATGTGATTCTTAGCCCTTGTGATGGCAGGGTTGAAAAAATTTCAATATCCAAAAATTCCAGATTTTACGAATGGGAACCATTATTTCAGATTAAGAAGGCAGATGGAAGTGTGGAAATCATTGATATTGGTGTCAGCGGGAAAATAGAAACTTTGGAGGTATTGGAGGGCGAACCAGTGGTGGCCGGCGAGGTACTCGCCTATTTTAAAGAAGATTTATTTGTGACCGGCAGCGATTAATATAAAACGAAAAGAAGATGAGATGATATGATTCATCTTCTTCAGTTTGTAGACAAAAGGGGTTCGGAATTAAAAAATTCTGAACCCCTTTTGAAATTCCCTTTGAATTTTCGCCTAAAGTTAAGAGATTGCGGCTCTACGAGCCCACATGTTAGGCCATTTTTGGACCTCACCATGTCCAATTGGCAATCTTCTTTAAATTAATTGCAGCCTCCATTTTACGAACCAAATGGTACGGTGGCGCCAGTTGATCTAAAGTAATCATTTCAAGTTGATCTCGCTGAATAGAATCATGTTTAGAAAGCATCCTCATCACCTCAAGTTTTAATACTTCTGTTTTAAAACAAAAATGACTCCAGGCAAAAGTGTTCTAT
Organism: Peribacillus sp. YIM B13477; assembly: GCF_042787955.1. Taxonomy (NCBI): domain Bacteria; kingdom Bacillati; phylum Bacillota; class Bacilli; order Caryophanales; family Bacillaceae; genus Peribacillus; species Peribacillus sp. YIM B13477. The sequence goes on from NZ_JBHZPD010000001.1 coordinate 628,250, forward strand.
CTAAAAGGTAAGACAAAGTTGATTGGAGCGGGTGTTCGAGACTCCTGCTTAGAAAAGCGCGTCTAGCGGAGACCCCGCAGGCGAAAGCCGAGGGCCGACCGCCCGCGGAAAGCGAGTGCCCTACGTTCTAATCAACGTCCAAGTTGTACAAGCCATAAAAAATAGACAAACTCGATTTTCATCGAGTTTGTCTACAGTCTGAAGAAGATGATATGATTCATCTTCTTTTTGTTTTATCCGATGATCCTCCACTTCTCTCTTATTTTCATGGTCCCCTATACCCCAATTTTGCAGAAACCCGATTCCCAGTTTCCATCACATTCTTAATGAGGAAATCGAGTCTTTCATCTGTCAGGTTAAAACTGACAAAACCAATGCTCACCGCACCGTGAACCTCACCAAAATGGTTCAATATCGGTACGGCAACAGAACATGTTCCCTCTGTTCTTTCACTGTGACTGATCCCATGTCCCTTCGTTTTAGTCTCTTGCAATATATCCCAAAAAGCTGCTCTTTCTTGAGATGGCAGAAGAGCATCTACGATTTTTTTCGTTTGATTATATGGCATATAGGCGAGCATCGCTTTATTGGCAGCCCCGATATGCATAGGTACACGTGAGCCAAGCTGGTCATAAACCCGGATTTGGCTCTTTTCACTGTCGATCCTTTCGATAACGAGTGATTCCATCCCGATTGGTTGGCTTAGATAGACGCTTTCCTCCACTTTGTTCATCAGCCTTTCGAGTTCAGGCCTTATTTGACTAATGTAATCCATTTTGTCATACATGCGCAAACCATATTCGAGCCAAATATTCCCCAAACCATATTGTTTGGATTGCCCGTCCTGTTGAATTAATCCATGCAAGGACATTGCCTTTAACAAACGATGCATGGAGCTGACAGGAAGATCACATTCTTGGGAAAGTTCCGTAATTGACAGCCAGTTTTCCGAAGAATTGGATACCAGCACCTTTATAACGTTCATGGCGCGGTCAATTGATTGCATATACAAACCACCTATCTTTCCATACAAGTTAAATAAAAAGTTAATTTATTTGAAAATTTAAAACATATTGACATTATACCAAAACTGAATTTATAATAAAAGAAAAATTCCTATTAGCGGAAACGTTTTCCACTATGCGGAAAAGGAGGGGGAGGCAGTGACATTTTGTTCGTCTATGTACAAACCATTGGAACGTGTCATTGTAAAACATCCGAAAGAAGCTTTTATTAGTCAAGAGCATTTAAGCCAAACATGGGAGAACTTCAACTTTTTGGAAGAGCCAGATTTCAACGAAGCGCTAACAGAGTATGGTGACTTTATATCCATTTTGGAGAAATATGTCCCAAATATCGATTATTTGCCAGCATCTTCGGTAGTTGGCATTGACTCCTTATATGCGCATGACCCAGTAAAATTCACTAGCCAAGGGGCCATTATTTTAAAGTCGGGGAAAAAATCGAGGCAGCCTGAAGCGACTGTATACAAGGAATACTGTAAGGAAAAGAACATCCCGATCATTGGGTATTTAACGGGTGATGCGGTCGCGGATGGCGGTGATATCGTTTGGCTTGATGATAAGACCTTGGTTGTCGGGCATGGTTATCGTACAAACGCTGAAGCCATTCGGCAATTAAAGGAAATGACCGCATATCTTGTGGATGAATTCATCGTAGTTCAGCTTCCGCATGATCAAGGAGAGGCAGAGTGTCTCCATCTCATGTCTTTCATCAGCATGGTCGACCATGATTTAGCGGTAGTTCATTCCCGCCTTATGCCTGTCTTTTTCAGAAAACTGCTTATTGAGCGAGGCATTCAGCTTATCGAAGTGCCGATTGATGAGTACTTGAACTTGGGTTGTAATGTGCTTGCCATTGCTCCGCGGGTTTGCGTGATACCTTCTGGTAACGCTTACACGAAGCAAAAATTAATTGATGCGGGAGCGACAGTTTATGAGTACAAAGGAACTGAAATCAGTTTCAAGGGCACTGGAGGTCCTACCTGTTTAACCTGCCCGGTGGTGCGTACAAATATTGATGAAGGGGGATTGAAATGAGTCAATTACTATGGGATACTCCAGAAACGCTCCGTGCTTTGTTGTGTGAACTTGTTAGCTGGGAAAGCCGGACTCTTACACCAGGGGAGCGAACGTTCCCTTATAAGGTGCAAGAGAAATTAAGGGAGCTTGATTATTTTAAAAGGAACCCGGCACACTTATCGCTTCACGAGGCAGATTTAGGAAGGAATTTTGTGAATGCCTTTTATAAACATCCCGATAGCAGGGAGACCGTAGTATTAATTAGCCATTTTGATACGGTTCATACTGAAGAATACGGTGACCTTGAGACTCTTGCATTTCAACCAGAGGAGCTCACGAAAAAACTTCATGATAGGAAAGATGATCTGCCGGAAGAAGCGCGCATTGATCTGGAATCAGGAAAGTACTTGTTTGGTAGAGGAACGATGGATATGAAAATGGGGCTTGCCCTTCATATGGCTATCATCGAAAAGGCAAGCATCGAACAATGGCCGATCAATCTCCTGCTGTTAACGGTTCCGGATGAGGAAGTGAATTCTGCGGGAATGAGGGCTGCAGTTAAAGAACTTGTGGCTTTACGTGATAAATATGACCTTTCCTATAAAATGTTTTTTAATAGTGAACCGTCCTTTTCACAGAAACCGGGTGATAATAATCATTATATTTATTCCGGAACTTTGGGGAAAATCATGCCCGCTGCCCTTTTTTATGGGAAAGAAACTCATGTAGGTGAGCCATTAAAGGGCATAACCGCTAACTATATAGCCTCGTTTCTCACGCAGCTCATGGAGTGGAACACTCTTTTTCTGGAAAGTGACCTTGGCGAGGAAACACCTTTACCAGTATCACTTCAGCAAAAAGATCTAAAACTACAATATTCAACACAGACACCTTATCGGGCAGCCGCGCTTTATAATGTGTTCATCATGAAAAGAACAGCTGCAGAAATAATGGATTTATTCGAGCAGGTTGCGAACGAAGCAGCGATGAAATGCAATGAATCTTATAAAGAACTTTGCCTGCGTGAACAAATTGAAGGTGTAGGCGAAGTACAAGTATTGCGCTACGAAAAGTTACTTTCATATGCCGAGGGCAAATTTGGCGGGAGTTTTGTTCAGCAAATAAAGAGTGAAGTTAAAGGAAACAAGGATTTGGATGAACGGGAAAAATCAGTGCGGATCGCTGAAAAATTGATGATACAATGTCAGGAGCTTTCACCCGCCATTGTATTGCTGTTCGCACCGCCATATTATCCAGCCGTCAATTCGTCCGATGATCCGCTTATCATCGAATCTGTGAAATTAATGAAGGAAACGGCCAGAAAGTTTGATGAAGAAGTCAGACAAATTCATTATTTTAATGGCCTTTGCGATTTAAGCTATGTTCAATATACTGATGACTCTGACGGCTGGACGGCTTTTGAAAAAAATACACCAGTCTGGGGCGATACTTACAGCATTCCTTTTGCCGATATGCAAAAACTTCAGGCACCCGTACTTAATGTGGGGCCATTCGGTAAGGATGCCCATCAACGTACTGAGCGCCTTCACATCGATAGCGCCTTTGTCCATACGCCCGTTTTGCTTGAGAAGTTAATAATGAGTATGTTTAAGTGTTTGGTTGAGAAGTGATGGTCCGACAGGAAAACTGGATTAATAGTATTAAACTTTAACTGGGGGTTTTAATATGAATGACCTGCCTAATGGTCCAATCACTTCCAAGCCGCTTGATCAGAATAATAAGCCACTTAACCAACTAACGGAGTTGCCGGAAAAAGGGGTAAATCCTTTTGTATTAATGTTTATCGTAATTGTGATAGTGACGGTTCTAACCTATATCTTACCAGCAGGCCAATATGAAAGAATTGAAAAGGATGGCCGAAGTGTAGTCGATCCCACTTCTTTTGAATTCGTAGAATCAACACCTGTGGGATTATTGGAAATGTTCAGCAGTATTCACGCAGGGATGATTGAAGGAGCGTCAATTATCTTGTTCGTCTTTTTGTTTGGCGGAGCACTGGGAATCATGCAGGCAACAGGGGCACTGGATTCTTTCATTAAGTTTGTGGCTGTCCGATTCGGAACAAAAGAAAAATTGCTTATTCCGTTGATGGTATTAATCTTCGCATCATTAGGGACACTGATTGGCTCTGCTGAAGATGCTTTAGTTTATATCGCCATCATTGTTCCGATGACGATCGCATTAGGCTTTGATGCACTTACTGGTTTTGCGATCGTCATCCTTGGAACATTGGCGACTGGATTCATTTCGGGCATTACGAACCCATTTAATGTTGGAGTTGCCCAAAGCATTGCAGAATTGCCCATGTATTCGGGAATGGGATTGCGGATCGCTCTTCTTGCAGTTTTTTATGTCGTTACAGTATTGTACATCTATTTTCATGCAATGAAGGTTAAAAGGAACCCTGAACTGGGGGAGTATGGGAAATTCAGGCGTGAAGAACATGGACAACTTGATAAAAACTTTAGGATGAGCAAAAGACATAGCGCTGCTTTAATTATTTTATTGGTGAATTTCATCCTATTAGTCTATGGAGTTATTAAATTAGGATGGTATATAAGTGAAATTGGCGGCTTGTTTTTATTAAGCGGGATCATAATGGGCCTAATCGGAGGCTTGACTCCGTCCAAGATGGCTAATGGTTTTATTTCAGGAGCAGGCGATATGGTTTCCGGGGCATTGATAATAGGTGTTGCTCAGACAATCTTGGTCATCATTACAAGTGGCGGATTGCTTGATACCATTTTATATTATGCTGCAGGATTGGTTGAGCAGCTTCCTCCCGCCATAAATGCAATCGGAATGTTCATTGTCCAATTATTCCTTAACTTCATTGTTCCTTCAGGAAGCGGACAAGCAGCATTGACGATGCCGATCATGGCTCCATTAGCGGATTTAATGGGTGTGACAAGACAAACGGCAGTTTTAGCTTTCCAATTAGGGGATGGGATTTCAAATATGATATTTCCGACTTCTGGAGTGCTATTGGCTGGACTGGCAGTGGCCGGCATATCATTTACGAAATGGGTGAAATGGGTATTTCCCTATCTTTTGATACAGGTTGCCGTAGCAATTATCTTTTTGATCATTGCTCAAAGCATAAAGTATGGCCCTTTTTAAAGATCTGAAATATCCGAATATTCGAACTAAGTGATCTAGGAGGCATTTATGATGAAGACAATACAGGAGACAGTTGTGGATGAAGTGATTTCATGGAGACGTCATTTTCATGAAAATCCGGAGCTCTCGTATCAGGAGCACCAGACTTCCGAATTCATTTTTAGGAAATTAAAAACCTTTACAGGATTAGATGTGACAAGACCTACCGAAACGAGTGTTTTAGCGGTTCTCAAAGGCGCAAAAAAATCACCCCGAAAATCGAATACCATTTCTTTTCGTGCAGATATTGATGCACTCCCGATTGAAGAGGAAGCAGATATTGAATATAAATCAAAAAACCCTGGGGTTATGCATGCATGCGGACATGATGCACATGCTGCGATGTTATTAGGTGCTGCAAAAGTCCTCTCCGGGAAAATAGACGAGATTAATGGAGAAATCAGGTTTATTTTCCAACATGCCGAAGAGGTTCTGCCAGGAGGAGCTCAGGAATTGGTGAAAAAAGGGGTCATGGAAGGAGTTGATTATGCATTTGCATTGCATGTTACTCCTTATGAACGAACAGGAACCATATGTTTAAGGGAAGGGGTATTCTGTGCAGCAGCCGATGATTTTGAAATTAAAATCATTGGGCAGGGCGGTCATGCGTCGACTCCGGAATTAACGGTAGATCCGCTTATCATTGGTGCAGAAATAACGACGAATATTCAGCATATCGTTTCCAGAAAAATTTCAGCTCTTAGGACACCTGTCATTTCAGTCACCCAATTCCATTCCGGAAGTGCGCTCAATGTCATACCTGAATATGCAGAAATCGGCGGCACCATTCGTTCCTTGGACGCTGATAGCCGAGTGAAAGCAAGGGAGTATCTAGAGCAAATCGTTAAGGGGGTTTCAGAAGCGCATGGGGCAAAATGTGAAGTAACTTGGTATTTAGGGTATCCAGCGGTGGTGAATGATAAAGCTGCCGTTGATATTTCAAGAACGGTCATGGAAGGTATTTTTGAGGAAAATAATATCATCCAGGCTGATGATCCCATGTTTGGGACAGAAGATTTTTCGGCTTTTTCCGAAATCGTTCCCTCTTCCATGCAATTTCTAGGCGTCCATGATAATGAGTTTGGAAAAGCTTATCCTTTGCACCATCCTAAATTTAAAGTCGATGAGAAGGCTTTAGGGTATGGAGTAAGATATTTTGTAGGAATAGCGGATAAATTATGCGGTCATCAAAATAATCGAGAAAGCATGGACTAAGAAGAGATATCCCTTATAGTTAGAAAGGCTTTCGGTTGTCTCTTCTCTCGCTTTTGTCATAGATAAGCAACTGCTTGAACAGCAAAAAGGTGAATTTCCCACATTTTAAAAAATAAGCAACCTATTTAGGAGGAATATATATGTTTAATCACGCGATTGTAAGAAAGATTGGAAAAAGTTTTGTAAATGGCTTAACAACATCGGATTTAGGAAACCCGAATTATGAAAAAGCGCTTGTACAACACGAGGCTTATGTAAAAGCATTAAAACAATGCGGTGTGAAAGTGACCGTTCTCGAATCGGATGAGAGGTATCCTGATTCCACGTTTGTAGAAGATACCGCGGTTTTGACGCCAAAATGTGCCCTTGTAACCAATCCTGGAGCAGAAAGCCGGAATGGCGAGATTAATGAAATGAAAGAAGTTTTAAAGGACTTTTATGACACAATCGAATATATTCAATCTCCAGGTATGTTAGATGGCGGGGATGTAATGCAAGTTGAGGATCACTTCTATGTTGGCCTTTCAACCAGAACGAATGAAGCAGGTGCTCTGCAGTTCAAAGACATCATGGGTAAGTATGGGTATGGCACGACCATCATTCCCCTTAAGAAATTCTTTCATTTAAAAACGGGTGTCAATTATCTGGGAGACAATAATTTATTAGTGGCAGGGGAATTCATTAATCATGAGGCTTTTTCTAGCTTTAATCAAATCATCGTAAAAGAGGAAGAAGAATACTCCGGTAACTGCGTCAGAATGAACGACTGCGTTATTGTCCCGAAAGGGTTTGAGGGTACAAAGAAAAAGATTGAAGAATTGGGATACACAGTGATTGAAGTGGAAATGACTGAATTTCAAAAACAAGATGGCGGCCTTAGTTGTCTCTCATTGAGGTTCTAAGATGGTTTGGGAGAAGGCATAGGCTAATAGATAAGATAAGGACGTGATTATATGGGGTATGGACTGGAGAATAATGATCAGCTGCAACGCTCAATGAAAAGACGCCATTTATTTATGCTTTCACTTGGCGGCGTAATTGGTACAGGCCTTTTTTTAAATGCTGGCTATACAATTAACCAAGCGGGGGCAGGAGGAGCCCTGATCGGTTATCTAGCAGGCGGTCTTATTTTGTATATGGTCATGGTCTGCCTTGGCGAGCTAGCCGTTCATATGCCGGTTACAGGATCGTTCCAAAAATATGCTGCCGAATATATTGGGCCTTCCGCTGGTTTCTCTCTTGGATGGATGTATTTCGTAGGTTCAGCCGCAACTGCAGGAGTTGAATTTACGGCAGCGGGAATATTGATGAAACAATGGTTCCCCCATAGTCCTACCTGGATTTGGTGTGCGGTGTTCATAGTGCTTTTATTTACATTGAATGCATTAACGACAAGAGGTTTTGCAGAAGCAGAATATTGGTTCGCTGGAATAAAAATCGTTGCAGTGATTTTGTTTATCTTGATTGGAATCGCTGGTATCTTTGGTTTTGTCTCTTTATCTGATCGTCCAACCCCATTCTTCGAGAACTTGGCACCTTCTGGTCTTTTTCCAGTTGGCGGCATTACGATTATCTTTGTGACAATGATGAATGTTATATTTTCTTATCAAGGCTCGGAACTTATAGGAATTGCGGCAGGTGAAAGTGAAAAACCTGAAGAGAACATCCCAAAAGCCATTCGAAACGTACTATTTAGAATCATTGTTTTTTACATTTCGTCCATTATCATCCTTTCCGCCATATTCCCTTCTTCGGAATTAGGCTTATTGGAAAGTCCTTTTGTAACTTTGATGAAGATAGTGGGGATACCTTATGCAGCAGGTATCATGAATTTCATTATATTAACAGCCATTCTTTCAGTGGGGAATTCATGTCTTTATGCATCTACAAGGTTGCTTTGGTCGATGGCCCATGATGGGATGGCACCAAAAGTGTTTGGTCTATTGTCCAAAAGGAAAGTGCCCTTGAATGCCCTTCTTTTTACGATATGCTTTTCGCTTCTCTCGTTATTGACGAGCTTCATTGCGGCGGATACTGTGTTCGTGATACTAATGTCCATAGCGGGTATCTCCGTCACGATTTCATGGATGGGAATTGCTTTATCGCAATATATGTTTAGAAAGAAATTTATTAAAGCGGGTGGCAAAACGGAAGACTTACAATACATAGTACCGTTTTACCCATTCGTCCCGTTGTTTTGTTTAGGCTTTTGTTCGCTGATTCTAGTATTCCTTGCCTTTGACCCTACTCAAAGAGTTGGACTATTTTATGGAATAGGATTTTTGGTAGCCTGTATATTATTCTATAAATTTAAATTGGCTAAGAAAGCAGAGTCGAACACGAACTTAGAAAATGAAAAAATATTGTAATAGAGTCCATATATTGATTGCCCGTTCGTATTAAAAGGTTAGCCAGTTATTACTGGTTGACCTTTTTTTAATCTTGTAGCTGCGGTCACTTGATGATTATTTACTGAATCGGGAGGGGAATACTGACATTTTGATGAAATAGAAGGAATATCATATTACGAAGATAGGAAGGAGGATTGGAAATGTCTGATAACAAAGTAACTAATAATATGACAACGAGTATTGAGGGGCGGGATCTCGTCATGGAGCGTATATTCGACGGACAGCGGGACCTAGTTTTTAAAGCATTTTCAAATTCTAAGCACTTGGCTGGTTGGTGGGGACCGAGTGGATGGCAAACGGAAAATCGGGAGTTTAATTTTAAGCCTGACGGCGTATGGCATTATTGCATGCGGTGCACAGATGAAAACCAAGGTGAATTTTATGGCCAAGAATCTTGGGGGAAAGCTGTTTATCAAGAAATAACCGTACCCGAGAAGATTGTCTTAACGGACATGTTTGCAGATGAAGAAGGCAACGCAGCCGACGGTATGCCAGTTACACTGGTAACGTTGACGTTTGTTGAACACGAGGGTAAGACAAAACTCATCATGCGTTCTCGATTCGCTTCAGTCGAGGGGCTTCAGCAAGTAATGGGAATGGGTATAGTCCAAGGATGTGCCTCACAATTTTACCGCCTCGACGACCTTCTGAAAAGCAGCAGCAGAGGCAGTAATAAGGTATAGGTGCTATTAAACCGTGTCATATGAACTGAACATATGCGATTCTTACTTAAGCAGGATCGCTTTTTTATTATGCAGCTAAGGACAATGAAGCATGTGGAGAGAAAGAAAAGAAAACTATACTATTAAAAATGGGGGAAGTAATGAAAATCAATCACATAAATTTAACTGTTAATGATGTTACAGCTTCACGTGATTTTTTAGAAACATACTTTGGATTGACATGTGCAGGAAGTAGGGGAGAGGGGTTCGCTGCAATGAAAGATGATGATGGTTCCATATTGACTCTGATGAAAGGAAGCAATGTACAATACCCCAAAACTTTTCATGTTGGATTCATTCAAGAAAATGAAGAACAAGTTAACAGGATCAATCAGAGGTTGAAGGAGGATGGATTCAAGGTAAAACCTCCACAACACTTACACAGATATACTTTCTACGTAGAAGCACCCGGAGGATTTAATGTTGAAGTACTGTGTTAAAAGTTTATGGAGATGTTTCTAAAGATGAATTAGGTGGAAAAACTGAAAAAGATGGTAGTGATAGTGCTAAAAATACTGGATTTACACAAAATATTACTGCAATGGAAATGCAAGAATTTGTTTAAAATTAATTGATGGAAAAAATGAAAATACCTACATTCATTGCAATCTAGGGAAATTCAAAGTTGGAGCGATGGAAGTAGTCATGCTCTAGAAATCCACCAAGCATCTCTGAGATACTAGATTTTAAAAAGATCTTCAATGTATTCTTGAATCATTCGCGATTTTACTAAACGATAATTATACGAATTTAAGGGCAATACTACATAGGAGTATTGCCCTTAGTTTTTCACAACTGATGATATTGACAATGAAGTGAGAAAATCAGGAATGAAGGGGCTTGACAAGTATTTTATGAAATTTAGTTCTTCCGATCCTACCGGGGAGACGTTAAGGCGGTAAATCGGACTTTGTTTTCGCAAACCAAATTCATTCATGATAAGATAAATAAAATCAAATACTAGTAAGGCGGGGTGGAGCCAATCAATTCTGGCTCCTCCCTGCTTTTTTTGCCCACCCGATATCTGGAGGTTTTATTTTGAATGTTATCGTAAATAAATTTAAAAAAATGGGATACAAGCATGTTTCTTTGTACGCCGTCATAGCACTTTGTTTTGTTTTGTCTGTTATCTTTGTTCATCACAATTATTCATTCTATGAACGACCGATAGCCAAAGTCATCAAAACAAATCTGGAAAATACAACTGAATTGAATGATATGTATCAAAATGAAGATCGACTATTTACCCAGAGTATAATAGCCGAAATACAAAATGGAGAAGAAAAAGGAAAGCTAATTCATTTAAAAAATGAATATTCCTCATCCGGAGCTTTTGATCAAGAATATCGAGTTGGAAATGATTTATTTGTTTCGATTGATACGAAGACTAAAGAAAATTCAGAGTTAACTGGAACAATAAAAGACGTAAAACGTGATAAATTTGTGTTGATTGTAGCATGGGTTTTTATCTTGACATTACTTATCGTTGGAAAAAAACAAGGCCTGCTTTCAATTATCAGTTTGGCAGTTAATGCCATATTATTGTCATATGCATTAGATTTTTATTTGAATACATCAAACATTGGTTTGGTTTTGATATGCAGTATAAGCATCATACTATTTACGGTCTTTTCCCTTTTACTCGTTAATGGTTTTAATGAAAAAACATATGCAGCCGTTATTGCGACACTGTTAGGGACATTTTTATCTCTGCTCATTGCTTATCTTGTTATGTGGTTAACTTCCGAAAAGGGCCTTCGATATGAAGAGATGCAATTTATCACTCGTCCTTATAAAATGGTGTTTTTGGCAGGGTTATTTATCGGTTCTTTAGGAGCTGTCATGGATATAGCCATTACCATGTCTTCTTCGATTTTCGGTTTGTATGAAAAGAATAACCACATATCAGTAAAAGCACTTAAAACTTCAGGATTAGAGATTGGAAAAGACATTATGGGGACCATGACAAATATTTTGTTTTTTGCCTATATAAGTGGTTCCATTCCTATGATTATTTTGTATTTGAAAAATGATTCCTCATTGGGTTTTACCCTTTCCATGAACCTCACATTGGAATTGGCCCGTGCTCTTGCAGGTGGTATCGGAATCGTGTTAACTATCCCGATCGGTCTATATGTCTCTATTTTTTTCATTAATCGAAAGAGGGAAAGATAATGAATGTATTAGTGTTGCTAGCGTTTATACTATTTATATTAATGATCTTGATTGGCGGAAAAAAAGGGGCACGTTCATTTTTTGCTTTGTTCCTAAACTTTGGTGTGTTACTTTTCACCATCATTTTTATGACTAATCCATATATTGATCCGTATATCGTAACATTGATTGCATGTACGGTGATTAGTTATATTAATTTATTTTTCATTAACGAAGTGAACAGTACAACAAAAACAGCATTCATTTCTACTATTATCACGATTGTTATTGTACTCTTTTTTATTGTCATTGTGACGGAAAATGCGATGATACAAGGTTTCGGTGAAGAAGAAATAGAAGAGCTTAGCGTCTTTTCCCTTTATATTGGGGTGGATTTTGTTAAAATTGGAGCTTCAGTAATTATTATGAGTACTATTGGCGCGATTATCGATACAGCCATGGCCATTGCATCTCCCATGCGAGAAATGCATCATCACCATCCATCCATAAGCAAGAAGGAATTATTCACATTTGGATTGAGTATTGGGCGGGATATTCTAGGGACATCTACGAATACACTATTTTTTGCTTTCTTTGGAGGCTATTTGGCATTGCTTATATGGTTTAAAGATTTGTCCTATTCTGTTGGGGAAATAGTAAACTCAAAAATATTCAGTGCTGAAATGATCACTATATTTTGTGCTGGAACCGGAGTAGCCCTGATCATTCCTATTACAGCCTTGATTACTGCTTATTTTTTGGTGAAAAAAGGAGAAAATAAAGAGAAAGCTATATAGGTTCATGGCAAAAAGGCTTATGGGCACTCATTTGTATAATCGGAATAAGTCTTTGTTTTTTTGCAAATGATTATCCATATTCGGCGGGATACGCTTAACCGTTTCATTCTTGAGGACGGTTGGTGGAGGAACAAGATGCCATATTGCCTATATAAGCCTACAGCCATTTTAATTGCTTGATGTATATATATGGTTTGATAATAACGAAAAAGCTGACTGCAGAAGCCCGTTCAAAACGGCTCCTGTTATCAGCTTTTCTTTTTTACCATGGGCTCCAATTCGATAATGGGGCTGCACGCCGAAATCAAACATGTATGTTTAGCTGTTTGCGGAGTCGTTGCATTTCTGAATTGAAATAGGCTTTGCTGTAATCACATCCGACAATTGCTACGATATTGCCGTCATCATCGATGATTGGCGCAAAGCTTGTTTTCCACTCACCATACCTGTCTTCGTATATGGGAGTAACACCCGCTTTACCATTAAACGCCTGGTAAGCGACATTGACCATTTCCGGGGGACCCATATATTCTTCCCCCGGTTCAATTACAAAGCCTTTGTCTGCAACAAGGTGAATCAGACGTCCCTCCTCCGACATGATAAATATAAAGACCCATTCAATTACGCCTTCCTTTTCTTGAATCATGGTAAGTTTTTGTTTTAATTTCTGGGAATAGGAAGTTTGCCGGTTCATATTTTTTTGTAGACTGATAACCTCTTCAGCTGGAATGATAGCTGCGGTTACAACGGCAATGGATCGAAGCCGCTGGTTTATTTGTTCTTCTAAAATGGCCCGTTTATCCACTGGTGAAAAGCTTGCCTCTTCCATTTTATTTCGTAATTTTTTATATTTCCTGCTCATAGTCGGCTGGCTGACTTCCAATACCTTTGCCGCCAGTTTCAATGATTTATATTGTTCCATCGCCATGTTGATGAGTTGTTCTTCCACAAGGTCAACGGCTTCCTGCAAAGGCATTAGGAAATCGATGACAGGTAGTGAAAGAGGTTTGGGCCCTTTAAATGGGAGCACCTCTTTAACCAAAGCAACATCCACTTCCGGTATTCCGCTAGTAATCACAAGTCTTTCAACTGTATTTTCAAGTTCGCGCACGTTACCGGGCCATTGATAGATGCAAAGCAAGTCGATTGAATCCGGGGTGAACGCTACCTTTCGATTGTACAGTGTATTGTACTTTTGTAAAAAAAACTGAACCAGGTGGGGGATCTCATCTACACGATTTCTTAGCGGCGGAAGATGGATAGGCACGACATGAAGACGATAATATAAGTCTTCTCGGAATTCACCTTTTTTCACCATTTTTTCGAGCGATTTATTTGTTGCGGCAATCACTTGAATGTCAACACGATGTGAGGTCGTACTTCCAATTGGTGTGACGACTCGTTCCTGAAGGACACGAAGCAGTTTTACCTGTACGTTAAGAGGTAACTCGCCCACTTCATCCAAAAATAAGATACCTTTATGGGCCAGTGTGAATTTTCCCTTGGCGCCTTCTTTCCGTGCGCTGGTAAAAGCCCCTTCTACATAGCCAAACAGTTCGCTTTCAATCAGGTTTTCCGGAATGGCGCCGCAATTGACAGGTATAAATGGTCCGTCGCTTCTATTACCCATATTATGTATGGCTCTGGCGGCTATTTCCTTTCCTACACCGGATTCCCCCAATAAAAGGACGGTTGCGCTGACATCACAAACCATTTGCATTTTATGCAGAACATCAAGCATCGGTTTACTGCGGATCACAAATGGAAAAGTTGGCTTTTTCGATTCCATTAATGGTCCCGATTGCCCCCTTGATGTATCTGGATATGAGTCTTTAATTTCTTTGTAAGCCCAGACCCATGCCCCGGATTCAATTGGGTATGCCGTCATCAGCAGCTCATGACCCTGCCATGAGGACTGCATGAAAGATCTTTTCTCATTTTTGGCCATTATCTCTTCTGCCAAGCTTGTGGAAAATAAATCTTGTTCAACATCCTTGATGGAACCACCGACATTAGCAGATTTGATTGTATGGAATAAGGTTTTCCCTGTTCCGGTCGATTTCATGATGGTGCCATTTTTATCTGTCACAATAAGTTGATCGTAAATAGACAAGAGTGCAGAGGTGAAGTGATCCATTTATGTCTACCTGCCTTTCATTTAACTTCCTAGTTTCATATTACAGAAATTTCACAATTGTTCAATAGTTTCAAAAATGAATATTCTTCCTATTGAAAACCCTGTTAGCATAGTGCTTTCTGATTGGCATGGTTATTGCAATAAGTAAAGAGAAGGGACTAGGAAGCATGATTGCAAAGGAGGGAGAAGCGATTTTGAATAAAGAGAATCAGTTCCAACAGAATATCAATTCTGAAGATCCCTTTATTCAAAATCTATATTCAGATTTGAATGAGCGGATCAATGCGTATGAGCAGGAAGATGCCGTGAAAATCGAAAAAATGAAATGGAGTGATGCGACAGGTTCTATTTTTTTCATGATTTTAATTATCGCCTACCTAATCTATTCATTTGTCTAAAATGTTGTTTAGGTCACGAAGAACAATGACAGCCTCATTCCAAGCCATACAATCATTATTTTAATAGTTGGGAGAGAAGCGTGTGAGCAAAGAGAATTCCTCCATTTCAAAGGATGTGGCCTTTGGGTTCTTACCGGCAAGTAAAAACGACCGGATTTTTAACCTACGGGATTTAATTTTAGTTCAAGTTGTTATTGGCCTCTCATCTTTTGGGCTGTTGACTGGCGGATATACAGGTACAATGCTTGACGCAAAGCAGTCACTTGCAGCGATTTTATTCGGTAACGCCTTCCCTATGCTGTTGATTGTTCCCATTACCCTTTATTTTGCGCGTTATGGCATAGACACTTTTGTAGGGTTTCGAAGTTCCCTTGGTTATTTAGGATCCAATATCTTTTTCTTTGTTTTTCTTATTTTAACCCTCGGCTACATTTCCATTGCGCTCTTTATGTCCGGCCAGGCGTTGGCAGAGGCTGCCAATTGGCTGGGGATGCCCGCGATTTTTTCAAGCCAAGCAATGGGGGCGCCGTTTTTCTCGATTTTACTCTTTATCTGTGCATTTCTTGTAACCGTGAGGGGACCGGTAGCGATTCAAAAATATACCGCAGTGGCCGTGCCGGTTTTTATGGTTCTCATGTTTGGCCTTCTCGCAATTGTCTTGTTTGGACAGGGATTCACGAAAGTTGCCCATATACTTCCTTCTGAACCCTTTGAAACGACTTCTCGTTCATTCGCGACAGCCCTGGAATTAAATATCGGTCTCGGCTTTTCATGGCTTCCGTATCTAGGCCAATACAGCCGTTTGTCCAAAACAGAAGGAGGCGCATTTAAAGCGGGATTCTACAGTTATGGAATCATCGTCTGTATCGCTGCTTTAGTTGGGGCCCTTGCTGCATTAGTCGCTGGTTCACTTAATCCTTCTGACTGGATGTTTTCCATCGCAGGAAGTTGGGGCGGCTTCATTGGCTTGATTTTACTTTCGGTAGGGAATGTCGGTGCAGCCATTTTCCTTATGTACTCACAAGCTGTCAGCTTTAAGACTGTATTCCCGAAAAAATCATGGATGATTGCGATGGGAACGACCGTACCGACTATATTCTTACTTCTAAGCTCAACGTTCTACGATGCATTTGGTTCATTCATTGCTGTCATTTCCTTCATTATGGCTGTACTTGGCGGCATTGTCGTGGCAGATTACTTTTTTGTAAAGCGCCAACGCATTTCAATAAGGGATTTGTATGACACACAAGGCTCTTATACCTATTGGAAAGGCATTAACCCGTCTGCCGTTCTCACGGTGGTCATTGGAACGATCGTTTACTGGGCACTCTATAATCCATTGACTTTTGAAGCAAGTGACTTTTTCCTTTATACAGCTGCCGGAATTCCAACATACTTTGTCGCTTTAGTCACCTACTATGTTTCATCTAAATACATTTTCCGTTATGAAGTTGACATGGTGCGTCCATCCGTGGAATTAAAGGAAGCTAAGTAGAAAAAGACTCACTTTAAAGAATCTAGGGAACGAGAGGAGATTGTTCAATGTTTACACAAAGTTTAGATTTCAAAACAACAGATTTAGATACATTCCCATTTCCATTCACTTCAGGTAACTATCGTTATTCAAACGACTTGAAAAAACTCTCAAACGTTAACTGTATTGAAGTTACACCAGAATACAAACTCCAAGTGGAAACGAAGCGTCGTCTCCTTGAAGAACAGCCGCATATAAGGTTTCAATCTTTTTCACACACAATGGAAATGCAATGGGAAGTGTTGGAAATGCTGATTGACATGGCAGCTGATCGCTATCCGGAGCATTTCGAGGTCATTAAAGATGGGGACAAATGGACTTTCAAGAACCACATTTTCGGGGAAACCGATTCATTCGTGTATGGCGATGCCAGCACGCTTCCAAATGAGCCGCTTGACTATATAGGCCGCCATTTCCATAATGATTTTGTTTTAATGGTTCATCGCGATAGTAATTTCTATTTGGAAGTGGGTCAAGTTTCATACGCTGCACTCTTCTCGGCTAACTGGAATAAAGGGATGTCCTTTGATGAGATACATGCACCTGTTCCATTCGTATCAAGGAAAGGAGATGAACTCGCAGATCGCGTTCGTAAGTTTTTATTATCCATCGAGCCAGGAAAGCCATGGACACGCATCAATTGGAACCTGATGGCGGACCGTTGGGATGTCAACTATGAAACGATGGATGTCTGGGGACCGCAACGTTCTGAAATAACACCGGAAAATGCAGGTAAACTTGTTCGTTTGCGTGTTGAAGAACAAAAATTTTATCGCATGCCACGAAGCAACGCCATTCTATTCGTATTGAATACTCAATTCCTGCCGCTAGAGGATTTGACATTGCGCCAGGAGTGGTTTGATCTGACATATAGCGTACTGCAGGATATTCCCGGACCAATGGCTGAATACAAAGGAATTGCCCCATTCCTGCCACAATCGGTCGAATATTTGAGGGGTATCGATGAAAAGAAAAAAGCGAAGATAAACAATAAGTAGGAGGATAGGGCCTTGTACAATAGTCCAGTATTGTTTGATAAATCCATTACGATCGTAAACAAATTTACCCCTCGGAATGAACGAAGAAAGTTTGTTGTCATTTCTGATCAAGCCGGATATGATCAGGCGAAAAGTTTCACTTCTGAAATTGCAGGTACAGTGCCTGTTGAATGTCTATCCATTAACGGAATGGAAGATAAAGAGGAGATTAAGAGAGTCATCCTGTCACAAAAGATGGGCACCCAATTTTATATTGCGGCTGCATGGAACAATGCCGTGATGATCTTCTCGCTCGGAGTGGAGGCTGGTCTATCTGAAGCTGAGATCCAGACGGTGATTATCGGGCCTAAACGACGATACGTATATTGCATGAAATGTTTCGAAGTGTCGGAAGTCGAAGAAGAAGCAGAAATTGCAGAATGTGACCATTGCAAAGCCAGTCTTGAAATAGGTCCTTTTTATTCAATCGTACGGGAAGGTTATATTGGTTACCCATACATCCCGATCGGAAAAGAAGAAGTAGGGAGCTGATCATCATGCGGGTAGTAGGAAATATTCAAATGAAAGTAAACAAGATCATTCAAGAAACTCCATTCGTGAAACAGTTCGAGTTGATTCCAGTTGATGGAATGCCGTTGCCTGCATTTACAGGCGGTTCGCATTTGACCACTTACATGCCGTCTGGAGATAAGATTTTCGAGAGAGAGTACTCTCTTATCAGCAACCCAAGGGACCGCAATAAATATACAATTTCCATTCGGCGTGATGGGGCATCACGCGGAGGTTCGGCTTTCTGGCATGATCAAGTAAAGATAGATTCCA
Organism: Peribacillus sp. YIM B13477; assembly: GCF_042787955.1. Lineage (NCBI taxonomy): Bacteria > Bacillati > Bacillota > Bacilli > Caryophanales > Bacillaceae > Peribacillus > Peribacillus sp. YIM B13477. The sequence continues at coordinate 646,660 of NZ_JBHZPD010000001.1, forward strand.
GGTTGGAAGTCAGTTTTCCCAAAAATAACTTCCCTCTCAGCTTTCGAGCTAAGCATCATGCTTTTTATGCAGCTGGAATCGGCATAACCCCATTTCTGGCAATGATGGAAGACATGGCCGCCGAAGGGCAAACCTTCGAACTCCATTATGCAGCACGCACTCCGGAGTTATGTGCTTTTTATGATCTGCTGAAAGCCAAATACCCTGATCAATGCAACTTTTATTTTTCGCAGGCAGAAGACAAACGCAGAATGATGCCCGAGACGATGATGGATCATCGCATTGGCACGCACGTCTATTTTTGCGGACCAATCGAGATGGTGCAAGAGTATCGAAAAGCTGCCAGTTCATATGGTTATCCGGAACATGCAATCCACTTCGAATTATTTGCGACAAAAAATGATGGGGCGAGAGATCCTTTCATCGTCGACCTTACGGACAGCGATCGGTCCATCCACGTTCATGAGGGTGAAACACTGCTTGATGCGCTTTTAAGGGAAGGAATCGATGCACCTTATTCTTGTAAAGTCGGCGGGTGCGGAAGTTGTGAGGTGGATGTTGCAGAAGGTGAAGTGGATCACCGGGATTTCTTCCTTAGCGAAGAAAACCGTCAAACACGAAAGTCAATCCTGACATGCTGCTCACGTGCGAAGGAAGACAGACTGGTCCTAAAACTGTAACGATTAAATTCCGTTAAGATTAATAAAAAATAATGAAAACCGGAGGAATGAAACATGACAATATTAGAAACGGCAGTATTAGAGCTTAAAAATTACATCGACGGTAAGTGGCAGACCTCATCTTCAAATGAAGTAATCCCGGTAATCAATCCTGCAACACAGGAAATCATCGCAAAAGCTCCGCGTGCCACCAAAGAAGATACAGAAAGGGCAATCTCAGTAGCGAAGGCAGCCTTTGAAAGTGGAATCTGGTCAGGCCTAACAGCACAGGAGCGTGCTTCCTACCTATATAAAATCGCTGATAAAATCGATGAACGTGCCGAAGAGTTAACGATTCTTGAAACAATGGACAACGGGAAACTTAAAGCAGAGGCAGGTTTCGATATTGCTGATGCCGCCGCGTGTTTCCGTTACTACGCTGGTTTGGTCCTTCATCCAGAAGGGGAAACGTATCAAGTTCCCGCTCCCGTGCAAGCGATGGTTGTTCGTGAGCCAGTAGGTGTAGCCGGTTTGATTGTACCTTGGAATTTCCCACTTCTAATGAGTGTCTGGAAAATCGCACCGGCGCTTGCGGCAGGAAACACCATTGTATATAAACCGGCTGAAGTGACACCTGTAACAGCAATGAAATTATTCGAAATCCTGGAGGAAGCAGGCATCCCGAAAGGTGTGGCTAATATGGTGATGGGCCGCGGCACAGTTGTCGGTCAAACCATTGCGGAAAGCAACGATGTTGACATTGTTTCATTTACGGGAAGTACGGATGTTGGCCGCTCTATCATGAAAGCGGCAGCGGGGAACTTAAAGAAAATTTCCCTTGAGCTTGGCGGTAAATCACCTAACATCGTTTTTGCAGATGCAGATTTAGAGACGGCCGTCGATTACGGATTATTTGGCATCTTCTTCGGTGTCGGCCAAGTTTGTTCATCAGGCAGCCGAATTCTAGTTGAAGAAAGTATTTATGATGAATATGTAAAACGTTATGTTGAACGTGCAAATAAAATTAAAGTTGGACCTGGACTTGCAGAAGACAGCAACATGGGGGCCATTGTCAGCGAAGCGCAAATGAATAGCATTTTGAACTATATTGAAATCGGCAAACAGGAAGGTGCGACACTTGCGGCAGGCGGTTACCGTCTTGTTGATGACGGTCTTGACAAAGGGTACTTCATTGCACCGACTGTCTTCACCGATGTAACACCTGACATGCGCATCGTACAAGAGGAGATCTTCGGTCCAGTCGTTGTCATTCAAAAGTTCAAAGATGAAGAAGAAGCTATTAAACTGGCAAATGATACAGACTACGGACTTGCAGGCGGCGTCTTCACTAACGATGGAGCAAAAGGATTGCGTGTGATCAAGAAGGTACGGGCAGGCATCACATGGGTAAATGATTATCATCCAACATATGTCGAGGCGCCATGGGGCGGTTACAAACAGAGCGGGATTGGACGCAGTTTAGGAAAATACGGCTTGGACGAATACCAGGAAATTAAACAAATCAACATTAATCTCGATGTAAAACCCGTCGGCTGGTTTCCAAAATAATCGTCACTTACTTTCTTTAATCAAACCAAAAACCTAATCCAAATACGGATTAGGTTTCAGTTTGGCGACAAAATGGGGTTAGTGAAAGGGTTATGTGTAATGATTTCCACTCCAGGCACTCGCTTTCCGCGGGCGGTCCGCCCTCGGCTGTTCGCCTGCGGGGTCTCCCTTGGCCACGCTTTTCCCGCAGGAGTCTCGTACCTTCCATTCCAATCAACTGGAACTTCTTTTTTAAGAAATATTGAAGGGAAACTGTCTCTTCTTCTCCAATTCGTTTAAACAGTCTGGCGGTTTCATCAATTTTTTGACAAAAGGAGTTTCGAATTGCACTCGCCCTGAGCCAATATTAAACTTGAGTATCTTTCATGTTTTTTACTAGTTTATACGGATGTAATCCTCACTAGATTGAAGAGATTTGCGACACTCCTGCCGAATTACTGGCTAGCCGAGACCCCACAGGCGCTTGCGCTGAGGAGGCTTGGCAGACAGTCGGCGGAAAGGGAGCGCATCTCTGAAATCAGCTGCAACTTTTTTCAATGCACACTGAGTTTTCATCGAGTTTGTCTACAGTCTGAAACCTAATCCAAATAAGGATTAGGTTTTTTCAAACTGTCGAGAAATTTTTAAAAACACTTAACAATTAGTTCTTAACCCTTAAAGTATCTGAAATTAACAATCTTAAGATATAAGCCATTTCGCAGGCATTTTTATTATGCAACAAATGGACAAGTTTTCCTGTGATGAATGAAAATGGATTTGAGCATAAAAAACACCATTGATATGATAAAAGTAACATACCATTGCTATTTATCGTTTTAATCAGAAATAGGGCAATGAGATTGAATCGTTTTACCGGTGCAGCATTTATTCTTGGTGTCGTTGATTGTCGTACATAGTATCATTAAAAAGGAAAAAACATTACATAATGCTCATAATATAAGTTAATAAGTTCATTGCCTTCTTTAATTGAATAGACTTGGAAGCCGACAGGACTTTCAAAAAGTCTTCAATCAAGGAGGAAGCGTTCTATCAAATAGTTAAGACCAGTCAGGGAGTGGATATTGATGACTAAGTTTTATTCGGATATGACAGTGGAGGAAGCAATATCGTGTTTCCCGATAGGAAGCACTGAAGTGGAAGTTTTGGATGATTCAGAGGATTTCATCGGATTTTTGACAATAGAGGCTTTATCAGCGGCAGTGCAGCAGAGTGATTTGACGAAGCCCATTTCTCATTTCATTACGGTTAATGCACCGCTGCAAAATTTACGGAATTACTCAATACCATATGAGCAATTTCAAGCATTCTTTGAGAGTGATTTATGCAGGGTTGTTTTTAATGCTCTGTATGATGGAGTGTATATCACGGATGGTGATGGAACGACATTATTTATCAATCAAGCTTATCAACGTATTACTGGAATAAGAGAAGAGGAAATCATCGGAAAACCGATGAGTTATTTAATTGAGCAAGGTATGATATCCGTTTCAGCTTCATTGGATTCCATTCGAACGAAGAATCAAGTTACTTTGACACAAAGAATTCGGAATGGAAGAAAGATAATCGTATCGGCCACACCTATTCTATCGCCACAAAGTGAAGTCATATTTGTCATAAATAGTGTCAGGGATATTACTGAATTAATTCGGATGAAGTATACGATTGACAGCCAAAAGTTATCTTTCCAACCTATTTCCCAATTATTGCCTGGCTCGGAACAGGTGAATTTACAGGAAATAATCATTGGTCCTTCTACAACTCCTTTATTCAAACTGGCTGATAAAGTGGCTAAAACGGATGCGAAGATCTTGTTACAGGGGGAAACGGGAGTAGGGAAGAGTTTAATCGCCAAGTACATACATGCCAAAAGCTCCAGAAAGGAAAAAATTTTCCTTGAATTAAATTGCGGAGCCATTCCAGCGAACTTGGTGGAATCTGAACTTTTTGGATATGAACCAGGGGCATTTACCGGTTCCCTTAAGAATGGAAAAATGGGGATTTTTGAAAAAGTGAATGGTGGCACGTTATTTTTGGACGAAATTGGGGATTTACCTTTAGAGTTACAGGTGAAACTTTTGAAAGTGGTAGAAGAAAATAAGTTTATGAGAGTGGGTTCTACCGAAATGAAAGAAGTGGATGTCAGGTTAATTACAGCCACCCATCGTGATCTGGCCTCCCTCGTGCAAGAAGGATCCTTCCGCGAAGATCTTTATTACCGGCTTAATATCGTTTCCTTTGAAGTCCCGCCTTTGCGCCAGAGAAAGGAAGAAACGATCCCGCTTTTAGAAATGTATTTGAAAAAATTCAATGAAAAATATAATGAGAAGAAAAAGATGACACCGGAATGCTATGAATGGCTGACGAACTATTCGTGGCCTGGTAATATACGTGAGCTTGCGAGTCTTGCAGAGCGGCTGGTGGTCACGACTTATGATGATACGATTGATTTACCTAATTTACCATCTATCATCCAGCCGGTCTTATCAAGAAAAACTACAACACATTCTTTGAAGGAAGCCGTTTCCGAGCTGGAGCGTTCACTGATATTGAATGCGATGAAAAAATATGGGACTACAAGGGCCGCCGCCATCTCTTTGGATATCAGTCAAAGCGCTTTGGTGCAAAAAATGAAAAAATTTCACATTCGATTAGAAAACGAATCGAATTAGTTTTTTTGATTTGATTTCTACTCATTATTGATCCTGTTAAAAAGGTATCTCCCTTATAAATTAAGCGTTTTCACTTTGGCATGATTCCTGCATTAGTAAAAACATGAAAGGGGAGATAAACATGAATATTTCTATATTTTCTATGGCTAACAAATTGGTGACAGGAGCAGATTCTTTACAGCAGCTGACTGATGAGGCTACGCGATTAGGGATGAGGAATCCGTTGATCGTTACAGATAAAGTTTTAGTGGGTGCCGGGGTTATACAAAGGGTTGAGGATTTACTTTCATCAGCATACGGTATTTTCTCGGATGTGAATCCAGAACCGGAAATTGAAATCGTTGAGCATTGTGTACGGACAATCAAGGACGGAAAACATGATGGACTGATTGCGGTAGGCGGTGGAAGTGCGATTGATATTGCAAAGGCCTCTTCCGTCATGGCTACGAATTCAGGCAGCATCGAGACCTATTTCGGTACGAACTTGATTGAAGTTCCAGGTCTCCCTTTAATAGCTATACCCACGACGGCAGGTACCGGGTCAGAAGTGACGAATATTTCGATTTTATCGGACAAAAAAGAACAGGTTAAGAAGGGAATCGTAAGTCCGTACCTTTTACCGGATGTAGCGATTGTATCACCCGTCATGACGCTGACTTGCCCGCCAAGTGTGACTGCTGCGAGCGGAGTGGATGCACTTGTTCATGCCGTAGAGGCCTATATTTCCAAATTTGCGTCGCCCGTTACGGATGCGTTGGCAATTGGGGCCATGAAGTTAATCGCCGTACATTTACCAAAGGCTTATGCTGCGCCGGATAATCTGGAATCACGGGAAGCGATGATCACTGGAAGCCTAATGGCAGGGTTAGCTTTTGGCAATGCAGGTGTTGGAGCTGTTCATGCCTTAGCTTATCCGCTTGGAGGCCGCTTCCATTTATCACATGGAGTCAGCAATTCATTATTACTGCCATTTGTCATGAAGTGGAATAAAATTGCCTGTTTGGAAAGGTTTCGCGACATTGCTGAAGCACTTGGAGAGAAAGTCAATCATTTAAATGATGATGAGGCAGCGGATAAAGCGATAGAAGCGATGACCAGAATATGTCGCCATGTTGATATACCACAGTCACTAAGTGAATTTGAGATTCCTGAATCGGCTTTAAGTGAAATGGCTGCCGAGGCCATCAAACAAGTCCGTTTACTTCGCAATAATCCCCGTGCGTTAAACGTTCGGGATATCGAAAAAATATATCGTTCAGCCTATGGCTTGTAAGTGGAGGAAACAATATGAAATGGAAAAAACGCCGCTACGGAGAAGAGACATCGTATATACCTGCGGGACCTTTTAAGATTAGACTGCCATTTGTCCATTATCGTTTTGAGTGGCCTGACTACGTTCAAGGATTATTGATGTGTGCAGTTGACCTTGGAGCGATAACGCTGCTTGCAGACCATCTCGGTATGCCTTTTGATGTGGCCCTGGCCGTCGTTATCTTGAATGGATTATTATACTTGGCGCATCATTTACTCGGAGACCCGGTTATACCAGGTTGGATTACACCTGCGGTTCCATTGCTTGTATTGTTCGTCGGGCAATTTCCGGAGGGGCCTGATCGGGTCTATGCACTCGTTGCGTTTCAATTAACATTAGGTATCTTATCGATATTGCTAGGGATGACCGGACTTGCCAGTAAGGTCGTGCGATTAGTGCCGAATGCAATCAAATCAGGCATTATTTTAGGGGCGGGTATTGGTGCTGTCGTTTCCATTTTTGAAGTGGGTGGAAAGTTTGATTTATTTCCTTATACAATTAGCATTTGTATCGGCTTTGCTTTTTATCTGCTTTTTTCGAAAAGTTTTGGAAAATTGAAAATGCGAAATAAAGTTTGGGTATTCATAGGGAATTTAGGGATATTGCCGGCAATTTTGCTCGCGGTCTTTGTAGCCCCCATTTTTGGAGAAGCAAAATGGCCTGATATCCAATGGGGATTCAGCAGTCCGGATTTTGCTACGCTTTGGTCAGACTATACTGTTTTCGGTTTAGGTTTTCCTGCCTTGACCTTCTTTTTAAGTGCGATTCCAGCTGTATTTGCTACTTATTTAGTCGTATTCGGTGATGTGCTCAAAACAAAAGCGCTGCTTTCTGAATCCGATGAGGTCAGGGAAGATGAAAAAGTGGACTACAATCCAAACAGAGCCCATTTAATTTTCGGCGGCCGTAATGTGATCATGAGTTTTATCGGACCTGATATAACAATGTGCGGTCCGTTGTGGGCAGCCATGCAGGTCGTAGTTGTGGAACGGTTCAAGAATGGCAAGAAAGCCATGAATTCTTTCTTCGGCGGTGCCGGCTCGTTCCGTTGGGGTACGAATACAGGGTTGTTCTTATTGCCGGTAGTCAGCCTGGTGGAACCCATTCTCGGTGTCGCCTTGGCCTTGACGCTTTTGGTTCAAGGATATGTTAGCGTACGCGTAGGCGTGATGCAGGCGAAGAGCCAACGCGACCTCGGAATTGCAGGTGTCGTTGCTGCCATCCTTGTTATAAAAGGTGCTGGCATGGCGTTTGCTGCAGGCATTCTATTATGTGCCCTATTATATGGCAAGGACTTTTTCAAAGGAGAGAATGATAAGACTTTTACAGAACATGGAGAAGAAGAGGAGAGTAAAGCATCATGAAAAAAGTAGTGGAAAAATGGCCAATTTATATTAACGGAGCACCTATTTATACAGAAAGTCATTTTGTAGTGGAAAATCCAGCAACATTGGAGCCTGTGGGCTATGTTCCGGACGCTAACGAAAAAGAGGCAAGGGCTGCTGTGGATGCAGCTCAAGCTGCTTTTCTGACTTGGTCGAAAACGAGTGCATACCATAGGGCGGGATTACTTGAGAAATGGTATACAATCATTGAGAACAGGCTGGATGAAATCGCAACGATCATGACCCTGGAACAAGGAAAGCCATTGGCAGAGGCAAAAGGTGAAATGAAGTATGCCTCAAGTTTCGTGAAATGGTTCGCTGAAGAAGCAAAGCGCAACTATGGGGAAATCATTCCAGCCTCCGTTGCATCAAAGCGTATTTTAGTGCAAAAGCAGGCAGTCGGTGTCATTGCTGCCATTACCCCGTGGAATTTTCCTGCTGCCATGATCACGAGAAAAGTGGCGCCAGCTCTTGCTGCGGGATGTACCGTGGTCATAAAACCCGCGGAACAAACACCTTTGACCGCTTTGCTATTGGTTGAAAGTGCTCATGAAGCGGGCATTCCGGCTGGTGTGATAAATATTGTAACTACACAAAAACCGGGAGATGTATCAGACGTGTGGATGAATGATTCACGTGTTAAGAAGATCACATTTACCGGCTCCACTCCAGTAGGGAAACATTTAATGAAAAAGGCATCAGAAACAGTGAAAAAAGTCTCGCTTGAACTCGGTGGATTGGCTCCGTTCATCATTGCTGAGGATGCGAATATCGAAGAAGCAGTAAATGGTTTGATTCTATCGAAATTCAGGAATGCTGGACAAACATGTATTTGTGCGAACAGGATATTCGTCCATGAGACAATTGAACAGCCGTTTTTACAAGCTTTCGAACAAGCCGTTTTAGCTTTGAAGGTTGGAAATGGAATGGAAGGAGCCGATCTTGGTCCATTGATAGATGGAGCTGCAGTTAAAAAGGTTCGGCTTCAATTGGAGGATGCTGCAAGTAAGGGGGCCATCCTCCATAACACCTCAAAAGTCGATGAACAACAAGGCCATTTCATAGCACCAGCCATACTTTCCAATGTAACGGATGATATGCTGTGCATGCAGGAAGAAACGTTTGGGCCAATTGCGCCAGTCAGTACATTCAGAACCGATCAAGAAGCGATAGATCGAGCCAATAACACGAATTTTGGCTTGGCAGCTTATGTGTATACCGAGTCACTTAATAAGGCGGTTGCCTACTCGGATGCACTTGAATATGGGATTGTCGGTATTAATGACAGTGCCCCATCCACTGCACAAGCGCCATTTGGAGGCATGAAGGAAAGCGGTATAGGCAGGGAAGGCGGACACTACGGCATGGATGAATATTTAGAAGTGAAGTATGTCTCCATGCAGCTTGGCCAGTAAAAAAACGGAAGGGTCCGCCATGATTCTTAAGGCAAAAAAAGAGTGGAAGGCACATCAATTATCGATGTGCCTTCCACTCTTTTTGAATGGTTAAAATACATTTTTACGTCCCTTCAGATAGGAAGGAGGAAAGGTCATGTTTCCAAGGATGACATCGGAGTCAGCACCGGTAGCCATGGGAACGTTACTTGTATGACCATGGAAAGTCTCATTTGCAAGTAATGCAAAAGCCACCGCTTCTTTTGCTTCAGAAGAGTATCCCAACTCTTCTTGAGTCATAACTCGAATAGAATTTCCAAGCAGTGATTGAATCATGTTTAATAGCGTTTTGTTATAGCTGCCACCTCCGCCAATGATCACTTCTTCAATACTGGTTTTTGGAAAGATGAAATTTCGATAGTTTTCCACAATGGACTTTGCTGTAAACATCGTTACTGTTGCCAAAATATCTTGGTTTGGAAGCGATTCAAACATCTTTAATAGTTTTACTACATATTGCTTTCCAAACAATTCCCTGCCCGTTGATTTTGGTGGAGGGCTCATAATATAAGGATGACTGATACAATAAGATAAAAGTTCGTCATTGATTTGTCCTTGTTTAGCTATGTTTCCACCTTCGTCATAGCTTATATTGAACAATTGGCGGCATACTTCATCAATGATCATATTCCCAGGCCCTGTATCAAAAGCGTACATGTCATCCAAAGATGCTTGCTTGGGTAAGACGGTTACGTTTCCAATGCCACCTATGTTTTGAAGTAATCGTCCCTTTGCTTCACTTCTATAAAGAATGTATTCGGTAAAAGGAACAAGAGGAGCTCCTTGTCCACCAGCAGCCATGTCCATCGTCCGGAAATTAGAGATTACAAGTGTGTTTGTATCGTGAGCAATTACTGCAGCTTCCCCAATTTGCAAAGTGGAGGGTATATAATTTTGTTCTTTTAAAGGCTGGTGGTAAATGGTTTGTCCATGGGATCCAATAAGATCAAGTTTATTAATGGGAAAACCAGCTTTATGACATACTTCCTTTGCTGCATTGGCAAATAATTTCCCTAATTTAAAATTCAAACTGCATATTAACTGCACATTGGATGTATCTGCAGATAAAGACTGCATAATTTCTTTTTCAATTTCTTTTGGAAACGGGCATGTCATGAACTCAATCATTTCGATTTCAGTCTCGAGTCCACTATTATTCACCCGAACGAGTGCGGCATCAATTCCATCCAGTGATGTTCCGGACATTAATCCAACTATGTACATCGTCATTCCACCTACTTCGATTCTTTTAACATCCTGATATAGCATAATATACAACAGTGTATGCTATTAAGATAAAACCTTTTCCAATATATTGTTTATGGATGCTTTACGTCCATTGTTCACTGAGAGGGTCTTTTAAACTATCATGCTATTTCTTGAAGATCATTTTACTTTTATATCAATCTGTTTAGTTTGTTTGCTTTCATTGTGGGTGCGGTCCAATGCTGTCACAACATATGTGTAAGTCTTTCCTTTTTCTACACTGCCGTCATTAAACAATTGACTTGTATTTTCTTTATGCACTGTGGCAAGTAAGTTCGTTGAATCTTCAATGTTTCCTTTTTTCTTCCCATCAAAACGATAAATGGCATAATAGGTTGCATCTGATTGCTTATGATCTTGAATTTCGAATTGTATCCCATCTCCTGATTGTGTGGCCTTGCTCACCTTTGGGGCCTTTGGTGCATGATCATCAATCCAAGGCATGGCTGGAACCAATGCGGGATGCTTATAAATATCCTCGCTTAAGCGATCCGCTATCCCAAGAGGGTTTTTCCGTAAATCCTTGGCACTGAAATGCATGCTTCCATCAAATTCCTTATATGTTCGATTCAGTTTTAACTGGTTTGGCATTTCTTCAGGGTTGAACCAGTTTTGCACACCATTGGACTCTGTATTAATTTTATAGTCTCCCTGTCCAATATAGAGTTGAACATTTTTACCTGCGACTTCTTTTGTCCACCAATCCAGAAGTTTGGCATAGTCAGCTACTGGCAATCCTATATTCCAATATAATTGAGGCGCAATATAATCAATGTATCCATTATTGATCCATGTTCGGGTATCTGCATATAAATCATCATAATTCGTTTGTCCAGCGGCAGTGTCAGATCCTGTGGGATCAACTGCTTTGTTGCGCCAAACTCCAAATGGACTTATACCAAACTTCACATATGATTTTTCTGCCTTGATTTCTTCATTTATATTCTTAACAAGATTATTTACATTATCCCTGCGCCAATCTTCAACATTTGTAAATCTATCTGCTCCATATTTTTGATAGGAAATATCATCTGGGAAAGGTACTCCTGCAATCTTGTAAGGATAGAAATAATCGTCCATATGGACTGCATCGATATCATAATTCTTAACAACTTCCAATATTCCATCGATCACAAACCGTTGTACGCCAGGAATGCCTGGGTCAAAGTACAATTGCTGTCCATATGGTATGACCCAATCCGGATGCTTTCTAGCAGGATGAGATTCTGGAAGATTATCAATATCCGCTATTTCAGCTGTTTTACCTAAAGGCATCGTAATGCGGTACGGATTAAACCACGCATGGAATTCCATATTGCGATCATGTGCCGCTTCTACCATGAATGCAAGAGGGTCATAACCAGGATCTTTTCCTTGGACCCCTGTTAAATATTTTGACCAAAGACCGTATTCAGAAGGATAAAAAGCATCCGCAGTGGGTTTGATTTGCATAACGACAGTATTCATCCCCATCGCTTTTTGTTCATCCAAATATTTTATGAATTCCCCTTTCTGTGCTGATATGGATAAACCAGGTTTGGACGGCCAGTCAATATTTAACACACTTGCAATCCAAGTTGCCCGCAGTTCCTGTTTTACATAAGTAGTTGCTTGCGGGATTGTCCCTGATTCAGCTTTTGCAATCAAATCAGCTGGAAGGAGAAGTGATCCTCCCACCAAAGCGGCTAGTGCCAATGAACCGAATTTTTTCTTTGTAATTCTTTCATGCATCAATAGTACAACCTCATTTCATTACTAATATTTATATTTAATTATTTGTAAGCGTTAACAAATAATGAATATATGTATCTATCACCTATGAAAACTGAGATAAAATCCAACAATAAAAAGAATCGTAGGTTTGGTTCACGAAATGGCTACTCGTTTCACCTTTATTTTTAGCAGAAAGATAACAATCAATTAGTTACCTTACATTTATTTTAAAATTAATTTTTAAAAATGTATACACAATATTGAAATTAAATTTTAATAGTGATATAGTCTCTTTAGCTAATAAAGTTTCACCACTTTCACCACTGAAATAAAAAAGGATGATATGTATGCTAGAGCATTTAACGACAGAGAGTCGTAATGAAAAGACCATGAGTTTAGATGAAATGGGAACTCTTGAATTTTTAGAAGTGATGAACGAAGAAGACATTAAAGTTGCCCATTGTGTAAAAAAAGAACTTCCGCAAATTTCTAAAGCTGTGGACATGATCGTTGAAGCCATGAATAAAAACGGCAGATTAATTTACATGGGTGCAGGAACAAGCGGACGCATCGGTTTATTGGATGCAGTAGAATGTCCCCCAACATTCAATACCGATCCGAGTGAAGTAGTGGGTCTCATAGCTGGTGGGGAAAAGGCTTTCATTAAGGCGGTTGAAGGTGCTGAAGACAGTTTTGAATTAGGTCCTGAAGATTTGAAGAAAATCGAATTGACAGACAGGGACGTCGTAGTGGGCATTGCAGCTAGTGGACGCACTCCATATGTTATTGCTGGATTGGAATATGCCAATCAAGTTGGTGCAGGAACTGTGTCGATAAGCTGTAACAAAGGTTCCGAAATAGGTAAGATTGCAAAAGTTGCGATTGAAGTGGTAAATGGGCCTGAAGTCCTGACGGGTTCTACACGTTTAAAAGCTGGAACATCGCAAAAGTTAGTATGCAATATGCTTTCCACTGCCTCAATGGTTGGAGTTGGAAAAGTTTATGGGAATTTAATGGTAGATTTACAGTTAACTAATGAAAAGCTGGTTGAACGTGCAAAACGTATTATCATGGATGCCACTGACTGCAGCTATGAAATTGCAGATGAATTTTTAGAAAAGGCACATGCCCAGCCTAAAATCGCCATTGTCATGATATTAACGAATGTATCATATGAAGAAGCCTCAAATCGTTTAGTGAAGGCACAAGGATTCATAAGAAAAACGATTTAACGCTTTATAAAAAAATTAAAAATTGGAGGAACAAATAATGAAGGTATTATTCGTATGTTCAGGTGGAATGTCCAGTGCAATCGTTGTAAGCGCTTTAAAAAAGGAAGGGGAAAAACAAGGTATAAACATAGAAGTATTGGCGGTCGGCACACAAGAATTCGATGCAGAAGTACGAAATGGCTGGGATGTTGCGATGGTAGCTCCGCAAGTCAAACATCGTTTCGATGGCTTTAAGGCTTCTGCAGATGAAGCGGGCGTCCCATGTGAAGCCATTCCAGCTCAAGCCTACAGCCCTCTAGGCGGACCTAAGCTACTTAAACTTGTAACGGAACTAGCAAAATAATAAACGGACCACTATATCACTATACGTAAAAGGGGAAAACACGAATGGACAAGTTTGTAGCTTTTTTAGAAAATAATCTTTCAACACCTATGGCTAAATTGTCTGAGCAAAAGCATTTACGCGCAATTCGGGATGGTGTGGTTTCCGCGTTACCATTCATCATCTTTGGCAGTTTATTCTTGATCATTGCATTTCCGCCCGTTGCAGCAGATACTGCATTAGGTGAATGGTCTGCAAAACATATAGCTGAAATTTTAATTCCATATCGATTAACGATGTTTATCATGACGCTATATATTACTTTTGGTATAGGCTACAGCTTATCTCAAAGCTATAAACTTGATCCGCTATCTGGAGGTTTACTATCATTGGCAGCCTTCTTGTTCACAATCGGGGTAGAGATGATGGATGATGTGGGGTTTGTTATGCCAATGACAAATCTCGGAGGCCATGGCCTTTTTGTAGGAATGCTTGTATCCATTTTTGCTGTCGAAATTCTACGTCTTTGTAAGACAAAAAATATCACGATTAAAATGCCGGATTCTGTACCAACTTCAGTAGCCCGTTCATTTGAAGCATTAATTCCAGTTTCAATTGTCCTGCTTGTCATGACTTTAATTACAGTCGTTTTTGCTGTTGATTTACATTCACTTGTTAATAAAGCGGTTGCACCGCTCATCAGTGCTGGCGATACATTGCCAGGTGTATTAATTCCAGTATTTTTGATTACATTCTTTTGGTCATTTGGTATTCATGGCGTATCGGTAGTAGGTGCCGTAGCCCGTCCGGTATGGGAAGTATACTTGGGGAATAACTCGGCAGCAGTTGCAGCCGGAAAGGCAATTCCCCACATAGCTCCTGAAACATTCTTCCAATGGTTTATTTGGATTGGTGGATCTGGTGCAACATTGGGATTAGTAATAGCCATGCTCTTAACGGCGAAGTCCAGCTATAGTAAAGCAATGGGGAAAGCAACAATTGTGCCGAGCATTTTTAACATCAATGAACCTGTTATCTTTGGGATGCCGATTGTACTAAACCCGGTACTGATTATTCCATTCATCATTACACCGCTGATTGGAGCAACACTTGCATATATAGCAACGTCCATCGGACTTGTGAACCCGACATATGTAATGGTTCCCTGGACATTGCCCGCTCCAATAGGTGCCTACCTTTCAACGGGCGGTGATTGGAGAGCCATTGTTCTCGTGATGGTGAATTTAACCATTTCGGTCCTTATATATCTGCCATTCTTTAAGATGTACGATAAAAAGCTTTTAGCACAGGAAAACATGGTAGAAACAACGGATAACAAAAATATCGCTTTATAAGGAATACCTAAAAGGGAGTTTGGGACTAATGCTCCAAGCTCCTTTTATTAATTGAGGGGGGGAAAGGACATGAATTCAACATCCAGAATTCACTTTTTCAGTTACAAAAGTGCCTTTCTATTTTTTGGCTTCATTCTTGTTTTTAATTTTATCTTTAACAGATTAATGGATGCCTTTGAGATAAATAAACAATTATCACTGTACTTAGGAAATACCTTTGCCATAAGCGCAGGATTGACGATGGTTGTTTGTTTTGTTGAAGGTAAGTTTAAAAACAAGAAACAAGCAACGCTATTATTCTTGTCTTTATTAGCGGTAAGTGCACTGGTTTGTTATGAAATAATCTATAAATGAATGAAGAATCCAGATTAGCTTACGATGAGGTGTTGGGGAAATGGAAATGAAAAAAGGGCTGAAGATTGCCACAATCGGTGGAGGCTCCAGTTATACGCCAGAATTAATAGAAGGATTTATAAAACGATATGATGAGTTACCTATTAGGGAACTGTGGTTAGTGGATATTGAGGCAGGAAAAGAAAAACTGGGGATTGTAGGAACCTTGGCAAAACGGATGGTTGAAAAAGCAGGACTTCCAATGGAAATACATCTGACGTTAGACCGCCGTCAAGCCTTGCAAGATGCTGATTTTGTCACAACTCAAATGAGAGTGGGTTTACTTGATGCACGAATCAAGGACGAGAGGATCCCGTTGGAATTAGGATTAATTGGTCAAGAAACAAATGGGGCAGGAGGATTGTCCAAGGCATTACGAACGATACCCATACTTCTGGAAATTGCAGAAGAAATGGAGGAGCTCTGCCCTGATGCATGGTTAATTAACTTCACAAATCCAGCGGGGATGGTAACGGAAGCCCTGCTCCGCTACAGTAAACATAAAAAAGTCATTGGAGTATGCAATGTTCCATTTAATATGCATATGTCTATTTCTAGCATGCTTGGTGTCGATATGAAGAGAGTGCACATAGATTTCGCCGGTTTAAACCACATGGTATTCGGGATGCATGTGTTCGTTGATGATCAAGAAGTAACAGATAAAGTGCTTGAAATGCTTGGCAATCCTGAAATTCAGCTGACGATGAAGAATATTGCCCCATTGGCTTGGAACAGAAGGTTTTTGAAATCTTTAGGAGTGGTGCCTTGCCCGTACCATCGGTATTATTACAAAACAAAAACGATTTTAGAAGAAGAGTTGGAAGCATTCAAATCAGGGAAAACCCGAGCTGAAGTTGTGAAAAAATTAGAAGAAGATTTATTTGACCTATACAAGGATGAAACCCTTGACATCAAGCCTCCACAACTAGAGCAGCGCGGTGGAGCTTACTATAGTGATGCAGCATGTAACGTCATTTCTTCTATTTATAATGATAAAAAAGACATTCAAGTGCTAAATGTACAAAACAAAGGAGCGCTTACTGATATTGATTATGATTCAGCAGTCGAAGTAAGCTGTATCGTCACCAAGAATGGACCAATTCCTTTGGCTATGGGTAAATTACCCGTACAAGTGCATGGCTTGATCCAACAAATTAAATCATTTGAGAGAATTGGTGCTGAGGCAGCCGTTACAGGTTCTTATGATAAAGCGTTATTGGCTTTAACGATCAACCCGCTCATCCCAAGTGATGACCTGGCGGAAATGGTTTTACAAAAACTTTTAAAGGCGCATGAAGAATACTTACCGCGATTCTTCAGTGAAAGTGCTGTTCCGAACATCAAGTGAATGGTGTTTTTAAGCAGTGAATCTGGATTACAGTAATCCAATGAACCTTCATAATCTAACATAAAATGGGAGTGTAATGATATGTCAACTGAACTGAACAATAACGAAATGGAAATTTTTGAAATAATATCACATAGTGGAAATGCAAGAGGATTAGCATTCGAAGCACTGAAAGAAGCGGAAGAATTTAATTTTGAAAAGGCAGAGGAACTAATTAAACAAGGCCAGGAAGAATTGAACATGGCCCATAAGACACAAACCAAGCTCATTCAAGCAGAATTGAATGGAGTTCCAAGTGAGAAAACTTTATTGATGATTCATGCTCAAGATCATTTGATGACAGCAATGAGCGAACAAAAACTAATAGAACACATGATTCGCATAGTAAAAAAGCTAGCCCCACAACAGTAAAGAGGTGTTTAAAAATGGGTAAACTCGGAATATCTATCTATCCAGAGCATTCAACCGTTGAAAAAGACATGGAATACATTGCACTTGCACACAAATATGGCTTTAAAAAGATCTTTACTTGCTTGCTTTCTGTCGAAGGAGACAAAGAGAAGATTTTAAAAGAATTTAAAGAAACGATTCATTATGCCAATCAATTGAATATGGAAGTGATGGTCGATATTGCTCCCCGAGTATTCGGTTCACTAGGCATTTCGTATAATGACTTATCATTTTTTGCAGAATTAGGTGCGTATGGAATCAGGCTGGACATGGGTTTTACAGGCAGCGAAGAGTCGATCATGACACATAATCCATATGGTCTAAAAATTGAAATAAACATGAGTAATGCAACGAAGTATCTAGAAAATATCATGGATTACAAACCAAATATAGAAAATTTAGTTGGATCGCACAACTTCTATCCCCATCGCTATGCAGGATTGAGCTATCAGCATTTCATTAAATGCTGTGAGTCATTCAAAAAGCATAATATCCGCACGGCAGCTTTCATCAGCTCACATGCAGCAACGTACGGACCTTGGCCTATAATGGAAGGATTATGTACATTGGAAATGCACCGGGAATTACCGATTACAACACAAGCGAAACATTTGTATGCTACAGGATTGATTGATGATGTAATCATAGCAAATGCTTACGCATCTGAAGATGAATTGAAACAGCTTAGCTTGTTAAACAGCGGTCTGTTAACATTTAATGTTAACCTTCACGAAACCATAACAGATTTGGAGAAAAAAATAGTATTGGAAGAATTCCATTTTTACCGTGGAGATGTTTCCGATTATCTAATTCGCTCGACTCAATCACGCGTGAAATATAAGAGCGAAGAATTTAAACCAACATATACGCCTGATATTAGACGCGGTGATATATTAATTGAAAACGAGCTCTATGGACAATATAAAGGGGAATTGCAGATTGCATTGAAGGAAATGAAGAATTCGGGGAAAACGAATGTAGTTGGCCGAATAGCAGAAGAGGAAATTTTTCTCCTCGATTATTTGGAACCATGGGGGAAATTCCAATTCAATATTAATGGATCAGGGAAGGAACGGTGATACTCCTTCCTTTTTTACTGAATAGGAGAATGACATGAATTATATTATCGGTGTTGACGGCGGAGGGACCAAAACTGAAGCAGTGGCTTATGATATGGATGGTAATAAAATTAGTGAAGGCAGAGCGGGGTTTGGAAACCTGCTTATTAATGAAAAACAAGCCACCGCTAACATTATACAGGCAATTGAACAAAGCATGACTCCTATTGATGATGGTAGCTGCCTATACATTTGTTTAGGATTAGCCGGGTATGGAGGAGTTGAAAATCCGCAGGGCATAAAAAGTGCATTAAGCAAGGCATTTAAGGTCCCGTTCACCATTGTAAATGATGCAATTATCGCTCATGCTGCATTGCTAAAAGGAAATGATGGCATTTTGACCATATCCGGAACGGGATCTGTAAGTATCGGCATCCATGAAGGAATCGAGAAATCGGCTGGTGGATGGGGACACATTCTTGGGGATGAAGGAAGTGGCTATTGGATCGCCATGCAGGTTTTTATAAAAATGACGAAAGAAGAGGATGAAGGGTATGAATATAGCCATTTAACCGAGTCGATACTGAAAAAACTTGGCTATCTTAGTGTAATGGAACTGAAGAAATTCATTTATTCCGCCACGAAATCCGAGATTGCCGCGTTTGTTCCCCTAATTGTCCAACATGCGGAGAAGGGTGATGGCTTCTCACAAAATATTCTGAATCAGGCCGGGTACCACCTTGCAATACAAACGCTTGAGGTTATCAAGAAGTTAAAGTTGTGTGAGAATGTTACAATTGCATTAAAAGGTAGCATATTGACTAATATACCATTGGTGCAAAGCTCATTCATCAATCATATTAAACTTGAAAACCCAAATGTGAAATTTGTTTTAGAAGACGTATCAGCTACCTTGGGTTGTTACTACATAGCAATGAAGCATTTAAAGTAAGTAAAGATCAAGGAGAGTAAATCATATGCAAGGCGAAAATATTATATTGAGAATTGAAAGTTTATTGAACCAACTGCCCAAATCAGAAAAGAAAATTGCACAATATATTTTAGAAAATCCCAAAGATATAGTTAGAATGACGATACATGAATTGGCTGACCATGCCAACGCAAGCAGTTCGGCAGTAACGAGGTTCTGTCATTCCATAAAAGTTAATAGTTTTTCAGAACTGAAGGTATCCCTATCATCCCTGATTTCCCAGCCGGAGAAAAAAGGTTTCCATGACATTGAGCCTAATGAAACAATAGCATCGATCAAAAATAAAATTGTGTCCAATTCCGTCCAGGCCATACAAGAAACGGCACATTATTTGGATGAGGCCGTTCTTGACAATATCATTGAAACCATGAGGAGTGCAGATGTGATTTATGTCTATGGTTTAGGGGCATCATGGCTCGTTGCTGAAGATATTACACAGAAATGGTTACGGTTAGGAAAGATTGTAAGTGCCAATCAAGACCCGCATATTACGGCCACTGCACTTGCTGCATCATCAAAGAATACCGTTTTTTTCTGTATATCCAATAGTGGCGAAACTGAAGAAATTCTGGAACTCGTTGATATTGCTAAAGCATATGGCATTAAAACAATTGGTTTATCGCGATTGGGGAACAATGGACTAACTAAAAAAGTTGATATGTCACTAAATCATGTACGTGCACCGGAGGCTAAATTCCGAAGTGCTGCAACAAGTTCGCTTTTTGCCCAATTTCTAACGGTCAGCATTATTTTCTATGCGTATGTTTCGAAATACTATAATGAAAATAAAAACGAAATTGAACGTTCAAGGGAATCGGTACTGAAATTCACAAAAAGGAATGTGGATACCTAAATGTGGGCCTAATAAAATGGATAAAATGAACGAACCTAAATTTTAGCTTGAGATGTTTCCGATCAGGATGCCTTGTAAAAATATACATCACGATGAAAGGAAGATGTAAGCTGAATGATCCAAAAGAATTCTCCGAGTCCCATTTATCATCAACTTGAAGAGGAGATTAAAGGAGCGATTCAAAGTCTTGAATTGGTGCCAGGAGAGATGATTCCTTCAGAAAAAGAATACACTGAAAAATATGGCATAAGCAGGATGACGGTGAGACAGGCCATTTCTAACCTCGTGAATGGCGGTTATTTATACAGGCAGCGCGGAAAAGGAACATTCGTTGCCGAACATAAATCGGAGCCGCCCTTGCAAGGTCTGACTAACTTTACAGAGGATATGATTTCAAGAGGACTTAAACCAAGTACGCGAGTTATCAGTTTTACGGAGGTCAAGGCAGATCATGAGCTTGCTGCAAAACTTGAGGTTGAAGCAGGAACTGCTATTTTCGAACTGGAACGTGTAAGGTTTGCTGATCGGTGGCCGATGGCATATGAAAGGCTATACATCCCTAAAGATCATGCCCTGGACCTTACGGAAGAAATAGCTGTAAGTGCCATTCATGATTATGTTGAAAAAAAGTACGGCTTAAAAATCCAGCATGGCAGACAGGTAATTGAAGCCTCCATCGCTCAAAAAAAAGAGGCGGAAATGCTCGGGGTAGCTGAAGCTTCCCCTGTATTGCTGATAGAACGAAGAAGTACCCTTGAAACCAATCAACCACTTGCGGTTGTCAGATCTGTCTACCGGGCTGATCGATATACATTCAAAATCAATTTGGAGCGGTTATCGTGAGCAATGGTAGTAATAATCCCGTTCTCAAAAGATTACTAAAAACCCCCCTTGCCTAAATATGGACAAGGGGGGGGTTTTAGTAGAATATCATTTTTCAAGTTTGAGAATTTGCCAGATAGAAAGGAAGGGTACGAATAACAATCCGGGACTTTCATTATTTCGCTAAGCTTTCTGTCAATCGGTTTTCTTTCCAAATGACTGTAATGCCAAGGCCAATGACGATAATGACAGCAGCGAAAAGATAAGGGTAGTGGATGTTTACGTCAAAAAGCAATCCTCCCATGGATGGCCCTGCGATATTCCCTAAGCTCGTATAGGTGGAGTTCATTCCAGCAACGAACCCTTGTTCTTTCCCGGCAGCTTTTGATAAAAATGTCGTCAATGCCGGACGAAGCAGGTCAAATGCAAGGAATATGAAGCAAGTTACCACTAGTACTGCCAAAAAGCTGGAAATCATAGTGGAAGCTACCGCAAAAATGGCCCCGACGATTAAACATAATTGGATAAGCTTCTTTTCGCCCAGAATATCTACCAGCTTTCCAAACATGAATACTTGCACAACAACTCCGAAAATAGAGCTTATTGTAATGATAATGGCAATATCCTTCGGCGTGAAGCCGAATTTATGATCAGAAAATAGGCTGAAAACCGTTTCATAGGCTGACAAACCAAAAGCGAGTACAAATACAATGATGAACGCAATGAAGTAAAGCGGATTCAGGGATTTTTTTAAATCGCCGATAAAATTCGTTTGCTTTGTATTAGCAGAAACTTTTGCAAGCTGTTCCTTTGTCATCGGTTCTTTTAAAATGAATATTGAAGAAAGGCAAGCTATAAAAGCAATGCCCGCCGCAAGGAAGAAGGGCAAGCGTATACCATATTCTGCAACAAAGCCACCGATTCCTGGTCCTATAATAAAGCCCAAGCTAATGGCGGCTGAAATATAGCCCATTGCTTTTGGCCTTTCTTGAACGGATGTAATGTCCGCAACATATGCAGTAACACCAGGCATGATAAAGGCGGCACTGATTCCGCCTAGGATCCTAGATAAATAAAACACCGACACATTTGTCCCTACACCGAAGATCAGTTCCGAAACACCAAAAAGGAATAAGCCGATGATGATGATTTTCTTTCTGCCGTAACGGTCAACCCAACGACCTGCGAATGGAGACATGACAAGCTGTGAAACCGCAAATACGGCAACCAGATAGCCCATCGTGCTTCCGGATAAATGCATGATATTCATAAATGACGGCATAACGGGGATGATGAGTCCTATTCCCAGAAAAGCAATGAATATATTGCTTAGAAGAATAATTAATACCGCCTTTTGATCTTTAATTGGTTTATTCATGTTTTAACACCACTTTCTTTGTGAATCAATTTAGCGAAATACCCCTCCAAAACACTTTCCAGGAGGCTGATAATTTATCATTCAGCCGTTTCTCATCATTGCCGTATACAAGCTCAAGCAAAATGGAATCCACGACTCCCAAGAATGCATAGGTCGGCGTTATGGCTTCATCTTCGACGATTAATTTGGCATTGATCCAATCATGGAATTTACATTCCAGGATCGCCTGCACCTTTTCCTCGATATCTATCACTTCCTGCCCGATTTCTTTTTCAAGATGCGCTGGCGGAAAAAAGGACATACGCAGCCAAAACTTTATATGCTCATTTTTTTGGAAAAGGTCGATGACCAATTGAAGGAATCCGTATAAATCCTTTTCAGGGTTTTTTGAATCAACTTTACGGAAATATTGGAGCTTCGACGATAGCTCCGTCTCTTTCGCATCACGTAAAACTTGCAGGAAAAGATCGTCCTTGCCTTTAAAATGAGCGTAAATGGATTGCTTTTTCATGCCGACTTCTTCAGCTATTTGAGAAAGCGACGCTCCTTCATAACCATGAATCGTGAAATATTTTAGAGCGGCTTCTTTAATTTCATTACTTTTCAATAATATCACCTCATAATTTAACGAACGTTCGTCAGTTATAATAGCAAATTACATAAATATATGCAAGCGAATATGGTCCATAAAAAGGTATTATGCCCGAAATCATTGATAATTATGGCGCTATATTTGAAAAGACATAGATATGCACTAAAGGCTACTCACAAAATTCCTGCATATAATTCTATATGGATAATAAAGAGTCAGGTGGGATGAAGTTGGATATGTATGACATCAGAAATGCGATTCATTACTATTACACAAAAATACAGGAAACGAATCATCCTTATTATTGGTATTGTTTGGCTGAGACCCAAAGTAGGGCCGGATTAACAAATGAAGCACTGCAAACGATAGATAACGCCTTGTCGTTTCAGAATCCTTATCCTTCCAAGCAGGAACTGCTAGACATGCAATTGAACCTCCAAACCGTTCTTTCAAGACAAATGAACTCCAGCAGAACAGTCATAGTGACCTCAAAACAGGGAGATATTGATGGGGAAGGGACAAAGGACAATGTTTTTCTTACCGCAAACAAAACCCCTGATAGTCCCTTTTGGAGGAATATAACATTGGTTATCCAAAATGGGAGGACTAATCAATATGAACAAGTTCCCATGAAAAATAACGCAGGATATAATCCGACCCTTTTTCTTGGTGATTTTACAGGTAATGAGGGGGATGACATATTAGTGGTCATTGATACAGGGGGAAGCGGGGGTTCCATTTATGCGTATGTTTTTTCCTACCTTAACGGTCAACTCATGACCATTTTTAATTCAGATTCATTCAATGAATCCTTTCAATACGATGTTCATTATGAAAACCAATACAAAGTAAAGGTGAACAGTCATTACCTAAAAGAAAGGTACACTCTTGACCTGACTTATAAGGATCAGGAATATTTATCTGAAATTTATAGCAAGGATGGTATATTGAAGGCGCCGATTGAAGGATGGGTCAATCCTTTATCTGGTTTATATCCGGTTGATTTCAATAGGGATGGCATATATGAGCTCGAAGCGCATCAGAGGATCGCAGGGAGGTACAATGCCGACTCACTGGGATTTGTACAGACCGTATTGAAATGGAACGGGAAAGCATTTGCTCCTGACCGGCAGAATGTGGCTATTTTTGGAAAGGGAATATAGCACATAGGAATAGATGGTCATGAACAAGGTACAGGCAAAATCTTCGCCCAAAAGAAACCGGAAAATATTCCTGGCAATGGTTCACCTGACTGTGTTCATTGACGAAGAAAATTGAACCGGCTTTCAATACGATTTAACTTCGAAGGGTTTAATGCATATTGGAATTTTTAGTAGGCGATCCCTACACGTGCTTTTAAAAAATCGTTACTTTTTATTTGGCTAAATGCAAATTCTGCTGTATCCGGAACGGATATTTCAACCCCATCCTCCGGCAAAAAGTCGCCTTCTATACGATATATACCAACTCTTTTTCCATCCGGCAAATACGTAGGACAGACAATTGTCCATTGAAGTGTTGATTGTTTAAGCAAATCGAAAACTTCATGATGTTCTTTCGCTGCACGGGTAGACTTCTGCTTTGATTCACTTGTCTGATAACGCAAAGAATTTGGGATTGTTCTACTTTGGAGGATACCTGCCGTTCCAATGGTAATAATTCGTTGTATACCTTGGTTTTCCATAGCTTCGATAATTAGTGGGATACTTGCTGATAAAGTCGTTGTCCCATCAGTATTAAGTGCACTAATAACTACATCAATTCCGTGCATGGCGCGTACGATATCATCTTTATTTAAAACATTACCTTGAATGATGGTTAAATTGGCATTGTTTATAGCAATCTTCTCTGGAGTGCGAACTAAAACCGTAACATGATGATTGTCTTGCAGACCATAAATAACTAATTGACCCCCAACTCGTCCAGTTGCACCCAAAATTAAAATATTCATGGAAACGACCTCCTTTTTTTCTAATATAATTATTCCACTAACATTGTATCGTCATTTTCAACTAATGGGGAGTTTTGTGCATTAAATCATTATAATCCAGTGTTTGCTGGCGGTACCCCATGCCCAAGAGCATTTTCCCACAATCTTTTTGTGGGTATATTTTTTCCTCAACATTGAATTCATCCAAAAGCTTATTGTGGATAGCTTAATGAAAGATTACCTATTTACTGCTTCAGATAAATTAAATAAATTTTTTATAAAATTATTCATATTTAGACAAAATTACTAATTTTTGTTTTATAAAGCCTTTCTAATATGAAATCCTGTTATGTCCAAGCTCACTTATTCCTTTTCCATATACTAATAAAAAAAGGAGGTGAGAAAGTGAGTAAAAGTAAGAATAGCTCTTCACGCAAGGATGAAGAGAAAGTGAGTAATAATGAGCATAGCTCTTTACGTAAAGATAAAGCGAAAATAGAATCGGCACACCAAGAGTGTATTGATCGTGCTTATCGTATTCCTATATTTTTAAGTACGACGACTCATTTAAATGACAACCAACAACGGTTTCTAAACCGTCTAATTTTAGAGATTGAGAATGCTTTGCTTTTTCCGCGTACATTACCATTAAGCGAAAGTTATCCTGAATCCATTTTAACTGATATTCGTCGGTTAGTTTCATCAAGCTATGGAATGTTGGCAGTAAACCTTCGTCGTTTTAAAATTCAAACAGTTGATGTCAATGCAGGACCCCTTCCACCTTCCACTCCATTCTGGACAGGATCAGTTTATTCACAAGTAGAACCTTCAATGGCTTTTCAATTTGGTCTACCCTTATTATTAGTAAGGGAAGAAGATACTGACGCAAATAATGGAATTTGGGCAGGAGGAATTGCCCCACTCAACCTATTTATAGTTTGGCATTCTGAAACTCAAACTGTAGATCAATTCTTTAACACTCCTGAATGGAGATCAGCCTTTGCAAATTGGAGTGCACAAGTAAGAAATGCTTTTTATATACAGACAGAGCCTCAGTTCAAGTACAGATGTGAATGAAACCCTGGTACTTTAGCAATAAGTCGAAAATATACAATGTTTAGTTCACCTTTATATATTTTCGACTTATTCACACAAAAACAAATATTTCCTTTTTTGTTATCACGAACAAAAAGATTTACTTCATAAAAACACACAATTGTGTAGCCGCCTCGAAGCATCTACAGGTGTCCTCATGAGCCCTGAGGGGTGGGGAGTTCCTCCACGTTTAGTAGGAAAAGCGAGGGAAAATGATAAAACCACCTTCGGTTCCACGGGTCTAACCATTCAACCGAAAGGCTTATACATAAGGGATTTAGGGTATTTCGACTTACACGCTTACAGAAAATGAATGATGAAGGTGCTTACTAAATCTCACGTTTGAAGTTGAATTCTCGTATATACGTAAGAATGATGAACCAGAGTTTTTTTGGAATGGGACTGTGAAGAAAGGTACTCTCTTTATTATTCAGTTAGAACGGAAGAGCTTATGAATCAATTTCAACATGGATGGTTTTTTTGTCATGCGGTATTTTTAGCGTTACCATTGCAAATTAAAGAGAACATCCTTGTATATTATCTCTTGCGCGCTTACCTTGATGGCGATGTGGCGGTATCCCAAGAAGAAAAACGTTCGTTGATAAGGAAACAAAACGGGCCGCTCAATAGCTTCATGAGGGGCCCATTTAACGTGAAAAAATATAAAAACGTCTTAAAACAAGTCAATAGCGGACCGCAATTTTGACCCCTAATATCCCTGTCCTTCTTTCGATTTTAGAAAAGCATCAACGGATTCGTCCAATAATTTTTCCCGATTAGGATCTTCATTGACATCTGTATCCACTTCCATCACGTCGTTTAATCGACTAACCTGACTTTTTGGCTGAGCTGGATTATTTTTTTCTTTTGGCATATAAACTCCTTCTTGAACAGTTATTTTTTATTTAGTATGAACGATTCATCCAATATTCACTAAGATTATTTCCGTTTCTTTCCCAAATTGAGCCCGGTTGTCTTAATGGAAGGTTGAAACAACATACACGATATTATTTCGGTTATCATTGACTGAATATTATATATATTGTAATATTTATTTTGCGCATTTGTTTTTTGAAACAAGGTTTTATATTAGAAACAACTGGGTTTTCCTTGTGTACAGTCAAATAATCTGACAGGAGGTTTTTGTTATGAAGAAAAGATTAAGGAATACTTCGTTTGGTTTTTTGTTGGTAGTGACCATAATTCTATCATTATCATTATTTCTTCCTTCATTTGGCCAAACAGCGGTCCAGCAAACCGATTTTAAAGTAACCCTATTAGGTACAGGTTCTCCACTTTTAAGTACATCCCGCTCCGGTCCAGCTACTCTTGTAGAAGTTGGTAATGAAAAACTCCTCTTTGATGCTGGACGCGGAACCGCTTTACAATTATATAAAGCGAATATGTTACCAGGAAGTGTTGATAAGTTATTCCTTACGCATTTGCATTCGGATCATACAATCGGCATACCGGACGTATGGCTTACAGGTTCCTTACCAACAGGAGGGAAAAGAGAGCAAGCATTTAAGATTTGGGGACCTAAGGGAACCGAGAAAATGATGGTACATATGAATAAAGCATATAAAGCCGATTTGGATGCGAGGGATGACTCTGGAAATGGGAACGTTGAAGGAGCAAGTATTGTCGCAAAGGATATCAAGGAGGGTATTGTCTATAACAAAAAGGGAATTGAAGTAATAGCCTTCAAGGTTGACCATAAATCAATAGAGCCGGCTTTCGGTTATCGGGTTAATTACAAAGGACATTCAGTAGTTATCTCAGGCGACACCCGCTATAATGAAAATCTTATAAAATTTGCCAAAGGTGCTGATGTGGTGATTCATGAGGTTGCAGCGGCAAAACCTGATATTGAATCAGAATCAATCGCCAATATACTTGATCTTCACACTACACCGGAGGAAGCAGGTAAAGTCTTTAGCCAAATACAACCAAAACTTGCTGTGTACTCACATATAGTATTATTGGGAGGATTAACAGAAGAAAAAGCTGATTTGCTCGAAAGAACAAAAAAAACATATGAAGGAACTGTGTTAGTAGGGGAGGATTTGTTGTCTATTGAAATAGGGGAAAAGGTACAAGTACAACAGCCGGTTAACGAGGCGAACTCGGGAAGCTAAAACAGACCAGCTTCAGCGAGCAAATGAGTTATGCCTATTAATTAATCTTAGAGAGTTTGAAACATGAGCCGCCTTACCAAAGCCAAATAAATGCATATTTTTTCTAAAGGGAATCCAAAAAGAAGGATTCCTTTTTTAGTTAGGTAAAGAAGGAAAAACAGAGCTAGGCCGTCCGTCGGAAGAAATCAGTGAAAAAGACGAGGAATTTTATATAGTTCTTATACATATAGAGGAAAAAACGGCGGACAGAAATCAAGATTTTTTTAAGTCAAATATTAAGGAAAACAGAACGAAAAAAATCCCCGACATGTATATCGTGAATGGCTCCAGGAAGTCTATGATAATGCTTATTTTTTCACTCTCTCTTCACCTTGATTTTATTCATTTTGATCCAGAACGTTTCATTACGTATGAAATTTAGAACCAAGACTGTTGAACTTCTTGAAGTTGTTGTTGAGCTTCTTCAAGCTGTTGCTGTGCTTGTTGGAATAGTTGTGGATTATCATTAACCTGGGCAGATTGTATAGCCTGTTTGGCTTGTTGCGCCGCAATGATAGCTTGCTGATATTGTTGTTTTTGTGTCATTTTAAAAGTCTCCTTCATTATTTTTATACTAAAGGCTAAACCTTTAACCTTTTTATATTTTGTATTTAAATTTTGATATTATTCATGAATAGGTTGATTCATTTCTCCTTATGTAAGTTAGAAGGCATGTACGGAAAAAATTTGATTTTTTGAAGTCAATAAAGGGATATTCCATAAAATACAAGATGAAAGCTGAGCGGTACAAACATACGGTTTTTCCCTACTTCAAATGAACTCCGTTAAAAATCACCATAATACCCAATTGGTTATACAAACTTATCGGAAGCATGGTTTAGACGCTCATCGTTTTCACCTTCATCATTTTAGTAACCTGTCACATAGAAAAAATCTCCCGAAGTCTTTGAGAATACTAAGTCTATCCAACAATTCATCTGATTAACCATGCTTTCTTTCGGGGCGTTTCATGATTTCATCGGATTGGCTTAGCATACGAAGCTTTCGAACATATTCAGATATCCAGTTGATAAATGAGAAATATCCATTTTTGACTATATCAACTATTACTTAATGTATCCTTACATCACCTTTGGATTGAGGTAAAGTCGCGATATCCTTGTTTCATTTAAGATTGGATAGTTGCCGATTAGATTAATAGTGGCGTAAGGGTAGAACCTTGAATCGATATGAAGGTAAATATCACCGAACGATTGAAGAATAGTACCAACCTTTAAAAAAGCTGGTTTCATGATTGAAGATATGAGGTAAGGATTTCAAGATCAGAGGAAATTAAAAGTGAAAGTGAATATAAACGAAGTGTTGAATTAATTTAGAGGTTTCATGACAAATAAGATTTTTACATTTACACCAGCTTTAACTCAGAAAAGGGCGCTTGAATTTAATAAAAGGAAAGCACATATTATGCGTGACTAATATGTGCTCTTCTTTTTAGGAATTTATAATGTTTTAGGTCTTGAAATAAGGTTATTCAAAAGGAAGTATAAATTAAAGATACCCATTTAATACTGTGCCAAAAAGATCGAATTCAGGATCTTTTGACTGGTTTTTTGGTGGGGCTTCGGATCGCCCTATTGAAGAGTTGATACCACCTTCAACTGACTCTACAAGGGTTTCGTCATTCTCTTTATGCAATGGGTTATCAATCATCCCAAAATCAACTCCTTTTTATAATATAAACGAATGGTTAGTTATTAATTCCCTAAATACTTTTATTTTATGCAAGAAAATATGGCGATGACTGGAATTCATTGAAATGAACGGAGAAAAACGTGTAAGCAATCGTGATGATTTTTATGACAGGATGCATAATGATTATTTTATGCCCATAAAAAAAAATGGTACCGATTCATTGATCAGTTGAGGGGTTTAACAGGATTCAGTTTTAATTTTTGGACTTCGGCCTACTTAGTAGCAAAAGGATTGAAAAAGTTCATTCCACATGTGGTTACAGGAAGCTCTAATGATCGGACCTGTTCTGATTGAAAGGTTAAAGTGGAGTGAGAATCCTTTCCTTTTTAACAAAGTAAGCCCACTCGGAAAAGCCGATCTCCTTTAGTCTTTTTTTAACTAGTTCAAATTCATCGCCAATACGTTCCGGTGTATGCGAATCCGATCCAAAGGTTACCTTTACATCATAGAAAAGAGCTCGTTCTAAAATGTCATCTGCTGGATACCACCCACCACAATCTTTCGTTTTACCAGAGGTATTAATCTCAATGGCGATATCTTCTGAACTAATGATTTTTAGCGTTTTTTCAATAATGTCTGTCTCAATGGAAGAAAAGGCTGGATAAAAACCTTTCATTGCATCAATATGGCCTAAGATTTGGAACACTCCGCTTTTAGCCGATTTCTGTATTAATTCATAATATTCATCCTTTACTTTTGACTGTTCTTTAGAGGTTAAGCCATTCCAACGCCCTCTTTTAAAAATGCTAATATCCTGAACATAATGAACAGATCCAATTATGTAGTCAAAAGGGTGTAAAAGATATTGATCGCGGTAGACTTCAATGTGATCAGGGAAGAAATCACTTTCCATTCCTAATAACACGTGAATTTTGTCTGCATATTTCTCTTTTAAGCGAAGTACTTCCTCAATATAAGGAACAAGTTCACTTTTTGCCATTGCAATAGTTGGGTAAAGATGGTCGTCCTCACTATAAAAATATGGAGAATGATCAGAAATCCCAATATAATGCAAGTCGTATTCGATGGCTTGCTTTACATAATCCTCAATTGTGCCGATAGCATGTCCACAGCGTTCATGGTGAGTGTGAAGATCAAATTTTATTGAATTCGTCATTTACTTAGCCCTCCTAAAGTGAACCAGATTGTCTTATTTTATCATATCCAAAATTCATATCCTTTCTCACAAAATGAAAGAAGATTTATACCTTACTACCCTCGAAAACGAATTATCTTACGGATTTAATTTTATACCCATCAATTAAAGATATTTTAGTTCGAGTAATTGTATAAAGGTTGAATTCCCTAGACAAACTAGAATGTTCAAATATGTAAAAAGAAAGGGAAGATACTGAATGACAAAGGTATTGTATATCACGGCCCATCCTCATGATGACAAACAATCTTACAGTATGGCCGTTGGAAAAGCATTTATTGACACATATAAAGAAGTAAATCCTAGCCATGAAATTGTGAATATTGACCTTTATAAAGAAAATATTCCTGAAATTGATGTGGATGTTTTCAGTGGTTGGGGGAAACTTCAAGCTGGGAAGGGTTTTGAAGAACTCTCGTCGGAGGAGAAAGCGAAAGTTAGTCGGCTCTCAGAATTATGTGAGCAATTCATAGCCGCCGATAAATATATATTTGTATCGCCTTTATGGAATTTTTCATTCCCGCCGGTTTTGAAAGCGTATATTGATTCAGTAGCTGTTGCAGGTAAATCATTTAAATACACCGAACAAGGCCCAGTTGGTCTTTTAACTGATAAAAAAGCCTTGCATATTCAAGCTCGCGGTGGTATTTATTCAGAAGGACCGGCAGCTCAAATGGAAATGGGTCACCGATATCTAAATATCATCATGCAATTCTTCGGAGTGCCTTCCTTTGAAGGTTTATTCATTGAAGGACATGCAGCAATGCCTGATAAAGCACAAGAAATTAAAGAAAATGCTATAGCACGTTCAAAAGATTTAGCTTCTACTTTTTAAATCAAAGAGCCAACAATTTTTGTTGGCTCAGTTTGTCGACAAAAGGGGTTCGGAATTAAAAAATTCTGAACCCCTTTTGAAATTCCCTCTGAATTTCTCCTAAAGTTAAAGAGATTGGGCCTCTACGAACCCACTATGTTAGGCCATTTTGGTCCTCGCCATGTCCAATTGGCCTTCTTCTTTAAATTAATGGCGGCGAAAGTAAGCCATATTTGTTTCAACTATGGTTTCCATTATTGAATGAAAGTCAGTTTAATTAAAATAACTGGATCAATACTTGGGCCTCCTACCTCTGAATACATATCTTTCACCAAGTCATAAATGAAAGGGAAGTCAATGGTAGCCTCCATTTTACGAACCAAATGGTTCGGTGGCATCAGTTGATCTAAAGTAATGATTTCAAGTTGATCTCGCTGAATAGAATCATGTTTAGAAAGCATCCTCATCACCTCAGTTTTTAATACTTCTATATTTAAAACAAAAATGACTCTAGGTAAAAGTGTTCTATCTAAAAGGTAAGACAAAGTTGATGGAACGGAAGGTACGAGACTCCTGCGGGAAAAGCGCGTCTAGGGGAGATCCCGCAGGCGAAAGCCGAGGAGGCTCCCCGACCGCCCGCGGAAAGCGAGTGCCTGTAGTGGAAATCAACGTCCGTATTTGTACAAGCCATAAAAATAGACAAACTCGATTTTCATCGAGTTTGTCTACAGTTTTAGCCAACAATTTTTGTTGGCTCTTTTTTTGTCAAAATAAAAAATAATTATGTGGATGTATTCTTCTTCACCAATCATAGGGCATTAAGACTTCGTATTTTATCCGCAAGTTAAAATCTTGACCGCCCTAACGTCATTCGAACATGAAATTATATTAATCATTGTATAAAAAGTCAGAAAAATATAAAATGTACTTAAATCGGATGGCTTCTTCTTATGCCATGAGTAAGGTTTTCAAATTGTTCCACTATCATTTAAATATTTATTTCTTAAAAGAAAAGAGTGGTTTTTATGAAAAACATTAAAAATATCTATTGTGTAGGTCGAAACTATGCCTTGCATGCAAAAGAATTGAATAATGAAATACCAACTTCCCCTTTTTTATTTTCAAAACCGACTCATTCGCTCGTGGAAGCACACGGTCAGTCAATTACGTTGCCGAGTAATCAGGGTTCCGTTCACTTTGAAACTGAACTTGTCATACATATCGCAAAACAGTTCGAATCAGGAATGAAAGTAGATGAAATAGTAGATTCCATGGCCATTGGGTTGGATCTGACACTTAGAGATGTTCAATCACAGTTAAAACAGAAACAGCATCCTTGGCTTTTGGCTAAAGGATTCAAAAATTCGGCAGTTGTTAGTGATTTTATTCCGTTTCCAGGAGTCGAAGCATGTGAACAATTAGATTTTTCCCTTTTAAAAAATGGAGAGCGTGTACAAGTCGGGAATATTAAAGACTTACTTTTTGATTTGCAAACCATTATAGAATTTACAGCAGAGCATTTTGGGCTTGGAAAAGGAGATATAATTTTTACCGGTACTCCAAGTGGCGTCGGTCCTCTTTCAGATCAAGACCAGCTTTCACTTAACTGGGGTGGAAATGAAATAGGGTCCTGTTCAGTTATAATGGGTTAGAGAAAAAAGCAGTCATTTTGACTGCTTTTTTTTTGGATTAACTCAATTTTAGACAAAAAGAAGAAACTCGTCTAAAATGAGAAGAACCATATAACATACATGGAAACGGCGCACGCACTTTTTTAAATAAGTTTAACCATTACATTATGGCTTTGGTAAAATTATTTTTTATGGAGTATTATAGAACAATTTATAGACCTTATGATAATCAATTAAAGTGCCAAATTTTATTATATAGGATGGAACAGGGTGGAATGTGCATGAAAAACAACCAAGAAAAGAAGTATTTAGATAATTGGCTCTCGATTACAAATATTCAAATGAGCATTACGAATGAGCTGGAAAGTGCTTTGCAAAAAAATCATAACCTTTCATTAAAAGAGTTTTACGTTCTTTACTTTTTATCCAAAACAAGCGAAAAACAATTGAGGCTACAACAATTACAAGAGATGGTAGGATTAAGTCAAAGTGCTATATCCAGGCTGGTAGTCAGGCTTGAAGCAAAAAGCTGCGGCGTATTACAAAGGCAAACATGCGAAGATGATCGAAGAGGTATTTACACACGGTTAACTACATTAGGTGAAGAAAAACTACAAATATCCTTAAATACTGTTCATGAAATTCTGCACTCTGCTTTTTCAAAAGGAAACCTTCAAGAGGAATTGCAATCCTTAATCGAGAAATTATAATATGGTTCTAATATCCCTTAATAACGTGAAGACGGTTATTTCTATATATTTTAGATAGGAATATACCTTTAGCCCAGTAAGGTAATAATGAACGGATCTGTTGTGAAAGAGAGAAGTGTTTATCCGAAGTTGAATGTAAGCGCATGCATTTAGGAGGGATGGATTAGGTTTGTTTTACCAGCGAGGATAAATTAGTTTAATGGCTAATAATGTTCCGGGAAATGGATATATCATAATAAAGACGAACTGTTATTTTTAAAGTATTATCTAAACAAAAAAAATGCCAGGGCGGAGGATTGTTAGCTCCTGGCATTTTTTTAGAGAGAAAATTGAACTCTCTCTTTCTTTACTTTGCCGTTTTGTTGCTGGATTTCCCCCTATATTAATATAATTAATAATTAAAGAGAAGGAATCAATCCTTCTCTTTTTAATTTAATAATCCATCAACAGCATCATAAAAGACGACGAACCCCATTATCAAATGAAGATCACTTACTGCGGCAAATTATTTGAAACTATTTTCATTTTTTGACGTAATACTATCAGGGATAATTTAGAAATCTCATAAAAAACAAATGGATTTCCTGTTCTTTCTAATTACGCCCCATTATACATATAAATTCTAATATAGGTTTGACGAAGGGAAGAGGACGTATGTTTAAAAAAATCTTAGCCAGCTTAGGAAAAGGAGCTGCAACTGTAGATTTACAATGTGACAATCATAATTATCAAGCTGGAGAAAGCATTCAAGGGCAGATAGTCATTCAAGGCGGTGAGGTGGAACAAAAAATCAATCAAGTGACTGTCCGGTTGATGATGAATGTGGTATTAAACCAAGGAAGCGTTACTAAGGAAGTTGCACATATACCATTAATTAATCGAGATTGTATTCAGCCCAAAGAACGTAAGGTCATTCCTTTTCATTACGTCCTACCTGCGAATATACCTATTTCAAGGGGAACTGTCTCATACTATCTGGATACACATCTTGATATTGAGGGCGGGGTCGACCGCAAAGATGTAGACCGGCTAGTCATCCAATCCCAGGAATCCATCACATCCATTTTTAATGCAATGGCTCAATTAGGATTTCGCGAGACAGCTGACTCAGGTAAACTCGATCAATATGGACAGGAATTTGCTTTCTTTCCGACTCAACAATTCATGGGACAAGTAAATGAAGTGGAAATGCGGTTTGCCAATGAAGAATCAGGTATCAGGGTCTGGATGGAGGTTGACTGTAAAAGCGGCTACAAGGAAATTGAAGCGAAACGAGAGTTTCATTTAAATCAAGAAGTTCTTGAGCAAGAAGATGATCTTCATAAGCTACTTGGAAAGTATATATCGGAAGCTATTGAACAGCCTTATGCTTTTACACGGCCGTTCTCTTATTCCGCAAACCATCCTCATGGTCGCTCTTCCCAAATGGGAAACGCTATACCTGGAATGGTTGGTGGATTAGCAGTGGGTGTTTTAGGGACTATGTTATTCACTGAGATGATGGAAGGTTTTGATATGGAGGAGATGTTTGAAGAAGCAACAGAGGAATTTGATGGGGGATTTGATTCATTTTTTGATAATGGGGATGGGGAATCCTAAAAATAATTAGGTTATGTTATAAAATAAAAAAAGGCCCACTAATCAGTTCTTGAGTAAGAATTAGTAAACAAGCGTTACTTACTTTGATCAGTAAGTAACGCTTGTTTTATTGTTGTTTTTATAAGCCAGGAAGAGAACATTTAATAGTGCACTTACTTCCTATTGCGCTCCGATTTTCCCCTTATCCTCATATATTTGGAAAAGTTTTATCATCAGACTAAAATCTCCGTTCTCCTTTCCCGGAACAGTTCACTAAAAACGAAGTCATATCTAGCCGATTGTGATAAAGGATTAGGTGAAGATCATGAAGGAAAATGAAGAAGTGATGGAGAGAAAATATGAATGTTCAACTATGATAACCACAAAGTTAATGGAATTGACATTCTTTCATCTTCGGAAAAATAGCCCTTCGTTTTTTTGTTTGGCGTGAAAAAAATGAATAAACCATCATATAAGGTTAATTCTATAGACAAGAATGTTAAAAAGGAGATTACATCGTGAAGCCATATGAAATAAAAAGTATGATTATTGATGACGAGTTTAATGGTGAAGAATCGGTTACAGCTGACTTTACTCACAATGATAAAGATTATAGCGTTACTTTAAAAAAAGAAGATCTTGAAATAATTAATGCATGGGTTTTTGAGGATGGTTCATCTCTTCCTGCAAACTTATCAGGTACTATCATTGAATCATTAAGAGAAGATATTAAAAAGAGAATCTAGTCATTGGCACTAGATCTTTTTTTGTCATTTTCTTAATCGAAGAAAAATGTAGCCTTGTTTATATGGATGATAAAAGATAATGAAAAATTATTGCTTGTGGTCAATACCAATAAGAGTATTAATATGTTTTACTTCAGAAAACTTGTGGACAAGGAATTCAAACTGTTTTGTTTACTAAATTAGTTAGTATAGCTAAAAGGTTTTTAAAAAAATATGGCTTTCTGAATAAGTAAAAAACCATAATCGAAGAAAATAGCCTTTTTCGAAGTTGATTCCAATAAGACCCAATACGGCGCTAACTAAAGGTACTATTGAGGACTTTAATAAAAATACGAGTGAAAGTTAATTCACTCGTATTTTTTTAAAACGATAGCTGCATTATGACCTCCAAAACCGAATGAATTGGATAGACCAGTACTTATTTTCACTTTACGAGCAACACCTGGTACATAATCTAAATCACATAATGAATCAGGCTTTTCTAAGTTGATGGTTGGAGGAATAATTCCTTCCTTTAAACTTTTTGCCAAAGCAATTGCTTCCACGCCTCCAGCTGCTCCTAACATATGACCTAGCATAGATTTATTAGCTGTTATTGGGATTTGATAAGCTTTTGATTCAAATAGCTTTTTAATCGCTAGTGTCTCAGATAGATCTCCCACTTCTGTACTTGTTGCATGTGCGCTAATAACATCAATCTCTTCTGGAGAAATATTTGCGTTTTTCAAAGCCATTTTCATTGCAAGGTAGGCTCCTTTTCCTTCTGGGTGTGTAGCTACCATATGATAGGCATCAGAACTTGCACCATACCCTATGACTTCAGCATAAATCTCTGCATCTCTGCGTAAAGCGTGAGATAAAGATTCCAAGATTAAAATTCCTGCTCCTTCTGACATGACAAATCCATCTCGATTTACATCAAAAGGGCGGCTAGCTTTAGCTGGATTATCGTTTCTCGTTGATAATGCTGTAGCATTACCAAAACTAGCTAGTGATAAATCTGTAATAGCTGCCTCTGCTCCTCCAGCAAAAACGGCATCAGCTTCTCCAAAGCGAATAAGCCTGAATGCTTCACCAATAGCGGTATTTCCGATTGCACAAGCAGAAACAGGTGACATAGTAGGTCCCATTGCGTTCCATTTAATACTAATTTGGGCTGCGGCAGCATTAGAAATCATGGCTGGTACCAGGGTTGGACTGACTCTTCTTGGACCTTTCTCTCGAAGAGTATCCACATTTTCAATCAATGTTTCAATTCCTCCTATCCCCGAACCAACATATACGCCAAGTCTTTCTAGATTGATATCATCAATATCTAATTTAGAATCAGTCCAAGCTTGTTCAGCAGCAGCCAAAGCAAATTGGGAAAAGCGATCTAGACGTCGGGCTTCATTTTTTCCTAAAGTATCATCTGCATTAAAATCACGAATAATTCCAGCAATTTTTGCTTTATGGTTGCTCACATCAAATGTATCAATAGAGGAAATGCCTGACTTACCTTCAGTCAGATTTCTCCAAAATTTTTCTACGTTGTTTCCAATAGGAGAGACTACTCCCATTCCGGTAATAACGACTCTTTCCATTTTTCATCACCCCAAATGAATAGTATACTCGTATTATACTTCAGGGTTATCCTATTACAAGTGAGTGTTTATCCTGGTATAATAACTACCCGGTTAAATGGTTATGATGGAGGGTTTAGAAATGAATGATAAAACCAGACTTGAAGCTTTGTCTACATTTTTGAAAACGAAGCGATCACAAATTAAGCCTGAATCTATAGGTATACCTGCTGGTACACGGAGAAGAACACCTGGCTTACGAAGAGAAGAAGTTGCACATTTGGCGGGAGTTAGTACTACTTGGTATACGTGGCTAGAGCAAGGTCGGGATATAAAGGTCTCTACAAGCGTATTGGATTGCATATCTACAGCTCTGCAATTAAATAATGATGAACGAGAGTATCTATATGATTTAGCTTTAGAAGTGAAATCATCCATTATTCATCGAAAGAAGGATCAGCCAAAACTTAGTCCTTCTTTGGAAAGAATTTTAGCGGAGTTAACGTATTGCCCTACTATCATTACAGATCGACATTGTCATATTGTAGGTTGGAACAATGCTGCCGCTCACGTATTTCTAGATTTTGAACAACTTCCTGATGACCAAAGAAATTTGATCCATCTATTATTTACAAGAAAAGAATTAAAATCATTAGCTGTGAATTGGGAGCATTTTGTTAAAGGATTTCTTTCCATTTTTCGTGCCTATTATGGTCACTACTTAGGTGATGAGTGGTATAACCTATTTATTAAAGAAATGAGCGATTCTCACCCGGAATTTCAATCTTTATGGCAAGAAAGTCAAGTGAGTAAAGCTCCAGAAATGATGATTGAATTTAGACATGCCAAAGCCGGAAAG
The DNA here is from genome assembly GCF_042787955.1 of Peribacillus sp. YIM B13477. Taxonomy (NCBI): domain Bacteria; kingdom Bacillati; phylum Bacillota; class Bacilli; order Caryophanales; family Bacillaceae; genus Peribacillus; species Peribacillus sp. YIM B13477. Next base: position 685,452 of record NZ_JBHZPD010000001.1, read on the forward strand.
ATGCTGTTTAATTTAACTTCTCTCCAAGTCCAGGGGGACATGGACTTAAGATGCAGTATCTATACACCAGTAGAGGGAACAGCTACGGAAGATAAATTAAAAACGATTTATGAAAAAAATCTCGATTGAAAGTTAATAAACCAGCATATCTACAGTCTTTGAAATAATACTCGCAAAATAATTCAACTAAGGTGCTTTACTTCAATAAGGCAGGTTGCTGAGGCAGCCTTTTTCATATTGCACGAACGGGACAGTTCAGTTTAGGTATATTTCTTCACCAAATTATAGAAAAATCCGGTTATCCTAGTTAGGCAAAGGAAAACCGGTTTTTTCTTTAATTGGTTCTAAAGCAGTAACAATTGCAAAAGATGGTTTCATCGAACCAGCTTTAACACCAAATAATTCGCTCATGAAGTATTGCTACCAATCGATTCGTTTTCCATCTTTGAAGAATCCCCCGTTAGGTCCTTGAGCTCCAGTAGTAGCTAACCAAAGGATAGATTCAGCAGCTTGCTCAGGAGTTCTTGGAGCAGATGGTCCCCCCATATCTGTACTTACCCATCCCGGGTCGACCGCATTTATTTTGATATCAGATTTGATTTCTACAGCTATTAATTGTGTCAATCCATTCAGGGCAAATTTGGACATTTTATAAGCCGCTACTCCTGGATATGACATTTCCCTCATTGCCCCATATTCTGAGGAAACATTGATGATTCTCCCATAGCCTTGTTTTTCCATGAGGGGAATAAAGGAACGGATCATATGGTAAACTCCAAAGAAATTGGTTTCCATTGTATTCTCTAAAATTGATGGATCCATATTCAATAATTGTTTATTCTCATCCAGATACACGCCAGCATTATTAATCAATACGTCTAATCTTCCATACTTCTCATTTATTGCTACCGCAGCTTGACGGATGCTTTCTTGATTATTGACATCTATCGACACAAACGAAACGTCCAGATTTGACTCCCTAAGTTGTTGTATCGCTTTATGACCCATCTCCGGATCCCGACTTGACAAAATAACTTTAAAACCTATCAAAGCTAATTGTTTGACCAATTCATATCCAATTCCTCTATTTCCGCCTGTGACAAGTGCAACTTTCGTATCCTTTGACATATTAATTCCTCCATTTTTCGGATAATAATTTTGATCAGAGGAGATTTCTCCAGATAAAGCCTGTAAACATCCCGAGAAGAAATTGAAAGGCTGTCAAGATTTTCTCGACAGCCTAAATTTCAGAAAATGAATAGCTCTTAGTTTTATCTTCCTTTTATTATTACCAAGGTTGACTTGTTGGTCCAATTGTAAACTCATTAATGTTCGTATCTTCTGGCTGATCAATAGCGAATGCCACAATATTGGCAACTCTATCAGGCGCAATACCATATTGTTCGTACAGCGCAGTCATACCTTCTGAAATATTCTTATCAGTAATCGTATCCAGCAATTCCGTGTTGATCGCTGCTGGATAAATAGTTGCTGTGCGGATGTTAGTACCTTCTTGGGCAGATTCCATACGCAAAACTTCCATTAAATCACGAACAGCCCACTTTGTTGCTCCATAAACAGCACCGCCTGGGTATGCTTTAAGCCCAGCTACTGATGACGTAGTGATGACATGTCCAGACTTTTGCGAAGTAAATGTTGGCAATACTGCTGCAATACCATTCAATACACCTTTAATATTAACGTCAACCATGCTGTTCCACTCGTCAGTTTTTAATTCGGAAAGTGGTGAATTAGGCATTAGTCCAGCGTTCAAGAAGATTACATCAACACCCCCAAAAGTGTCTTTAGCTAGTTGAACAAGCTGCTGACTATCATCTGGGTTAACGACATCAGTGACGCGATAAGCCACTTGACCACCGTTCGATCTAATTTCTTCTGCTAATTTTGCTAAACGCTCTTCACGTCTTGCGCCAAGTACAACTTTTGCACCTTTTTTAGCTAACAGCTTAGCTGTTGCTTCCCCAATACCCGAACTTGCGCCTGTAATTACAACCACTTTGTTTTCAATTGTCATTTCGTTTCATCCTTTCATGTAAAAAAAAACTACAATTGATGTTTTCTCGACATCTGTCTATAATTTAAAATATAAATTTAAACAAAACAAGGCATATAAATCGTTAATTTAATCAGTTTTGTTGTTTAAACAACAAATCAATAAAAATTGTTGACTATCTCAAGGAAAGTATGGTGTTAATATGGCAAAAGTGGATAGAAGAATTGTAAGAACTCAAGAAGCAATTAAGAAAGCATTTCTTGAATTGATGTCTGAAAAAAATTTTGATAGCATGACCATTCAGGATATTTCTGACAGGGCAAATATTAACCGTGCAACTGTTTATCTCCATTACTTGGATAAATTTGATCTGTTGGATAAAATCATAGAAGAACATATCAATAACATGGTTAACCTTTGTGAGTCGGAAGCTGAAATGGAATGGATTGAATCGACTGTACACTGCATGGAATATCTTGAACGTAATTTTTTATTTTTTTCGACGATGTTGGCAAGTGAGGGAGCTCCGTACTTTCGCAGCCGGTTTGTTCAGCATAATATCGAAGAGTTCAAAAAAGACGTGGATATAACAGAAGGAAAAAATTTTGGTCAAAGTGAAGATGTAGTTGTCGAATTTGTGGCAAATGCTTATGTAGGTGTAGTGGAATGGTGGTTAAAAAATGGCATGCCTTATCCACCAGAGGAAATGGCAGAAAAAGTGGGGGATTTATTAGAGAGGATTTTATAGATTTATCGCATAAAAAATCTCTCTTATTTATTAAGGAATGAGGGGGATAATGTGTCCTTCACTCTTCAAAAAATGTTGTATGTTAAGGGTTGCACTTAAACTACCATGAAAATAGGTTTCTTTAAAAATGAAAAATGACAATACTTAAGACGACCCTACTCAATCGTTTAAAAAAAGAGGAGAGCGTTAATTAATTAGACTATGGATTAGTGTTGACTGGATTAAGGTCAGTATCAGTATAGACACTTCCTAACCATTTTCATTCTTTGTGGTGAATCGCCGATTTTTGCGATTCATGGATAGCTAACGGGTGAGTTAGCTAAAGATTGGAGTTGTCTTTAAGGCAGCTTTTTCTTGGGGATTATTGGAAACGGCATTAGCGCCTCTGGTAAAGATGACCTGCTTGGAATCCTTGTCGGGTATTTTTTTGTATGCTTCGGAGATCGTTTAGGTATAAGGTTTGGTATAATTAGTTGAAGTATGATGGAAAAGTTATAGAGATGAGGAGAATATTTGAAAAAAGCATCACTTGTTTTATTTTCTATTTTATTATTGGGGGTATTGGGTTGTGAAGCATTAAACACGGAGAACAAGAAAGCCAATTCTGATGATAAAATAGTCAAAGAAGATGAAGAAAAAATAGTCAAAGAAGATGAAGAAGTCAAATCTCTTTATACGATAGACAGTTATATGAAGTCAGTCGAAGAAAACCTTGAAGCAAAATCGGAAACATTAATCAGTAATATAAAGGAGTTACATAAATACACCATTTACTCTAAAGTGGAATTATTGGATTTTGTAGCATTTGTAGATGATCCTTCCGAGTTTAACTTATCCATTACTATGTTCTCAATGGATAGACAGGCTAATGAAGTCTTTAACGAGGGGAAGGATTCTACTTTCTTTGCAGGTAGTCTGGGTATGATTGAAAATGTAAGATACACCCACCTTTTAGGTAATCAAACAGAAGACTTTTGGGATTTCTACGAAAAAAATGAAGAAGAAATTAACCTTGCAGAAAAACAAGCGTTTGCTAATTGGGTCGCAGATTGCTGGAAAAAAGCAGATGGACAAGCAATCTTATTGCCAGCCTACTTTTCTCTTCACGATGATTATGAATCCTTTGATTTAAAGAAAAATCAGTGGGTTACAGATGATGAGAAATGGTCTTATTGACCCATTAAGGGAGGGGCCTTTATCCACATTGTTCCTCATATGAGTAAAGACCTTCAATTGAAGGTCTTTTTTGTTCGTTCATCGGTTACATAGTAAACCTGCAATGGCTAAAGAAATGAACCCTAAAATTGTACAGAATGTGGTATCTAAAATATAGTCACGTTTTTTATAAAAAAATGAGATATTTTGAATAAAGTTGTGATGTTTGCAAAAAAGTTACGATGCTTTACCCCTTTGTGGATATCTAAAGGGTTTTTCTTATAGGAAAAGGAAAGTACATCTGAATTAAAAGGTGGATTTAAAGAAAATTGGCTATATATTGGTTTAATCTCTAAAATAAGACCATTAATTCATAAGTCTGATAAAAATATATAGGAAATTTTTACCTTATAATCCATATTTTTAATCTGTAAACTAATACTTAGTTGAAAAAAATATTTTTTAGGGAGGGAAGGAGAAAAAATGAGTTTATCCCTCAAGGAACTATAAGAGCTGTTACTGTTTATTTTAGTCTCTTCAATGCTTTTTGCATTTTCGGCACAGTCCAAGGAACAAAAAGCATCATCCCCTGACACGTTTCATATAAACGGTTGAGGAGCTAAACGGGAATCAGCCATTGGTTTACAATCCGAAAATCTATTGGTTCAAAGACTTATTTATGTTCGGTAAATTTAAAAAGGCAATGCACTAGGTGTCTTTCTGATTTGGTAAATTTCAGAATATTCAGCATTATTGTTGTTTGGAGTGAATTCTTATTTGCTTTTATAGGTACTAACTAGTTGCTATTAGAAAATAACAATTGTAAAGGAGTTCATTTAATGACATTAACTTAAGAATTTTGACAATATTTCTTTGGATGGGAACCATGATATCGTAATAGGTTAAATTAATATTTTTATAGAGGTGATTATCACGTTGAAAAATAAAGTAAAAAGTATATTGAGTTTTTTATTGATCTTTGCAATGATTTTCGGCGGAATTGGGCAAGCGGTGGTTGCCAAGGGCAATAACTCTAGTGAGCAAAATGTAAAACAGTGGTTAAGTGAATATGAATTCTATGAGGACACCAGAATTGCAAAAATCTATGATCAGATTGCAATAAATGAATTAAAGCGTTTCGCGACAGTCATAAAAGAAACTAATGCTAAGTTTGATTCTAAACTGATAGCGGAATTTGATGAAATCGGAGACTTTAAACAAAAAGATATTAATGAACTTGATGTACTTCAACAATTGATTGACCAATATGAACAAGCTGTTCAAGAGGAGTATATTCATGAGTCGGTTCTTAAAAGTGATCGGCTCTTGGAAATCAAACATAAGTTAACCATATGTATATGGGGGTATGTAACAAAAAACGATTTTAATGAACCAACTGAAGTATTACTTGCAGATATACTCTTTAATTTTTATTTATCGGATAAAATTGTCAATAAAAATGCTATCGGCATCTTAAAGGATATCTCCGATCAAGCAGATCACAAAGGAAATAAACTAAAAGCTCATTTGAATAACGCTGGGAAAATGTCTGAAAAAGGTAATGAGTTTCTAGAAAAAGATCTAGCTGTCCCTGCATCAAAATCCTATCAAAATGCTTATAAACAAGTGTTATTCGGACTTGAAAAAGCAGGCTATTCATTTAACACAGAATTCTTTGAATCTACCTCTGAAACGGATGGCGATACTATAACAGATGGAAAAGAATTCCTAGAGGGAATGAATCCATTTAAAAAGGATACAGATGGTGATGGATTGCAGGACAATATTGAATATGAGGTTAAATCATTTATTTCCCCGACAAAAATTGATACAGATCGTAATGGCATAAGTGATGCAGATGAAGATATCGATGAAGACGGCCTGAGTAATAAAGACGAGCAAGCTAATCAAACAAATTTGATTAAGGGAGATTCGGACCAAGATGATTTAACTGACGGATTTGAAGTACATCAGTTCGATTCATTACCTAATAAGTATGATACAGATAACGATGGGTTAAGTGATGGAGATGAATATGCTTTAAAGACAAATCCGAATGCTGCAGACGGCGACAATGACGGAAGCGAGGATTCACAAGAACTCTATAAACAATCGATTAGTAAATCATTGATTCAGCCTGATAAATCAGAAATTAAAAACGTAGAAGTTGAGTTTAGTGCAAAGGATAATATTAATAAAACGACTAGAATTAGCAGCACAAACAACATAAATATTAAAACAACTAATTTACACGGTATTATTGGTTCCCCTGTAAGCATCAATACGCAATCAGAATTTGAGAAAGCAAGCATTCAGTTTACTTATGATGAAGCGAAGCTCGGAGACACGTTGGAAGATGATCTAGCCATCATTTGGTACAATGAAGACGAGGAAATGTTTGAAAGCATTAACACTGTGTTAGATACAAGTAAAAATACAATAAGTGTGGAAACTACTCACTTTGGTGAATATCTGGTTGTTGATAAGGCAAAATGGTTGGAGCTATGGAAACGGGAAATAGACTACTCAAGGACGCATGATGAAAATAAAGATCTGCTTAACAATCTTGCAATGAAGACAGTAGGTGATGTAGGAAGAGGTGCCGAAAATGGTATATCAGGTGATGTAGAAATTGATAAAACAGATTCGGACGGGGATGGCTTATACGACAGCTATGAAATTGAAGGAATGAAAACACCGTACGGTATAATTAACTCAGATCCTAATAAGAAGGATAGTGACGGAGATGGATTAACCGATGGGCAAGAAATGGGGCAATTAAAATCATTAACGGTAGAAATTTTTGGAGTTGAAATTCATTTTGAAGGTTTCTTTCCAACCAGTTTCCCTGACCGAAAAGATAGTGACGGAGATGGAAAGTTTGATAATGAGGATTTGAGACCGTTGTACTCTGATTTTACCGATACAGAAATTTATCAATCAGATAGACCAGAAGGCTATGATGAAAATGGAAATGTAGCGAATGATATGAAAACAAATGATTATACAGAAGATGAAATAAAAGACATTAGCTGGATGTTCAGGTTCCAATTACTTGAATCTTATTTCCCAAGTATTCTCTTTTATGAGTTCGAGGATATGACAACAAGCTTGTTTTCCATGGGAGATATGGAAGATGTTATTTTAGATATGATTAATCATTTTAAAGAGGGAACTGGTAAAGAGTACAAAAACCAAACTTTAACTAAAGAAGCGAGTGAGCATGAAACAACAAAAGCCTATGTTGAATTTGTCAAAAATGCCTTAGTTGATGAGCTAAAGAAAAATGGAGGTAATTTGGCAGCACTTAAGTTGGATAAAAGTACAAAGAATACAAATGAATTTTATAATTTGATACAGAGAAATGCTAGTTATCCGACGTTTAGCACTTGGAGTGATCGAGTAGGTGGTCTTACAATTACAGTAAATGATACTTGGGGGAATACGGTATCCGTAAAAGATTTTTCTGTAGAGAATAATCATTTTAAAGGAGTCATGCGTGTTCGTTTATATGATCATTTTGGGTTGGATCGGCCAGATGTTGAGAAGGAGTATGTCAACTTAGCAGGATTCCGTTCCTGGTTTGTCTTACAGCATTATGATGAATATAATGGCAAATATAAGCCCTTTGTTACTGTAATGGAAATGGATGTACCATTTGAGGGGAAATTGAGTGATTAAAGTTAATTTAAAAATTATAGTTTTAATGATTTGTATATTCTTAATTCCATTAAACTTAATTGGATGTAAAAAGAATGAGGAATCAAGTGGGGAAACAAAGATTTTCGAAATTGAAAATACAGAAGAGATCTTTGGTAAAAAGGATGAAGAAGATGTGACTGTTAAAAAGCATTATATGATTCTAAATCCACCAAAAGATTTAATTGAATTGAAAGAAATAGTAGAAAAATACAGTAAGGAACATTCGGTTGAAGAAGAAATGAAAGTAATAGAAGGAAAAAACAGGATTTTTGATATATCCTTTTATAGGGAAAGTGAAGATTTGCCAAGAGACTGGCAGCTTGATGAAAGTTACATGAATACAGATCGGCTAGAACATCATAAGAATGATCTAATTGCATATATCATTTGGTCAGATGCTGAAACACAAAAAGAATACAATGTTTATGATAAAAATAAGGAAGGAAAGGTTATCAAGAGTAAGCATTTTATTGAGGATCAGCTTGTTGAGTGATACTCTATCCATACCCTGGAAAGTAATAAAATGGAAATTGCCTTTCTAAATGAACTAATGGTTGGCTTTATCTGAAGATCGGAGCTGTCTTTAAGGCAGCTCTTATCTTATGCAACTAAAGGAAGAAGGATTTAATACAGTTTCATACTTAGATAATGTATTTTAAAAAAAGAGGCGGAATGGAAGGGCTTATTTATGCACTCAGAATTACAATATTAAGGGGTCCGGATAGCTTAGCCGGAATAGTACGCATTATTCCTCAAAACAGTATGGTTATTTATAGATTTACAAAAATACATTATGAATTAAAAACAAAGGTGCCTCTACTGAGTGCACCTTTGTTTTTAATTTCTCTGGTATTGGGGTAACGTTTGTCTTAATTAATCAACTTGCTCTCCAAACTTCCTCCCGAATTCTTCCATCAAATCAATAATAGGAATGAATTCCTCTCCTTTTGTGGTCAATGAATATTCAACTCGAGGAGGAACCTCTGGATATATCTTGCGATTAATTAAGCCATCTGTTTCTAGTTCTCGAAGTTGCTTTTTATGAGAACATTGGGGAATATCGCCTAAAAAAGCTTTAATTTCACTATAACGACGCTCTTTAGACTTTATAAACCAAAGAATAAGATATTTCCAACGGCCGGTTGGTATAGCTATTTCAGTTATTATACCAACGATCGGAGTTCTTTTAGTTTCAGCTCTTTTGGTCTTGCCAGCTGCATTTGCGATAAGAAAAGAATCACAAATAAATATTTGATTATTTTGAAAATTCGTGATAGTATTTACAAATAAAAGAATCAATCGGCAATGGCGCCTGTTTCAATAGCTAATAACGAGCTATTGGGCAGGCGTCTTTTGCATTTTTCAGGGGGGATAATATGAATAATAGAACCAAATTAAAGGCTTTATTTGGCATGATCGTTATTTGCTTGTTTTTGTCTGCTTCCTTAGGAGCGGCTGCAAGCGGAAAAGCAGTTTCGACTCCGCAAAAAAGGGAGGGCCATTGTATTCAAGTGTTGGATAAAGGAAAATGGGCTCCTGACACCTATAAGTCTGTTCAAAACCTAATTGATAAGCATGGTGCTGGAAGTACAGGATACGATCCAAAACGAAAACCTTATGTTGTTTTTGATTGGGATCATACGAGCATCATGAATGATACGGAGGAGGCCCTCTTTCTTTATCAAATTGATCACTTGGCATATAACATGCAACCGGAAGAGTTTTATGAAGTGATCAAAAAGAATGTGCCGAATGGACCCTTTTCACACGAGTTTAAAAACCTTCAAGGAGATGCAGTCACTCTCAAGCAAATCGCCGAGGATCTGAAGCGCGATTACGAATTTCTTTATTCCAACTATAATGGGATGAATGGAAAAGAGCGGTTAGAAACGCTACATTCAACTGATCAATTTAAAGATTTTAAAGCGAAAATGTACTTTCTGTATGAAGCCATTGGGGAAACATACGGTGTTGAAATCGGATATCCATGGGTGCTTTATTTATTTGCCAACATGTCGACCGAAGAAGTTCAGCAGCTTGCAGAGGCTTCAAATGATTATAATTTAGGGGCGCAAATGGCATCGGTGACGCTTATAAGTCCTGCGTCCATGTTAGGAAAAGCCGGTACTGTTGAAGTTACCTATACAACAGGACTGCGTCTGGCCTCGGAAATCGCAAACTTAATGCATACTTTTATGGAGAATGGGATTGACGTTTATGTTATTTCGGCTTCGATGGAAGAGGTGGTGGAGGTATTTTCGTCAAATCCAAAATACGGCTACAACCTTCCAAAGGAAAATGTCTTTGGGATGAGATTAAAAAAGAAGGAAGGAATTATTCAAGCAGAATATGAAGACAATTGGCCTATCACTGCTCGAGAAGGTAAGGTGGAAGTGATCGAACAGGCCATCTCCAAAAAGCGGGGCGGATACGGTCCGATATTCGTAGCTGGAGACAGCAGTACAGATTATGAAATGCTGACAATTAACAGTTTGAAACTAGGTTTAATTATCAACCGCCTCAAAACAGGTGATATCGGCAAGCTTGCGAAAGCAGCTGCAGAACGTATGGGCAAAAACAACACGAAATATGTTCTCCAAGGAAGAAATGAGAATACAGGCTTATGGATATCGACTGAATACACGATCAAGCTTGGGTCAAATGAAGAAAAATTGTTGGCGAATCCATAAAAAGATTCGTCCCAGTAGATTCAGTCAAACTCGGAGAATAAAATAAAGATTGATGATGACATCTTAGCTCGCTTTTATACATTCAAGTTTCCGAAACATATCCAAAATCAGTGTAAATCATGCACCCTATTCCTATTAAGCCATATTAAATGAAGATAAATCTTCTACTCTCATTTCGTAAACATAAAGTATTTTTGGTTTTACATCTTGAAGAATTTAATCAAATTCGGTAGCAAACAAGCGTATTTATATAAAAGTAATTGAACAAGAAAAGGGCGCTTTCCTGTATGAAGGATCGCGCTCATTTTTACATTTAAGGGCCATTTAATGGAATAAAACTTACAAACAAAACTGGATATTTATATTAATAGTGGTGTGAGAATGTGTTTAGTTTATTGAGGGAGGTTAGTGTAATAGCTGCTTATTTATAATGGAAATCAGAAGTGGAATACTAAAAGAAATTTGATTTTTGAGATGAACTCTTTATGTTGAAGAAAACCACATTTTTATTAATCCCTTCAAGAGTATGTGCTACTTTAAAGCTTTTTAGAAAGGCTGATTTTTATCCAAGAAAGCTTGGACTTGACTTTTCCCTTTTGAAATATCCAGACCAACGACTGTATTCATTCTAAATATCCTCCTAATCTAGTGGATTGCCGGTTACCCTATTTCTCCTTGTAGTGTCACAGCTTCGCTAGTTATATGAGATCTACGTCCCAACCAGCCTAGTCATTCCCACGATGGCGGTGTCTAAACGGTTTATTCGTTTAAGTTCTTTGATCGAACTTAGAAATTTGTAAACCCCTCATCGTTATTTTCAAAGGTTAGAGGATGACCGACCAAAATTCCTCGATAGTTAACAGCTCGAGCAACGTGAAATTGTTGTGCAATATCAATTCCTACAACAAGATGATGATTCGTGATTCTTTCAATTAGTTGATTTTGTTTGTTTTGCATTTTAAAATTCATAGAGCTTTCTCCTTAAGATGAGTTTTTGTTTGTGTGTACTCTCATCATACTGAGGGGCTTTGTTTTTTTCAAAGCCGATATTTAACGCTCTACAGGAATGCTAACGGTTGATTTAGAACTAAAATGATCACTAGTAATCAAACTACTATTAAAAATTGTATACTAAATCTCTAGAAAATAACCCTTTTTGATCAATCTCTATTCATAATGGATTGTATTTATATATAAGGGCTTTTAGGGGCCATAATTAACTGTGTTCAATCCAACTAAGATAATTGTAGTTTCTTTTCCAAATATTTGATTAATGTATATCCAATTTTGTTAGCTTTTCTCAAAAATTTAGGTTACTACATCTAAACAGTGAAAAGTATTGAACCACACATTTAATATTGTACAATTTGTATATACTCCGATTCACCCAAATTCGAAGTTTTTACCTATTAACCTTCTAATATTTAGGCGGACTTTTTCATCTCCCTGAAATCCTCTTCACCGAAGATAAGCAATCATTTCATGCTTTCTACTATCAGTTCAGTAAAAACGAAGTCATATCTAGCCGATTGTGATAATTAAGGTATAATGATAGGGGAAAGATATTTTGTAACGGATTAGGTGAAGATGATCATGAAGCTAATCATTGCGGAGAAACCAGATCAAGGTTCAACGCTAGCGGCTCAATTTAAAACGAAAAAACAGCAAGGCTATATAGAAATCATGCCGAATGAACTTTTCCCCGATGGAGCTTATGTAACTTGGGCCGTCGGACATTTATGTCAACTTGTTTCGCCGGAAACCTATCATTCAAAATGGAAAAAATGGTCGATGGAAACGTTGCCGATGATTCCTGAGAAATTTCAATATGAAGTGACACGGCAAAAGGCAAAGCAATTCAATGTTGTGAAGACTTTGCTTAGGAAAACGGAAGTCGATGAAATCATTCATGCAGGTGATGCCGGGCGTGAAGGAGAATTGATTGTACGCAACATCGTTAACTTATGCAATGTCAATAAACCGATGAAACGTTTATGGATATCCTCTTTGACCCCGAAAGCGATTTATGAGGGATTTCAAAATCTGAAGAGCGAAGAAAAAACCAGGCCGCTTTATTATGAAGCGTATACGAGAGCTTGTGCGGACTGGGTTGTGGGAATGAATGCCTCGCGAGCGTATAGTATTTTATTGAAACAAAGGGGTGTTTCGGATGTGTTTTCAGCTGGAAGGGTTCAGACACCGACTCTTGCTTTGATAGTAAAGCGGGAAATGGAAATTGAGCAATTCAAGTCTGAACCGTTCTGGGAAGTGTTCGCAGATTTCAAGATGGACGGTAAGAAATATCAGGGTAAATGGCAGCTGAATAATGATCCGAGAATCAAGACAAAAGAAATGGCTGATAAAATTGCCGCTTTTTGTAAGGGTAAGGAAGCTGAAATAGCGGAAATGGATACTGAAAGGAAAGAATTTCAGCCGCCTTTGTTATTTAATCTATCGTCATTGCAAGCGACAGTGAACAAGATTTATAAATATTCACCGAAACAGACGCTTGATATAGTACAAAGTTTATATCAAAAAGGGATCGTTTCTTATCCACGTTCAGATTCCAATTACGTGACGGAAGGGGAAGCCGAAACATTTCCCGATATCTTGCAAAAACTAAGCGGATTTTCAGAATATGAATCCCTGTTTCCTTTGCCACAACCGAACATCATGAATAATAAAAGGTTTGTAAATGAAAAAAAAGTGACTGATCACTATGCAATTATCCCGACGGAGCAGGTAACCGACCCGAAGCGGCTTTCCGCCGAAGAACGGAATATTTATGACTTGGTGGTACGCCGGTTGATTGCGGCCCATTATGAGAAAGCGATTTTCGATTACACCACCATTAAAACGCTCGTTGATAAGCGTGCGGAATTCATTTCTAAAGGCAAGCAGCAGATTCAAGAGGGATGGCGCAAAGTGATTTTCCAAGATGACAAGGATGATGATATCATTTTACCGTCCGTTTCCAAAGGGGATACTGGAAATGTCGCCAATATAAAGGTGAAAGAAGGAAAAACCCAGCCCCCTAAGCGCTATACAGAAGGTCAGCTGATCACTTTGATGAAAACAGCCGGAAAGCATCTGGATAATGAAGAGTTAGAAAAAGTACTGATGAAAACCGAGGGCCTCGGAACCGAAGCAACTCGGGCTGGCATCATTACCATGCTCAAGGACCGTAAATACATCAATGTCAAAAAAAATCAGGTGTTTGCGACAGATAAAGGGAAAGTGCTGATTACGGCCATCGGGGAGAAAATCCTGGCTTCACCCGAGATGACAGCCAAATGGGAACAGCGTTTAAGGGAAATTGGTGAAGGAAAGGCTTCAGCTGGCGGCTTTATGGAGGCTGTTAAAAAGATGTCGGCAAAAATCATCAGTGATGCCATGGAATCATCGGAAAACTGGGATTTTCAAGGGCTGGATACCGAGTCGATTCAACGGAGCGGCTCTAAAAAAAGAAGCTCGGCATCTGTGGGCAGCTGTAAACTATGCGGTTCTAAGATTGTCGATAAAGGGGAATTCTATGGATGTGTAAGTTATCAAAAAACAAAGTGTAACTTCACCATCTCCAAAAAAATCCTTAATAAGAAAATCAGTCAAGCAAATATAAAAAAGCTGTTGGCGAGCGGTGAAACGGATCTGATAAGCGGTTTTAAAAAAGGGGAAAAGACCTTTGATGCCATTCTATCGTGGTCCGATGCTGAAAAGAAGATCAGTTTTACATTCCCAACAGAACAAAACATCAAGCAAACTTGAGATGAAACATCATTAAAGGCGCCCTGAGACTTATATCTTCTTGTTTCGGGGCCGTTAATATAGTAAAATTTTTAGATATGCGTTTGAATGGGAGGATTCCGAATGCCTACACCGAGCATGGAGGATTACATAGAACAAATTTATTTACTTATTGAAGAAAAAGGATATGCAAGAGTTTCCGATATTGCCGAAAATCTTTCCGTCCACCCATCTTCTGTTACAAAAATGGTACAAAAACTGGATCAGGAAAAATATTTGATATATGAAAAGTACCGGGGTCTCGTTTTAACCGCAAATGGGAAAAAAGTTGGTAAAAGGCTCGTATATCGTCATGAACTTTTAGAACAGATGCTAAGGTTGATTGGGGTCAAGGAAGAAAATATTTATCAAGATGTAGAGGGGATTGAACACCACCTTAGTTGGAATGCCATCGATAGGATTGGAGACCTGGTTGAATTCTTTGAAGAATCTTCTGACCGTGTCGAGGATTTACGTAAGATACAAAAAAGAAATGAAGAAAATTCAAAATAAGCTGCCGCTGGCAGTTTTTTTTATGTATTAATATCATCTCTCTTCTTGAATCGGGCATGGTTATTTTACAAATAAGGTGTAAAGGGGAGTGACGTTTTAAAAGAGGATTTTTTGATTATGAACAGAATAGCTATAAAGAGGCCCCGGTATTTTGATTCGGGAAAACGAAGTGATTTTGTGTTTTTCAGCAACTTATTGATTAGGGGTTAAATGGGAGGGTGAATTTCTTATGAATATACATACATGGCATAAAGAGTCGGAAAAGGAATGGGATGTTTTTGCACCTATGTGGGTGAAGAATTCGCAAGAAATGTGGGAAACGGGGAGTCGGAAAAACATCATTCCCTTCTTTTCTGAATATGTACCTTCGGGAGTGAAGGTGGCTGACATAGGCTGTGGAGATGGAGTTGGCTCCTTGAAATTGGCCGAAGCGGGATTTAGAGTAACTGGAGTTGATTTATCCAATGTGATGATTGAATTTGCAAAGGGGAAAACCGCTCAACAACCAGGACTTTCTTTCCTGCAAGGGGATTTTTATAACCTTCCCTTCGAAGATGAAGAAATGGATGCGGCAATGGTCATTAATTCTTTGGAATATACGGGTGAACCCTTAACGGTGTTGAAGGAAATCCAACGGGTAATAAAGCCTGGAGGTTATGTCTGTTTTGGAATACTTGGTCCAACAGCTGAGCCGCGAAAAAAATTCAGCTTCCACCGGTTATTGGGAGATGAAGTCATCATGAATACCATGCAGCCGTGGGAATTTGAAAAAATGGCTTTAGAAACGGGATGGAAGGCAGTGGCTGATACCGGCGTAGCAAAGAGAGGGGTGGACTATACAAAGCTCGGACATTTTTCAAAGGAATTAAAGCAAGCTGTATCGTTCATGTGGCTTTTCCTCTTTCAAAAAGAGGTGGGGCAGTGATGGAGAAGTATCAAATCGATCAATTCGTTGAAAAGACGAAACAGCAGGATAAGGGTCAAGGTTTATTTGAACTTGAAACGGAACGAATCCTGGAGATTAATTTGGAAAAGCAGATTTGGGCAAAAATGGGAACGATGGTTTCTTATCGCGGCCAAATTAAATTCGAGCGGGAAGGTATTTTGGAGCATGGTTTTGGTAAACTCTTTAAAAAAGCCTTAACCGGTGAGGGTGCATCCCTGATGAAAGCGACCGGAAGCGGCAAGCTATACGTCGCGGATCAAGGGAAGAAGATTTCCATTTTACAGTTAAATGGTGAATCGATCTGTGTTAACGGAAATGATTTACTCGCATTTGAGCCGGGGATTTCATGGGATATAAAAATGATGCGGCGCATTGCCGGGTTATTGGCGGGCGGATTGTTCAACGTAAGGCTCGAGGGGAGAGGCATGGTCGCATTCACTTCCCATTATGAGCCTCTTACTTTAATGGTGGAACCTGGGAATCCAGTTTATACCGACCCGAATGCCACAGTAGCATGGTCAGGGGAATTGCAGCCTGAATTCGTAACGGATGTTTCATTGAAGTCGTTTTTTGGAAGGGGAAGCGGCGAATCCGTTCAAATGAAATTCGAAGGACAAGGATTTGTGGTCGTCCAACCTTTTGAAGAGGTATATTTCGGTAATAAGGAATCATGAAACAAACAACCTGAGTCAGCTACTCAGGTTGTTTCCCATGATGATCGGATGTGTCTGCCATAAAAAAGCGATTCATTTCAAAGTGAAAGCTTCTTTTTTCTTACCCTTTCAATCCCACTCATAAGGGGTTGATTGGTAGACATAATAATTCAGCCAATTCGAGAACATCAGGCTGCAATGGCTCTTCCAGCGGTGAAGAGGTATCCTGGTCGGATCGTTATCAGGAAAGTAATTTTCAGGGAGTTGCGTATTGATCCCGCGTTCCCTATCGCGCTTGTATTCTTCACCAAGGGTATCGGCATCATACTCGAAATGGCCGGTAACCATAATTCTTTTTCCATCAACTGAAGCAGCCATCAATACACCAGCTTGATCGGACTGTGCGAGAACCTTCAATTCAGGATGGTTAACTAATTTTTGATAGTCAATATCCGTATAGCGTGAATGAGGGGCCATAAAATAATCATCGAATCCGCGGACTAGATTTTCATTCGGTTCAAGGACCTCATGAGTGTATACCCCGAAGCATTTCTCTGGAAGTTCGTACTTGCCTATTCCATAATGATGGTACAGGGCAGCTTGTGCCCCCCAACAGATATGTAGGGTGGATGTGACATTTTCACTTGACCAGTTCATGATGCTCTGCAGTTCTTCCCAATAATTAACGTCTGAAAACTCCAGCTTTTCCACTGGAGCGCCTGTAATGATCAAGCCGTCATATTTCTTTGTGCGAATATCATTGAATGATTTGTAAAACTGATCTAAATGAAATTTACTTGTGTTCTTTGATTCATGTGTGCTTAAGCGCAGGAATGATATATTTACTTGAATGGGAGTATTGCCAAGAAAGCGCAGTAACTGGGCCTCCGTTTTTTCTTTTTCTGGCATTAGGTTTAAAATTAATATATTCAATGGACGGATTTCCTGATTGGTAGCTCTTTGCTCATCCATTACGAAGATATTTTCCTGTTCTAAAATTTCCCTTGCTGGCAGTTGTTCCGGAATTCTAATTGGCATGATTAGCCTCCTTCTTCAAAAATCATAATATTTTAATTATATAGAAAATTATTGAATAGAAAAGCTATTTTAATAATTTCTTGTAAATCCCGAAGGAAATGGCCTGGGAATGGTAAAATGGGAAGATCGGAATACATTAACTATGAAGTTGGAGAGGTGTTTGGAGATTGTTTGATCCTACAGCATTTGAAAACATGAAAGTGGTATTGGAGGGAGCGGTTTACGATCGTGACTTCATTGGGGATATATTGGTCATAAACCGTGATGATATAGTGAATCTCTCAACCATGTCCAGATCATATAAGATCGAGATGGAATTGAAAAAAACAAACGCGCCCATTTCGATTAGCGGTGCCATTGAGCTACACGCTTCCCTACATAACCTAAGTTCGGAGTTACTCGATGCAGCTATTGATGATACGCATTCAGGCTGCACGGTCAATATATTCATTTCTTTTCCTAAAAAGCTTGATGAAGTGAATGCTGAACAATTGATGAGTGACCTGGAAAAAATCTGGGGAGATCAGAGAATCATATCAGTGACGACCAGCGAAACGGTCAGTAAAAAAGTGCAACCCATTACTTCTTCTATATATAAAATTTCATTTGGAAGGCTTGTAAGAGAAGAGCAAATGGATGATTTGGAAGACATGGTAGAGTATTTGATTCAATCCATTCAAGCAGTGAAGATTCCTGGATGATAGGAAAAGGATTAAAGTTGGTAAACCTACCTTTAAATACGGTAAAATGAATCATC
Source organism: Peribacillus sp. YIM B13477 (assembly GCF_042787955.1). Taxonomy (NCBI): domain Bacteria; kingdom Bacillati; phylum Bacillota; class Bacilli; order Caryophanales; family Bacillaceae; genus Peribacillus; species Peribacillus sp. YIM B13477. The sequence continues at coordinate 703,451 of NZ_JBHZPD010000001.1, forward strand.
ATACTAAAGGGAGAGATCATTCATGTCCATTTACGAATTTGAAGTCAATAAAATCAATGGCGAAACAATCTCGCTTGAGGAATATAAAGGGAAAGTGATGATTATAGTGAATACCGCAAGCAAATGCGGTTTTTCGCCACAGTATGATGATTTGCAAAGTCTGTATGTGCAATATAAAGAGGATGGGGTAGTCGTGCTTGGTTTTCCATGTAATCAGTTTTTGAATCAGGAGCCTGGTGATGATCTGGAAATCGATTCATACTGCAAATTGAATCATGGTGTAACCTTCCCGATGTTCGCAAAAGTGAATGTCAAAGGAAAGGAAGCCCATCCCTTATTCAGATATCTGACTGAAAATGCTCCTGGAGTGATGGGGTCCAAATCGATAAAATGGAATTTTACAAAGTTCTTGATTGATCGTAATGGAAATATCGTCAGCCGGTTTGCACCTAAAACAAAACCTCTGGAAATGGAAGAAGATATAAAAAAATTAATATGAAGTATGAAATCGAGTCCAACGGAAAGTTTCTGTTGGGCTCTTTTCTTGAGGGAAGATATTTATTGCATGCATCCGTTTTTAAAAGGGGACAGATGGTTGGGATATTGAATATAATAGAAGACACAAATGAGGGGGGAAACCATGGAACGAATTGCATGGGTAACAGATAGTACGGGAACTTTAGATGAAGAATTATCATTGAATGAACATGTATACATCGTTCCGATGGTCGTCATCATCGATGGGAAGGAATATGAAGATGGCGTCGACCTATTACCTGAGGAATTATATCGGCGGATGAGTGAGGAAAAAATCACGGCCACCACGTCACAGCCCTCGGTCGGCCGATTCCAGGAATTATATAAGGAGCTTGAAAAACGCTATGATCGAATCATAGCCGTACATCTTTCCAGTGAATTGAGCGGGACGGTTTCTGCGAGCAGGCAAGCTGCACAAATGGTTACGATCCCTGTTGACGTTTTTGATACTTTACTTATTTCCTTTCCAATGCTATTAATCTTGAAACGGCTCATGCATTGTATTGAGAATGGCGATTCCATCAATGAAGCATTCGTCAAAACGAGAATGTATGCGGATAACCATGAGACCTATGTAATGATAGGCTCTTTAGATCAGCTGCATCGGAGCGGCAGGTTAACAAACGCACAGTATATTCTAGGAAGCCTGCTGAGCTTTAAACCCATCATTTCAATTGAAAATGGTGTGCTCCATACTAAATCTAAACCTCGGAACCTTAAAAAAGCGGAAAAACAGATCTTCACTGATTTTCGCAGATCAGTCGAAGCGGGAACAGTAAAGGAATGCACCATATTATATGGTGGAGTGTCGGAGCAGGCACAAAAATGGAAAAAGATGATTTCCGAAGAATTCCCTCATGTGTTGATCCATGTATCCCCACTGGGGAGCGCCATCGGGGTGCATACCGGTGAACAGACGATTGGGCTCAGTTGGTTCAATGAAGATTAAAGCACACCATTATTGAGAACCATGGTAAAATAGAAAGGACATGGAGTGGTGAAATGAAACAAACGATGATTGAGTTAACGGAGAAGTATGTATATGACCGATTGAATTCTGATGCCAGCGGCCATGATAGGTTCCATATCGATCGTGTTCGTAAGCTGGCTTTACATATTGCAAAAGAAGAACGAGTAGGAAATGAGTTCATCATTGAAATGGCGGCTCTGCTTCATGATATCCCTGATGATAAACTAAACCAGGAGGCCGATGGGGGCTGGAAAAAGCTTGATGCTTGGTTTGATCAAATAAAGTTGGATATTGATAGTGTTGATGCCATCAAACAGATCATCAATACAATTTCATTTAGTGCAGGGCAGATGAGGCTACCTTCGATAGAGGCTGAAATTGTTCAGGATGCGGACCGCTTGGATGCAATTGGTGCCATAGGCATAGCCAGGACATTTGCATTTGGCGGAAAGAAGGGACAGCTTATGTATGATCCTTCATTGCCCATTAGGGAAAACATGACCAAGAAGGAATACAGGAATGGCAAAAGCTCTTCCATTCATCACTTTCATGAAAAATTATTGCGCTTGCAAGACATGCTTAATACTTGTACAGCCAAGAAGATTGCTAGTGAAAGGCATGAGTATATGGTAGGATTTTTAGAGGAATTTAATAAGGAATGGGATGTACGATTATGAAAGTTTTTAGCATGGAACATGTAATGAAAACCCAAGGGGAAAAGCTGCTTTTTAAAGATGTCTCTTTTTCCATTACCGAAGGGGAAAAAATCGGGATCGTTGGGATAAACGGCACCGGTAAATCGACATTATTGAATATCATCGCAGGGCTGGAAGACAGTGATTTAGGAACGAAGGATCATCCGAATGATTATACGATTTCCTATCTGTCCCAAGATCCGCATTTTGATGAGAAATTGACGATCATGGAATATATGTATGAAAGTTCAACTCCTGTATTTTCGTTGATTAAAGAGTATGAAAAGACGCTCATTCAACTTCAAGTAGACCCGCAGAATAGCGCAATACAGGACCGTTTGTTAAAACAGCAGCAGGATATGGACACGCTAGGCGCCTGGGATACAAGTGCCAATGCCAGAACGATACTGACCAAGCTTGGACTTCCTGATCATTCAAGGAGACTGGGGGAACTGTCAGGCGGCCAAAAAAAACGTGCGGCCCTTGCAAAAACCTTGATTGAGACCCCTGATTTATTGATTTTGGATGAGCCTACGAACCATCTAGATTTTGAAAGCATCACTTGGCTTGAAGAATATTTAGGTAAATATCAAAAATCCGTTTTATTTGTAACCCATGATCGATATTTCCTTGATCGTGTGTCCAATAAGATTTGGGAAATTGCCCAGACCCAGCTTTTCGAATACAAAGGAAACTATGCGGATTATTTAGAATCAAAGGCCATTCGTGAAGAGAATGAATCGGCTGAAAGAACGAAAAAGGAAAGTCTATTCAAAAAAGAACTGGCCTGGATCCGTAAGGGTGCAAAGGCCCGGACAACGAAACAAAAGGCCAGGATCCAACGCTTCGAAACATTGGAATCAGGTGTAAAGGATAAGCAGAAAACCGAGAACCTGGAAATGGAATTAAGCGGTGCCCGTCTTGGGAAAAAAGTACTTGAGATGCAGGATGTATCTAAATCCTTCGGTGATCGAACCATCATCAACCATTTTTCCTTCCTCTTCAAACCAGGTGATCGAATTGGGATCGTCGGTAATAATGGCAGCGGAAAGTCAACCTTGTTGAATATCCTGGCAGGAAGGGAATCCATAGATGAAGGAAACCTGGAAAAAGGGCAAACCGTGAAAATAGGGTACTATACGCAAGAAAGTGTCGATATGGATGAGAATTTGCGCATGATAGAGTATATTCGGGAAACGGCGGATTCAATCGCCCTTAAAGATGGTAGTTTCATATCGGCTGCGCAGATGCTTGAAAGGTTCTTATTTCCAATGGGATCGCATGGGACACCAATTCGTAAGCTGTCCGGTGGGGAGAAAAGGCGATTATATCTCCTTAACATATTGATGTCGGCACCCAATGTCCTGCTTTTGGATGAACCGACGAATGATCTGGACACGCAAACCTTGACCGTTCTTGAGGATTATTTAGAAACGTTTTCAGGGGTAGTCATTACTGTCTCACATGATAGGTATTTCTTGGATAAAACGTGCCACCAGCTTCTTGTTTTCAAGAATAAAGGTGACATTGACTTTTATTACGGCTCATATTCAGAGTTCTTGGAAGACAAGACGGAAGAGGCTGTGCCAGTAAAAGCACCAGAGCCACAGATGAACCGGACCGAAAAGAAAAAGAAAAAACTGACCTATGCGGAAAGTAAGGAATGGGAAGAGATAGAAGGGAACATGGAGCGGGCCGAGCTGCGCTTGAAAGACATAACATCAGAAATGTCAGCAGCGGGAAGCGATTTTGAAAAAGTCCGCCTGCTTCTTGAAGAAGAAAAGGAACTAACGGATAAATTAGACCATTTGATGGAAAGATGGGCGTATTTAGCGGAAAAATTGGAAGAAGAATGAGCGTGGTGACTGGTCCAAGGAAGTAAACTTGGATCAGTCTTTTTTTTTGCCAATCTCAATTGCATGAGAATCTGTTGCCGATGTGATAATATCTAGTACATGAAAACGTCTTGTCAAAGGAGAGAAATGCATTGAAAATTAAGTCGATAGAACCTACACCAAGTCCGAATACAATGAAAATCAATTTAACAGAAGAGCTATTAGCTGGTAAAAGCAATAATTATAAGAAAGATCAAGCTGACCAAGCACCCAAGCTGATAAGGGATTTATTTACGATCGAGGGAGTGAAAGGGGTATATCATGTTGCGGACTTCTTAGCCGTTGAGCGAAACGCGAAATATGATTGGAAAGATATCTTGGTCCAAATCCGTCAGGTCTTTGGTGAAAAAACCGAGGAACAAAATCAACAAAGGGCATTAAATGAACATTACGGTGAAGTAACTGTTGCCATTCAACAATTCAAGGGCATTCCGATGCAAATTAAAGCAAGTGATAGTCAACACGAAAAACGTTTTGCCTTACCGGATTATTTCATAAAGGGCATTGCTGCTGCCCAAAAAGAAGATGATAATGTAGTCCTGCTTCGAAAATGGAAGGATTATGGCGTAAGATATGGTGATATGGAAGATATCGTGAAGGAAGTATCGGATGAACTGATTGCAGCTTATCCGGAAGATCGAATTAATCGGCTAGTTGCAGCTGCAAAAGAAATGGTCGATACGAAGGAAGCAATTTTGAAACGTCCAAAAATTAAACTGACCGCAGAAATGCTGAATGATGAAAGCTGGGAAAAGCGTTATCAGGCTTTAGAACAAATGGAAGATCCTACGGTTGATGATATTCCAGTATTGGATATGGCACTCTCCGACAGTAAAGTCTCCATTCGAAGGCTCGCGGTAGTATACTTGGGTATGATTGAAGATAGAAAAGTGCTTCCGAGCTTGTATAAAGCCTTGAAAGATAAAAGCGCGGCCGTAAGACGTACTGCTGGTGATTGTTTATCAGATCTTGGCTTTGAAGAAGCGATGGGAGAAATGTCTCAATCACTTTCGGATAAAAATAAATTGGTTAGATGGCGTGCCGCGATGTTTTTATACGAAGTGGGAAATGAAACGACCCTCCCTTATCTTAAACAAGCGGAACAGGATCCTGAATTCGAAGTGGCCCTGCAGGTCAAGATGGCTATAGACCGAATAGAAAATGGCGAAGAAGCAAAAGGTTCGGTTTGGAAGCAAATGACGGAATCAAGACAAGCGAATGACAAGTGATTTGAATTGACCCGGAAAAGGGCATGCGGCTGATATAATCCGCATGCCTTTTTATTTTTTTAGGATCATTTCCAATCGTTTGAAAGGGGTTCCCCTGAGGTCGAATCTATAAATTGGAACTCTATTATTTTAGTAAAATGATTTTTGTAGATATTTAGTGAAGAATGGTTGCATTTGTCTATAAATATGTTAGAATTTTTAGAGTATACTAAAAATTATATTATTCTGAATCATTAAACATTTAGCGGAAATTGGGGGTACAACAAATGTCTACATCAAATATGAGAAGTGACATGATTACAAAAGGGGTCGATCGAGCTCCACATAGAAGTCTGTTGCGGGCAGCAGGGGTTAAAGAAGAAGATTTCGGTAAACCGTTCATCGCGGTTTGTAATTCATACATCGATATCGTTCCAGGTCATGTCCACCTTCAGGAATTCGGAAAAATAGTGAAGGAAGCGATTCGCGAAGCGGGCGGTGTTCCTTTCGAATTTAATACGATCGGGGTAGACGATGGAATTGCAATGGGTCATATTGGTATGCGCTATTCCTTGCCAAGCCGTGAAATCATCGCAGATTCCGTGGAAACTGTTGTATCGGCACATTGGTTTGACGGTATGGTGTGCATTCCAAACTGTGACAAGATAACGCCGGGAATGATGATGGGAGCACTTCGTGTCAATATTCCTACAATATTCGTAAGCGGCGGACCCATGAAAGCAGGTAAAGATAAAAATGGTAAATCTCTTTCATTAACATCCGTTTTTGAAGGGGTGGGTGCTTATCAAGCAGGTAATATCAATGAAGAGGATTTGCAGGAGATCGAGCAAGTTGCATGCCCTACTTGCGGTTCTTGTTCAGGAATGTTCACAGCAAACTCCATGAACTGCCTGGCTGAAGGATTGGGACTTGCGCTACCGGGAAATGGAACGATTTTGGCAGTAGCCGAAGAACGTAAGGAATTCGTTAAGAAATCAGCTAAACAGTTGATGGAGATAATCAAACAGGATATCAAGCCTCGTGACATCGTGACGATTGATGCAATTGATAACGCTTTTGCCTTGGATATGGCGATGGGCGGTTCGACGAACACCGTGCTTCATACGCTTGCATTGGCACATGAAGCAGGTTTTGAATATCCGATGGAACGCATAAATGAAATAGCTAACCGCGTACCGCATCTAGCGAAAATTGCACCGGCATCCGATTACCATATTGAAGATGTACATAATGCCGGTGGTGTAAGTGCCGTCATTAATGAGTTACTCAAAAAACCAGGTGCGTTTAATGGAGATTGCCTTTCTGTCTCAGGTAAGACGCTCCGCGAAAATGTTGCCGGTTGTGAAATATTGGACAAGGATGTAATCCATCCATTGGATAATCCCCATTCTGAGCGTGGCGGGCTTGCGGTATTGTTCGGTAACCTTGCTCCTCAAGGCTCCATCGTAAAAGTGGGCGCCGTTGACGCATCAGTTGGTGGCTATCACAGGGGTCCGGCCATTTGTTTCGATTCCCAGGAAGATGCACTTTCCGGAATCATTACCGGAAAGGTTAAAGAAGGGGATGTAGTGGTCATTCGTTACGAAGGGCCTAAAGGTGGACCGGGAATGCCGGAAATGTTGGCACCCACTTCCCAAATCGTCGGGAGGGGACTTGGAGCGAAAGTCGGTTTGATCACTGATGGCCGCTTTTCAGGAGCATCGCGAGGCATCAGCATTGGACATATATCCCCCGAAGCAGCTGAGGGAGGCCCGATCGCCTTTGTTGAAGATGGAGATATCATCGAATTGGATTTGAATAATCGTAAAATCCAATTGGAAATTTCCGATGAAGAATTCGAAAAACGCAAAGCCAATTGGAAAGGCTTCGAGTCAAAAGTCAGGACAGGCTATTTAGCGCGTTATTCCAAACTTGTGACGAATGCCAGCTCAGGCGGAGTGATGAAAGTTTAAGTTTAAAGGGAAGACTAAAACATGGTGGCAGAATGAAACTGGATTCTGTCACCATGTTTCTTTGTGAAGAACAATGAAATTTTACAAAGCTTTAAGCGTCATTTTTGCATATGCACTGAAGAATATAGTATCATTATACTAATTGAAGAATTGTAACCAAGGAGGTTTTTTTATGTCGATGGCATATGATGAATATATGAAACAAATGGTGAAACCAATGCGTGCGGAACTGGTGCAGGCAGGTTTTGATGAGTTGGAATCCGCTGAAGCGGTTGAAAACTTTATGGAATCGGTGGAAGGTACGACACTTGTGGTCGTGAATTCAGTTTGCGGCTGTGCTGCCGGGTTAGCCCGTCCAGCTGCTACTCAAGCCGTACTCCAAGCGGACAATAAGCCAGATCATTTGGTAACTGTATTCGCAGGCCAAGATAAGGAAGCGACAGCTAAAATGCGCGAATACTTCGATGGAATAGAACCTTCTTCACCATCCATGGCTCTTTTAAAGGGCAAAGAGGTCGTACATTTCATTCCGCGCCATGATATAGAAGGACAGCCAATGGAAGCCATCATGGAAAATTTATTGGCAGCGTTCAGTAAGTAAATAAGTGATTAAGCGGAATGTCCTGGAAACAGGGCATTCTTTTCAAATTTTAAGAGAGTATGAAGGGGTAGGATTCATGTTTGTCACAACAGTAGGAAGAGCCGATAAAGAAACGATGATATTAGCCAAAAGGTTAGCTGAAGAATTGCAAATCCCCTTTATAGCAAGAAGAAAACGATCGGTGAGAGATATCCAAGCGGAACATAATGAAGATGATTGCCTTGTTTTTGGTAAAAAGAGGATGGAGTTATTTCGATACCAGGAAAAAGAACCATTCTTTTTTCATCCGAACCTGGCGATGATCCGTATAAAAAGAATAATGCGCGGAGAGAGTGATCCATTTCTCATTGCCGGAGATATAAATGAAGGGAACGCTGTGCTTGATTGTACCTTGGGATTGGGCTCTGATGCGATTGTCGCAAGTTTCGCGGTGGGTGAACATGGACGGGTTGTCGGATTGGAAGGAAATCAATATTTGGCCTTGCTCGTGGACCGTGGAATGAAAACATGGGAGGATGCAGAAGAAAAAATGATTTCTGCGATGAGAAGAATAGAGGTCAGGCAGGGTGACCATTACGAAATATTGAAAACATTGCCGGATAATCATTTTGATGTCGTATATTTCGATCCCATGTTTGAAGAAACGATTCAGGAATCGAATGGTATCAGGGGACTGACTCATTTTGCGGATGGTAAGGATCTATCGGTTGAAATAATGAAAGAAGCCAAGCGGGTTGCGCGCAAGAGAGTCGTGTTGAAAGACCATTACCGCAGCTCCCGCTTTGAGGAATTTGGATTTGAGGTACTAAAAAGAAAAACATCCAAATTCCATTTTGGCTTCATTTCCATCCAGTGATCACGATTTATAATCTGTTTCGTCCAGACCCATGGCACAGCCTTCCCGGCTTGAATCGGCAGCACCATAGTTCGAGCCATCAGGGTTGATTTGAATCGCTTGGACATTCCCTATTGAGTGGGGAACTTCATTAAAGGCGAAGCCCATTGCTTCCAAGTGGCCTTTGCTAGTCATATCCATTCCAGGCTCCCATTCAATATGAGGCCCCATCGGAGTGAAAATTCTAGGTTCTTCGATGGCTGCTTTCAAATCCATTTTTAAATCGAGTACATTAATGATCGTTTGGACGACTGAACTGATGATGGTTGGTCCTCCTGGTGACCCTAAAGTCAAGATCGGCTCGCCGTCTTTAAAGATGATGGTCGGGCTTTTACAGCTGACTGGGCGTTTATTGGGCTGCACTTCATTCATGCCGCCAGGAATGGAATCAAAATCAGTCAGTTCGTTATTCAGCATGAAACCATAGTCGGAAACCATGATGCCTGATCCGAATGGATGTTCCACTGTAGAAGTGCATGCTGCGATATTACCCCATCTGTCACGGACAGTGAAGTGCGTCGTTTCACTGATCTCTTCTTCATTAGGTTGCGGAATGACTTCCCTTTGTTGCACGGAATCATAAATCCAAGGGTTTCCGAAGTCAATGGCATTATTTCTTGACTTGAAATTAATGAATGAGCGGCGTTTAGCTATATACTCATCATGCATGAGACCTGCCAATGGCAATTCGGCAAATTCGGGATCAGCGAGAAATGCTTTTTTATCTGTAAATGCCAGACGCATCGCTTCTGCGATTAAATAATATTTTTCCCAGGAACGGGCGTCATATTGTTCGATTTGGAAGCTTTCCAAAATTTTCAGGATTTGAATGACCGTGAATCCGCCGGCACTTGGCGCATTTGATGAAGCAATTAAATAATCCTTATAAGTCCCATACATTGGTTCATCGATAGTAGCTTTATAGCCCTTTAAATCAGAAAGCTCCATGAACCCTCCAAGTTCTTGTATGCAGGAAATGATGCCCTCTCCGATTTCACCTTCATAAAAAGCGGAAATTCCTTCACGTTGTAATATCCGATAGGTATTCGCCAATTTTTCTTTAATCAGCAAATCGCCATCCTGATAGGGTTTTCCGTTTGGTATGAAGAACTTACGCGCTTCATCGCCCAATCGATATTCAAAGTTTTTAAGAGCATCGCATAGAACCCAATTGACGGGAACTCCTTTTTCAGCAAATTCAATGGATGGCTCGATAAGTTCTGCCAATGGCTTGCTGCCATTTTCGGCGAGTGCTTCATCCATAGCTTTCAGTATTCCAGGAATGCCAACCGCTGTTGCTTTGATGGATCTCTCTTTAAAAGGGATGACTTCCCCTTTTTCATCAAGAAACATGTTTCGATGTGCGGCTTTAGGTGCCCTTACATGGCCGTCGTATATTTTCGTTTCCTTATCTTTTGCATTATATACCATAAGAAAACCGCTTCCGCCGATACCAGTCATCATTGGTTCAACAACATTTAGGGCAAATTGGATGGCGACGGCCGCATCGACAGCATTTCCACCTTCACGTAATATTTTTTCCCCTATGGAAGTTGCGACAGGGTGAGCTGTAACGACCATTCCGGAGCTCCCTTTCGCAGTTTCCCTTTTGTAATCCTTATCTTTTATCTTCTCATTGTTGTTTTCCAAAATGATTCCTCCATTATTCAGTCCTTTTATCTGCCAAAAAGGTAAACTTATGTTTGGGTGAAAAGAAAACCTTGTCATTGTAGAAAAATGACAAGGAGATTTTTCGTAGGTATTCATTTATTCTTAATCAGCAAATGATAAATATACGAAAAATGCTAATGTTACAAGACATAAAGCCACCATGGCAGTCGAAGCCATATAAGACCCCTCCTTAAAAAGACTTGAATCTAATTAATTTCTCCAAAAATCGTCAAAATCCTTCATTTAAATGTAAATTTATTGATATTTATTAAAAAGTTCGAGTTCATTAAACTTTATATAGGTATTTATCCTTTTTTTTGATTTTTAAAACATGGGTAACTATATATTCGTAATTACCAAAAAATAAAAGTATACTAAATATAAAGACAATACAAAAAAGGAGGGGGAGTGTGAGTTGAAAGCAGCGGTATGGTTCAGGAAAAGTCTCGTCATTTTAGTATCCGTTTTGACGTTTGGTCTTGTTACTCCTTCAGATCTGGCGTGGTTAGCGGAAGCCGATTCGTTAAAGGATACTAAAAAAGGCTTAATGGAAGAAGAGGGATTAGCTTATCTTCCTTCGCAGGATTCGAATGAACTTGAAGAGGAATTCAACCGGGAGGAGTTTTTATCGGACATCCTGAATAAGGCAGAGGAAAACGCATTTATGAAATTTGGCGATAAGATCAATCCAAAAATTGGCGATGAATTCAAAATGGTCATAATACCAAAAATGGAAGAAGCCATTACAGAAATGGCTGCACAATTTCCGGATGAAAAATTACAGCAATTAACAATCACTGAGCAGCCGAGTGCCGGCAGGGCCGAGAAAATATTCCATATTTATGATTCAAACAGCGGCAAGGATATCATCAGATTCCATGTAAGGCAGGAAAATCCCCCATTGGAAGGACATTGGTTCGATTTTCACTATCATACCCATCATGATTCATTTGCCACCCATTATAATATAGGGAAAATATATTGGGATAAAAATACGCCGCCAGAGTGGACGAGTAAACAAAAGCTCTCATAGTGGTGGGTTTCGTTGATTTTATTTAAGTGGAAGAGTATGATGAAATGAAACTTAATAAACATCGAATGATACGTTGTCCTGCAACGTATTTATTTTGTGTTTAAACTTAAAGTAAAGTTTTTATCATAACTGGGAACAATGTTATTTTAAAAGGTTTTTTAAATTAGCTGTTATAGGAACAGAGGAGTCTTTATCATGTCAGAGTTGTTAAATAACATCGTGCAAACGTATGCTCAATTTTTTGACTGGCATATGTGGGTGGAGGTTTTATCCGATCCGGTTAGCTGGGGATTGATTGGAACGCTCGTCTTAATGGAAGGATTACTATCAGCGGATAATGCTCTGGTATTAGCTATAATGGTTAGGCACCTTCCTGAAAAACAACGGAAAAAAGCATTATTTTACGGTTTGTTAGGTGCTTATGCTTTTAGATTTATAGCGATTGGAATCGGTGTTTTCCTTATAAAGCTTTGGTGGGTGAAGGTGATTGGAGCTGCCTACCTTGGTTGGCTCTCGTTTAAATACTTTAGGGATAAAAGAAAAAAACAAGCTGGGATTGACGAAGAAATCAAGGGAATGAGTAAAAACAGCATACTGATCCGAATGTTTGGTACTTTATGGGGAACGGTTGCGGCAGTGGAATTGATGGATATAGCATTTTCCGTCGATAGTGTCTTGGCCGCTTTCGGAGTGAGTGAAAAAGTCTGGGTCCTTTTGACAGGCGGAATGATTGGTGTCTTGATGATGCGGGGAGTGGCCGGAGTATTTCTAAAATTGATAGATAAGGTTCCAGAATTGGAAACTGCCGCTTATGTCCTTATCGGATTCATTGCAATAAAAATGTTAATGGCAGTTGCAGGGATCGAAATCCCGCCTGCGATCTTTTTTGTCTTTATATTACTGATTTTCGGCACTACAATCGTGTATCATTTGAAGAAAGGGAAAAAGGTCAAGGAACATGGCTGAGCGTCATTTAAAAAGCTGTCATCAAAATATAGTAGAAAATTGTCTTTTCAAGACAGATGTTACTTATAAAGAGTTAAGATTATTATCCTTTAATAAATGAATACATTGGAACTACGGGGGCGGAAAATTGAATATAGAAGTTGGCTATTTCCCGAAGAGATATTTTGACTCAAATCCTGATGCTGGAGGTTTTTTCCCGTTTGCAATAGAAGGCACTACACCATATGTTTTCTCAATGGATGGCTTTTATCTACCAGAATGTAATCAAAATTTCCTGCCATTATGGATGAGAAATATTAAAGCATTTCCACTTTATTTTTGTGCTGAGGTTTCTTCTTATTGCAAAGATGAGTTTGAACATAATTGCAAGGAATTCAATATCAGTTATAGATACTTAACTAACCGATACGTTGTTACTGAAATCCAGAATGAAAAGCAGTTTCAGGAGATTTTCCCTTTCTATATTACTCTTGGTAGTGGGAATGATTTAGTTTTATGGTCCACAAACAAAGATGTATTTAGTGTAGAACAAAGAGAATGGAAAGGAAATTGGGAAGGGAAAATTGCAGGAACAGTAGTGGTTAAAGTAGAAGTCGATACAAGTATTTTTTGGATTGGCTATGATGGAGATAACATTGCGGTTATCTCAAGTCAATCGTATTTCGCAACATATAAAAAAATAATCAAGACTTTTCCCGATTTTGTAGTTCCAAAGCTATGTAAGTACGAGTAATTTCAAAAGTTAAAATGATTATGAGACCTCTGATAAGAGAAGGGCTCATTTATTTGACTAAAAACAACAATATTATTTAACATAACCAAAATTTAAAACAAAGTTGATTGAAGTGGAAGGTGCGAGACTCCTGCGGGAAAAGCGAGTCGAGGGTAGACCCCACAGGCGCAAAAGCGCCGAGGAGGCTACCGGACCGCCTGCGGAAAGCGAGTGCCTGGAGCGGAAATCAACGTCTAAATTGTGCACATATAAAAAAACTGTAGGCAAACTTGATTTTTCATCGAGGTTGCCTGCCCGTCTAAAGCTGACATCAAAAATGATGTCAGCTTTTTTTATGGAAAATATCAAGTATTTGAAGAAGAGCGGTAAATGTAGTGAAAAAAAGCAAAGGCAATAAAAAGTTAAGCCATAGAGAAGACAGTAGCGGATGCAGCAGTATGCCAAAGAAAATGGAGAACAGAAAAAGGTCGAGAATGATAAACACTTTTAAACTGTAAATATCAAGGACTTCTTCAGCAAGTTCATGTTGCTCATTCAAGATGGCTTTTTTATTATTGGTTTCCATGCGATCACCTTAAACCTTTTACGATTATATATATTTGATATATGAAAACCGCGGATCAATGGTTCTTCTCAGGGTGAATGTGCAACCAAAATTACCAAAAAAACATAGAACTTTTACATTCTGGCAATATGTTATACTAATATAATAGTATGAAAGATTTAGAGATTTTAAATAACATATATTTTCTTAACGGCATGAAGAATGAAGAAAGGGGAGAAGAGTATGAAAAGGAAGAAATGGTGGTTATCCATTTTTGCATTGTTTGTCTTTTTACTCTCAATGCTCTCCTATTCATTAGCGAAAGATGATGGGGTAAAATGGCGGAATTTACCCAAAGATAATCTTTTAAGACAAGCTGAACTTTTTAAGGGAAATAAAGAATTGCAAAAAATATTTTTATTTCCAGAAGAGGAGTACGATCAAGGGGAAGCACTGAAAATTGCTGGAACCATTAATAAACTGCCTCATTCACTTTTGTTGAAAACAGCGGATAGTGGTGTGAGGATTAAACTATTCGATGGCGATATAACGGAAAATCAATCCGCGGCCAAATTAAAGGGGAAAACTCCACGTGGTTATTTGAATAAAGAAACAACTTGGGATGATGTGCCTGGTATGGGCGGATCACATACGGTATTGGTTAAAATCGGGGCGAGTGACAAAGGCAATGGGCATGGCTCGGTTAATTTGGAACTGCATGAGCTGGGGCACTCCATTGATAATATAGTGTTTGATGGAATCCGTGAAGACATGGATTATTTGAAGATTTGGGGTAAGGAAGTGGATGGGCTGTTTCCTGGGATTACGTATTTTTCCAACTACCCTGAGGAATATTTTGCAGAAACGTTCGCCATGTTTTATGTGAACAATGAACAAAATCAATTGCTTAGACAAAAAGCACCCGAGACTTATAATTTTATTAAACAATTAGATTAAACATTGTGCAATAATACGTTAGAATAAGGTGAATGAAAGTAGAAAAGGTGGTTTATCATGAAGCAATATTTAGATTTATGTAAGCATGTACTCGAAAATGGAACGCAAAAAGGTGATCGTACGGGGACAGGAACGATCAGTACCTTTGGATATCAAATGAGATTCAATTTAAAAGATGGATTCCCTGTACTTACAACGAAAAAGGTTAGTTTAAAAGCGATTATCCATGAACTATTATGGTTTTTGAAGGGGGATACAAACGTTGGGTACCTTCAGGAAAACAGTGTGCGCATCTGGAATGAATGGGCGGATGAAAAGGGGGAATTAGGTCCGATTTATGGTCATCAATGGCGTTCCTGGGGAACGGCCGATGGAAGGCAAATCGACCAAATCAGTGAATTGATCGAACAAATCAAGACGAATCCAAATTCAAGAAGATTGATAGTCAGTGCTTGGAATGTTGGGGAACTGGATGAAATGGCCTTGCCGCCTTGCCATGCTTTCTTTCAATTCTATGTTGCTGATGGCAAGCTTTCATGTCAGCTATACCAACGTTCAGCGGACGTCTTCTTAGGTGTTCCTTTTAATATAGCTTCGTATGCGCTTTTAACGATGATGATCGCCCAGGTGTGTGATTTGGAAGTTGGCGAATTTGTACATACTTTCGGGGATGTCCACATCTACTCTAACCACCTTGAACAAGTGGAACTGCAGTTGACTCGCGACCCGAAACCATTGCCAATCATGAAAATCAATCCAGATGTGAAAAATATCTTTGATTTTAGCTTCGAGGACTTCGTTTTGGAAAATTACGAAGCCCATCCCCATATAAAAGGTGAGGTTAGCATATGATATCGTTGATAGTGGCTATGGATCAAAATCGTGTTATAGGTAAAAACAATAAACTGCCATGGCATTTACCAGCAGATCTGCAGTACTTTAAAAAAGTGACGATGGGCCATCCAATCGTCATGGGGCGAAAAACATTTGAATCGATCGGCAGGGTCCTGCCTGGCCGCGAAAATGTCATCGTCACCCGCAATCAAGAATTTAAAGCGGAAGGCTGCGTAGTATTACATGATATTGCACAAATCAAAATGTTCGCAGATAACCATGAAGAGGAAGTCTTCGTAATTGGCGGAGCCGAAATCTTCAAGGAAATCCTTCCTTTTACCGACCGCCTGTATATTACGGAAATTCATGAAACTTTCGAAGGGGATACTTTCTTTCCCGAGATTGATGAAAATGAATGGGATGAAATCTCCTCAAACCCAGGCAACATCGATGAAAAAAATCGATTTGCACATGATTTTATTATTCTACAAAAAAAATAAAGTGCTAATCCGATTATGGGGAAATGACCATAATCGGATTTTTTTGGTATGGGACACCCAAAAGAAAGAATTTTTAGAAAAATCAATTACATTAATAACAGTAAAGTGCTATAATGATTGAATTCATCAGAAAGGAAATGAGGGATTGTTATGAATCAGACTGCATCTAAGAATAGGGGGATTCAATTGGAAGATATTCTAATTGCCTATAGAGAACTGAAAGAAATCGTTTTACATACTCCTTTACAAAAAAATCAGAGGCTCTCTGAAAAATATGATTGTAATGTTTATTTAAAACGCGAGGACTTACAACACGTACGTTCCTTTAAATTAAGAGGGGCTTACTATAAAATGAAAAGCCTGACCGAGGAAGAGACGAAGAACGGAGTCGTTTGTGCCAGTGCAGGAAACCATGCACAGGGTGTTGCTTTTTCCTGCAGCCAATTGGGCATTCACGGGAAAATTTATATGCCTGCTACAACTCCAAGGCAAAAAGTCGATCAAGTTCAGCTATTCGGCAGGGATAATGTGGAGATCATCCTAATAGGGGATACATTCGATGATGCATTTGCCATGGCGATGGAATGCTGTGAAAAAGAAGAGCGTTCCTTTATCCATCCATTTGACGATGAAAAAGTAATCGCCGGACAAGGTACAACGGCTGTAGAAATCCTGAACGATTGTGAGGATGGAATCGATTATGTATTTGCAGCTATGGGCGGCGGCGGGTTAATGGCCGGAGTATCGAGTTATTTCAAATCGGTTTCCCCAAATACGAAATGCATTGGAGTTGAGCCGCAAGGTGCTGCTTCGATGGAATACTCCTTCAAGGAAGGAAAAGTTACTGAACTTGAAAAAATAGATACATTCGTTGACGGAGCAGCTGTCAAGTGTGTGGGACAGTTGACATATCAGCTTTGTAAGGAAAACCTGGAAGATATCGTTGTCGTACCTTCAGGCCAAATCTGTACGACGATTCTCGATTTGTATAATCAGCATGCGATAGTCGCTGAACCGGCAGGGGCAATATCTGTAGCCGCGTTGGATTCATATAAAGAACAAATCAAAGGAAAAACGGTTGTTTGCATGGTCAGCGGAGGGAATAACGACATTGGGCGCATGCAGGAAATTAAAGAGAAATCCTTATTATATGAAGGGCTGCTTTATTATTTTATCGTGAATTTTCCACAACGTGCTGGCGCTTTAAGGGAATTCCTTGATGAAGTGTTAGGACCGAATGATGATATAAGCCGTTTTGAATATACGAAGAAAAATAATAAAGAAAGCGGGCCGGCCCTGGTTGGTATAGAGCTAAAAGATAAAAATGATTATGAAGGGCTCATCCAAAGGATGAACAAGAAAGGATTCTCTTTCGTAGAAGTCAATAAAGACAGTAATTTATTTCACTTGTTGATTTAAACATGGATAAAATGTTAAATTAGGATAGAATAATACCTATGTTTTTACATTTTATTCTGCCGGCCCAGTCGTATATGGGCATACTGTCGATAATTGTTACCATTCTATGACGGATTGCCAGTTCCCTTTCAATTGGTTGGAAATGGTATTATAATCGGAGTAGGTCTAATTACAACACCAAAGGGGATGTATCCATGTCGAACATTGGAGTACCTGGTCTAATTCTCATCTTAATTTTAGCATTAATTATCTTTGGTCCGAAGAAACTTCCAGAAATTGGCCGTGCTTTTGGACAAACGCTTCGTGAGTTTAAAAAATCCACAAGTGATTTAACAAAAGGTGATTATGAAGAAGATAAGAAGCTACAACAAAAAAATCATGAATGATTGAATGCTGGGCGTAAGATGGAATCGTCTTGCGCCTTTACGCTGTAACAAAGATACGGATTTTCAGATGAAGGCGTGATCAACTGTGGAAGATAAGGAATTAAATATCATCGATCATCTCGATGAATTGAGAAAACGGCTCATCATTACAGCTGTTGCTTTTGTCATCTTTTTTATCGCCAGCTTTATTTATGTTGAGGAGATTTATAATTGGTTCGTGAAAGATCTCGATTTTGACCTGATGGTATTGGGACCGAGTGATATTATCTGGATTTACTTCATGCTTGCAGGTGTCGTAGCCATTGCGGCAACGATACCGGTAATAGCCCTGCAAATCTGGTTATTCGTTAAACCCGCTTTGATGCCAAATGAAGTGAGGGCGACCCTTGCCTATATTCCAGCACTTTTCCTGCTTTTTATCGGAGGGCTTGCTTTCGGTTATTTTGTCATCTTCCCGACCATTCTTCAATTTTTGATTGAATTGGGTGATGGGATGTTCATAACCAGTTTTACAGCTGATAAGTACTTTTCATTCGTATTTAATATGACGATACCTTTTGCTGTTTTATTCGAGCTTCCTGTCGTTACCATGTTTTTGACCTCCCTTGGCATAATAAATCCTTATGTGCTTCAAAAATTAAGGAAGTATGCATACTTTGTACTGGTTGTCATAGCGATATCGATTACGCCGCCTGACTTTATGTCAGACTTTATGGTGATGGTTCCATTGCTGTTATTATACGAAATCAGTATTTCATTATCAAAAGTCGTCTATAAACGAAGGGTAAGACGTGAAAGCTTGCGGGAAGACACCTACGAGGAAGGTTTATAAGAAGAAGCCCATAATGGCATTTTGCCCTTATGGGTCTTTTTTTTATGATTATCAATCTGATTTCTCTGTTTTTTTACACATTTGAATATTTATACTTTTGGATTTATTGTGTATAATATAAGCAATCGGTGAAAAATGAGGATTGATATTTTGATGTTCAAATGCTTGGAATTCAAAGATTGTTTTGGACATAAGGTCACAATTTCAGAAATACCTGTCTTACTGCCTAGTGATCCGAATTTTTTTATGTTGACCGTGCGTTTGGAAATATTTGTTAAGAAGGTTTTTGCCAATAAAGATCATAAAGAAAATTACTCATTTAAGCATTATTTAGCATCCGTACTCAAATGGCCCGTTTACAACAAGCTTTTTTTTGGAAGTTTACTCAATAATGCTTAATGCGGATTGTTCCATAGCTAACATCTCCGTTAAAAGAGATGACACGAATGCCAAGAAGTTACGAATAAATCGGCATGTGTTCAGGTTAGCTCATGGAACGATCTTTTTTTTTGTGTAATCATTTCAAAAGATAGGTATCACTTCAGTCGAAAAATGAAACCTTTGGTTTGAATGCTTACCTTGAATAGGTATAATACAATAGATATGTTAATTTAGGGATGTGTAATGATGAATAAAGTAAAGATAGTAACAGACTCGACAGTAGATATGACACCAGAGGAACTGGAATTTTATGATATTACAATGGTCCCTTTATCGATCTTTATAGATGGGGAGACTTTTTTGGATAAGGTTGAAATCGAACAAGAAGAATTCCTGAAAAGGATGAACCAGTCAAAAGAACTGCCAAAAAGCTCACAACCGGCCGTAGGTACCTTTGTGGAGGTATATGATGAACTCGGAAAAGACGGCAGCGAGATTATTTCCATACATATGACAGGTGGCATGAGCGGTACAGTTCGCTCAGCGGAAAGCGCAGCTAGCATGTCTGAAACGAAGGTTACCGTTCTTGACTCGAAATTCATTTCAAAAGCGATGTCATTTCAGGTGATCGAGGCAGCGAAGATGGCGAAGGAAGGGAAATCCGTAGCAGAGATAATTGAACGATTGGAACATATTAAAAAACAGTCAAGTTTAATCATTGTCATAGAAACACTTGATAACCTCGTTAAGGGTGGAAGGATTGGCAAAGTTTCTGCTTTTATCGGTTCATTGCTGCACATAAAGCCGATTGCAATTCTTGACGATGGTGTACTGAACCCTGTATCCAAAGCCAGGAGCCAGTCACAGGTCGTGAAGTTCATCATCAAGAAGTTCAAAGAAGATACTCAAGGCAAAAAGATTAGAGGCATCGGTTTTGTACATGCAAATGGCCTTGAATTAGCGGAAAAGGTCCGCCACGCCATTGCAGACTTAACAGGATATCAAGATATAAAGATAGAAGCAACGACTGCCGTTGTCAGTACCCATACAGGTGAAGGCGCCATGGCGATCATGTATTATTGGGACTGATAAGGATATACCATATGAAACTGCGTTTGGCGGCGGTTTCGTCCCTTTTACATTTGTCCTTAATTCGTAGAAATAGTTGCTGTCTTCATTCCGGATGGTCTGTTAGAATAAATGAAGTAACAGAATATTTTATACATAAAGGACGGGGTAGGGATGAGAAAGCTGCAATTGCTTATGGCAGCTATGGGAGCATCAATTTTATTGCTGTTGACAGCATGCGGTTCCAATGGTGTACCTGATGCTAAAAATTGGGACCTTGAAGATTTCAGTTATATCGATCAGGAGGGGAAGCCTTTCTCAAAAAGCGATCTTAAAGGAAAGGTTTGGGTAGCTGATTTTATATTCACAAGCTGTGAGACGGTTTGTCTCCCCATGACTTCGAATATGACGAAGCTGCAGCAGCAATTGAAGGATGAAGGGATTAAGGATGTAGAGTTCGTTTCATTTTCCGTGGATCCGGAAATTGACAAACCTGATGTTTTAAAAAAATTTGGTGACCAATTTAATGTGGATTACGGCAACTGGCACTTTCTGACCGGTTATGGACAGGAAGAAATCGAGCAGTTTGCATTGGATAACTTTAAAACGATCGTCAAAAAACCAGAAGCGGAAGATCAGGTGATTCATGGGACCAGTTTTTTTCTGATTGATCAAGAAGGAAAGATCATCATGGATTATACAGGTCTGCAGGATATTCCGTTTGATGAAATCATAAAGCATATTAAAATTTTACAGAATTATTGAACAGGTTGAATGACCTGTTCTTTCTGTTTTCATCCATCTTAATTACCAGGCTTTATCGATGGTGAAAATGAGCAATAAGTTTTTGAAGAAACAGCGGTAGTGAAGAATGATTTTACATGCTAAGTAACATGCTAATTTTTATAGGACTAGCTTTAATTCACAGCGTTTTTCATATTGTATAGTAAGGAATGCTCAATTCTGGAAGTACAATGAAGGTATATTGTTTGCAATCTTTCGTTTTCTGCATGATATAATATATGGGTAGGAAGGTGAGGGTCATGAGGTACAAAATCACCTGTCTTTTCATATGCCTAGTTTGGATTTCAGGCTGCAGTCAAAATGAAACAGCCTCAAATCAGCCATCTGTTCAGCAGAAAAGCATCGTTGAGCTGAGTAAAAAGGAAACCATTCCTGCCAGCTTTTTTCCGGACCCTGTGAAAATCGTGTCAATTGGCGACTCCTTGACTCAAGGTGTCGGTGATAGTAAAGATAATGGCGGGTATCTGCCTTATTTACAAAATAAGCTGGAAAAAGAACCATCGATTACTTCCGTTGAGATGATTAATCATGGCATACGTGGAAATAGGACCGACCAACTATTGAAAAGACTGGATAAGACTAGGATTAAAGAGGACATAAAGCAAGCTGACTCGATTGTCGTCACAATCGGTGGAAATGATATCATGAAGGTCTTTAAACAGAATTTCTCCAATCTGGAACTGAATCAGTTTGATTCGGCAAAAATAGGGTATGAAAAAAGATTAAGGCAGATACTTGATAAGGTTCGTTCCGAAAATGATTCTGCGCAAATATACCTTGTAGGCGTCTATAATCCATTTTCCAAATGGTTCGGAGATTTTTATGAACTTGATATGATCATGAATGATTGGAATGAAAGTGGAAAAGAAATCATTGAAGAATATGATTCAGCATATTTTATTGAAATAGCAGACATTTTCGAGAATCCCGAAGAAGATTTGCTTTATGCCGAGGATTATTTTCACCCAAATGACCGAGGATATGAATTAATCGCGACAAGAATCTATAATGATATGGATATTACCACTATAGGAAAGGACACATTGGAAGCGAGTGCCAAAGGAGATGATGACCAAGAATGACAAATGTCAAATGGAAGACTTTGTTTATTTCCCTATTAGCCTTAAACATCCTGGTCATCCTGTTTGTAACGATTTTAGTTAATCTGCCGACTAAAGATAAAGAGCTGATACCCAAAGTAAGCCGCGAAGAAGATATCCAATTTCAAATTCACACGAATCGGGAAGATTTGACAAGGTTAATCAACCAGTATCTGGATAAAGAGGGGTTAACGGGATCCATTCACTATGAAGTTTATTTAACGGATGAGGTGGAGCTATACGGAACAATGCCATTTTTCAACCGTGAAGTGGAAATGAAATTGACTTTTGAACCAATTGCCCAAAAGAATGGGGATTTGATTCTTAAGCAAAAATCAATTGCAGTCGGTAAAATGAACCTTCCTGTTTCATATGTAATGAATTTGATTAATGAGCGATATAATATGCCTGAATGGGTTAGCATAAGCCCCAATGACGAAAGTATTTATGTGTCCTTACAGGATATGGAACTGAAAAGCGATATAAGGGTGAAGGCGAAAGAATTCGATTTGAAAAATGATGACATTTCATTTTTATTGACCATCCCATCATCATTACAGTGATCATGAATTAATGGATAAAAACCAGGATCGATGCATCCTGGTTTTTTATTCATTTATGGGGAGAGCGTTAGGGTTTCTAGTGAGGATGATTCCCGATTCGATCCGATTATATAAATGGTTGAGGAAGTATTTTCTTGAAATGCTTTGTTTGGCAAAGGGAGTGCGATTTCTTTTGTTCCAGCTTTCCTCACTTCGAAGTCAACTATCATGGGATGAATAGTGAGATATTCGCTTGCTTTCCTGAAATGGAGTTGATCAAAGACGACATCTCCGCCTTTGACCGCAATGTCCACGGAGAGTAAATCATGTGAAAGCTGGATGAATCGGACCTTTGCTTCATTTGGAGGAACAGATGGGTTATCCTCGAAAGGTAAAATTTTCAACGATTCGTTAGCCACGGTAGGTGCTAGAACAATGGTATAGGAAGCTCCGATTTCGAGAGCCACTTTACAGCTTAATAGAGGTGAGGTGTTTTGCCCGCTGCGGTATATATCCAATTGGTACTTACCAGGGGGCAGTGGTGAATAACCATTGCACTCTTTATACGAGAAATTTTTGAGGATACGCATTTCATTTACATGAACATCAAATGGGTGAGCTGTTGGGACAGCATGTAAGAAGCGGACTTGTGCAGGCAGTAGGACAGTTATTTGTTCATTTCTGTATGTTGAATTTTCGAGACTTTTCAAATGTTTATGGTAATAATAATCATGAAATTTCGAATCGCTGTTTTTATAAGACGATAGTAAATCATATGTTTCCGATTTTTGTGGATATGATTGTTTATCGCTCATTTCCAACACCTCTCATTTTTCCATCATGTTTTTAACATATGTAATCATGCTTGGGCGTGTGTCTCCTTTCTAAAAAGAAAGGTAACATTTTCGTGAAAAGGCTCTCGGCATATTATTTTACAGGGGTTTATAAAAACGTTAAAATGCATTCAATGGATGGTTTGTAAAAAAGGAGGATTTTCATTGACAAAGCAATTAGAGAAAGCAACATTCGCAGGTGGATGTTTCTGGTGCATGGTGAAACCGTTCGATGAACAGCCCGGCATCGAATCCGTTATCTCCGGCTATACAGGCGGGAATACGGAAAATCCCACGTACAAAGAGGTTTGTTCTGAAACCACGGGACATTATGAAGCTGTTCAGATCACCTTTGATCCAAACGTATATCCATATGAGAAGATAATTGAGTTATTTTGGCAGCAAATTGATCCGACAGATCCTGGCGGGCAATTTTATGACCGGGGAAGTTCTTATCAAACGGCCATTTTTTATCATGACGAAAACCAACGTGAAATTGCAGAAGCATCCAAAGCGAAGCTGCAGGCGAGCGGGAAATTTTCCGGACCGATCGTAACCCCGATTATACCGGCCAAAACGTTTTATCCAGCCGAGACATACCACCAGCATTACTATAAAAAGCAACCTGAACATTATGAAAGATATTCGACTGGCTCAGGACGTAAAGCATTTATACAACATCACTGGGGGGAAAAAAATGAAAAGTAAAGAAGAATTAAAAAAGAAACTCACTCCGATTCAATATGAAGTCACGCAAAATAATGGAACGGAACCAGCTTTTAACAATGAATATTGGAATTTGAAGGAGGAAGGATTATATGTGGATATCGTTTCAGGTAATCCTCTTTTCACTTCAAAGGAAAAGTTCGATTCAGGCTGCGGTTGGCCAAGCTTCACTAAACCGCTTAAAGAAGAGGAAGTGGTGGAAAACCTCGATACGAGTTATGGCATGAGAAGGATCGAGGTCCGCTCAAAAACTGCCGATTCTCATCTGGGACATGTTTTCAATGACGGGCCGGGACCGTCAGGATTACGCTATTGCATCAATTCAGCATCATTAAGGTTCATCCCGCTCCAAGATCTTGAAAAAGAGGGATACGGGGAATATAAAAAGCTTTTTGATTGATTGGAAAACCCCCTATCAGATTACGATAGGGGGTTATTTATTGAGTAATATTCAATCTGTGATGATTGACGCGATCCGGACATATGGAATGTCGGTCAGGTCCATTGCTTTTGTCCTGCCAGTCACCTCAAAACGGACAGTATGTGAACCGGGGCGAAGCCCATTAGTGACAAATAAATATCTTTCACGGGCAAATGGCCACCATGTATTCAAAGTCGTGATTTCATTTCCGTCGATCCATACATTCACTTCCCCGCCATCAGGACTTCTAAGCAGTTTCACACCAAGCATACTCCCTTTGAAGGTATATTGAATCACACTGCCCTTTTCACTACTAGTGAAATAGCCGCCCATTGGCCGGAAACCGCTCATTTTTTCATAGTGGTCAATTTCCGATAATTCAAAACCGGAACGGGCATGCAGCTTAGTTGGAAGATCCGCTACAGCCTTCTCTTGTTTGATGTTATCCAGGAACCGTTCATAAATGGCATCGGCATATAATTTATACCCCAGCCCATTTGGATGTACCAAATCTTTGGTCAGCTGTTTTTCCGTATATCCTGAATTTTTGAATATCGGCCGCATATCCACATTTGTAGCACCATAATGTTTGGATAAAAGTCCAATGGCTGACGCAAATTCCTCATATTTCAAGGAACTCTCTGTTATTGTGAATAACTCAGCATTAGGGTGGAGCCGTTTTGCCTTTCTCATTAACGCTTCATATGTCATGGTAAAATCATCGACATTCATATATTTGCGGTCATTTTCTCCAAAAACGAAGAAAATCAGATCTTTATGATCATGCTTCCTTCTTTGGGAAAGCTTGAATAGGCCCTCAAAAGCAGTTGATCCGCTTTGGACCACGTAGTCACCGTGTAACGGAATATCATTGGCATCATTCATCTTATTTTCTAGCTGTTTGAACCATGTTAGATTAGGCTTTTCAGCTCCCGATCCTCTTCCGATACTGTCACCAATGACGAGATACTGAATGGGCTGGCCTGATTGGAATTTTTGATAAACATTTATCGAATCATCCGATCCATATGTTTTAGGAACTTTTTGAAGGATATAGCTGATTAGAAGGATCGTGGCGATTGCAGCGAAAGGGATGAAGGATTTTGCGTTCGTTTTCAATTATGTTCCCCCGTATTGCCTTTTATGTATCCATGTAGGTATGAGATAGCTTAAAGAGGCTAAGAATTGTTTTTTCCTTATTATATCCCAATTTTAAAGTAACACAATAAATTTGTGACAATTTTCATGGTTGCTCGTGGGATTTCAGCCATTGAATGAATAACGCTTAAGATGGTGTTGATTGAAGTTTTTTCTTAAATCCAAAAAAATGGGCAAATGCACAGACCAAGGCGGGCGTATCGACATATGGTAAGGTGTAAAGAGAAAACAGAATTCTAAAAGGAGTGAAACTTAATGTACGGATATGGTGGAAATGTTGCAGGACCAGGGTACGGATATGGTGGCGGTGGATACGGCGGCGGTAGCTGCGGATTTGGATCAGGCTTCGCATTAATCGTTGTCTTGTTCATTCTATTGATTATCATCGGTGCTTCATTCTGCTGCTAATTCAATAACCCAAAGACCAGTTGATAAAGCTGGTCTTTTCTTTATGTAAGGAAATTGGTGGTTTGACGGTGGACCTTTCTGATTCCATGGTTGCTGACTGAATCATCATGGATAAATCCAGGGGAACATGGGACAGGCGATACACAGCCATTCCTTTTTTAAATCCTGATTTCTGTGCATCGGGAATGACGTGAGAATTCAAAGAAACTAGCTCGGTGAATGACATACGATAAAGGACTTAGTTTTCTTTGTAAACCATTTCTGCTAAAATAACGACAGAATGTAATTAATTTAGGGGGATAAAGATATGAAACCTTCCCGTTTACAAGCAGGGGATGAAATTCGCGTAATTGCTCCTTCAAGAAGCTTGGCGATTGTCAAAGGGGAACAACGCAGATTGGCAGAAGAAAGATTGACTGAGCTAGGTTTTAAAGTGACATATGGTAAAACGGTTTTGTTCCATGATGACTTTTTCTCGAATTCGATCGAAGACCGGATCGAGGATTTGCATGATGCGTTCAGGGATCCGAATGTTAAGGGGATTTTCACTGCTATCGGGGGGTATAACGCTAACCAATTGTTACGGTATATCGACTATGATTTGATTAAGGAAAATCCAAAAGTGTTGATGGGGTATAGTGATATAACCGCAATTTTATTGGCCATTTATAATAAAACAGGCTTAACTACATATTCAGGTCCTCATTTCTCGACGTTCGGGATGAAGGCTGGTCTGGAATATACGATGGGATATTTTACAAAGGCTGTAATTGAAAGTGAAGGCTTTTATCTTGAACCAAGTGAAACGTGGAGTGATGATTCTTGGCATTTGGAACAGGATGACCGAACTTTCCACCCGAATGCTGGATATATGGTTATTCAGGAAGGTGAAGCTGCCGGGACAATCATTGGGGGAAATCTTTGTACACTCAATCTATTACAAGGTACAGAGTACATGCCATCTTTAAAGGACAGTATCCTTTTCATAGAAGATGACGAAGAAAGCCATCCATTCAGTTTTGACCGGGATTTACAATCCTTGCTCCATCAGCCAGGTGCAAGTGGGATTAAAGGAATCGTCATCGGCCGTTTCCAAAAGGATTCAGGAATGACTGAATATGCTTTGCAGGAAATCATCGCCTCCAAAAAGGAGATAAGTGGCATACCCGTGATCGCTAATGCCAACTTTGGTCATGTTCATCCTTTTGTAACTGTGCCGGTTGGTTCAAAAGCAGTAATGAAAGTGAAGAACGGAAAAGCGACGATCCAGATTCATCCATGAACAGTTTGAAGACGCCGTTCAAAAAATGGACGGTGTTTTAATCTGTTAGGGATATCTATGAATATGGTTTGCATTATGGTGTATATTAGGAGTCTTTCCTCTTGTCAGCCCTGGAAATTGTCCTATTTTACAAGCATTATTTAGGGAATATGAGTCTAATAGTTCAAATTCTTTATTTTTCTGATATAATACTAAGAGATTTAAAATAGAAAAGGTGATTATGTGTTATTAACAATTCCAGCATCCATTCGTTTAGAAGGGGCTTTGGCCGAATATAATAAAAAAGGCCGTGTGAGCCATACATGTTCCGTTTGTAACGAAGACACTTCTAACGGGGATGCAAGTAACTTGAACTACTATAAGTTAGGAACTAAAAAAGTTTGTCATTCCTGCATGAAAAATGTTTTGCGTCATCCGTCTTTAAAAGAGTATGAATATGTACATACTTCAAATATCGATAAAACGGCTTTTTATAAAAATGTGTTGGCTGTTTTAAAGGATGAAAGTTTTTTGGAATCCATTCGTGAAGAAAAACTAAATAGCGTATTGTAAGAAAAAAGTGTATCTCTCGCGGATACACTTTTTTTGTCGCCATTTTTGGACAATCACCCATGAAACCAAGAAATTATCCGTATACATGCTTAGGACAATTTCCTTAGCAAGATTGCCTTCATCTGGACATACACTTTACTATATGGCATTTGTTTTTAAAGAGAAGGAGTGTGTGGGCTTATGGAGCAGTCTTCATTGATCAAACCGGTCCTGGGAGGAGCCTACCCGACTATCAGTCATGGTCAGGGAGTGTTTTTATACGATAAAAATGGAAAGGATTACCTCGATGCTTCTTCCGGTGCCGTTACAGCCAATATTGGCCATGGAGTCCAGGAAATCATTGAGGCTATGGTAAAACAGGCTAAACAGGTTTCGTTTGTGTATCGTTCCCAATTTACCAGCGATGCTGCAGAGAAACTCGCCGGAAAAATTGCAGAATTGACCAAAGGGGAACTGACATACAGCTTTTTTGTAAACAGCGGCTCCGAGGCTACTGAAACGGCATTGAAAATTGCCATTCAGCATTGGCAGGAAAAAGGGAAGCCAAAGAAACAGAAAATCATATCGAGATGGATGAGCTACCATGGCATCACGATGGGAGCTCTTTCAATGTCTGGACATCCGATTCGCCGGGAACGCTTTACTCCTTTACTTGAATCATATCCTTCTGTATCTCCTCCATATTGTTACCGATGTCCACTTCAACTTGACCAACATACTTGCGGAATGGCCTGTGCTTCGGAATTGGAAGCATCAATCCGGCGCATTGGCAGTGAGAATATAGCGGCGTTCATTGCAGAACCTGTTATCGGCGCAGCCGGAGGGGCCATTGTTCCTCCTGACGGTTATTTTCAAAAACTCAAGAAAATCTGCGAAGAGAATGATATTTTATTCATTGCTGATGAAGTAATGACCGGTTTTGGACGTACCGGTAAGATGCTTGCTTCCGAATATTGGGATGTGGAACCTGACATCGTAACATTAGGAAAAGGTATGAGTGGGGGGTATACCCCAATAGCGGCAGCAGTAATGACCAAAAACGTGATGGAACCCATAATGAAAGGTTCGAAGTCAATTATAGGAGGTCATACTTTAAGTGCGAATCCGTTATCATGTGCGGTATCTTTGGCGGTTTTAGACTATGTCGAAAGGAATGAACTAGTCGAAAAATCAGCCGACAGGGGGAATTACCTGATTAGGGGCCTGAAAAAGTTGGCAGGGAAGTATTCCTTTATCGGTGATATACGCGGGAGAGGTTTATTGATTGGCATCGAATTTGTCCTGGATAAAGCAACGAAGTCCCCATTTCCGAAGGATGCAGATGTGACCAATGAAATCATTGAATTGGGAATGAGGAACGGAATCCTTCTTTATCCCGCAGCTGCAGGCCTTGACGGTGTAACCGGGGCAGCGCTCATCATCTCCCCGCCGCTAACGATATCGGAAGAGGAGTGTGCTGAATTGTTAATGAGGGTCGATATAACCTTTGGACAATTTAATGACTCGATAGGTAAACGATCATCACAACAAGGAAGTGAGTCATAGTGGTGGAAAATTCGTTCCAGAAGATTTGTCGTTTGGAAGATGTCCGCCATCACTTTAAAGATAAACAGTCCATCCTATTTGGGGGATTCGGTGGTATAGGGACGCCTCCGGGATTGATCAATGTGATTTTGGAATCAGGTATTAAGGATTTAACCTTGATTGGGAACGATACAGGTTTCCCAGATATCGGAATCGGAAAACTGGTCACCCAGCGCCGAGCGAAAAAAGTCATCGTTTCCCATATCGGTTCCAATCCCAATGCAGGACTATTAATGAACAATGGTGAACTCGAAGTGGAGTTCTGTCCGCAAGGGACACTTGTCGAACGCATCCGGGCCGGAGGGATGGGACTCGGCGGGATATTGACCGATATTGGAATGGAAGCCGATATCGTCCGGGAAGGGAAGCAAACCGTAAAGCTAGGTAAGAAAAATTATCTGGTGGAATCGGCATTAACTGCAGATATCGCCATTGTTTACGCAGAAATGGCTGATCCTTATGGAAATCTTCTATTCGATAAAAGTGCCAGGAATACGAATCCAATCGTTGCTGCGGCCGGACAGATCACTATAGTCGAAGTCAGGCAAATCGTTCCGCTGGGCACTTTGGATCCAGAGAACATCATTGTACCGGGTGCCTTTGTGGATTATATCATTCCTTCAAAAGGAGTCGATTGGAAATGGGTTTGGGAACAGGGGATAGAAACAGAATAGCGAAACGGGCAGTAGCAGAAATAAGCGATGGGATGCTGGTCAATTTGGGAATTGGCATTCCATCACTTGTACCGAATCATCTTTGGGATGATCATAAAGTTATGTTTCATGCAGAAAATGGCCTTGTGGGAATTGGCAGTACTCCTGAAACGGGGAAGGAAGATGCGCATCTTTGCAATGCTGGGGGATTGCCGATCACCATTAGAGCCGGGGCTTCTTACTGCGACAGTACTGTTGCATTTGGAATGATACGCCGCGGCAGGGTGGATATCACAATTCTAGGAGCCCTTCAAGTAAGTCAAGCGGGGGATCTCGCTAATTGGATTGTTCCGGGAAAGCGGGTGCCAGGCATGGGCGGTGCAATGGAACTGGCTGCAAAGGCAAAAAAGGTCATTGTCTTGATGGAACATAACGATAAAGCGGGCATGTCTAAATTAGTCAAAACATGTACGTTGCCGTTAACAGCCCCAAAATGCGTACATATGATCATCACCGAATTAGGCGTGTTTTCCGTAACTTCGGAGGGCCTTCTATTAACTGATGTATTTGATACGTCCAGCATTGAGGAAATCAGGAATCGGACCGAAGCCTTGTTTACCGTCTCTGAAAACATCCACAAATTAAAAGAATGAGAGAGGAGAATGGATATGTATGAGGAAAAAATAAGAACATGGCTGAATGAACATCGGATGAATGGGGTTCAGCTTTTGCAAAAACTGGTTCAGGAACCGAGCAAAAGGGGCCAAGAAGGAAGTGCACAAGCAATAGTGGTCGAAAAGTGCAGACAACTTGGTCTGGAAATAGACCTTTGGGAAATCGGGGATGAACAATTAAGAAAACATCCCCATTTTTATTGCGACCGCAGGGATTTTAAAGGAAATCCGAACCTTGTGGCCATTAAAAGAGGAACAGGCAAGGGAAAATCCCTTATTTTAAACGGACATATTGATGTAGTTCCTGAAGGAGATCATGCAGCTTGGCACGATGAACCCTATAGCGGCAAGTTGATGGACGGGAAAGTTTTCGGGCGGGGAACGACGGATATGAAAGGCGGCAATGTATCTTTATTGCTGGCCATTGAAGCGATCGTCGAATCTGGAATCCAATTGAAGGGGGATTTGATATTTCAGAGTGTGATTGAAGAGGAAAGCGGTGGTGCCGGCACACTTGCGGCAGTCATACGCGGATATAAAGCTGATGGTGCAATCATTCCGGAACCTACAAATATGAAACTATTCCCATTACAGCAAGGTTCGATGTGGTTTCGGCTGAGAATAAAAGGCAAGTCTGCACATGGAGGCACTAGGTATGAAGGAGTCAGTGCAATTGATAAAGCGGTTGTTGTAATGAAAGAAATCAAGATGCTTGAACAAGAACGGAATGAGTCACTCCGTCATTCACTCTATAAAAATGTCCCTATCCCCATTCCAATCAATATTGGTAGCATTCAAAGCGGGAATTGGCCTTCCTCCGTGCCGGATACAGCCGTCCTGGAAGGAAGATTCGGCATCGCCCCTACAGAAACCATGGAAGAGGCACAAAAATCGCTGAAGGAGCGAATAGATGCTTTAAACGAGAGTGATGCATGGTTCAAAGAAAGACCTATTGAATTAGAATGGTTTGGGGCCAGATGGCTGCCTGGCAATCTCGAAATCAATCACCCGCTCATGAAGACAATTGGCACATGCTATGAAAAAGTGGTCGGGGAAGAACCGCTTGTCGAAGCTTCACCATGGGCGACGGATGGAGGGTATCTTTCATCGGTTGGTTCTACCCCCGTCGTTGTGTTTGGACCAGGGGAAACGAAGATGGCCCATGATTCGAACGAATATATAGAGGTGGATAAAATGTTGGAAGTTGCGGAAATCATCGCTTTGACCATTATTGAATGGTGTGGGGTGGACCAGGAATAATCATTTTTCCAAGGTCTGATCCAGGAAGGGTCAGGCCTTTCGCAACAATTTTCGAAGATGTGAAAGGAGCGGGACAAATGGAGGTTGGAATCATCGAAAAAAGAATTCGAAAGCCAATGTGTACCATACATATTACGATCGACCATTTTAATAAGCGAATCAGGGTTGATGATTATCTAGGGCATTTTCAAGAATGCGTGGAGGAAACCTTGAAGGTGGCTAAAAGCATATCAGCAGAAAAAATCATCTTCAAGTCCCGCAAGGAAAACGTTATGGCATTGCTTGCTCAGGGCTTTCTATATGAAGGAAGCATCGATAAATTCTTTTTGGGAAGCGATTGTTTCTTCCTTGTTAAATATAACCGGAATGAAAGGCGCAACAGTGCTGAATGGGAAAGGGAAGATCAAATCCTTACCGATGTTCAGATGCTGCCGATTAAATCCGGACTGGATGAACCGCCGTCAGCCTATCAAGGCCGTAAAGCTGAAGTGGCAGATGCACTTCAGCTGGCCCAACTGTATGGGAAGGTTTTCGAGGTGTATCCCACACCGATGAATGATCCGGTATATGTGAAAAAGTGCATGGAAATGGGAACGGTTTTTTATATTTATGTCCATGAAGAGAGGATCGTCAGTGCTGCTTCCGCAGAAATTAATTCCTTTTACCATAATGCAGAAATCACTGATTGTGCGACATTGCCGGAACATCGGCAGCACGGCTTGATGAAACACTTGATTTCCGCGCTTGAAGACTATCTTATTTCACACGGCATTTATTGTATCTATTCGATTGCCCGGTCGCTCTCGTTCGGCATGAATGCTGCATTGCATCAGCATGGATACTCGTACCGCGGACGTTTGGCCAATAATTGTTATATCTTTGATAAACTGGAAGATATGAATCTTTGGGTGAAAAACTTTAGTTGAATGCTCATTTTTAGGCGGTTCATGACAAGTTTTTGGCATTTCCTCATATACATCTAGCAAGAGGGTATTGAGGAGGGATAGCTTGCCTAGTGAATTTTTTAATACAAGTGAAGTGTTGGAAGCGATATTAGAAACCATTGATGAAGGCATTCATGTGATAGATCCAAAAGGACAGACCATCTTTTATAACGAAGTGGCCGCCAATCATGATGGGATGAAAAGAAGTGAAGTGCTCGGGAAACCGTTGCTTGAAGCGTTCCCTTCTTTGAATCATAAATCATCGACGTTACTCCGGGTCATTAAATCTGAAAAACCAATCTATAACTATAGTCAATCGTATGTAAATGCTCATGGGCGTATCATTGAGACGCTAAATACTACACTACCCATATATGTAGATGGGTTTATGATAGGTGCAATAGAGATTGCAAAGGATTATTCAAGCTTGAAGCAATTATCGGAAAGGTTAGCTGATCTGGAAAGCTCGCTCAAGACAATCAAAAGCCCTCAAAGGAAAACGACTGGGAACGGCGGTTTGTATTCTTTCACTGAAATCCTGACAAGTGATAAGGGGTTTAAAGGTTTGATATCCCAAGGTAAAAAGGCTGCCCGCTCCACCTCATCGGTATTGGTTTATGGGGAAAGCGGTGTAGGAAAAGAGCTTTTTGTTCAAAGCATCCACCAGGAATCGAGCCGCAGTAATGAACCTTTCATCGCGCAAAATTGTGCGGCCTTACCCGAAAGTTTATTGGAATCGCTACTATTCGGTACGGCAAAAGGAAGCTACACTGGTGCTGTGGAGCGACAGGGATTGTTTGAATTGGCCAACGGCGGAACCTTGTTTTTGGATGAATTGCAATCAATGCCGATTGACTTGCAGGCAAAGCTTCTGCGCGTGCTTGAAGATGGGTTCATCAGGAGGATAGGTGGCACAAAAAGTGTACAGGTGAATGTCAGGATCATGGCAGCGATGAATATTGATCCGAAAAAGGCCGTATCGGAAAATAGGCTAAGGCCGGATTTATTTTACCGATTGAACGTATTGAGCTATGAGCTGCCTCCGCTAAGGGAGCGGATTGATGATATAGAGCTTCTTTCTGAACATTTCATATCAATATTTAACAGTAAATTAGCATTGTCCATAAAAGGCATGGATGAGAAGACTAAGGATTTTTTTCGGAAATATGACTGGCCTGGAAATGTAAGGGAACTTAAACATACGATAGAATTCATGATGAACCATACGGAGAATGATGTTTTGAATCTTGAAGATCTGCCCCAGTTTTTAAAGAAGCGCAACCCTTCCGAAAAAATACTTCCGCTTCGTGAGGCCATGATTGAGATAGAAACGAAATTGATTACCGAGGCCCTTCTTCAAACGAACGGTAACGTTTTCCAAGCATCGAAGCTATTGCAAATTCCAAGACAGACCTTGCAATATAAAATAAAAAAACATATTTGATGGAAAAAATCCGGATGCAGCCTGCAGTCCGGTTTTTTTTATGGGCATTCGAATTTTTGGGTCATTTTGGCATCCTTCTTGCATTTAATACTACTATCATAACTCAGGAGGTATAACCATGTTATTTGACTTATATAAGCCAGATCGCAATTGGAAAGATATAGAGCTATGGAAAGATGTAACCGAAGAACAATGGAACAACTGGCTGTGGCAGCTTACAAATACGATCCGAACAGTTGATGATTTGAAAAAAGTGATAAACCTGACTCCGGATGAAGAGGAAGGCGTGAGGATTTCCACGAAAACCATTCCATTGAATATCACCCCATACTATGCTTCGTTAATGAATAAAGATGACCCAAGGTGTCCAATCAGGATGCAATCGGTCCCAATCTCGGAAGAAATGCATAAAACCAAATATGACATGGAAGACCCCCTGCATGAGGATGAGGACTCCCCTGTACCGGGGTTGACCCATAGATATCCGGATCGCGTTCTTTTTTTGGTGACGAATCAATGTTCCATGTACTGCCGTTATTGTACGCGAAGACGTTTTTCAGGCCAAATTGGCATGGGCGTGCCAAAAAAACAATTGGATGCAGCAATCGGTTATATACGAGACACACCGGCAGTTCGGGATGTCCTTATTTCCGGCGGGGACGGATTATTGATCAATGACACGATCCTTGAATATATCCTCAAAAACTTAAGGGAAATTCCTCATGTTGAAATAATCAGGATAGGTACACGGGCACCGGTTGTTTTTCCTCAAAGAATCACTGAAAATTTATGTGCCATTTTAAAAAAATATCACCCGGTATGGCTGAATACTCATTTCAATACCTCGATAGAAATTACCGAAGAGTCAAAGAAAGCATGTGAGATGCTTGCCGATGCGGGTGTACCTGTAGGCAACCAGGCAGTTATTTTAGCGGGGATAAATGACAGTGTCGCAATCATGAAAAAGCTAATGCATGATCTTGTTAAGATCCGTGTCCGCCCTTACTATATCTATCAGTGCGACCTCTCGGAAGGGATCGGTCATTTCAGGGCACCCATTTCAAAAGGTATCGAAATCATCGAAGGGCTCCGGGGCCATACATCCGGGTATGCAGTGCCTACTGAATAAATTATTAAACGTGTGATATAATCCTCTTAAATAAACGTTTTGTTACATAAGAGTCACAAGAAGCTGGAGACTTCGTTGGACGTTATAAGAGGAGGAGTCGGAGTTATGAAGACAATAAATCACGTTGGAATTTACTTGAGAATTTCACAAGAGAAGAAGGGCAACCAGAAAGCTGAAGGAGCTGAAACGCTCGACAACCACAAGCAAATGTTGACCGAGTTCGCAAACAAGCATGCTTGGACATATGAAATTTACGGAGAAGTCCTGTCTGGTGGAGCTTCAGACATGGAAAGGAGACCAGAGCTTCAGCGTTTACTCCAAGACCTTGAGAAGTTTGACGCTCTGTTAGTTGTAGAGCTATCACGTTTAAGTCGTAACGGAAAGATAAGTCAAACGGTGAAGCAAGAGTGTATTGATTACGACGTTCCAATCATTACTCCATTTCAAACTTATGACCTTGCAAACAGCGAGAACGATAGGCTAATGTTCGACTTTGGAAGCTTAATTTCCGCTCACGAACACGGAACTATTGGAAAGCGTTCAAAGGCTAACAAAATTCAAATGACCAAAGCTGGTCTTCATGTCTCTGGTGGAGTTCCTTACGGTTATCGTAGAAACCCACAGACCAAGAAACTTGAAATTTACGAACCAGAAGCGAAAGCTGTTCGTTACATTTTTCAACTTCACGGTCAAGGACTTGGTTCCAGAAGAATTGTTGACCAGCTCAACGCTGAAGGTTATCTCCCACAACGTTCAAACGCTTGGAACTCACCTTCAGTGAGACGTATTATGAAGAACCCAACTTACAAAGGAACCGTCTTCTTTAGCGATAGGAAACGAGTCAAGGAAGCTGGGAAGTACGTTTACAAGATTTTAGAAACCATTGTCATTGAGAACGCACATGAGCCAATTATTGAACCGTCAGTATGGGAAAGAACTAACCTAGAAAGAACAGACCGAGTTGAACGCTTCAAAGGAGTAAGAGAGAAACCGTCAGCTCAATTTCACACCATTCTCAAGGACTTGTTGTTTTGTGGTGTTTGTTCAAGAAAAATCTCTTTCAAAACGGAGCAGAATGGAAAAGTTTCAATCAGACCATGTCAATACCTGTTACCAAATTCAGCAGAGAAGTGTAATAACTGTGGATTACTGGTCGAGTATCTTGAGCAAGACGTTGTGGACGACTTGAAGCAATACCGTGAAGACTTACTCCAAGAATTGAACCAGCTTCAAGACAATGACACAAGTTCTGTTGAACGAGACCTTATTGACCGAGTGAAGCACATTGAAGGTCAGCTGATGAACGTCAAGAAACAACAAGCAAACCTCATTGACCTTGCATTGTCTGGAGTCTTCTCTCACGACGAAATAAAGTACAAGAAGCAACAGCTCATTGACAAACAACACGACCTTGAGAAGACGCTGGAAGGTCTTACAGCTCAATTAGGGTCATTAGATATTGAACCATTAACGGATAGAATTGAGCATGTCGTTGAGCTTCTGGAAAGCTTTGAAACGTTGTCTGTTGAAAACCAGAACAATGTTTTGAAACAAGTCATTAAACGAATTAATTACACCAGAGACATTCCAGAGGACTTGAGGGAGTTGTCAACGAGGAATGAAGAACGAAGAAATTATCCTTATGAATATGAAATAATTTATTTCTAGGAGAATCAAAATGACCGTTGTTATTGCAATTCATTGTATCGTGGTTGAGATTGACACAAAGGTTTTGCGACAAGGAGAGTTCAAGCTCAAAGGCAAGAAACCAGAAGAAGTAGCTTTCACTTTTTGGAAGCAAATCAAAAGAGAGTCGTCTCTGGAATTACAGCTTCAAAAGGTCTTGTGTGAAGGTGAGGAAATAACTGGATTGGTAAGGAAACTGGAGGAGCTATGAAGCTTCTCTTTTGTTTTCGTACTAGGACATATTTGAATTAAATATATTGAATAACGTAATATCGAAATTTGGATGGAGTGAAAACAAATGAAGCTGTATTTCCACTTTAAGCTGAAGCAAGTGATAGAGAGCAAAGGTATTCAACAGAAGGAACTTGCGAAAATGACTGGTAATAGAGAAGCGACTATTTCAGAGTTAGTTAATGACACGAGGGGAGCTTACAATAAAAAGCATTTACTCAAGATAATGGACGCTCTACAAATTACTGACCTCCAAGATTTATTAGAGGTGAGAAGTTCAGATACTTAAATACGTAATTCATGGAAAAAGACTTCTCATGAGAGGGGTCGTTTTTTTTTCTGTGTGTAAAGAGACTTTGGAACACATTTGTTATAAAATAATCAATTGGGAGGTGTGAAATAATGGTAGCTCCAAAAGACGAACACTTGGCATTAAGCTCTGGAATTGGTTTGGCTGGATTAGCAATTGGTTATTTTGGTGAATTTGGACTAGGTGCTTTTGAAACTTTCAGAGAAGAAATAATTGAAGTTCTTCTCAAACCGAATAAAACAACAGCAGTTCATTGGTATTTGTCTTACTTCCAAGATGTTTCAGAAGAAATTCATAAGATAAAAGGCAATGTGGACGAGTTAGATTATCTGTTTAACTTTATTTCTAATACACTGGACGAGGTAAATTTGAAACCAGACCTTATAAGACCAGACTTTGAAAACTGTTCTGATAAATGGCATGAGGAATGTTCTTGCAATGAAATAGTTGAACAGTGGGTAAAATATGTTAGCAAAAACGCTGAAATGATAAACGAACTAATCATACATTCAGCGTTTCAAGTAATTTTCTTAGATAGAAAGTTTCTACATGATTTTCATTTGGAACTTTCCGATTTTGTTGAGAGTTACATTGACGAAATTCGAGAAGCTTACCCAGAAAATGTGACTGTTAAGGGAAGGATAAAGCGAACTCATTTCCCTAAATGGTTGACTGACGCAGTATTTTACCGAGATAAGGGAACATGTTCAATTTGTCGTTGTGACCTATCTAAATTAATTAGAACACAGAACACTATACATATTGACCACATAGTCCCTCTCGATATTTACGGAAGCAATGACGCTTCAAACTTTCAGTTGTTGTGTGAGACTTGCAATACTTCAAAGGGAGCAAGGTCAACAGCTACAAGTTCAATAAATGTTCCTTTTTGGAATTTATAAAAGGAGCCTCCATTGTGGAAGCTCCTTTGTTTCTTAGAATTGGATTTTATCAATCAAGA
Organism: Peribacillus sp. YIM B13477; assembly: GCF_042787955.1. Lineage (NCBI taxonomy): Bacteria > Bacillati > Bacillota > Bacilli > Caryophanales > Bacillaceae > Peribacillus > Peribacillus sp. YIM B13477. The sequence goes on from NZ_JBHZPD010000001.1 coordinate 742,251, forward strand.
ACATAAGACCAGAAGCAGCGAGGTTTCCTCCAGCTCCTTCTAACATTGTTCTAATTGACTGTAAGGATTTTTGGATTACAGTTGGTTGAGGTTGTGCTGTCACCAATTCAGCTGAAATGGTTTCAACTTCTGATTGAACAACGGCTTGCTGTTCTGCTGGAAGTCCAATTTGGTTAATGTTTTCTTTAAGCTTTGTAATCAACTCCGAAATTTGCCCAACGTCCACTCCATTAGTCATTGTTTGAGTCGAGTTAGGTGAATTTTGTTGGAATTGTATTCCAGAAGCATTTCCGTAGAAATTATTAATGTTGTAATTCTGCTTGCTTGCTTCTTGTTTTTCTTTATCGCTAAAGCTTAAACCTTCTCCCATAATACCGTCCTCCTCTAGTTTCAATGCCCATTCCAGAATAATGTTTCTAACAGTGTCTATAATTCTTTGAGCTTGAGATTTTCCGAAACTAACTTGAAAATGAGCTACTTCTCCTGTCATTTCAGCTAAAAAGTTTTGTTTTGCTTGTGGTAATTGTAATGTTAAATAACTGCCGTCACTGTTAACTAAATCTACTATTTCTGTAATAGGTTGACCTATTTTCCCTCTTTGTAGCATATCTAACACTTCTTGGTGTTCAATAATTACTGGTATCCAACCTCTGTATGGGTTAAACCATTGGATTTTCCCAACAACCTCTCGGTATTCTGGGATTTCCTGTGAGTTTTTGTAACCATTCAATTCTTGTGTGACCCATTGCTCAAATTCCTTGATTTTTAGTTTTCTTGCAACAACTAATGATTTTCTTAACAAATCGGAAACATTTGAGCTTGAATCCATGGCTTCTCTTTGAAGTTCCAAAACGATTGACTCCAAAACTTCCCCTCCCACAACTTATGTAATTCTATTATCCTACAAGTTTTTACAAAAAATCAAATTTTAGTTCTAAAGGGAGAGTTTAACAGTTTGTTCTATTCAAAGTTACCAGGGAGGTTACACATGTAATTACATATCTAACTTTGAATTAATTAAATAAATATATCTATTTTGAATAAAAAAGGAGCGTAGCGACAATATTTATCTTGTTCTTTATCTTTATTTAGTTCTATATACTGTGTCAAATTTGGTTCACGGTGACCAGTTTTTGCATTAATGTCTGCAATAGTTGGTTCATGGAGACCAGATTTGACACTTCGGTTAAAGTAGTTGTAAAAGTTGGTCAGTACAAACCAAATATGGCACTTCGGTTCAGAGTCCAAAGTTTACAAGTCTTCTGTCCATTTCGTCTTGGTCAAGTCCGAGATATTTCATTGTGACCATTTGAGAGCTATGATTTAAGAGCTTCTGAACAGTGGCAATGTCTCCAGTCGCTTTGTAATAGTGATAGCTCCAAGTCTTCCTCAATGAATGAGTTGAAATGTCCTCCAGACCAATACTTTGACCAGCTTCAGAAAGGACTCGGTGAGCTTGAACTCTGGAAATTGGAGCTGTTCCTTTACGAGAAGGGAATAAGAACTCGGAATCAGCTTTTCCTTTAATGTATCTGTCAATTTCCTTCCTCAAGCTGTTTGAAATGATTTGCTTTCTAGTCTTACCAGTCTTTTGCTCACGAACGATTAAATGACTCCCTTTGAGGTCTCCCACGGTTAGTTTAAGGAGGTCAGAGACACGGAGAGCTGTGTTAATACCAAGAACGAAAAGGAAGCTGTCACGGTCTGTTTTGAAGGCTTTCTTCATGAGTTCGATTTTCTCTTTATCTTTGATTGGATTAACAAATTCCATATTGAACCGCTCCTTTGAATGTAACTTAATTTCAATTTTAGAGAGTTTTATTACATTCGTCAATTGAAGGTTTAAAAAAATTCTGTAAAAATTTATTTCAGTTTTTGTTCTAAAACAATGGGGAGGGTTCTGTAGAGAGAGACTAGTAGTCAGCCAAGAAAGATTCATTGAGTTGACCCCGAACTTTAAAAATTTTGTACGGAAATAGTAGGACTCGGTTGCTGGACATTCTTGACCCTGTTCCACCAGTATAGGGGGTCTACTAGATTGGAATGATTATAAATAACTTTACCCAAACAGGTAGGGAAACGTGTCGAATATATCATTCTCAATAGGTTTTTTAATACGTTTCAGCAAGAACGTTGATATAACAGCATTTGTTGTTGATTTGAATGTAACTCTTTTCATATTGTGTTACATTGCATTATCAATTAGCTTTATTCTAATAGTTCTCTCTCCATATCAATAACCTCTTGCTCTAAGTCCTTCAGTGTATTAGTATGCTTAACTTCTATCCTTATAATGACCAGCTTCATAGACCTCACTGGAGAGCCAACAGAGGGTCAACACCGTCTGGAATAGGGCAATGTAAGGGAGTCATTGTGGAGAGCAAAGGGAGGTCATTGTGTCAAACGAGGAAGGGTCTTTATTTGAAGGAAGGAAGGGAGTTTTGTTTGTAGTGGAGGTTTGAGAGGATAGCATACTCTGGAATGGTTCAGCGGATAAATAGGGTGTAATAATACACTCGTACTACATGGACAACAACCTTGTAACTAAGACCTAGTCATAATACAAATAAAGTCAAACATGATAAGGACTCTGGAATACATATGTCGTTTGATATGTCGTTCTACATGGAAAAAGGACTAGGTTACACTACAAGAAAAAGAGGAGTTTCCTTTAATGGAAGCTCCATTTTTTAACCATATTTCTTTTAATATTGCTAACCTCTGAAGTTTGTTGGTAAACCAAGCTAATGAGGAATACAGTCCCTTTGTCAAAATTTGTTCTTTTAAGCCGAAATTGGGTGTATAATTAGTAAATGATGGATTGTCTGCAAGGAGGAATAGAACGGTGCAAATAGCATTAGAAGAAAGAATTACCGCTCAAGCTTCATATATTAACATGGAAAATGCTATTCAAGTTTTAAATGAAATTGATTCCTCTAATAGTTCCACTATTACAACAAGAGAACTGGAAATGTTGGGACGTATAAACTCAACCTTTGGCTTTCTAAAGGAAGCTCTAGATAAGGTAGACCCTTGGTTAGTGTCTACCAGCACAATGGAGAGTATAAACAGTCCAATATCACAAGTTTTAAATGAAATAACTTATTACAAGAATAATAGAAACGAAGGTCATTTGAACAACTGCTTGACTTACATTGAATCGTTATTACCGTATTTCCCTCAAATATTGGTTACAAAGACACCTGAGGAAATTGAAGGCTTAAGAAGTTCAATAATAAAATTCAGACAATCTGCTGGACAACATTTGTCACACCTTGAAAAGGACGTAACGGAAACCTCAACAGCTTTTACAAAGAACAATGAAAAGCTGAATGAACTTACTTCTGCAATAAATGACCAAAAGACTAGAATTGACTCCATTGTTAATGAATTTCAGAATCAATTTTTACAAACGCAAACTCAAAGAGGGCAAGAATTTGATAACTTCATAAGCAAAGGAGAAGCAGACCTTAAGGATGTTATAGAAGTCTTTGGAGAAAATTATGAACGGCATAAATCAGCCGAGATGGCAATCTTTAATAAAATGAAGAATAGCTACGAACAACAAATTGCATCTCAACAGAATACCTTTGGTTCATTAATTGAAGACTTTAAGACCAATGTTCAAACTGAATTTGACCAAATTCATGCAATGAATAAAGAAGCTGAAAAGATTGTTGGTATTATAAGCATGAAAGGTCTTGCTCAAGGTTATCAAAAAATTGCAAATGACGAAGGTAAAAAAGCTTTTTGGTGGAATATAGGCTCCATAATCTCAATGGTTGCAGTAATTGTATTTGGAGTAATCTTCCTGCTAATGCACAAAGGAACTTTAGAGTGGACTGCACTAGTCAGTAGAATTGTACTAACTGGTGTTGGAATAACATTGTTTACCTATTGTGCAAAACAAGCTACAAACCACAGAAATGAAGAACGACGGAATAGAAAAATAGAGTTAGAACTTGCTTCGCTCGACCCATATTTAAAAGATTTAGAGGAACAGGAGCAAAAGAAGGTTAAACAAGAGCTTGTTTCTAAATACTTCGGTGTAGAGCTTCCTAATTCAACAACACAACAAGCTCCAGTACAGCAACCTGTTGCTATTGAAACAATTACGAATAACCCTCAATTATTACAGTTACTTGCAGAAAAATTATTACAACAACCACCAAAGTAAAGAGAAGGGGAGCTGTCCCTTCTCTTCTTTTTTACTGGTAAAGAGGAGCATTATCACTCCTAAACGTACTGACCAAGTAAACGAACTTTCACTGTTTCTGGATAAGCGTTTCTGACATTGAACAAACAAAGGAAATTCTTTCATTAAGTCGGAAAGTTTTTTTCAAATGTTTGTTCATTTGTCCATTTACATGTTTCATGTCCTTATTATCGAAACCGATTAAAGGAATGGTGGAGTGTTCTCGGTCAACTTGAAACATTCTCAACATTAAAGGTATGTCAACCTTCAACTCAATCATTTTCCTTTCACCAGCTCCAATAACAAACTCAAACTCAATAATCTCTTGACTAAACTTCATTATTCATTCCTCCATTAATAGAATTTCAGTTCTCCGTTATCGTCCTCAATTACTCCAACATTGTCTGGAACTGGTTGAACTTCAATTTCCTCCTCTTGAATTTCCTTGAATTTAGTAACTGTTTCAGCTTCAATTCGTTGTACTGGTTGAGGACTTTGTTTTTCCTTCTTCTCCTTGACAACTGGAACCAAGTATTTGTTCATGTACTGACGAACTTTTCCTTTCTCGTCTCGGTAATGCTGACCGTGAATGACCTTGAGTTTTCCTTCTTTCTCGTAACCTTGAATAAGTCGTTTAACAGTCCGTTCACTCATTGCCAACACGTTCTCCCATTCCCTGAATGAAATTGCATAGTCGATATTAAACCTCCAGACAACGTAAATAAGGACTTTAAACAACTTGCTGTCATTATCAGCAATGTTGAACAAGTCCTCTGTTACTTTTATAAAACCAGAGTATTTCGTGTTGCCCGAAACCGACTCCGAGAAGTCTTCAAGGAGCGTAATTTCAAGGAGAGGGGAGTCTTGAAGTTTCTCTCCTTCATGTTTAATTTGAACGTAACCTTGAAGCTCCAGCGTCTTCAGAGCGTCAATAATTCTTTGAGTTGACCGTGACTTTCTGTTGTCGAGAGTCACCATTGCTCCTAACATTTGAACATTACACAAAACCTTTGTTCTATCTTGAAATGTTGATAATTTACCAAGGACAAAATACAGTAAAAAAGCGTCAGAGTTCTCAATAAAAAAGCTCTCGTCATTATACGAGAACATTTTCACTGGAAACATTACGTAAAATTCATTTGTTTTCATTCCGAATATTACTCCTTTGAAGATTATTTTTTGTTTTTCATTTCCTTCAAGTTCTCCCAACGAGGAGACTTCATTTTTCGATATTCTTTGAGAGCTGCTTCAAGTTGTTCAGTTCTCTCGAACAAGTAAAATTTCTTACTGTCAGAAGTTCTCAAAGCTTCAGTTATGAAAGTTATACCTTTGACCTCAATGAGAAAGTAAGCTTGTTTCTCCGAGTAACAGAAATAGAATCTTTCTTTCTTTTTAACGAACCAGTCATTTTTCATATTCATTCAAATTCCTCCCAAATTAAAAAGGACTCCGTTTTAGAGTCCTTGTTTTCTCGAATTGTGCGTTTCAATTAATTTATTTTCTCTTTTATTCAAGTCATTGTGGTTCCATACAACAGCTCCGAAACAGAACATTACAAGTATTAGACTCACGACACTTCCTCCTTTCCTTGAGTTGTCCCAAGTTTTTCGAGAATAGTATCAAAGTCCATGAATTTCTCCAGCTCTGGAAAATGCTCTTTATTAGCAAAGACTGATTGAATAAGAGCTTCTTGTTTGGTTTCAAATTCTCCAACAATCTCTCCTCGAACCAAGACTCTCCAGCTAGAACCTTTCCTTCTTACTTGAGCTTTCTCTCGGTTCGTTCTTACAAGGTTTCTTTTAGAACTCATTGCTTTAAGATTGCTTCGAGTATTGTCCAATGTGTTGAAACTACAATGGTCAACAACAAAGTCTTTATCGTATTCCAATCCCATGATTACACGGTGCAAGTAAAAGCATTTCCTTTTTCCTTTAACTCGTCTATCCATGAAAACGTAAACTTTCCCAGTCCCATCAGTTACCATTCCAGACCAAGTTCCTTCAAATTTATTGACCTTCTCAAAATCAATCTCGTCAATTATTGCTGTTACCGTTTTCCCTTTACAGTAAACCTCAATAAAAACTTTACCTTCTTTGATTACAAAAGCATTTTTCATTTTTACATTCCTCCGAATTTTATTATTTTTGAATTAAAAAAGGAGACCAACAGTTTTATTCGTTGTGGTCTCCGTCAATGAATTTGATTTCCTTCTCCATTTCCAAAACTTCAGCTTCAAGGTCTTTGAGTGTTGTTTCTTTCTTTATTTCATGAGTGTGTTCGTGAGTCTCTTTGAGCTTTCCAGTCATTTGGAGATAAATTTTAATTCCCTCAAGAACCATTTTGTCCGAGCGACTATTTTCAATAATTCCTTGCAACCTTGAGTAAACAACTCCCATGAAAGCTCTGTTTCGTGAGTCAAGAATTTCCTCAACGTAGGCTTGAAACTCCGGTTTCCGTAAAGCTTTATACCCAGAATTTCGAGCAATGCCAACCAACTCACATTGTTCAGTGAAGGTCATGTTATGGTAAGGAGCTGTTGCTTGAAGGAGAGCGAGTTTCCTGTGATTGTCGTTTAGCTGTTTCGTTCCTTTTGTCTTTGGCATTGGTAAATTCTCAAAGTCAATCTCCTTTCCTCCATGAGTGACAAGAAGAAGTTCTTTTATTTCTTCTCCTTTTGAGTCCTTATTTCTCTCCATGATACATTCCTCTTTCCTTTAAAACTTTTCGACCAGCGTCCTCGTAAACTATTAGGAACATTCTTTGGAAGTCAATGTAACCTTTTTTTAATTCCTTCAATGAGTCGAACTCTTTTAATTCAGCTGTCATTAAAACATTTCCAGACAACCTTGAACCAACAAGAACTTCACCAAGATATTGACCGTTTTCGTCCAGTTGGAACTCATGCTCAAAGAACAATTTTTGATATTTTTTCATTATGATTTCCTCCTACAAGGTCTTATTTCGATAAGTCTTTCAAATTGACAAACTTCAATTTTAAGGAGCTGGTATTCTTCAACAAGGTCGTCAAGTTCCTTTGGACTCATTGGTTCTGCTGTATGAATACAACACATAATTTCTTCTTCTGATAAAAACAGATAAGTTTTAAAACTAGGAAATGGGACAACGTTTGAACTCATTCTGATTCCTCCTTTTTGTTTTTCCATTCAAAATACATTGGTAAAAACTCACCAATAACGTCCAGTTTCTCCTCTGTTGTTGAGTTTGGATTGTCTAGTATTTCTTTAATCTCTAACACTCTTAATATGTTTGTCATTTTTATTCCTCCTCGTTCTGTTCCTCGGTTTTGTATGCTTGACGGAACAGCTCTTGAGGACTGTTCAAGTCTTTTTCAGCTTCTTTCACTTCAATAGTGGATTCTTGTTGTTCCTGTTTCTGTTCTGCTTTCTCCTTTAAGATTTTCAAATAACCTAGTCTCATTTTGAGAGCTGGTGGCATTTTATCAAGTTGTTCAGCGGTCAAGTTCTCAAGTTGTTTATCTTTCATTGTTATTTTCCTCCTTGAGCTTTTAGCTCTCTGTATTTTTGTTCAGCTTTGCTTTCGTCTGATTCAACAATGTTGTACTCCATGAACAGCTTCAGACTAATTGATTGAGTGTTTCTTACCAATGCTTTGTCAATTTCATATGAACGAATGAAAGGGCTGTTTCCGTAAGGATTTGTTGGAGCGTAAAATTGATTAATTTGCATTGCTCCTAAAACTCTTGGATAGCCAAACCTAGAACCGTCACCATTTCTTTGAATAATGTCGTTTAGTTCAGTAAGTTCTTCTTGAAGCTCATTGAATGGAACAGTATAAAGCTCATGAACTTTCTTCATGTATTCAAACTTTGCTTCATTTAGCTTTTGTTCGATTGACTTCATTTCAGTGTTCATTTCATTTGCTCTTTCTGTTCGATATTCCAGTAAGCTTTTAACGAGTTCGTGTTTGTCGTCAGCAATGCTTTCCTTAGTGATTTCAAGTTGGTCACGACAGAATTGAATTTCTTCAGCAACCTTTTTCAGTTCCTCGTTTACTTTTAGAACTTCAGCTTTTTTCCCTCCAGCTTTTATAAGTTCATACCGTTTCTGGTTGAGTGGACGTTGGCTTTCAATTGCTTCGTGAAGTTGTTTCTCCATTTCTGCAACCATGTCTTGCATTTTTTGAAGTTCCTTCATTGCTTCCATTACCTTTTTGTTTTTCATTGTTCATTCTCCTTTTGTTTGTGTTTTTTAATAATTTCTTTCAGCTCCGTTACTTGCTCTTGAAGCTGTTCCAATGACTTCCCCAATGTTCTTAAATCTCTTAAAATTGACTGTTGATTCATAGTTGAATTTCTCCGTCGAGAATTTTGTAAAGCGTTTCTCGGTCAATGTACTTTTCAACTCCTTCATGAATTTTCTCATTGACCTTTTTTGTGACTGGTTTCACTCCGTTTTCAATGAATGAAACCATTTGTTGAGAAATTCCAATAGCAAGAGCGAACTCATCTTGACTTTGAATAAGAATATATTTCCTAATGTTTCTCACGTCTTTTCCGTTTAGTTGTTTCATGTCTTACACTCCTTTCAAAAAGTAATAATTTCACTACTCATTCCCTAAAAAAAAAGAGAGAGCTTGCTAGGGACGCTCACTCTGTTCAAAGGAATGTAGGAATGAAAAATGTATTTCGCTTTACTACCTTTCTAACTTATAGTTGGGCTGAGAGCACTTTTTACAACTGTTTTTCCGAAATTAGTTTAAAGTTTTTATCCTACTCTTTACAACGGATTGTTTCTCTGTTTGTGACATGTCACATTTCAATTTGAAAGTCGTTGGAAGAACTAAAAACTGTTTTTAAACCGTGTTATCTTGCTTCGCAAGGTTTTACCAATTCAAATAAAAAAGTCTCCTAACGAGAGGAGACCGTGAGTTCTAACATTATTCATATTTCCAAAGGTCTTCAATTCTGCAATCCAGTATTTTCGCCAACTTGAAAGCCAACTCCAATCGAGGGAAACTTGTTCCAACAACGTAATTAGAAAACTGTTGAGAAGTGACTCCTAATTCCTTATAAACCTCTGTTTGCTTTAATGATAATTCCGCTAATCTCACCCTTATTTTTGGCTCCAGCATTATAACAAGTCCTCCAATGACAAGCTTTTCCAATATCTTATAACGTTGTACAAGTTTCAGCAAATTATCCAAATTAATTTGTATTTTTATAAGTTAATTTGGAATACTGACAGACTGCTTTCAGTATGCTTTATTAGATACCAAATTTAATGCACAGTGACCAGCAAGTCTTAGCACATACCAGATTCAGTCGTACTAAGGGAAGGACAGCTGAAATGAAAATACTCTTTACTCACAAGTCTTCTTACAGAAGAACAAAGAGTGTGGCGTTGGTCACTTGAAAGGAGGAATTGAAATTGATTTTTGAAATCGTGACAACAACAATCATGGGAGGTTTAGCTCTCAAAGCTCACTTGTCCAAAACTGGAGCTTCAAATGATTCTCAAAAGCTCAACAAAATATTCTCTATTTCTGGACTCAATGTGAAGGACGGAAAACAAACAATCACAACACAGCTTCTCAAGAAGACTCATTACAGCTGGGGAACAGAATACAAGTACCGAATACCACTTGGAAAGAACTTTGACGATTACAAAGCAAAGTTCAGAACCATTGAGGACGGTTTAAACAACAAGCGTCAAATGATACAGCTCAAAGACCTTAAAGGACTCCAGCTCGACAAAACGCTTCCAGACCAACTCAAGGAGCTTAATAGGAAGAAGCTTGGAGCAAGGAAGGAAGTTGAACTCTCTTTTGACGGTCTGCTTTGTGTCCGTGTCTACAATGAACCTTTACCAAAGGAAGTTCCCTTTGAAGTCGGAACTGGTTGGAAAGTTGTTGCTGGTCAGACTCGTGAGAAGAACAAGAAAGCTTTTCTCGACTTTGAAGTATATCCTCACTTAGCTCTCGGTGGAGCGACTCGTTACGGAAAGAGTAATTTCTTAAATGCACTCATTGTGAGCTTACTTGAAAACAATCCAGAACATGTTCGACTCCATTTAATCGACTTAAAAGGAGGAGTTGAGCTTTGTGACTACGAGAGACTTAACCAGACAGTCTCCATTGCTTATGAAACTGAAGAAGCTCTTGAAGTTCTCAAGGGAGCTTACGAGCATATGAGAGCTGTTCAGCAACGTTTAAAGAAGCTCGGAAAGAAGAAGGTTCAAGACGCTGGAATTAAAGAACGTCACTTCATAATCATTGACGAGGTCGGAGAACTAAATCCAGAGGAAGCAATTGGGAAGGAAGACAAGAAGCTGAAAGAAGCTTGTCAATTATACATGTCCAAAATTGCAAGACTTGGAGCTGGACTTGGTTTCCGTCAAATTCTAGCAACACAGTACCCAACAGGAGATGTGATACCTCGACAATGTAAACAGAACTCTGACGCTAAAATCTGTTTCCGTGTTCAGAATGGAACAGCTTCTCGTGTTGTTTTAGATAGTGACGGAGCTGAACTTCTTCCACAAGTGAAGGGAAGGGCAATATTCCAGACAGCTGACAAGAGAACTATCATTCAAACTCCATTGTTGACCTCTGAAGCAATAGCAAAAGTCATTGAGCAACATGACAGCGGAACAAGTAAAAGGAAGGACGTGTCCACTATTGAAAACGAGCAAACCACTAACACAGCGACAAGAGGAAATTCTGCTATCGTTGAAAAAACTAGATTTTCTTAACAGAGACCAGATTATTAAACTTCATAGGCTTGGTAAGGTTCGTAATGCAAACAGAGTCCTTGGAGAGCTTTCTGATTACCTTTGTAAGTATCGTGAGGAATACATGACCGTTTACTACCTTAACAGAGCTGGAAGGGACTATGTGGATTGTGACAAGGTTAGGAAGAAGGGTAATAAAGTCAGTCACAGTCTAGCTCGTAATGACTTTTACATTCATGCTAAATGTCCTTTTGATTGGACTAATGAAATGAAGATTGGTGACAGTGTTGAGTATTGTGTTTGTGACGCTCTGTTCAAGTCTAATGGTAAGTATTTCGCTTTGGAAGTTGACCTTCAACAAAGCATTAGTGAGAACAGATTGAAAGCTAAAAAGTACAAAGGCATTTTTGAGCGAAAAGTTTTAGAGAAGGAACTCGGTAACTTTCCAACTGTTATTTGGTTGACCAATTCGGAGCTTCGTCGGAAACAGCTTACGGAAATTTCAAAGGGTTTTCCATACATGGTTTTAACTCTGAACGACATTCGATAAAAGGGAGCTGGTTGGAATGAGAACGCAAACAATCAAATTTAGTGAGTTTATGACTGGAGAATACAAGGTCAAAGCGAAAGCAAAGAAAGAGCGTGTTGTCCGAAATACTGTGAAAGTTGCTTCTTCAGCTATTCTTCCAATTGTAAGTGGAGGAACTGTTGGGACTCTTGGTCTTGTGTTTGCAACTGGTTCTGTTTTAGCTTGTGGAACTTCAGCTGGAGGAGGAGAAGCAATTGCTGTTGCTGGTGTTTCTCAAGCTGTTGGTGAGTCTGCAATGAGAACTCTTGGTCACGCATTAGACCCACTCATTGACATTTTAGTAGCTATTTCGCTTCCAGTTGCTTCAGTCATAATGGTTGGAGGTTGCTTCTTCTTCATGTTAGGTAACTCGGAGAAAGCTTGGAGTATGATTCAAAACGCTGGACTTGGATTTTGTCTAATACAACTGTCTCCCTTGTTCATTAAAATGTTGGAGCAAGTCGGCAAAGCAATCTAAGTTTCTACTATTATATTGTCACAGCTCGTTCAATGGCTCGTTGGTTGGAATAGAGACAAACAAACGTCTCATATTCTGATAATGGGAGAGTGGTCAACATGAGCAGACCTCAAGGTATAAAGAAAGAAGGGAACAAACCAGACATGAAGCTGTTAGCTGAAGCATTGAAGAACCTTTATTTAACAAGGAGTTAGCGTTCCGAGAGATTGGGACACTAGCTCCTTTTTTCTTTATTTATCATACTTACAATAAAAAATGACATACCTACCTTCGTCGTCGATGCTCCAGGAGGGGGAGGGAAAATCACCCTGCAGCCGAATTATATCCTTTCACAATCTCCAACAAAAACGGTACTGCGCAATTTTGAAGGTGTGATAACCACATATCCTGAACCTGAGCAATATACACCAGGACTTGCAGATGATTATTTCAAAGGGGTATATCCTGATATGGAAGAAAAACAGTCAGATATAGGTGTATCTGGTTTAATGAACGACAAGCAATTCAATTTAGTGCCTGAAGGGCTGAAGCGAATGAACCGACGGGAAAATTACGTGACCAACCCAGAGCATGCTTCATTGAAGAACAAACGTGAAAAGCGAGATTTGTTAAAAGAAAAGAAATTCCAGGCACAGCAAAAAAAGAGCACTCCTAAGGGGGATGAATAGCATGGAGATGTGTCCATGGTGTGAGAAAGGGAAGCTTGCATCAGTAAAGGGGACTGTGTATTGGGAACTGCCGGATGGTTCGAGGGCGGTGGAAATTACGGAAACCCCTTCATCTCATTGTGAGAGTTGCGATGCTTTTTTTCAAAGTGATGAAATAGTGAAGGAAATTGAAGATCAATTATTTTTAATTGATTCGAAAAAGCTTGAAAGACAAACGAAGTACAGTGAGCTAATGAACATGAAAAGGCTGTTGAAACGTAATTACTTTGACTTTTAGCTGCAGGTGTATTACTTTTCCATAAATGAATTAATCCCCTCATTTTAGACGGAACAGTGTAAACCACTATTTCTATCTTAGGTGAAGGGGATTTTCCATTTCAGAAAGTGATGGCCAGCGTGTAAATCGGCTAATAAGTTTTTGATGAAGTTCTGCCAGCGTAATCAATATGGAATGATTACGATATGTTACTATTGCTTCGTAATTTAACGGTATGCATTTTGTGTTGAAAAATCGTGGATTTCATAAAATGAGGAAGAAAAAACCAAATTGTTTTTTAAAAAAGTGGACGGAAGCGAAAGTTTCCGATATATTAAAGCAGAAATCATAGTTATTTTAGGGGGGGGCTCGACATCATGAGACCATTTTATTTATATTTAATGAAATTTCGACAACCAAAGGAGATTGATGCAATCACTAAATTTGCCAATTATGCCTATGAGGATCATGGCTTCCCAAAACAATCGACTGATTATAATGAACTGAGCAGTTATTTAGAATTGAATGCAGACTATCTCGAAAGTATGTCAGTATTCGATCAAGCGTGGGAACAGTATGTCCAAATAGAAGAAGGGCTCATATTGGGAGATCAGGAATAGGGAGGATCGGAAGGATGTTAAAAAGCCTTCAAACCCGAATTTTGCTTTATTCTTTACTTATTGCAAGTGTTCCTCTTCTGATTTTGGGAATCATATCCTATGGATCACAACGCTCCCTTTTGGAGAAGGAAGCAAAAAATGCCCTGAATGCAGGTTCACTGAATATTGTAAATGAAACATACAGCTATTTGAACGAACGGATCAGTGATGTGAAGTTAATGAGTGCAAATTCTGCAATCATCAATCCTGGCCACTCAAAAGAAGAGAAGTCAGATGAACTAAAAAAGTTTATCGATGCCAAAGGAAATTATTACGGTGTCTTGCATTTGGATATGGAAGGCAATGTCATTGCAGATACATCCAATAAAATGATCGGGGATAACCTTGAGAAGAGAATATGGTTCAAAGAGGCAATAGAAGGTCATGAATTCCTTTCAGACGTATATAAAACTCGGGCTTTCTCAGAACCGATTATAGCTCTGAGTTCTCCGGTATATGATAATTCAGGGGAAATGATCGGAGTCGTATCCACAGCTTTCCGATTGGAAGGGCTTTGGGAGATGATGGAGAAAAAGGCTAATGAAATTAGCGATAAATACCCAGTCAACTTTTACATGATCAACCAAGAAGGCATCATGATTTCGAAAAAAGACCCACACGGCATGATGCAGGATTCTGCCCTGAAAGAAATGGGATTAACGAAAGATAAGCTGATGGAAGCTTCGTTATCGGATGATTTGTACAGTGCAGAGTATGGGGAAAAAATATATTCCATCAAGCCTGTCCATACGATAGCACAAACAGAGAATAAATGGTTTGTTGTTGTGGGTGCTGATAAGAAGCAGGTGTTTCAGCCTTTGAATGACCTATTGACACGGTACCTGACCATCTACAGCATCGTTTTTGTTTCTATCATTCTGGCTGTCTATTTACTAACAAAGACCCTCGTTCGGCCAGTTCAAGAACTTGTCGAAGCGACAGAGGATTTCATAGGAGGAAAGGAATTCATCATTTCCGATAAAAGAAGCTTCGAGGAAATGGAAAAATTGAACCTTGCCTTTCTAAGAATGATGGAAACGATAGAAGATCGTGAGAAGGAAATCGTCCGTACGGAAAAATTGAAGTATGTTGGCCAGCTTGCTGCCGGTGTCGCCCATGAAATCAGGAACCCATTGACGACAATAAAGGGTTTTTTCCAATTATTGAAGAGCCAGGATCATGATAAATCATTGATAGAAAAATATAGCGATGTCATGCTTCATGAAGTGGATCGGGTCAATGTATTTGTAACACAACTTCTTGATTTGGCAAAACCGCATCAACTGGAATGGGAGAAAATCGATTTAAAGGATTTCCTTGATGAAATTATGGATACCTATACTCCCTCAATTCCGAGTTCTCATGTAAGAATAATTAATGGTATGACACAATCCGTCCTTGTTTATTCAGACAGGAACCGGCTAAGGCAGGTTCTCTTGAATGTCCTGAATAATGCATGTGAAGCCATCGAAGCAAGGGGGCAGATTGAACTGCATCACGATTCCATCTCCCAATATATAAGATTAGTGATCAGCGATGATGGAAAAGGCATAAGTCCCGAGAATTTAAAAAATATCGGTATGCCCTTTTATACCACCAAACCGGATGGAAACGGATTAGGTGTGGCGACATGCATTCAGATAATGGAGGAATTAAAAGGGAAATTCCAAATTGAGAGCGTCCCCGACGAAGGAACGAAAGTGACGCTCACTATCCCCACTACGAACCGTCTCATTAAATGAGGCGGTTTTTGGTTGTAGTGCCCTTAAATAAATGGGCCGATTAATTAGCTAAATGAGCAAAATGCCCGCTTAATTCCATTAACCTCCATGTTTGTTTGTGCATATAATTTACTAATCAAACGATAAGGACCATATTGGGGGATGTCTCTTATGGGCAAAAAAAAACAGCCGAAATTTAAATTAGGCGATACAGTCGTAATAACAATGTATGGGACAGTCGGGAATATAACCGATGTGAAATTTCTCGATGGTGCTTATGTGTATGAAGTGAACTATAGTGAAGGTCTTTATATCGAAAAAACATTGCAATCGATAAATGAATATGAAGGAGAAATCCTTTATCCGAAAGAACAAATCGATATTGAATATAAATTTTTATTAGGTGACTTGGTCCAAGTGGATGGATATGAACAGGATTATTTCAAGATTATCGGCTATCGAACGGAAATTTGGCGCTATAAGGAAAATGCCTGGGAGGATGTAATCTATGAGTTATCAAGAATCTCTGATGGTGAATGGCTTGAAGCGCATGAAGAAGAACTGACTTTAATTGCCGATGCTAAACGTGCAGATGGAATCATTAAAAAGTTGGGTCTGCTCCTTCCTCAAAAGAAAAATGAGCTTGCTATCATTGCTAAACAAAACAACCCTGGTAAAGGTGAGCGAGAAATGACAATGACAAAAGATGAAAAAAAGGAAATGATTGATGGCCTGTTGGATTTATATAATGATTATTGTAAGCTCTACGAACATTTTGGCGATGATGAATATCGTCACATCATGAAGATCGCCCTCGCTAAAATAGAAAAGGCGGCAGAGGAAATTTATCCAGATCATAAAAAGAAGCAAACGAAGTGAAAGACACCTATAAAGGGCAATTTCCAGATTCCCTATAGAAGTATCCATTCAAATTGATCCCGAATGGAACTTGATAACGATAGACCCTTCATATGTTTTTCCATTAAGGGATGCCTTACTGGTATATTTGTCTCTACACATTCATAGACCTTTAAATAAGGGGGCGATGATTTGCGAGAAATTGAGGTTTTTATTGATACAGAAGAGATAGCGGAATTCTTTTTTCAAGAATTGATAAGACGGGGCTATCTTCCAACAGAAGCTGAAGTTGAAGATCTTGCTGACATCACATTCGAATATCTTCTTGAAAAATGCATAATTGATGAAGAAGTCGATGAGTAACCTGTCATAAGACGGTTAGCAGCTTCCTTTCCCTTAATTTAACTATTAAAAAAAGACGGCGGACCTCCGCCGTTTTGTTTGCAATTTAGGAAGGGTGGCAAAAGTCGTTTCGTGATTTCCATTTTTCAAGTTCCAGATAAGGTTCGATTTTCCTAACTTGTGGTTGATATGGTATAGTAGTTTTTGAATATCATTTCAATCACAAGTTAAGGAGGACATAGTCGTATGAGCGTACATATTGGTGCAAAAGAGAATGAAATTGCGGAAACGGTCTTACTTCCTGGGGACCCGTTGCGTGCAAAATATATTGCTGAAACATTTTTAGAGGATGCTAAACTTTATAATGAAGTTCGTAACATGTTTGGATATACAGGGACATATAAAGGAAAACGAATTTCTGTACAAGGTACAGGCATGGGTGTCCCATCCATTTCGATTTACGTGAATGAATTGATGAATAGTTATAATGTCCAGAAGTTGATCCGTGTGGGAACTGCAGGAGCGATTCAAAAAGATGTAAAAGTCAGGGATGTGATCCTTGCCATGAGTGCTTCCACCGATTCACAAATGAACCGTATGACTTTCGGCGGGGTGGACTTTGCCCCGACCGCAGATTTCGAATTACTAAGAAAAGCTTATGACGCCGGCACGGCAAAGGGCTTGCAATTGAAGGTCGGTAATGTATTTACGGCCGATCAGTTTTATAATGATAATAGTGAATTGGAAAAATGGGCAAAATACCAAATACTTGCAATAGAAATGGAATCAGCAGCCCTATACACGCTTGCTGCTAAATTTGGCCGCCAAGCTTTATCTGTATTGACCATTTCCGATCACATTTTAACTGGTGAGGAAACGTCGGCGGATGAGCGCCAGTCAACTTTTAACGAAATGGTTGAAGTGGCATTGGAAGCAGCAATCCAGGACTGATAATTGTATGTAAATGACAGGCGGGTGACCAGGAATAAGTGATCTGTATAATGGCGTTTGGATACAGGCTCATTTGTTCCAGGTATCCGCATTTTTGTAATATCAGGAGATGCCTGTTGTCCTTGGAGCATTCTCCATGATTTGAAGTTTTAAAAAAATACATATGGCTATAAGTTGTTATTTTTGATAACTATTATTTTTCGATTGGCATGAAAGCTGATAAAATAGGAATGAAATCGTTTATATCGTCATGAAGAATGAAAGTGGTGAGGCTTCAGTGGAAGAAGAAAATCAAAAACAGCCAAAAGAGGCAGGGAAATTCATTAAAATAAAGAAGTTTACGTTCATTATGGGGATTTTCTTAGTCATATTTCTAACTGCAGGGATTACTACAATAGCCTTGACCTTTGGAGATGAAAAAGTAGAGTCATTAGCACCGGATAAGCATGCGGAATTTGAAAAGCTGTATTCTACATACGATAAGATAAAAGATGACTATTATGAAGAGGTTGATGAAGAAAAGCTGGTTGACGGCGCAATTAATGGAATGATCAAATCATTGGATGATCCCTATTCCGCTTATATGGATAAAAAGGAAGCATCGAGTTTCCATGAGAGCATCTCTTCATCTTTTGAAGGAATCGGTGCTGAGATTCAGGAGCAGGATGGACAAATCATGGTCGTCTCACCGATAAAAGGGTCCCCAGCAGAAAAGGCAGGGGTAAAGCCAAATGATATCATATTAAGTGTGGACGGTAAAAGTGTTGAAGGACTCAGCTCTTCTGAAGCTGTCCTGAAAATTAGGGGCGAAAAGGGAACGAAAGTTGATCTATCCATTTCAAGAGCTGGTGAGTCGGAACCGATTAAGCTCACCATTAAACGGGACACAATTCCGATTGAGACGGTTTATGCGGAAATGCTTGATGATGGAGTTGCCAAGATTCAAGTGACCAGTTTTTCCGAACATACAGTCCAAGAGCTGAAAACGGCGCTTGAGGAAATGTCGAAGAAGGACATGAAGGGTCTCGTATTGGATCTGCGGGGAAACCCAGGAGGACTTCTTGATCAAGCAATAGAAATGGCAAGCCTGTTCATACCTAATGGGGAAGTGGTCCTTCAAGTTGAGGAGCGCAGCGGGAATAAAGAAGTCTATAAATCGGAGAATGATGGAGAACTGAAAATCCCGGTAGTCGTGTTGATTGATGACGGAAGTGCCAGTGCTTCTGAAATCGTTGCAGCGGCTGTCAGTGAATCAGCGGACATTCCATTGATCGGTGTCAAGTCATTTGGGAAAGGGACAGTGCAGACTGCCCAAGACTTTAAAGATGGTTCTAACTTCAAATATACGGCAGCTAAATGGTTGACTCCTGAAGGCAATTGGATTCATAAAAAAGGGATCAAGCCGGATATTACTGTGAAGCTTCCTGATTATGCGAGCCTTCCGTACATTTCGCCTGATAAGGAATTGAAAGCATCCGATTCTTCGAGTGAAGTGAAAGCGGCTGAAGAGATGCTGAAGGTAGCAGGACATGATCCAGGTAAAATAGATGGATTCTTCGATGAAGCAACCAAGAATGCGGTCACAGCATTCCAAAGGGAACAAAAAATTAAAGAAACCGGCACCATTAAGGATGATACTACCGTGAAATTGATGCAGGTCATCCAGGAGAAAATCCTTAAGAATGACACACAAGTGAAAAAGGCAGTAGAAGTATTAAAGAAAGAAATCAATAAATGATGTTGATCGAAAAGCCTGTCAGCGGATATCGTTGGCAGGCTTTTTTTTTCGTTTCATGCATAATATTCCAAAATTAGGCAGAAAATAGGGGTAATTTTCCGATGAGGTGAGGTAATGAAAGAAAAGGTATTGTTCATATATCTATTGGTCTTGATTCTGGCAGGCTGTACCTATGCCCCTTTACCCAAACAAAATGGAAATGAAGGTACGGAAAAAAAACTAACCAATGAAGATAACCAGGAAAACGATAAAACCTTTCTGTTAATTGGTGTTGACACAAGGGGAGAGCAAAAATCTCGATCAGATGCGATTATCCTTGCAAAATACTTTCCTGAGCAGGAGAAACTGAAGCTGGCTTCCATTATGCGTGATAGTTATGTGAAAATCCCCGGGAATAAATCAGGATATAACAAAATAAATGCTGCTTATTATTATGGTGGGAGGGAATTGCTCAAGAAAACCATACAGGAAAACTTCGATGTCAAGATCGACCATGTAGCGGTAATCGACTTTAAGGGATTTGTGAAGATGGTGGATTTACTTGCCCCTGAGGGGGTGGCGGTGAATGTGGATCAGGAAATCATAGATGATATGAGCATCCAAGCAAGCGTCGGTAAAAATGTTTTACATGGTGAGGAAATATTGAAATATGTCCGTTTTAGACATGACGATGAAAGTGATTTTGGAAGGGTTGAACGACAACAAGAAGTAATGGTTCAATTAAAAACAGCGTTTATAAATCAAATCTCATCCTTCGAAGGGATGGCGGCCCTTCCTAGTATAATCGAACAAGGACTCTCGTACTTGGATACGGATATTGGACTGAAAACAATAATGGAAATGGGTCCCAAAGCAGTCTTCCATACACCGGACACGGTCGAGACCTTAAGGGTTCCAGTGAAAGGAAGCTTTAAAGATGAAATATATCCCCAGTCCGGTGCCGTTTTGGAAATAGACTACACTAAAAATAAGAAGGCACTTCAGGAGTTCTTTTCAAAATAATAAGAATGTCCTATTCTCTTTTATTATCGAAGACATCCTAATATTAACTGAAGATGTTCATATTTAAATATTGTATTATAGACCTCGCAAGAATAATCTTAATTCAATCACCTTTAAAAAACGAGAGGGATAAAAAATCCTTCTCGTTTTTTAAC
This sequence comes from Peribacillus sp. YIM B13477, assembly GCF_042787955.1. NCBI lineage: Bacteria > Bacillati > Bacillota > Bacilli > Caryophanales > Bacillaceae > Peribacillus > Peribacillus sp. YIM B13477. The sequence goes on from NZ_JBHZPD010000001.1 coordinate 762,552, forward strand.
ACCATAAAAGGAACCAGGATCAATTAACAAAATGCGGAATGTTTTTGAAGAAATCCGGTGTTATGATGCCGTTTTCGGTAATGATGCTTGTAATTAGATGATTCGGTGTAACGTCGAAGGCTGGATTGAAAGTCTTCACGTTTTCCGGAGCGATCCTTACATCCTGAATGAAGGTGATTTCCGTTCCATTCCGTTCTTCAATCGGGATGGATGTGCCGGATTCGATAGAAAGGTCGAATGTGCTTGATGGTGCGGCTACATAAAAGGGGATACCAAAGTGCTTGGCTAATATGGCCAATCCCAACGTCCCGATTTTATTGGCAGTATCTCCATTTGCCGCAATCCTGTCGGCCCCGACTATAATTCCCTTTATTTCTTTCTGGTGAATCGTATGGGCAGCCATATTATCAGAAATTAAGGTGACGTCAACTCCCGCTTGCATCAATTCCCAAGCCGTCAAACGCGCCCCTTGCAGGACAGGCCTTGTTTCACATGCGTACACTTTTAGCGGAAAGTCCCTTTCTTTAGCCAGGTGGAAGGGAGCCAAGGCAGTACCATACCGGGCTGTGGCGATTCCCCCAGCGTTGCAATGAGTAAGAATGGAATCTCCTCTATTGAATAGGGATAAACCATGTTCCCCGATTTTCCTGCACATTTCTTCATCTTCAGCAAAGATGGCTTTAGCCTCCGATATAAGTGCTTCCTTGGCAGTTGAAATGCTTTGAGCAGCCTGCAAGGTGTTCTCCATCCTCCTTAACGCCCAAAAAAGGTTGACTGCAGTAGGCCGTGAAGAGGCGAGCTTTTCAATATGCCTCGTTACATTTTTCTTGAATTCCCCTAATTCAGCGGTTGTTTCCTGCTTGGCGCCAAGTGCAACACCAAATGCTGCCGTCAGCCCAATTGCTGGGGCACCGCGAACTTTTAATGTCAAAATGCTGTCATATACATCATCAACAGAATGAAGTTCAATAAATTCAGTTATGGAAGGAAGGGCTTGTTGATTTAATAATGTAATATGGGTATCATCCCAATGTACCGAATATGGTAAGGGTGCAATTGTAGTCATGTTCAGGTCTCCTTTTAAATGGTTGAGTAAGATGGCAGTGTCCGTTGCTTCAACGCTTCAATGACGGCTGGAACATCCAATTCATCCCGTTTTTTAATTAATAAAGTACCGATTTCCAATGTTGCCGTTTTGGCTGCGATCCTTCTTTCTTTATCTTCAATGACGTTTAAATCGGCTACATGGGAAAGGCCAATGGTTCGCCGAATCAGTTCGCAGCCGGCAAAGCCGAATGCATCTTTTTTGAATTTTGTCAGTAAATAAGGCAGATAACCCTTCACATGGCGGAATGGACTTTTATTTTGGACCTCCCATAATTTGGTGTAAGTTTCTTCAAAGGCATTCCAAAATTCATGAAGGAGCGTGAAAATCTCTTCCTTTCCAGCGCCATTTCGTGTAATTGCCTGAAAGAGAAGGTTGGCGGTGTATTGACCAAGGTCAAAACCAACTGGCCCATAAAAAGCGAATTCCGGGTCAATAACCTTTGTTTCAGTTTTACTTGCAAATATACTTCCAGTATGTAAATCTCCATGAAGCAAGGCTTCCTGCTCGGTTTCAAAGCTTTGCTTCAGCTTGGCGACCTCAAGTATCACTTCTTGATCATTCCATATTTTTTGGGCGGCATCTTTCAATTCCACCTCGAAATCTCCAGGGAGTTCCTCAAAAAATGGATCCGTGAAAATAAAGACCTCAGTGATTTTGCAGAGTTCGGGATTCGTGAAATGTCGGGCCACTTCCTTTTTCGAAGAGGGTTCTAAATGATAATCGGATGTATAAAATGCCGTCTTCGCAACATACTCACCAATATGCTGTGAAAGCAATGGATATGAATCGCCATCGATCAATCCTGTTCTAACGATTTTTAAGTGCGATAAATCCTCCATGACTGTGATGGCAAGCTGTTCATCCGAATAGTAGACTTGCGGTACGAATTCGGGGCAATAACTTCTGAAATGAATCAACGCATTCGCTTCAATGGCTGCCCTTTTCAATGTCAGCGGCCAGCTTTCACCAAGTACCTTGGCATAAGGGACCGCTTGTTTGATTATTAGACCTTTGTTTGTGACCGTGTTTGTAATTTGAAAAACATAATTTAAGTTTCCATCGCCGATTTCATTACATTTCAAACTTGCATCCGCATTGACCAACCCAAGTTTTTTTGCAAGAGTTATAGCTGTTTCGTTTGTCAATCTCTTAAAATTTGAATGGTTTTGAGTCATTCTTTTCCCCTCCAGATTCAAAATAAGAATAAAAAAGCCTCTTTCATATAGAAAGAGGCAGAAGTTTTGGCTTCGGACCTCTTATCTTCCAGAAAATGAATTCTGGTGGAATTAGCACCGTGCTCTGTGGATTCAATAATCCGGCGGAAGATCCGCCCCATTTCACAATGGTATTACAGTCGGTTGCTGGGCTTCATAGGGCCTTTATCCCTCAGCCTGCTCTTGATAAGAGTAAATGTTTTCTGAAATTTTAATCTTCGGGAAAATAATATCAACTTTTTAAATAGTTTGTCAATGGGTAAATTAATAAAAGTCAGGACGGCGATCTTCGAATACAGGTATTTTGTTACGTGCTTCCGTAACTTTGTTGAAGTCCAAGGTGCCTGTCAATAGTTCGTTTCCTTCTCCGGCTTCACTTATGATATTGCCCCATGGATCAATAATCAAGGAATGGCCCGCAAATATATTATTGACATCCGAACCTGTACGATTAACGGCTACAACATAGGCTTGGTTCTCGATGGCACGGCTTATCAATAAGGCTCTCCAGTGATCGAGTCTCGGCTTTGGCCATTCAGCCGTAACGAAAAGAACTTCCGCGCCTTGAACGGTATGGGCTCGCTGCCATTCAGGGAAACGAATGTCATAACAAACGAACCCGGCACATATTTTTTCATCAAGGGTAAATAAACCATCTTTTTCACCTGGCTGCAGGAAATGATGTTCATCCATTAATTGAAATAAGTGAAGCTTATCATATTCTTTAATGAGCTTTCCGTGTTTATCGATGATGATCATGGTGTTATAGATTCCCTTGCTTGTTTTTTTCGCAATGGAACCGCCGATGATGTGAATCTGGTGTTTCTGTGCCTGTGTTTTAAGAAATTCAATCGTTTTTTCTGCCTCTTGATCAGCAATCTCATTCAGCCTGGTCAAGTCGTATCCGGTTGTCCAAAGCTCTGGTAATATGACGATATCGGGTTGGGACCGAGCTGCTTTTTCCATCCATTGTTCTGCAACCTGAAAATTGATATCTGGTTGCCCGAAAGCTATATCCATTTGAATACAAGCTATTTTCCACTTCATCGTTTAAAACCCCCACATGTAAAAAATGCTTTACAAGACTACGATAAACATATATCATTTGTGACTAGAATTTCAAGAAATTTCAGAGAAGGTGTATAAATGGTGCAATTCGAAAAATCCGGACTGCTTCAGGACCTGCCCAAGCAGTTTTTTGCTTCACTGGTCGCAAAAGTCAATGCAATCACGGAGCAAGGACATGATGTCATTAATTTAGGCCAGGGAAACCCTGATCAGCCGACGCCGGAACATATCGTCAAAAGTTTGCAAACTGCCGCTGAAAAAACGATTAATCATAAATATTCGCCATTCCGGGGACATCAATATTTAAAAGATGCTGCTGCCGTCTTTTATGAGCGGGAATACGGTGTCAAGCTGGATCCGAATAGTGAAGTGGCAATTCTCTTCGGGGGAAAGGCAGGTCTTGTCGAACTTCCGCAGTGTTTATTGAATCCAGGTGATACGATCCTTGTTCCAGATCCCGGCTATCCGGATTATCTTTCCGGTGTTGTTTTAGCCCAGGCAAAGACCGAACTGATGCCCTTGACAGAAGAAAATGATTTTCTTCCGAAATACGATGACATACATAAAGAAGTTCTTGATAAAGCCAAAATGATGTTCTTGAATTATCCGAATAATCCCACAGGCGCTTCTGCAACTGAAAGTTTCTTTGATGAAACCGTCTCCTTTGCAAAAGAACATTCAATTTGTGTGGTCCATGATTTCGCCTATGGGGCGATAGGATTCGACGGAAAAAAACCGATAAGCTTTCTCCAGGCGGAGGGAGCGAAGGATGTAGGAGTTGAAATATACACTCTATCGAAAACATACAATATGGCAGGGTGGAGAGTCGGCTTCGCAGTGGGCAATAAGAGTGTAATAGAAGCTCTTGAACTATTACAAGACCATCTTTATGTGAGTCTCTTCCCGGCGATACAAGAAGCTGCGGCAAGCGCTTTGCTTGACTCACAGACCTGTGTAGGGCAGTTAGTGCAGATGTACGAGGGGCGAAGGAATGTTTTCATTGAGGGATTGAGGGCCATCGGCTGGGATGTCAAAGCTCCAGCGGCATCGTTTTTTGCCTGGCTCAAAGTACCTGAAGGTTTTACGTCCGAGAGTTTTGCTGACTATTTATTAACGCATGCCCATGTAGCTGTTGCTGCAGGGAATGGGTTCGGTGAATTTGGCGAAGGTTATGTCAGGGTAGGGCTACTGACTTCGGAAGAACGGCTGCAAGAGGCTGTGGAACGAATACGGACATTAAACTTGTTTTAATGCAATAAGGCTCACCTTTAAATAGTTAAAACTTATTGACAAAGTAGGAATTACCTGTCAGAATACAAAATAAATTCTTAATCTTTCGATACTTGGATGCAACTTATATATCAGCGTTTTCTTATTTTGAGCAGGTGGAGGGACTAGCCCGATGAAGCCCAGCAACCGACCGTAATTCCATTGTAAAATGGGGCGGAATCCTTCCGCCGGATTTTTTTGAAATCCGCAAGGCACGGTGCTAATTCTTGCAGCCGAGGGCTGGGAGATAAGAAGATGGCTTTTTAAAGCCTCTTCTTTATGAAGGGGCTTTTGCCATTTTGAGACCATCTCAGGTTATTAATGACATCGAGAGTTTACTAACGTGTTATAGGAGTGATCAGATGAGCGAGATAGTCGCTACTTATTTAATTCATGACTTTAATGGAAATCATGAGAAAAAAGCAGAGAGCATTGCCTTGGGTCTGACTGTGGGGACATGGACGGAATTGCCACATTTGGTACAGAAACAACTGGAAAAACATAAGGGGCGCGTCGTATCGGTGATACCCCTACCTGAAGAAGAGAGGGCAAACAGCTACTTTAATCGGAAAGTATACCGTTCGCAGATTAAAATTGCCTATCCGGCAAGGAATTTCTCCAATGATTTACCCGCAATCCTTACGACGGTCTTCGGCAAGCTTTCCTTGGACGGTGAAATAAAACTTATTGACTTGGATTTTGTCGGTGATATTCAAAAAGCTTTTCCCGGGCCGCAATTTGGCATTAAAGGCATAAGGGAAAAAGTTGGCGTATCTAACAGGCCCTTGGTGATGAGCATCTTTAAAGGCGTATTGGGAAGAGACCTAACATTTCATAATGAGCAACTGAGGCAACAAGCATTGGGAGGTGTCGACCTAGTTAAGGATGATGAAATCCTCTTCGACCAGGAACTGACTCCATTTTTCGATAGAATAAAAACGGGAAAAAGAATCTTGAATGAAGTCTATGAAACCGCTGGCCACCGGACTTTATATGCTGTCAATCTATCAGGGAAAACATTTGAATTATTGGATAAGGCAGAGCAAGCGGCTGAAGCAGGGGCAGATGCTTTATTGTTCAACGTTCATACATATGGTTTGGATGTATTGCAGGCCTTGAGTGAACATGATCGTATCAAGCTGCCGATCATGGCGCACCCCGCATATAGCGGGGCATTGGCATCTTCATCATTTTATGGTATCGGCTATCCATTATTGCTTGGTAAATTAGTAAGATTATCAGGTGCGGATTTATCCTTGTTCCCTTCTCCTTATGGAAATGTCGCACTTGAAAAAACGGAGACCTTAGCGATTGCTGAAGCTCTGACAAGAGATGAACTTTCATGGAAAAAAGCCTTCCCTGTTCCTTCTGCAGGCATTCATCCGGGCATGGTTCCAGACCTGATCAAGGATTTCGGGCTTGATAGTGTGATTAATGCCGGAGGCGGAATTCACGGGCACCCTGACGGAGCAGAGGGCGGTGCCAAGGCTTTTCGTTCTGCCGTGGAAGCGGTTCTGGCAGGAAAGGAACTTTCTGAAGCGGCGGCTGAGGAAGAAACCCTAAAAAAAGCTCTTGTGTTGTGGGGAGGCCTATAAGAAATAATGAAACCGATCATCTTTTGTGATTTTGACGGAACGATCACCAACACAGATAATATCATTTCAATTATGAAGAAATTTGCGCCACCGGAATGGGAAGCGTTGAAAGACGGTGTCCTTCAGCAAAAAATCAGTATATCTTCAGGAGTTGGGGATATGTTTTCCCTGCTTGATAGTGGCTTGAAGGATGACATAATCCAATATGTAAGAAAAACGGCCGGCATTCGTCCAGGGTTTTATGAATTCGTTGAGTATACGAAACAAGCCAATATCCCTTTATATATTGTAAGCGGGGGCATGGATTTTTTCATTTCACCCCTTTTGAATGATATCTTGCCAACAGAGTCCGTTTATTGCAACCATGCATTTTTTGATAAGGAAAAGATTTATATTGAGTGGCCACATGCTTGTGATGAGCAATGTAGTAATGATTGCGGTTGCTGCAAGCCGTCCATTATGAGGGAAATTGCGGGTCCGGAAGATTTTAAACTCGTTATTGGAGATTCAGTTACGGATTTTGAAGCGGCAAAACAGGCCGATTTTGTCATAGCCCGTGACATATTGCTTGAAAAATGCGGTAGGGAAGGAATTCCACATCAAGGATTCGAAACATTTTTTGATGTAATTGACATCATAAAGCAGCAGGAGGTGGTTAAAGCGTGAACACTCATTCTAAAGAATGGCTTGAGTTGGCAGATATTAAAGCTGAACTGGCCGAAAGGGATTGGTTTATGGGAACTAGCGGGAATTTGTCCATCCGCGAACCCAAAAGCCCTTTCTTTTATATTACCGCAAGCGGTAAGGATAAAAGGAAGCAATCGGATTCGGACTTTTTACTGGTGGATTTAAAAGGAAAACCGGTTGAAGAAACGAACCTAAGACCATCGGCCGAAACTTTACTTCATACAGACATTTACCGAAAAACCAATGCGAACTGTGTACTCCATGTCCATACAGTTGAAAATAATGTGATATCGGAATTGTACGGAGATGAAGGCCAAGTTTCCTTTCGTAATCATGAAATCATTAAAGCGACCGGTCGGTGGGATGAAGATTCGGAGCTTCGGATTCCAATCATATATAATCACGCTGACATTCCGCTGCTATCCGATAAGTTCAAGCCGCATGTCGAAGAAGACTCTGGCGCTGTGCTGATACGCAATCATGGCATTACGGTTTGGGGCAAAAGCGGATTCGAAGCAAAAAGAATACTTGAAGCTTGCGAGTTTTTATTTCAATATCAACTGTTGCTTAATCAACAAAAGGCGTTTGCAGGTTCTATAAGATAAATACTCATAGAGGAGGAATGAATGATGGCGACGATCAGATTCCATGAAACAAACGAGGTTATTGAAAACGGTGAACAGGTAAAAGGTTTTTTAGAAACACAAGGGGTTATTTATGAGCAATGGGACATTTCTAAATTACCTGCCCATCTTGTGGAAAAATACGATCTAACTGATGCTGACAAGGAGGAAATCCTTGTAACATTCCAATCAGAGATAGCGGAAATCTCTGAAAGAAGAGGCTATAAAGCCCATGATATCATCACATTATCCGATGCAAACCCGAACTTGGATCAAATGCTTGAAAACTTTAAGCAGGAACACCATCACGAAGATGATGAAGTGCGATTCATAGCAGGCGGAACGAGTATCTTTGCCATTGAAGGCAATGATAAACAGTGGTTTGATGTACGGCTTAATCCAGGAGATCTTATTAGTGTACCAGAATCAACAAGACATTATTTCACGCTCGCGGAAGATAGGAAAACTGTTGCTGTCCGGATTTTCGTAACAGCTGCAGGATGGGTGCCGATTTACGAAAAAGACGAAGTTCAAGCATGAATCAATGTTGAAAAACCAGCTTACGGGCTGGTTTTTATTTGTAAAAAAAAGGGAAGTCGGAATGATCTCACCTAACCATGATTTTTAAAAAAAACATTAATCCCTTTGTTTTTTTTCTATTTTATAGAAAGGAAATCTCGCATGATTGAAGAAATTTGCGACACTCCTGCCGAAAAACTGGCTAGCCGAGAACCCACAGGCGCTTGCGCCTAGGAGGCTTGGCAGACAGTCGACGGAAAGGGAGCGGATTTCTGAAATCGACTGGATGTTTTTAAATAAAAAACTGCAGTCGAACTCGTTTCTTCGAGTTTATCTTCAGTCTGAAACAAGCCATCCGGCTTGTTTCATTTTGCAGTCAAAAAGGGTTCGGAATGGTCTCATCTCGAACCATGATTTTAAAACAAGACTAGATTATCCTTAATGGTTTTTTCCTGTAACCCCATTGGATTGAAGAAATTTGCGACACTCCTGCCAAATAACTGGCTAGCCGAGACCCCACAGACGCTTGCGTCGAGGAGGCTCGGGAGACAGTCGGCGGAAAGGGAGCGGATTTCTGAAATCGACTGGAGGTTTTTAAATAAAAACTGCAGTCGAACTCGCTTTTCTTCGAATATGTCTAGTCTGAAACCAGCTTACGGGCTGGTTTTTTTATGTGAATCCTGCAAGTGCTTTAGTAAGCTAATTATGATAAAATTTAACGGAATCGAATTTAACCGGATTTAGGAGCAGATAAGAATGAAGACGACCGAAGTGTACATATTGGGCGGCTTTCTCGGCAGCGGGAAAACGACGCTTCTTCGAAAAATTTTAAAACAGGAAAGTGAAGCGGGCAGAAAAGTGGCAGTGCTTTTAAATGAGCTCGGCAGTGTATCGGTTGACAGCGGACTCATTGGTGATGGAGTGCCTCTGAAGGAGTTGTTTGACGGGTGCATTTGCTGCACAATTCAAGATAAACTGGAGGTTCAGCTTCATGAGTTACTAACCGAAAATGAACTGGATGCGGTTTATATTGAAACGACGGGTGCAGCTCATCCAGTTGAAGTATTGGATGGCATCATGTCGCCGATTTTCGCCAAAAAGCTGGAGTATAAAGGGATCATCACGGTCGTCGATTTATTAAGGTGGCGCGATCGGGAGGAACTGTCCCCGCAGCTTCGACAGTTGCTTGCAGAGCAAATCCATCATGCCGATTTCATTTTATTGAATAAAGCGGATATGGTAAGTGAGATGGAGGCCGCACAGCTAATATATACGATACAGGCGCTGAATGCGGATGCTGTATGTTTATTGACGGAGTATGCAGCCGTTTCCTTGGCATCATTGCAGCAAATGCAAAGAAAAAGGCATAATGGACATCAAAAGCTTGATGTACATGACCATTTGCATTTAACTGCAATCGTTCATACATTTGAAGGTGCTGTTGCACAAACCGACTTTGAAGAGTGGCTTAGGGCCCTGCCGGAAACGGTCTATCGAATGAAAGGATATATTTCCTTTACACATTCACAATACCCCCATTTATTCCAATACTCCTACGGAATGCCGATGTATATGAATGAAATGATGAAAATGCCATTGAATATCGTCATGATCGGGGAAAAGTTGGATAAGGAAATGTTGATCGGTCAGTTGAAAGCTTTGGAAGCGAAAGCAACCCGATAAACGTTTACCGCCCATTAAAGAAGGGAAACATGAAAAGAAGTCTTTCTTATTAAGGAGGCGGTATTAGTGCCATGGAATAAGAACGATTACCCAAACTCGATGAAAAATCTAGATAAAGATGTTAGGGAAAAGGCTATAGAAATCGCGAATGCATTATTGGATGAAGGATATGAGGATGGAAAAGCCATTCCAATTGCCATTGACCGGGCTAAGATGTCAGTAGGAAATGATTGAGAAAATGGTCAGACCCACATAGGGGTCTGACCATTTTTATTGTTGCATTCCAAAGGCGGCAAATGTCTTTTCGTCTTCTATCAATCCGCAGGCAGCACATTGAACCCGAACTTCAGGACCATTATATGCTAGATGGAATGGCAGAAGGGAGTCGTTCGAATATTGTTCAACAATCTCACCGGATTGGGGATCCTTTTTAATGGGTGTTGCTACTTGCTGAATGAGATTGAAGCGAGATTTATTTGTCCGGCAATTCGGACAGCGGTATACTTGAGACATTGTACTCACTCCTTTTTTGGATTTTAAAAAGCATGATATCTTATATTAAGATAGTCTTTACAAACTTGAACATTAATATGTATAAATTAGTAATGGATGGAAGGGATACTATGAATGAAAATGTCAGGCAAGAAGAATTACTGGTGGCTTATTTAAGCATATGGAACAATCGTAAGGTGAGCGATGGAGGGGGAAGGGAAGTTCTGCCGGAACTCATCCGACGGGAGCTTTTGGATGAAAATGCCCATCCCCGTGCCCGAAAACCAGTATTGGAGAAATTTTACCTTTCTATTAAACGAGTGATGGAATCTTCGCTTTCGGAAGAAATGAAAAATGCGATTGTAATGGCCTATATCACTGAATTGGAAAGATTATGATTTTTCGAGTGTGTACGGATGCTTGTTAGCAAATATTCTTTTATGTTTCATACTTTTTTCACAAATCATTGTTAAAATCTTTAAAAAATAGATATTTAATGAATAAGGAGCTTAAAATTATGAAGTGGGGCATTGGGCTTTTTCTTGCCATCGTACTGCTTACGGGGTGTAATGGCGGTAATGCATTTACTAAAATCAATAAAAGTCAATCTTTCCTGGCGACTGTCAACATCAAGGATACCTCACTGACTTTCATAGACGAAAACTATCATGCTTTTGCAAAATGGGATATTTCAGAACCATTTACCGGAGCACTGCTCCTGGCAGACAAAGATACTATCCTGCTTTATGGAAAAGAGATGGAGAAAGTCCAAGTGTACTCTTTATCTGCAGGAAAACTGATAAACAGTTGGGAAATTGGGAAAGGGATCGTCAATATGCAGTTGTTACGTGATGGAAAAAGCATCGTGGCGGTCAATCAATCGAATCACTCCATTTATTTTTTAAATGCTGATGGGGGGGAACAGGATATTGTCAAGGTTGGTAAAAGCCCCTTGACCGTTCTTCAAGGAGAGCAAGCGAATCGATTGTATGTTATTAATTTTGGTGATACCAAATGTTCAGTGATAAATCTTGAAACGAAAAAGGTCGATTTCGAATTTCCCGTACATAGTTCCAGCACAGGCACATTATTAAGGGAAGAAAAGGATGAAATATGGATTGGAGGACACGGTGATGGGGATCAAGTGGAAGAAGATCTATATATTTATTCAGCAAAAACGGGAGTGTTGAAGAAAAAGCTTAAGGCCCCAACCATGCCGATAAAGTTCCTGGAAAATGATGAAGGAATATTTGTCCTTAGTCATGGGACTAGCTCCTTATATAAATTGAATGATCAATATGAGGAAGTCAAAAGCAAAGTGGTCGGCGTCAACCCCTTTGAAATGGCGAACTTTAACGAAGATGTGGTCGTGGCGGGATATGATAGTGATGAAGTGTATGTAATGGATGCTGAAACAGTCGATGTTAAAAAAACGATCAAAGTCGGCGAAGGTCCATTCCAATTGATGTTGAGGGAGTAGATGACATGCATGCTTACACCATTTTAGTCGTGGATGATGAAGAAGATATGCGTAATCTAGTTGAAATGTATTTGCTGAACTCAGGTTATCGATGCCTTCAAGCTGCGAATGGAAAAGAAGCTATAAGTATGGTTGAAACAGAGGAAGTGGATTTAATCCTATTGGATATCATGATGCCAGGTATGGACGGTTTCTCCGTTTGTGAAGAAATTCGTGAAATTGGGGAGATCCCTGTGATATTTGTCAGTGCGAAAGGTGAAGAATGGGATAAGGTGAAAGGGCTGAAGCTTGGCGGCGACGATTATATCGTCAAACCGTTCAATCCAGGAGAATTGGTCGCAAGGGTCGAAGCGGTATTGCGAAGGACAGGGAAATTATCATTGAATGAAGAGAATCAAAACCACGTCCGATTCGGTAAAATTAGCTTGAACTTGCAATCCAGAACGGTTTTAGTGGAAGGGAAGCCAATCAATTTAACCTTGAAAGAATTCGAATTGCTGTTATTCCTCATTCGTCATAAAAGCCAGGCACTCAGCCGTGAACAACTGCTTGAAAATGTATGGAGCGGTGAGTATGGAGGATCTTTACGTACAGTGGATACCCATATTAAAACGTTACGAATGAAATTAAGAGCGGCCGATTACATTCAAACCGTCTGGGGAATCGGTTATAAGATAGAGGAAAAGAAATGATCTATAAATGGCGAACCCTTTCTTTTAAATTATGGCTCACCATTATCTCCGCCATCATCCTATCCGTGCTGTTCGCTTACTCCCTTTCTCAATATTATTATAAAAATCTATATGTGGAGAAGCTTAAAACGGATTTAGTCAATGAAGCATCATTGCTAGGGGCGGATTATTCCGGCGGTGAAATCAGCGAAGACTTTAAGCAAAAAGTTGAATGGTTTAACAGTAAGAACGACAGCGAAGTCTTTGTCGTCAATAATCCCAGGGAATTGAGTGCTTGTCTGCCTTTTGAAATCAATTACGATACCCTTATTTCTGAAGAAGAACGGCAAATGCTTTTAGATGGGAAAGCCGTTGAAAAAGAAGGATATGAGAAAAGGTTTGAAAAGAACATCGTAGCGGCGATCATACCCCTGATTGACGAAAATCGCCTCGAAGGTATCATTTATACATATATTCCTGTAGATTCCATTACGGTCTTATTTAAGGAATTTGCTGCAAAATGGTTGGCGGCGGTTCTATTATTTTTGATTGTCGCGATTTTGTTTACTACTAAATGGTTGAAAAAGCTAGTCAGTCCGATTAAGGAAATCGAGACTGCGGCCCATCGTGTCTCAGAGGGGGATTATGACATACAGGTCGAGGTAAGGAGTCATGATGAGATAGGTAAACTGGCAATAGCCTTTAATGATATGGCCAATTCCATCCATTTGGAAGAAGAAAGAAAAAAAGAATTTCTAGAAAATGTTGCACATGAGCTCAGAACCCCCCTTAGTTACGTAAAGGGATATACGCAGGCCATATTGGATGGTGTCGTGAAAAATGATGAAGAGCAACGGAGATACCTTCAACTCATTTCAAGGGAGGCTCTTAGGCTGCAGCGGCTTGTGGGAGATCTTATGGACTTATCAAAAATGGAAAGTGCTCCATTCCTGTTAAATAAAACCCCGATTGCCTATGCGCAATTCATTGAAGACGTACTTGTGAAATATGAACCGATAATAAAGGAAAAACAATTGGGCTTGAAGCTAGACCTGGATCCAGACCCGATTATTTTTGGGGATGAAGGAAGGATGGAACAGATCCTGCATAACATTTTTGATAATGCCATTCAGTATACGGATTCCGGAGGGGCGATTCATATTACCCTAATTCAGCATAAAGATGATTGCGAACTGCTGGTAACTGACACGGGCAACGGGATTCCGGAAGCGGATCTGCCGTATATCATGAATCGTTTTTACCGTGTGAACAAAGCACGCAGCCGTTTTGATGGCGGTTCAGGGCTTGGACTGTCCATTGTCAAAAAATTGGTGGAATTACAAAATGGTAAAATCGAAATAGAAAGCAAGGAAAAAAGGGGAACAACAGTCAGGGTCATCCTGCCGAATATAAAAGAAGAATGGAATTCATAAAAAGGGGATACGTTCAAAAATGAAAAAAATCATGTTATTTTGCATGGCGTTAATTGTTTTGGCTGGATGCGGCAAGAAAGAGGAAATTCCAAAAATGTTAAATGTCGATTTAGCTGTCGATCCAATTCAGGGTAAAGTGAATGAGCCTGTGAAATTTCAGGCAAAAGTAACATATGGGGACGAAGTCGTGACAGATGCGGATGATGTCAGTTTTGAAATTTGGCTTGCGAATAGCGATGACCATGACAAGATAGCAGTAAAACATAAAGGGAATGGTATATATGAACTGGAAAAGGCTTTTGATGAAGAAGGAACCTATTATGTATATGCCCACGTAACGGCAAGGGACATGCACAACATGCCAAAGAAAGAATTCGTCATAGGCAAACCAAGCACTCCCGAACAAAATGGCGGAAAAAAAGAAATGGACGAGATGAATGATGAAGAAATGAAATGAGTACCATCAAAATCAAAACAATTCGGGCTTTAATCCGGATTGTTTTTTTATTTGGAAAAATATTCAAGACGATAGGGGGAAATGACGAAATGTCGAAGTGAAACCGAAAAATTTGTAACATAAAAGTAAAGAAAGTCATAATAATTCGGTTAGTAACGATATGTCAACTAAAAGTTATTAGTATTCCATGGAAATGGTTCTATGTAACTACCATTGACAAATAATTACTGGAAAAATGTGAGTATTTATACTGATGGCAGAAACATAGATAGTTAAAGCATTTATGCCTGTTTTCTCTGAAACTTGGATCATAAATATATTTTCATTCGCATCCTGTGAATTTGATGGAAATTGATGGTGCCTTTATTACAAAAAGTGCATGTTATGATAATTCCAGAAGCAAAGCACAACAAAAAATGAACATCACAGGAGGAAATACGAATGAAAAAGAAAATGATTATGTCAGCAGCAGCGGCTGCAGCTATTATATTCACAGGAGTAGGAGCTAACCAAGCTGAAGCAGCCAACTGTGATACAGTGAAACAAGTAACTTATAAAACTACGAATAAAGAGGATATGCAAAAAGTCCTTAACCAATACCTAGCTAAATACAATATCACTATACCTGCAGCGCAGGCACAACAAAAACCAGTTCAAAAACCAGTTCAACAACCAGCTCAAAAACCAGTTCAAAAACCAGTTCAACAACCAGCTCAACAAGAAGCTGGAACAACGAACCAATCAAAACCAGCAGCAAAACCAGCAGCACCAGAAGTAACACCTGATAAATCAACTGATAAAAAACCAGAGACAAGCTCTGAATTAAGTGCTTTTGAACAAGAAGTTGTTAAATTAACGAATGCAGAACGTGAAAAACAAGGTTTGGCAGCTCTTAAAATCGACACTGAGTTGAGCAAAGTTGCACGTATCAAGTCTCAAGACATGAAAGATAAAAACTACTTTGACCACAATAGCCCGACTTACGGCTCACCTTTCGATATGATGAAACAATTCGGAATCAGCTATAAAACAGCTGGTGAAAACATCGCACAAGGTCAACAAACACCAGAAGAAGTGGTACAAGCTTGGATGAATAGCCAAGGACACCGTGAAAACATCATGAATTCTAGCTTTACTCATATTGGAGTAGGTTACGTAGAATCTGGTAACTACTGGACTCAACAATTCATCGGAAAATAATAGATTAATAGAAAAGTGCATCCCATTAAATTGGGGTGCGCTTTTTTTTGCGGGAATGGATCATTCCATTCCATTCCATGAAAAAAAATCAATTGTGACATCGATTGGTTCTCTATAATGTACCCAAATCTAAAAAAAATTGAACCAAGAAATAACTGGAACCGCACCTTAACATCAGTGAGGTCCCGGTGAAGCCACTTAAATTTCCGATACATCGATTTCTGAATACTGTGTATTGAAACTTTTTTGAAGCCGTATTTCCAATGTTGATTCTTTATATTGGGCTGATGCCCCTTTTTTCTTTACAGGTGCGGGGAGTGTTATGACATGCCGATCTGACTCTTCGGGAATCCCCTCGATGATGGATTGGTTAGATGTATGGTAAAGTTTCATTTTCTTTAGCCAAGATTCATCTTGTATTGGAATTCTTACGAAGACATATAAGTGGGTGTCAAATACTTCGGCATGTAAAGGATGTTCAGATCTGGCATTTACTTTTTGTGAGCCGCCATCATTTTGGTTCATCATACCTTGCATATTGTCAGGGATCACTTGTGAAAATACCTTTTCAATGAACGATTGAACATCACTTTGCTGCATATTTTTCATGAATTCCTTTTGGTTCGGGTTATTCTTAAAAGAAAAAAGTGAATTCCAGGGAAACATATTGAATTCCTCTCTCCTGTTTATGGTCTGACAGGTTTATTTGTTATATTTTATGCAGCTAAAGCCCAGAGGTTCTTTTTTATAATTACTAAATTATAGAAAATGGAATAAACTTATGTATAATTAAGTAAAATCCATTAGATAAAGAGGGTAAGCCTGTGGATGAAAAAGTAGCTTTTATTACTGGTGGAGCAACGGGTATCGGCAAAAGGATGGCATTTTCACTCGCGGATAATGGAATGTCCATTATCATTACTTATCGAAAAAGTAAAAAGGCAGCTTTAGCATTAGTGGATGAATTACAGGAAATGTACCATGTTAAGGCAATTGCGATTCAAGGTGACTCGTCAAGTGAGGAAGATTGCCGGAATATATTGCAAAAGATTTCGGAGACATTTGGCCATGTTGATATCTTCATTCATAACGCAGGGCCATATATGCATGATCGTAAACTGATGACTGATTATGGCAGCGATGAATGGAAGTACATCATGGACGGGAATTTAAATGGTTTTTTCTATTTTGCGAAGGAACTTATTCCACAAATGCGCAGCAGAAACTGGGGCAGAGTCATTACCTTAGGGTTTGAACGGTGTGAAACTGCACCAGGTTGGATTTATCGTTCTGCTTTTGCCGCTGCAAAGAGCGGCTTGACCTCCTTGACAAGAACTTTGGCTGCGGAAGAAGCTACTCATGGAATCACCGTGAATATGGTTTGTCCTGGTGATATCATAGGGGGTTGGAAAGAGGAGGAAATAAGGGTCGCGAGAGCAGAAAAGGATGATACGGTTCCAGTCGGCAGACCGGGTACGGGGGAAGATATAGCGAGGGTCATCACGTTCCTTTGTGATGAAAAATCAGATTTCATTACCGGGAGCATCATACCGGTAACAGGCGGTAAGGATGTTCTTGGGAAAATATATAAAGCCTAGTGATTTAGAATTTGAATTCGGTATGAAAAAAAGTGAGGCCGGTGTTATCCAGCCCCACTTTTTTTATGCCATTTTTTTATATTTTACTTGCTGAATGTACCGTAAGCGAGCAGCCAAGCCTATAGCCCCAAGAGCCAAGCCGGAAATTAAGCCGATCCAATACCCAAAGGCTCCCATATCCGTAAACTTTGCAAAGAAATAGCCAATTGGAAGCCCGAGAATCCAGTAGGAGACCAGTGACATGGCAAATGTGACATTTACATCCTTATATCCACGCAAAATGCCCTGAATAGGTGCCTGCAGGGCGTCCGATATCTGAAAGAAGATGGCATATATTAAAAAATGTGATGTCAGCATCATTACTTCGTGATCTTTAGTGTATAAAGAGGCCACAGGTTCACGAAAGAGGAAGAGGATGGTCGACAAAACGAGTGACATCGTCAAGGCCATTGAAATGCCAATCCAGCTATACTCTTTGGCATCTTTATAACGGGCTGCCCCAATTTCAAATCCAATGACGATCGTCAATGCCATGGATATACTTAGCGGTATCATATAAAGCAGTGACGCAAAATTCATGGCAATCTGGTGTGACGCAATCGTAACGGTATCATACTTACTCATCAAAAGGGTGACAGCCGAAAAAATGCTTGTTTCAAAGAAAATAGCGAGCCCGATGGGTACCCCAATCAATAATAAGGCCCTCCATTCTTTCCATGAAACCCGGAAAAATTCAGTGAAAACCTGATATGTCGAAAATGGGTTTATTTTTATCACGACCAGTATGGCCACCAGGGCAATTAACCAATAGGTAATGGCAGTGGCGTACCCGGAACCGACACCGCCAAGTTCAGGGAATCCAAACTTCCCGTATATTAACAAGTAATTAAAAAGGACGTTTACCGGGAGCGCACATAAGGTGATGATCATGGAAATCCTAGTTTGCCCCAGAGCATCGATGAAAGCCCTCAACGCATTATAAATGAATAAAGGAATGATACCGAGTGAAAGGGCGATCAAATAATCATGAGCCACCATGTGGACACTATCTTCAAGGTCCATGGCATTCAATACGGGGTTCAAAGAAAAAGCTCCAATGATTAAAATGAACAAGGCTAAAGCCACAGCTAAATAAATGGCCTGCATCACGGAATAGGAAACGGATTTGGACTGCCTGGAACCCACCAGCTGTGAAACCACCGGTGTTAAGGCAATCAATATCCCGCTCAGCCCCGTATACACGGGTGTCCATAGCGAACTGCCGATGGAGACGCCAGCAACGTCCTGAGTGCTGTATTGCCCCGACATCATCACATCAAAAAAAGTCATGGCATACATGCTGATTTGGGTGATCAGGATAGGTATCAATATATAAAATAACAGGCGGATCTTTTGTGATTTAGTATAAGTCTGATTCATCAAAGTACCTCAATATCAATATTTGGAATTTTCAACACAATGAAAGAATTATATCACATAAGCATGTGATATTTTAAGAATTTTTATTTGATGCAAAAAAGACTTGCCGTTTAGGGCAAGTCTCAGTTTGTAGACAAATTCGATATTTAATTAAGATTGCCTACATTTTTTTTAGGCAGTGTAAAATATGAACGTTGATTTCCACCACAGGCACTCGCTTTCCGCGGGCGTTCCCGCAGGAGTCTCGAACACCCGCTCCAATCAACTTTGTTTAAAAATTCAAATGGAACCCCTTTTGTCAGTCACGGCATGGATTCAAAATCATTCATGGCTTCCGTATCTGAGTCTTTTTGAAGAATGAATGCCTGTGAAGGAATGGCAATTTGTACTCCTTCCTGTTCCAATATCTCCATTATTTTAAAGTTCACATCTTCTTTGATTGATAAATATCCTCCAAAGTCCGTGGCTTTCGTAAAGAAATATAGGTAAAGGTTGAAACCGGAATGACTGAACTCATCAAATTTAACCAAAATCGTTTCTGGATGTACTTCAGGATGATCAATAAGCATTCTTTCAATGTCTTTAATGACATTTTCCAATTTTTCTTTTGGTGTTGTGACATTAACACCCAAATGGAAGGCAATCTGTCTTTTTCCCATCTTGGACCAGTTGATGATCGGTTCATTCGAAAGAGTCGCATTTGGGACTGTAACTAAAGCTTGGGCAAAAGTCCGAACTTTAGTGCTTCGGAATGTGATGTCTTCAATGGTTCCCTCCACGCTTGGAGTTTTGACCCAATCTCCTATGGTAAAAGGTTTTTCGGTAACGATTACGATACCCCCGAAGAAATTGCTGACGGTATCTTTAGCGGCAAGTGCGAAAGCCAATCCACCCAAACCAAGCCCAGCAACAAATCCATCGACATTGAATCCCCATTCTTCCGCGATGATGGAGGCACCAAAAGCAATGATGATTATGTTTGTGATTTTCGTAAAGAACGGCATGACGATTTGATCGACTTCAAGTCCGAATTTACTTACTAATTTCGGAAATAAAATGGTTAAGATCGAACTGATGTTGAAAATCGTCCAAAAGAATAAGAAGACAAAAAACGATCTGTATATTTTCGATCTGAGTTCAACTGAAGGTGAGTCGATCGGAAAATAGTGCAGTGAAATGATAACCCCAATCAAAACGATAAGCCATCTTACTGGCTGTTCTATTGCGAGCATTAAGTTGGCGGCAAATTCAACTTTACGTTTTTCTGCAATCCGTAGAAAGAACTTGAATATATATGTAGTAAATACTTTCCGAAGCAAAAGGAAGATTAGAAAAATGCCTATGGAAATTCCTAATTTGGTCCAGGCTTCGATTCCATCAAATTGATTGAGTGATTCAGAAACTTCTTGCAATGTATTACTCCTCCATTGTATCTTGTAGTATTGTAGAATACTAAGATTATAATATATTCATGCTGAAAAAGGAAAAATAATCGATGATTACATACATAATGGGGGATTTCGGTTCACTGAATACTTTTTCAAGTTATTAATGGCAAGGATATATGGTAATATGGATGCAAAGTGATTTTTTAAGTTTGGAAGGTGGAAATATTGACTAAGAAAATAGTATTTACCGGAGGCGGTTCTGCCGGTCATGTATCTGTTAATGCAGCAATCATCCCGGAATTTTTAAAGAATGATTGGGATGTTACTTATATTGGTTCAAAAAAAGGCATTGAAAAAAATATCATCGAAACGGAATTTCCCGAGGTCCGTTATGAAACGATTTCCGTTGGAAAATTCCGGCGTTACCTTTCTGTTGAAAATATGAAAGACCCTTTCCGGGTCATAAAAGGGATTTTTGATGCACGAAAAATATTAAAAAAGACCAAGCCTGATTTCATTTTTTCTAAAGGTGGTTTCGTTTCGGTTCCAGTCGTTTTGGCAGGCAGGATGCTTAGGATTCCGATTGCCATACATGAATCGGATTATACGCCTGGTCTGGCTAATAAGATCGCGATGCCACTTGCATCGAAAATTTTCACTACCTTCCAAGAAACGGAAAAAGAACTTCCGAAAGAGAAGGCCATGTATCTTGGCGCTGTATTGCGCGATGGCATTTTTACGGGAAACGCTTCTGCTGGTAAAACATTTTGTGGATTCACGAATAACAAACCGGTGTTACTCGTTATGGGCGGAAGCCTTGGGGCCGTTAAAATCAATAATTTAATTACAGATAACCTTGATGCCTTATTAAAGGATTATCAGATTATTCACATTTGCGGGAAGGGAAATGTGAAAACCGAATTGAAACAAAGGGGATATGCTCCTTTTGAATTCGTGCACGAAGAATTATTCGATCTTTTGGCGGCTGCCGATGTCGTTGTGTCAAGGGCTGGTTCAAATTCTATCTTTGAATTCCTTGGTTTGCAAAAGCCGATGCTGCTTATACCTCTAAGTGCCAATGCATCCCGGGGAGATCAAATCCTGAATGCGTCAAGTTTTGAAAAACAGGGTTTTTGTAAAGTCCTCCAAGAAGAAGAGCTGAATGATCGGATTTTTAATGCTACATTAGCGGATTTATTGAAAAAATCGGATGAATATCAAGAGAAGATGCGTCAAAAACGCCCATTCAAAACGGCAGCTGAAATGTATGAATTACTGCTTAAAGTAATGGCTGCAAAAAAATAAGTATCATTCCCCTCTATGCAGCATATCTTTTTCGAACAGAGGAGGGGGTAGAATGGCTTATGAGTATTCCAAAGGATGGTTCATTCAGCAGCTAAAAGCCGCAGGGATTAGCTATCATCCAATTGAAAAAAGAAAGCTGGAGCTGTATAAGACTTATATTCTAAGGCGTTTATATGAGGATCTTCAAAAAAAATAATCATAAAAAGAACCGCAACGCGTTGACGTTGCGGTTCTTTTTATAGGAAATTACTTATAAAAGGAAAGAAACAGGAAATGAGGATACCTGCGATAGCCATTGCCGCACCTGCGACAGCCCCGGTAAACTCACTTTCCTGGGCAGCTTGAGCCGTTCCAAGTCCATGAGCGATCGTACCATAGGCGATACCACGTGCGAAGGGCATTGTAATGTTTAGTTTATCCATCATTTTTGGTGCGATCATCGTACCCAGCACCCCTGTCAAAATGACGAAGGCAGCTGAAATATTGGAATTCCCGCCATAAAGTTCCGTGATTTCAACCGCGATTGGCACTGTAATGGATTTAACCGCCAATCCTTGAAATATGAATGGTGGAAGTGAAAATGCTTTAGCGATGGCGAAGGCAATGATCAATGTGACAAGGAGACCAAAAATCATCCCGCTAATAGCCGGCATTGCATATTTAACGATTATTTTTCTGTTTTTATAAAGTGGTACGGCCAAAGCAACGGTAGCTGGTCCCAGGAAATAGGTAATGATGTCTTTTCCAGGTGAATAATCCTCGAAGTCCAAACCGCTGATCAGCAGTACGAGAATAATTGTAACCGTACTGAAAAATACGGGCGTCGTAAAAGGTGATGGGTGTTTAGTATATATTTTCCTTCCGGTGAAATAGGCAAGGATGGTTATCAAGATGCTATATGTTGTGATGAACGCTGTCATGCTGTTTAACCTCTCCTCTATTGGATAGCTTCTGAACGGTCCATGCTGAAACGATGAATCCAAATATCAGGCTGATACCTAAGGTAAGTGCCAAAGGCAAACCGAATTCAATGAAAAGCCATCCCATGGTCATTAAGCTGATTGAAATGGGAATGAAGAAAAAGGCTAGGTGCTTTACCAAAAATCCTGAAGTAAGTTCAATCCATTCGACTTTTATGACCTTCGTCTGTAATAAACCGAATAACAGAATCATGCCGATGACGTTGCCTGGTATAGGTAAGTGAAGTAAATTGGCTAAATAATAGCCAAGTTTGCAAATGATGAGCAGGAAGATAAGCTGCACGATAAAAGCAAATATTTTTTTCATGATTAAGTCCTTTCAATGACGCTTTGAATATATTATTGAATTGGTCAATTGTATTCATTATAAAAAAATATCCCTAAAAAGAATAGGGATTTACAGCAATCTATGTTTAACATCCTGTGAAACTGGAAAAAGAGCTTTCCAGGTATGGAAGCTCCGGCCATTATATGAAAGGATAAACAAAGCCATATTGAAATGTTCTTCGCTCTATGCTTCAAGTAACTGCTGTTCATCATCATTATGCTGTCTAAGGATATGAAAGGTGTATAAATCTTTAGGGATTTCATACAGATCGTAGATATCTCCTTCATGATTGATCTGATCATAAAGGGATTTTCTTGTTTCGTTGGCAATGACGGCATAGGGAAGCTTTTCTGCGGCTTTTATGGAGCGGATATTTTTTTTGCGAATTCGCATGAAGACCGTTTCCAAACCAAGCTCGAAAAAAAGCTCTTTGAAGAAAGCGTCTTTTGCGATGGCATTATACCCTTTTCCATGATAAGGCTTGCCAAGCCATGTGCCTAAGAAACCTGCACCATTTTCAATATCGTATAAAGAAATACAACCGATGGGATTTTCCCATTCATCCAAGATTGTTCGTGATATGAGTTGCCCAGCATCTTCGGCTTCGATCGTTTGCTTAGTAATGAATACATATTCTTCATATGAATCTACCTTATGGCGCACGAAAGGGAAGACATCTGGATGCGTCATTTGTTCATAAAGAGAAAAACAATCTGTGAAATCTCTCTTTTTTAACATTTCCGTCCCTCCGTTTGAGGGCAGTTCTTATGCGTAGTCGCTGCCCACCCTCGAAATTTTTTAAGTCGTTCATCAAAAAATTTCGGGGTGGGAATCGAACCCACTAGAACCGGAAACCGGTGGCGCACCATTTGCCTTCCCTATTTTTATTGTCAGAAAGTATGCAAATCTAAAGAACCTTACGAAGGTATAATACTAAAAAAAAAACGGTTTGGGAATAGGTTTTTTGCCTTTTTTTTTCGTCAAATTTCAACTTTTTCTTGAAGGGTGAAATCTTTAGGCAAACGTCTGCATTCTTCCATGAAAAACTGATTGTTTCGCCCGTTTTTTTCTTTAAAATTTACCTGTAAATTGCATGAATAAAATGATTGCGCCTAGGGCCCATACATAGATGGAGAATATTTTGAGTGAACGCTTTTTTAAGAAATCGATCATCCATACTACAGCTATATAACCAAAGATTGCTGCTGACAGGGTCCCGACGAAAAGCGCAGTGAGTGGAAGCCGTTCAACTTCTCCTGTAAAAATCGGTTTCATCTGAAATACGATCCCCCCCGTAATGGCAGGAATGGAAAGCAAAAAGGAAAAATAGGCTGCAGTGGCCCTATCCAGCCTGCAGAAGAGGCCAGCTGCTATCGTTAAGCCGGAGCGCGAAAGAGCGGGCATGATGGCAGCTGCTTGGAAAGTACCGATGATCAGCGCGTCTTTAATCGAAATTTCATTAAGGGATTTGCCGCCTTTTCTTACACCGTCGGCTACCCATAAAATCAGTCCGGTCGCTAAAAATTCCCAGCCTATGGTCACACCAGTTTTTGAAAGGCCGTCAAACCAATCACCAAGTAAAATGCCGGCAATCACGGCAGGAATCGTCCCAGCAATGAGAAGCAGAGTCATTTTGGAGAAAGGATTTTTCAAAATGGCAATTATGTCCTTCTTATAAACGACCAATAATGCCAGCAAGGTTCCGATGTGGAGCATGGTATCCAGAAAAATTCCCGCCTCGTCAAGGTGGAAAATATGCCGGCCTAAATATAAATGTCCAGTGCTTGAAATAGGTAAAAACTCAGTCAAGCCTTGAATGATCCCAAGGATGAAGGCTTGAAATTCATTCAGCAAAAAAACATCACTCCATTCTAGAAGGTATAGGACAATCCATTATTTAAACTGTATGCACAAGACGGATGAACATGTCCGGATTTTATTGTTGATATCAAGAAAAGGCAGTCCAGATTTACCTTCTTTCGAATATAATGAGAGGAAAAATGAAACTATTTTTCATCTGATTCGTAAATATTTATATGAGAAAGGAGGAGAAGACACTATGCCTACTAAAGATGAAAGAGTGTTTGCTGCCCTTATTTATGTGATCAGCTTTTTTACAGCATTTATCGGTCCTTTGGTGATTTGGTTATTGAAGAAGGACTCGTCACAATTTGTGGATTACCACGGAAGGGAATATTTGAATTTTTTCATTTCCTACACCGTGTATTCAATAGTCGCAGGGATACTCACTATAGTATTGGTTGGATTCTTGCTATTGCCGGTAATCGGGATAGCTTTAGTCGTATTCACCATCATTGCTGCTGTTAGGGCCTACGAAGGAACGGATTATCGATTCCCGTTGATCTTCAGGATATTATAGAATGATGTAAAAGGATTCCGTTCATTCGAAGTCCTTTTAGACTGCAGGCAAACTCGAAGTAAAGCGAGTTTGTCTGCAGTTTTTTATTTGAAAAACGTTCCAGTGGATTTCAGAAATCCGCTCCCTTTCCGCCGACTGCCTGCCAAGCCTCCTCGCCTAGCGGCTGCGGTGTCTCGGCTAGCCAGTAATTCGGCAGGAGTGTCGCAAATTTCTTCAATCCAATAAGGAAAACAGTAAAAAGACATTAAGAAAAATCTAGTCTTGTTTTAAAATTGGATAGGACCTCATTTTGTCTACAATAGGATTCCGTTCGATGCGGAGTCCTTTGAGACTCGAGGAAAAGGAGGTTTGTCTGCAGTTTTTTATTTGAAAAACGTTCCAGTGGATTTCAGAAATCCGCTCCCTTTCCGCCGACTGCCTGCCAAGCCTCCTCGCCTAGCGGCTGAGGTGTCTCGGCTAGCCAGTAATTCGGCAGGAGTGTCGCAAATTTCTTCAATCCAATAAGGAAAACAGTAAAAAGACATTAAGAAAAATCTAGTCTTGTTATAAAATTGGATAGGACCCCATTTTGACTGCTTTAGGATTCCGTTCGATACGGAGACCTTTTTTATTTGGACCGTGTTGGGAATTGCCCTTCATTAAAAAGGGAATAGATCACATTAAAGCGAATAAAGTATTATGATAACTGCTTCCCTGTACATTTAGGAAGCGGATCCGGGCGGATTGTGGTACTGCTAATCAATGGCCGCCCTAAAGGCGGTAATCTTTCTTGTAAGGAGTGAGGAGCAGAGCGGGATATGAATATACGTGAATATTATCAGAAAACGAGCAATTCAAACTTTCATGCATCTTGGGTATCTCTTGTTTTGGCCGTTGTCTTTTTCATTTGCCATATTTTTGCGATGATTCCGGGCAATATATTATTGATAACTTCTCCTTTTATTTTCTTTAGCATTGCTCAATTTGTCAGTCATCGTATATATGAAAATAGAATGAAGGAATTGCCTGAAGAACAAATCGGGACGAATGCCGGGTTATTAAAAAATGAACATGTTTTATTGACTTTTATGCCAGCACCGACTTTGCGACTGCTTCTCTTTGCGCCCGATGGGTCACTAATGGGCGAGGTACGTGATTTGAATATGAAGTGGTTCATGTGGATGATTCCCAATTTCTTGTCGATGCTAATGGCCAAGCGATATGAACTGGTGGACCATGAGGGGCGTTTGCTGGCTAAGTACCATATCAACAGGGGGCTTTTCAACAAAATGACGATCCTGGATGATCAGGGCGGCATTATTGGATCGTATCAAGAAGATCGGTCATTCGTAAAGGTAAATGGAATGATCTATAAGGAAGATGGTACGGAATGGATGCCAATTGAAACGCCGGGAAGTGTAAATTCTTTCGAGATTGCCACAAAAGACGGGGAAAAGATCGCTTCATACCAAGAAGGCTGGATGCCTTTGGAGTGGGGGAAACGATTCAAGACTAATACACCCATACTTTCTTTTTCATCGAATGTTGCTGAAATTCCTAAAATCATTGTCTTTGGGTTCTGTGCAGCCACGCTGAATCATCGTTCAAATTGACTACGGTTCCCCTTTAGCAAATCTTTTAAATACCTGATATAATAATAGGAGATACATAGATTAAATACATAATAAAAAGGTGGTAAATATGAGTTTACTTAATGAGATTATGGATTATAATGAACAGTTTGTAGAAAAAGGTGAATATGTTAAGTATAGGACGGATAAGTTTCCTGAGAAACGTATGGTCATCATAAGCTGTATGGACACTCGGCTCGTTGAACTATTGCCAAAATCCTTGAATGTCAAAAATGGTGATGTCAAAATCCTGAAGACTGCCGGGGCAATCGTCTCCCACCCATTCGGAAGTGTCATGCGGAGTATCCTTGTTGCTATTTATGAGCTAAAGGCAGATGAAGTATTGGTCATACCTCACCATGACTGCGGGATGGCATCAGTCGATGCCGATGCTGTAATGGACAAGATGATCGAACGTGATATACCAAAGAGCACCATCGATACACTGGGAGCTGCAGGAATCGATATCCGCAGTTGGCTTCGCGGATTTGATGATGTTTATGAAAGTTGTAAGAACAGCGTCGAAGTGATTAAAGGACATCCTTTGATTCCTAAAAATATTCCTGTGCATGGTCTAATCATTTCGCCTGATACAGGGAAGCTGGAATGGGTAGTAGATGGGTATTCGCAAGAACAAAAATAATATATTCGTCGAGGCTGTCGGGAGCATTTCCGACAGTTTTTTTCAAATTTTTATCATTGCTATTTATTTTTATCCTTTTTTTTGTTAAAATCGCCAAGTGTAGTTTGTCACTAATACAAACGGGTGGGCGAGGGATAAATTTAATAAGGATACAACATGAAGAAATTAAACTTGGAAACGTTTTTTCATTTTTCCGACTATGGAACGAATGGGAAACGTGAAATCCTTGCTGGAGTGGTCAGCTATTTTACGATAGTCTATATTCTCATCGTGAATTCCCTGATTTTATCGGAAGCGGGCATACCGATTAATGCTGCAGTGATTGCCACGATTCTTTTATCTGCTTTTAGCTGTATCATGATAGGGCTTTGGGCGAATGTCCCAATCCTTCTCGTTCCAGGAATGGGCGTCAATGCCCTATTTGCTTATACCATGGTTCAAGGAATGGGTCTATCTTGGCAATCGGCTCTTGGTGCTGTGTTTATCTCGGGGGTAATTTTTGTAATCATCGCTTTTACAAAATACTCGAAGATCATCAGTGATTCGATTCCAAGTTCGATAAAAGAAGCCATATCTGTTGGTCTTGGCTTATTCTTGATGCTGATCGGACTTGAAAAGGGCGGGATAATCACAAGAGGTTCATCATCAATCGTCGCACTGGGAGATTTAAGCGATCCGGCGGTGTTTGCAACGGTGTTGACCTTTTTACTGGCAATCACGCTTTTCATCAAGAATATCCCCGGTAATTTCATGATAACCATCCTGGCAGGCAGCCTCATTGCCTTTTGGTTCGGGACGGTTCAACTATCGGAAATCCATTTTTCAGGCGTAAATACAGCTTCATACGGAGATCTCTTCTTTTCATTATCGTTCTTGGAAGCGAACCGGATTGAATTCTGGATAAGTGTATTTGCGATGACGATGGTTCTTGTTTTTGAAAATATTGGTCTTGTACACGGGCATGTAGACAGTATCAACCGCCAGGATGCCTATAAAAAGTCGCTACAGGCGACTAGTGTATCCGTTCTGTTTTCAGGTTTATTCGGTTCGAGTCCTACTGTTGCTACAGTTGAAACGGCAGCAGGAATCGCATCAGGAGGCAGGACTGGTTTTACTTCAGTGGTGACGGGCGTGCTATTCATTCTATCACTGCTATTTATACCGGTGATTAAAGTAATCCCTGATAGCGCCATTGCCCCCATCTTGATTATCATTGGCATTTTGATGCTCGGAAATATAAAAAAGCTGGATTTCAGCGATTTAACCGAGAGCATACCTGCAATCATGATCATCACGATCATTCCTTTCACATACAGTATTGCCGATGGAATGGCATTCGGTTTCATCCTGTACCCATTCTTGAAGCTTGTAACCGGAAAAGCGAGAGAAGTGTCAGCCCCGATGTATGTGAGTGCCGGAATGTTTATCGTCTATTTCATCATTGGTATGATCGGTTAAAATTCAAAAGAGCGGTTGGAATGAGTTAATTCTTATTCCAACCGCTCTTCTTATTGTTTTTTTCGTCGAAAAAAATGGATTTAATGTGATTTACGCGATGACACATCCATCTTGAAAATGCTATGATATAGAATATTAAAAAATGATAAATGACAAGCAGCATATTAGAGGATGTGACAGGATGATTATTGAAGGTTTAAAAAGCCATGGTTCAGGAAATGATTTCTTGATAATTGATGAATTGACTACGACCCTGACGTTTACGGAAGAAGAGCGGAAAAATTTCGCGAAGGCCCTATGCAATCGGGAGAGGCTCGGAGCGGATGGTATTTTGTTCGTAATGAAAAGTGAACATGCTGATTGCCGGATGCGTGTCTTTAATGCGGATGGATCGGAAGCCTCGATGTGCGGCAACGGACTTCGCTGTGTTGCACGTTACGCGAACGACGTTCTGGGGCTAGATAAAATGATCGTGGAAACCATGAAGGCAAATTTACTAGTCGAAAAAACGGAAGATATTTATGAGGGCATTCCGACTTTCAAGGTGGAAATTTCACCAGTAAGTTTTAATGTGAAGGATCTACCTCTTGTATTGGCTAAAGATCAGCTGCAAAACGAAACATTGCCGGAACTGCATGATACCCTGCTATTTTCGGCATTGGCGGTTCCTAATCCACATTTGATCACACTCGTCGATAGTGATGTTTTACAAAGTGATTTGCAGGAAGAACTTTCAACAAAGGTCAATCAACCGAATGAACTATTCCCTGATGGTGTCAATGTCAGCTTTGTGAAAGAGTTGGAACCAGGGAGCATTTATGTGCGGACATTCGAACGTGGAGTAGGCTTCACGAACGCATGTGGAACGGCGATGTCGGCTTCTAGCCTAGTAACATGCTCTGTTGGGTTAAACGCGTTGGAAAGTGAAATATCTGTCTACAATAACGGCGGAAAAGTTAAATGTGTGGTCCACCATGATGTAGAAAGCCAAACGTATTCAATTGATTTAATCGGGAATGCAACCTATGAATTCAAAGTATCGATTGAAATCGACTTAGATCAGCCTGAAAAATTTGAAATGCTTGAAAAAGAGGATTTTGAATTGGAAACAAGCTTATATGCCAAGCTGCAGGATGAAGTGCAAAGTTATTTGAGAACAAAATTATTATGAAATTTTTAAACTGCAGGCGAACTCGAAAAAAACGAGTTTACCTGCAGTTTTCTTATTTGAAAAAAGTTGCAGTTGATTTCAGAGATCCGCTCGCTTTCCGCCGACTGTCTGCCAAGCCTCCTCGGCTAAAAGAGTCTGTGGGGTCTCGACTAGCCAGTTATTCGGCAGGAGTGTCGCAAATTTCTTCCATCCATTAAGGATTACAGGAAAAAAACTGAAGGATAAACTAGTCTTAAATAGGATTCGGAATAAGACGAACCAGCAGTTTTTTCTTTTAATACACAAAGTTGATAGGAACGGAAGGCGCGAGACTCCTGCGGGAAAAGCGAGTCCAAGGGAGACCCCACAGGCGCAAGAGCGCCGAGGGCGGACCGCCCGCGGAAAGCGAGTGCCCTACGTTCCAATCAACAATCAGAATTACTAACCTTCAAAAAAATGTTCGAGTTAACTTCAGAAGTCCGCTCCCTAACCGCTCGACTGTCTGCAAGCTGCATCAAAGCAAAAACCGCCCGCGGAAAGCGCGTTTCTGGGGAAAATTTCCATCTTACCAATTAGTTATTGGTCTTTTTTTGTTTTAGGAACGACAATACTTCCAAAAAGGCTGGTCCATTATCCACCAGTCGGTAATCCATAAACGCACACCCGTCCCTTTTTATTCTGTTTGGTATGGTTTCAATCGTAAAGTCCTTTAACTGGAGACTTTCGTTCACTTCCTCCCAAAACAAAGGTGTAGCCACACCAGCGAAAGAATTTCCCCGTGGGGAATAAGGAAGAATGATGGTTTTTCCTTCACTATGCTGCACAAAGTCCAAGTAAAGTCGATTATGCCGATTTATTTTCATTCTTTCCGTTGTAAAATCATTCGGGTGGGAACTTGTTAAATAATCACCGAGAAAGTCAGTGAATATGCGTGTCTCCTGATAAGTAAATGTGTCTTCAGGCAGAGGGATGTGAATCTGCAGTCCTTTGTTACCTGAGGTTTTTACAAAAGCTTTTATCCTTAATGATTCCATCACCTTTTTTATTTCCTGTGCAGCCTTTACCGCAAAGGAGAAATATTCGATGGAAGGAGGATCCAAGTCCAGGACGATTTCGTCGGGTCTTGTTTTACCGGCTTTCTGAAATGGGGCATGAAATTCCAATGCAAGTTGATTACCAAACCAAAGTAGAGTTTCAATGTCGTTACACAGCATATACTCGATATCCTCATCCATGAACGTTTTAATAAAGTCCGGCGCATAATCAGGTTTGTTTTTTTGGAAAAATCTTTCTTTATCCAAAGTTCCATGAGGATAGCGGATCGTTGTAAGAAGCTTATCCTTCAAGAATGGTAAGAAGAAAGCTGAAACCTCCCGTAAATAATGAAGATATTCTACTTTTACCACCTGTTTACCTTCTGTTTTCCAAAGCGGTTTATCCCTGGAAGTTATTTGTACAGTCTCTGGAAATGTATATTGCCCTAGCACGAATTTCTCCCAGGTACATTCGTCGGGGGAAGTTTGTAAAAGCCACTGCGAAAACTGAGGTTCACGCAATTCATTTTCCTCATATACGTGTAAAAATTGAACTTCAATGCAAATGGATGGATGGATATAATAAAATTGTGCGTCTTCGTCTGATGCATTTTGCTTGATCAATTGATGCAATATACTTTTATCTCTAGCACTCAGTCCATTTTTGACACTTCCGATTTTCGTTACGGCACCTTCTTTGAATACTGCAAGGGAAACGTAGCCATTTTCTTTGTGCAATGCTGTGATGAAACAAGAAACGGTTTTCCAATTTTTCACCTTAATCCAAGATGTTGTACGTCTTCCTTCTTGCCAAGCACCCCGAATTTCCTTGGCGACAATCCCTTCGCCATCTAACAAGGTGACCTTATTCAAGGCAATATCCAAAACGTCAAAACTCTCTATTAATTGTATCAAAGCCTTATCGTTGGGATCAGGAGTAGGAAGACCGAGTTTTTCCCCCATATTCAACATCAATTCCCTTCGTTCCACCATAGGTTTATCTGCTACGTCTTTTCCGCTGATGCGAAGCAGGTCAAACGCTATAAACCGACATGGGGAAAAACGGGCATTTTCTGAAATTAAGGATTGTTTCCCAAGGCGTCCTCGCCACTGTATTTGAAAAAAGTCCGCTTTCGCCTGATTCGTAAGCCAGACCAATTCTCCATCTAACTGAAGCGGGAGATAATCTTCCAGGTCCAGGTCTTTGATGTAAGCTATGATTTCTGGGAATTGAGGTGATAATTCCTTTTCATTCCGACTCGAAATGCTTATGGTATCGGAGTCTATCGTTAAAATAGCCCTAAAGCCGTCATATTTGACTTCATAACGCCAATCCTTGGAGTTGGGGGCTTCAGGGTAATAGGTAGGCAGCATCGGTTTCATTTTTGTATTTACCTCCGCAAATAATTGATAACATTATTTTGCCAAAAAAACGAAGTGTTAGAGTTGGCAATTGTTTTTTTCGGTTTTTTTTGAACAAAGGGGAATAATAAAATTGTTCTTCTCATCAAAAATAAGTTATGAGGTGACGAATATGCATACGATGTGGAAGGGGAGCATATCATTCGGTTTGGTGAACATTCCGATCAAACTTCATGCTGCAACGGAGGATAAGGATATATCTTTAAGGACGTTGCATAAGGAATGTCATACACCGATTAAATACGAGAAGGTTTGTCCAGTATGCGAGAAAGAAGTGGGGAAGGATGATATAGTCCGCGCTTTTGAGTATACAAAGGGAAAGTTTGTTGTATTGGAAGACAATGAACTAGAACAACTGAAAAAACAAAACGAAGAAAAAGCCGTGGAAATCGTGGATTTCGTTAAAATTGAAGAAATAGATCCCATTTATTTTAACCGGAGTTATTACATGTCCCCAAATGACGGGGGGATAAAAGCTTATTCCCTTTTGAGGCAGGCCCTCAAGGAATCGAATAAGGTTGGGTTGGCAAAAATCATCATTCGCTCCAAAGAACAAATGGCGGTAATTCGAGTCGTTGATAATACCTTGGTCATGGAAACGATTCATTATCCGGATGAAGTCCGCTCCACAGCGGATGTTCCGAATATCCCTGCCAATGATACCATTGTAAAAAAAGAAATCGATACTGCCGTATTATTGATAGATCAATTAACGACCACATTCGATCCGACGAAATACACCGATGACTATCGAACCGCGTTACTAGAATTGATTGAATCGAAGAAAACGGGACAGACGACGGTTACAGCGAAAACAAAAGAACCAGTTTCCAACAATGTAACCGATTTAATGGAGGCATTACAAGCATCCATAGACCGTACAAAACATGATGAACCGGAAAAGAAAAAGACGACCCGAAAGAAAGCGGCACCGAAAAAAAAGAAACAAGCGTAAACAGGAAGCTGAGCGGAAGACGAATGATGTCGCTCGGCTTTCTGCTTGTTTTTGCAAGGAATCAGGCTTCTAATAAGATGAAAAGGTCTTGATAAAGAGGGGAGGAAAGTACAAATAGGTGAGTCGATCACAATGCAAGAAACTGAATGGAATTACAGGAAATTAGTGGATATTAACGAACGCAAAAAAAATTCGCTCCCTAAAGAGCGACAATGAGGAATTCAATCGTGAAAATCAACATATAGGCGAACGGTTGTAGTTTTCGACTATATATTGTGTTCATATTCTACCATATTTAATTCTGAAATAGCAACTAAATTACTGAAACTAACCTATGAATTTTTCTGGAAATCAATGATATTTCGCCCATTAACGCCACATATGGCTTTTTCATTTCAAATACATATAAAAAGGTACTGAATAAAATGGATTTTTAGTATAATTTATACATATAGGACGATATAAATTTAATATGAATGGAAGATGCAAAATGGAAAATGGAAAAATCAAATCACTACATGCGGGGAAGCCGAAACATGAAATTTTTTCGAATATCGATATCTTTTCAGCCATGGATAAACAAGCACAGGATAATTTGAAAGTTACTAAAGCTGGCATAATCGGTGATGGTGTCGGTAATGTAAAGTTCCATGGAGGTCCTGATCGGGCCTTGTGCTTTTATCCATTTGAGCATTATTCATTATGGAATGAAAAATTCTCTAAAAAGCTGGATATCCCTGCATTTGGTGAAAATTTAACTATAGCGGGGATGAAGGAAGAAACAACGTATATCGGCGATATTTATCAAATAGGCGATGTGATTGTTCAAATTAACCAAGGGAGGATACCTTGTTCGACCATTTCCCTCTTCAATCAAGAACCTAAGTTTTTGGAACACGTGCTGAAAACGAGTTTCACTGGTTATTTTGCAAGAGTACTTCAAGAAGGAACGATAAATAAACAAAACGAGATTGTGTTGATAGATCGTCTACAAGAAAAAATTTCTGTCCATTACGCAGCAGAGGTCAT
Organism: Peribacillus sp. YIM B13477; assembly: GCF_042787955.1. Classification (NCBI taxonomy): domain Bacteria; kingdom Bacillati; phylum Bacillota; class Bacilli; order Caryophanales; family Bacillaceae; genus Peribacillus; species Peribacillus sp. YIM B13477. The sequence goes on from NZ_JBHZPD010000001.1 coordinate 796,750, forward strand.
CCTTCATAAACGGGATGGGCTGGATGGTGCTAAGGCGTTACTTACACTAGACTGGTTAGCGGAAGACTGGAAACAAAGGATCTTGAAGAGGGTTCAAGCAGCAAAAGATTGAATGATTTTTGCAAAAGTGAAAAAAATGTCGATCAGGTATTGAAATTGACAGACTATTATTGTAAATTAAATATAATCAAATTTTGAAATCTTATGAAAATTATATAAATGGATCTTATCGAGAGAGGTGGAGGGACTGGCCCGAAGAAACCTCAGCAACCAGCTTAGGCAAAGGTGCTAAATCCAGCAAGCAGAGCTTGATAGATGAGGAGAATGTTTCAAAAACCTTCTTCTTTGAGAAGGTTTTTTTCCTTTTCTCTCATACTCATAGAATACGACAAAAACAGGATTGTTTTTGAGAGAGGGTGTAATGATGAATTTTCGTAAAGAATTAAAAGAAAGAATGCTGGTTGGGGAAGGGGCAATGGGGACCTTGCTTTACTCTAATGGCATTGATCAATGTTATGAGGAATTAAACTGCACGAACCCAGATCAAATAGAGTCCATCCATCGAGCCTATCTGGAAGCTGGTGCAGATATCCTTCAATCGAATACATACGGAGCCAATTTCAATAAATTGAAGCGGTATGGACTTGAAGATGAAGTGAGCAGAATCAATCGCCAGGGAGTCATTCTAGCTAAAAAAGCGGCAAAAGGGAAGGCATACGTCTTCGGTACCATAGGGGCACAGCGGAGCATCAGGAAATCGGATTTAAGCATGGAAGAGATAAAACGGGGTTTTCGTGAACAGCTATACAGTCTGTTGATGGAAAATCCTGATGGGATTCTCCTGGAAACATTTTATGACCTGGAAGAACTGGAAACCGTCCTGCAAATCGTTAAAAATGAAACCGGACTGCCGATTATCGCAAATGTCTCGATGCATGAACTGGGTAATCTTCAAAATGGAATCCATTTAAATGAAGCCTTTCAAAAACTCGAGCAATTGGGTGCCGATGTGGTTGGTGTGAATTGCCGCCTCGGACCACATCATATGATTCGGGCCTTGGAAGAAGTGAGTTTGCCAAAGCAAGCATCGATTGCCATTTACCCTAACGCCAGCCTGCCGGATTATGTCGATGGGAGGCTCGTTTATAAAGCTGTACCGGAATATTTCGGTTCTAGTGCCCTGGAACTTCGAGAGCAAGGCGCCGCGATCATAGGAGGGTGCTGTGGAACGACTCCACTGCATATTCAAGCTGTAAAGCATGCAATTGGAAGTTTGGCTCCCGTGAAAGAGAAATTCACGAAATCCCGTGAAATAGAAGTAATTGAGGTGAACGATAGGGAATTGGAACTTCCCCTTTACGAAAAGGCTAAAACGGAACGGACGATTCTTGTTGAGCTTGATCCACCGAAAAAGCTAGGGATAGAGAGCTTCATGACTGGTGCTGAGGTTTTGAAAAAAGCAGGGGTCGATTCCATTACATTAGCGGATAATTCACTTGCCTCACCAAGGATATCCAATGATGCACTTGCTAATTTACTGAAGAACCAATTGAATATAAATCCGATGGTGCATATAACATGCCGTGATCGAAATTTGATTGGCCTGCAGTCACATTTAATGGGTCTGCAGACGGTAGGGCTGAACGAAATATTGATCATCACCGGAGACCCTTCAAAAATTGGGGACTTCCCGGGTGCCACTTCGGTTTATGATTTATCTTCCTTTGACCTGATAAGCATGGTCAAACAATTTAATGAAGGTCTTTCCTATTCCGGTCAAAGTTTGGGTCAACGGGCAAATTTTAAAATTGCGGCAGCTTTTAATCCCAATGTGAAATATCTGGATAAAGCCGTACTGAGAATGGAAAAGAAGATTGCCTGCGGTGCTCAATCCTTTTTGACACAGCCAATTTATTCCGTAGAGCAAATCGAAGAAGTATATCAAGCGACAAAACATCTAGAAACCCCGATTTTCATCGGTATCATGCCCTTAACAAGCACCCGGAACGCCGAATTCATCCATAATGAGATCCCAGGCATCAAATTGCCTGATAATGTTAGAAGGGCCATGGCTCTAGCGGGGGATGACCCTGTAAAGTCAAGGATTGAAGGGGTGAATATCGCGCGGGAATTGGTGGACGCGGCTAGGGAAAAATTCAAGGGCATATATTTAATCACTCCATTCCTTCGCTATGAAATGACGGCGGAACTAACGAAATATATTAGAAAAGTCGATAGTAAACAGACATCAGAGGTGGCAGTACATGAATAAAAAAGCGATTCAAGATCAGTTAAATTCTAAGATTCTCCTACTTGATGGGGCGATGGGAACGATGCTTCAAGCGGAGAATTTGACAGCAGACGATTTTGGCGGGGAACAATTCGAGGGCTGCAATGAATATTTATCACTGACGCAACCGGAAATCATCCAATCCATTCATGAAAAATATTTAGCAGCGGGCGCAGATATCATAGAAACAAATACCTTTGGAGCGACCAGCATCGTCCTTGAGGAATACCAAATAAGTACGATTGCCTACAAGCTAAATAAAATTTCAGCTGAGCTTGCCGTTAAAGCTTGTGAAAAGTATTCCAATGATGAATGGCCAAGATATGTAGCTGGCTCGATGGGCCCCACTACAAAAACGCTTTCCGTAACGGGCGGAACGACTTTTGATGTTTTAACAGATTCTTATGAAGAGCAGGCACTGGGTCTCTTGGATGGCGGGGTAGACTTGCTGTTGGTGGAAACCTGTCAGGATATGCTTAATGTCAAGGCTGCCTTTTCTGGAATCAAAGCAGCATTCGCTAAAACGGGAAAAAATGTGCCTGTCATCATATCAGGAACAATCGAACCGATGGGCACGACACTTGCCGGCCAGTCCATAGAAGCTTTTTATTTATCGGTTGAACATATGAAGCCCGTAGCTGTCGGCCTTAATTGTGCAACAGGGCCGGAATTCATGATTGACCATATCAGGACACTTGCAGATATATCAAATAGCGCCATCAGCTGTTATCCGAATGCCGGGCTCCCTGATGAAGAAGGCCACTATCATGAATCACCTACATCGCTGGCAGAGAAAATGAAGCAATTTGCCGAAAAGGGATGGGTCAATATCATTGGCGGATGTTGTGGCACGACACCAGAACATATTAAAGAACTTTCCAGGGTACTCGAAGGCATGAAGCCCCGTACGATTATGGAAGCTGCCCATGGTCATGCCGTATCAGGGATAGAGCCGCTAATTTATGATGATTCAATGCGTCCTTTATTCGTAGGGGAGAGAACGAATGTTATCGGTTCCCGAAAATTCAAGGAGCTGATACGTGGAAAGCATTACGAGCCAGCTGCCGAAATTGCACGTAACCAGGTAAAGAAAGGTGCCCATGTCATTGATATCTGTCTTGCCGATCCTGATGGGGATGAGCTTGGCGACATGAAGGAATTTGTAGAAGAGGTCGTCAAAAAAGTGAAAGTCCCATTGGTCATCGACACTACGGATGAAATCGTACTTGAACAAGCATTAAAACATTCACAAGGAAAATCGATCATAAATTCCATAAACCTTGAAGATGGTGAAGAGCGCTTTGAAAAAATAGTACCCTTAGTCCATCAATATGGTGCAGCCGTTGTCGTAGGAACCATTGATGAAATTGGGATGGCCGTCGATGCTGAACGGAAATTGGAAGTGGCTACGCGGTCTGTGGATTTGCTCGTCAATAAGTACGGTCTAAACAAAAATGACATCATTTTTGATCCGCTGGTATTTCCTGTAGGCACCGGGGATGAACAATATATTGGATCTGCATTGGAGACGGTGAATGGAATAAAGGCGATTAAAGAAAAGTTTCCGGAATGCCTAACGATACTTGGAATTTCCAACGTTTCTTTCGGTCTGCCGGCGAGGGGAAGGGAAATATTAAATGCCGTTTTCCTTTACCATTGTACAAAAGCGGGTCTCGATTATGCTATCGTGAATACAGAAAAACTTGAACGTTTCGCCTTGATACCGGAAGAGGAAGTGAAATTGGCGGAGGCACTCCTGTTTGAGACTTCAACTGAAACTTTAGCGATTTTCACCGAATTTTATCGTGGAAAAAAAGCGGAGAAGAAGGATAACGGTGTGATCCTGCCATTGGACGAACGTCTAGGTAACTATATTATCGAAGGAACGAAAGAAGGATTGATTGATGATTTAAATGAAGCGATAGAGCGTGGTGATACCCCATTGGAAATCATCAATGGACCATTGATGGATGGGATGAGTGAAGTGGGGCGGCTGTTCAATGACAACCAACTTATTGTCGCAGAGGTGCTCCAGAGTGCTGAAGCGATGAAGGCGGCTGTAGCTCACCTTGAACCACTTATGGAAAACTCTGAAGATAGTGCTAAGAAAGGGAAAATCCTGTTGGCGACCGTCAAGGGAGATGTGCATGATATCGGGAAAAACCTAGTGGATATCATCCTTTCCAATAACGGCTATGAAGTCATTGATTTGGGAATAAAGGTCGCACCGCAACAAATCATTGAAGAGGTTCGAAAACATGAGCCAACCATCATTGGCCTATCTGGATTACTTGTCAAATCTGCACAGCAAATGGTTTTAACCGCGCAGGATTTAAGGCAAGCGGGAATAGATACCCCAATTTTAGTTGGAGGGGCAGCATTATCCCGTAAATTCACCGATTTTAAAATTTCACCTGAATATGAAGGGCCGGTTTTATATTCCAAAGATGCGATGGATGGTTTGGCGGTAACGAATATTTTACATGACGCCGACAAAAAAGTGGTGTACTTGGAAGAGTTGATCGAGAAACGAGAAAGATCGAAAGCGAATGCCGCCATTGCTGCCACATTGGAAAAACCTGTTCGTAAGCAGTCCACAGCGGCTCCTTTAAGCGATGTTCCTGTTCAAACACCGCGTGACATTAAACGACACGTCCTGAAAAACTATCCATTGGATGTCGTCCAGCCATATATAAATAGGCAAATGCTGATTGGTCATCATTTGGGGTTAAAAGGCAAAGTTACCGAATTGCTTAAGCAAGGGAATGAAAAAGCAGTGCAGCTCAATGATCTCGTTGACGAATTGATCGAATTCCTAAAGACGGAACCGGATTACGGTTTGAATGCAGTTTATCAATTTTTCCCTGCTCAAAGCGAAGGAGATAAGCTATTTATATACAACCCGGACAATCATCATGAGGTTTTGGAAACTTTCGATTTCCCCCGGCAAGATACGAATCCGCATCTTTGTTTAGCGGACTTCGCAAAACCGATTTCCTCCGGGCAAATGGATTATGTTGGTTTCTTCCTGGTCACTGCCGGAAAAGGAATCAGAAAATGGGCAGAAAAACTGAAGCTTGAAGGTGATTTCTTGAAAAATCATGCCCTTCAATCACTTGCTCTTGAAACAGCTGAAGGGTTCGCGGAAAGAATTCATCAATTAATGCGGGATGATTTAGGTATAAGCGATCCGATTGATATGTCCATGAAAGAGCGGTTTGCAGCTAAGTACACCGGGCAAAGGTTTTCATTTGGTTATCCTGCTTGTCCTAATCTGGAAGACCAGGAGAAGCTATTCCGCCTGTTGCAACCTCAAGATATCGGCGTGGAATTGACTGAAGGATGCATGATGGAACCAGAGGCTTCCGTTTCAGCCATTGTTTTTGCACATCCTGAAGCTCGTTACTTTAATGTCGATCGATAACTTCATTTAATAAAGGCAGCGGTATTTTTTACCGCTGCCTTATTGCGCATGAAACCCCTTAACTGGTACACCTTAATGGTCAAAAGGAAGGGGATGCAGCACCTATGAAGAAGATGCTAAAATTAATTCTTGTCATGGCGAGTTCTCTCATTATTATTTTTTCTGATGTGGATGTGCAAAACATTCAAGTACATGCAGTGGTTCCTGAAGAGATGACACCGTTGCTAAAAAGTAAGGCGAATCAGAAAATCGCCTATTTGACCTTCGATGACGGACCATCCTTGAATACCATGGAGATATTGAATATTTTGGACCGCTATCATGTTAAGGCCACATTTTTCGTTAAGGGTAACGAAGAACCATACGCAAAGAGATGTTATCAGGAAATGATATCCCGCGGTCATTCGATAGCCCTTCATTCTTATACACATGATTATTCCATCGTTTATCGGTCGACTGAGAGTTTCTTTCAAGATTTGAATAGGCTTGAAACCATGCTGCAAGAGGAGTATGGGATAAAAAGCCGTATTGTGCGCCTTCCTGGCGGCTCGAATAATCGGCTGCGGCATCAGACGTCAACGAAACCAATCATCAATGGAATCCTTCAACAACTAAAGGAAAAAGGGTATATTTATTTTGATTGGTCCATTGACTCGACAGATGGCTTCAGTCCGTCAATAAGTGAACAACAAATCATTTCTGCTGTACAAAAAGGGACGAAAAATCAAAAGCATGTTAATATCTTATTGCATGATATCAATAGTATGAAAAATACAGTGAAAGCGTTGCCCGATATAATTGAATTCCTTAAAAAAGAAGGATATACCTTTGATACTATTGATGAGACTACACCGAAAATGCAATTTAATTGATGAACACATTGTTTAACTATAGTAAATTAAGGTATAGGATATTGAGATTACATGCGAAAGGATTTATCGTCTCTATGATGCCATCATTGTTTTTATCACATGGAACACCGCTATTAGCTTTGGAAAAGAATAGCTATACTCTTTTTTTGAAGGAGTATATGCAAACTATGAAGAAACCTGCTGCCATCGTCATTTTGTCAGCACATTGGGAAAATGAAGATCAAATGATTTCTGCAGTGGGGAAGCATGAAGTCATTTACGATTTTGCTGGATTTCCTGAAGAAATATTTCAAATAACTTATCCTGCGAGGGGATGCCTGGAGCTGTCAGATCGAATTTTAACCTTATTGTCCAGGATAGATGTATTGGGGGAACTTGATGAAAGGCGCCCCCTGGATCATGGGGCATGGGGGCTTTTGCATATCATGTACCCAGAAGCTGATATCCCGACCGTATCTATGTCCATTAGTCCTTCGCTGCCATTGGACAAGCAGTATGAAATTGGGAAAGCATTGAGGGAATTAAAGGAAAATAATGTCCTGATCATAGGAAGCGGTGGAATTGTCCATAATTTCACACATATTCAGGAAGATATGCATGTTGCAGAGGGATGGGCAATCGAGTTTGAGAACTGGGTCGAAGAAAAAATCATGAAATGGGATTTGCAATCTTTGTTCAATTATGAAAATATCGCCCCTTACAGTACAGAGGCTGTGCCTTCCAAAGAGCATTTCATTCCATTGGTCATCGCAATGGGCTCAGGGGATGACAATAAAAAAGCGGCTCTTCTGCACAGAAGCTTTCAATATGGCAATCTAAGTTTAACAGCTTGGAAGTTTGAGTGAGGTGAAAGGGTTTTCAAACTAGTTAAATTTACCTGAAAAATAATCATTATACAAAAATACAAAAATCTTTTTTTAGCGAAAAAAAGACTTAAATGAGCAAAAAAGACAGTTAAAAGCGATTTTTGACGAATTAAGCAGAAATATAGTTGAAAAAAGGTTGTATAAAGTGGTTTAACCTTTGGATATTTCGACAAAAACATGTTAATATAACATCTGAAAACGTTTTATCCTTTAAAATTTTATTATTCAATAACCAAAGTTATTTATTATATATCTTATATATATCATATATTTGGGGAAAATTAGAAGAAAGAAATTGGGGATGGATAAAACGGAATGAAAAAAATTATGAGAAAAATTTGGGGGTTTACAAAATGACCATCAATGATTCTAAGGTATTAGACCACTGGAAAGCTTTTTCGGGTCCAAACCTTGGGTATGTCATGGAGCAATACGATTTATTTCTAGCCAACCCGGAAGAAGTGGATCCGGAACTGAAAAACTTTTTTGAAGTAGCAGGTCCTCCTTCATTCGATGTATCGGCAGAAACAACGACTGTAAGTGCATCAACTGTACAAACTGGAGAAGTTCTTCCAATGAAGAAAATTATGTCTGCAGTGAAGTTAGCTGAAAATATCCGTGCATACGGGCATCTTGCTGCAAATATTTATCCTTTAAAAGAAGAAGCTCTGGACACTGAACAAATTCACTTTGAAAAATATGGCTTGACTGCAGATGATTTAAGGAAAATACCGGCTGACTTTATTTGTCCGGAATCACCTGAAGACGTGAAAGACGGATACGAAGCCGTACAATACCTAAAACAACTCTATACAAAAACGATAGCCTTTGAATTTCATCATGTTAATGACTTGGATGAAAAGCAATGGCTTACTGATATGGTCGAATCTGGAAACATGTTCCCGGAAGTGGGAAAAGAGAAAAGAGAACTATTACTTAAACGATTGAATGAAGTTGAAGGTTTCGAGAAATTCCTTCACCGCACATATGTAGGGCAAAAACGTTTCTCAATTGAAGGACTGGATGCTATGGTTCCGATTTTAGATGAAATGATTTCACAAACTGTCCAAAACGGAACGGGTAATGTGAATATTGCCATGGCTCACCGTGGACGTTTGAATGTGCTTGCACATGTATTAGGAAAGCCTTATGAGGTCATTTTCTCTGAATTCCAACATTCACCGAATAAAGATTTGGTTCCTTCCGAAGGTTCGACAGGCATTAACAATGGATGGACAGGTGATGTTAAATACCATTTAGGTCTGGATAAACAGATTACTAAAGCTAATATACAAAAAGCAAGGATTACACTTGCAAATAACCCAAGTCACTTGGAAGTAGTCGGTCCAATCGTGGAAGGGTATTCTCGTGCGGCTCAAGAAGACCGTACAGAAAAAGGATTCCCGGTGCAAGACATTTCCAAATCTCTTGCAATCCTGATTCATGGTGATGCTGCATTCCCAGGTGAAGGAATTGTACCTGAAACGTTTAACTTAAGCCGTTTACGCGGTTATCAAGTTGGCGGCGCAATCCATATCATCGCCAATAACATGATCGGTTTTACAACGGAAAGTGAAGATTCACGTTCAACCTTATATGCTAGTGATTTGGCAAAAGGCTTTGAAGTGCCGATCGTGCATGTAAATGCAGATGATCCAGAAGCATGTATGGCTGCTGTGAACCTTGCTAACCTATATCGTGAAAAATACAACAAGGATTTCTTGATCGACCTGATCGGTTACAGACGTTTCGGCCATAACGAAATGGATGAGCCATTGGTGACTCAACCTGAAATGTATGCATTAATCCATAAGCATCCAACCGTAAAAGAGCTTTATGGGAAAAAACTTATTGAATCAGGCGAGTTTACTGAAGCTGAAGTTAAAGCGATTGCTGAGCAAGTGGATACAAGGCTTGCAGATGCATATGCGAAAATTTCCGGAAATAAACCGGAAGCTTCCAAAGAGTGTAATCCTCCTGGGATTATTGAAAAAGGACTTCCAGCCATTGAAACGGCAGTTCCGAAACAAGAACTTGTTACAATTAACGAAGAGCTTGTTAAGTGGCCGGAAGGATTCACCCCTAATAAAAAATTAGGAAAGATCTTATCACGTCGCTTGGATTCCTTTGGTCCTGACGGAAAAATCGATTGGGCACATGCCGAGACATTGGCTTTTGCATCGATTTTAAGTGACGGCACGCCAATCCGTTTGACTGGACAAGATTCAGAGCGTGGAACATTCGCACAACGTAATATCATGTTACATGATAGTGTTAATGGAAAAACATATTCACCACTTCACACACTTGAAACTGCAAAAGCTTCATTCGCTGTTCATAACAGCCCGCTTACGGAAACGGCAGTTCTGGCTTATGAATATGGTTATAATGTTTTTGCACCTGAGACACTTGTATTATGGGAAGGCCAATTCGGTGACTTCGCTAATACAGCACAAGTAATCTTTGACCAATTCATCGCTGCTGGCCGTGCAAAATGGGGTCAAAAATCAGGTCTTGTCATGCTGCTTCCACACGGTTATGAAGGACAAGGGCCAGAGCACTCAAGTGCACGATTGGAACGCTTCCTTCAATTAGCAGCTGAAAACAACTGGACAGTTGCTAACTTAAGTTCGGCAGCTCAATACTTCCATATCCTTAGAAGACAAGCTAAGATTTTGGATCAAGAACAAGTACGTCCGCTTGTCATCATGACACCGAAGAGTATGCTTCGTAATCAGGTGATGGCTTCTACAACAGAAGAATTCAGTGAAGGCGCGTTTGAATCATTCGTAGAAACCAAAGCTTTGGGCAAAAAACCTAAATCGGTTGAACGCATTGTTTTTGCAACAGGTAAATTGGCGGTTGAACTTCGTGAAAAAGCGGCAACTGAAAAAAATACAGATTGGTTGCAAATCATCAGTATCGAAGAAATTTATCCATTCCCATTCACTGGAGTTCAAGAAGCCCTGAAAAAATATACAAATCTTAAAGAAATCTTCTGGGCTCAAGAAGAACCTAAAAACATGGGTGCTTGGACATTTGTTGAACCTCGCCTAAATGCAGCGGCTCCTGGCAACCTTTCAGTAACATATTTAGGAAGGAAGCGCAGATCAAGCCCGGCTGAGGGAGATCCACTTGTCCATAAAAATGAACAACAACGGATTATGACTCAAGCAATTACACGCAATAATGAGGGGGAGAAATAAAATGGCTGAAGTAAAAGTACCTGAATTAGCAGAATCAATTTCTGAAGGATCTATTGCGCAATGGTTAAAACAACCCGGTGATCACGTTGAAAAAGGAGAATATGTCCTTGAACTTGAAACGGATAAAGTGAACGTTGAAATCATTTCAGATTATACTGGTACACTTTCTGAACATTTAGCAGAAGAAGGCGATACTGTCCAAGTCGGACAGGCTATCGCCATCGTTGATGAAAATGGATCAGCTGCAGCAGCTCCAAAAGCGGAAGCTCCTAAGGTTGAAGAAGCTAAAGCAGAACCAGTTAAGGCTGAACAAGCGGCTCCTGCTAAAGAGGCTCCTAAATCAGAAGCGAAAGAATCATCATCCACTCAACAAGTTATTGCATCACCAGCTGCAAGGAAATTGGCTCGTGAAAAAGGAATTGACTTGACTCAAGTGCCTGTAGCAGATCCACTAGGTCGTGTACGTGTACAAGACGTAGAAGCAGCAAGTAATGCACCTGCAGCTCCTGCAGCACCTGCGGCAGCTCCAAAACAAGCTCCTGCAGCTAAACAAGCAGCAGCTCCTGTTGAAGTGAATGATGACCGCATTGAAGTGGTTAAGATGACACGCCGTCGTCAAACCATTGCCAAACGTCTGGTTCAAGTACAATCAGAAGCAGCCATGCTTACAACTTTTAACGAAGTCGATCTTTCTGCAGTCATGGAATTGCGTAACCGCCATAAGGATTCTTTCGTGAAAACAAATGATGTTAAACTTGGTTTCATGTCATTCTTCACTAAAGCGGTCATTGGCGCATTGAAAAAATATCCGTTATTGAATGCTGAAATCCAAGGCGACCATATCCTGAAAAAGAACTTTTATGATATCGGTGTAGCAGTATCCACTGATGAAGGTCTTGTCGTTCCGGTTGTAAGGGATGCTGACCGCAAAAGCTTTGCTGAAATCGAGAAGAACATTTCGGATTTAGCTGTTAAAGCGCGTAACAACAAACTGGGACTTTCGGATTTATCAGGTGGTACTTTTACCATCACTAACGGAGGGACTTTCGGTTCCCTATTATCAACACCAATCTTGAATGCCCCTCAAGTTGGGATCTTGGGCATGCATACAATCAAGACTCGTCCAATCGCTGTTGGAGACCAAATCGAAAACAGACCAATGATGTACCTTGCATTATCTTATGATCACCGTATCGTAGACGGAAAAGAAGCTGTTGGTTTCTTGGTGGCCATCAAAGATATGCTTGAAGATCCAGAACAACTTTTACTTCAAGGCTAATAAAATAATACTACCCCCCTGTCATCTTGACATGGGGGTTTTTTTTGTTGAACAAGAAAGGATATTTTCATAGAAAAAAAGATAACTAATAAAAATGAATGTTTTTGAATGTATTTTTGGATGAATTTGATTATTTTTAAACGTTTATGATTGATTATTCCTTCGTTTTCATATATGATGATGATATTAAAGTGAGGTGGGCGAATTGTTGACAACTGAAAGGCACCAGTTCATCTTATCGATCCTTAAAGAACAAGGAACGGTAAAGCTGCAGGAGCTTGTAGATCAGTTACAAGCCTCGGAGTCGACCATTCGGAGAGATTTAGTGCAACTCGAAGAAATGAAGCTCTTGAAACGCGTGCATGGCGGGGCCTCTTTACTGCAAAGGAAAGGCCTTGAGCCAACAACTATGGAAAAGCAATACAAAGCAAGAGCTGAAAAACAACTTATAGCAAAGCTGGCGGCCTCATTCATAGAGAAAAATGATTGTATATATCTTGATGCAGGCACGACAACTGCCGAAATGATTCCTTATTTAAAAGATAAAAATATAACGGTGCTGACAAATGGTCTTATGCATATTCCAAAACTCATCGAATTGGAAATCAAAACAGTGTTAGTTGGCGGAACGATAAAGTTTTCGACAAATGCAATTATAGGAAGTAATGCTGTACAGTTTTTGAATGAATACCGTTTTGATAAATGTTTCTTGGGAATGAACGGCATCCATCAAGAATTGGGTTTCACAACACCCGACCCTGAGGAAGCCCTGCTGAAGAAGATGGCATTACGTCTCTCTAACGAGACCTACGTGCTTGCTGACAGTTCAAAACTTAATGAAGCTACTTTCGCCAAGGTGGCAGATGTAAGCGATGCCATTATCCTTACTGACAGCAATGATGAAGAGGCTGTTGCTCACCTTCAAAAAAATCCAAAGGTAAAGGTCGTGACCATTTAATGATTTATACAGTGACACTTAATCCATCCATCGATTACCTGGTCGAAGTGGAGAGCTTTCAAATGGGCAAGGTGAATCGAACCAGTTATGATGCAAAATTTCCTGGAGGGAAAGGGATCAATGTTTCCCGTGTGCTAAAAAGGCTGGGAAATAGTACAACAGCGTTAGGATTCATCGGTGGACAAACAGGTGAATTTGTAAAAAGGTTTTTAAGACAGGAAGAGATTTTCACGGACTTTACAGAAATAGCTGGAGATACAAGAATTAACATTAAATTGAAAACAGGGCTTGAGACCGAAATAAATAGCCAAGGGCCAGTCATTTCAAAAGGGAATTATCAACAATTATTTAGTCAGATTGAACAGTTGAACAATAATGATATCCTCATTTTGTCAGGAAGCATCCCTCCAAGCGTTCCTTCGGATGTATACGAAGCCATGGCAAGGTCTTGTACCCTTAATGGCATTAAAGTGGTGGTGGATACGAGTGGCAAGGAATTACTGAATGTCCTTCCACACCGGCCATTTTTAATAAAGCCCAATCATCATGAACTGGGTGAGCTTTTTTCCACCGAAATAAGTACCATTGATGATGCTAGGGAATATGGCGCTAAATTGGTTGAAGCAGGAGCACAAAACGTTATTGTCTCAATGGCGGGACAGGGTGCCGTGCTTTGCTCGGGTGGAGAATCATATTCCGCAAATGTTCCAAAAGGGAACGTCATCAACTCAGTGGGTGCAGGTGATTCCATGGTCGCAGGTTTCATCGGGACATATGAAAGGACAGGGGATATTCTATCCGCTTTTCGCTTCAGTCTTGCGGCAGGAAGTGCTACAGCCTTTTCATCCGATCTCGGTACATTGGATAAAATTGAAGAGTTATTACCGCAAATTGCTATCAATCAACTAACAGGAGGCTGACTCTATGAAAATTACAGACTTGTTAAAATTGGATACAATCATAATCAATCTGCAAAGTATTACAAAGCAAGCAGTCATTGATGAACTATCAGGAAAGTTAGCCGAGGCAGACAGGTTAAATGATGTGGATGGTTTCAAAGCTGCCATCTTAAAACGTGAAGAGCAAAGCACAACCGGGATTGGTGAAGGGATAGCCATACCGCATGCAAAAACAAATGCTGTAAAGATACCTGCCATCTGTTTCGGGAAATCGGTCAGTGGTGTAGATTATGAATCGCTTGATGGACAGCCGGCCCATTTGTTCTTTATGATTGCAGCCAGTGAAGGAGCGAATGCAGATCACTTGGAAACTCTTTCCCGGCTTTCTTCGTTACTGATGGATGATAAATTCAGGGCCCGATTGATTTCTGCTTCTTCTGGTGAGGAAGTGTTGGAGATAATCAATCAAAAAGAAATGGAAGCTTATGAAGAAGAAAGTGAAGAGCAGCAATCGAGTAATGGCGCCAGCGGTAACGATAAAGGAGGTAAAATCCTTGCCGTTACAGCTTGTCCAACAGGAATTGCCCATACTTATATGGCTGCCGATGCGTTAAAGGCCAAAGCGAAGGAAATGGGAATCGATTTCAAAGTGGAAACAAATGGATCCACTGGAATCAAAAATGGTTTAACCGCCGCAGAAATTGAAGAGGCGGATGCCATTATCGTTGCGGCTGATAAGCAGGTGGAAATGGATCGTTTTAATGGAAAACATGTCATTATTGTCCCTGTTGCCCATGGGATCCGGAAGACCGAAGAACTGTTAACCAGAGCCGTGAATCAGGATGCACCTGTTTACAAAGGAACTGGAAAGGATAAAAATGATGAAGGTGATTCAGCTAAAGGAGGATTGGGGATTTACAAGCACTTAATGAATGGCGTAAGTAATATGCTTCCATTTGTCGTCGGGGGCGGAATCTTGATTGCGCTTTCTTTCTTTTTTGGAATCGAGGCAGCTGATCCGGCAAATCCGGATTATAATCCCATTGCCAAAGCATTAAGTGATATTGGCGGGGGAAATGGAGCCTTCTTCTTACTTGTCCCAATACTCGCAGGATTCATTGCTTCAAGTATAGCCGACCGTCCAGGTTTTGCCCCTGGTATGGTAGGGGGATTATTGGCAGCACAGGCTAATGCCGGTTTTCTTGGCGGACTGATCGCCGGTTTCCTTGCAGGTTATGTCGTCTTACTATTAAGAAAATTGTTTTCCAAGTTACCGCAAACACTTGATGGCATTAAACCGGTTTTACTCTATCCTGTATTCGGGATGTTAATTACAGGGTTTATCATGATATTTCTCGTAAATGAACCAGTAACTGCAATTAACACAGGCCTGACCAATTGGCTGCAGGGCTTATCCGGCACGAACGCAATATTCCTCGGCTTGATTCTTGGGGGCATGATGGCTGTGGATATGGGTGGCCCCTTAAATAAAGCGGCATTCACTTTTGGGATTGCAGCCATTGAAGCATCAAGTTTCGGACCGCATGCTGCAGTTATGGCTGGTGGAATGGTTCCTCCTCTTGGAATCGCACTTGCAACTACATTCTTTAAAAGTAAATTCAGTGAAATGGAAAGGAAATCCGGCTTCACTAATTACTTCATGGGTGCTTCGTTCATTACAGAGGGAGCCATTCCTTTTGCGGCAGCGGATCCATTGCGGGTTATTGTCAGCAGTGTTATTGGGTCAGCGACGGCAGGAGCGCTTTCAATGGCTTTTAGTGTAACATTGCCAGCGCCGCATGGGGGTATATTCGTCATCCCCCTTGTCAACCATCCTTTCCGCTATTTGCTGGCGATTTTAATAGGAGCCCTCATTACCGCTTTAATATTGGGAATCTGGAAAAAGAAACAAAAATAAATATACGACAAAAGCGGGTCCGAGATAAATGGACCCGCTTTTTATTATTTCCATTCCAATATTTCGATCCGGTTGCCGAAGGGATCGGATAAATATATACGGTTCGCACCGGGCAACCTCCCATCTTCTGTAAAAGAAATATGCTTAGTCATTAAATGTTGTTTAAATTCGTTGAGGTTTTCAACTTCAAGTGCTGGATGCGCTTTTCTTGCGGGAATGAAATGATCCTCCGTTCCGACATGAATCTTGATCGATCCCGATTCGAACCATAACCCGCCATTGGAACTTAATGACAGAGGCTTTTTCACTTCCCGGAACATTAGTATCTCAGTGAAAAACTTCCTTGATTGGTCCTCGGTATTTTTAGGAGATGCTAATTGGTAATGGTCGATTGACTTAAAAATGAAGTTCATCTTACAACTCCTCCCAATTCCTTATATATCCAATTTTAAAATAAAAAGATCAATAAGGATAGATTATTTTTTTAATTGACATCGATAAGATTTTCTTATGTTTTAGTCGTGAATGGTTTAAGAAAGCATGAATTTTTATGTTTAAGGGTAAAGGAGTATTAAAATGAATAATAGGAGTGAATGTACATGCTGAAGAAAAATACCTTAAAAACGGTGAAAAGGGATGATATGATTGATGTTACGACAGAAGTACAGGCATTCATCAAGGAAAAGGGGATTCAAGAGGGGGTAGCTCTTATATATTGTCCACATACGACTGCAGGGATCACGATCAATGAAAATGCTGACCCCGATGTCAAAAAGGATATATTAAGAAGACTGGATGAGCAATACCCATGGAATCATACATTGGATTTACATATGGAAGGAAACACGGCTGCCCACTTGAAATCAAGTACGGTTGGTTCTTCACAACAGGTGATCATCCATAAAGGGAGCTTAGTCCTTGGTACTTGGCAGGGTGTGTATTTTTGTGAATTCGATGGTCCCAGAGAAAGGCAATATTTTATTAAATTATGTGTCGACCTGTAAAATGGAAGGTACAGCATGGATGAAGTGGGAGGAAGCCGATTGGACGATGTTCGGATTGAAGGTAGCAAAGTCATATTGAGGAATGTAAAACAAGCTGATTTAAAACGTTTATGGAGCCTGAAATATGGCGAAGCCGATCCAGAATGGAAAAAGTGGGATGCACCTTATCTCCCTCTTGAACTCATTGATTTCCATACGTTTATCGATAAAGAAACGCAGCATAAAACCTATGATGAAAAAATCGGGGCTTACTCCGAGCTATTAATGGAAAAAGACGATCAAATTATAGGATCTGTTGTATATTACTGGGAACATGAACCTTCACGCTGGCTTGAAATCGGAATTACTATTTTTGATCCCCAGTATTGGAATGGCGGTCATGGGACAGAAGCATTAATGATGTTCAGTGGGTATTTATTCGAAAACCTGGAGATTGAGCGGGTTGGACTTACAACTTGGTCAGGTAATGAACGTATGATTGCAGTTGGGAAAAAGGTAGGAATGCAAGTAGAGGGAAGAATGAGAAAATGCCGCTATCATGATGGTTATTATTATGATTCAATCAGAATGGGAATGCTGCGGGAAGAGTGGGAATCATTAAAATTTCAAAGGTAAATTGAAACGTGAAAATATTTCCTGCATTTCCTTGGAAAAAATTTAGCACTGTTTTCTCTCATATGGTCTGTTATCCTAGGAAGGTGCTTAACGAGGAGGTAACAGGATGAAATTATCAGTATTAATATCCGTGATAATGACTCTAAGTGTCATCGTACTTGGTATAGCTTTTCCTAAGGGAACGACAAGTAAAGCTTCTGATGGGGCAACTAAACATGTCATTAAACAAGGTGAATCGATTTGGGATATTGCAAAGCAGCACGGTGTTCCGATCGGTAAGTTAAAAGAAGTCAATCATAACGTAAATAATGTTGCCGAACCTGGTAAAACATTGATTATTCCGCATGTAATGAATGATAAAGATAAAGAATTATTAGCAAGGCTTGTGCATGCAGAAGCCAAAGGGGAACCATACAGAGGAAAGGTCGAGGTGGCGGGAGTTGTTTTGAATCGCCTTGATAGCAATGAATTCCCTGATACGGTCCGGGAAGTGATTTATCAAAAAAACCAATTCTCGCCTGTTGGTGATGGCAGTATTAACAAACCGGCAGGAAATGATGCCAAGAGAGCTGTCAATGAAGCATTGGCTATTCATGGCTACACAAATGATGCCTTGTATTTTTGGAATCCTAGTATTTCGGACAGCGAATGGATGAAACAATTAGAAGTAATAAAAATTATCGGTGGACACCATTTTGCCATCTAAACTGCATCTCAAGAACCGGCTTTCCAAATGGGGAGCCGGTTCTTTTATTTTAGAATGGTTTAACCGATATCAGCCCACATTTCGCGGGGATTCAGCTCATAAATGCTGTTTTCGCGGTACATGATGCTTCCGATAATGAGTTCACGTCTTATCGTTGCATAATCATCATGGAAAGACTGGATGAATTCATTCAGTTCTTTTTCTGGATATTTACGTCCCTTTTCAAGAAGGCTTCCAATATGATGAAGAACGATCATTTTCTTTTTTCTTTGTGCTGGTAAAGTTTTTAGGCGACCATCTGGCGTATAAAAGTTTTCAAGGATCTTTTTATGTTCTAAAATCAGCTTTCGATTATCCATTTTATTGGAGTCCCCCTTAGTTGAAACCATTTTAGGCAATGCTGACGAATAATGCTTCAGGACATCTTCATTCAAAAAATAATAGACCGTATTTTTTTCCCTCCGATCCTTCACTAAATTAATGTCTTTCAATTTCGTTAAATGGTGTGAGATGGTCGGAGGCGTCAATTTTAGTAAACCTGCAAGTGCCTGGCCGTGTTTTGGACCGTTTGCCAGGATGGATATTATCCTGATCCTTGTCACATCACCAATCGTCTTGTGGAAAGCGACCAATTTTTCTAATTGCACTTTATCCCCCCCTTATAATTAGATTAACATCTAATTAGATAATAATCTAATTAGTGGCAGTTAATCAAGTTACTATTCACTTTTCTATATTGCTTGGAAGATCTGATGTATACTTTAGGGGAATACCAAAAAAATTAATCCGGAATTAAGGAGCTGTAACATGGCCAATACTCATGTTTATACAAGAAAAGAAGAAGTGGTCAATGCGATAACCCACGGTGTCGGCGTTTTGTTGAGCATTGCCGCACTTGTGTTTTTAATCATATTCTCAGCCCAAACAGGATCGCCTTGGAATGTAGTCATTTCGGTCATATATGGTGTTTCCATGCTTCTTTTATACGTCTCTTCCACTTTAGTGCATAGTTTTCCAGAAGGTAAAACAAAGGATATTTTTGAAATCTTTGATCATTCAGCCATATATATATTCATTGCAGGAACATACACGCCCATCATGCTTCTTGTGATCAAAGGGTCACTGGGCTGGACCCTGCTGGGTATCATTTGGGGAGTTGCAATCATTGGCGTCGTCTTCAAAGCTTTCTATGTGAAGAAATTCCTCTTTCTTTCGACGATTCTTTATATTGCCATGGGGTGGATGATCGTTATCGTTTGGGGACCCCTTACAGCTACGATGCCTGCAGCGGGTATCCAGCTACTGATTGCAGGGGGATTGCTTTATACGTTTGGAGCCATCTTTTATGTTTGGCGCGGTTTTCCGTTCCATCACGCGGTTTGGCATGTATTCGTGCTTGGGGGAACTGCCACACACTTTTTTGCGGTATTGTTTTATATCCTTCCACAATGATCCCTTGATCGATTTGATGTATTTGAGAGAGTGGTTGAGGTTTTAAATGACCCCGATCAGGAAATAATTAAGGTATACAAATTAAAGGAGGAAAAAACTAATGAGAAGATCAATCAAAATATTATCAGTGCCGTTTGCCGCTATGCTTGTTTTGGCTGGATGCGGCGAAGAAAACGATGAAGTGAAAAACCCGCCGGTTCAGGAAAATGAAAATCAAGCGGAAAATAATCCTGAAACAGGTATGGATAATAATGAAAAACTGCCTTTCACATATAAGGATTTTCAATTAGAAGTGGATTATACCGGCAATGATAACGAATACGAAGCTGAATATGATACAATGGGAGCTCAAACAGAAGCTTCAATCGAGGACAAGCTTAACAAACACGAAGTTCACGGTGATGAAGCAATGAAAGAGTTGACCCCGATTCTAGAAAAATTGACATTCACTAAAGATTCAACAGATGAGGAAGTCATTCAAGAAGTGACAAAAGCTTTTAATTTGAAGGATGACTATCAAGAATTTGATTTAGAGGTCGTTTTCGAAGATGGTACGAAAAAAGAATATAAAGTGAATAATAAGTAACTAAAATACGTTACTATATTCTACATATTCATATGTGCCGACAATAGTTGTCAAATTACTGTTCCTATAGTAAAATGATTACGGTTAGCAAAGGGGATAATATACATTTGCTATTCATATTCGGACTTATGGGGATAGGACCGCAATAAACACTTGCAAAAAAGATTCTTTTTTAAGAGTCTTTTTTTTTTGCAGTGATCTGGAAGTTGAATATATAAGAAAAGAGAGGATACCACAAGCGGTATCCTCTCTTTCATATACCCATCATTGGGAAATTGATGCATTTTTTTTAGGCAGCATATTAGCCGATGCTAACCTTGAACGGATCGTGATGCCAAGCCAAGATGCAAGGAATGCCTTTAAAACGCCTACAATTATAAATGGTGCAAAACCGCTGGCGAATGCCACTGGCCAAGATAATGAACTCATATATTTTAACCAAACCGTACCGATTACCAAAGTAATTATCATCCCGATTGTATTTGCAACAAAAGCCATTGCTACGGAGAAACGGGTTTTTTCCAATATCAGACCCGTTATATATACTGTCGGGATATAGGATAATAAATAACCGCCAGTCGGACCGAATATCTTAGCTAGTCCCCCAGACATTTCAGCGAAAACCGGAACTCCCGCTGCCCCTATGAACAAGTATAACAAAACGGAAGAGGTTCCATAACGTGAACCCAGTATCGTTGCTGCCAGTCCAACAGCTAGAGTCTGTCCTGTAATCGGAACTAAGGGCAGTGGAATTGTAATTTGGGCAAGTATTCCTATAAGTGCTGCAAATAATGCTGTAACCATCATCATTCTTAATTTCTCATGACGCTCCTTCATCGTGTTTCCCCCTAATGTAAACCTGGTTATGTAACGAGTTAACATATAAAGAATTTTAATATGATAAGTAAACACTGTCAATGGTATTATGCATTTTATTTAAATAATGGTCCTAGAGAATACAGGGTTTTCCAAGGGTGAAATTCAAAACTTGGAAAATAAATGAAACTTTTTGAATGCATCAATCGTATGAATGGTAAGCAAAGTAAATGGAGGGGATTATAACCATAAGATTATTAATGATGGTAAAACGCTTATCCTAGGCCATTAAAGTAGTATGCGGCTTGGAAAAATCGAATTTAAAGGATGAAAGAGATGGAGTTATTTGGAGTTCCATTAGAAACAGTCTATTTATATGGATTAATTATATTCGGGGGGTTAACATTCTTATTTATCTTGTTTAATGATATATTTTCCGGCCTTGAATTACCGGATATATTTAATCCTACGCTCATTTTTTGCTTTTTGACCGTGTTTTTTGCGAGTGGTTTTTTACTTGAATCGATTTCAGGGCTTAATGCTGGATTATGTGCCGGCATTTCCCTCATCATTTCATTTACCATCGTCACTTTACTGAATGTATTTGTTTTGATTCCCATCTCATCAGCGGAAGAAAGTTTGACATTTCATGATAATGACCTGAGAGGAAGGGTCGGCAGGGTTCTCACATCAATCCCCGTTGACGGGTTTGGGGAAGTCCTGATAGAAAGCATCAGTGGAAGCATCGCCAAAACTGCGGCCAGCTATAAGAATGAAGGAATTGTTTCGGATACAAAGGTCTTGATCATCGAAGTTAAAAATGGGGTTATCTATGTTATGCCCCACCAGGATTAAAAAAGTGTAGGAGGTAAGGTATGTTTGATTTGATTTGGATAGTTGTTGCCATAGTTGCAGTTTTATTTATCGCACTTATTGCTGTCTTTGTTACGAAATATCGCACGGCTGGTCCTGATGAGGCATTGATCGTGACCGGAAGCTATTTAGGAAGTAAAAATGTTCACATTGACGAATCAGGAAATAAAATTAAAATCGTCCGCGGCGGTGGGGCTTTCGTTCTCCCGGTTTTCCAGCAAGCGGAACCACTAAGCTTATTGTCGAGCAAGCTTGAGGTCTCCACTCCCGAAGTATATACAGAACAGGGAGTTCCGGTCATGGCAGATGGTGTATCGATCATCAAGATTGGCGGTTCAATCACCGATATAGCCACAGCCGCTGAGCAATTCCTTGGTAAATCGAAAGATGACCGTGAACAGGAAGCGCGGGAAGTATTGGAAGGGCATCTTCGTTCCATCCTTGGTTCGATGACCGTCGAGGAAATTTATAAAAACCGTGAAAAGTTTTCCCAGGAAGTACAGAGGGTTGCCTCGCAGGACTTAGCAAAAATGGGACTCATTATCGTATCGTTCACGATTAAAGATGTTCGGGATAAAAATGGATATCTTGAGTCGCTCGGAAAGCCAAGGATTGCACAGGTGAAGAGGGATGCCGATATAGCTACCGCCGATGCAGAAAAAGAAACCCGAATCAAGCGAGCCGAAGCTTCGAAGGAAGCGCAGCGTGCCGAACTTGAAAGGGCAACCGAAATAGCCGAAGCCGAAAAAATCAACAAGCTAAAGGTAGCGGAATTCCGTCGTGAGCAGGATATTGCGAAGGCACGGGCTGACCAAGCGTACGATCTTGAAACGGCCAGGTCTAAGCAGGATGTAACCGAACAAGAAATGCAAATCAGGATCATCGAACGGCAGAAGCAAATTGAGCTGGAGGAAAAAGAAATCCTCCGCCGTGAAAAACAATATGATTCAGAAGTGAAGAAAAAGGCCGATGCCGACCGTTATGCGGTAGAGCAGGCAGCCTCCGCCAATAAGATGAAACAGATTACAGAAGCGGATGCCGATAAGTATAAAATTGAAGCCATGGCAAAAGCGGAAGCGGAACGCGTTCGCATGGACGGTCTTGCTAAAGCGGACGCCCAAAGGGCACAAGGTACGACAGAAGCGGAAATCATCAGGTTAAAAGGGGTAGCAGAAGCAGAGGCCAAGCAGAAAATAGCTGAAGCATTTGAACAGTTCGGGCAAGCCGCTGTAATGGACATGATTTTGAAAATGCTGCCGGAATATGCAAAACAAGTGGCAAGCCCGCTTAGTAATATCGACAAGATCACTGTAGTGGACACAGGCGGAAGCGGTGCGAATGGCGGGGCTAATAAAGTGACTGGATATGCAACGGATTTAATGGCATCCTTGCAGGAGTCATTAAAAGCATCTTCGGGAATTGATGTCAAAGACTTGCTTGAGAATTTCTCAGGAAAACGAAATTTACCATTCACCACCATCAGCCAGGAGAATGTCGAAGCGAGCATGAATATGGCAGCAAGCAAGGAAGAGTAACAATTAAGAAAATAAATGGTAAATCATACTGTTCAACACATAAAACTAACGCTGATATATTTCCTATTATAGAGAATAAACCAACAGGGATCCATTTTCATTCAGTAATACTCAATTGACTAATAAAATTGATTAAATGAAAAAGTTGAAATAGAACAAAAGATTTGAAGAATAAATAAAAATAAACAACCAAGATGATTGGTTGTTTATTTTTTGCTTTTTAATAAGGCCTAAATTGTTTTTTTAGTTTCGCTAGTACTAAATGTTTGAAACTTATATGTGGATGTACTTAATACTTAAACTTAGTAACGTATTTAAAGACAAGTCTTTTCTTTAACCCACTTAGTCAACGTATTTAAATCAACATATGCAGAGAAATCTCGTTTTGTTTTTGCTAGGTAGGATGCTTTGTTGAATGCAAAATCATACATTTTATCGACAAAATAAGATTCATCACCGTAAATGACACTATCAGCAATATAATATTCCCAATATGGGGGACATCTTGAAGGTGCACTCCTGGCAGCTGATCAGGCAGTTTTTGAAATCACTAATCTAAAAAACAGACCTTAATAAAGGTAACTTAACATTCTATTAAACAATTAACTATTTTATTTTTTATCTTATTTTCAAAAATTCCATTACTAAACTGTAGGAGCTAATATGTGATGAAAATTATGAAAGCTATACAGATTCCGTCTAAAGGCGAATGAATTATCTGTAGTAGAAGCAGCACCACTTATGTGTGCTGGTGAAACAACGTTTAGTGCATTAAGAAACAGCAAAGCTCGGCCTGGCGATCGTGAATGTCTCCAATAATCTATAATGAATATTTTTTAATTATTTGTTAAATTCTGAATTATTTGTTGAAATATATATTGGAAGGTGTTTTAATAAATGTAAGAATATAACTTATCGGATATGTGATGTCTGAAAGGATAGAGGGTGGGTGTGTAATTGTGGGGAAAATATTCACCAAGAAAGTATCGGAAACAGTCGAAGAAGAAATAGAGAAGATGATTGAGTCTGGCAAATTCCAGTCAGGTGAAAAGCTACCTTCCGTTAGGGAATTATGTGATTTATTCGGTGTTGGACGTTCCGCTGTCCGAGATGCAATCACAACACTTAAAGGAAAAGGTACTGTTTACGTGAAACAAGGGGAAGGTACATACATTTGCGAATTTGATTCCGCAAAATTGTTTACCAACCATATGTTAATCCCCAGCTGTGAAGACATAAAAGACTTATTTCAAGTCAGGAAAATATTGGAGACGGGTATTGCGGAAATGGCTGCTTCCAATCGGTCGGTACAAGATTTGGTACGTATGGAAGAAATCCTTTCAAACCTCTGTATCAATGGCTGGGAAGGGGACTACCAATTTCATATGGCGATTGCTAATGCGACAGGAAACAAAAGCCTGATCCAATTAGTGCAAACCATTTCAACCACCATGAAGAAGGCAATGATTGATTTTCACAGGTATATTCAAGAGAATGAGAACATCGTAAAAACGATGGATGAACAACATGATAAAATCTATGAATCAATAAAGATGGGGAACCCTATAAAAGCTAATCAGTCGATGATTAACCACTTACAATATGTTGAAGAAATTTTGCAAAACAATATTTTACAAAAGGTATGAAGTTTAAAATGTTTTTTTTTGCAACAATATAGAAACGATGTTAGTTATTACGAAACAAAAAGGAGGCGTGGGTTTTGATCGTAGCGGATCTTCTATCAGATTTAAAGTCATTTTTACCTGATGTGCAAATAGTTGATGGGAAAAACCAAAGACATCCACTTGGGAATGGTGGTCAGGTATCTGTTTACCCGAAAACAGAGGGAGAAATAGCAAGTATTTTAAAGTATGCAAACGATAAAGGGAAAAAAATAACGGTGGTAGGAGGCGGAACCAAGAGAGGTTTTGGAGGATTGATTGAAACAGCTGATATCTTACTCTCATTATCGAAATATAAAGGAATTGTCAAACATACTGTAGGAGATATGACATTAACGGTTAAAGCAGGTACTTCATTTAAAGAATTGCAAGAATATTTGGCACAACATAATCAGAAGGTTTCGCTGGACCCTGTATGGCCTGAAGATGCGACAATTGGCGGAATCATTGCTTCAAATGAAAGCGGTCCCAAAAGATTGGGTTATGGTTCTTCCAGAGATGTGGTAATAGGACTTCGCTTGGTTTACCCGGATGGCAGTATCATAAGAGCTGGGGGAAATGTAGTAAAGAATGTTGCTGGGTACGATATGAACAAACTTTTTATAGGATCGATGGGTACACTTGGTATTTTATCTGAAGTGACTTTGAAGCTTAGACCAATACCAAAGTACGAAAGCCTTGGACTGTTAGTGTTTCCCGATGGAAATCTCGAAGAAGTTCGGTCACTAGCAGTTAAGTTGTTGGATTCAGAGATGGAACCAATCGCTTTGGAACTGCTAAATCCTGCTTTATCGGAAAGGTTAACGGGTCAAAACGTTTATACCTTAGCAATTTCATTTGAAGATGTGGAGAGCTCTGTTCATTACCAGGAGGATTTTGTAAAGAACATCCAACCTACTAACGCAAAAATGACAGTGCTTTCACAAAATCAGGCACAAGCTTTTTGGGAAAAATTTTATTCGATTTCTCCAAATGGGGCAACACTTGCTAGTGGAAATCAGATAGAAGCGGCATTGAAAATAGGCGTTGTTAACCTAGATGTTTTGAAGGTCATTAAAGAAAGCCACATTTTACATCACTCTAGTACTCTTACAGTAGAAGCACATGGTGGACTAGGTCATGGAATATGCCAGGTTAACCTAAAGGGAACTGAAGATGAAGAATTAACACAGGTAATATTAAAGCTCAGAAAATCCGTCGAAGCATTGGGTGGTTATGTGATTGCGAAGCATCTGCCTTTAACGCTCCGTCAGCAAATAGATGTATGGGGTGAAAAACCATCACATTTCTTCTTGTTAGAAGGAATTAAAACAAAAATCGATCCTAATAGAGTACTTAATAATAAAAGATTCGTGGGAGGGATTTAATAGTGAGTCTGAGAGAAGTTGATATAAAGCAAGATCCATCATGTACATCTAATAGCTTAAGCAACTATCTATGGAGTGATAAGCCTGATGAAAACAAATGGGCAGATTGCGTACATTGTGGTATGTGTTTGGAATCCTGCCCAACATATGAGCTAACAGGCCAGGAACAGCATTCTCCCCGTGGGCGTGTTCATCTTATCAAATCAGTAGCAGAAGGAAAGCTTGAGGTGAACGAGCAATTCATGGATCCTGTTTTTGCTTGTCTTGACTGTCGTGCATGTACCACTGCTTGTCCAGCGAATGTAGATGTCGGAGGATTAATTGAAGAGGCTCGCGGACAAATTCGACAGGCGATTCCATTGACAGGAGTGAAAGGAAAAGTAAGTAGATTAGTACTTGAAGGAATGTTCCCACATCAAAACAGACTGAATACAGTGGGGAGTTTATTAAAGTTCTATCAGAAGAGCGGATTGCAGAAAGTGGTTCGCAAAATAGGGTTAATGAATATTATGCCACAGCATTTAATTGAGATGGAAGCAATTATGCCTGAAATTAAAGAGCCTGTACGCAAAAAATACAAAAATGAAAAAGTGATCAAAGCATTAGGAAAAACTAAAGCAGAAGTGGCGTTTATGACAGGTTGCGTGATGGACGTTATGTTCAGTGATATTAATCAGTCCACGATTAATGTTTTAACACGAAACGGAAATGATGTGACAATTCCGCAAAACCAAACTTGCTGCGGAGCCTTACATGTTCATGCCGGTGACCGTGAAACTGGAAGAAAGCTGGCGAAACAGAATATCGAAGCGTTTAAGGATGCTGATAAAGTCATCGTTAACGCAGCAGGATGTGGCTGTATGCTTCAGGAATATGCTGAATTGTTTCGGGAAGAGCCTGAATGGCATGATAAAGCTGAAAAATTTTCCGCTAAGGTCGAGGACATCTCTAAATATATTCATGAAACAGGCTATGAAATACCAAAAGCTGAATTGAACACTCGTATCACATATCATGACGCATGCCATTTAGCACATGGTCAAGGAATTCGCCAGGAACCGAGAGACCTTCTTGTTAGTATTCCAGGAGTTGAAATGGTACATATGCCAAACGCTGATCGCTGCTGTGGAAGTGCAGGTATATATAACATCACTAATCCGGAAATGGCCGGTGCCGTGCTAGAAAGCAAAATGCAAAATGTGCCAGGCGATGTTGAGATGATTTCAATGGGTAACCCAGGATGTATGCTTCAGATGGCAATGGGGGTACAGAAATATGGTAGAAATCAAAAAGTCGTCCATACAATTCAGCTTCTGGATTGGGCTTATCAAAAAGAGGATGATCTAAAGGGGGGACAGTAAATGGCACCGAAAAAAATAAAATCGAATGATCGACATATAAAGAATTTAGAGGCTATTGTTGGCGACGCCAATTCAATTCTATTTCACAAAGAGGATCTGCTTGCCTATGATAGCGATGGATTTACGCTTCATAGACACTTACCTAAAGCGGTTGTGTTTCCAAAAGATACTCAGGAAGTAGCCAAACTAGTTAAATATTGTTCCGAAAATAAACTGCCGTTCCTAGCCCGTGGCGCTGGAACTGGATTAAGCGGCGGTGCTATACCTTTAAATGAAGAAGTTATTATCAGTCTGGTCAGGATGAAGAAGCTATTAAGCGTTGATCTCGAAAATAGGCGTGCTGTTGTGCAGCCTGGTTTTATCAATCTTAAACTCACGAATTCTATCTCTGATAAAGGATATTACTATGCTCCGGATCCTTCTAGCCAATATTGTTGTACAATTGGAGGAAATGTCGCAGAGAATGCTGGAGGGGCTCACTGTCTTAAGTATGGAGTAACCACGAATCACATTCTAGGGCTGGAAGTAGTACTTCCTAACGGGGAAATTATAGAAATGGGTGGAAATGGAATTCCTGATTCTCCTGGATATGATTTGCTCGGTCTGTTGACAGGGTCTGAAGGAACATTAGGCATTGTAACGAAAATCACTGTTCGTATATTGAAAAATCCGGAAGCGAAACAAACTGTTCTTGCTTATTTTGATAAAGTGGAGGACGGAAGTCAGGCCGTATCTGATATAATTTCAGCAGGAATCGTACCGGCAGCCCTTGAAATGATGGATAAAACAGCGATTGAAGGAGTGGAGGCGGCTGCTTTTCCAGTAGGTCATCCAAGTGATATTGAGGCTGTCCTACTCATTGAAGTGGATGGAATCTCAGTAGGTATTGAAGAGCAAATTAATCACATTTTGGAAGTGTGTAAGTACAGAAATGTACTTGAAGTGAAGGTAGCACAGGATGAACTCGAAAGAGGTAGATGGTGGGCCAATCGTAAAACAGGATTTGGTGCCATGGGAGCCATTTCACCGGACTATTTAGTACAGGACGGTGTTATTCCACGAAGCAAATTGCCCGAGGTATTAAACAAAATCAATCGAATCAGCGAAGAATATGGTTTGCGAATCGCTAATATTTTCCACGCGGGTGATGGGAATTTACATCCACTTGTTCTTTTCGATGCCAGAATCCCTGGGGAAAGCGAAAAGGCCTTGGCAGCTGGTAGTGCCTGCTTAAAAGCATGTGCTGATGTTGGGGGGACGATTACAGGTGAACACGGAGTGGGGATTGAAAAAATAGAGGAAATGCGTTTCGTCTTTTCTGACGAAGAGATTATTGCACAAACAGATATTCGAGAAGTATTCAATCCTCATAACCTTTTAAATGCAGGGAAATTATTCCCGATGCCGGGACGCTGTGTTGAGATAAAAAGAGATTTAAAAGAAAAAGAAGCAGCTGCTATATCTTAAATATGTTTGTCTAGTAAGGCGCAGTCCATAAAACGGATGAAGCCAATTCATTTCGTGGCAAAGTCCTTTTGCTAAAGTTTAGAGATAAATATAAATTATTATAATATTATGAAATATTCGAATCCATATCAGGTATCGTGCCATCGTTTTTATACACAGATAAAGAAACATTGTTTTGTAATAACAAACAGAGCAATTAGGATAATTACATCCTAGAGTGAACAAATTACTTTTTTCCAGAGAAGAATTATCTAAAATAAAATCTTGATTTACAAGGAGGAACTCATAGTGACAAAATATATTAAATCAGGGAATCTTCAAGTTGCAACGGAATTATTTGAATTTATTAATTCAGAAGCTCTACCAGGTAGTGAAGTGGATCGTGATCAGTTTTGGTCTGGTTTAGAAAATTTGATAAATGAATTAACTCCTAAAAATAAGGAATTATTGGCACATCGTGAAGAGATTCAAAATCAAATAAATGCTTGGTATCGAAAAAATAATAATGATTTTGATTTTGAAGAGTATAAATCATTTTTAAAAGAAATTGGATATCTTGAACCAGAGGCTGAAGACTTCAAGATCACCACTGAAGGTGTGGATGCCGAAGTAGCTATCCAAGCTGGACCGCAACTGGTTGTTCCAGTTAATAATGCTCGTTATGCAATCAATGCCGCCAACGCCCGCTGGGGAAGCCTTTATGACGCACTTTATGGTACAGATGCAATCAGTGAAGAAGATGGTGCACATCGAGAAGGTGGCTACAACCCAGTTCGTGGTGCTAAGGTTATTGAGTTTGGAAGAGAGTTTCTTGACCAAGCAGCTCCATTAAGGGAAGCTTCTCATAAAGATGCTGTAAAATACACAATTGAGTCTGGAAAGCTGAATGTTGCACTCCGGAATGGAGAAACGACAGGACTTGAGGACGAATCGAAATTAACTGGCTATCAAGGACAACCACAAAATCCAAGTGCTGTACTTTTGAAAAATAATGGTCTGCACTTTGAAATTCAATTCAATTTCAGTCATCCAATCGGAAAAACTGACGAGGCTGGCGTTAAAGATATTCTATTAGAAGCAGCAGTAACGACGATTATGGACTGTGAAGATTCAGTAACTGCGGTAGATGCCGAGGATAAAGTTCTAGTTTACCGTAACTGGTTAGGATTAATGAAAGGAGATTTATCTGCTACCTTCATAAAAGGCAATAAATCAACGACAAGAACTCTTAATCCTAATCGCATTTATTTGACCCCGACGGGAGAAGAATTGTCTTTGTCAGGTCGTTCACTTTTGTTTGTTCGTAATGTAGGTCATTTAATGACGAATAATGCAATCTTAGATCAAAATGGGGAGGAAATCCAAGAGGGAATTTTAGATGCAATCATCACTAGTCTTCTTGGAAAACATACTCTTTTAGGAAACGGCCCATACCAAAACACATCCGAAGGATCCATTTACATCGTTAAACCTAAAATGCATGGATCAAAAGAGGTCGCTTTTGCCAACCATCTATTTGATCAAGTAGAGGAATTGCTCGGTCTAAAACGGAATACTCTAAAAATTGGTGTTATGGATGAGGAGCGCCGCACATCTTTAAACTTAAAAGCTTGCATAAGCGAAGTTAAGGAACGGGTAGTATTCATAAATACCGGATTTTTAGACCGTACTGGTGATGAAATCCATACCTCTATGGAAGCGGGAGCAATGATTCGAAAAAGTGAAATGAAATCATCCACTTGGTTGCAAGCCTATGAAAAATCGAATGTTAATACAGGCCTTGTAAGCGGCTTCCAGGGGCGTGCCCAGATTGGAAAGGGTATGTGGGCTATGCCGGACTTGATGGATGAAATGTTAAAACAAAAGATTGGACATGTAAAAACAGGTGCAACTACGGCGTGGGTTCCATCACCTACTGCAGCTACATTGCATGCACTGCACTACCATCAAGTTGATGTAACGAAGGTCCAAAATGAAAAGATCAGTGAATCTAGAGACTTGAGGGATGAAATTTTACAATTCCCAGTTGCGAAACATTCTAATTGGAGCCCGGAGGAAATACAGGAAGAGATTGATAACAATGCTCAAACTATGCTAGGTTATGTTGTTCGCTGGGTGGACCAGGGAGTTGGTTGCTCGAAAGTACCTGATATCAACGACGTGGGACTAATGGAAGATCGTGCGACCTTACGTATATCCAGCCAACACATGGCGAACTGGCTACACCACGGTATCATAACAAAGGAACAAGTGCTAGAGACGCTTCAGCGTATGGCTAAAGTAGTAGACGAACAAAATGCTGGAGACGCTGCATATCGCTCAATGTCTGCGAATTTTGACGATTCGGTGGCATTTCAAGCTGCATGTGACCTGATTTTTGAAGGTTATAATCAGCCAAGTGGCTACACTGAGCCAATATTGCATCGTCGCCGCATTGAAGCAAAAGCAAAGTTTGCTATAAAACAATAAACAACTAGGGGACATTCTATTTTTTACAACGTCACGATTTACAATGTAAAGAGTATATTGCTAATTTAATTGAAGTACTGCAGTTTCAACAACTAACTTTCATTATTAAATAGTGATAACAGATTGGGGGAGTTGAACCTATGAAAGACCTTCGGGGAAAAGCACTAGACCTTCATATGAGTACTAAAGGGAAAATAAATGTAAATGTAAAGTAGCTGTAGAAATTTCTAGGGTTTTTAAAGGGGCACTTCAGGTGTTCGCTTCTGAAATTAATGAGTAAATGAAAGTGGAAGCGGTTTATGCAATTGCAAACTTAATTCAGCCGCAAGAACTGACACATGATTTTGTAATACCAAATGCTTTCGACAACCGAGTAGTAGAATCTGTCGCCAATGCTGTAGCAGAGGCAGCAATACAGTCTGGTGTTGCGAGAAAAAAACCGAAATAGAAGTCTGAGAGGAGCAATAAAACAATGAAGTTTACTAGGTTTATAGCTAATTCTTCCATTCATACAGGTGTTAAAGAAAAAGGTATAATAAGAGTAATTAAAGGCGATATTTTTGGTGCTTGGGAGTATACAGGCCAAACATTTTCTCAGGGTGAAGTTAAGTCTATTGCACCCCTAGAACCAAATCAAATCATTGGAATCGGTGCAAACTTCGTTTCAAATGTGGAGGATCTTCCGGAACAGCTCCCGGAAATTCCAGTATTCTTCTTTAAGCCAACTTCATCAGTGATTGGACCTGAAGATGAAATTATCATTCCAGAGGGTATCAAGGAAGTAAAGTTTGAATCCGAATTAGCGATTGTCATTGGGAAAGAGGCAAAAAATGTGCCTGAATCCGACGTATTGGATTATGTTTTTGGATACACAGTTGGAAATGACGTAACAGCACCTCAGTTTTTCCACCAGGATGGCCACTGGACAATTGGTAAATCATTTGACACGTTCACTCCATTAGGGCCTGTTATTGAAACCGTACTTGATCCTTTTAATGTAAAGGTCAAAGCAAAACTGAACGATGTTGAAAAACAAAACAGTGCAACTGAACTGATGATTATTCCAATTCGCAGAATGGTTTCCTATCTGACAAAAGTTATGACACTTAAACCGGGAGATGTAATTTTAACAGGTAGTCCTGTTGGAGCAGAGTTGGTCGGCGCAGGCGACGTTATAGAATGTGAAATAAAGGAAATTGGAAATCTTCGAAATACATTTGTTACGGCTAAAGAAGGTGCAAGAGCGTATTAGGTACGGTTAAAAATTTTTAGAGGTTAGTTACAAATTGCTGGAATCAATTGATTTGAGATCGGAAGCAAGGCAATACTTGCAAGGACTGGAGAATACCACAAATAAGGTTATCCATCTAGTTGTTTATGACCAAGTTGAAGTGGTGTATATTGAAAAGCTAGAAGGAAACGAAACTCTGCGAATGCACTCTAAAGTTGGAAAACGAGAACCCATGCATTGTACTTCAGTCGGCAAAGCAATTCTTGCTTATTTGCCATCTAATGTCGTGCTTAACATTCTTGAACAAAAGGGAATGCCAATGCATACTGACAAAACGATTACGAATAAAGATGATTTCCTTCAAGAACTCATTCAGGTTAGAATTAAAGGCTATGCATTGGATCTAGAAGAAAATGAATACGGAATTACTTGTATTGCCGTTCCTATTTTCGATCATTCGGGGAAAGTCATTGCTGCTGGCATCAGATCTGGTCCAACAATGCGTATGACTGAACAGCGAATCGATCTACTACAGTTACAGATGATTCAAATTGGAAAGAAAATTTCAACAAGGCTTGGATTTTAAAGTGGAATTACTTTCCAATATATTTTTAGGACTTTTTTTCAAAGAAAATTTGCCCGATATATCTTTTTTTCAAAATAATCGGGCAAATTTTGATATTGGTTTTAAAATTTTACCAATAATTTGTATAATTAAAATAGGATTAGTGTTTGTTGTATAACAACTACTTATATAGTTACTAAACAATAGTGTTTTTTCGCAAACTTACAGAAACATTGTTTCTTAATATCAAACAGGAAGGGGAATTGTTGTCTTATAGAGTGTTATCATGCCGATAGAAAGTGTTAAGGGAAATATTATGTAGAGAAGACAGCAGATTTGCTAGCGTATTTCTTTTTGTATATCTCACCTTAGTCGCAATAAACCTTTAGTAACTAAAGGTTTAAAGTACTTTATAGTCCCTTTACCGGACAAGCACTATTATGATTTTATCATTACGCAATAAAGATAAAATCACAAACATCCGGACTTTACAACACGAAAAATTGAATATTTTCAGTAGATTCAAATTTTTTTCACTTTCTTGTAAATTAGAGCAGAAGAAATGGTAGCATATTTTAATAAAAATATGTAAGCGGTTACTTTTCGGGACTATAAATTGGAGGGTACAATATGACATATACACAAAACTTTACAGTGGTAGGAGATAGCCTCGCTTTATCCGCTATCGTGGCAGTAATTCCAATACTTTATTTCTTCTGGGCATTGGCAGTGAAGAGAATGAAAGGGTATCTGGCAGGGCTAACGACGCTATTAATTGCTTTGATGTTGGCGGTTATTGCATTTGGAATGCCAACACAAATGGCGATTATGTCTGCTACACACGGGGCAGTATACGGGGTTTTGCCTATTGGTTGGATCATTATCAGTTCAGTTTTCCTTTATAAATTAACCGTAAAAACAGGACAATTTGATATTATTCGTAATTCAGTTGTTTCACTTACGGAAGACCGTCGTCTTCAGGCACTATTGGTAGCGTTCTCATTTGGGGCATTTCTTGAAGGAGCCGCTGGTTTCGGTGCGCCTGTTGCCATTTCTGCTGCACTTCTTGTTGGTCTTGGATTCAATCCTTTATATGCAGCTGGCTTGTGTTTAATTGCCAATACAGCACCGGTTGCATTTGGTGCAATAGGAGCACCAATTATTGCGCTTGAGGGGCCTACCGGAATTTCTGCGATGGAGATTTCAAAAATGGTTGGTCGCCAATTACCGTTTTTATCTGTAGTCATACCATTTTATTTAATCGTGATTATGGCAGGCTTTAAAAAAGCCTTCGAAGTCATGCCTGCAATTTTAGTAACTGGCATTACTTTTGCTGTAACACAATTCTTAAGCTCTAACTTCCTTGGACCAGAACTTCCGGATATTTTATCGGCTCTTGTTTCATTACTTGCTTTAGCAGTTTTCCTTAAATTTTGGAAACCGAAAACCATCTTCCGTTTTTCAGCCGAACAAGAAATGGCTGCAACACTTGCTGTAAATGAACCTTCTGGACACAAGCCAACTTATACCGGCGGACAAATTTTTAAAGCGTGGTCACCATTCCTGGTTTTAACGGGAGTAATCTCCCTTTGGGGAATTCCAACCATAAAGCAGGCACTAACAGGACACTATGAAGGAACAAATGTTGTTTTATCAACGATTAATTCTATAGGGCATGCATTTTCGTTTATACCCAACGTTCCTTTATTAAATAATAAGATTATAAACGCTGCGGGAGAAACGATACCTGCCTTCTACAAGCTGGAATTGCTAGGTGCTGCTGGTACAGCGGTTCTGATTGCAGCAATCATTACGAAATATATTGTAAAAATTTCTTGGAAGGGTTGGATAGTAACATTCGGTGAAACACTAAACGAACTTAAATTTCCCATTATCACAATCGCTTCTGTTGTAGGATACGCTTATGTAACAAACTCTTCAGGAATGAGCACATCTATGGGGATGGTATTGGCGAAAACAGGATTTTTATTCCCTTTCTTCTCTCCTATACTAGGCTGGCTAGGAGTGTTCATTACTGGTTCTGATACTTCAGCCAACTTACTATTCGGTAACATGCAAAAAGTTACAGCTACTTCAATAGGCATGGATCCGGTGCTCGCAGTGGCAGCGAACTCTTCAGGCGGAGTTACCGGAAAGATGATTTCGCCACAATCAATTGCAGTAGCTTGCGCCGCAGTAGGCCTAGCAGGGAAAGAATCTGATTTGTTTCGATTCACTATAAAGCATAGTATTATACTGGTGATTATTGTTGGAATCATGACATATTTGCAAAATGGGGTGTTATCCTGGATGATTCCTTAAGTAAGATTGCAAAGCAAATATCTTTATTTAGAGTCAATATGAGGTCAATATGAGTTGATAAAAATAAGAAAAACACCATTTAAAAGTCGCAAGTTTGTCAAACGACTTTTAAATGGTGTTTTTTCATTGGAAAGAAAGATAGCTACGCATGATGAAAAAGTGCACTTATTCACTCAGTTACAAGAGAAGAATGAAGTCACTTGGTCAGGACGTTTTATTAATCATATGTGTTCAACAAGAGGTAGGACTTTATATCCTTCTTGGATTTAATTCTATAAGTGCGCCATCAACTTTAGTTGCATAAAGGAAAAACTGCCTTGAAAGACAGTTCCGATCTTAAGCTAACGCATCCGTTAGCTTAAGTACAATTCTTCACAATCTGTATTACTATCAATAAATAAGGAGAGAAACAGAAATGTCAAAGGTATTATTTGTTAAAGTAAACGATCGTCCATGTCGATTTGATCCAAAGCGGTGGAATGGCGAAATGGTTCTTAAGTGAATGCGAGGTTTACATTAATGGCGAATTAGACGTGAGAAGAGGCAGAAAATTAAGATCAGTTGATAAAATAGAGATTCCTGGATTTGGCACCTACACAATTACAAGCTATAACATAAGGGAATATAAGATTGGTAAACGATCGCAGGGCTCAAGGTTAGCAATTATCAATTTACCGATGCAATGTTTAGAAATTATACATAGGCAGGCTTGCTCCGCATTCCGTCTTTCGTAGAATATATATAATCAAATTAATAGTGAAGGTGATTTTACTTTGTCTGAAGAAATTCCAGCGGAAAAAAGGAATATGACACCATAATTAATTATGACTACGAAGATTATCCTGACATCGTAAGTGGTCGCTATGACAATTGCGGTAAAACTTAGTTTAAAAGTTCGGTTAAATATATTCGTAAATGCAGAGAGTGTGGCATGAAGAAATCGATTTAACGCTAGTATGAAAGAAGTATAATTCGTTAAAACCACAGCATCTAAGATTGGATCATCTACATTACCATTATTAACTGGGCTAACCACTTCCTATGATATACCCCTAAAAAAAGCAATGTATCTCAAGGTTGAGAAATTCATTGCTTTTTTCCCTTCGCCCGAACCCCTATGTGATCTGTCTGTTCTCACATCCATGAGTAGTATTTATTGTTGAGGAAGGTTTAGGGCTGTATTTGCTGTATTTATATCAACTTGTAATTGTTCACTTAAATCATGTGGATGATAGTAACCTTTCGAAATCATATAGTTACTTATCTCTCCATGTCTTTCTACAGCGACACGAAGCTGTTCTCTTAAGGCTGCTTTCAATTCAGGTGTTTTTGTTTCTGTAATGGCAAAAGCAAGATTTCTAATTCCAGATTTTGCGGATATTAAGAAGTCCGTTGCAATCACCTGATCAGTCATGCCACCCATACCTGCCATATTTTGCAAAAAATTTGTCATTATTGTTCCCCTCGATTCGTCAGAATTTCCTGCAGTGTTTGAATATCTTGTGTCCCAGTCTTCATGTCTTTTAATAAAATATTTTGTAGTTCTGTATCCTGTACTAAACTGCTCATTGTAGAGGACTTTGTTAGACAAAGACTCTT
Source organism: Peribacillus sp. YIM B13477 (assembly GCF_042787955.1). Taxonomy (NCBI): domain Bacteria; kingdom Bacillati; phylum Bacillota; class Bacilli; order Caryophanales; family Bacillaceae; genus Peribacillus; species Peribacillus sp. YIM B13477. Next base: position 834,112 of record NZ_JBHZPD010000001.1, read on the forward strand.
GAAAGTTAAAATTTCGTGCGCCTCTAAAGTCTCATGCAGTCCTAAATTTTTAATCATGATTTTTCACTCCATTTCTTTGAGAATTCACTTCAATATCTTTCGTAATACAAAAGTTTTTATACATCATCATTTGCAAATATAACGTGTATTTTGGGAAATAAACTACCTATCGGTCAATATTCCGTATAACAAACAGATGAACCGGGAAAGGTATTTTTGTTATATATGGATTAGGGAGGTGAGCGTATGGAAAATGAAAGCTTGGCATTTCATGAAACCATGGAAACGCATGAAATTTTAAATCTTAAAACAATAGGGTTAATGAGATCAAAATTAATGCAAGGTATTTGCTTTGACAATGACTTAAAAGCATTAATGGAAAAAGACGTACAACAATCCATAGCTGCTATAAACGAGCTAAAGGGTTTTTATACAGGAGCCCGAACAAACTATGAAAAATGAGGTGAAATTTAAATGGAGATGGATTTTTTAGATCCTCAAGGCGCTGAACATATGCCGGAAATGGCTGATTCCTCTTTCGCGCTAGATTTTTTACTCTCTATCAAAAGTGGGATTCATACGTATGGTATTGCATTATCTGAAACAGCGAATCCCGCATTGAGAAAAGCATTGTACCAGCAAATGGAGCAATCCATTGACTTACATGGTGAGTTATCCGATTTAATGATCAGGAAGGGCTGGCTTTATCCGAACGATGTAGGTAAACAGGTGGAATTAGATTTGAAATCAGCCGATATGGCGGTTAGTATCGCTGGAATGAATCTTTTCCCGAATGATACTGACAGACTCGGCATGTTCGCAACGCCGAATAAATAAAGGAGGAAAAGCATCATGAAAGCCGTAACTTACCAGGGCAATAAAAATGTACAGGTTAAAGAAGTTAAAGACCCTAACATCAAAAATTCGGATGATATTATTGTAAAAGTCACTACTTCAGCGATTTGCGGCTCCGATTTGCACTTAATTCATCAATTAATTCCCAATATGCCTACAGATTATGTGATTGGTCATGAGCCGATGGGGGTTGTTGAGGAAGTTGGACCAGGGGTAACTAAGGTAAAGAAGGGAGACCGGGTCATTATCCCCTTTAACGTTAGCTGCGGGAGCTGCTGGTATTGCGACCACGACCTTACAAGTCAGTGCGATAATTCAAATCCTCATGGGGAAATGGGTGGTTTTTTTGGATACTCTGAAACAACTGGTGGGTACGCGGGCGGGCAAGCTGAATATATGCGTGTTCCTTATGGAAACTTTACCCCTTTCAAAATCCCTGAAGACTGCGAGGTAGAAGATGAAAAATTGGTGTTGCTCGCTGATGCAGCATCCACAGCATTCTGGAGTGTAGATCACGCAGGTGTCAAATCTGGCGATACGGTTATCGTTTTAGGCTGTGGTCCCGTAGGTCTGCTTACTCAAAAATTCGCTTGGTTTAAAGGGGCGAAAAGGGTGATTGCTGTCGACCATCTCGATTATCGTTTAGAGCATGCAAAAAGGACGAATAAAGTCGAAATCGTAAATTTTGCACAATATGAAAACACTGGCGAATACCTTAAAGAAATCACTAAAGGTGGTGCAGATATCGTTATTGACTGTTCCGGGATGAGTGGCAAAATGACACCGATGGAATATCTTGCATCGGGTCTTAAATTACACGGGGGAGCCATGGGAGGGATTGTAATTGCGTCCCAAGCAGTGCGTAAGGCGGGAACCATACAGATAACAGGCGTTTATGGCGGCCGTTATAATGGATTCCCCCTAGGAGATATTTTCCAAAGAAACGTGGATATTAAAACCGGACAAGCTCCTGTTATTCCTTATATGCCCTACCTTTATAAACTAATATCAGAAGGAAAAGTAGATCCTGGCGATGTAGTAACCCATGTACTTCCAATTGACCAAGCAAAGCATGGGTATGAAGTATTTGATACAAGGACAGATGGATGTATTAAAGTGGTCCTTAAGCCATAAAGATGGTTGTTTTCATTTGGAAAAATAGATTTTACAACTATGGATATGGACTATGAGTAAGAAGGAAAGATATCAAACCCTTTTTTAACTTTTTAGTGTGATTTTTTACTTCTGGATGAAATACGCATAGAAGAAGATTTAAGAAAAGTGAACACCCCTGTCTTGAGAGCTACATTTACCTTATTCAAATTAAGCAACAGAAAAGACGATTTTGCCCACGTTAAGGGAAAATCGTTTTTTTTGGTGCTCTATGCTATCTTTTTTTGAAAGACGTTTTTTCATTAAGTAAAACCCACGACCTGCAAAAACTATAAGGGGCAAATCAGTTATAGGGTTTTTGTTATTTTTTACTTTTTTCGTTTGAATTTATTGCATATACTCTTTCTTTTCTTTGGAGAACAAAATCAGAAAAGGTTATAGCAGTAAGTGGATTCACTCAGCGAATCATTCGTTATATGCTCTTTCATAGTATAATCCTATCAATTGGATAGGGATTTTAGTTTGTTCTTTTGATTTAGCAAATGTTTTTTTGCAAATTCCAATCCAATCGATTCATCATCTTTCAAAACAAGAGAAGCATCAAAAGGCTTCTTTTCTTTTGCCTTTGGTTTCATCCCTTTGATTAACTTGTTTTCTTCTTGGTGCATAAATCTTTCACATGTTTTTCTGTCACTATGTTTCGAAGATCAATCATTATCAATGGATAATGGGAAGAAGAACAGGATTTTGTTGTAGATGTCGTCAACCATAAGTATGATTTTAAAACTATCTCAAGAATCATTCAAGAGAACATAAACGCTTAATAAAATGTTCGAGATTCATAGGAAGTTTTAGCCAATTTACGCTTTGCTGAAGATTGGTTTTACATCATTGAAAAAATATAAAGATGATGATAAGCACAAACTCATGCTGGGCATTGGAATACAAAAAGTGATAATTCTAAAAAAAGGAGAAGCTAAGTAGACATACATTAATTAGATTGATCAACATTAGACATAACCTTTTAGGTTCGCAGACCAACAGAAGTTTAAAATGTCTGACATAATAGAACTAGTCATTTCCGATTTATCAAAAAATACCAGTGAGAATTTTCTTTAATTTTAGGATAAATGGTATTAGTAATTCGTTTCAACGCTTAAAGTTCCTTCCATTGAAATAGACTACCTGGGAAATTGACAGAATTGCTTTTTTGATTATCCTCGTGAGTTCATGTGGTTTCATTATCATTACTACCACACCTTTTCGGAATGAGCTATTTCTAATGCAATGTGCACATGCGAATATGTGGTTGTGGCTTTAAAAAACATATCTCAGACGTCATATTTTACCTAGTTTGGTATTTGTATAATTCACAAGCAACGGGGGAAAATGAAATAAGAAATAATGAAATTTGAAAGGGAAGATGAGAAATCACGAACTCAATAATAGTAGAAATAAATGAGGCTTTTAAAGATGCAGAAGACTTTTTCATAGAACCGTTTATTTTGGATGGTGAAGCAGTCCTTTTACTTGGTTTACATTCAATAGTTAACCTTATAAAAACAAAAGAAATATTAAAAAAAGATATGGATACCAGTGAAGCGATTCATTCAGTAAAAGTAAAAAGAACTCTTTTCAACAGAAAAGGTGTTGAAATAAATAGTGAAGAAGCAATAGAGTCTATTCTTCAGGGTAAACTCATTGTTTATTCAAAAGAAAAAAATATAATGTTGCAATTTGAACCACTTCCTAAAGAATTGACTCGATCAATTGAACCGCCTGCTAATGAAAACGTATTACAAGGTCCTTTAGATTCTTTTATTGAAGATATGTCAACAAATATAGGAATAGTGAGAAAAAAAGTTTCCACTGCTCAGCTCTCAGTTAAAACCTATACGGTAGGAAGTGATCAAAAAAAGAGTTTATCAATAGTTTATTTGAATGACCGAGCAGATAAAAGTATGATCAAAAAGATCATTTCACATATTGAAATGAATCAACACACAAATATTCTCTATCTTCAGCATCTTTATCGTTTTATGGGTATGCGGAAATGGGATGTTATCCCTCAGTTTAATAACACAGAAATGCCATTGGAAGCAGTAGATGGTTTAAACAAAGGAAAGGTCATTCTTTTCGTTGACGGTTATCCCTTTGCGCTTATCTTGCCACATTTATTATGGGATATGTTTGTCCAGGCGAATGACCGTAACTATGCTTACCCAATTATGGGCGCCATCCGATTTTTACGTGTTCTTGGTGCTCTGATTACCCTTATATTCCCAGCTATCTATGTGGCCCTTGTTGCTGTAAATCCTGAGATATTAAAAATTGAACTGGCTCTATCGATTGCTCAGAGCAGGGAGGGAATACCCTATCCCCCTTTTGTTGAAATTACAATTATGCTCCTTATTTTAGAGTTAATTATTGAAGCGAGTATAAGGCTTCCGCTCAGTATCGGTCCAACGGTAACAATGGTAGGGGGAATTGTCATTGGACAAGCAGTAGTAGACGCAAAGCTGGTTAGCAACCTTTTAATTATCATTGTAGCAGCAACCTCAATTGCGAATTCAAGCGTTGTAGGGTTTCAAAATGCCTTAATCCTGCGTTTACTTAAATATGTAGTTGTTATTTTTGCTTCAATCTATGGCGTTTTGGGCATATTATCCGGTCTGGTATTCATAAGCGCTTACTTTGCAAGTCGAGAGATCTTTGGAATTCCATACACCAGTTTAGCTAAGAGGAGAGGGGAAATTGGATAAAAGCCTTCAGGTTATATGCATGGGGTTAATGTCTCATTTTGGTCTTATTTTTTTCATTTATCCGGAAAGAATTATTGCCAGCACACATAAAGGTCACTGGGAACCGATTTTAATTCAATGTGTCATATTTATTCTATTTTTATCGCTTTACCTAAAGGGGCTTTCTTATTTTCCCGAACAGAATATTATTAGTATTTTAAAGATCTTAGGTAAAGCTTTTTCTTTCACATTACTTTTTCCTGTTCTTCTTTACTTAGTCATAACTACTATTGAACTTGTTAGCGCCTATGCAGAAGTGACCAACATTATCTTTTTAGCGAATACTCCTACTTGGGCAATTATTACATTAATGATTCTTATTTCAACTTATATCGCCGTAAAAGGAATAGAAACCATCTTACGTACAGCCTTATTAATATTCTGTATCTTTTTCCCGTTAATCTTACTTATGCTTTCGATTTGCTTTCAAGACATTGATTGGCATAATGCCTTTCCGATTATGGATACCGACTTTTCTTTTTTTCGATAACCTCCCTATTATACAAGTTTTTTTTCTTTCGCCATTGTTTTTTCATTTTTAGGTTTTCTTCCTAAAAAAATATCGTATAACTCTAAAAAAATCATGTTTGCAGTCTTTTTGCTTATCCCATTTTTTTTCTTATCCGTTTATTTACCTCTTTTAACCTTTGGAAATGAAACGGCTAGTACGCTGCTTTTTCCCTTTATAACCACATTGGATAAAGTACAGCTTCAATGGCTTATATTTGACAGGGCTACCTTGTTTTTTGCGTTAAGCCTAGTTACCTTTATCATGTTGCTTACTTCCTTACTTTTATGGCAGTCCTCTATAATAATGAATCAATATTTCCCGGGATTAAAGCAAAAATATCATATTGTAGCCTTATCTGTTAGCATTTTTATCATTTGCTTATGTATTCCTAGTTGGAAAGAGACTGAGAAGTTGCTATGGTGGAATACTGCTTTCCGATTTTATATTTTAATCGTACTCCCTTTAATTATATTCCTCATCGGTGTAAGGAGAAAAAGACTATCATGAGAAGTATTATAATTTGTTCTAAACTAGTACTTAGTCTGTGTATATTAATGCCATTAAGTGGTTGCTGGGATATTAAAGACATTAATCATCGAGCCTTTCCGATTGCAATGGGAATTACTAAAGAGGGAGAAAAATTCAAAGTCTTACTTCAAATTCCTGTTACTTCAGAGGGTGTTCAGAAACAGACAATTGTCAAAGGAACAGGATCAACCATTTTAAAGGCTGTAGAGGACATTAGAACTAATATGGAAAGCGGTGTAGACTTATTGCACATAAGGATAATCATATTTGATCGAAAATTAGTGGAAGAAGGAGGGATGGAAGAACCGATTAACACGTTTATGCGAATTCGTGAAATATCTTCAAAAACATTAATCGCAATATGTGATGATAATATAGATGCTTTTTTCTTAACACTCAAAAAAAATCTAGAAAAAGGGATAAATCTTTATGACTTTTTTGAGAAATATGCAGGTTGGACTCCACAAATATCTTTAACACGTCTATGGCATGTTTATCGAGCTCTTAATTCCTACACTCAAAATGTAGCAATTCCTATGGTCAAATCAGGGGAAAACACCCCAGTTACATATACAGGTTCTGCAGTGATGAAAAAAGGAAAAATCGTTTCTAAAATGGATCCTAAAGAAACCCTCCTTTTTAATGCCTTTCATGGGAACAGTATGAAGGGAAGGGTAGAAGTAATGGAACATGCAACCATCATGATTGTTGGAAATACAGGTTTTCATAAAGGGGAACTAAGAAATCATATTCCATATATGTTCTCAACGATTCGTTTAAATGTAGTTATTCAAGAGAGAAGAGGAAAAGTTTCCAATGCAATAATTAAAAAAGAGCTGGAAAAGGTATTGGCAAATCGTTTTGATGGAATGCTGAAACGATTTCAAAAGCAAGAAACAGATGTCTTCGGGTTGGGACAATACTACAGAAATAAAATTCCTTATGAGGAATTGAAGGACTGGCGAAAGAAATATTATCCCAATCTAGAAATGAAGCTTACCATTCATACTACAATACAAAACGAGGGAAAAATAAAGACTATAATTGACAAATAGATATTGGATATCATATAAAAAATGGATAGGCTTTAATTTTAAAATGATCATTATCAAGAGCCCCATGCATCATTGTGCACTTTTTGAAGTGGAAATACTACAGTTCATGCTCTACTTCAGATAGTTTATATTACTCTTTTAAGAAATAGTGAATACTTTAGTACTTGTTAATTATTAGGTGATTTGGGAAACTTCCCAATAAACACATGAAATCAAGAAAGGACATCCAGACTTTTTAACACCTACTCATTTTACAGTTTTATTAGTTTAACCTTGGTTGCAAGTATTCTACCCGAGCTTTCTATAATTGTGCTTCTATGAATGAGAATACTAATATTGAGAAAAGGGGCTGTCTAATAAGTCCCTAAAATAAAACAGGAGAAGAAAAACGATTCGTTTTTCTTCTCCTGTTTTTCTAGTTTTATAATTATTCATTAAATCTGAGTATATATCTATCGGTGAACTGGCTCGAATAACTGATTTGAGATACGGTACATTAAAATATTATACCGAATCTAATTTAATTCCATTTGAACAATTAGATGAAAACTTAACACGTCGTTACCCTCGAGAAGCAGCAGTGGAAAGAGTTGAGACTATTAAAAGCTTAAAGAAATCTGGTTTATCGATTGCTGAGATTAGAAAGAAAATAGCGAAACAAAGTTAACAAAATATAACTTTTTGAGTATCGATTTGATCAAAAAAGGGTTACTACCTTAGAATCATTACGTCCGATGAACAACCATTAATAGAAATAAGTACCGGTTACACCCTTACCGTGGTGAGAACCGGTTATTTTTTACACAAATCTCCTTCGCGTTTTGCTGGTGGTACCCCTTAATGAACTAACGGGGCAGGATAGTTCTACAAGCACAGTGTTTTCCAATTATGATGAACTTCTAAAGGGATTTTTTGAAACTTGTTGAATTTCTTTAGGTAAGGTTCAATGAAAGGTGGAAAACAATGAAAATAGCCAGTTCTCCTATCAATAGTAAAATAAACAATGTTTTTATCCATGTTAAAGATTTAAAGAAATCAGTTGAATGGTATTGCAATCTCCTTGGCATCTCGCGAAATAATGACTCTGTAGAATCACCTGTTTACAATATTCCTGTAACAAGTGAAACTGGATTAACTTTAGATGACCATACGTTTGATCCTAATTTCATATTTAAGCCATCCAATAATGTCTTATTTAATTTCTACGCAAAAGATATAGACGAAGCTTACCAATTTATCAAGAGTAATAACATAGCCATTGTTAAAGAAATAGAGCGTATTGGAAATTTTGCTTATTTTAACTTTCAAGACCCAGATGGTAATGTACTTATGATTTGTAATGGTTAATGTTCTTAGGGAGTAGCCGGCTCAACTTATGGCAGGAGACAGATTTATTTTCTAACCAGGCTGCTGGACGGGAGCAAATCAAAATAGTTTTTATGTTGGTTCCAAATTTGACTGCAAACGTAAATTCAGACGCTCTCATCCCCGTCTTTGAAGAGCCAGTGGAAGCTTGAATCACTTAATCGAAACTCCCATGTTTCTCCTGGACTAATAAACCCACAGCATCCATCACGATAGAAAAAAATTTATCAAGAACCAGGCACTACAAAAAATTTTCATCATATATAGGTGATATCCGTTCGGATTTGATGAGGAGGATAATATGCAACCTATGTTACCTATGGAAAAATATTTTGGGCAGTTTGAATTGGTGCATGCTTTTTATGGGGCTATGCCTACAGGTGTCAGCGTTTCCGAAACCGGTCGTATTTTTGTATGCTTTCCGAAATGGGGAGACGACGTTCAATTTACTGTGGCGGAAATTGTTGAGGGTGAATTGCAGCCTTATCCCAGTGTAGAAACCAATTTAGTTAATACTGGGAATATTACGATGTCTTTCGTCAGTGTCCAAAGTATCGTTGCTGATGGAAGAGGAACACTTTGGGTACTAGATACAGGGGCACCAAATTTTTCTGAACCTATTCAAGGGGGAGCAAAATTAGTTGCTGTTGATTTAAGCACGAATACAATAAGGAGAGTATATACCTTTACAGATGAGGTTGTCTTGCCAACAACTTATCTGAATGATGTCCGTTTGGATTTTCGGGTTGGAAGAGCAGGCTATGCATATATAACGGATTCTTCTTCCAGAGGGCCAGGGGCTATTATCGTCGTAGATTTAGAAAATGGGAACGCGTTTAGACGGTTAAATGGGGCAATATCAACTTCACCTGATCCCTATTTTTTACCGAAAGTAGAAGGTGAAATTTTGATGAATCGAAACCCGGACGGCTCGACTTTCCCATTTAGATTGGCTTCCGATAGTTTAGCGATTTCTCCTGATGGAAAGGTTTTATTTTATGCTCCGCTAACCAGCCGTCAGCTGTTCTCGATCTCAACAGAAGCCCTAAGAGACAGAAGGATACAGGACCTGAATTTATCCCAATATGTGCAGTATTTGGGGGAAAAAGGTGCGTCTGATGGAATGATCACCAGCGCAAAAGGAATCGTTTATGCGGGAGACTATGAAAACAATAGTATCCGGAAGATATTGCCGAATGGCGCAATGGAAACCATCGCACATGACCCGAGAATTTTATGGCCGGATACTTTTTCGATTGGCCCCGATCAATACTTATATGTCATTGTGAATCAATTACATCGGCAGGCGAGATTTCATTATGGAAGAGACCTCCGGGAAAAACCATATAGTTTACTTCGTATGAGAATTGATGAATTCCCCGCTCCTACCTTTTCATAGTAATCGTTAACGAAGGTAGCTATCCCCCACCAGGGAGCTGCCTTTTTTGTCAGATATTCCCGCAACTGTCCTATAATAAAGAGGTGACTTAACTCAAATTGAAAAGCCTGCTTCATCTTAGGCTTTAAAATATAAATAACGCACCATAGGCATGAAGCTACATAAGTATCAACTTACGGTAAGAGGAAAAGTTTTGAACAAAACTAGGAGGTAATCATGGGAAGATTAGTTCACCTCGAAATTCATGTGGATGACATAAAACGGGCAAAGAGATTTTACAAAAGCGGGAGCGGAACGCGTTCGTATGGGCGGTCTTGCTAAAGCGGACCCCCATAGGGCACAAGGTACGACAGAAGCGGAAATCATCAGGTTAAAAGGGGTAGCAGAAGCTAAGAAGAAAATAGCTGAAGCATTTGAACAGTTCGGGCAAGCCGCCGTAATGGACATGATTTTGAAAATGCTGCCGGAACATGCAAAACAAGTGGCAAGCCCGCTTAGTAATATCGACAAGATCACTGTAGTGGACACATGCGGAAGCGGTGCGAATGGCGGGGCTAATAAAGTGACTGGGTATGCAACGGATTTAATGGCATCCTTGCAGGAGTCATTAAAAGCATCTTCGGGAATTGATGTCAAAGACTTGCTTGAGAATTTCTCGGGAAACTGAAATTTACCATTCACCACCATCAGCAGGAGAATGTGGAAGCGAGCATGAACATGGCAGCAAGTAAGGAAGAGTAACAGGGGAAAATTTAAGGGAGGTAAGAGCTGCTTGTATGCTCTTACCTTTTTTGAATAGTTTGGCTTAAAAGGCATGATCAGTTTATCTAACAAATATGTACGTTATACTCGGTTTTCAAGTAATTCATCATCCTTTGTTTTTGTTGGGGATAATGAAAGCAATTAAAGTAAATTATTTGTCAAAGTCAAAAGCCAGGATTTCTCATTTTTATCTTTGGTTCATTCACAGTTAGAACATGGCTATGTTACTTGCGACTTAGAAAGCGTTATGATTTAGTTTGTAACCTAAAATCCCCAAAAACAGCCCACACTTTAAAGTTTGTACTGTTTTTGGATTTCTATTTATTGATTGATGAAATTATTCCTGTGAAGTAGTATTGGAGAGGTACACTGATAATATGGAATATTTACAGTGTGATATTGGAGTTGGATAAGCATGTATGTTTTATTACTTATTTCATATAGGATTTTACTAGACTTAGAGCTTAGTAATGGTGAAAAAACCAAGCACAAGGCGCTGGCCGATAAAAAGAAGAGAGCATCTGTAAACTACACAACTACACAGATGCCCTCCTGGTTTTCTCCAAGATCCATTATTAATCTCGTAATTCTGTAAAATGAAGTATTTAATCTACCGGACGGTCATCAAAATCATAGTCTACCGTACCAGGAGCTACACGTGCATTTGTTAATGCCGGAGTTTCCGGACGGGCAATTTGATACACACTGGCACCGACAATTTCAGCTGCTTGCTGCAATTTTTCTTTCGATATCTTATCCAGTGTATCTGTAGGCTGGTGATACCAAGGCTCTACAGGGGAATGGATAAACAAGGCGGATGGAATGCCAAGCTCATGGAATGGTTGGTGGTCACTCCTGCCCAGCTGTCCATAAGGAATCGCAACATCCATCGTTCTGGCCCCCGCTGAGGAACCCAGGTCCGTCACAAGGTTTTTCATTCCATCAATGGTATACATAATCAAACCACCTGCAGGATTATCCTCGCCAGCATCACGTCCGCCTATCATATCCATTTGGAAGTGAGCCACCATGCGGTCTACATCTTCTTTGGGAAGGGAATCAGCATAGAAGGATGATCCAACGAGCCCTCTTTCCTCAGATCCGAACGTGAGGAAGCGAATTTCAGTGTCAATTGGGGTTTTGGCCAGGATCCTTGCCAGTTCCAGCACAGCTGATACACCAGAAGCATCATCGTTTGCACCAGGGCCGCCCGGGACAGAATCATGATGGGCTCCAACAGTCACGATTTGACCATTATCCTTATTGGCTTTTGGTTTTAGGGAAGCGATGACATTGTAGGATGTCTTTTCGATTCTTTCAGCTTTTCCCACTTCCAGAGTGGACGTGATTTGTTTAGTTTTAAGCTGTTCGACCAACTCTAACCCTTGGGCTTGGGTAATGGCTACAGCAGGTATATTTTGCCCCGCTGATACTTGTCCGAAATTATTTCCTGATGGTGAGTTGTTGTACATTAAAACGCCAACCGCTCCTTTATTTAGGACATTCTGAACCTTTTCAACAAAGGCAATGTCCCCACGTTCAACTAGTGCAATTTTCCCAGATACATTTTCTCCAACTTCCTCTGGCTTTGCTTTTCCAACATTAACAAGTTCGGCTGTTACCTTTCCGCTGATACTGCCGCTAAGGGCACGCGGTGTTCCCCCTAAATCACTGTCACCAATTTTCACTTTTACATCTTGCACCGTATCATAGATGGGAAAAGGCTGAACCTTTGTTTCGAAACCAAGACTCTTAAACTGACTTTCTATGTATTTGACTGCACGGAGCTCCCCTTCTGTACCAGCAGCTCTCGGTTGCTCTGATAGATAGGCAATCGTATTATACATATTGTCCGCACTAATTTTTTTGATAACTTTGTTATCAAAAGCTGTGTCAGACTGGGCATTTATTGCTCCGCTAGTTTGTGCAAATACTGTACCGGTTGATAGAACCATACCCGCAGCTAATAGTACTGATAGTGATTTTCTATACATATAATCCCTCCTTATTCATAATCTTCCTAATTATGTATTTAACTGAATAGTTTGTAAATGAGTCATTAGTCTTTAAATTCCGAATATCAATCGGCTTCTGGCACCCGCTCTCCCTTAAGATTATGCCGCAAAGAAAAAGCGGTCCTTCTTAATGAAGAATCGCTTCATGTATTGAAGCCGTCAATATATTGTAGTGTAAAAAAATGATGAAACATTCAAATCTATCAACCTCATTTTAACCTAACTTTTGAAAAGCAATACCGTTTGGTCCAAATGACAATTTGAAAAAAATAGGGAATCCAATTCTTTCTGGACTAGAAAATCTATGAACGATCTTGGAATGACTTCGGATAAATCATTTTAGAAATCAGTCCGTATTGTCGATAAGGGAGTCCGCCGACAAAAGGGGGATATTATACGTTAAGTAATTTTCAGTCTAAAAAGTCGATTCACTTAATATTCATTTTTATTATTGATTTTACCATTCCCCAAAATATTCTAATGTTCAAACCTTCACAAATTGTTCACAACAATAATGAAAACGCTTACGATTTTCATTGTATAATATATATATCCTAATTGATTTCATAGTTTTGCACCAATTATCATACAATTTTAAATAAAAAATTGAATAGACAGAAAGGAGATAATCAGGTGATCTTAAAATCGTTGAAAAAAAAGGGCATAACGACCATCATTTATTATAAAGAAGGAGTATTAAAAACATGCAAGGGGCAATTGCATAAACTTAACCTTAATGAACAAACCCTTTCCTTAAAGGATGAAAATCAAAAGATTTTCTCTATTCGTTTATCTCGTATTATGGAAATCTATTAATTTAATTGCTTTCAATTAACATATTTAAATTACAATATATTTATTAATCCCGAATCTTTAGTATATTACTAAAGGTTCTTTTTTCATATATGGAAAGCTGGTATGTTTAGCATTCCTGTAGTTAGTAATTTTTCAGTTTTGAAAAAAATGGGGCACCTCATTTCCGGATTGATAAATATAGTTTTTATACTATGGCCAGTATCCTTCGTGGAATTCCTCAATATGGTGTTCGTTAGAAAGTCTGGGTGCGGTTAACTATGGAATGTATGGAGTGATTATATAAAAAATTAATATTTATATGAGATAATTCGGGTTTGTTTCCCCAGGAAATAATCGTCTTTAATGTCAGATTTTCTATAATTACCTAAATTAAACGCCATTTACTTCACAAGAGCGGAGTAGTTGGGTTTCGTTACTATTTAATTCCAATCACTAATCTAGTTCCTACAGCTTCAGTAATAATGGATGTCAGATTATTAATTTTGAGATTACGTACGGTAAATAAAAGCCTAATCGCTTCCACTGAAGAAATGGGAATTCCCCTAATAATTAACTATCAAAGAATCGTTAAAATTAAAGATACGGCGAAGACGCTTAATTGTTTCATTAAACTTTAAAGTGGTAAATAGTTAGTATCAAACTAGCAGGGAGGTATTAAAATGAGAGTTCTGGTAATAGGAACAGAGGACATGACCGGAGAGCACGTTGTAAAACAGCTGGCAGAAAGGCACCATAACCCGGTAGCACTGGTAGGAGCAGAAAATAAAGTTGAGGAAATGGTTAAACTTGGAGCACGAGATGTAGTTTCTTTGGAAAAAAGGGATTTTTCCAGTGCTTTTTCGGGCTGTGAAGCAGTGATCTATCTGAGTGGCGCCAGTCCCCGTACTGGGGAGGACAAACCAATTCTGGTTGACCATCAGTCAGTAATAGACTCAGTTGAGGCTGCTAAGAAACATGGGGTGAAGCGCTTTGTTCTGATGAATACCATGCGAGCAAAAGAAATGGAGAGCAAGAATTCTAGCACAAAAGATATCAAGTACCACTCAGAAGAGCTATTAAAACAGGAAAAGCTTACATATACGGTCATACGGACAAGTATGCCTGTGGATAAGCCGGGAATAGGTAAAGTTGAAGCTGGACCATCAATTGTGCATGACAAAGGCGAGATACCAAAAGAGGATATTGCTTCTGTATTGGTCAAAGCGCTGGATACTGAAGAAGTATTTAATAAAACGTTCCATGTAACTTCTGGCGAAATTCTGATTGATGAAGCACTCCAAAGATTATAGATAACTCGAGTAACTTGCACAAAAAATAAGAAGCAAAGGGTGATAAAATGTCCAAGTTGAAAAATTACCTTCCTACAGTTTTAAAAGGATCTGCCGTTTTAGGGACAGTTGCGGCCGCAGCGTACTTTTACCGAAAGGATGATACACAAAAACAACATTCAATCTTGAGGAATTTCCCCCTAATCGGCAGAATTAGATACATGACAGAGCAAATAGGACCTGAACTTAGGCAGTATTTATTTGAAAATAATAATGAAGGCACCCCTTTCTCAAGAAAGGAATTCGAGGATGTTGTAAAAGCAGGAAAATATAAGGAGCGTTTAATCGGATTTGGATCGGAACGTGACTTCAATGAGGCTGGATACTATATTCGAAATAGTATGTTTCCCAATCTCCGGGAAGAATTGAGAATAGATAATAGCCAAAAAATCAATACAAAGGTATATGAAGTAGATGAGGAAGGTCTATTGACCAGAAAGGAGAAGCGCGAAGATAGACAAATAGAACCGTACTTTTTACGAGACGAGGATGCTGTCATAATCGGAGGGGATACATGCCGGAATCCCTTTAAATTAAAGGGGCTCGTAGGACAATCTGCAATGAGCTACGGGGCACTCGGTGAGAATGCCATCACTGCACTATCGAGAGGATTAGGGCTTGCAGGAGGAACATGGATGAATACTGGTGAAGGTGGTCTTTCCAAATATCATCTCTCCGGAAATCCCGACATCATGATGCAAATCGGTCCGGGACTGTTTGGAGTAAGGACACCAGGCGGGGAGTTCTCCTGGGAAGAATTCAAGAAGAAAAGTGAAATCGGGCAAGTAAAGGCATTTGAAATTAAGCTGGCACAAGGTGCCAAAATCAGAGGTGGGCATATTGAAGGACAGAAGGTGACAGAAGAAATTGCCCAAATCCGCCTGGTAGAACCTGGCCAAACGATCAATAGCCCTAACCGGTTCTATGAATTCAAGAATTTTAATGAATTGTTCGAATTTGTGGAAAGAATGAGGGATGTAGGGGGAAAGCCTATCGGTATCAAAATTGTTGTGGGGGATCTTGATGCACTTGAGGAAATGACGAAAACCATGAGAGATACAGGTAAAGGGCCGGATTTTATCACGGTGGATGGCGGAGAAGGCGGAACTGGGGCAACCTATCAGGAGCTTGCAGATGCAGTCGGACTCCCAATTATGTCAGCCTTGCCACTTGTAGATGAGATGTTAAAAAAATATGGTGTACGTAACCGGGTCAAGCTGATTGCATCAGGCAAGCTGACTTCTCCTGATAAAGTGGCGGTCGCTTTAGCGATGGGGGCAGATTTAGTCAATATAGCCCGCGGTTTTATGATTAGCGTTGGCTGCATCATGGCTGAAATCTGCCATACAAACCATTGCCCTGCAGGAGTAGCAACAACTGATTCAAAGTTGCAGGAAGGTCTGGTTATCGAGGAAAAACAATACCGAGTCGCCAATTACGTGATTTCCCTCCGCGAGGGGCTATTTAACCTTGCAGCTGCCGCAGGTATAGATACTCCGACCAAATTTGAACGAAAACACATCGTTCACAAGGATGAATGGGGAAGAGTTTCCCCTGTCCGGGACATCACCCTCACTCCCGAAAAAGTGGAGAAGTTAAGAAATAAGGAAAAAGTGTAGAAATAGCTTGGCGGGATTTTTATTTTTATTATATAGAAGAAACTCGTCAAAAAGGTAAGCCTTTGCTCAATGTAGCAAAGGCTATTTAAGTGCATCCGGCATTGGTGCAATGTATAGGGGGCAAGTCTCGAATCATGAAGTCAGTAGTAATGATTAGCTTAACGGATGGGTGTCTGAGTATTCAAATAAAATAAAGGCGAAAGTTAAAAATATCGAAGTTTCAAGGAAGGATTGTTTACAAATGGAAAACGAGCTCGTCTAGTTTCATCTTCTGAGACCCGTGAGATAGTAAAAGTAACAGAGAGACCAGATGTCATTTCATTAGCGGGGGGACTTCCAGTTTCAGAGCTGTTTCCTGTAGAAGCGCTTAAAGTTGGTGCAATATTGTATTGAATGAAGAGGGAGCGGCATTTCTTCAATATATATGTGCGTGTGAATGACCCCGTTAACTATACCCGTTGATTTGGATGGGGCAAAAAGAGAGAGCCGAATCAGGCATTTCAAGATTAGTCTTAACCGTAGGGGGAAGTCGCTTTACGGCTTTAAGAATATAAGTATATAAGTATGTGGATGTTTCCCGCAAGCTTCCGAAAGGTGACTGGCAGGACAGAAAGTGGGCTGGAAAGTCTTAATCGATTTTTATTTCAGGTCAGAATTGAATTAAAAAATGGAATATTACTTTTTCAAATACAGGGGTCTTTATTAGTTACGAATAAAAATAAACAACCAAGGGAGAAACCTAATTGGTTGTTTATTTTTTATTTTGGCTCTTTTCGTAAAGATTGTTGTTTTTAAAACGAAACTATTTAAGGTTGATTGGAGCGGAAGTGCGAGACTCCTGCGGGAGCAGCGGGACAGGAAATCAACCACAACTCACTACCTGGTAAATAGCAAACAAGGTATGCGAAAACAGCCTTTATTTTTTAGTAGCTTCCTTGGCCGATATAACCTTTTGTACAAATTTTCTGTCATTTTTGTAGCCTATTCTGTCCAAGGTGAATGCAAAATACATTCACAGAAATTTTTATTTTTATATTCCGGTCTAAAATATTCAATAATATCTTCCTTCATATTGCCAAAAGTAGTTTCTGGCTTATGCTTAAAGCCCTCATAAAACGCTGGAATAATATCCTTTTTGAAATTGTTACGTGGGAAGGCTTTTATAATTTCTTCACGCAAGTCGTCAGGGAATTGTTCAAAGCCATCTCCCATCACATCTAAACCAACACCCGAAAAGAGTAGTGCCACTTCTGCTTCTTTATGTTCTGCAACGCCAGGTGTCGTATGTAATGCAATAGCATCCCATACAAGACGAATCGACTCATCTGGAATTTGATACTGCTGTAAAAAGCTCATCGCAGCATTTGCACCGTCTACTTCAAATCGTAAATCTGGACTGCTGAACTTTTTTGTTAAACCTAAATCATGGAATAATGCACTAACATATAGCAACTCTAAATCATGATTCTGCTTCGTTTTTTTTCCGTTGACTGCACCAAATAAAAATACACGATTTGAATGATTCCACAACAAGTCGTCCCCATGCTCGCGTAAAAGATCTGCTGCTTCTTTAGCCAATTGAGAATCTGGAATTTTAATACCTGCTACTTCTTGAAACATAATTGAAAATCCCCTTTACAATTTGATTATGAACTTGTTTTCATTGTAAAGAGGAATTTATCATTTATCTATCCATTCATTTCTATGATAATAATAGATAAAAACTATAATATAGAACTTTTTAAAGAGGCTATCTCATCTTTTTCTGTATGAAAACGCAGCCTTTCGATTTCACATAATAATAACTTAATATACTTACGTGCCGCATAATTGATAAAACGATTCTTTTTCATCACGAGATAGACAGATCTAGTCAAAGTTGGTTTTTCAATACGTTGGAAAAATAAATCCTCTGTATCATAAAATTCATATAATGTACGCGAAACAAAACTGCGGCCAACCCCATTTCGAACGAGCTTCAAGATAGATTCAATGCTAGACGTTTCTACGATGGGTTCTAACTGCCTGCCAACCTCAAGACTCGTTTTATCAAGTATTTTTCTGCATTGATGGATATTTGGAAATAAAATAAGCGGACTGTCTAAAACATCGGAAAATGAAGCCTTCTGCTCTCCAGCACTTTGATTACTAATCAGGTAAAATTCTTCATCATACAACTTCGTCACCATTAACATATCATCACGATTGAATTCAAAACCAATACCAAAATCTGCTTGATTCTCTAAAACAGCCTTTTCCACTTGATCAGTACTTTGAACAAACACTTTTATGTTTGGATATAATTGGTTGAATTTAATGCACAAGGTGGATACCAAATCAGTTATTTCTCCTGGTAACACGGCAATTTTCAATTCCCCGATTTCTACTTTTGTAAGTGCTCTAATTTGAGAAGATATACTTTGTAAGGAATTTTGAATATTCAATGCTTCTTGTTGTACGATTTCCCCCACCTTAGTAAGTTCAATCTTCTTACCAATACGGTTGAATAGTGCATAGCCCACATCTTGTTCAAGCATTTTAATTTGATGGCTTAAAGTTGGTTGCGAAATTCCTAATTTTTCAGCTGCTTTTGTAAAATGCAATTCTTTACTGACCATTAAGAAATATTCTAAATGTCTTATTTCGATACTATTTCAATCCTTTCTAATGAAAATAATTAAATCTGTATGCTTCCAATAAAATAATCTAGTTATTACTTTATTTGAAGGGATTATTCCATAATTTGGCCTGATTGCTGGATAAAATTAAAAAACACCATTAGGCTATCTGTTATTTTGGTTCATAAATACCTTACTATGATTTGGATAACGGGCCTGGTTAAACAGAAATCATGTCTAATTACTGATTAAAATTGAAGTCGTAATTAATTCACTAAATGTAAGTTTATATACTCAAAATAAAAGGTCAACATTATATGAAAATTGTAATCACTATTGACATGTACAATTAATAATAATTGTACCTTTTTAGATGTCAATTTACATAATAGAATATTTCCAATAATACTTAAAATTTGAGATAGCCGAAAATTGAAAAGACTTTATCAAGGAGGAGCTAAATCATGTATATACCTAAACATTTTCAACTCAAGGATGAAGAAATAATTTATGATTTTATCGAAAAGTACAGCTTTGCCACTTTATTTTCTCAACATAATGGAGAACCATACGCTACCCATCTTCCACTCACATTAAATAAAGGTGAAGGTGCATTATATGGTCATTTTGCCCGACCAAACGAACAATGGAAGGATATAGATTACCAAAAAGTTCTTGCGGTTTTCCAAGGTCCTCACTCTTATATATCTCCTTCTTGGTATGAAACAACGATGGCAGTTCCTACTTGGAATTATATCTCTATCCATTTATATGGAAAGATGGAGATTGTCGAAGATCAAAAAGTCATATTCGATTCCCTGAATGATATGGTAAAAAAATATGAAAGTCCAGATAGCCCATACAATTTAATTGATGTGGATTCCAGATTTATCGAAGGAATGAGTAAAGGGATTGTAGCATTTAAAATAAAAATCACAAAAATTGAAGCAAAAGCAAAATTAAGTCAAAATCACCCTGTGGAACGGCAAGAATTAATTATTAAGAATCTAGAAAACACTTCTCAACAAGATAATATACAAATAGCATCACTTATGAAGAAGAATCTACAAAAATAAAAGTTATTCGACATTGTCTTGTTCAACTGATGTGGTAGATTTATTAAAAAACTAAGCCTAATTTCAGATAGAAATCAGGCTTAGTTTTTGATCTGCAGCCGCCACTTAATTTCATCGCAATTAAAAATTAAGGGACCGATGAAGATTATTTATCGGTGCAGCACCAACATTCAAATACAACAGCTACAATTCATTCGTTCAAAGAATGGTGGAGTTATTCTTTGAACCATGCCTTCTTTAAGAGTTTCACACCCACATCGATTTCATTGGAAGAAAGATTACTGAAACCTAGTTTAACCATTGGTCCGTCGGTGTTATTTTTAATGAAGTAGAGGGACGTAGGATACACAGTAACTCCATGTGAGGAAGCTTGTTGAATTAACCATTCTTCTGTATGCTTCAGATGTACTTTGATTAATACGTACAAACCAGATTGTTCACCAATAATGGATATATTTTGAGCGAATTGCTCTTTCAAAGCGGATACTAAGTGCTGCATTTTTCTTTTATAAACTAGGCGCATGCGTTTAATATGTCTACTCCATTCTCCCTCTTCCATAAATTTAGCCATTGTAAGCTGGCTAAGCAGGGAGGTGGTAGCTTCAAAATGAAGAAACTGATTTTTATAACGATTTAAAAGTGGCTGTGGCAAGACCATATAACTTAAACGAATTCCTGGAAGAAAGGACTTCGAGAAATTCCCTAAATAAATGACTCTTGCTGAATCAATGGAGGCAAGAGCAGGAAATGGTTTTTGTGTATAGCGAAATTCACTATCATAATCGTCTTCGATAATATATCCACGCATCTTGTTAACCCAATGAATAATCATTTGCCGTTGTTGGATAGACATGCTTACTCCAATTGGACTTTGATGGGAAGGGGTTACATAGATTAATCGTGATTTCATTTGTTCTAATTTTGAAAGTTCAGCACCTGTTTCATAAACCGGCAAAGTTTCAAACATAAAACGATGGAATTGAAAAGCTTCCCTGGCACCGTCGTAACCAGGGTCTTCAACTATAATACTCTGGAATTCATCCTTCAGTATATGGCCCAGGTATACAAGCATTTGTTGGGTACTGCTTCCGATTATAATTGCATTTGCATTTGTTTTCACTCCGCGTGATTGGAATAAATATGTGGAGATTTGTTCGCGCAGGCATTCTTCCCCAAATGGTTCCCCGTATCGAAAGCTGTCCTGTATTGTTAATACTTGATTAGCCATTCTCCTCCAAATCTTCAGTGGGAAATTAGTTTCATCAACGGCATCTGCCCTGAAATTAACTACCGGAGGTCTCTTGGACCCAGTCTGCTTTTTATCATAAGAGATTAAGGGTACCTGAAATATACGGGGTTCTAACTCGTTTGCAAAATAACCTTTTCTGCCCTCTCCACGAATATACCCTTCAGCAACAAGTTGTTCATATGCCAGTAAAGTTGTATTGCGGCTTACATGTAAAGAATCTGCAAGTTGACGAATTGAGGGTAATTGCTCATTTGCCAAAATGTCTCCTTGTTCAATATATGATTTGAATTTCTCATAGATTTGTTTGTATTTTGGGGCGTTATCATTGAACGTAAAAATGGTATTATTCATTTGCATTCCCTCTGACATGTATATTTATTTAATATTGTACCTTTTTTTATGTCAACTTGTATAATAATATTTTTTTATCGGATATTTATTTTAAAAATTCAAAAAAAGTTGAAAGGAAGATTATTGTGTACATTCCTAAGCAATATCGTATGAAAAATGGAGAAGCAGTTCAAATCATGAAGTCTAACCCGTTTGCCTTATTGATTACTGTTAATGAACATCGTCCCTTGGCTACTCATATTCCTTTGGAAATTCGCGAAGATGAAGGGAAAATCTATGCGACTGGGCATATTGCATACGGAAACATGCAGAAAAAGACTTTAGACAATAATAGTGATGTGTTACTGATTTTCCAAGGGCAGCACGCTTACATTTCATCAAGTTGGTATCAGTGCGAAGAGGTTCCTACATGGGACTATCTAGCTGTACATGCGTATGGATCAGCGCGTTTAATCACTGAAGACGAGCTGATTTCCTCCTTGGATACCATGCTTAATCATTATGAGGGTCACCGAGAAAATGGCCGGACCTGGGAAACGTTTGATCCAGAGTTGCTAAAGAGTGAAATGAAAGGAATAGTGGGCTTTGAAATTGAAATCACATCTATTCAAGCTGCAGCCAAAATGAGTCAAAATCGTAATGACACCGATTACAAAGCGATTATTACAGAGCTTGAAAAATCAAATGAACAAGGGGAGATTCAGGTTGCGAAATGGATGCGTGAGCAAAGGAAAGGGTCAATTGACTGATTAGTATATTATCAGGGTTTGCTGTGGCACCCCTAAAAGCAAAAATGGTGTTTATCATTTAGGTAAGTCAAAACCATTCCTTACAGACAAGAGCTCATTATAAAACAGTTGGAACATATTCCTTTTCTAAATGAGCAACAAATCGCCTCCTTGATGAAAACGAAGAAGTGTAACCTTGCTTCACCATCAAGGAGGAGCCCAATAAATCTTGTGCCAAAATAAAATAAGGAGTTGCTTTTTATGGAGTTTTCTAATATTTGGCTATTTGTAATTGCTGCTGCTACATTGTTAATAATACCTGGACCGGCTGTGTTGTATATTATGGCAAGAAGTATAGACCAAGGGAAGAAAGCGGGCATAGTATCAGTTCTTGGTGTATCACTTGGCGGTTCTGTTCACGTTTTAGCTGGAGCGATTGGAGTTTCAGCGATCCTTATGACATCAGCAACAGCCTTTAATATCGTTAAATACTTGGGTGCTGCTTATCTTATCTATCTGGGGTGCAGGACTTTATTTTCTACATCTGATCGAACGACTTCAGAAATTCCAAAAGCCCCTAACAAAAAGATAGTAAAGATATTTTACGAATCTGCGCTCGTGGAAGTAATGAATCCTAAGACAGCACTCTTTTTTTTAGCCTTCTTTCCGCAATTCATATCACCTTCGGCCATATCAGTCACAATACAATTTTTACTTTTAGGAATTATATTTATTATCCTAGCCTTTATTAGTGATGGTCTGTATGCAGTACTTGCAGCAAGTATTAGAAAGCGGATTCTGGGTCGTGAAGTGAATTCTAGGTTGCAGAATCGGATAACTGGTTATTTATATATTGTTCTAGGGGTATTCTCCGTCTTTGCGAGCCCCTCCAAAACATAAGAGTCGATTCTACTAAGATAATAAGTAAAACGAAATGGAAAGATATTTTATGCCTGGATTCATCAATGAAGATGACTTTTGGTCGTTATTCCCTCACGCAATTGCATGCTTTAAAGTCAATGGCAGCCTCAATTTTAAGAACCAACTAGATCGCAGGCACCAGTTGACCTCCCTGAATAGAATCATGTTTAGAAGGCATTCTCATCACACAAGTTTTTTTAATAATTCGGTTAAAGACAATGAAGACTCTAGGCAAAAGGTTTCTATCTAAAGATTTGGAGCGGAAGTGCGAGACTCCTGCGGGAAAAACGTGTCAAGGGGAGACCCCCCAGGCGCAAAGGTGCAGAGGAGGCTTCCCCGCGACCGTCCGTTGAAAGCAAGTGCCTGGAGCGGAAATCAACATCCAAATGGTACAGGCAAGGCAAAAACTGTAGATCCAATCATATAGACATGGGAGCCACAGTTTGTAAACTACCATCTAAAAGCTAAACCAAAGTTGATTGGAGAGAAAGGTGCGAGACTCCTGCGGGAAAAACGCGTCCAGGGGAGACCCGCAGGCGCAAAGGCGCCGAGGAGGCTTCCCGGACTGCCCGCGGAAAGCGAGTGCTTGGAGCGTAAATCAACGTCTAAATAGTACACCCATAAAAAACCATAGGCATACTCATTTTTCATCGAATTTGCCTACAGTCTGAGATAAGGGCACTATTATACTCTTATTTTTTCTTTGATAATTGCAGCCTTTTTATACTTAACAAATATGTTGTCATACTCGGTTTTCAAGTAATTCATCATCTTTTGTTTTTAACGGGAATTATGAAAGTAAAAGGAAAGTCGTTCAAAAAAAGAGAAGGGTTTTATCAAAAAGGGTCAAAAAGAACGTTTAATTCTTATTAATAGGGGCTTCTAATGAAGCTCCTGCGTTGGTGGAAAAGTAAGAATTCACCCTTGTCGAAAGTAAGTTATTGTTTGAAAAAGTATTACATTGTTTTATGGGTTCAGGATCAACAGGACAGGCTGCAATTAACCTAAAAGGGAACTTTATTGGTTTCGATTTAGATAATAAGCTTCGAATGTTAATCTTTTAAAAGTTGATTGTGCAGTCTTATTTTGGCCGTGGGATAAGTGTTTATTTGATACAGGTATTTTGAGAATTGAGGTACTGTCACATGACCTGGATTGATGGGCACTGTGACGGTCTTTTTTGGGGTGTATGAGTTTTTTTGTGCAACGGGTAGTTGCACATTTGCAGGAAACTGCAAGATAAAGCTTGGATTACAGTCTAACATCAGTAAAAAAGGGAGCTTGTTTAAAAACAAGCTCCCACTTATAATAAATTATTGGTTCTACAAGGTTGTATTATTTTTATTCCAGGAAATCCTCGGTCGAAATTACATTGGCATACATACCGTTAAGTGCGCTGACAAAGGCAAAATGGACCTGTTCAGCTGGAACGACCTTATCTTGATAAGATAAGTCCCTTGTCGCACATGCATCTTCAATAAGAGTAGTTTCAAAGCCTAAATCCACTGCAGCTCTGACTGTGGCATCAATGCACATATGCGTCATCATACCTACAATCACTAGCTTTGTTACTCCTTTTTCTTTTAATTTGCTTTCTAATTCAGTCTGTAAAAAGCTGTTAGGGAAATGTTTTATGATAATGCTTTCGTGTTCTAATGGTAGAACAGCTTCATTCAGTTTAACTCCATCCGTATTCGGAAGAAAAAAGCCTAACCCAGGATCACTAGCGATATGCTGGACATGAAAAATATTATCTTTGTTATTCTGCCTAAACCATTCAAGAACTTTAGCAGCATTAGCGGCTGCTTTTTCAGGGTTGCTTAATTCCATCTTTCCATTTGGAAAATAGTCATTTTGAATATCGACAATGATTAAAGCTGTGCTCATTTTTTCCACCTCTTTAAAAAATTTCAGTACAATATAATGATAAATGATATATTGATTTCTATCGATACTTTGATGAAACACTTTTATATCAAAGCATTTCATGGTGAAAGGAATTTATTATGGAACTTGATAACATTGATTTTCAAATCCTTCGGTTATTATCCGAAAATTCACGTATTCAGTGGAAAGACTTAGGTGAACAAATTCATATGACGGGACAAGCAGTAGGAAATCGGATTAAAAAACTTGAGGAAAATGGAGTAATTAAAGCCTACTCATTAATAGTCGATGAAATGAAATTAGGACTTTCTTATACAGCATTTGTCATTATTTATATGGAAACAGCAGACCATGATTCGTTTATACGTTTTATTAATGATAGAAATGAGATAGTTGAAGCTCACCGAGTATCGGGAGAAGGTTGTTACCATTTGAAAATAAAAGTTAACTCTCAAGAACTATTGAATCTTTTTCTTAATAAAATTCTCGATTATGGGAACTATTCTTTATATCTATCAATACAAGAAATTAAGCAACATAATCCGTTGACTGCCACAATTTAATAAATATATTTTTATTTAAAAGAAGATACTGTATTCCAATCATCATGAATCGTTCCAAGTATGGGGATGTTCGACTGGGACAGTAGCAGTGGGAATAGTCTTTTTTAATATCGTAGATTCGAAGGGAAAAGTATAACGTTAGATGATTATGCGCTTGCTGATGTTGGTGTTGGAATGGTTGATATAGAAATTGTTAGTTTAGCTCCTGAATTGATGATGACGGGCCAACATTGGTTGTTTGCGTTAATTACCGTAGTAGCAGGGTCTGCTTTCTTATTATTCCCTTAATCGCGGGGGATGTGGGTAAAAGCGGGAATCCGTCAGCAAAGAGGTGGCAAAGAGATATGTTGTAGACTTAAACAAGGGGATAGATTGTTAACGAAGATGGTCCATGAACTTAATCTAACATGAAACCAGGTGGAGGTTAATTAATGTATTGAAGAAATATGGACAAATTACTGTTCTTATAAGCTGGTTACACACACTTTGTTTTTTACTAGGTTAACAAGTGAATGGATTGTACCTGTTCCATTTTGTTCATCTACGTGCTCAATGTAGTACTTCCTCGTTGCAGGTTACGTTAGCCATAATTGTTGATTAAGCAATTTCTGTCTGCTCGTTTAGCTACCCCATTTGGTTTGCAACAGTTAAACTATTTGTTCCAATTTCCTTAGATATGATGTTTTATTAAAAATTAATGAACTAATGGGTCTTGCTTTAAAAAGGGAGGTTGCTGTGGCAGCCTTTTTCTTATGGAACAAAACGGGTTCAGCTTTTAAAAAGATAGGGCTCCTCAGTGAGATATGAGTAAGACACCACACTAACTCAAAACCCTATGAGGAACCCTAATATGAGGTTTAAAATGCAAGATAAACAAAATCAACTAAACGATAGAATTTCCATTGGAGTGGATATTGCCCAACAATTACATGTGCTAGAGCAGTGAATTCCCGTGGAATTGTAATCGTAGACCCATTTGCATTTGAAAATAATGAAGATGGATTTGTTGGTTTAATAAAATGGATGGAGGCAGCCATTGTGGAAGTGGAGCCTATAGTCATCAGACACTAAGGTTATTGTATGTCTAACTCTTTGACAGTTTCGCCTTCAATTAACACTGGCTGATAATAGGTTTCGTTTGGTAAATCCTTCTTTCCTTGTAATTTCTTAATGACCCAATCAGCTGCATCATGTCCCATTTGTTCTTGTGGGTGTGTTAATGTCGTTAGTTTGATATTGGCATTTTTCGCAATATAGGAATTGTCCTGGCCAATAATTGATAATTGTTCGGGAATAGAAATATCGAGTTGTCTGCATACATTTACTACTTCCAACCCTACCTCGTCGTTATAACAAACAATGGCAGTCAACACGTCTCTATTTTCATTTAGGAACTCTTTCAAGTTCGTGTATAGGTCTAGCTTCGTTTCAGTAGTATACGAAAGCAATTGTTCTGGTTGAAAGCGTAATTTGGCTTCTCCAAGTGCTTTTATATACCCCTTCATTCGATACTTTCCTTGTAAGTCATCCATTTTAGCAATGAGTCCGATTTGGGTGTGTCCTTTCGAAATCAATTCTTTTGTTGCGAGGTAGCTTGACTGCACATCATCCAGGCAAAAGAAAGGAACCTCTAATTCTTCATAATAAGCGTTGATCATGATGAATGGAACCTCTTGTTCCTTAAATGATAGGTAGTAACCGATGTTGGGATTGTATAGATTGCTTTTTGTAGGTTCAATGATCATACCATCAACGCCAAATGACAACATCATTTCCAAGGCTTTTTTTTCTTGTTCGACATCATTATTTGTACTGGCTAATAGTAACGAATAATTATCTTCATTCAATCTTCTTTCAATTCCGCGGATAATAGAAGGGAAAATGTAATCAGAAATGTAGGTCGTGATTACACCAATCGTTTTATTTTTGGAATTGCCACCAGATTTTGATTGATACTGGTTACTAACATATGTGCCAGAGCCTTTTTCACTTCTCAAGAATCCCTCGTTTGATAATTCTAAAATGGACTTTCGTACAGTATGTCGGCTAACGTTGTACATTTCTTGCATGACGGATTCAGTAGGAATTTGTTCCCCTACACTATATTCACCTGTAAGGATTTTATTTTTTAAATCATCAATGATTACCTGATACTTTGGTTTCATTAAACCTCACTTCTTCCATAGTTGTTTGCATTCTAATTTATGCGCTTAAAATATTTGTGCGGACATATTTTAACATATTTTTTGAGTAAATTAAAACAAATCATCTTAATTTTTGTATAAAGTTATAAATTCCCCCTATTTACCTTTAGGTTTCATGTCGCATAACTTCCTTTAATACAAATTCATGACTTTAAGGTGAGGATGGAGTATGTTATCCGGAAGTTGTAAGTATAAATAATATAAATTGTTGACAAATGTACGTACAAAAAATATAATATGGTTGTTAATAAATTTAAGCGCCTCCTTTTATTGAAAGCGCTGACAGAAGGGGGATTAACGTGCAAACGAATATATTAAAAATTAAACAAGCGATTACCGGGGGAGAAACTTCACTTGGAATCGAATTTGGATCCACCCGTATTAAAGCGGTGTTGATTGATAATCATCATGAAACTATCGCATCTGGAAGTTATGAGTGGGAAAATTTCTTGGAAGATGGAATTTGGACGTACAACTTAGTGGATATTATCACCGGTCTGCAAACAGCTTATAGTGAAATGAAGCAAGAAGTTGAACGGAATTATGGAATTACCATTCGAAAAATAGGTTCTATTGGATTTTCCGCAATGATGCACGGGTACATGGCTTTTGACAGTACAGGGGAGCTACTTGTTCCGTTTCGAACTTGGCGTAACTCAACAACAGGTGTTGCCGCAAAAGAACTAACTGATCAATTTCAATTTAATATCCCTGAACGATGGAGTATTGCTCACCTTTATCAAGCGATATTAAATGAAGAGAAACATTTGCCTCGCATTGATTGTATTACGACTTTGGCTGGATACATTCACTGGTTATTGACTGGAAATAAAGCGATTGGCATTGGAGATGCTTCAGGCATGTTCCCCATTGATGAATCTACGCAAGATTACAATGAATCAATGGTCAAGCAGTTTGACGATTTAATTGCGACGAAAGGTTATCCTTGGAAGCTAAAAGAGATTCTTCCTAAAGTCTACATTTCAGGCGAGCAGGCGGGTGAATTAACCGAAATTGGAGCGAAAATCCTGGATAGATCAAGAAATTTACAACCAGGCACTCCAATTTGTCCACCGGAAGGCGATGCGGGGACTGGAATGGTTGCTACGAATAGTGTGAGGAAACGTACCGGAAACATCTCAGTAGGAACTTCCGTTTTTGCGATGATTGTACTAGAGAAAGAACTTTCAAAAGTATATCCAGAAATTGATCTGGTAACTACACCAAATGGAAGTCCCGTTGGAATGGTTCACGCGAATAACTGTTCAAGTGATCTCAATGCTTGGCTGGGATTATTCCGTGAATTTTCTGAGGCAATGGGACAAAAGGTTGATATAAATAAATTATTTGAAGTAATGTTGAATAAAGCTTTGGAAGCGGATCCAGATGGTGGCGGTTTGCTTAGCTACGGTTATTTCTCAGGTGAAAATATCACAGGATTGGAAAAAGGGCGACCATTATTTGTCCGCTCGCCTGAGAGTCAATTCAATTTAGCAAACTTCATGCGGACTCACCTTTTTACTGCTTTCGGTGCATTGAAAATCGGAATGGGTATTTTGACAAAAGAAGAAAATGTTGCAATTGATCGTATTTTGGCTCACGGTGGTTTATTTAAAACCCCTCTTGTTGGACAAAAAATTGTTGCGGCTGCAATGAATGCTCCAGTATCAGTTATGTCAACAGCAGGAGAAGGCGGCGCGTGGGGAATGGCGATTCTTGCATCTTACATGATGAATAAAGAACAAAAAGAAAGTTTAGAAGACTTCCTCGACAAAAAAGTATTCGAAGAGGTTGATGGGCATGAAATTTATCCTGATCAAGTAGATGTTAAAGGATTTGAAGCATTTATTGAAAGATACAGGAAGGGTTTAGTCATTGAGCAGGCCGCTGTAGACAATTTGATGTTATAAGTGGAAAACTGGAGGGATTGATGTGTTAGAACAACTGAAAGAAGAGGTATTTCAAGCAAATTTGGACTTGCCTAAATATGGACTCGTGAAATATACATGGGGAAATGCGAGTGCCATTGATCGTGAAAGCGGTTTATTTGTTATCAAACCTAGTGGTGTTGATTACGAAACGATGAAAGCCAGCGATATGGTTGTTGTTGATTTAGATGGCAATGTTGTTGAAGGAGAGTTGAGGCCTTCATCAGATACGGCGACTCACGCTGTACTTTATAAATATTACCAAGAAATCGGCGGCATTGTGCATACTCATTCAACTTGGGCGACAATCTGGGCTCAAGCAGGCCTTGATGTTCCAGCGATGGGGACCACTCATGCAGACACATTTTATGGATCCATCCCATGTGCCCGCTACCTAACACAAGAGGAGATTGATCGTGGGTACGAAGTGGAGACTGGGAAGTTAATCATCGAAACATTTGAAGAGCGCGGGTTAGACATTTTAGCCGTTCCTGGTATCTTACTTCATGGTCATGGTCCCTTTACTTGGGGAAAAGATGCAAAATCCGCCGTAATGAATAGTGTGGTGTTGGATGAAGTTTCGAAAATGAATTTATTTACACGGGAACTAAATCATTTTGCAAAAGAATTACCACAAAATATTTTGGATAAACACTATTTACGAAAACATGGAAAATATGCTTATTACGGTCAAAAGTAAGATCAACTCTATCAAATTATCAACCTATTAGATAAAGAAAAGAGGCTTATTATGTTAACAACAGAAAAAAAGGAATTTTGGTTTGTCGTAGGATCTCAACATCTATATGGGGAAGAAGCGTTAGCAGAGGTCAAGGCGAATGCACAAACGATAGCCGATGCATTAAATGAAAGCGGTATTTTACCTTATCCACTTGTATTGCAAGATTTAGCTGTTAGTGCAGATAAAATCACAAGCATCATGAAAGAAGTCAACTATCGTGACGAAGTTGCCGGTGTCATCACTTGGATGCATACTTTCTCACCTGCAAAAATGTGGATTCGTGGAACAAAATTATTACAAAAACCATTGCTTCATTTAGCAACACAATTCAATGAAAGTATTCCTTGGGCAACGATTGATATGGACTTTATGAACCTGAACCAATCCGCTCATGGTGACCGTGAATATGGTTTTATCAATGCTCGTTTGAAAAAACAAAATAAAGTTGTTGTAGGTTATTGGGAGCGTCCTGAAGTCCGGCAGCAAATTGCACAATGGATGGACGTAGCGGTTGCTTATAACGAAAGCTTCAACATTAAGGTCGCTCGCTTTGGAGACAACATGCGTAACGTTGGAGTAACCGAAGGGGATAAGGTTGAAGCGCAAATCCAATTTGGGTGGACAGTTGACTATTTTGGAATCGGAGACCT
Source organism: Peribacillus sp. YIM B13477 (assembly GCF_042787955.1). Taxonomy (NCBI): domain Bacteria; kingdom Bacillati; phylum Bacillota; class Bacilli; order Caryophanales; family Bacillaceae; genus Peribacillus; species Peribacillus sp. YIM B13477. Next base: position 865,196 of record NZ_JBHZPD010000001.1, read on the forward strand.
TGTTCAATATGTAAATGCGGTTACTGATGAAGAAATTGATGCTTTATTTGCAGTATACGAATGCCATTATGAATTTGATTATGGTACCTACAGTAGGGGAAATTGGGAGAAAAGCGTAAAGGTACAGGCAAGCTATGAAATTGCGATTAAACGTTTCCTTGATGATGGTGGTTACACGGCCTTCACAACGAACTTCGAAGATTTATATGGGATGAAACAACTTCCTGGTCTTGCCGTCCAACGTTTGATGGCACAAGGATATGGCTTTGCGGGTGAAGGAGATTGGAAGACGGCAGCACTTGATCGCTTACTGAAAGTGATGAGCCATAACCAATCAACTGGATTTATGGAAGATTACACATATGAATTAGCTGCAGGACAAGAATCAATCCTTCAATCACATATGCTCGAAGTCGACCCATCTTTAGCAAGTAACAAACCAAAAATTGTCGTATCTCCATTAGGTATAGGTGATCGTGAAGATCCAGCACGTTTAGTATTCGACGGCAAAGCAGGAGACGGTGTCGTTGTTTCCATGGCTGACTTTGGTACAAACTATAAACTTTTGATTAATGAAGTTTCTGCATACGAGCCAACAGTTCCAGCACCAAACCTGCCAGTGGCCCGTGTACTTTGGGAAGTGAAGCCAAACTTCCAAGATGGAGTGAAAGCTTGGCTTGAGAATGGTGGCGGTCACCATACAGTTGTGTCATTGAATTTAACAACAGACCAAATCATAACCTATGCCAAACTTGTTGGGTTGGAATACGTAGTTATAAAGTAATGTCTCTCCCTCCAAGGAGGCTCCGCTTCATTGGAGGGGAAAAATAGGTAATCCAGAAGTTGAAGAATGGAAATAGTGACCATTAGTATGATCCCTTTATTTTCGTAAGCGTTTTCGTGGTTTTTAGGGGAAAGATGAAAGCGTTTTAATAGACAATGACGACACGGAATTCATCCTAATATATAACTTTTACGATGGAAACTGGCATGTATTTGTGGTTGAAAACACTATTATTATTTCTCAAAAAGCAATCAATATTTTTAGTAGTGGGATTAAATATAATTTTAAAACCTTTAGGGGGAACTTAAATGGTTAATGAAAAGAAAATCTCAAGTGGATTCATTTATTTTTTTGGGGCTTTTGGAGGCATTCTCTTCGGTTATGATATCGGCGTTATGACGGGTGCTTTGCCTTTTCTGCAACATGATTGGAACCTTCAAAACAACCCAGGTGCCATTGGCTGGATTACCTCTTCGTTGATGTTTGGAGCTATTTTTGGAGGTGCCATGGCCGGACAACTTTCCGATCGTTTAGGACGGCGCAAAATGATTTTAATATCTTCTATCATTTTTGCTGTTGGATCCATTTTGGCAGGAATATCCCCTCATAACGGGATCCTTTTTATGATTGTTGCCCGGATTTTATTAGGCTTGGCTGTTGGAGCTGCTTCTGCGTTGGTCCCAGCCTACATGTCGGAAATGGCGCCTGCACGTTTACGTGGACGTCTGTCAGGAATTAATCAAACAATGATTGTCTCAGGAATGTTACTTTCGTACATTGTCGCTTATTTATTGAAAGACTTACCAGGAACAATGGCATGGCGGTTGATGCTTAGTTTGGCTGCCGTACCTGCTTTGATCTTATTTATTGGAGTGTCCAGGTTACCCGAATCACCACGTTTTTTAATTAAGAACAATAAAATGGATGAAGCTCGTAGGGTGTTAGGTTATATTCGCCCTAACAAAGAACAAATTGATTCTGAAATAACACAAATACAAGAAACTGTTAAAGAGGAAGCAAAGGTAAATCAAAAAGCATCATGGGGTACTCTTTTAAGTAATAAATACCGTTATTTAGTAATGGCTGGTGTGGGTGTTGCTGCGTTTCAACAGTTCCAGGGAGCAAACGCAATTTTTTATTACATTCCTATGATTGTGGAAAAAGCAACAGGGCATGAAGCTAGCTCAGTATTGATGTGGCCAATTATTCAAGGGGTTATTCTCGTACTAGGTTCATTAATATTCTTAATGATTGCTGATAAATTTAATCGCCGTACTTTATTAACAATCGGCGGAACGATTATGGGGCTATCCTTTATTTTGCCGGCCATATTGAATGTATTAATTCCTAATGCAAACCCGATGATGATGGTTGTTTTCTTAAGTATCTATGTAGCTCTTTATTCATTCACTTGGGCTCCATTAACTTGGGTCATAGTTGGAGAAATTTTCCCGCTGGTAATTCGCGGGCGGGCGTCAGGAGTGGCTTCATCATTTAACTGGATTGGTTCTTTCTTGGTTGGCCTGCTATTTCCGATCATGACCGCTTCGATGTCTCAAGAAGCTGTTTTTTCAATCTTCGGTGCTATTTGTTTACTTGGTGTTTTATTTATTCGGACATGCGTTCCTGAAACTCGAGGTCATACTTTGGAGGAAATTGAAAAAATTGGGGAAAGTAGACAAGCTAAGGGGAAAAGTGCTTAAATTAGACCTATTAAGGTTTGGAGCGGAATTAAAAGAAGCTATACCAGAATAGAAGAGATTTTAAATCAGGGGGCAATAAGGAAAATACTTCATTAAGAATATGTTGATTTACTCATATGATTCCTTTTCTTAGGCCCGAGGTTGCTACTTCGGGCTTTACAATTATTAAAAATGTTAGCTGAACTTTTTATGCAATTTATGGTGTTTTAGCTTTTATTTATATGAAGGAATTTAATAGGGAAGGAGCCGATAAAAATGAAAGTAGCACAAACCTCGTTTGGAAATGATGTCTTGCTGTTTACGATAGAAAATGATCATGGAGTAAGAATGGAAGTTACAAACTTTGGTGCAAGAATCGTCAATCTGTTCGTCCTAACGGAATCGGGTCGTAATAATATCGTATTGGGATTTGACTCGATTGAGGATTACAAAAAAGAAACGTATTATGGAGCAACAATAGGAAGAGTCGCTGGAAGAATAAAAAATGGCGAATTTTCAATTGGTGAATCACGTTACCAAACGTCTGTAAATCAATTAGGGAATACATTACACGGTGGCAGCCCTGGATTCGATGAAAAAATCTGGGGTTATGAAGTGAAGGAGACGGATGAAAGTGCTTCGATCATCTTTTCAACCGACTCACCTGATGGCGAGAATGGTTTTCCGGGGAATTTGAAAGTAAGTGTGACTTACACATTGGACAACTTAAATATTTGGTCAGTGAGCTATCAAGCAAAAAGTGATAAAGACACAGTTTTTAATCCAACCAATCACGTCTATTTTAACTTAACGGGGCATCCCAGCCATCCAATCGATGATCATTTCTTACAAATCTTTTCTGAAGAATTTGCACCAGTAAATGACGATACCACGGTAACTGGGGAAAAGCGAAGCACAATTGGCACGCCTTATGATTTTCGAACCCCGAAGAAATTAAAATCAACCTTTGAAGCCGCGGACGCAGAAGTTAAAAAGGTTCAAGGGATCGATCATCCATTCTTCCTTACGTGCCCAGGGCTTCATCAAACTGCAGCCAAATTAATTAGTCCTGACCAGAAAATAACAGTCGAGGTATACACAGAAGAGCCTGCGGTTGTCATTTACACGGCAAACTTTGTGAAAGGTGTGCCACTTATGCACGGAGAAAAATTAATTCAACACGGCGGAATAACGTTTGAAACCCAAGCTGCTCCAGGAGCGATTGAGTTTAAAGATTTTGGAGATATTCTTCTTTTAGCAGGCCAAAATTATACTTCCCAAACAAAATACAAAATTGAGGTCAGTACCCACTCATCTGAAGGTTCCAGTTAGTGTTAAAGAGTAGAATTGGTTGATTTCATTTCAATAATTTTACATAGATTCGGTTGCTAGTTGGGATCAACATCCGTGACTGTCAGAACGATCGAGCATAGCTCGTGACATGTAGCAGGTAGGATTCCCGCCGAATAAGAGTCAGCCATTCACTCGAACTGAGTTTTCGAGGATAGAGGATAACTTATATCTTTAAGCGTAAACAGTTAGATAGTGGGCTGTAAAACTAAGGTTAAAGATAAGCCCTCATTTAAACAGCACATATTCTATACGTAGCACCTCCTGATACTATCCTTGTATCAAAGGAGGTGCTTTTCCTATGCCACAAAAAAATTAACGATTGTTGCCGACAAATCATTCACCTGATTGTTTTGTACGAAACACGGCAGAATTGTCCAAGAATGGAATGACATCACGAAAATTATTCAGGCAGTTATTGTCGTGAGCGATATGCCTTTATTAGACACCACCTAATTTAAGGTTGAGAGGATTAAATCGAATATCCCAAATTAATGTCAGAACTTCGATGTATTTAATAAGCTCAAGGATTTGTAACTAGTGAAAATAATAAAATGTAAGGAGTGAAAAATATATCACAGTACGAGGAGGCTATCCAAACCGGATGGTTACTACTATAAAAAGCAAGGAATTTACTCTTAATTACTATCTTTCGAAAGAATAGAAATATTTTGGTTATTTTGTATTTTATACTCACTTTATGTATGCATTTGTAATAATAATGTAAAATTAGGTAAATATGTGTGTCACTTAAAGATGATAAAATGATAAAAAAGTGATTTAATCGGGGGAGAAAATGAAAAAAATCATAGCATCTTTTGTTGTTTCTGGATTGTTACTATCAAATCCGTTGGTTGGTAATGCTGCATTGGGCGATCGTACATTAAAAAGTGGAATGACTCATACAGAAGTAAAACAATTACAAGAGGTTCTAAAGAAAAAACAATATTTTAAGAGTAATAATACAACTAAATATTTTGGGACCGTTACTAAAAGTGCAGTCGTAAAGTTCCAAAAAAGTAAAGGTTTAAAAGCTGATGGTATTGTCGGTCCGAATACATATAAAGCTTTGGGAGTAAAAAAGAAGACCTCCAACGTAGCTAATGTAAATAAAACAAGCAATAAATCTACTGCGATAGTGAAGGAAGCAAAAAAACATTTGAATGTACGGTATGTATGGGGTGGAACTACACCAAAAGGTTTTGATTGCAGCGGATTCCTAAAATACGCTTTCGATAAAGGCGCAAATGTCACATTACCAAGAACGGTATCGGAAATTTATAAAAAGGGGACAAAGGTGTCCAAACCACAAGTTGGAGATGTGGTCTTTTATGAAACCTATAAACCTGGTGCCTCACATGCTGGTATTTATATAGGCGGCAATCAATTCATACACAGCTCCTCATCAAACGGTGTAAGCATTTCCTCCATGGATAATAGTTATTGGAAGAAAAGATATGTAGGAGCAAAAAGAATGTAATAGGGAAGGTTGCCAGTTCTTTTTTGAAGAGACTGGCTTTTCTAGTTCTACCAATAGGTTAGGATACTAAGAAGTCCTATGGATGGTAGAATCGGTATTGATACATAAAATATTTTTAAGACACAATTTTAGCTTTTATTGCTCCCGGAAACACTTGGGTATAATGGATACTCTATATACCACATATAATTTCTTTAATTCTCACATAAGACAGTCGAGGAATTTTATAAAAACCATGAAAAGTTTTCCCAGGAGGTACAGAGGGTAGCCTCGCTGGACTTAGCTAAAGTTGGACTCTTTATCGTAGCGTTCACCATTAAAGATGTTTGGGATTTTTATATACCTTATGTACACGATATATTAATAGTGTACATAAGGTATTTTATCTTTTAATAGTAAGAATGAATAGGTATACAAGTTTAAGAGGTGTATACTTTACAAGAAATATCTAATGCAGCCAATTATGTTCGATAAAGGTGTTATCGTTTGATTTATCACAGAATCTTCGACTTACTTAATGAAAATCAAAAAGATGGCTTTCACCATCAGGGTTCCTGTTGGGGGTATCGGGGCGATCTCCCCGTTTAATTCACCATATACAAGGTAGCTCCTGAATTGGCAGCGGGAAATACAATTGTGTTGAAGCCGGCATAAATGACGCCACTCATTGCATGCAAGATCGCAGAAATTTTTTCTGAAGCTGGATTGCTGCAGGTTTTCTGAATGTGGTTTACGGGTTTGGGCAGGAAACAGGTAAATACCTTTTGGAGGATGAACGAATTGCGAGGTTCACTTTTATAGGGAGTCCCGGTTAGGGTGGCATATTAAGAGCAGTCGGGAATTCGTAAGGTAACTTTGGATCTCCGGAGTTAACAATTCTAAATTACTCATAATAAAACACTCCTTTTTTAAAATTGTTTCATCTAAAAGGCAATTATAAGTTTCAGCTGTAATCGAAAAAATAAAAGCCTTGCTATACTTCTAATTTAAAAAGGAGCGCTGATTAAATCAGCGCTAAATTTATACTATCCATTTTTAAAAAAAGTGATTGATTTATAGCTATTTCTTAGGAATAAATTTATGCATTTTGTTTACTAAGATCTCGCTGAGCTCCCATATAGCTTCCAATTACATTTTGATAACCTGGAAGATTACTAGCAAGTAAATTGCCAAAACCTTCGACATCGTTGCGCCAATCGCGTTGTAGTTCGCACGCTACGCTAAACCAGTTCATAAGTTGCACGCCATTATGTGCCATACGCGTATTGGCAGCTTCTGCAACTTGTTTACTGAAAGTTCCTGAAGCATCCGTAACAGCAAAAACTTCATACCCAGCTTTTATAGCGGAAAGTGCAGGGAAGGCAACGCATACATCCGTAACTACGCCCGCGATAATAAGTTGTTTTTTTCCAGTTTTTTCGATTGCTTTTACAAAATCGTCATTATCCCATGCGTTAATTTGTCCAGGACGAGCTATTTTTGGAGCGTTAGGAAAAAGATCAACCAATTCTTGCATAAGTGGTCCATTAGGTCCGTTTTCAAAGCTTGTTGTTAAAATAACTGGTAAATCAAAAAACTTAGCAGTATGAGCAAGAGCCAAAACATTGTTCTTAAATTCATCAACACCATAGTCACGAACAAGTCCAGCCATAAGGCCAGTTTGATGATCCACTAAAAGAACGACAGCTTCATCTTTATTAATACGAGAATAGAGATCAGACATTATGTATTCCTCCTAAATTAAAGTAATGAAGAAAGTTTAAACATTGGATTATTTACCATAAATTTCTTCATTTTCCGCAATCACTTTATAACTAAACTAATATTTATGCCAATAATTTTCTTGAAAATCAGAAAAAACGTCAGATTTATTTTTAAAAATGCTTACTCTACTTCTTTATCTAAAACAAGAGTTTTATCTATCCAATTTATAAATTGTTGTAAATAACGCTGAAGATAACGTTTTGTTTGTTCGTCAGTAAGCACTTTCTGATCGGAATCAATCTTTTCATGTACTTGAGAAATCAGTACTTTTTGAAATGGAAGAACATGAACTTGCATAGTTTCTAGTATTTCTCTGATTTGCATCTGAGCATAAACAGTACCTAACCCCCCAGGAGTTGCTCCGATTAGGCCAACCGGTTTTCTGCTAAGAACTGCGGATTCCCGGGGTCTTGATGCCCAGTCCAATGCATTCTTTAATACGCCTGGAATTCCAGAATTGTACTCTGGACTTACAATAATGATACCGTCAACGTCCTGGATAGCAGATTTAAATGATGTCACTGTTTCTGGAACACTTATTTCTAAGTCTTCATTAAACAAAGGTAGATTATTTATCTCTATCCAACGAAATTGATGGGAATCATCCATCTCTGTTAATGATTGAGCAATGATTCGATTATAAGAGTTTTTTCGTAAACTACCACAAATAAGGCCTATGGTTTTTGTCATATATTTCCTCCTCTGTTAAAATCACCTCATCATACCATGATATACCAACGTAAAAAAAGTGGCTTTATGCCTAATCATCAAACTGTTTAATTTAATGAGGTGTTTAGTACAAATAATCTAGGATGTAAGGGTTTCTTATTAGTTTTCTTATTATTGGCTTGTGTTTGCAAGCTATGGCAAATAGACTATGTCTATATTATTCCTTCTTTGAATAACCATATATTTCCATAATACTATTAACTATAAAAAAATTGGAGGGAGTGCAGAAATGGAAGAAAAGAAAGTTGCGTGGTTAGAACTATTTTAGATTTGTTGTTTGTGGCGACGGTTGCGGTTGCAACTCATGTTTTACTTCATGTTGAAGATGGTCATATCCATATAGAGTATTTAGTGAAATTCGTCTTAATTTTCATTCCGATCTGGTGGGTTAGGGAGAGGCAAACCATCTTTGTTAACCGTTTCGGAAAAGATTTATTTTATTAACGAATCTTTTTGATCCTGCAAATGTTTTTGTCCTAATAATGACATCAAGCTTGTCAGCAGATTTTGATCCTTATTATCTTTCTTTTTTAATAGGTTATATTAGGTTAAGGGCCGTGACCATCACCCGATGGTACCGAAAAAAAGGAATTGTTCTTCCTGATTTGTCAGGAAAATCAGTATTTATTGCTGCTGGTAAAAATGATCCTATATGTTCGCCGATGGAATCTACTGAACTTCAATCCTTATTTGAAAAGGCTAATGCAAAAGTTGAAATTCATTGGGAAAATAGGGGGCATCAATTGACTGTTGATGAAGTTGAAGCTGCGGCTTACTGGTATCGTAGGGTCTTTTAAACTTTAGTAATACAAATTAATTTTTTTGTAAATAACTTAAAATTTGCAGAGTGAAATCGATAAATAAGCCTTGATGTTTTAGGAAGGGCTGTGATTCCTAATTCCAACTTAATTGGAGATACCCCAATTGGAGTTGCTTAGAAATCTTTAATTCGATTTTTCAGTTTAGTTTTTTCAATATTATTTAATAATTTACACACCTTGGTTTAAACAAATAAATTGTAATCTAATAATATTTTTTGAATAATTTTACAATTTAGATAGTAGGGAATATAATAATCCTATAAACATTTTTGCAAAAAATATGTTAAGTGTTTTGGAGTGAAGAGTTTTTTTAGAGAAGCAAAAATATAGGTTTAATTCATGGGAGGAAATTTATATGGCAAAATTTACTGTAGGTAATGAAAATCATGCTCCAATTGAACTTTATTATGAGGACCAGGGTTCAGGGAAACCTGTTGTCTTAATACATGGTTGGCCTTTAAGTGGACGCTCTTGGGAATATCAGGTGCCAGCTCTTATTGAAGCAGGTTACAGAGTCATAACATATGATCGTCGAGGATTCGGAAAATCATCCCAGCCATGGGAAGGATATGAATATGAAACATTTGCTTCCGATTTACATAAACTGTTAGAACATTTAGATCTTCAAAATGTCACACTTGTTGGTTTTTCTATGGGTGGAGGTGAGGTAGCTCGATACATTAGTACGTATGGAACAGATCGTATTGAAAAGGCTGTTTTTGCTGGAGCAGTTCCTCCTTATTTATACAAATCAGCGGATAATCCTGAAGGAGCATTAGATGATGCAACAATTGAAGAATTCAAAAGTGGCGTGATAAATGACCGCCTTGCATTTCTTGACAAATTTACGAAGGGATTTTTCGCGGCGGGTAATCAAACAGATTTAGTTAGTGAGCCATTCCGTTTATATAACTGGGATATTGCAGCCAGTGCCTCACCTAAGGGTACGCTCGATTGTATAACGGCCTTTAGTAAGACAGATTTTAGAAAGGACTTGGAAAAGTTCAATATACCTACTCTTATTATTCACGGAGACTCTGATGCAACTGTACCTTTTGAGTTAAGTGGAAAACGTACATATGATTCCATTCCTGGCAGTAAGCTCGCTCTAATAAAGGGTGGACCGCATGGGTTAAACGCAACTCATCCAAAAGAATTTAATGAAGCATTACTAACATTTTTAAAAGATTAATAAAGTAATGACGATCCTATTTCAAATGAGAAGGAGGGGCAGTCTTTCTTTTTATAAGGTTGTAGGAAAACTCTTAATATGAGGCAGAAGTAGAGTGTTGCTAACTTTTAGTATAAATGACTCGTAGCCATTATTATTACACTGATATCAGGGGTTTATTGGATAATTCTACACTTTTCAATACCCTTTTTGTTAACTGCAATTGCATTTTTGGGTTCTGCTAATAAAAAAGTTAGCTGTGATATATACAGTATTATAGCTATTAGCAGATCTAGGGCACCCCGAGATGTACTTGACCTTAATTGTTATAAATGTATTTCTAAAGGAAAAAGGCAGTCTAATACTTTCCTAGTTAATAGAAGAAACTCGTCAAAAAAGGAGCCTTTGCCCATAGTGGTAAAGGCTTATTTCTATATTTATTTCCCATTTCCGTCCTTGCATCGAGACCGTGCTTTAACTGAAAGAGTGAATGACTTTTTCTTCTTTCAGTCTCTCTATCAACTGTTTATCAATTCTATCTCTACTTTGAATTATTCGATTTGTTTTAAAGTTATATTTATGTGAATGTTTATTTAATTATTTTATTTAAACTAACAGCTACTCCTATAAGTGTTAATAGAATCTTCGATATTCAAATGCATACTTGTAGGAAATTTATACTTTGTATAAAACACTACAGCCGTTCCCCATACTAATATAGTCCAGACATATCCTTTTCATAATTCATCATATTTTGACCAATATTTCTAAAGTTAAGGTAAATGGAAGATGAATTTTGCCTTAATATAGTTACTGAGTTAATTAATTTATTCTCGTAACTATAACAAATGAAGGGGAAACAGTATTGGATTGTTTTATGGGTTCAGGATGAACAGGGGAGGCTACTATAAATCTAAATCGGAACTTTATTGGTTTCGAATTAGACAATGATTACTTTAACGAAGCTTCGAATGCTTTACATAAAGATACGACAAGTTAAATGATGTTGTTGCTGTTTGAAACCTTCTGAAGCCATCGAATTACCACCTCTTGTGACAATTACGAAGAAGGACTGCGGGAATGCAGCCAGTCAATCTTGTATTAACCGGGGTGGGATTTTGTGTGGCCCTTTCAGGTCTGATGCTTGTCCTTATGTTATCTGCTGATTGACAAAAGGTGGATTTTATTGCAAATTGGCTGTCAGGGAACATATGGGGTTCAGACCTGCTATGCTCATTTCCTTTACACTGTACAAAGCGACTCGGCTGAATCTTTTTGGGTTGAGTGAACCTGTGCCAATAGGCTTAGGTGTATCAGTTGAAAAAAAGGGCGATCCTGTTGCTGACATCGGTTGCGCTTGCAGCAACAGCTGTCTTTGCCACAGGAGGCAGCGCCTTCGTCGGGCTCAGGGTCCGCACTTTACAAAAGCTCTGGTCGGACCTCGAAATCAGCTCTTCCTGCCGGTAGCGATTCTGATCCGTGCCTAGCTGCTGCTTGTGGCAGATACCATTGGAAGAAACATACTTGAACCCAAAGACATACCTGCGGGGATTATGATTGCTTTAATAGGGGGCTCCTTATTTAATGTATTTGTTAATGAAGAGTAGGAGAAAAAGCATACTTTTTGTAAAAGCTGAAGATGTCTTCAGCTTTTTTTTGATTTTGCCTTATCATCTTCAAATCTCTGGCGCAGCGCAAATTGGAACATAATATAAGCCCGAACTGCGAAATATAACGATACATGCACTTACACGAATCCTACTTAAGCATGATTGACTTGGTTTTTGATTTGATATAGTTTTAGGATGCTAAAGTGAGAAGATAAGGTCAGACTAAAAAAATAGCCTTCTGCGAAAGGGGGTGCCTCCTTTGAAAAGCATACAAAGCCGTTTATTGATCATGCTGTTGATTTTCATCGTTCTGCCCTATTTCCTGTCCGTTTTTTTCATCTACACTTATACAAAAAACAGTGTGGAGCAGTATGAACTTGAAAACAGCCGGGAGCAGCTTCAGAAGAATGCGGATGAACTGGAGCAGTATTTTGACGACATGATTGATTTTCCATATATTCTGTACCGCAACCCTGATCTGTTTCGGATTTTTAAAAACGGCTTCGAAGACTCCATATATTTCAACCCTATGACCATGGAAAAGAGTCTCGAAACCTTTTATCTAATGAGAAACGAATTCCGGCAAATCCGTTTCTATATTGCTAAAAACAATGAGTCATTTACTGTCTATAATGCAATGATCAGCACACACAGGTACCAGCCGGATTTTCTGAAACAGGACCCGATCAAACAGCTGTATACATCTGACTCACAATATTTGATTGAGCCGCCCCACCCTCTTGAGAATTACAATAATGCAGCCATTGTTCCAAAATCGGACAAAACGATGGTGATGACTTTTCACCACAAAATTATAGACGTTCTTTCTAAAAAGTTTCTTGGGATGATTACAATCGACATTGATTTGGGCGAGTACGCCCGCATTTGCAATAACCTTGTCCAGGGAGACGCATCTTCAGTTTTGCTTATTGATTCAAAAGATCGCGTCATGTATGCAAATGATCGTGCCCTGATTGGAAAACCTCTTCCTGCCGATGAAAAGCAACGTCTTGACGGGAATAGGAGCCGGCAAGATGATGATATTCTCTTATCAAAAGAGTTATCAGGGTCACTGAACGGCTGGAAATTGATTAAGGTCATGTCGAGCCAGGCTTTATATGAAGATGTTAGGAAAACCGCCTATACCAATATCCTTGTCGGCATCGGCGTAGGAATACTGGGTTTGCTGATGATAGGCATTATCTCAAATAGGATTACCCGTCCCATTACGAGGCTGAGCAGCAAAGTCCGTTCCATTGAAGGCGGAAATATGAATGTCCCTTTTGATGATACCAAAAGCGATGAAATTGGCCATTTGGAGTCACACATGAAGGACATGATGAACCGGATCAATTCCCACATTGACCGTGAATATAAGCTTGAAATTGAAAACAGGAAGAACCAGTTCAGGGCGTTAAAATCACAGGTTAATCCTCATTTTTTGTTTAACGCTTTACAATCCATCGGCGCTGTTGCCCTCAGGTCGAATGGACCAAAGGTCTATCAATTGCTGACTTCGCTGTCCAAAATGATGCGCTACTCAATGCAGGCAGATCAATGGGTAAGGGTTCGGGATGAAGCTGAGTATACAAAAGCGTACCTCTCCCTTCAAACAGAGCGTTTTGGTGAAAATGTAAGGTACTCGGTCAATATCGATGAGTCCATTTTGGACATGACTATTCCAAGTATGATTCTGCAGCCCCTGGCAGAGAATTTCTTTAAACACACGTATGAGGAAGGTTACAGCGACGCTCATTTGTCCATTAACGGGGAAAAACAAGGAAACGATCTGTGCTTTACTGTCGAGAATGATGGTCCGGGTCTGACGGAAGAAGAGCTTCAGACTCTACGGGAACATATCTATACAGCCCCTTACGAAGGGACTTATTCGCATGAACATATCGGCCTGAAGAATATTCGTGACAGGCTGCTTCTAGGGTATGGACCAAGTGCAGAAATGAAAGTAGATTCGAATGACGGACTGGGGTTTTCCGTCAGCATGAGGATCCCGATAAAGAGCCCCTTGGGAATGATAAAGACTTACTTCAGGAAAGGAGATGAACACGGTGAAAGCACTGATTGTCGATGATGAATTCAATGTGCGGGACGTCATACGCCATTTAGGCCAGTGGGAAACTCACGGCATCACCAAGCTATTGGAAGCCAAAAATGGCCATGAGGCAAAATCACTGATTGAAAAAGAACGCCCGGAGATTATCTTTACAGACGTGAAAATGCCCGGTATGGGCGGAATCGAACTGATTGAGTGGCTGGATTCCATTTCCTATCCTGGGAAAGTTATTTTCATTACTGGTTATAACGATTATTCCTATATGCGCAAAGCCATTCAGCACAGCAGCTTTGATTACCTGCTGAAGCCGATTGAGTATGAGGCGTTCAATCATACACTGGAAAAATCGGTACAAGCCTGGAAGGATGACTTTGAACATGCTGAAGTGCTGGAAGATGTGAAAAAACTGCGGAGAAACCAGTTAGCCACTGCGATATGTCTCGGGGACCGTTCAGATTCAATCAGCCTTGCCGAGTTTCTTCCTGAATCGGAGGGCTATATGCTGACGCTGCTCTCCTTTTACCAGATGCACAATCCTGATCTCTATATCGAAAAGCTTTCAGATGAGCTTACGGACCGCAAATTAGGAAATGCGTTTTCCCTGCAGACGGATCTTAACCTCTGCCTTGTTATCACCATTCGCGATCAATGGCTCTCCGTTGAGGAATGGATCAGCCAGGAGTTCGATATCCCGGTAAGGCTTGTAACTGAAGAGCAGGTCGAAACTTTATCGGATATCAGGACCTCGTTTCAGGCTCTGCAGAAAAAGCTCGAGGAACAAAACTTCCGTTCCATCCACCGTCTGGATGAAATAGATGCCGCTCGCCGCATGGAAGACATGGTTTCCTATGTTGACATGTATTATATGGAGGATTTGAGTCTGGAAAAGCTGTCGAATGTTTTCTTTTTAAGCCGCGAGCATATCTCAAGAAAGTATAAGCAAGAAACCGGAATGACCCTGTCAAAATACATCACGGAGCTTAGAATCAGCCAAGCAAAGTCGTGGCTGAAACAAAAAGACAAAAGCATTTATTCCATCTCTACCATGCTTGGCTATCAAGATGAAATCTACTTTTCAAAGCTATTTAAAAAGGTCGTCGGCATGACGCCTTTTGAGTTCAGGAACAGGAACGATCAACATGAATCTAAAGGGGTGACATGATGAAAAACAGGCTTTTATCCCTTTTGTTAATCGGAGCCGTCAGCCTGCCTCTTTCTGCATGTCAGGATGAAGCCCCACCAGAAAAAACAGAAAAGACAGAGCGGAAAATCACGCTGGATTTAAGGAATCCGAAAGTGGAAATCTCCACTCAATTTGAAGAAATGACGCGTGCCTATGAACGGGAAAATCCTCACGTCAATATCAGGGTACATACTGTTGGAGGGGCAATGGATGACCTCGCCGACCTAAAAGCCGAAATGGCGACCGGCACTGGTCCGGATATCTTTACTAACAGCGGCTATGAAAATGCCAAGCTGTGGCGGAACTATCTGGAGGATCTTTCAGGGGAGCCCTGGATTAATCAAGCATACAAAGAATCCCTGACGCCAGTCACATTGGACGGGAAAATTTACGGAATGCCGGTTAACCTCGAAGGGTATGGCTTTATCTATAATAAGGATCTATTTAAACAAGCCGGCATTACTAACCAGCCCGCCACTCTTTCTGAATTGACAGCAGCTGCCGAAAAGCTGCAGAATGCGGGCATTACTCCCTTTGCAACAGGCTACTATGAAGACTGGAAATTGGGAGACCATCTAATGAATGTTGCTTTTGCCCAGCAAAAGGATACTGATGCTTTTATAAGAAATTTAAATAACGGAACGGAAAAAATCAGTACCAATCAAACATTTAAGGATCTCCTTGCCCTGCTGGATCTCACCATAAAGTACGGAAACGATAATCCACTGTCTACGGACTATACAATGGAAGTGAACCTGTTTACCTCCGAAAAAGCAGCCATCATTCAGCAAGGCAACTGGATTCAGCCGATGATCGATCAAGCTTCGCCTGACATGAACATCGGTTTTATGCCGATTCCGATTAATGACCGACCTTTAAAGGAAGCCCTTGTCGTCAGCGTTCCAAATTATTGGGCCGTAAATAAACAGTCCATTCCTGAAAAGAAAAAAGAAGCCAAGAAATTTTTAAATTGGATGGTGTTGTCAGAACAAGGAAAACGGTTCATGACGGAAGAATTCAAATTCATTCCTGCGTTTAAGAACATTAAAACTGATGATATAGGGCCGCTCGCAGAAGAAACACTTCGAAATTACAAGGATGGGAACACCGTCCCATCTAACTGGTTTCACTTCCCAGTTGAAATTAGGGAAGAATTCGGAGCCGCGACTCAGCTCTATGTCGGGAAACAGCTGAACCGCAATCAGCTGCTCAATGAATATCAGAAGTCCTGGGAGAGGTTTTCGAAGGAATAGCCTCTTGCCGGGGCTTTTTTTGCCTTTTACAACTGCGATATCAATATACGACTAAATTCCAATCAATATGTGGCATACCTCTCTTTTCAGGAATCGCCTATAATTCTATTGTACTAGCAAACACATAAAACACGAGGAGGAAGATTTATGAACTTTAGCAGGCTTGCCAAACAGGCAACAGCAGGAATACTTAGTACTGGCATTCTATTAAGCGGTACTGTCACCCAATCATTTGCAGCTCCAAAGGATCCGGCAGATTTCAAAGAAACGTACGATACTTCACAAATCACTCGATCAGCTATGATAGATATGATTAATCAGCACGGTGATACTAGATATGCCGTTCCTAGGTTTGACGAATCCACAATTAAAAACATCCCTTCTGCCAAAAAAGTAACGGAATCAGGCGAAACCATTGATTTAGATGTGTGGGATACATGGCCATTGCAAAACGCTGATGGAACTGTTGCAGAGTACAAAGGATATCATATCGTTTTTGGATTAGCAGGCGATCCTAAAAATGCGAGTGATACGTTCATCTACATATTCTACAAAAAAGTGGGCGACAACTCCCTTGATGCTTGGAAGAATGCTGGAAGAGTATTTGATGACAATGATAAAAACGTTCCAAATGATCCTTACCTAAAAGAGCAAGCCGAAGAGTGGTCAGGTTCTGCAACCTTCACTGAGGACGGGGAAGTTCGCTTATTCTATACAAACCGTGAACCGTATATACCTGAGTCAGGGAATTATGGGAAACAAACCTTGACAACCGCTCAAGTAAACCTTTCAGAGCCAGATTCTGAAACATTAAAAGTGGATGGTGTTGAGGATTACAAATCCATCTATGAAGGCAAAGACAGCAAGTACTACCAAACTGTAGATAAATTTGTAGAGGACGGAAATTCCGCTGATAATCATACCTTCAGAGACCCTCACTATGTAGAAGACAACGGCCGCAAATACCTTGTGTTTGAAGCAAATACGGGTACAGAATATGGCTACCAAGGCGAAGAATCGCTATACAATAGAGCTTATTATGGCAACAGCAATAAATTCTTCCAGGGTGAGAAAAACAAACTTATGCAAAGCCCTAAAAAAGAGTTAGCTGAACTTGCAAACGGTGCAATTGGAATTATTGAAGTAAACGACGATTATACATTGAAAAAAGAAATGAAGCCATTGATTGTTTCAAATACGGTCACAGATGAAATCGAACGTCCAAACATCTTTAAAAAGGACGGCAAGTGGTATTTATTTACAAGTTCAAGAGGATCAAAAATGACCATTGATGGAATCGATAATCAAGATATTTACATGTTAGGCTACACGTCAAATTCCTTGACTGGCCCATATAAACCATTAAATAAAACGGGCATCGTCCTGCATCAGGATCTAAATCCATATGACATCACTTGGAACTATGCACACTATGCGATCCCGCAGGCTGGCAGTGATAATGTTGTAGTGACAAGCTACATGACAAACAGAGGTTATTTTGAAGACAATAAATCTACCTTTGCCCCAAGCTTCCAGCTTAACATTAAAGGGAAACAAACATCGGTAGTAAAAGACAGTATTCTTGAACAAGGCCAGATTACGGTTAAGTAGTTACCAGTGAAAAGAAAAAGAAAATGTCAGGAAAACTTGGCATTTTCTTTTTTCTATTTAAAAGAGAAAAGTGGTGAGTTTAAGTGAACAAAAAGAAATATAAGATGGTTGGATTATTCGTTCTTGGATTATGGATGGTTATTTGCATAGGAATTTTGATTCATTCATTTTATAAAACAAAAGAAGCTAATCCGCCAAATAAGGTAGAAAAGCACTCATACCGGGCTGCCTATCATTTTACTTCTCCTGATCATTGGAAAAACGATCCACAGAAGCCCCTTTACTATGAAAGAAATTATCATTATTTTTACCTTTATAATGGAGATTACCCGGATGGCAATGGTACAGAATGGAGACATGCCACCTCTAAAGATTTGATTCACTGGAAGGATGAGGGAATTGCCATTCCAAAATATACGAATCAAAATGGGGATCCATGGACAGGGTCAGTCGTGTTTGACAAGGAAAATACAGCTGGGTTTGGAAAAGAGGCTTTTGTGGCGATCGTAACACAACCATCTAAGGATGGCCAGAAACAAGAACAATTTCTATGGTACAGTACGGACAAAGGAAATACGTTTACCTCTTACAGTGACGAGCCTATTATGAAAAATCCAGGAACGAAGGATTTTAGAGATCCAAAAATCATCTGGGATAACGCGAATCAAAAATGGGTCATGACCATGGCCGAAGGATCGAAAATAGGTTTTTATGAGTCTTATAACCTGAAAGATTGGCGCTATACGAGCAGTTTTTCCACTAAGAACATTGGAGTTTTAGAGTGCCCTGACCTTTACCAGATCCGCGCTGATGACGGGAAAGTAAAGTGGGTGCTGGGCGTCAGTGCAAACGGAAAAGCAGCAGGGAAACCCAACACCTATGCATACTGGACAGGAACGTTTAATGGAACGGAATTTCTTCCAGATAACAATGAACCGCAATGGCTAGACTACGGTTTCGATTGGTATGGCGGAGTAACGTTTGAAGATGGCAAGGCAAGTGACAAATTAGACAAACGCTATGCCCTCGCTTGGATGAATAACTGGGCCTACGCCAACAATACGCCGACATTAAAAGAAGGGTTTAACGGAATGGATTCGATCGTCCGTCAAATTGAACTAAAGCGTGAAGGCGAGAATAAGTATTATCTTTCTTCACAGCCTTCAGAAGCATTAAAAGAATTGACAAGCTCAACGAATTCTTTTAATGAAATCGAAGTGGATGGCTCGGAAACACTTGATTTTAAAGGAGATGCCTATCAAATAGAGGCGGATCTCTCATGGTCGGATTTTAAGAATGCAGGATTTAGGCTCAGGGAGTCAGATGATCAAAAACGCCACGTTGACGTAGGCATCTCTGCAGAAGGGAATTACTCTTATGTCAATCGGGTATTCACAGATCAACCTGACGAAACGAATCAGTTGGTTGAAAGTACTGCACCATTTGATGTCGGTAAGAAGAAGGTACATTTAAAGATTCTCGTCGATAAAACGAGTATTGAAGTTTTTGTGGATGATGGAAAGGTTGCTTATTCAAACTTAATATTCCCTCATGCCGAAGATAAGGGAATTACTCTCTTCTCCGAGGGCGGCAAAGCGATCTTTAAGAATATGAAGGTTACACATTTTGATCCGATTAATTGAATCTCATCTTGGCAGATACCTTTCATATGAGTACACATACATTCTTTTATAAGAAAATAACTCTTCAAATATGAAAATTTACTAAAAGGGGCCCCACCAACATTTCGACATAGAAAAAGCCCGATTTCTATAAGCTAAGACTGTCTTAATGTACTGAAACTTATCTTTGTCATAGTAACTGATCATAGAAAAATGTATGAGTTATTGAACATAAACAGATGAGGAAAATCTTCATAAATCCTTCAGCTAAAATGTGTTAAGAAACTTAGGTTTTCTGAACAGAACCTTAGTTCTTAACACCTTACGGAAAAGATACAATTTTAGGTTTTATTTCTCCCAGAAACACTTGGGTTTAATGGATACTCATATACCATATAATTTCTCCCATAATACAACCCTGTGACAAGGAGGGGCATCTTCGGTTCGATGACAGTAAAGGAAATTTATAAAAACCATCGAAAGTTTTCCTAGTAAAGTAAAGGGGGTAGCCTCGCAGGACTTAGCTAAAATGGGACTCATTATCGTAACGTCCACCAATAAAGACGTTTGGGATAAAAATGGATATCATGAGTCGCTTGGAAAGCCGGAAAAATGGTTCTGTCTAAAAGTTAAACCAAAGTTGAGTGGAGAGGGTGCCTGGAGCAGAAATCAACATCTAAATCGTACAACCATAAAAAAACTGTAGGCAAACTCAATTTTAATCAAGTTTGCCTATAGTCTCAGGTAAGGGACGATTATACTCTTACCTTTTTTGAATAGTTTTGACAGTTTATCTGGCCTTTTATACTACTTAACAAATATGGTCGTCATACTCGGTTTTCAAGTAATTCATCATCCTTTGTTTCTGGTGTGAATAATGAAAGCAATTAAAGTAATAGGAAAAGTCGTCAAAAAAGAGAGGGTTTTTATCATCGAAGCCATAAGAATTTAAAAAATCCGAGATTACTTTTTCTTGTTCCACTACATCGAACAATCCGGATATATAAAAATGATAGCTGAATTTATCATATAAAAAAAGATATCCTGTATCATCAAAAATATTTTTCACTGTATGACCATCCAATTCTAACTCACTCCTTCCTTATCAATATACCTTTTTATCAATGAAATTATTCAGTGCTCATCTTTCAGGGAATATTATTATATTTATTGCAGCGTGTTTTTTATGCCTTCAATACATTAAAGGTATGGAATAAATGCAGGCAGCAAGAATAGGGAACGAAAAAAGCACATCCAATAAGGATGTGCTTTCATAAAAGTATTATTTGTACATTTCAGCTACTTGTTTTTGCAATTCGCCATTTTCAAGGTACTCATCATAACTCATTTGCTTATCGACTGTACCTTTTGGAGTAAGTTCAATGATCCGGTTCGCAATAGTTTGGATGAACTGATGATCATGAGAAGAGAAGATCATAGATCCTTTAAAGCTGATTAAACCGTTGTTTAATGCCGTAATCGACTCTAAGTCCAGATGGTTGGTAGGTTCATCAAGCATTAGGACGTTCGAACCGCTTAACATCATTTTGGAAAGCATACAGCGGACTTTTTCGCCCCCTGAAAGTACACTTGCCTTTTTTGTGACTTCATCGCCAGAGAATAACATTCTGCCCAAGAAACCGCGCAGGAAGCTTTCGCTCTGGTCATTAGGAGAATATTGACGGAGCCAATCTACAAGATTTAAATCGACACCTTCAAAGAATTCAGCATTATCTTTAGGGAAGTAAGCCTGAGAGGTTGTAACGCCCCATTTGAATGAGCCGCCATCCGGTTCGATTTCACCTGCCAAGATTTTGAACATTGTTGTTTTAGCAATCTCATCTTTACCGACAAATGCAATTTTGTCGCCTTTATTCATCGTGAAGCTGACATTATCCAATATTTTTACGCCATCGATCGTTTTCGAGATTCCATCTACACGAAGCAGGTCGTTCCCGATTTCACGTTCAGGAGTAAAGCCGACATATGGATAGCGGCGTGAAGAAGGCTCGATGTCATCCAAGCTGATTTTATCCAATAATTTCTTACGGGATGTCGCCTGGCTCGATTTGGATGCATTGGCACTGAAACGCGCGATGAAATTTTGAAGCTCTTTGATTTTTTCTTCTTTTTTCTTATTGGCATCTTGAGTCAGTTTTAGGGCAAGCTGGCTTGATTCATACCAGAAGTCATAGTTACCGATATAAACTTTGATTTTACCGAAATCAAGATCTGCGATATGTGTACAAACCTTGTTAAGGAAGTAACGGTCATGGGAAACTACGATAACAGTGTTTTCAAAGTTGATTAGGAATTCTTCCAGCCATTTGATCGCTTTTAAGTCCAAGTGGTTGGTAGGCTCATCCAGTAATAGAACATCCGGTTTACCGAATAGTGCCTGGGCAAGCAATACTTTAACTTTGTCGCCACCGTTCAATTCAGCCATTTTCTTCGTATGAAGGTCTTCTGTAATCCCAAGGCCTTTTAAGAGGATTGAAGCTTCGGGTTCAGCTTCCCATCCGTTCAATTCGGCAAATTCCCCTTCAAGCTCGGCCGCTTTCATTCCGTCTTCGTCGGTGAAGTTTTCCTTCATATAGATGGCATCTTTTTCTTGCATGACTTCATATAATCTTTCGTGTCCCATAATGACGACTTTAAGGACTTCTTCCTCTTCATAAGCAAAGTGATCCTGCTTTAGAACGGCAAGGCGTTCGCCTGGCCCCATATGGACATCACCGGATTGTGCTTCAATTTCACCTGAAAGGATTTTTAAGAAAGTGGATTTACCGGCACCATTCGCACCAATCAGGCCATAGCAGTTACCAGGAGTGAATTTTATATTAACATCTTCAAACAGTTTACGATCGCCATAACGTAAACCAACATTATTTACTGTAATCATTTATTTACATTCCTCCAAAATACTTTTGTTTCAACGTGTTCAACACTTTGTTTCATTAGTTTTACGCTGATTCATACAAACAGCAGTTTACGATCTTGTATGTTTTAAACTGTGCATCATTTAAATTGTATCTTATTTCTTAGGAAAATTAAAGGCAGATTAGTAAAAACAAACGTTTATAAGCAAAAATTACACAAGGATTTAATTTTGTTTATAAATTGCAACCTATAAATGTAAGTACTATTTTTTTATTGACTACGATTATGGGTATAAAGTCTCATTCGCAACAACCTTATAATTGGTAATATAGGTAACTGTAACTAATACAATGGGAGGAACATATATGAGTGATTCAGTAGGTTTTTGGAAACGTCTTTTTGCAGGTGTTTTGGACGGCATAATAGTATCAGCACCATTAGCGATAATTTTCGGGGTGATTACCGGTGATTGGGAAAATGAAAATTTTTCAACTCTTTTTAACTTTCTTTACATGGTGATTGTCCCGATACTATGGTATGGCTATACAGTTGGTAAAAGGATTATGGGAATACGCATAGTAAGGATGGACGGCAAAAAATTAGGCATAGGCACTATGCTATTGAGGTATTTAGTTGCTGCTTTGGTATATGCCATTACATTAGGGATAGGGTTTATTGTCAGTGCATTCATGGTTGGCATAAGGAAAGACCATAGATCGATACATGATTTCATAGCAGGTACATACGTGACATCAAATGAACTATGAATAACGGATAAGCAGTTTAATAGCTGCTTTTTTTTGCGAAAATACAGATTCAAACCCGATATGATTTTTTAAATATGGAGGAAATTTAGCCGATTACTTTATTGTACGGTATTTAGGTATAAATATTACATTGGAAACCACGATAGAATATCTATATCGGTAATACAGTGGCAGTTAGGAAGCTAAAGAGCACTTAACCTTAATGGTCAAGTGCTTACGATCTTGATTTATTTCATTTTGAAGATGTCCTTGATATGCTCGTGTTTCTTTGCGTACAATTTTCTTTTCAAATTTGCGCTTATTCGCATTGGCTTTCACATGTGTGGAATCGACGAATACGTGTTCAGCACTTATTAACTTTCTATCAGCGGCTGTTATTCGATAGAAAATCTGTTCTATCCAAGTTTTTAAACCTAGTTGATTGGAGCGAGTGCCTGGAGTGGAAATAACGATTAGATTTACTAACCCTCAAAAACGTTCGAGTTGATTTCAGAAATCCGCTCCCTTTCCGCCGACTGCCTGCCAAGCCTCCTCGACGCAAGCGTCTGTGGGGTCTCAGCTAGCCAGTTATTCGGCAGGAGTGTCGCAAATTTCTTCCATCCAATAAGGAGTACAGGAGAAAAATTCAAAGGATAAAATAAACTTGGTTCGGAATATACCAGCCTGCAGTTTTTATTTTAAAAAACGTTCCAGTTGATTGGAACGTAAGGTACGAGACTCCTGCGGGAAAAACGTGGCCAAGGGAGACCCCGCAGGCCATGCCGAGGAGGCTCCCGGACCGCCCGCGGAAAGCGAGTGCCTGGAGTGGAAATCACGTCCGAGCTTGTACAAGAAAAAAATGTAGACAAACTCAATTTTCATTGAGTTTGTCTACATTCTGAGCACTTAACCTTAATGGTCAAGTGCTTTTGTTATTCAAAACCTCTTTATTTTGATTGATGATGATTTTATTTCTTAAAATCATTTCTTTATTATTAAGCCCAACATTGAGTTCTTTGGTATCATTCACTTTTTCCAGCAGTGAAATTACGGATATTTCCAGTAATTCAGAAATAGGCATTTGTGTTTTGGATGATAAAATTTCAAGTTCATGGATTAATTTAGGGGATAGCATTGGTTGTTTTTGATTTATTTCCATGACAGAACCCGCTTTCTTAAAAAAGTTATGTAATTGTCACTTAAGTATATAATGTCAGTTTCCGATAAAACATTAAAGTTGCGTTATTTATGTTAAGAGTTGATGACAATTACAGAAGAAAGGCATAACCATGAATGTCTCAGCATAAGTCAACATACCAAAGCCAAATCCAATCTGGAATATATCGTGTATTCTTCGAATTATATGAAATATCAGGGAAGGTACATTACAACTATATAATTCTATGTCTCCAGATTTGTCAACCATTGGCTTTTCTGATAGTATAAATGTCCATTTCGTCTTAGCATCGGCATTTTAATAAGTTTGATCAATATAAAAGGAAGGGGAGTGATTTCATTGGGTAATCACCCTGATTTTGAACAGGAACGACAGCGGCTGGATTTTACAAAACGTTATATCGATGTAGTCATCAAAACATCAGAAACAAGCAAAGATCAATTCCAGCGGAATATGCAAGAAGCCTTTGGCGATGCCGATTGGTCTGAATCAGCGTTATATTCACAGCTGCTGACGACGGCCAACTTTTTTGAGATGTCCAAAACCGAACTTGAAAGTTTACGTAAAGCAAGTAAAAAACCTTACTTTGCAAGAGTGGATTTTGAAAGGAATGATGGGGAGAAAGGCGAAGTCCTTTATTTCGGAAAAGCATCTCTTTATCAGAGGGAAAGCCAGGAACAGATCATCGTCGATTGGCGTTCACCGATTGCAAATCTGTATTATGAGGGACGGATTGGTGAAATAGAATATGAAGCGGAAGGGGAGACATTCAGCGGGAACATCACTTTAAAAAGACAGCTAATGATAGAAGAAGGTGTCTTGGAGGAGATAAGGGACATTGATTTGACAACAACGGATGAATTGTTGCAGGAATCCCTTTCCAAGAGTTCCAGCAATCGATTGACGGATATCATCACCACGATCCAGGAAGAACAGAATAAAATCATTCGGGCAGATTTGAATAAACCTATCATTGTCCAGGGCGCAGCGGGCAGCGGTAAAACCACAATCGCTTTACATAGGATCTCTTATTTCATTTACCACTATAAAGACTTGTTCGATCCGCGACAATTAATGATTCTTGCTCCGAGCCGGGTATTCATTGATTACATATCTGAAGCTTTACCTGAATTGGGTGTCGAAAAGGTAAAACAATTCACGTTTTCCGAATATGTTCAGGCAGCGATAGGAAAGGAAGTGAAGCTTATAGCGGATGATAAATTAACGCGATTGCTGGAAAAGGATGATGAAGAAATTAATTCAGCCGTCTGGATATCAGGTCTGAAGGGATCCCCTGCCTTTAAATATATATTGGACGAATATATAAAGGATATTTTCAGTGGGTTTCATCCGGATGCTGATTTTTATTGTGATAAATATCGCCTCTATTCCGCTAAGAAGTTCATTAGATTATTGGAAGAGGATTATTGGTATTTACCGTTATACAGCAGGCTGGACAAACTGAAGGCCATTTTACAAAATGAAGTGAAATTAAAAAAGAAAACAATGCTTGAACGTGTTGTTGATCTTTATGATGCCAAAATCGAGAAGGCGCTCTATAAGAATATCGATCCAGTCATACGCAAGGAATTTGTTACAAAATGCCTCGATAAAAAAGAGGAAAGGATAGGACAGATCCAAAAGGCGATCCGTTCTTCTGTAAAAGCGTATTTTAAGCAATTCAAAAGTAAAGATCTCCTGGACTACTATCAGGAATTATACCAAGATCCGGAGCGCCTCGCCTCATACAGCAACGGTAAGCTTACTGTTGAAGATGCCAGGGTTTTATGTGAGTACAATCATAAATTATTTTCTGCTGATAGTTATGAGATGGAGGACTTAGGAGCATTATTATATCTTCAGGAGCGACTTTTCGGTGTCGATAAAGAAAACAAAGCAAAAAATGTTGTCATTGATGAGGCACAGGATTATAGCTTCATGCAGTTACAGGCCCTAAAGACGGCAGTGGATACCGATATGTTCACACTTGTAGGCGACCTTGCACAAGGCATCCATTCATACCGCGGACTTCAAACATGGGAAGAGGTTCACAGTCGTATTTTCCCTCGGGCGACGTATACTGAATTACAAAAAAGCTACAGAACAACTGTTGAAATCATGAAACAAGCGAATGAAATACTTCAGTTGTTAACATACGATTTCCCGGAAGTTGAACCCGTGGTCCGGCATGGCAAGGATCCAGAATTCATTTACATTGAAAAGGAAGGTTGGGAAGAAGAACTGATCGAGCTGATCGCAACCCTTAAAGGAGAAGGTTTTAAAACGTTTGCCGTTATTGCCAAAACGATGAAAGATTGCAAGCTGGCAAATGAGAAACTAAGTGAATTCCATCAAGGCTTTCATTTAATAGATGAAGCGGGAAACATCCCTAAAGATAAAACATTGATTGTTCCTTCCTATCAAGCCAAAGGTCTCGAATTCGATGTCGTATTTGCAATATCCCTCGAAGAAGCGTATTGCCACGAAAATGAACTTGATATCAAATTGCTGTACGTAACAATGACAAGGCCATTGCACAGGCTATATTTTTTAGGTAAAGAGAAAAATGCTTTCCTTATTGAGACATGAAAGGGGGAGGGTGGAATGCCACCACCTCCTCGTGAAATGCTCACAGATGCAAAAGGATATCCTGAATATCTTCCCATCCGAAACCTACTTGGATAAGCTCGACGCCTGCCATTTTAACGGTTTTTTCAGCTATCACTTGACCTCCAAGTGCTTTGTAAAAACCGCATGATGGGTTATCCTTTAATGCCCAGATTATTAAATTCTTATGTTCCATTTTCATAAGCTCATGTATGACCGCTTTTATCATTTTTCGTCCAAGTCCCTGTTGCTGATATTCTTTTAAAAAATAAATGGCATATACTTCACCTTGAAAATGCGGATCATTCGTTTGTTCTGGTCCCCCGGCAGCGAAACCGATGATATCCCCATTGGCGTTTTCCGCAACAAAGGTAGCATTATGCAGCATTTTTAAATTCCTTAGCCAGTTTTTCTTTTTGGCTTCCAGATTCATGGAAGACAAATATTGATCCGGAAGGATTCCTTTATAAGTTGTTTTCCAGCTGTTTATATGTACAATTGCTATTCCATCTACATCTTCTTCCATGGCTTTCCTTATCTTCATAAAAAACACCTTCAGATTTTCATATTTCTCCCTAGAATATCATGGAAAAAGTGAATAAGCATTTTATTTATGTTTATAACTGCTTGAGAAAGGATAAGAAATAAAAGAGTGATCAACCAGATGAAGGGAAGGATGACAAAGATGAAATTGAAAGTTGGTTTTTATTTTCCGGGCGGCAAAGAACTAGAGCATGAGGTTGAAGGCGATGATTCAACTCAAATGATTTCAAATATACAAAAGCACCGTTATTATAATTTAGTTAAAGGCGATTGCCATTATGTCGTAGATACGGAAAAAGCAGCATATTTTTCTGTAACCGAAATATTGGATTGAGAATGAACCGCATTGGACTTTTGTTCCATTGCGGTTTATTCTTTTTGTTGTAAGGAAACCGGAAAAGGAGTATCGTCAATGAAAATCAATTTTACCAAGAAACAGTATGAAACATTATTCAAAATGGTTCAGTACGGATATTGGGTTGCTTCCGATACTGAAGATAATAAAGAATTCAGTGAGATGGAACAGTATATCAATTCCTTTGCGAAAGATTTCGGCATGGAAGGAGTACAGTTTATAAAGGATTACGAAATGTATGATATGAGCAGGGAATTGGAGGATCAACTTCATACAGTCATAAATGAGTATGAGGAAGGGGTGTTCAGGGATAAGCTTGCCTACCATTTGGCCAGGAAAGAGTTCGCCTTGGAGTCGGAAAACCATGAATACAATCAGGAGGATGCGTTTAAACGTATCATGGAGCTCGAGGAAAAATATCATCTTCATATTGAAGAACACGGGTTAGGGAAATTGAAAATAGAAGAATAAAAAGAGAGAGGACGTAATCTGTCCTCTCTCTTTTCTGATTTTGAGAGGTAATGATTTCCATAATCATCACGTATCCATCCATTACGGATCGGTTTTATGCACGAGGATTTTGACCTAATTTTTCAACTGAGTATTGATAAAATGCAATTAAGTCATTTTGTAATGCAAAGCCTGCTTGTGCGGTACGTCCGTTCCCTCCGCCTTTTCCATTATAGGAGCCCAGTTCCGCTTTGAAATATTGTCCGCAATTAAAGGGATTGTCCCCGCTGTGCGAGAGGATGACCTTTTGCTCCTTACGTGATGCTAATAATACAGTAACCTTTTCTTTTTTTACAATCGTACCTGCAAGGTAAAGCAGTTCTTTCATTGAGCTATCTTCGAAAATATGAGAGATGAATCCCCCTCCATTTTCTGCAAGCAGGGAGTCAGCAAGAAAATTTGCATTTTCAAGTTTTAAGTTTTCATTTGCCGATAGCAGCTGTTTATAGTCATTTTCAAGTTTTTCCACCCTATTCAGGATCTCTGTACGTCCGGTATTGAATTTAGTCGATAATGCAGAAAGAATTCCTAGACTTTCGGAATAATCATTCAATGCCCTGAAGCCACACTTAAAGTAGAGACTGGTAAGCTCTTTCTGCTTCTCCGCTTTGAAAATTTTTATTAACCCAATCTCACCGGTACGCTCTACATGAGTTCCACCGCAAGGGTTATATTCAATTCCTTCTATCTCAACAATACGGATATTTTCAGACACTTTAGGCATTTTGACGACAGGAAGTGTCTGTAGTTGCTCGTTTGTCACGTTATAGGTAAGTAATTCGCGATTCTCGATGATATATTGATTAACTAGCTTTTCAGCAGCAGCCGTATGTACCTCAGTCCATTGAAATCCTGCCATTATATCGATCGTTAAATATTCCTTTCCAAGGTGAAAGCTGACCGTATTAGAGTCAAACAGTTCCCTGCAGACAGCAGAGAGTAGATGCTGGCCGCTATGCTGTTGCATATGATCGAAGCGGCGGGGCCAATCAAGTTCACAGTGGACGATCTCTGAATCTGGCCGTCTCTCCATCTTATGAAGAATCTTTCCATCATTGTCTTTTATAACGTCAAGAACGGTGATTCCTTCTATTTTACCAGTATCTGCTGGCTGACCGCCGCCTTCGGGATAAAAAGCGGTTTCTTCAAGAGTGATATAGTAAAAGCCATTTTCTACAATGGTCTCCCGAATTTCGGTATCCCATTGGGAGGTCTTGGTGGACGTGTAATATAATTTTTTTGTCATGAATGATTTCTTTTTCCTTTCAGTTGATCATTAAATTATATCACCGAAATACTAGAGTTTAAAATCGCGGGTTTTAGAAGATTAGTCAGGGATAAAAGCAAAACTTTATGACAAATTCTAAATAAATTGTGCAAGATGGCAATAACTATTTATAGACTGCCCTATTGATCGTCCTGATTCATTTCCTGATCAAATAATGGACTTGCCATGGGAAACGTGGAGTGCTGAAATGGCTGTTCAAATGGAGGGGGAGAGGTTTACATGCAATGGATGAAGCGATTGATAATCTGGAAGGAGTAAATTATGAAGGACGAAGTTTTACATTCAAAAAGGAAGAGACGAATCAGGTCATAAAGTTTTATTTTTGAGACACTGCTTTATCGCGAAGAAGGATATGGCACAATTTTGGTATATTGTGATATCACAAAAGAATATGAAGTGGATCAAATGAAATCCGAATTTGTCAGTACAGTTAGTCATGAATTAAGGACACCGCTTGCAAGCGTCCTTGGTTTTACCTAGAGTTACTCTAAAAGAAGTGGGGCTTAACAATGAAGGACAGTCAAGAAAACTGAGCCATGAAATTATGGTCATTGAAGATGATATGAACTTAGCGGAACTGCTAAAATATGAATTGATGGACAGTGGTTTCCATGTCAGCTATTTCAAAAGTGGTAGAAAGGCTTTTCAAAAGCTGAAATCCTCATCTCCGGATGCCATTGTACTGGATATCCTTTTTGAAGAGGGGGAGATGGACGGCTGGGCGATCCTGAGGGAATTAAAAGGATCCGCTGATTTGAATGAGATTCCCGTTTTTGTTTCGACATCACTTGACGTAAGGGAGAAGGGGATTTCCTTGGGAGCTAAGGATTATTTAGTTAAACCTTATAAACCGAGCCAATTATCCAAAGTGATCATGCATACCTTGTTAAGTAACGGTAAACAAGCGCAGATACTAATCCCGCAGGCATTTCATGGAGAAAACAAGGGTTAAAAAATAAAAAACCGTAATAGGTATACAGAACATCAAAAAAATGATAAATTCAAATATGTTGGAAAAATAAATAATTGGGTACAATTGTAGGTAAAGGTAAGTTACAGGAGGATTTTTATTCATGCAAAAAATTCAGGCCGGCATGGCTGTAGAGTTAGAAGTGGAACGTAAGGCTGATTTCGGATGGTTTTTAACGGATGGTTCAGAAGATGTCTTACTTCATCATAATGAAATGAATGAAGGAACGGAACTTGAGATTGGCGATGAAGTAACTGTGTTCATCTACCATGACAAACAAGCAAGGCTAACAGCGACAATGAAGATACCCGAAATTCAGATTGATCAGTATGGCTGGGCGGAAGTTGTCAATGTGAAAAGGAAACTTGGTGTTTTTGTTGACATCGGTCTTTCGAAAGATATTCTTGTATCCCTGGACGACCTTCCGAATATAGATCGATTATGGCCTGAGGTTGGTGATCGTCTATATGTATCCCTGAAGACAGATCGTCATGAACGCCTGTTTGGTAAACTTGCAACCGAAGATGTCATTCAGGAGATTGCAGTAACAGCTCCATTAAAAGGGATTCGTAACACCAGTATTAAGGGAAATGTCTATCGTTTGCTTATGGTTGGATCATTCTTTATTTCAGAAGAAGGGTACCGCTGTTTCATTCACGAAAGTGAACGCAAGGAGGAGCCCCGTCTTGGTGAATTAGTTGAAGGGCGCGTCATTGATAGTAAAGAGGATGGAACGCTTAACGTTTCCTTAATCCCCTTTAAACAAGATTTAATGGGGGAAGATGCTGATGTCATTTTCACTTATTTAATGAATCGCGGCGGTGCAATGCCTTATGGTGACAAAACGCCACC
Organism: Peribacillus sp. YIM B13477; assembly: GCF_042787955.1. Lineage (NCBI taxonomy): Bacteria > Bacillati > Bacillota > Bacilli > Caryophanales > Bacillaceae > Peribacillus > Peribacillus sp. YIM B13477. The sequence continues at coordinate 896,255 of NZ_JBHZPD010000001.1, forward strand.
TGATGATATCAAGTTTCACTTCGGTTTGAGCAAGGGAGCGTTCAAGCGTGCTCTCGGCAAATTGATGAAAGAAGAAAAGATTTACCAGGAAGATGGATGGACATATTCTTCAGACCGTAAATGAAAAAGGCAGCGGATGTATCCGCTGCTTTTTTCTTGTGAATTTCATTAAAAAAACTTCTTTTTACCTTTTTCTTCTTTTAAAATCTCCACAGCTTCCCTGAACCTCATCGAATGAATAATTTCCCTCTCACGCAAAAACCTGAGTGAATCATTGATATCAGGATCATCCGAGATGTCGATCAACCACTGATAGGTCGCTCTGGCCTTCTCTTCAGCGGCGATATCTTCATATAAATCTGCAATCGGATCTCCCTTTGCCTGGATATATGTGGCCGTAAATGGATTTCCTGCTGCGTCATGATAAAAAAGGGCACTATCATGATTGGCATAATGGTCACCTATGCCAGCTTCAACCATCTGCTGAGGTGTGGCATCTTTTGTTAGCTTATAAATCATCGTGGCGATCATTTCCAGATGGGCAAATTCCTCAGTTCCGATATCCGTAAGCAGGCCAATGACTTTATCCGGAATTGTATATCGTTGATTTAAGTATCGGAGTGCTGCAGCCAACTCGCCATCAGCACCTCCGTATTGTTCTATTAAATATTTTGCCAATCGAGGATTACAGTCTCTTACTTTAACTGGATATTGCAGCTTCTTTTCATAAACCCACATAGATATCTCTCCTTATACCTGCCATGGCCAAGGGCCTTGGCCCCATTCCCATTTATTTTCACCGCCTGGACTGTTTCCAAAACCCAATAATGGACCATATTTAGGCTCAAAAACCGATTTCAATTGTTTGGAGTATTCATGAAATTGATTGAATTGCTGTAATGCTTGCTGATCGTTAGGATGTGTATCCAAATAAAGAGTCAACTCGACAAGTACGAAATCGGCAGCCTGTATTTGTTCAAGCAACTGATAATATTCATCATCCAGTTTCTTATTCATTTATGTCTCCCTTTCCCGATATGGATTATCATAAAAATCATAAAAGAATTTCCAAAGTGTACCGTATTTCAAAGCTTCCTCCGGTGTGAACTGCTCCAAATTCGGCGGTTGAAAATTAATATACAAATTAGGAGGTGTTCTGTAGTACTTTCTCCCAATAGGCGGGCACGGATCGAATTTACTATGGAAAGGTTTATATGACTTAACTAAGGTAAAAGTCTTTTCGCGAGTCAAAAAAATACCTCCTTTGTAAAGATATAGCCTTTAATTTTTATGCCTGGGTAATGCATAATATGACTGCATTGGTCTGGAAAGGAAATTATCTGGAAAATGATGTTTTTTCAGAATATTATAAAATCTTGTTATGGTCCCGTTATCTTACTGTGATGTTTGTCATCTATTCTTTATCTGTTTGTTCTTTGTATAGAAAAAAACTATGTTAAGATTTAACTCGTAGCTTATAAAGCAGCTCACAAGGAGGTAACAACATATGAAAAAATCAATCTTATCGTTAGCGGCAGCGGCTGCTATATCCGGTGCATTCACAATTCCGGTACAAGCAGAGGATGTCAAAGTGAAAGATGGAGACACATTATGGGGGATATCTCAAACATATAAAGTATCAATAGAAGATATTAAGTCTTGGAACGATTTGTCTTCAGACACGATTTATGCCGGAGAAACCATACATATTTCTCAAGAAGAGCATTATAAAGTAAAGTCAGGGGACACATTATCGGGAATTGCACACAAATATGATGTAGCGGTAAATGATATTAAATCTTGGAACGGTTTAAATTCAGATACAATCCATCCTGGTCAAGAACTGGTCATTAAACCGGCAGCTAACAAAGTCGAAGCTGCAAGTGTAGAGCCTGCACAGAAATCAGAGCAAGCTGCACAAGCAGAGCAATCCGAACCAGCAGAACAATCCAAGCCAGCAGAACAAACAAAGCCGGTTGAACAATCGGAACCAGTTGAACAATCGGAACCAGCAGACACAAACAATGAATCCCAAGATCAAGCAGAATCTGGAAAAGAGATTACTGTTAGTGCAACAGCCTATACGGCTGATTGTCAAGGCTGCAGCGGAACAACAGCCACAGGAGTGGACTTGAAAGCTAATCCTGATGCAAAGGTGATTGCCGTGGACCCTTCAGTCATTCCACTAGGATCAAAGGTTTATGTTGAAGGTTATGGCTACGCAACGGCAGCCGATACAGGCAGTGCCATCAAAGGGAATAGAGTGGACATATTTGTTCCAAACGAACAGGATGCCGTGAATTGGGGCGTTAAAAACGTTAAAGTGCAAATCCTGAATTAATTTAACCATGCAAAACATGTTTATATATTGAAAAAGCAGACACAGACATGATGTGTCTGCTTTTTTTGTCCTTTAGGTTGTCGTGAAAAGCAGGTACAATGGAAGAAATAGATCCTTATAAATCCTTAGAAGGTAAATAGGAGGAATAGTAAATTGATGGAAAAAGCACGTGAATATTTACAAGAATACTTTGGTTATGAGTCATTCCGAAAAGGTCAGGAACAGATTATTGAACAGGTGTTGGGAGGAATAAACACAGCGGGAATCATGCCTACCGGCGGAGGTAAATCAATATGTTACCAAATTCCAGCCCTTCTGTTACCAGGTGTAACACTCGTTATATCCCCACTAATTTCCTTGATGAAGGACCAAGTAGATGCCCTCGAACAAACTGGGATTGATGCCACATTTCTTAATAGCTCCATTTCTGGGTTGGAATCATCCAATAGAATGAACGATATTAAACACGGTAGATATAAGTTGGTTTATTTGGCGCCAGAACGATTGGAAAATCCTGCATTTCAACAGGATCTATTTAATGTGGATATTTCATTGGTAGCCATCGATGAGGCCCACTGTATATCTCAATGGGGTCATGACTTCAGACCAAGCTATTTAAAAATCAAAACCTTATTGAAAAACATGCCATCAGCCCCGACAGTACTGGCATTAACCGCAACAGCCACACCGCATGTGACGGACGATATATGTCAGTCGCTCGGAATATCAGAGCAGCATACAATATCAACGGGATTTTCCAGAGATAACCTGTTCTTTTCCGTAGTGAAAGAAGAAAATCGCGGCCGGTTTTTAATGCGCTATTTAGAGAAAAACAAAAATGAATCGGGTATCATCTATGCAGCCACTAGGAAAGAAGTCGATTCCTTGTATGCGAAGCTTATAAAAGCGGGATTCAAAACAGGTCGATATCATGCTGGCATGAATGAAAAAGAGCGGTCGGAACAGCAGGATCAATTCATTCGTGATGACGTTCCCTTGATGGTAGCGACATCTGCCTTCGGGATGGGAATCGATAAGTCGAATGTTAGATACGTCATCCATTACCAAACTCCAAAGAACATGGAGAGTTATTATCAGGAAGCGGGCCGTGCAGGGAGGGATGGTTTGGATAGTGAGTGTATCCTCTTATATTCCCCTCAGGATATGCAGATACAGCGTTTCTTGATTGATCAATCAAATCCCTCTCAGGAGTGGCAATCCCAGGAATTGAAGAAATTGAACAGAATGAAGGATTATTGTTTTACCGAAGGATGTTTGCAAGCATTCATTCTTAGATATTTTGGAGAAGAAAACCCTGAAGATTGCGGTCATTGCGAAAATTGTACAGATAAACGTGACTCTGTTGATGTAACTACACAGGCACAAATGGTCCTTTCATGCATGTTGCGAATGGGGGAGCGATTCGGTAAAACGATGATTTCCCAAGTGCTTACGGGATCACGCAATAAGAAAATTGAAGAGTTCGGATTCCAGAAGCTTTCAACCTATGGTATCATCAATGATCAAACTGCGAAGGATGTTGGTGATTTCATTGATTTCCTGACAGCAAAACAGTACATAGAAATGACAGGCGGCCAGTTTCCGGTACTCAAGGTTACCAATGCAGGCAGGGAAGTGCTATTGGGACAGAAAAAAGTCCTGCGTAAGGAAATAAAAAAAGTAAGCAGCATCATCGCAGATAATGGATTGTTCGAAGAGCTAAGACAGTTAAGAAAAGAATTGGCAAGCAAGGAAAATGTACCTCCATTCATTATTTTTTCCGATGCATCTTTGAAAGATATGGCCATCAAACTGCCGAGGACGGAAGAGGAATTCCTGGAAGTCAAAGGGGTAGGCATGCAGAAATTCGAACGCTTCGGAAATCTATTCTTACAAGGTATTTCCAAGTATGTACAGGCACATCCTGAATTAGATACGAATACTATGATTACAAAGGAAACGGTAAAGCGAACGACTAAACCATCTCACTTAGAAAGCTATCGCTTATATCAGGAAGGCAAATCAATCAAGGAAATAGGGGCATTGAGAGGGCTGTCTTCCATTTCAATTGAAAATCATTTATTAAAGTGTGCAGAAGAAAACTTGGATATTAAATGGGATGAGATTTTCTTGGATAAAGAGTTTGATCTTGTTTTGGAAACTGCGAAACAATTGGATTCAGAAAAATTGAAACCACTTAAAGAAGCCCTGCCCGAACATATTTCCTACTTTATGATCAAAGCGATCTTGGTTAAAGCAGGGCTGGAAAACGAAAGGTGTTAAGGTTTTTTGGATAATTTCTTCATTGAATAAATAAGAATTTGGTTTAATGCGTATACTAGGAATGATAAAAAGGTGAAATTTCGCTCCTTTAATCAGAGTCTTTATAAAAAAGAGGAGGTTGCTCATGTATTTTGGTAAAAAGAATTCAGAGGAACCAGAAATAGTTATGGAAGATACGATAGTATATGCATGCGGAGCAGCGGATTGCAATGGTTGGATGAGAAAAGATTTTGCCTCGGAAAACTATGATTGCCCAATGTGCGGAAGTCAATTGGTTGAAGAAATCAGGGAGCTCCCAAAAATTGAAAATGAGTATAATGCGTTTAAATAAAAGAGGTGAATCATAGCCTCTTTATTTTTTATTTTGAGAAGGAAGGATGGCGGAGTGTTTTTATCCTGGGATTAATGCTTTACATATAAAGATATGTATGATATTATTAGATTTCAGTGTTATGAAAAGAATGCACTGGAGGGTAATTTAAAGTAACATTTTTATTAATAAAATAATTTTTCATCATTTTCATGATGAAGTAGAAACGAGTTAAACACATTTAGAAAAAAGAAATACATGTTATCACCAAGTATTTTCCTCGATCCATTTCTGTTCTTCATTAACTTACTTCTATGTACCATTTGTCTTTTGGAATTTAATCTACCCAATTGGAATTACGGACGGTTTTAATTAATAAACATGTACTTACAAGCTTTTATCTGATTCTCGCAGGCACGGTCTAGGAACCGTATGGATGGGAGAGAGGCAGGGCTTTCATTGTTTTAGGTTTTGGCATTAAAAATTACTCTCGTGCTCGCTTCGATTTGAAATGTTCAACGAACGAGCAGGAAGAACCATATGGAATGGATTCTTAAACAGGCGCAGTCTCGATTATCTGAAGGGTAAGTCAGGGACTGTGTTTCATTTTGGGGAATACTTTCTTTTTTAGAATCTTTCCTCAAATATATAAAGCATATATATGATATAATGGTAACTGAGATATGAAAAATTCATGCCGTAATCTCAAGTTCTTACCATTCAAAAAGTTTGGTTGAAAGAACAATAATCATACTTAGATTTGCGAATGGTTATTTACTCACAATTTAGATTAAACGCCATCTATTCTTCTTTTATCTTTATGGCTTGTGATCTGTTATGCAGGACGGAGTCAATTCAATTCTAAGGAGTGAGATATATGTATAGAAGAAATAATACGGAAGAAATCATTCCTGAAGAAACAAAGGTGTGGGAATGTACATCAGAAGATTGCAAAGGTTGGATTCGCGATAACTTTACAAGTAATGATGAACATGTTTGTCCGTTATGTAGCAGCGAGATGAAACCCGGCACCAGAATGCTTCAAGCAATTAACAATCCAAGAAACTATTAAGGCTATAAAAAAAGCTGAAGGGGATTCCCTTCAGCTTTTTTTATCTTTCTGCCAATTGGATGAAGCAAAAAGCAGATGAATGATTAGTGGATATCTTTTTTCTTGAATCGGCCGCCTCGGACTTCCGCGATATCCCCTACAGCAAGAAATGCAGATGGATCGAAGCTTTTGACTATCTCTTTAAGTTTAGCTTCCTCAAGCCTGTTTATTACACAAAAGATGACTTTTTTATCATCACCGGAATAAGCACCTTCACCAGCTAAAAAGGTTACGCCCCGTCCAAGGCGATTCATTATAGCTTCACCGATATCATTAAATTCATCACTGATAATCCAGACAAATTTGGATTCGTCCAAACCTGCGATGACGATATCCATCGTTTTATATGCCACGAAGTAAGCTATGATCGAATACATGGCACGATCCCACGAGAATACGAAGCCCGCACTTCCCAGGATGAATAAATTGAAAAACATGACGATCTCCCCAACGGAAAAAGGGAGCTTCTTGCTAGCGAGTATAGCAAGTATTTCTGTACCATCCAATGAGCCGCCATATCGAATGACCATTCCAACACCAATGCCAAGAATCATTCCGCCGAAAGCGGACGCTAGGAGGATATCTTGAGTGAAAGCTGGTACATGATGAAGCAATGTAGTGGTTATGGAAAGGATTAAAATTCCATAAAGGGTAGATAATGCGAAGGTTTTGCCGATTTGTTTATAACCGATAAAAAAGAAAGGAAGATTCAAAATGAAAAGAAAGATTCCGAGCTTCCATCCAGTGATGTAAGATAACATAATCGATATACCCGTTATGCCCCCGTCGATTACGTTATTCGGCACTAAAAAAATCTCGAGGCCGACAGCCATCAAAACCGCACCGATTGTAATTAATAGACCTCTCTGTAAAATTTGTCTCAGTGTTAATTTTTTATGCTGGGTCTTCTTTTGCATAATTTCTGTTGTACTTGCACCTGCCAGGTCTGACATAATCATGCCACCCACTCCTTCTCTCTATATAGGTTCTATTTAATTATAAACCTATAGGTATAATTAAATAAAGAAATTAACATTCTGTTGCATATATTCCTGAATAATTATTGGTATCATTGATAACGTCCTGTAATGAAGAAACAGGGTTGTTAATGCTTGTCATTACCATGTATTCTTATTCTACTCCATACAAAACAATAGTATTTCTAATTTTATTGAATTTATGAAAGAAACCTGCATTTTCTTGAGATATGGGGTGCACTGAAAGAATCGATGTGTAAATAAATAGGAATAAGGAAATAAAAAACCTTTGAGGTACTATGAATTTCCTTTACAATATAGGAGAATAGAACGTTTGAGGTGATCAAGTAAAAAAATGGAACAATCAATTGTAGCATCAAATCCTGTTCTCTTTATGATTGCAGTACTTTTGATAATAATGGCTTGTTATACGGCGTTGGATTTACTGACAACATTACTGACGATAAAGAGATATAAACGCCTTGTGTATATAGGGAGCAGCTGCTCTATGGGAGTGGCTATTTGGACGCTTAATTTTGTTGTTATTTTCACCCTCGATAATTCAGGAATGGCAGCATACAACTTTTCTACAATAATTTTTTCGTTAGCATTAGCCATCGCTCTCGCAGGGGTTGGGTTATTGGCCATTTCGTATAAAACACAAGTCCTGCAAATCGTTTTTTGCGGTTTCATGTTTACGATGGCCATATTATCCAATTATATAATGGGAACATCTTCATTAAACCACTCTTTGCACTTTAACCCATTATTGGTCTTCAGTACGCTTTTCAGCATCTTTATTTTATTTGTAGCAGCACTTGCCATCTTATTTCATTTTAATAAATTAAGTCAATCTTCGCTAAAACCAGTCAGTACTCTTTTTATGAGTGGTGCAATCATTGAAGGCTATTATCTTTTTGTAAGGGTGTTACCGATGAACGCGAAAAATGAAGCGGGTGAATTTGTTCCACTCACTCCATTTATGCTTTATCTTACATGCTTCGTTTCATTATTCATCCTTGCCAGCTTGATAGCTTCAAGTACGATCGTGGGCCGGCGGTTAGCAAAAAGTGATAATACTGTAAGCGATATCCGTTATGCTTTAGATCAATCGGCGATCGTCGCCATCACGGATGCAAATGGGATCATTACATATGTTAACGAAAAATTCCTGGAAATATCTCAATATGAAAAACATGAACTAATAGGAAAAAATCATTCCATAATCAATTCTGGTCATCATCCGAAAGAATTTTTCACTGACTTATGGCTAACGATCAGCCATGGGAAAACATGGCATGGTGAAATATGCAATCGGGCTAAAGATGGTAATGTATATTGGGTGGATACAACTATCGTTCCTTTTATGAAAAAGGGTAAACCATATCAATATATTTCCATCCGTTCGGATATTTCCAGTCGTAAAAAAGCAGAAAGTGCTTTAAAGGAGTCAATTAAAGAACTGGAAGATATGCATTATGCAATCAACCAATCCTTGATTGTGGCGATTACCGATGATAAAGGAGTCATTATCGAAGTGAATGAAAAGTTCTCGGAGGTTTCTGGTTATGGGAGAGGTGAATTGATAGGTCAGACCCATAAGATCGTTAATTCTGGATACCACTCAAAGGAATTCTTTGAAAAAATGTGGATGACCGTCCGTGAACGCAAAGTTTGGAAAGGTGAAATTAGAAACAAGGCGAAAGATGGCAGTTTTTATTGGGTCGATACAACTATTGTTCCATTTTTCAGCGAAGAAGGTAAACCATTTCAGTATTTAACCATTAGATATGACATAACCGAGCGTAAACAATCGGAAGAGATGCTCCATCGGCAGGATAAATTAGCCGCTGTCGGTCAGCTTGCTGCAGGAGTGGCACATGAAATACGCAATCCGTTGACCTCCATGAAAGGGTATACGGAATTTTTGCAATTGGATGAAACGGACGAAAATAAACAAGAATATCTGGGAATAATCATGGACGAAATCAATCGTGTGAATGAGATAGTTGAAGAGTTCCTACAATTGGCCAAACCACAGGCCTTGAATTTGGAGATGAAGAATCTTGTGCCAATCATTCAAATTGTTGTATCTTTGACGGAGTTTGAAGCCAGGAAGAAGAACATCACGCTGATTTCGGATTGTAATGACGAAGAGATCTTTGTTCGTTGTGATGAGAATCGATTAAAACAAGTCTTATTGAACTTCATTAAAAATGGTATGGAAGCTATGCCTGACGGTGGGTTCATAAAAGTCATGACTGAAATTAAAGAGGATAAAGTGCAAATATCCATTACCGACACAGGAATTGGGATTCCACCAGAGCAGCTTAAGAGACTGGGAGAACCATTTTTCACAACGAAAAAATCTGGTAATGGGTTAGGTTTAATGATCAGCTTTAAAATCATAGAAAGCCATTTCGGAAATGTCTTTGTCGAGAGCGAGGTCAATAAAGGTACAGTCTTTAATATTGTGCTCCCTATTTAGCCTAATAGGACAATGAAAAAATATCAACAAAATTGTAGAAGATGTCTGCATGGGGGAACTGGATTTGGAAAAACAAAAGCAAGTCAATATCATTAGCTTGAAGGTGTTTTACCTTTTTTCATTTTTTGCAGTAGGAAGTTTAACACCGCTATTAAGCGTTTATTTAGCCAATGAGGCAGGTTTGTCAGGTATTGAAATAGGTACGATCATGTCCGTTGGACCGATAGTGATGATCGTTTTTCAACCTTTTTGGGGAATTGTCTGTGATTGGAGCGGGAGACCGGCAAAAATACTGGCAATGACATCGTTGCTTGCTGGTGTATTCGGTTTAGGTTACTTGCTGTTCGATCATTATTTACTTATAGTATCCGTTGCTGTCGCTTTGGCTATTTTTCAAAGTGCGATAATACCTGTTTCAGATAGCATCACCCTTCAATATACAACGAAGATCAAATCGAATTATGGGAAAATCCGTTTATTCGGATCACTTGGTTACGGTGTGGCCGTTTTTGTAATGGGGAAATTATCTGAATCCTTCATGGGTCCTTCCGTGATATTTTATGCTTTTTTCTTCGGTCTTTTGATCTCGGCTAGTCTGGCTCTTCGTTTGCCCGAAGAGCCGCCTGGGGAAAAGGTGAAGCTTTTCGGCGGAATGAAAGAATTGATCACCATGAAACGATTCCTTATCTTTCTAGCTATAACGTTCTTGCTTTTTGGTCCTAATCTTGCAAATAATGTATACTACGGTTTGTTTGTAGAGGCAAGGGGAGGGACATATACAGGAATTGGCATTGCGTTCCTTTTAGCTGTATTATCGGAAATCCCCTTTATGAGAATCGCAGGTACCTGGATTCATAAGATAGGCCTGCTGCCAATTACCTTATTGGCTGGAACGGCCTCATTGGTCCGCTGGGTTTTATACTTCACCGAACCGAGTTTGGCTACCGTATATGTGTCTTCGATCATTCAAGGGTTTTCACTTGGCTTATTCATTCCTGCAGCTTTACAATATATCAGGGAAGTTGTCCCTGTACGTATTACAGTAACGGCAATAACGCTTTATTCCGCCATAGGCAATGGATTGGGTAACTGGTTCAGTACCTTTAGCGGCGGAATAATCTTGGATAAATCAGGAATATATGCGGTCTATTTATTTTATGGTTTACTCACCCTGATCGGAATGCTACTTACAATATGGCTCATGAGGTATGAAAAAAAATTAAAAGTTATGGGGAGACCCATAGGTATAATAGAAAAATGATGGAAAATAAAGCGAGGGACCTCTTTGCCTATCATGGTGAAGAGGTCTTTCTCTATTCTATTTACAAATTTGAGAGAACGCAGGGTAAATGATCAAGCAGAATGAACATACTTTGAAAGGGCGTAGGGGTTCATTAAAATTCCTCAGTAGACAAACTCGGTGAAAATGGATTTGTCTCCAATTTTATAAGGGTTTGTATAATTTACACGTTGATTGGAATGAAAGGCACTCGCTTTCCGCGGCACTTTAGCCTGCCAGGTCTACCTTGGACAAGCTTTTTCCTCAGAAGTCTAGAACGCCCGTTCCAATCAACTTTGTTTGAAGTTTAGAGAGAACCCCTTTTGTAATCCCATTCCGCGGTAAGTTTATAAAAGATATGCTTTTGTGTATTGGGAATTTTAACCAAAACAATCAGTTTTTTATTTTTGGAAATAATATGATTTAATGGAAGATAGAGAATGAATGGAAGGGTGAGTGTTTTTGAGCAAACCAAAAGTGTTGGCTATTACCATCGCATCAGCTTTTATCGGTCTGTTTTTTTTATTTTGTCTTGGATGGGCGATTATGGACCATTATGGAAAGGGAACTTCCGATAAGGAAGTGATTGAAGAAACCGCCATTAAAAAAAATGATTTTCCCGATGGTTTTACGGTGGTAGCGATAGGCGATTCATTGACCCGCGGCACAGGTGATGAAACAGGGAAAGGTTACGTTGGACTTGTTATTGAAGATTTAAAGAGTGAATACAATAGAAAACCAATCATTCATAACCTGGGAATTAATGGACAAGTGTCTAAAGAATTGGTACAGCAAGTGAGACAACCGGAAGTGAAGCGCCAAATCCAGGCTGCTGATGTTATTTTAGTTACAATCGGGGGTAACGATTTATTTCAAAAAGGCAGGACCCTGCTTGAATATGATCGTGAAGCTATTACTGTATCACAAAAGAGTTTCTTGGGAAATTTACATGAAATTTTTAAGGATATCAATAAAGTCAATGATACAGCTACCATTTTGTTGCTTGGGCTGTATAATCCGTTTATAGATTTGGATGAAGACTTTGATACGAACCGAATCGTACGGGACTGGAATAATGAAACGGCGGAAGTCGTGGCTCTTTATGAAAATGCAATTTTCGTTCCAACTTTTGATTTATTTCAATTGTCGGTAAATGAGTATTTGTATTCAGATAAATTTCACCCCAATAAGAAGGGATATCGTTTAATTGCTGATAGAGTTGCTCCTTTAATAAAATGGGAGGATGTGGAACGATGAAACAGGTGACATTATCTGTCAGGGATTTAAAAAAAAGGATTGGCAAAAGGGAAATTATTAAAGGAATTGATTTTGAGCTGAACGAAGGGGAAGTTTTCGGCTTTTTAGGACCGAATGGAGCAGGCAAGACGACGACGATCCGCATGTTGGTCGGTTTGATTAAGCCAACCTCGGGTTCCATCCATATATGCGGGTATGATGTTCGTCAGGACTTTACGAAGGCTATGAAGCAAATGGGCTGCATCGTCGAAAATCCAGAGTTATATCCATTTTTGAGCGGGTGGGATAATTTGCTCCACTTTGCAAGAATGTTACCTGATGTTGATGAAACAAGAATGGACGAGGTTGTTGAACTCGTCGGTTTGCAAGCGAGAATTCACGATAAAGTGAAGACCTATTCGTTGGGAATGAGGCAGCGTTTAGGAATCGCGCAGGCCATGCTGAACAGCCCTAAACTATTGATTTTGGATGAACCGACTAACGGGCTAGATCCTGCCGGAATCCGTGAAATGCGGCAATTCATCAGAAAGTTGGCTGAAGAAGAAGGTATGAGCGTTCTGGTTTCCTCACACTTGTTAGGTGAAATCCAGCAACTTTGTGACCGGGTCGCAATCATTAAAGGTGGGGAAATTATTAAAACGGATACAGTGGAGAGCTTATTATCCACGCAGGAGCGGATATTTTGGCGGGTTGAACCTATTCAAAAGGGCGCGGAAATACTTAGCAGCTTCACCGAAATTACCTTAGATCAAAAATATATCATTACAGCCTATGATGAACTTAAGACACCTGAATGGAATGCTGCTCTTAACCAAGCAGGCGTGAGGGTGCATGAAATGAATCGAAAGCTCCCGGGATTGGAAGAATTGTTTTTGCAAGTTACGGGGGGAGGTGCGGGCATTGAATAACTTGGTCCAAAATGAAATGATGAAGTTGCTGGCAAAGAAACGGTTAATCATAATCGGTCTCATCGTTGGAATTTTAGTCCTGATGTTTACATATGCCCAATACAAACAAGTGGAAGAGCAGCGGGAGAAGTTGGGAACGGATGATTGGCGTGCAGCTCTTCAGCAGCAAATCATTGATACTCAAAATCGATTGGGCTCCAATAGGATGCTCGATGAGTGGCGTGAACAGCTGCAAGTTAGTCTGAAGCAGCAGCAATATTATCTCGATCATGATATCAATCCCTCAGAACCAGGCGCAGCCACTTTTACACGCATGTTTTTGGAAAATGCAATCGATTTGTTCATTCCGCTATTAATCATGATTGTGGCTAGTGATATGGTTTCTTCCGAAAATAGTCAAGGGACAATCAAGCTTTTGCTGACACGGCCAGTGGAGCGCTGGAAAATCTTATTGAGCAAATATGTAACATTATTATTATCGGTTTCGATTATCGTGGCGGTGACAGCCTTATTGTCTTACCTATTATCGGGTATCGTTTTCGGATATCAAGGTTGGGGGGCCCCTGTAATAACCGGATTTGAATTGAAGGGTGCTGACGTGGATGTCAGTCAAGTAAGGCTAGTGGAACAATGGAAATTCCTATTGATGGATTTGGGACTTGTCTGGCTGGTGGCGGTTGTGGTAGGGACCCTTTCTTTCATGCTTTCGGTACTGGTGAGAAGCACCCCTGCAGGCATGGGCATCATGCTGGCTGCATTGATTTCCGGAGCTATATTGAACAATATGGTTTCATCATGGGAATCAGCGAAATATTTCTTTATGGTGAATTTGAAATTGACCGCTTATATTAGCGGAACGGCTCCGCCAATAGAAGGGATGACTTTATTATCCTCCGTCATTACTCTGCTCGTTTGGTGGGCGCTTGCTTTAATTGTATCTTTTACAGTATTTACACGGAGGGATGTATACTGAGAAACAGCCTATAGAAATTATAAGTTGTTTCAGTTTGTTGACATAATTGGTTCGGAAGTGTCGCTTTTAAAACAAGACCTGATTATCCACATGAAATTTTACTTTAGATGAACTGAAACCCTCAATGGATGGAAGAAAATTGCGACACCCCAGCCGAATAACTGGCTAGCAGAGACCCCGCAGACGCTTGTGTCGAGGAGGCTTGGCAGACAGTCGGAGGAAAGGGAGCGGATTTCTTAAATCAACTCCACCTTTTTAAAGAAAAAAATTGTAGGCTCGCTTTCGAATTTGCCTGCAGTCTGAACAGCCTATATAAATTATAGGTTGTTTTTTATTTTCTCGTACAGGGTATCCTTTAAAAAACAGTATGTTCAAAATAGGAGGATTATAAATGGATGATAATCATTTGAACGAAAAATTCCTGCCAATGACTTCAATTTCCAGTGGAGATGTACAGATAATAAATGAGGATATATATTGTCTGTCCGTCCAAATCGTTAATGTAATTTTTGTAGGGTCACCAAAAGATGATAAATGGGTATTGATTGATGCAGGGATGCCGCGTTCAGCAGAGGCAATAAAGAATACTGCTGAAGAAATATACGGACCGCAAAATCCACCTGCTGCAATTATTTTGACACATGGACATTTCGATCACGTTGGTGCACTGATTGAGTTAATGGAGTATTGGGAGGCTCCTGTTTATGCCCACATTAAAGAAATGCCTTATTTAACGGGACAGGAAAATTATCCCGAACCGGATCCAACTGTTGAAGGGGGGATGGTCGCCAAAATCTCATCGATATTTCCGAATGAGGGAATCAACCTTGATGAAAAAGTTCAGCCATTGCCTGATGATCATAGTGTTCCCGGGCTTCGTGATTGGAAATGGGTTCACACCCCAGGCCATTCGAAAGGACATATTTCACTTTTCCGTGAAAGTGACCGAAGTTTGATTGTTGGAGATGCTTTTGTGAATGTCAGGCAAGATTCCCTGTACAAGGTTTTCACTCAGGAGAAAGAAATAGCAGGACCGCCGCGGTATTTAACAACCGATTGGGAGGCTGCCAAAGAATCGGTACGTCTATTGGAAAGTCTGAAGCCCGCTGTTGCCATAACGGGGCACGGGTATCCTGTTGAAGGGAAAGAACTGGAAATGGGTTTAGCGAAGCTTGCAAAGGAATTCGATTCATTAGCTAAACCGGATCATGGGAAATATGTGGAATGAAGGGTGACCGTGTTTAATGAATAATTTCTCTGCAGAAGTCAAAAATAAACAAGCAACTTATGAAAAATGGAGGGATTTCCGTGACTAATTTAAGAGATATCATGACAACAGACGTTGACTGTTGCACTGCGGAAGATAATATATATGAAGCAGCAGTCAAAATGAAGAATGATGATGTTGGTGTCATTCCTGTATTGGAGAATAACCATTTAATCGGTGTCATTACAGACAGGGATATCGTCATTCGCTGTGTTGCCGAGAAAAAGCCGAACTCGACTAGAATTACCGATGTCATTTCCACCAATCTTGTAACAGGTACGCCTGATATGTCAGTGGAGGAAGCTGAGGAGTTAATGGCTACCGAACAAATCAGAAGGCTCCCTATCATTGAGAATGAAAAGCTGGTCGGTGTCGTTGCATTAGGTGATCTTGCTGTACACCAACAGACAAATTCAATGGCGGGAGATGCTTTAAGTTCAATTTCCGAAGACAGAGATCAAATTCAGCACTAAAAACCAAAACTCTGTTAGCTATTGCTAACAGAGTTTTGGTTTTTAAAGATACTTATTGAACCAGCCCTTGATTTCCTCAACATGTTGCAGGCGCATTTTTGGAGATCCACTTCGCGATACCTCATGAGTTTCATTTGGGAATGAAACAAGTACGGCTTCTTTATTTTGCCGTTTTAAAGCGACAAAAAATTGCTCGCTCTGTTCAATGGGACAGCGGAAGTCCTTTTCTCCGTGAAGTAAAAGTAAAGGCGTATCCACATTGGAGACATATTTTAATGGAGAGTGCTGCCATAGTTTTTCAGCAGAGTTAATGATATCGCCGCCAACTTCCCACTCTGTAAAATAATAGCCAATGTCGCTGACCCCATAAAAACTTAGCCAGTTACTGATACAACGCTGAGACACAGCCGCCTTGAAGCGGTTGGTATGTCCGATGATCCAATTTACCATGAATCCTCCATAACTTCCTCCGGATACCCCTAAATCTTCATCGTCTATAAAATCATATGTAGCTAGAACGTGATCGACTCCAGCCATTAAGTCCTTATAATCCATGCCTCCATAGTCGCCACGGCAGGCGTTTACGAAGTCCTGGCCATATCCTACACTCCCTCGCGGGTTAGTGAACAATACAGTATACCCTTCATTAGCCAAGGTCTGGAATTCATGAACATAGGTATTAGCATACATCATATGCGGTCCGCCGTGGATTTCTAAAATGAGCGGATATTTTTGACTACCATTAAAACCGTTCGGTCTCATGATCCAGCCGTGAATGGTAAGCCCATCGACTGATGGAAAAGTAATGGGTTCAGCCATGGACAATTGTTTATCCTTCAAAAAAACCTCATTAACAAAACTGATTTGTTCCTTATCACCATTGGTAAGGTTATAAGCAAAGAGATCGCCAGGATGAACAGGTGTACTGATGGCCACGACAGCACGGTGGCTTTCGGGATCTATAGTCAGGCCGTATATATGCTGCGGGTCAAGGATTGATGGATACATAGCTCCTTCAATGGAACCATAATATACTCCGGTATTTCCATAATCACTTATTAAAAAGTAAAAACCTTGACTATCGTTTGTCCACAAAATACCTGGGTCGACGGCTCCGATTTGGAAATCCCCTATTGCGGAATCTCCAATTTGCACGTCCCATCCGTCGGTCAAACACTGAGTCGTTTGGTCCATGATGGAATATAACCAGATATTTGAAAAGGTGGCACCGGCAAATTCTTTATTATGGCCAATGAAAGATAGATATTCGCCATTTGGAGACCATTTAGGATCTCTAAAGAAACCTGTACTATCCGTAATTTTCTCTAAAGATTTCGTATCAAGATCCATGATGAATATATCTGAAAAAAGTTCATCATCACTTCTTTCTGCATCCCCGCTTATGAATGCAATACGCTGTCCGTCTGGAGACCACGCATTCGGAAGATGATCAATATTGTTTTCCGTCAGCAATGTGAATTCTCCTTTAAAAATGTCCGCTATAACAAGCTGCTGATACAACTGATCAAAATAGCCTCTCCCATCCCATTTATACTTGATCCGGTCATACCTATTAACTTCTTTGAATAGATCATTTTCCTTGGCCGTATTAAGGTTTTCGCCTTCCTTTAACCTGGTAGAAAGCAGTAACTTGGTGGAACAAGGGGACCAAATAGGCTTTGAAGCGCCGTTAACGAAATGGGTGAGCTGGCGAGCTTCCCCGCCAATGCTCCCGATAATGTGGACTTGTTTTTTTCCTGATCTATCTGATATAAAGGCGATATGCTTGCCGTCGGGGGACCAGGCTGGTGATGTATCACGATTATCCCCAAACGTCCATTGCTTTGTTTCATTCGTAATCAGGCTGAACATAAACAGATTGGAAATGTATTTTTCCGTTTTTTCATCTATTCTGGTTTGGACATAAACCGCCATGCTGCCATCCGGTGATAGCTTTGGATCGGTTACTGATTTCAAGTGAAATAAGTCTCTTGCTGTTATACCTATTTTGTTCATCCTTTTCACCCTTTCATTTCTCATAGTTATGTATTTCGCTAAAGAGAAATAAAATCCTTTAGTAAATGGTAAACGCGTCATGTTTATTTATCAAGGACGAAAGAAATGAAAATAATCCGGCCTTTTTATCAGGTCGGATTATCTGGATATATCGGAAAAAACTTACAATTACTTATGCATATGTCCTGTATGCGGACGGTGCGGCGGTATTTGGAAATTATGTTCTTCCATCATTTTATAATGTTTTTCAAAATGTGAAACCATTTTATCGGCTTCTTCTTTCGAAAGCGCGCCATACTCAACATATTTTTCGATCAATCTCTTTTTGTCAGCGAGTATTTGTTTTTGGATCTTAGCGATTTCCGATTTTTGAGCATCAGTGAATTGTACACTTTCAGTCTTTGCTTTATTTTCCTGTGCAGCCGGATGATTAAGGTTGACTAGGAATAGGGAACAAGCTGTTAAACAGATGACGAAAAACTTTTTCATGAATGAACGACTCCTTCTTTTTAATGATTTTTTCTGCCTAATTGAAGAACTGTAGAACCTTTAAAAACCTGAAAGTCTCTTCCTAATGGTGAATAATATAATCAATATGGAAGATTCCTTATTTCTTTATTATCATTTACAGCATTTACAGTTTTATGTAAAAAATAAGGGGGAGGTTTGTTAGAGAAAGATATGGGTATTTTAAATGTAAGTGAAAATATTGTTGTAACTTCTTATTAATAAAAAGTCCTTTAAAAGGGAAGAAAGGGGGATTATCATGATTTGGACGATTATTGGTGTAATAATATTATTATGGGTTCTTGGTTTAGTCTTCAAAGTGGCTGCAGGCTTTATACATATCTTGCTTATCATCGCGGTCATTCTCATTTTGGTTAAGGTTTTTAAGGGAAGGAATCGAATGTAGAGGTGTATTGAATGACTGACCTGGAAAAGCTTTTAAATAACAATGTAAAAGGCGGCCTGGTGAATAGGTCGCCTAAAATTGTAGACAATTTGATCTCCACTCCAGGCACTCGCTTTCCGCGGGCGGTCCGGAAGACTCCTGCGGGGTCTCCTTTGGACACGTTTTTCCGGCAGGAGTCTCGAACACCCGCTCCTATCAACTTTGTTAAAAATTCAGATATAACCCCTTTTGTCTACAAACTGAGGCGCCCTGGTGAACAGGGCGCCTTTTAATTCAGTAAACTGTCAATCATAAGGAAGTGGATGGCCTAACAGTCTCTTATGAATCCATATCGCTGACTGGGTGCCATCTCCCATGGATATGGTGACTTGTTCGGAATGGGCAACGAGGTCGCCGCCTGCCCAGACTCCTTTAATATTCGTTTCTTTAGTCCGGGGATGAACCACGACATGATTGTTTTCATTGACCTGCACACCCAATTGTAAGGCTAGGCCATTATTAAGCTTGTTCCCTTTAAATGCCGTAAATGCCTTTTCAGCTCTGATAATTTTACCAGATATTAATTCTATGCCCGTTAACTCCTGATTGGCATCGACATGAACCTCACAAACTTCCTCTTCAATTACGGGAATGTGATTTGCCGTTAACTTTTCTCTATACTCATCATCAATTTTAGATTTCAAATGGTTTACGTAAATGATATCTTTTGACCAATATAATAGAGTAAGCGCCATGCCTGCACCCGTATTTCCGCCACCAAGAACAACGGTTTGCTTATCCATGATCTCATACCCATCACAGTCAGGGCATATATATGTGGATGTCCCAAGAGTTGAATGGATGTTTTTGATTGGAGGAATGTTATCGGTAATGCCGGTACCAAGAAAAATCATTTTTGCTTGATATTCCCTGTCATTTTTAGTTTGGATAAAAAACTTGTCCTGCTTTTTTTCTAGAGATGTCACTGTATCATCCGTGAATTCGACACCGAATTTTTCAGCGTGCTGCCTGCCAAGCGTCCTTAATTGTTTCCCGCTTACCCCGTCTGGCCACCCAAGAATGTTATGGTATGCCTTGGCAATGGAGGAGCGGCCTTGAGCAGAATCAATGACGATAATATCATGTTTATATCTTCCTAGCTGGATGGCTGCCTGAATCCCGGCTATACCTCCACCAATAATAATGCAATCTGCTTGTTTCATGAATTCACCGCCCACAAATTTGGAATAAACCTAGTGTTATTCTATCTGTAAAAAATATACCACTAGTCGCTGGAGCTTAAACAAAAAAAGGAGGAAGTCCGCATTTGGCAGATCTTCCTCCCTTATCTTTAGCCTATATCATTGATTCTGTATTGGGTCGAGCCATTCTTGTGCCCAATTTTGAATTTCGTTCATAACCGGTGCAAGGGCCTTGCCTTTTTCAGTTAAAGAATATTCAATCCTGACCGGTGTCTCTGGATATACGTCCCTTTTAACAATACCTTCAATTTCCAAGTCCTTTAAACGTTCAGAAAGAATCCTGCCGCTTATCGGGAATGCAGATTCAATATTACAAAACCGTTGAGGGCCATTAAGTAATTGATTGACAATCAATCCAGTCCAGCGTTTACTCAAGATTTGCATTCCTTTTTCAAATCGTGGACAAAGTGTCGTATTATTCATCATATCACCTCATTATTAATATATTATAATGCATTTACCTCATATGTAACAACTTTACCGAAAATTATTTAGTTACTAGAGATGTTATAGTATAAGAAATTCACGAGCTTACTTTAAGTATCATGAAAAGGATTCCGCCTCGGATTTGCCACATTTTAAAAAAAAGCGTGCTTTTAAAAATGTGTTGTTTAGAGATACCAAGAAAAATATGTTATTTTAATATTGAAGTCAAAGTTTTGCAAATGGAAGGATCCGTGGGAAAGATGAGTGAGTTACTGCAAGAGGCCGTATCCTTTATCAGGACAAGTTATCCGGAATTATTGAAAACGGAAGAGGACATAAATGGCAGGATCGAACAAATTAAAAAGGAAATAAATGAAACAGGCAGATATGAACATACATATGAAGAATTGGTATATGGTGCTAAATTAGCTTGGCGAAATAGCAATCGCTGCATTGGTCGCTTTTTTTGGGAATCACTAAGGGTGATTGATAAAAGAATGATTCAAAGCGAGGAACAAATTGTATCGGCCCTCTTCGAACATATCGAATATGCTACGAATAATGGGAATATCAGACCGGTGATTACAATTTTCAAACAGAAAGATCATGATCGAAAAGTGGATATTTGGAATCATCAACTTATTCGTTATGCAGGATATGAGACGGAACATGGAGTAATCGGCGATTCAAGTTCAATCGAATTCACCAAGCGATGTATGGCATTAGGGTGGGAAGCGAAATTCGGACCTTTCGATATATTACCCCTTGTAGTCCAAGTGAACGGAAAAACCGCTAGTTTTCATGATATACCTGAAAGCCTCGTTAAAGAGGTTCAAATCACCCACCCTGAACTGATATGGTTCGAAGATCTTAAACTAAAATGGTACGCAGTTCCAATCATATCTGGTATGAGGCTGGAAATTGGCGGTATTACTTATTCAGCTGCACCATTTAATGGGTGGTACATGGGAACGGAAATCGGTGCGAGGAATCTTGCTGATGAAGAACGCTACAATATGCTGCCGGCAATCGGGGAGAGGATGGGCCTGGATATTAAACGTGATTCGAGTTTATGGAAAGATCGAGCCCTTATCGAACTGAATGAAGCAGTCCTTCATTCGTATAAAAAACACGGAGTCAGCATTGTTGATCACCATACAGCAGCTAAGCAATTCAAGAAATTCGAAGAAAAAGAAGCCTCATATGACCGGAAAGTAACTGGGGATTGGACCTGGTTAATTCCACCGGTGTCACCAGCCACGACCCATGTTTTCCATCAGCCATATAACAATGAAATAATGAAACCTAATTTCTTTTATCAAATTCCTCCATATAAATAAAGGTTTACATGAACTGGCGGCGGGTATATATATAGCAAGCCAAATAAATAAGGGGGAAGGTAATGATGGCATTAGGAAGAAACGCAGTATTACTAGGAGTCGGAGTTGCCGGAGTCTCATTTTTATCGAATAAAACGAACAGAGGAAAAGTGAAGGACATGTGGTCCAATGCAAAAGCAAAAACGGCAGGCTTTTGGAATAGGACGGCTTCCGAGTTGGATCCTGTAATTGAAAAGGCGGGTCACCCTGATCCATATGATCATGATGACAATAAAATGGTGGACGAAGGCGCCATGTACGGTGTTCACTATTATAATAATGCAAAGCATGGATAAAGCAAATCGCTTGGGAGTACCCAAGTGTCAGACTGTAGACAAACTTGTTTAGTTTGTCTGCAGTTTTTTTTATTAAAAGATTGTTTTGATTTCAGAAATCCGCCGCTCCTTTTCCGCCGACTGCCGAAGCCGCATCAAAGCAGGCGCCTGTGGTGTCTCTGCTAGCCAGTACTTCGGCAGGAGTGTCGCAAATTTCTTCAATCTAATGAGGGTTTCATAAAAAGTAATAAAAATGAATGATAACCAGGGCTTCCATGGTTCAGGATGAGACCATTCCGAACCATGATTTTAAACAAACTGGAGTGGAAATCAACATCTGAAAATTGTAATCATGCCCGAGGAGTTGAAGGTGTGTTTTGATTCTGGTGGTTTAGGAACATCAGTTACGTTTTCCGAACCCTTTTTGCCTACTAACTATCGCTTGGGGCTACCCAGGCGTTTTTTTTGTAGTGGCATTTTATTTATCAATTGATAAATGTCAGATGATTACGAATTCTGAACAAGGATTCAAGGTATTAAATTCTTTATTGTGCTTTAAATGAATAAGGATTAAGATAAAAGAATCGAAAGGAAGTGGATACGAGTGAGCAGCAGTTCTTATGATCCTGAACCCAGAAAGCAAGAGGAAGCCAATATGATGCTAGAAGTCGAGACTGTTATTCTCCCTGAGTATCTGCTCGAAGAAGGTAAATAAGGCTTTCTCTATAGAAGAGGAGGTCAAAAAATGATTGAAATCTACAAGACGGATGATAACCGTCACCTGAATAATATCGAGGAAATGACAAAAGGTTCCTGGGTGAACATTGTCGCGCCCACAGAAGCCGAAATAGATTATATATGCTTGACTTTGAAGTTACCGATCAATTTCATGAAAGATCCACTCGATGATGAGGAAAGGCCGCGAATCGAAAAAGAGGATGATAATGTTTTAATAATTGTCGACTTCCCATATTTGACCAGGGATGAAGCCGACTTACCGATTTTTGAAACGATTCCCATAGGCATGATCTTTACCAAAGACTGTTTCATTACGGTATCTCTGAAAGAAACTCCGATATTGGCGAATTTCAAAAACAATAAGATCAAAGGATTCTTCACCAATAAGAAGACGAGATTTGCTTTACAAATATTATTCGAGATTTCATCCTATTATTTACGTTACCTGAAACAGATTAACAAGATGACAAATGAAGCCGAACGTGAATTACATCAGTCAATGAAAAATAAAGAATTATACACTTTCCTTGCTTTGGAAAAAAGCCTTGTTTATTTTACGACATCATTGAAATCCAATCGTGTAGTCCTTGATAAGATCCTCCGATTTAATTATCTGAAAATGTATGAAGAAGATAAAGAATTGCTTGAGGATGTAATCATCGAAAATGCTCAGGCTATCGAAATGGCAGAAGTGTATCTATCCATTCTTAGCGGTATGATGGATGCATTCGCTTCGATCATTTCCAATAATGTCAATAATGCCATGAAGTTTCTAACATCAGTGACCATTATATTAACGCTGCCGACGATGGTGGCAAGTTTTTATGGAATGAATGTGGAACTGCCATTTGAACATAATCAGTTTGCTTTCATTTTTACATTATTAATTGCCATCACTTTGGCGGGGACGACTGCATTCATTTTTTGGAAGAAAAAATATTTTTAAGATTAACCGGCTTATTAAGCCGGTTTTTAATTTGAACATTGATTTCCACTAAGGCACTCGCTTTGGGCGGGCTGTCCGCCCTCGGCGCATTTGCGCTTGTGGGGTCTCTCATGGACTCGCTTTTCCCGCAGGAGTCTCGCACCTTACGTTCCAATTATAGATCAACTGGTGCCTGCGAACCATTTGGTTGAGGCTGCCAAGCATGTTTTGTTTTATTCCTCGAAAAAATCAGAAAATCCTTCACTGTTAATGCGATTTGAATAAGGGTTTTCATCATTTACATTCTTTGCATCCAAATTGGTTTTAATCACTAAACGGGGACTCTCTGATGCTTCTCTTATGATACGATCGTTCAACTCTTTAAAATCCGGTACATTCTTATTGCCGGGTTTGTTTGGTTCCAATATAACCACCTCCATTTTTATCTTTGCAATAAATCATGGGGTGTATTCATGAATATTCTTAGGTTTGGGAAGGATAAAGGACTGAGGAGGAGATCATGATGACCAAATGGAACGAGCAAGCATCTCGCAATAATAATTTAAGGGCAAGTGATTTAAACCCAGATGGAGCCGATAAAGGAAAAATGGATTCAAAAAAAATTGATGGAGATCAATTGAATGATCTAAAGATCCAAGAGGAAATCAGAAAGCAAAATATGTAAGAGAAGTCCCTGATTTTAAAGTAAAGCAAAAAAGAATCATGCAGCAGAAAACGCTTGGCGGATAAACCAAGCGTTTTTTTCGTTTCATGGTTTGAATTTCATGTTTGATTTAGGATTCTCTTTTATCAGGTACGCTTTTGCTTTTTAAGTGAAGAGGGTTGAGTGAAGGACCCGGTTTCTTTTGTAGTGGTACCTTGCCCCTCTACCTGAGAAGAACCTAAACGAGTTTGTGAAGCATCTTTCTTGTTTTTTCCATTCATGTTTATCACCTCGATATTACTTTCCCTATTTCCTTTGCATCCTATACATATATTGAGGGTGAAAAGGACAGATTAAAAGGTAGAGGAGGTGTGTGTTGATGTCAAGAATCGGTGTTGAAGAATCATTAACGAATATTCAGGAAGCACTTCGTGAAAAAGGTTTTGATGTTGTGGAAATTAAACAAGAAGCTGACGCAAAAAACGTGGATTGTTGTGTGGTAACAGGTTTGGAAAGTAATGTGATGGGTATAAGCGATACTTCATTAAAAGCGTCTATCATTGAGGCAAATGGTTTAACGGCTGATGAAGTGTGCCGTGAGGTTGAAAATAAAGTGAATACCATTCAATAGTTCGAAAAGTGCCTAAACCGATATAGGGTTAGGCACTTTTTCTGTTTATTCAAGGTTACTGTGCTATGGAAATTGCCGCAATCAATTCCACTTCTACATTCCCTTTGATCGCCCTGGAAATCATACAGGATGTTTCGGCTTTTTCAGCAAGTCTCCTCGCTTTTTCAACCACTTTTTCAGAAGTACCCGGCACCAATATAAGTGCGGGGCGATGAATGATTTTCTTATAGGTGAATACACCATTCGTAACATCCACTAACGCTTCCGATTGCATGGTCAAGCTCACCTTTTCTATATGGGCCCGCTCTAACATGGCAGCATAGGTAATGATATAGCAGGTCGATGCCGCTCCAAGCAGCATTTCATCGGGATTAGTTCCAATCCCTGGTCCTTCCATTTCCGTAGGAATACTTATCTGTGTTTGAAGATTCCCCGAATGAATCGTCCCGCTATCATTTCTGCCGCCAGGCCACTCCGCAGTTAAATGAAAGTGATGTATCGTCATTTTTTTTAACCTCCTTACTATTCTATAGTGTAAACGACAAAACAGGTTAAGTATCCGATTTTGCTCAATCAGTCAAATAATCCAGCAATCGGCTGAGTTTTTAATCCGCCAGAAGGATGAAGAAATGCCGAACAGGTCGAATAATCCAACGCTGTGCGAAGCTAAGGTATGAATCGATCAAATAAATTACCGCCTGCCGAATTACGTTTCCAGTAGGTTCAATTTCTGCTAGCTGACAGAAGCATACTTATTAAATATAAGATACATGTTGATGAAACAAAAGGCAGAGGCATAAGGCTATTTTAAGCACAATATTGGATAGGCCTATCTATAATGATATAGACGGTTGTTTTATATAAATAATACTTCATTAAGGAAGGGCTGAAAAGTTGACTACATTGAGTAATATGTTCGATTTGACTAATAAAACGGCTATCATTACCGGCGGTGGCAGAGGACTGGGAAAACAGATCGCCATGGCGTTGGGAGAGGCTGGCGCAAATATAGTCATCGCTTCACGAAATCTGCCTGTCTGTAAGGAGGTATGTGAAGACTTGCAATCGATGGGTGTTAATGCCGTTGCCTTTGAATGTGATATCACCGATGTGAGTGCCATTGACCATGTCGTTCAGGAAACGGTTGCTCAATTCGGCACGATTGATATTCTTGTCAATAATAGCGGTACATCTTGGTCAGGTCCGCTTTTGGATCTTCCCAAGGACAAGTGGGAAAAAGTATTGAATGTTAACGTTACAGGTACATTCCTGTTTTCACAAGCCGTAGCGAAGGTCATGAAGCAGCAAAATTCCGGAAAAATCATAAATATTGCATCGGTGACAGGACTTGGCGGGACGTTTCCAGAGCTTTTGGATACGATAGCTTATAACACCAGTAAGGGTGCCATCATTACAATGACCAAGGATTTAGGAGTTAAACTTGCTAGATACGGTATCCAAGTCAATGCAATTGCACCTGGATTTTTCCCGACTAAAATCACAAAGAAAATTCTTGAAAAGTCTAACTATGACATATTAGGTAAAACTCCGGCTGGCAGGTTTGGCGATGAAGATGATTTAAAGGGTGCCGCCGTATTTTTAGCCTCCCAGGCTTCTGACTATATGGTGGGTCATATTTTGATCATTGACGGTGGAATATCGGCATTAGTGTAAACGGAGGAGAAAGGAAGGAAGAAATATATGGCGGAAAAATCCAATTTTTATAAAGGGCTTAAATTACTAGGCACACAAAAAGAGCAACAGCTGAATAGTAAAATTCAAAATCTGCTGAATAATCGCGAATTAATCGAAAGAGTGAGCGATAATGCGCAAATGCAGGTGCCAAGAATAAATAGTCTGCAGGAAGCATCAGAAAGAATGTCCATCATCATGAATTATCCAACAAAAAAAGATGTGGCGAGTTTAGCGAAATTAGTCATCCAACTCGAAGAAAAAATTGATGGGTTGGAAGAATTGGTCTCTATACTTGTTGAGAATAGGGGCGGGAATGTCGGGGGTAATTCTTCAATTCGCAATATAGGCAATGCCAATTCATCCCGCAGCATCAAAAAGAAATCAAGATTGGCATCCGATGAAAAGGAAGGGAGTAAAAAAAGGATATCTGATTTTCTAAATAACTCCTTATTGTTAAGCTCACAGTTGCCTGAGTTCAATTCAGTTCGACAGGAGAATTCAAATGGCTAAGCGGAAAGTGCCGAAAAATCAATCTGAGTCCAAAACTAAATGGCAACATTTATTGGATATTCCCAATCAGCCATTGCCTGAAATGGGACTGACTCCGAAAATAGCGGTATGGAAAAAAAACAAATCAACGCTTTGGTTTTATCCTTCAGCACAAAAAAAATATGAGGTACCGGTTTTTCTTATATATTCACTAATCAATACTCCTTTGATCCTTGATTTATCCCCAGGTAATAGTTTAATAGAATCTTTTGTAAATGAAGGTTTTGATGTGTATTTACTTGATTTTGGAAGCCCGGGATTTGAAGATGGTGACATATCGATCGAAGATTATATCGTCGATTATATTCAAAAAGGAGTGCAGCGTACATTACGCCACTCTGGAGCATCGGAAATTACAGTCATGGGGTTTTGCCTCGGCGGTACAATAGCCGCAATATATGCTGCCATTGCAGACGAGCCGATCAAGAATTTGATACTTTCCGTGACCCCGGTGGATTTCAGTGCCTCGGAATTTTTTGATCAATGGCAGGAGGCGCTTAAAGAAGGGACAGCGGATTTTGACGAGACAATAGATATTTATCAAACGATACCGGCCAGTGCAGTTAAATATGGAATCCGGTTAATTACATCGCCCGTCTATATATCACCTTATTTATCTTTATTGAATCAAGCGGATGATGAGAAATACGTTCAAAACTGGCGCCGCTTCAATGCTTGGGCTAATGGGCATGTACCATTATCCGGAGCAGCCGCAAAACAAATAACCAAGGATTTATTGATAAAAAATAGCTTGGTTAATGGTAGCTTTAAGGTAAGGGGAAAAAAAGCGAAGCTATCGAAAATTGATGCTAGTGTTTTGGTCATAGCAAGTAAGTATGATCGACTGGTCCCACAGGAAATGATTAATCCAGTAATGGAGCATTTAACATGTAAGGATAAGACATATAACCTATTGAAAAGTGGACATGCTGCTAAACAATATTCCGGTGTACTCCCATATTATTTGAAGGAATGGCTGCCAGGGCGTTCTTCACCCATTCAATAAGAGGGGGATGTGAAATATACGTGTTGAACCTCAGTGAGGATATCAAAATCATGCCGGTTGTTGAGTATATAGGCTTTGCGTCATTGATATTTTCAAAATTTTTTGCAACATTTCCGGATTACTAAAGCGAAATAAAATAAAAGGGCTGGCTCGTTATGTAGAGCCAGCCCCTATTATATCATTGATAATATTTCACTCTTTCATCAAGTGGTGAGAAGTCTTTATCGCCAGGTTCTGCAGTGGGTTTTCCAAAGGGCATCTGTGCGATGAGTTTCCAATCTCGTGATATATCCCATGTCTTTCTCACTTCGTCATCGATTAAAGGATTATAATGCTGAAGGCTTGCACCAAACCCCTCAATTTCCAAGGAAGTCCATACGACAAATTGTAAAATGGCAGAAGATTGGTTCGACCAAATCGGAAAATTTTCGGCATACGTTTTGTATTGTTCTTGGAGCCTATTTATTATGGCCTGGTCTTCAAAGAATAAAACCGTTCCATAACCATTTATAAAAGACCTCATTTTTTCTTCCGTTTTTTTAAAATCTTTGCCATCGGCTGCTATTCTTAATGTTTCTTTCGTGATATCCCATAATTGGTCGTGGCTTTGACCAGTTAAAACAATCACTCTGGCACTTTGGGAGTTGAAAGCGGAAGGGGAGTATTGAACGGCATGATCGATAACTTCTTTAATCCTTTTATCAGGAACAACATGTTCCTTGCTAAGGGAATAATAAGAGCGTCTATCTTCAATTGCGCTAAAAAAATCTTTAACCATATATCACACCTCCATTCTTATACCGATTTATTTTGGCCTGATTTTTTTATTTTATGATAAGTGAATCCGGTTGAAATTATTTGAATGAAAATGGTTGACAATTTTATCCCTGTGGTTTATCTTTAAATCAAGATATTTGCATTAAAAGTATTATTTCAGGTTAAATACCTTGAATTCGAGATATTATTAGCGGATTAATTCATCTCCGTAAGGGGAGATTTATAAAGATAGGAGTGGTACGGATGGAATTAAAAGGATTACATCATGTTTCGGCGATTACAGCAAAAGCGGGAAATAACTTTGAATTCTACACAAAAGTCTTAGGGATGCGATTAATCAAAAAAACGGTGAATCAAGATGATGTTCGTGTGTATCACTTATTTTAT
This sequence comes from Peribacillus sp. YIM B13477, assembly GCF_042787955.1. NCBI lineage: Bacteria > Bacillati > Bacillota > Bacilli > Caryophanales > Bacillaceae > Peribacillus > Peribacillus sp. YIM B13477. The sequence continues at coordinate 925,544 of NZ_JBHZPD010000001.1, forward strand.
GGAGATCAAATTGGTTCACCGGGTACGGAATTGACGTTTTTTGAAATTCCAAATGCTGCCCGCACTCATGAGGGAAACAATAGCATTTCAGAAATTTCTTTAAGGGTGAAGGATGATGAGACGCTAGAATATTGGAAAAAACGGTTTGTGGAATTCAATGTTGAGCACGATGAAATATCGAGCCGTTTTGAAAGAAAGGTACTTTCTTTTAAAGATCCTGAAGGGCAGAGGCTTCTTCTGGTTTCCGATCAGGATAATAACGGTGTTCAAGGAGGATTTCCGTGGGATGGAAGCCCAGTACCGCAAGAGTTTTCCATCCTTGGATTAGGACCAGTAAAACTTACAGTACCCAATATTGAACAAACAGAAAGTGTTCTTATCGAGGTATTGGGATTCAGGAAATCAGGCACATATCCATCCGCTATCAGGGGGCAAAATCCGATAGTCGTTTACGAGACAGGTGAAGGAGGAACAGGAGCGGAACTCCATATTGAAGAAAGGAATGACATACCTCGGGAAAGGCTGGGGAGGGGTGGGGTACACCATGTTGCCTTCCGGGTGGATGATGAAGAAGAATTGAGAAAATGGGTAGAAAAGATTAGTGAATCGAAATTCGTGAACTCGGGATATGTGGACCGCTTTTATTTCCGTTCACTCTATTTTAGGGAGCCGAATGGCATATTATTTGAACTAGCTACTGATGGACCTGGTTTTGAAGTGGATGAAGCTGAGCAGCATCTAGGTGAGAACCTTGCCCTGCCACCTTTTTTGGAATCGAAAAGAAAGGATATTGAAGCGAATTTAAAACCACTAAATACAAAATCAACTAATTAATCAACGGGAAAGGAAGTAATCGGCATGCAAAAGCAAAATGCAGGGATACATCATATAACCGCAATTGTAGGCAATCCTCAAGAGAATGTGGATTTTTATGCTGGAGTATTGGGAATGCGTATGGTGAAGAAAACCGTTAATTTTGATGATCCAGGCACCTATCATTTATATTTCGGAGATGAATCCGGTTCACCGGGCACAATCATTACTTTCTTTCCTTGGCCTGAGGCATACCGAGGGACAATTGGCTCCGGACAAGTGGGGATTACAACATATGCAGTTCCGGAGGGTTCAATGGGCTTCTGGGAAAATCGTTTGGGTAAATTTAATATAGACTTTGAAAAGGTTTCACGTTTCGGTGAGGAATATCTTGATTTCCAAGACCCACATGGTTTGCAACTTGAACTGGTTGAGCGTAAAGAAGGTAAAAATAGCGAGTGGTCATTCGGCGGTGTACCAGCTGATAAGGCGGTCAAGGGTTTCGGCGGAGCTGTATTATTGACGTCAAAACCGATCAAAACGATGGAACTATTAGAGGAAGTGATGGGCCTTCAACAGGTTGGGGAAGAGGGCGATTTCATCCGCTTCAAATCCACATCGGATATCGGAAATTTGATCGATGTTAAAAAAACGGTTTTACCAAACGGTAAAATCGGAGTGGGAACTGTCCATCACATTGCATGGCGTGCGAGCGATAATGAAGATCATAAAGAATGGAGGGAGCATATCGGTAACCATGGCTATGGTGTGACACCCTTTACAGACCGACAATACTTCGATGCGATTTATTTCAGGGAAGATGGAGGCATACTCTTTGAAGTTGCCACAGATCCACCCGGCTTTGCTCATGATGAAACGAAGGAAACGATGGGCAGTAAATTAATGCTGCCGCCATGGTTGGAAGAAAAGCGGGAAGTTATGGAAAAAACGTTACTGCCGGCAGTGCCGAGAGTACTAGAGGAGGATAAATGATGAAACATATTTTTCAAAAAGGAAGTAATCCAGAAGCTCCGTTACTACTGCTTTTACATGGCACTGGAGGAACGGAAACAGATCTCTTGCCATTATCCGAAATGGTTTCACCGGGTTCATCCGTATTGAGCGTACGGGGAAATGTACTTGAAAATGGAATGCCCCGTTATTTCCGACGGTTAGCTGAAGGGGTTTTTGATGAAGAGGATTTGATCTTCCGAACGAAGGAGCTTTATGACTTCTTGGAATCAGCATCCGGAAAATATGACTTCGACCGTGACAGAGTGGTGGCATTAGGTTATTCCAATGGTGCAAATATAGCGGCAAGTTTGCTGTTCCATTACGAGGGGGCATTACAAGGAGCGATTCTTCATCATCCAATGGTTCCAAGACGAGGGATTGCTTTGCCGTCCCTTTCAGATATGCCTGTATTTATAGCTGCAGGTAAAAACGATCCGATTTGCCCAGCAGAAGAAACTGATGAACTTAATCAACTTTTACGGCAAGCTGGCGCTACAGTTGAAGTTCAGTGGGAAAATTACGGTCATCAGTTGACACGTTCAGAGGTTGATGCAGCAGGTTCATGGTTTCAAAAGAACTTTTTATAAGAATGAGAGGGAATGAAGATGATTTCTGTTAACCCTGAAAGTCTGACTGAACGGGATAATTATAAGTTTTTGACTGGAAGCATTATACCGAGACCTATAGCGCTGGTTACGACACAATCCGAAACCGGTACAATCAATATAGCGCCGTTCAGCTTTTTTAACATAGTCAGTTCAAATCCTCCGATGATTTCCATTTCTGTTCAACGGAAAGAAGGAGTTTCAAAGGATACAGCCCGAAATGCAATTCAAACAGGTGAGTTCGTTGTTCATATCACTGACGAAAATAATGTTGCTGATGCAAATCGAACGGCCAAGGAACTCCCATCTGACGAAAGTGAATTGGGTCTTACTAATTTCACGCTGGCTGTTAGTGATAAGGTATCCGTACCAGGATTGGAAGAAGCGAAGGTGCGGTTCGAATGTACATTAGAGCAATCGATTCCATTGGCAGGTTCCAAGAACAAACCTGGTTGTGATTTGCTGATAGGGAAAATAGTCTGTTATCATATAGAGCAAGATATTTATCATAATGGCCGTATTGACCCGAATGGGCTAAAACCTGTAGCGAGATTAGCAGGTCATACTTATACAAAACTAGAGGAATTATTTGAAATAGAACGTCCTTAAGGAAAAAGAAAAAAATGGCGACATCTTTTAAGATGTTGCCATTTTTAAGACCAATATGAACCCGGTTAGTTTTATTTGCCATTATAATACGCTTAGCGCTTGTTCCAAAAACAATTTAATATTAATGCCCCAGCCATGATCGTTAGCATTTAAAAGGAAGTCTTTACATTCCGAAACAAAACTTGACAATTTTTTCATAGATTGATAAAGTTATAAAAAAATAATTTCTTATCCAGAGAGGTGGAGGGACTGGCCCTATGAAACCTCAGCAACAGGTCTACAAAGACACTGTGCTAATTCCAGGGGGTGAAACCTTGATAGATAAGACCGTACGTGTTTATTTGTCAGTAACGCACTCTTTTTTGGAGTGCGTTTTCGTTTTTTCTGGATGCAAGATTAAGGAGAGTTAGAATGGAGAACAAAAGGAAGCATGATTTTCAAAGGCAAATGCAAGCACGGCATATAATAATGCTATCGCTTGGCGGGGTGATTGGAACGGGTTTATTCTTAAGTTCGGGTTATACGATTCAACAGGCTGGTCCGTTCGGAACCATCCTTTCGTATCTGATTGGTGCATTAGTGGTTTATCTAGTCATGCTATGTCTAGGTGAACTGTCAGTGCATATGCCCGAGACAGGTGCGTTTCATAGTTACGCAGCCAAATACATCGGACCAGGGACAGGGTATACAGTAGCCTGGTTGTATTGGCTAACCTGGACTGTTGCACTAGGTTCGGAATTCACGGCTGCAGGATTGTTGATGCAGCGATGGTTTCCATCAATCAGTGTCTGGATATGGAGTGCTCTATTTGCTATTTTGGTCTTGGCATTAAATGCGTGGACCGTAAAGTTTTTCGCTGAATCCGAATTCTGGTTTGCGTCTATTAAGGTATTTGCTATTGTGATATTCATTATTCTGGGAGCTGCGGCAATGGTAGGTTTCATTCCAATGATTAACGCACAAACAGCTCCGTTATTTTCCAATGTTACAAGCGCAGGGTTATTTCCAAATGGTGCTTTTGCCATTCTAATGACGATGCTCGCGGTGAATTTTGCATTTTCTGGAACTGAATTGATCGGAGTTGCAGCTGGAGAAACTGTGAATCCGGAAAAAACGATTCCAAAGGCAATCCGTATGACATTATGGAGATTGATTATCTTTTTTGTAGGAACCATCGTTGTTTTATCCGCATTATTGCCTGTTTCGGATGCAAGCGTATTAGAGAGCCCCTTTGTTGCCGTTCTAGAACGAATTGGAGTGCCATATGCAGCGGATATTATGAATTTTGTTATATTAACTGCCATTTTGTCTGCTGCAAACTCAGGACTATATGCCTCATCAAGGATGCTTTGGTCACTTGCAGATAAGAAAACCATTTCGCCAATATTTGCAAAATTGACAAAACGGGGTGTTCCATTGAATGCAGTCCTTTTCAGTATGCTGGGCGGTGTTTTAGCACTTTTCTCGAGTATTATTGCGCCGGATACTGTATACATAGTGCTTGTATCCATTTCTGGACTAGCCGTGGTTATAGTTTGGATGAGTATTAGCGCGTCACAGTTTCTATTTCGCAGACGATATATAAACGAAGGAAACTCAGTTAATGATTTGGCTTACCATACACCATTATATCCATTCGTACCAATCGTTTCATTTATGTTATGTCTTGCTTCTTGCATAGGAATTGCATTTGATCCTACACAAAGAATTGCACTATATTGTGGCATTCCGTTTATTTTGTTTTGCTATGGAAGTTATTATCTGACACAAACCATAAAGAAAAGAGGAGAAAAACCATGAAGAATAAAATTAACCCAATTGAAGCAATTTTACGAGGTCATTCAGTCATGATTTTGGACGGAGCTTTAGCTACAGAGCTTGAAAGTCATGGGTGTGATTTGGACGATCCCCTGTGGTCTGCACGTGTATTACTTGAAAATCCAGAAGTGATTTACCAGGTTCACTCTGACTACTTTCGAGCTGGTGCTGACTGTGCGATAACGGCAAGCTATCAAGCAACGGTTGAAGGTTTCGCCCTCCGCGGAATACAAGAAAAAGAGGCATTGGATCTAATCCGGAAAACGGTTTTACTTGCAAGAAAAGCAAGAGATGAATTTTGGAAGGAAGAATATCAAACGATTAGACCTAAGCCATTGGTTGCTGCATCAGTTGGACCTTATGGGGCTTATCTTGCAGATGGTTCAGAGTATGTTGGGAATTATGGTGTTTCAGATGAAACTTTAGCGGCATTTCATCGCTCACGATTATCAGCTTTGATTGAAGCAGGAGCTGATATTTTAGCATTTGAAACGATTCCTTCCCTGCAAGAAGCAAAAGTATTACATTCATTATTGAAAGATTATCCAGAAGTCTATGCTTGGCTGTCCTTTTCTTTGAAAAATGAAAAAGCGATAAGTGACGGCACATTGCTGGAGGAGTGTGCCAGATTGTTTGGGGACAGTGAGCAAATTGCCGCAATTGGCATCAACTGTGCGCCTGTATCAGTTATCACGGAAGCCATACAGGTGTTGCGTGCAAACACGCATAAACCAATTATCGTTTATCCGAATTCCGGTGAATCATATAATCCAGAAACTAAAACATGGCATGGTCCAGAATCATGTAATAGGCTCGATGTGAAATCTGAAGATTGGCACCATGCGGGGGCAAATATAATTGGAGGATGTTGCAGAACCGCTCCTCATCATATTGCGGGCATTTCAAGAAAGTGGCGACCTTCCGTGGTAACGTTCTCCTAGCATTTTTTGTTATCAAAAATATTGTTAGTCGGGAAACCTATAAACAAAAAGAACAGGAATCTGGCGGTTCCTGTTTTTTTTGAGCTCTTTATTCAGATTCGAGTAATCTGAAAGGATTGAACTATTAATTTCTTGGCACTTTAGAAATAAGTCGCGCAAGATCGGCTGAAAATTACGGGTAAACCAACCCTTTTGCAAAAACTGTAAAAAGAGAAATTAAATCATATTTTTTTCGTGCTTGGGAAAACTAGACAAACAATGAATGGAAAGGAGAGAATGAGTTATGAGTCGTGGTAAAAATTTTAATCATAAAGAAAAAGGACATCCAGGAAATTTACCAAATAATAGAATTAGCGAAGAGAAGGAACACAGCCGCCAGTATGAACAGATTGAGGATATTGTCACTCATGAAGCTTTCAAGAATAGGGAAAAAGAAGATGAAATGCCTTAATATATGGAAATGCAGCATATCTGTTGAGACATTATATTGAGCAATTTTCCATTTCTTTAAGGATTCCAATAATAGAAGCACATGAATTAAGACATAACTCTCACTTCATGTTGCTTCTTTTTTTGATTAATTCACCGGGGGAAACCATGATCTTTGCCATGTTTTTTCTTTCATTGCAAATAGATAAAGGGGGAAAAAGAATAAGGCTAAAGAGGACAACAGAAAATGAAGATGGATGATTTTTTTAAAAAAACGACTTTCTTCTATATAATAATTAATGAAATTTAAATTTCTAAACACAGAAATAATTACGTGCAACCGTCAAAATGGGCGAACCGACCTATCCTAATTGATGAAAGCCGCGGTATATTACAGTTATAATGAACATGTCAGGCAGTATAAGAACCTGCTGATGAAGTACGGTTCTTTTACCAAATACCAGTTTAAACTCAATGTCTGCTATGTTTCATTTTGTTTATCGCGATTTATTTCCACTTCCCGTTTAGCTCTAATAAAAGCGATAAATTGAATCGTTTCCTCTTCAGAAAGGGAAATTCCATCTACAGCTAGCTTCATATCTGGTAAATCCGTTAATTCCATGACTTGAGGTGACCCATTACCCATATCCTTAGATGGATAATCTACTCGACCCAGAATGTAATCAGTTGAGGTATCATATAAGCCTGCCAATAAATTAATCGTTTCTAATGAAGGGCGGCGGTGGCCCGATTCGTAACCGGCATAGGTACTTTTGGCGATTCCGAGCCTGTCAGCGGTATATTGCAAAGACCATCTTTTGGACTTCCTTAATGTAGTCAATCTATTTAAAATCATTTTTATTACTCTCCTTTTATATAAATCCATTATAACATCAAATTGAAAAAAGTGTACGCGTAATGAATAACTTTCGCTTGATTTCACTATGAAACATGACTATAATTACATGTGTTGTACGCGTTACATGAACATTTATAGCGGAAACATCCTTTTCTGAGATATTAGAATGATTGTGAAACAGGGAGGCTTATTAGGGGGTAGTATATTGGAAAAGTTAAAATCAAAAATGAAGAAGTTGATGTTGCTTACTACAGGTGGTACAATTGCATCGTTAGAAGGAAAAAATGGACTTGTTCCAGAAATGAAAGCTGACGAAATTTTAGGCCACCTACCGGGATTGGATTTACTATGTCAGATTGATAGTAAGCCTTTGATGAATATTGATAGTACAAATATGCAGCCGGAAGATTGGACAGAAATGGCACAATCCATCCATAAGCACTACCATGATTACGATGGCTTTGTGATTACCCATGGAACAGATACAATGGCTTACACTTCTGCTGCGCTCTCATATATGTTACAAGATTTAGGGAAACCAATCGTCATTACTGGTTCTCAGGTCCCGATTGCCTTTAAAAAGACAGATGCCAAAAGGAATATCTCTGATGCGATCCGGTTTGCTTGTGAAGATATTGGAGGAGTATATGTTGTTTTTGATGGCAGAGTCATTCAGGGTACGAGGGCCATTAAATTGAGAACGAAAAGCTATGATTCGTTTGAAAGTATTAACTATCCTTATATTGCGACCATATTCAAAGATAAAATTGAGTATCTAAAGCCAGTTCATTCACCAAAGAATAAGGAAGCTAAGTTGGATGCTTCCCTATGTACTGATGTTGCTTTAGTCAAGCTGCATCCCGGTATTAAGCCTGAATTCTTTGATTTCCTGAAAAAGCAATGTCGGGGAATCGTAATTGAAAGTTATGGAAGCGGTGGTATTCCATTTCAAGGAAGAAACATTTTAGAGAAATTGAATGAGTTAGTGCAATGTGGAATATCCGTTGTCATTACTACCCAATGCTTAGAAGAAGGGGAAGATATGGATATTTACGAAGTGGGACGAAAAGTGAACAAGAATGTCATCATTCGTTCCAGGAATATGAATACAGAAGCCATCGTTCCTAAGTTGATGTGGATATTAGCGAAGACACAGGATCCTAAAAAAGTGAAGGAAATGATGGAAACACCGATTGCAGAGGACATTACATTCTAGAACAAACAAAGGGGCAAGAGGAAATGTTGATAGAAGAGAAAACATACCGAATCGAGAAAGACTTTCTTGGGGAAAAGGAAATTCCAGCAGATGTTTATTATGGTATACAAACTTTACGCGCAGTGGAAAATTTTCCGATTACCGGTTACAAAGTCAATGAAGAAATGATTCGTGCACTGGCCATGATTAAAAAAGCGGCCGCTTTAGCGAATATGGATACCAAACGGTTATATGATGGTATTGGAAGCGCTATCGTCAAAGCTTCTGAAGAAGTGATCGATGGAAAGTGGCATGAATATTTCATCGTTGACCCAATTCAAGGCGGTGCGGGGACATCGATGAATATGAATATTAATGAAATCGTTGCCAACCGTGCGTTAGAACTTATGGGACACAATAAAGGTGATTATGTACATGTTAGCCCAAATAGCCATGTTAACATGTCTCAATCAACCAATGACGTATTCCCAACTGCCATTCATTTATCCACACTGCGTCTTTTGGAGCAATTGTTACAAACAATGACCAAGATGAGTACGGTTTTAAAGAAAAAAGCAAAACAATTTGATCATGTTATCAAAATGGGCCGCACACATCTTCAGGACGCAGTGCCGATTCGCCTTGGTCAAGAATTCGAGGCTTACAGTCGCGTTTTGGATCGGGATATAAAAAGAATAAGTCAATCACGTCAACATTTATATGAAGTGAATATGGGAGCAACAGCAGTGGGAACGGGATTGAACGCAGATCCGCGTTACATTGAAAACGTTGTTACATATTTAGCTGAAATCAGTAACTTGCCGCTTGTAGGAGCAGAACATTTAGTAGATGCAACCCAAAATACGGATGCATACACTGAGGTATCAGCTTCATTGAAAGTATGTATGATGAATATGTCTAAAATTGCAAATGATTTACGTTTGATGGCTTCAGGACCGAGAGCGGGATTAGGAGAAATCACACTTCCAGCCCGTCAACCAGGTTCATCCATCATGCCAGGTAAAGTAAATCCAGTCATGCCAGAATTAATTAATCAAGTCGCTTTCCAAGTAATCGGGAACGATAATACGATTTGCTTAGCATCAGAAGCGGGACAACTAGAGTTGAACGTAATGGAGCCAGTGCTTGTATTCAATTTGTTGCAATCTATCAGCATTATGAACAATGCTTTCAATGTCTTTACAGATTATTGTTTGGAAGGCATTGAGGCTAATGAGCAGCATTTAAAGGATTATGTCGAACAAAGTGTCGGAGTGATTACAGCAGTCAATCCGCACCTTGGGTACGAAGTGGTTTCACGTATTGCCCGTGAAGCGATATTGAAAGGGAAGTCAGTTCGAGAACTTTGTTTACAATATGATGTGTTGACAGAAGAAGAATTGGATCTGATTCTAAATCCTTATGAGATGACAAAACCCGGAATAGCGGGGGCTTCTCTTTTTGATCGGCAATAACCAGTATTTTGGTAGAAAATATGAATCTATATGATTTTTGATATAATGACCATGCCTTTAGGACCGTTGGTATAAAGGCATGGTCATTTTTTATATGCATTTCAATAAGGTATGTCAAACAAACGTCCGTCAACTGCTTTTCACCATATATAACTGAATATTCAGTCATTGTAAGGCGTCAATCTAATCATGGGTCGGTTTAACTGACAATAGAAAACCCATCCCCCTTAGAATATATCCAGGGGTATGGGGAAACTTGAGCTCAATAATATGCTTGTATTAGCCCTTTACCACTTCCTGTCCTCGAACATTCCAAGTACATGCAAAGACCACTACTGCCAGTACACAAGAAATCGTAATTAATGTAAAACCTGCATTCCAGCCTGAAAAGTCAACTACGTATCCCATAATGGCATTAGCCGCTACAGATCCACCTAGATATCCAAATAAGCCAGTCAGTCCTGCTGCAGTGCCTGCAGCTTTTTTAGGAACTAAATCAAGTGCTTGCAGACCTATTAACATTACTGGTCCATAAATTAAGAATCCAATCGCAATTAGGGATATAATATCAATCATTGGGTTGCCTGCAGGGTTAAACCAATAAACAAGGACTGCGATTAATACTCCTAGCATGAAGACAACGCCAGCAGGTCCCCGACGGCCTTTAAAAACTTTATCAGAGATATAGCCGCATAATAAAGTACCCGGAATACCTGCCCATTCGTATAAGAAATAAGCCGTACTGGACTCGTCCATGTTGAAGCCCTTTTCTTCGCTTAAATAGGTTGGTGCCCAATCAAGTACCCCATAACGGACGAAATATACAAAGATGTTTGCAATCGCAATCGCCCAGACCCATTTGCTATTTAATACATATTTAAATAATATCTCTTTTGTTGTAAGTTCTGTTTCAAACGTTTTTTTCATTTTATTAGGAAAATCATTACGATACTCTTCAATCGGCGGCAATCCAACTGATTGTGGTGTATCACGTATTAAGATAAATGATATGATTGCTATTAATATGGCAACTAGAGCAGGTAGTATAAAAATTCCTTCATAACCTGCATATGAAGAACCCATTAATGTTGCAAAGATGGAGACACCTGCAATTGCCAATGGTGCCATTAAGCCACCACCCACATTGTGGGCAACATTCCAAATTGCCGTTTTCCCTCCTCTTTCACTTACACTGAACCAGTGGACAAGGACTCTCCCTGATGGAGGCCAGCCCATTCCTTGAAACCACCCATTAATGAATAACATGATGAACATGATTGTAACCGATGATGTGAAAAATGGAACAAGTCCCATAAGTAAACTGACGATTCCAGCAAGTATCAAACCTACTGGCAAGAAATACCTCGCGTTACTTCGGTCTGACACAGTCCCCATTACAAACTTACTTATCCCATATGAAATCGAGATAGCTGATAATGCAAGACCTAGCTCTCCAGTTGTATAGCCTTCCTCCTTTAAATATGGCATTGCCATGGAAAAGTTTTTACGAATTAAATAATACGCTGCATATCCAATGAAGATACCGATGAAAACTTGTAATCTGAGTTTCTTATATTCAGAATCTATTTTTCCTTCCGGTAATCTTTCAACTGGTAGAGCTGGCTTAAATAATTTGAGCATCCAATTCCTCCTTAATATGATATTTTTGAACCTAATTAAATAAAGTAATGATGATGATACATAAAAAAACCCATACCAAAATAGTAACCTTTTGTTAAAAGGTCCTATTAAAGCATGAGTCTCCAAATCTCCACCATCGTTAACTTGTAATAATTATACTATCTTCATAAGAAAACGCTGTCAACATTTTTTTGTGCCCATTCGGACAAAGAAGGAACCATTGACTTCAAGTTACTGACTGAGTCCTTTTTGGCATCAGTTTTAGATCAGGATAAAATGTGGCTCACTTGAAATGGCTTAATCGGATAATCTTTCATTTGAAAATTTTTTCTGAACGAATGGTATGTGTCCAAAGTTCCAATGAATATTAATGGTAATGGTAAAAACCCAAATGGAATGACATGCGCAATTTTTCATCTTTTTTAGATTGTTAAAATGATGTAATCGTCATTTCCATATGGAAGGGAGGATATTTTGAAACAAGTGAATCGTTTTATCCGAAGCGTTACATTTCTATTGCTCGCATTTCTCATGTTTAGTGTGCAGGCTGCTTATGCTTCAACAGATTCAATATCATCGCAATCCACGCCAGACCTTTTGATTCGGCAAATCATGGGTTTAGCCTACGAATCACAACAATCCATTAGCAGTGGACCATTTTTTGTAGGTGATTCGTTGAAGAAAGTGGAAAAAGCCTGGGGTGAACCGGAAGATTTAAGTACCGTTGCAGCCAATTATTGGAGCCGGAATGTCCGATTCCTCTATGACGGTTCAACAGGTAGAAAGACGATTACCGCCATTGATGATTTTGATCCGCAATTGCAAACCATTCATTTATCCATGTTGAAGGAATTGATCGGTGAACCGGTAAGTGAAGTGGAACAAGAAGGGAATTACTATGTCACTTATACCGATTACGCAAATTATAAAGTGGTCTTCGTGTTTGAAAGCGCCTGGATTGACCCAAATCCAAGATTGAATATGTATACGGTTGAATTCGCACCAGATTAATAAGTTATTCTGATCCTGAACCTTCTTTAATTGTAGAAAATGAAGAAACTGAAAAAGATACGGAAGAATAATCTTTGCCTAAAAAAAAGACCCAGCGATTAAGCTGGGTCTGAGTTTGTAGACCAAAAGGGTTGCATCTGAATTTTAAGCAAAGTTTGATTGGAACGGAGGATACGAGACTCCTGCGGGAAAAGCGACCCTACAGGCGCCAAGAGCGCCGAGGGCGGACCGCACGCGGAAAGCGAGTGACTGGAGTGGAAATCAACGCTTATATTTTACATTCCCCCAAAAAAATATAGGCATTCAATATTTTTCGAGTTTGTCTAAAGTCTGAGGCCCAGCAATAAAAAACGATCGTACCTTTTTTACAGGGGCGATTCTTTGCTGTTATTATCTTTAAATGATATCTTACACCGGGGGAATTTTGTTCAAGATTCTAACCTTACCGTTCTATTCAGTATTGTTCAGCCATACATTACAAAGATGTAAATAGAATGATTAAGGGGGAACTGCTTTGTCAGAAGGTGTGCATAGTATCATATTACCTGTTTCCAAAAAAACGGTATGGGGTTTTGTAAGTAGCATAGATCGTTGGGCACCTCTAGTCCCAGGATATATCAATCATGAGATGATAAATGAGCGGACACTTATTTGGGAGTTTAAAAGCGATTTGGGATTAATGAAGAAGAAAATTAAACTGGAAGTGAATATATTGGAATGGATTGAACCCGATAAGGTAACATTTAAGCTTAAGGGATTAAATGAAAAATTTGATGGGCATGGCTATTTTTTAGCGGAAGAGTGCGGAATTGGACAGACTAAAATGACTGGCTGCCTGGCGATTACGGCAAAAGGCGCTAAAGCACCTATCGTCAATGCTTTGTTAAAAACCTACGTTCCCCAAATGACGATCGAGTTTTCTGAGGCAGTTGCACAAAGTCTTCTTGTACAAAAATAGGAATTACATATTGGAGTTTCATTGGATATTGGCACTTGACAATTATACCTAAGTGGTATGTATTATAAATTGTAAGATTTTTATCAAACCTTCATTTCGACTGAAAAGGTTTTATGATGGATGTCTGGATAGGATTCATAAGTAATAGGCAGGGTAGGAGGCCTCACATGGAGTACGATAAGCAGGTTAAAAATAGAGTGAAGCGAATTGAAGGACAGCTTCGTGGGATTTTGAAAATGATGGAGGATAATAAAGATTGCAGGGATGTAGTAACTCAGTTATCTGCAACCAGATCTGCAATCGATCGGACAATTGGGGTAATAGTAAGTTCCAATCTTGTTGAATGCGTCCGGGAGGCTAATGAATCCGGGGAAAAGAATCCCGAAGAGCTAGTGAAAGAAGCTGTGAATTTATTAGTGAAAAGCCGGTAAGCAATTATATTATTGTTAAATAGGGATTTTTAAGACAAATATTATTAGACAGCCTGGCCAATCTGAGAAATTTTAGTGTCCGGGGTGGATGGGATTTTTAAAATGGGCCTCTACAAGAAGAGGTCCATTTTTGTGAATTCTCTGTTTTCATTTCTGATAAGCAAATCCTTTGATATAAAGAATTTGCATGGTATCCTTAAAGGGATAAAAATTTAGTGAGGGTATGCTATGGAATTTACGCATGTTACATCGGTTTTGCTCGGCCTCGTCATCATTCTAAATATTTTATTTGCAACGATTGTCATATTTTTTGAAAGAAGGGAAGCGAGCACGACCTGGGCTTGGTTATTGGTTTTATATTTTTTGCCTGTAGTCGGTTTTATTTTATACCTGCTTTTTGGAACAAGTCTAAGGCACGCACACTTATTCCAATGGGAGGATAAGAAGAAGATCGGGATCGAAGAAATCATTGATAAACAGATGGAAGAGCTTTCAACGAATCATTTTCCTTTTCGAAATGCTTCTTCGAGTAATTATCGTGATTTGATTTATATGCATCTCCGAAACAATGATGCCGTACTTACTGAAGATAATCAAGTCGATATTTTTACGGAAGGGAAAAATAAGTTTGACCAGCTTTTTAAAGATATCGAAGCGGCCGAAAACCATATACATATACAATATTACATCATTCAAAGGGACGGCCTGGGTAAACGATTCATTGAAGCTTTGACTAAAAAAGCGAATGAAGGCGTCAAAGTTCGGCTGCTTTATGACGAACTGGGATCTAGAGGGATGACTAAACGTTTCTTCAGGGAATTTAGGCAGGCTGGAGGACGAGTGGAGGCATTCTTTCCATCCAAATTAAAATTTATAAATTTACGACTGAATTTCCGTAACCATCGAAAGCTCGTCATCATAGATGGAAAAGTAGGGTATGTTGGAGGCTTTAATGTTGGTGATGAATATTTAGGGCTTAATCCAAAATTCGGTTATTGGCGTGATACACACCTTCGTATAGAGGGTTCGGCTGTCAAAGCCATTCAAACTCGGTTTATCCTGGATTGGAATCAGGCATCAAAGCATCATGATATAACTTATCAGCCTCATTATTTCCCTATTGTAGAGACCCAAGGGAATATAGATTTGCAAATAGTGACAAGTGGGCCGGATTCTGAATGGGAACAAATTAAAAATGGCTATATTAAATTAATTTCATCAGCAAAGAAATCGATTCTCATTCAAACACCTTACTTCATACCGGATGCCAGTTTATTGGATGCACTCAGGATTGCGAGCTTATCAGGGGTAGATGTGAAAATCATGATTCCGAATAAACCTGATCATCTATTTGTTTATTGGGCAACGACTTTCAATGCAGGGCAGCTATTAAGAGCGGGTGCTAAGGTATACATCTATGATAACGGCTTTATTCATGCGAAGATGATCGTGGTGGACGAGGAGGTCTCCTCGGTGGGGACAGCAAACATTGATGTCCGTAGTTTTAAATTGAACTTTGAAGTCAATGCCTTCATTTATGATGAAGGAATGGCCGAAACACTGACCAGGATTTTTTATAAGGATGTCGAAGTATGCAGGCAGCTTACAATTGAAGAGTTTGAAAAACGATCAAAGTGGATTCGTTTTAAAGAGTCCATTGCAAGGCTGGTATCACCGATATTATAATATTTTAAATAAACGAACCATTACTACATGGTCTGTTCAGACTGTAGACAAATTCGAAAAATCGAGTTTGCCTGCAGTTTTTATAGTGCGGAGCTTGATTTCAGAAATCCATTCCATTTCAGTTGTAGACCATTGTTAATCATTGAGTTTGCAAAATCGTTGACTTCCTCTCCAGGCACTCGCTTTCCGCTGCGGGGTCTCCCTAGGACGCGCTCTTTCCGCAGGAGTCTTGCACACCCACTCCAATCAGCTTTGCTTTATTTTATATGGAACTTCTGTTGTCTCAAAGTCAATGATTGAGGCTTCCTGCATTTTTAAACCAAGTACGGAGCTAGATTTCATAAAACAGTAGTCTTATCCTAAAATCACGATATGTGGTGAGACCATTCCGAACTCGTTTTGGTAAAATAGTTTATATCCAGAAAAGGGGGAAAAGCTGTGAAAACGTTTATAATCACAGGAGCTTCAAAAGGTTTAGGTGCTGCAATCGCAAAAGGGTGTTTGCAGACAAGTGATCATTGCATTTTAGTTTCCCGTACGGCCCATCCTGAAATGCATCGGATTGCTGACGGTTCCGGGACGAAACTTACATTTATTTCACTGGACTTGAATGAAACTGAAAAGTTGCCTTCCTTAGTCAATGAGATCCTTACTGAAGTCGATGATACAAGTGACATTTATTTCATTAATAATGCAGGTGTCATTGAACCTATTAAGCCGGTAGGAAACCTTGGTATAGTAAATTTGGAAACGAGCATGCGGGTGAATTTCATGGCACCCATCGTATTGGCTGATGAATTCGTTAAACAGACAAAGGACTGGAACAGAAAGAAGGTATTGGTCAACATATCTTCAGGAGCAGCAAAAAATCCTTATCATGGCTGGGCAGCCTATTGCAGTACTAAGGCGGGGCTGGAAATGTTTACACGGGTTGCAGGGTTGGAACAGGATAAAACGTCTTTTCCTACGTCTCTCATTTCTTTTTCACCAGGTGTAATGGATACGGAGATGCAAGGGACAATCCGATCAGCAGAAGAACGGGACTTTGCCGATCGAGACAAATTTCATGAATATAAAGAGAAGGGCATATTAAGAAGCCCCGAATTTGTGGCAGATAAACTTTTGCAGCTGCTTGAAGCAGAAGATTTGGAGAATGGGAAGTTCTACGACATTAAGAATTTGCTTTGATGTATAGGAAATATGCCTTATAGCGTAGGAGGTGTCCCTTTGGACAGCCTCTTTTTTTTGTGATCCTTTATTCCATTAAAAAAACGAATCATCATTAGGAAATGTGATAATTCGTTCTATCCAATTACCTGAATAACATAAACTTTTTTGGAGGGAGTTTGGAGGGTTTTGAATGACGATCATTATTGTGAAAAAAGGTGACAGCCTTTGGGAAATTGCCTCGAAAAATAAAGTTGCCCCATCGAGGATAATTGAAGTCAACGGATTGGAATCAACAACTTTGGTTCCTGGTCTGGCATTGTATATACCTAATGAAAAAGCGGTGAATCGAAGGTATCTAATTAAAAGTCAGGATACCCTTACTAAAATCGGCAGTCGTTTTGGTACGAGTGCAGCGGCAATCAAGGAGGCAAACCCTGGAATCTCTGAAAACTCGCTAAAAGTCGGTACGGAAATATTGATACCGTCTCCTTACAAAAATCAATTGATTACGCTGGGTTTTGCCTTCCCGACTTCAGGTGGAATCGTATTTGAAACACTTGAGCAGAATGGTGATAAATTATCCTATTTAGCCATCGTCGCTTATTCGTTTACAAGGGAAGGGCATGCGTACGTTGATGGAGATGATCTCCCGCTTATCGCGAAATGCGAACAGACAGGGGTGAAGCCGCTACTGATGATCCGAAACTTTCAAGATGGAGATTTCGATGCTGATTTGGCTGGTGATGTCCTTGCCAGTTCAGTATACAGAGCGAATTTAATCAATAGTATGCTGACTTTCGTTAGGCAGAAAGGCTATGGGGGTGTCAGCATGGACATCGAATTCATCCCACCTGCCAGGCGTTCCGATTATGTGCTTTTTTTAAAAGAATTAAAGGAGGGTTTGAACGAACTGATCCTGCATGTGAACGTACATGCAAAAACAGCGGATAATCCTGATAATCGAATTGTAGGCGGGCATGATTATCGGGGGATCGGAGAGGCAGCTGACCTTGTTGCCGTGATGACCATTGACTATGGGTATCCGACTGGACCGCCTGAACCCATTTCCCCACTTTGGTGGATGGGAGAGGTTCTTCGTTATGCTTTGTTGAATATTCCTGAATATAAACTGCAGTCGGCATTTCCTATGTATGGATACGATTGGATAGTACCGAGCCACGAGACGAAAGCTTTATCAGCTCAAAATGCCCAAAACCTTGCCATTGCAACTGGTGCTGAAATAAATTTTGACACCTCAGCCGCTTCACCTTTCTATTCCTACCGAAGAGAGAATTCGAATCATGTCGTTTGGTTTGAAGATATACGATCGATAAGTGCAAAATATGAAATGATTGATGCATATGAACTGATAGGTGCAACTTATTGGCAGATTGGTTTGGAATTCCCGCAGAATTGGGAGTTTATAGATAATAATATTTGGATTATCAAATAGAATGAATGGGTGCAGGCGGTTTATATATTTACTTCCCTTGTTTGGTTGTAAAGCTTTTAACAGAGGCAGGCCAATCATACCGAGTAAGATTTTAAAGAGAGGCAATTGTGTTAAACGGGTCTTGAAACGATAAAAAAAGGAGCCATGGAAAACCAAGGCTCCTTTTTTTCGTGAATCGAAATCATCTAGGAAGATTAGATGACTTACTTGACAGCGATTGATCACATTGCTTCCCTTGTAAGTCGTTCCTTTTAAAAGTTGCATAGAGAAAGGCAAGGAATATCAGGGTGGAGGAAAATTGGAACGTTGTTTTGACACTGTATGTTTCCGTTATAAAGCCTAATAGTAAGACAGAGCCGGCAAATGTAAGATTGATGACTGCTCCCCAAACGGCATGAATTTTTGCAAGCGTCTTTTCCGTAGCATGGTCTTGGAATAGCTTGGTATAGATCACTTCCCGGATTTGTTCCGGGAGCCCATACAGGCATGCCAGCAGCAAAGCTAATGCAGGAATACTGGTAGTTCCAAAAAGCAGGATCAGCAGTGCACTGAGAAATAGCCCGAAAGTGATGAAGAATCCAATATGTTTTTCTAGTAACTTGGCAAAACGGATGACGATCAATCCACTGAAAATCATGCCGACAAAGTAGCTTGTGTTAATGTACCCCCACCATTCCTCACCCAGTTGCAGGTTCTGTTCTACATATATATAGATAACGGCAGCCACCCACACGCTTGAAGCTAAAGTGGTTATGAAATCAATGGAAATGAGGGTACGGATAGCTGGGATGTGACGAATCGCAACCCATCCGGATTTAATCGAATCCCAGTTTGAAGGAGCAACAGGGTCCGTCGCTTTTTCAGGGACTTTGATTCTTCCTGTATAGATCGTTGAAACGGCATAAAGCATGACCGTAAGCCAAATGATGAAACTGCTGTTTGTACTTATCAATAAGATGGAACCTAGTGGCCATCCTGCTACAAAGATGGTCTGGGTGATCACATTCAAGAAACCATTCGCTTTCATCCGCTCTTCTTTTGGAACTAATTGAGGAACCAAAGCTGCGCTAACCGGGGCAGCGATTCCGTCCAATAATGAAATCAAGGCAATGAAGAAAATGACAGCAACAGAAAAACCATGATCGATACTTATTATAAAGATTCCTAGGCAAACGAGTAAGATCGTTTTCCACCATTGAGATTGAACGATGATTCTTTTTAAAGGAAACCTGTCGATGACAAGGGGGGCAAGTAAACTGCTGATGAACCGAAAAATCGTTGTATTGAACGGGAGCAAACTCAAATAGAAGGCAGACCCCGTCAAATTATATAATAGTGAAATCAACCCGACTACATAAAAAATATCCCCTAGATTTGCAAATGCCTGACCAATCCAAAGGCATCGAAACGATGTATTTTTCATGAATACCATCCTTTACGAAAATAAAGTTCATGGATATTTAGAATGGTTATTTTTTTTACACTGGATTCACTCCTAAATTCAATTGATTGCATGAGCCGGGTTGGCTTTTTTTATAAATGATTTTACCATAATATGAACGTGGGCGTTCTGAAATGCTTGCTCAATATGGAATATGGAATTATACTCCTTAATATATGTAAAAAAGGAGAAAAATTTGATGATTCGACGTTTTGCTTCATATTACCTGCCGCATAAGCGGTTATTCATTATTGATTTCTTCAGTGCAGTGGTCGTGGCTGTACTTGAGCTTGCATTTCCGCTAGCTGTTCAGTGGTTTATTGATACACTGCTGCCTGGCGACGATTGGTCTGCCATTGTTTCGGTAAGTGCCGGTTTGTTCCTGCTTTATATCATTAGTACCTTCTTACAGTTCATCGTAGGGTACTGGGGTCACAAATTGGGTATAAATATCGAGACTGATATGCGTGAGGAATTATTTGAGCATGTGCAGAAACAATCTTTTCGTTTTTTTGATAACACGAAAACCGGCCATGTCATGAGCCGCATAACCAATGATCTGTTCGATATTGGTGAACTTGCTCACCATGGTCCCGAAGATTTATTCATTGCCTTCATGACTTTTATAGGTGCATTTTGGATTATGTTGACAATCAACGTGAAACTGGCACTCGTATCGGTTTGTATTTTACCGTTTCTCGTGTTATTGATTGTCATAAGTAATTTAAAGATGAATAAAGCTTGGAAGAAAATGTATACAGAGGTTGCGGATGTAAATGCCCGTGTGGAAGATAGCGTCTCAGGAGTGAGGGTTGTACAATCCTTTACGAATGAAACATATGAAATGAAAAGATTTGCTACTAATAATCGCAGATTCCGTAAAGCGAAACTACTAGGTTATAAGGTTATGTCCTTTAGCTTATCAGGCATTTACATGATGACGAGGTTCATGACCCTTGCCGTATTGGTGATTGGAGCTTGGCTGACTTTTCATGGGCAGCTATCTTATGGGGAACTGGTTGCATTCGTCTTATATGTTAACGTATTATTTAAGCCGATTGACAAAATCAGTGCGTTGATGGAACTCTATCCAAAAGGGATGGCCGGCTTTAAGCGTTTTACGGAACTACTGGATGTCGCGCCTGATGTAGTGGATAAAAAGGATGCAATTGAGATGACCACCCTATTAGGGGATATTTCCTTTAAAGATGTTTCTTTTAACTATGAAGACAAAAAGCCAGTTTTAAAAGGAATTGATCTAACAATTAAAGCTGGTGAAACCATCGCTTTTGTCGGGCCTTCAGGAGCTGGGAAAACGACTATATGTTCATTGATTCCACGTTTTTATGATGTTAAGGCCGGTTCAATATCCATTGATGGAATTGATATTCGGGAAATGACGAAAAAGTCATTGCGCTCACAAATTGGCATAGTCCAGCAAGATGTATTCCTTTTCACAGGAACTGTAAAAGAGAACATTGCGTACGGAATGCTTGGAGCATCGGATGAACAAATTCAGGAAGCCGCAAGGAAAGCCCATTTGGAGACTTTCATTGAAGGACTTCCAGAAGGCTATGAAACTCAAATAGGTGAACGAGGCTTGAAATTATCGGGTGGACAAAAACAACGAATTGCAATAGCGAGGATGTTTTTGAAGAATCCGCCAATATTAATTCTCGATGAGGCAACCTCTGCACTCGATACGGAGACGGAAAGAATAATCCAGCAGGCTCTTACGGAACTAGCTGAAAACAGAACTACGTTAATCATCGCGCACCGATTAGCAACCATTCGTAACGCTGACAAGATCGTGGTTGTTACGGAAGAAGGAATTGCTGAAGAAGGCGGTCACGATGACTTACTTAAGCAGGGGGGCATTTTTGCCAATCTGCATCAATTACAATTCCAAAAATGATGGTGATCAAAAGCTACATGCCCTTTTATTGAGGGTATGTAGCTTTTTTTATTTGGTGGAGTTATTTCTTATTAAGTGAAATACTTTCATTTTAAGAAAGAAATGAAAGTATGAAAAATAGGATAGTCCTTTTCGTTAACATATAACTTAATTCTTAACCAATGCTCCAATTACCTTCGTCTTCACTGTCATACACCTTGCATTTTATACAAGAGAATTACGATTCCATATTGGGATGTATATTAATGAAGTCACTCCTGCTTCTTTAGTAATCTCTACGAGGAACAAAAGGGTTGCGTCACGGTCAGCTAACGGTTCAAGCAAAGCGGATTCTTAAGTAGCTTCCGTACCTATCAGTTCTAATTTATTTTAGGCTGTCTGAATCCTAAATTGTTATCATTGTAGGGTACGGTATCCGGATATTCCCCAAAAAACCTGTCTTTGCTTGAAGCAGTCTATAACTATCTTTATCTTTAACACATTAGTTACCCAACTATTTGATACTCTTCAAATTGGCGAGTCGGGACAGTCATTACTTAACCTGCCAGTTGGTCTAGCAGGCTTGTCAACTGGATTGAGCCGCTTATTGATTGGCCTTACCGAACCGAATGTCAGTGGAAGTAGGTATCTAGTGTACTAACAAACCTAATCACGGTTAATCTAGGTTAGGGAAAATATGTAGAAGATGTTTAGCAGAAAGGACTTGGAGTTGATCCAGGTCTTTTTTGAATTTGGGTGTGTTAAGACGAATAGGGCTTCTTATAGATTCGTTTATTGGCTACCTTTTTTGAAATGGAAGATCTTGATAAAAGATTAATAAACTTATGATACAATTCCTGCTACAATTCCGTAGAAGCAACGTTACCGATTCTTCAAGTTATCAAATTTAATAATATTTAGTAGATGTTTACGATTTTGGTGAAAATTGCGAAAATCAATATGGAGGGGTTTGAAGAAGGTTGATACACCCAATATTTTTACAACCGGTTTTCAAAGAAAAAATATGGGGAGGCACTGCGGTACGAGACAAATTTCATTATAATATTCTTTCAAAAAATTATAGGTGAATGTTGGGCCACTTCTGCCCATCAGGGCAAAGTGTTGTAAATGCAGGTGAATTTAAAGGCTTTTCTCTAGTAGAGATTTAGGAAAAATACCCTGGGGTTTTTGGTGAAATGAAACAGCGGAATTTTCCACTTTTAACAAAAATTTAGATGCGAATAATGATTTATCTATACAAGTTCATCCTAACGATGAAAATGTTAATAACAAGGAAAACGGTACGCAGGGTAAAACAGAATGTTGGTATATAATCAACTGCGAAGAAGATTCAGAAATTGTACTTGGGCATAATGCAAATACAAAGGAAGAATTAATTAACATGATTGAAAATAAGCAATGGGACCGATTACTTAAAAGAGTAAAAATTAAACCGGGTGACTTTTTTTATGTACCAGCTGGTACGATACATTCTCTAGGTAAAGGAGTCCTCGTTTTGGAAACACAACAAAGCTCTGACTCCACTTACCGTGTCTATGATTATGACCGTGTCGACAGTAATGGTAACCTGAGGAAATTACATTTAGATATAGCGATTGATGTAACAATATCTCCTCATGAACTAAAAGAATCAGGGTACATGGTGATAAACAAAGAAGAGGCAACTATAACAAAATTGTAGATTCAGAGTATTTCTCTGTATATAAATGGAACTTAAATAGTTATTTTCTTATACCCAAAACGAAAGGTTTCAATTAGCAAGTGTAATCGAAGGAAATGGACATGGACAAATTAAGACAGCAGATGGAACATCTTTAATCAAAAAAGGAGACCATTTTATTCTGCCGTTCGATTTAGGGGATTTTGAAATTAAGGGTAATTTAGAGCTAATCGTTTCACACCCATAAGAATGTAGGGTAGAAATGACAGTGAATGGTGTGAAAAGTAAAATATAATAATAATACCCAAATATCAATAATAACTTAAGAAGGTAAACTGTTTTTTTTAAAAAAATAATTTGTATGTCAAGTGAGTATGTCTGTCATATAGTAATATGTAAAATCAACATGATTGGGAAGAAGCTCTTTGATTCTTGTAAAACTTCTGATAAAAGGTGGTAAAAATGAATGAAAGGAGTAATACTTGCTGGAGGTACAGGGTCTCGTCTAGAGCCATTGACAAAATTTCTGAATAAGCATCTTTTGCCAGTAGGACCTTACCCGATGATTTATTGGTCAATTTTAAAGTTGAAAGAAGCAGGAATAAATGAAATTTTAATTGTAACAAATAAAAACCATCTTAGTTCCTTTATCGACTTATTGGGACTTGGAGAAGATCTCCATGTAAACATTCAATTTAAAATACAGGGTAACGTAGGTGCAGGAATAGCAGATGCACTAATGTCAGCTAAAAAATTTATAAATAATGAAAAATTTGTCGTATTACTAGGAGATAATATTTTTGAAGATTCTTTATCCCCTTTTGTTCATTCATTTCAAAAACAGAAAAAGGGTGCAATGTTACTTCTAAAAGAAGTGGAAGAACTTACTCGATATGGTGTACCTCATTTAGACAAAACCAATCAAAAAATAAAGTCCATCATTGAAAAACCGAGCAGTCCTCCGTCTTCATATTGTGTGACTGGAATCTATATGTTTGATCAAAAGGTTTTTGAATATATTGAAACGATTCATTCTTCACATCGAAATGAGTTAGAAATAACCGATGTGAATAATCTATATATTCAAGATGATCAACTGCAATATGATATTTTGAAAGGATGGTGGGTTGATGCAGGTACACATGAGTCGCTTTATCAAGCGAATCAATATGTACACGAAAAAATAAAGAAGGAGGGTGCGAAGTGAAACGACACCTCCTCATAACAGGTGGAGCCGGTTTTATTGGATCCAATTTTATATCCTATTTGCTTGAGAATTCTAATTACTATATAACCAACGTGGACTCTTTAACCTATGCCGGTAATCTTGAGAATATCCAATCATTTATGAAATCGAATCGCTGTCGTAGTATTCAAGCGGATATTGGTAAAAAAACAGAATTATCCAAGGTATTTGATCAAGATTATTTTGCCATCATTAATTTCGCAGCCGAATCCCATGTAGACCGTAGTATTGAGAATGCATTTCCGTTTATTCATACAAATATTATTGGGACATATAACCTATTGCAAGCGGTTATATCTGGAAAAGCTCATAAAATGATTCAAATTTCAACAGATGAAGTATATGGTTCTTTAGAGCCGTATGATTCTCCATTTACTGAAACAACCTCTCTTTTTCCGAACAATCCATATTCAGCAAGTAAAGCTAGTGCGGATTTATTAGTAAGATCCTACTTTCAAACCTATCAACTACCGTTAACGGTAACACGATGCAGCAATAACTATGGTCCCATGCAACATACAGAAAAATTCATTCCTAAAGTCATTACGAGAGCCTTAAATAATATAGAAATCCCTTTATATGGCGACGGATTAAACATTCGTGACTGGATATATGTTGAGGATCATTGCCGGGCCATCCATACTGTTCTTGAAAAGGGATTGGCCGGAGAGATCTATAATATTGGAGGTTCGGAAGAAAAAACAAATCGAGAAATAATCGACTATATTTTAAAGAAGTTAAGAAAAGACGAAAAACTAATCAAGTATGTAGCGGACAGGAAAGGTCATGATCGCCGATACTCCATGGATTCCTCGAAAATCTCGAGGGAACTAGGTTGGAGTCCAACTATTTCTTTTCATGAAGGGATTCAAAGGACAATCGAATGGTATCGCCAAAACGAACAAAAGAATGGGTGAGAATTTGGATATTGTCATTACCGGTGCCAATGGCCAGTTAGGAAGAGAACTAGAAAGACGGTTAGGTCAATATCATACTGTAGTAAGTTTAAGTAAAAATGATTTAGACATCTCAGAAAAAGAGGAAGTATATAAAAAAATTACTCAACTTGAGCCGCAAATCATTATTCATGCTGCCGCATTTACTGCCGTGGATCAATGTGAAACGGAGCGTAAAAAGGCTTTTGAAGTAAATAGCCTTGGTACGGGCTATGTTTCGCTAGCTGCAAATATGGTTGGTGCCTGTGTGTTTTATATTAGTTCTGATTATGTGTTTGATGGAAATAAGCAATCTCCGTACTTGGAGGAAGATGTTCCAAACCCACAATCTATATACGGTATGAGCAAATGGATTGGGGAACAATTGGTACTTTCAACAAATAATGGGACAGTGATCCGGACTTCCTGGTTATACGGTCATGATGGAAATAATTTTGTGAAGACTATGATAGAACTTGCGAAAAAAAATAAAGAAATAAGAGTTGTAAATGATCAGGTTGGTTCCCCTACTTATGTAAATGATCTTGCTGAAACAATTAGTCATTTACTTGATAAGAAAAACGGCATTTATCATGTTAGTAATTCTGGTTCATGTTCTTGGTATATGTTTGCAAAATCGATTTTTGAGGAAGCAGGATTCAATCCAAATTTGGTGAAAACCATAACTACTGAAGAATTTGGTGCTATAGCTCCGAGACCTCATTTTTCAGTCCTAGAAAATAAAGCACTGCTTCGAGAAAAAGTTCAAATCCCCCGTTCATGGAACGAAGCATTAAAGGAATTTATTCGAAAAGAGGTCTCTCATGATTGAAGGTGTGAAGGTAAAGAAACTTGTTAAACATTGTGATGACCGTGGTTTTTTTGCAGAGCTTGTCCGCGATGATGAACCTGAATTGTTATCGAGATTTGGTCAGGCTTCTTGTTCGATGAGTTATCCAGGAGTCATTAAAGCTTTTCATTATCATGAGAAACAGGATGATCTATGGTTTTTTCCTTCAGGGAATGCCCAAGTCGTTCTTTTTGATTTGAGGGAAGGCTCTTCTACAAAGGGAGAAACTGATGTGTATTATATGGGTGAGGAAAATCCAATCATGCTACTGATACCAAAAGGCGTTGCGCATGGGTATCGTGTTCTCGGGCAAAAACCTGCTACGATTCTTTACTTCACAACTGAGTCATATAATCCGATAAATCCTGATGAGAAACGGATTGATTGGGATGATTCGGAAATAGGTTTTTCTTGGGAAACAGAAAACAAATAATGAGGTCTTTTCAGAAAAAAATGTATTGGGGCCGGTTCTATTGTAGATATTTAGTGGAATCTGGTCTTTTTCTATGTCAGTGACATAAAAAGAAAGGGCCGTTAACTCTAAGCTTGCTGAATCAAATAATGTGGGGTTCGCGTTACCATTGTCTATGTAAATCATAAAATGATTAAGAAATAAAAACATAAGAACAGTAGAATACAAGCTAATTCAATTTTAACATTGCTACAAGAATAAAAAAGGTGTGGACAAGTATGAAAGCATTCATATTGGCAGGGTGACAGGAAGGGCTTTTATGACCATTAATTCAGAGGAAAAGCCTAATCAATTTTAAACTTATATACTAATAAAACGATAATAAAACAAACTTACCAACGTTTTAGAAACTGGCGCTGACAAAGGTTGGATTTTCCTCACCCCAATAATACACATCCTTTTCCCTTGAGCAGGAGGATTCTCCCTCGAATCATAAAATACTATCAAGGCATTGCATGTAGGGTAAACACATAAATCTTCTTGTTTTTCATGATAGTGAAGGCCTTAATGAGCCCAGGAAACCAGATTGAACAGGAGCCTGACCGTCCTCAGGTTATGCTGCAATTTTCCTAAAGAAGTAGCTCATGGATATCGGATGTTAGGTTGGATATCGGATGTTAGGTGAAAGACCTATTACTATAATTATATTTTACGACAGAGTCTCATTATCAAGAAAATCTGGATGAAAAAAGATTAGATTGGAATGATTCAAATATCGGATTTAATTTGGAAACGAATTTTCGATAAAACAACGTATTGGACTCGTCTATTTAGGTCTCGATTAAATTTATGATGAGCTGGGTTATGGATAATGGGAATGAAGGGGAGTTATAGGGTCTTATAGTCCAGAAATTTGTTATAAAATATTTGTTAAATTTTTTATAATTTTAGCAGGAACACCATAAGCCAAGCTATAATCAGGTATATTTTCTACTACTACAGAGCCAGCCCCAATGATACAACCTTTTCCAATTTTAACGTTTGGTAAAACGATAACCCCTGTCCCTAATTCAGATTGTTTTCCTACAGAAACATGACCAGCTAAACGGGATCCAGGCCCAATATTTACAAATTCATCAATCATGCAATCATGATCAACGCTTGCGGAAGTATTTACAATACATCCTCTTCCAATTTTTACTGATGCGTTTATTACTCCCCCAGCATTTACAAAAGTCCCTTCACCAACCGTAGCAGAAGGACTTACAATAGAATTCACGTGAAAAATTGTAGGTATTAATAGGTTATTTTGTGTTAATTGTTCTAGCTTTTTCTCCCTGGTGGTTATATCTCCAATCGCAACATGCCAAACATCAATTGTGCCTTCATGCAGTTTTATAAGTTCCTCCTGATCTAAAAAGAAAGTGTATGGAATAAAAAAAGAATGATCAGGTTTGACCTTTGAAAAAAAGGTAACTTGTATGTTTTGATCGCAAGATTTAATGGCTTCAAGTACAACTTTACTGTGACCCCCAGTCCCGATTATTCCCCACTTCATTGTCTGTCATGCTCCTTCAGTATGTGTAGGATTTCCACCTGATTAATTAGATTAACTTTATCCGATCGATAGTCGGATAAGTATGATTTTTTGAAAATATCATTACTTGGGGGTCTTGATGAGATCACATACATTTCATCGTTTTCATACATGTTATTAAGTTCATATTCGCTTGCTAATTCTTCAAACAATTTTTCTCCTGGTCTTTTTCCAATTATTTGAACTTCGGGTTCTTTTAACTTTTTTTGTTTTGCTAATACAATTAAGCTATCTACTAAATCTGATAGTTTTAAAGCTTTCATTTTAAGAATGTATATTTCCCCTCCCTCTGCATAAACGCCTGCCTGTATTGTGAGTTGAACTGCTTCTTTGATTGACATAAAAAAACGAGTCATAATAAGATCTGTAATGGTTAAAGGCTTCTGATTCAAGAGTTGATCCATTAGAAGAGGTATGATAGAGCCACGTGAACCAAGAACATTTCCAAAACGAACAGAAGAGAACTTTGTATGCTGATTATTTAACTTGAAATTAGCCTGTGTAAATAATTTTTCTGCTAAAAGTTTGGTTACCCCCATTGTGTTAGTCGGATTAACTGCTTTATCTGTACTAATATTAATCACTTTCTTTACCTTATTTTTTATGGCAGCTTCAATAATATTTAAACTTCCTAAAAGATTGGTCTTAATAGCTTCATCTGGGTTTTCCTCACAAGTAGGAACCTGTTTTAATGCAGCACAATGAAATATATAATCGACCCCTTGTGAAACATATTCCACTCTTTGGTAATCCCGAATATCTCCTAATAAATAATATATATTAGTAAAATTTTTGAATCTTTGCTTCATTAAATACTGCTTTGTATCGTCTTTACTTAAGATAATGATTTTATTAGGCGAATATTTAACTAATTCACATACAATCTGACTACCAATTGAACCGGTACCACCAGTTATAAGAATTACTTTATCTTTATAATGATCGTATAATTTTGAATGAATAAATGTAGAATTTTTCTCCAATTAAAAAACCTCCTAATTATGGTGTGTAAAATATCCGCATTATCATGATATGTGTTATTAATGAAAAGGGAGTTAGTGAATACATACATTTTTTTATAAAATGAACTGGAATTCAAATGTAATCCTTTGGAGTTAGTATAGTTTGGACACATTTTAGCAAGTACTTACATAAGATCTTTGAGTTGATATTTCGGTCTTGGAACATAAGAATGCAGGTGAAAATATAATAATGAATTTAAGAAGACTATTTTAGATTTTTATCACTAGGGTAATTCGGTTAAAGAATTAAGCAGCGAATATGGTATATAGAAGTTATCATTTATAAATGGGTTAAAGAATTCACTCCAATCGGTTTAGGGGAAGAGTCCATGACTCCCAATTAATTAGCGGCCATTCAGAAGGAAAAACTTCAGTTAAAGCAAATGAGGAAGAAGTCAACCACGTACAATATCTAGACAATTAAACAGCTAAATTAGAGATGTTCCAATTTATTGAAGGTTGGTATAACGAAAAAAAAGAATTCACATAAACATGGGCATCAAACCACACAAGCCATTGAAGATTGAGATAAGGAATACAGATAAGGATTTAACTTTTTAGTGTCCAAAGTATTGGCTGAAATCCAATTCTTATAGAGAACAAGAATTTTTTTATTAGATAGGCTTTTGATATAAGCAGAAATCCTTCATCTAAATATAATATAAAGACAAATACATGTAGCCCAAGTGGTAAAATGTTAAACACGTAAAAACATAATAAAGAATAAATTACTTAAATTTATCATTCTAATAAGGCAAGTGAAATAAATGGATGCTAACAATTGTTTCAAAACATATGAAATATAGAGTAATCCTTTCTGAACTAGCTCTTATTATGAATAAACGGGGAGAATCTATGTGGAAATTCCATTATCTAAGCCTGATATAACTAACTTAGAAAAGACATATGTGTTGGATGTTTTGAATTCGGGGATATTAAGTTTAGGCAATAAAGGGAGAGAATTTGAACGGAAATTCATAGACTTTTTAAACGTTTCTTATGCAGTAGGTATGAATAGTGGTACTAGTGCCTTGCATGTTGCTGTTAAAGCATTGGGACTTAAGAAAGGTGATGAGGTCATTACGTCACCGTATAGTTTTGTCGCTTCTAGTAATTGTTTACTTTATGAAGGAGTAAAGCCTGTGTTCGTAGATGTACATCCAGATACAACAGTGATGGATGAAAGGTTAATAGAAAGTGCAATAACGGATAAAACAAAGGCAATTTTGGTTGTCCATATATTTGGTCACCCTTGTAATATGGATGAAATTGTAAAAATAGCCCAGAAACATAACTTAAAGATCATTGAGGATGCATGTGAAGCACTTGGAGCCACCTGGAACGGCAGATTTACAGGAACTTTTGGAGATGTAAGTATATTTGCCTTTTACCCTAACAAGCAAATTACGACTGGTGAAGGTGGTATGCTGGTTACGAATGATGAACAGATTTATAAGATTGCAGCCAGTCTTCGAAATCAGGGACGAAGCATAAGCAATGAGTGGCTAAGTCATGAGAGACTAGGATACAATTATAGACTTTCGGATATCCATGCGGCTATAGGGATTGCCCAAATGGAGAGACTCACCGGAATCTTAAAAAAGAGGGAAAAGATTGCGGAACAATACCATAAGCTCATTGATGAAAATCAAGTTCCTGTGACTTATTTAAAAAGTCATCACCATGCCACCATTAGTTGGTTTGTGTATCCTGTGTTGCTTCCTGAACATTGTAATCGAGATATAGTAATGGAGGAACTTCTAAGAAAAGGCATTCAATCAAAACCTTACTTTCCAACGATTCATTTACAACCTTTTTATATGGAACTATTCCAAACAAATGTTGGTGATTTTCCTGTAAGTGAGATGCTAGCAAAAAGATCCTTGGCACTTCCATTTTTTAATAATATAAGTGAAATGGAACAAAAATATGTGATCACAACTCTTTTGGAAATATTAATGAGGGATACTCCATGAGGTTAGAGTTGAACCATTTAAAGATTGATCGTGACAGTCGTACATTTATTATTGCTGAAATCGGAGTGAATCATAACGGATCATTAGTATTAGCTAAAAAATTGGTAGATAAGGCTATTGACGCGGGTGCAGATGCGGTGAAATTTCAAATGTTTGAAACAGAAGCTCTGACAACTGAACAAGCGGATTTAACCGAGTATCAGAAAAGGACGAAGGAAAAGAATCAGTATGACATGTTAAAAAAATTAGAGTTATCACCTGCCGAATTCATTGATCTAAAAAAATACTGTGATAAGAAAGATATTATTTTTTTAGCTACTCCTTTTGATTTGAATAGTGTTGATTTTTTGAACAAAATGGATATGTGTGCTTTCAAAGTGGGAAG
The DNA here is from genome assembly GCF_042787955.1 of Peribacillus sp. YIM B13477. Lineage (NCBI taxonomy): Bacteria > Bacillati > Bacillota > Bacilli > Caryophanales > Bacillaceae > Peribacillus > Peribacillus sp. YIM B13477. The sequence goes on from NZ_JBHZPD010000001.1 coordinate 957,091, forward strand.
TGGGGATCTTACGAATTTCCCTCTATTAAAACGAATTGTTAAAACAGGTAAACCGATTATTCTTTCCACAGGTATGTCTACGATTTCTGAAATTGACCAAACAATTGCTTATTTGAAAGCCTTAAATGAAAACTTGCAAATGGGTATTCTCCATTGCACCTCCAACTATCCAACTCCCGAACAACAAATCAATTTAAATGTAATTAGCGATTATTTAAAAAGATATCCTTTTGTAATCGGCTACTCTGACCACTCAATCGGGGCACATATTCCCATTGCTGCGACTGCTTTGGGTGCAAGGATTCTTGAAAAGCATATAACCCTCGACAACACCTTGCCTGGCCCAGATCATTTAGCTTCTTCCAATATAAAGGAATTCAAGGAAATGGTTCAATTAGTGAGATTGACAGAAATATCCCTTGGATCAGAAAAAAAGAGCATAACGGAAGATGAAAAACGAGTGAAACCTTTAGTAAGAAGGAGTATTTATTTAAAATCGGATACTCCAACCGGAACGGTAATTACAGAAGATCAGCTTATCACCCTTCGTCCACTAGCCGGCATAGAGGCCAATGAATTCGAAAAGGTAATTGGGAGAGTCTTAAAAGTTCCGAAAGAGAAGCATGCCCCATTATTTTGGACTGATTTTTATGACTAAAAAAGAAGTTTTTTGTGTTACTGGTACGAGAGCAGACTACGGAATCTATCGGCCTTTATTACTTAAACTTGAGGAGGATTCAGCATTCAACCTTTCCCTTATCGTAACAGGGATGCATCTGTTAGGTGAGTACGGGGAGACCATTCAAGAGATTGAAAAAGACCAACTAAGGATTTCAGCAACTCCTTCGATTTTAGTGAAAGGTGATAATAAAGCTTCCATGTCCCAATCGTTAGGGTTAGGAATCTTATACTTTACCGAGATTTTCAAGATGAATAACCCTGATTTCTTATTAGTTTTAGGAGATAGAGCGGAAATGCTTGCTGCCGCAATTACAGCACATTATTTAAATATCCCTATCGTCCATTTTCATGGAGGCGAAATAAGTGGTTCGGCGGATGATTCAATTCGTCATGCGATTACAAAATTAGCACATCTTCATTTTGTTTCTACTGAAAAGTCATATCGTACCTTGCTTAACTTTGGGGAGGAAGACTGGAGGATACATGTTATAGGCAGTCTTCGTAAAAAAGAAATTATTCAGGTGAAAAATCAGTCATTTTCCGAAATTGAACTTTTGCGGAAAAAATATTCTATTCAAACTAATAAAAATCTCCTGATAGTGGCTTTTCATCCAGATTCCCGAGATGCTATCCCTGTTGAAAAACAAGTGGAGACACTCCTTTTTTCATTAAAACCACTTTGTCATGAACAATTTATCTTTATTGGGGCAAATAGTGACGCTGGAGGAGAATTCATTAATCAAAAAATAAAGGAATTTTGCCACCTTAATAGAGCTACAACGTCTTTTTATTATTCCATACCGCAAGAGGATTATTTGTTTCTATTAAGTCAAGCGAACGTATTGGTTGGCAATTCAAGTAGTGGATTGATAGAAGCCCCTTTTTTTAATCTCCCGTATATCTTAATAGGAAATCGGCAAAAGGGAAGAGAACGAGGGAGTAATGTGGTTGAGATCCCCTATAATGAAGTTGAAATTACCACTGCAATAAAAACTGTATTACTCACGGAAAAGAGCAATAGTTCAAATCCATTTGATACTCTAAAATGTCCGGAAGATCAGGTGATTAAGGTATTAAAAGAAACGACACTTGATAAATGGATGTTAATCAATAAAAGCTTTAAAAAATAAAACAAGTTGAGGTGAACACGATTGTATAAAGGTAAAAAAATTATAGCTTTAGTACCAGCAAGGGGAGGAAGCAAAGCCGTTCCTTATAAAAATATAAAAATTCTCTGTAAAAAGCCCCTTATTGCTTGGACCCTTGACCTAGTGAAGGAAATACCTGAAATCGATAAAGTCGTCGTTTCAACTGATGATGTAAATATCTCAATCATTTCACAACATTTTGGTGCAGTTGTAATTAAGAGGCCTGAACCTATATCCGGTGATCACGCCTTGGCAATTGATGTAGTTAAGCATACAATTGATGCATTAAAAGAACAGAAGGAAACCTATGACATTATGCTCTATTTGCAACCGACCTCTCCGCTTCGCTCCAAAAAGGATATTTATGATTGTTTAGACCTCCTTATAGGAAATAATCAAGGGCATACAGCTGTTGCGACATTTTCAGAAGCTGAATTAAACCCAATTAGGGCTTGGGTTTTAGAGGAAACAAGTGCCAAAACTTTCATAGAAAAGGCAAATCCCTTTTTGCCACGTCAAAAGCTTCCGAAGACTTATCAACTAAATGGTGCTGTTTATGCACTTTTCCTAAATGAAATCAATGAAAATACTGAACAATTTTTTGGTAATCAACTGGGTGGAATCAATATTCCAAAAGAAAGAGCGGTCGATATTGATGAAGAAATGGACTTTTTAATCGCAGAGTTGCTTATGGAAAAGAGGTTAAATGATCATAAGGAATTTGAGCCTTTAGAGTGAATTTTACTTATTAGTGGGAAGTTTATAATGTGCGATGAAAATGTGGTGAAAAAATCAATACTTTCTGTGCACAATCTAATGCAGGAGAAGTAATAGAAAATGCTAAAGAATTAATACAGGTTGTAACAAAAATAACGATTGATATATAGATGATTATAGAAAATAGGAAAGATATTTGTTACAGAGACGCCTGTAACTGAGGAACAGACTCCTGTTCGAATGAAAAAATAAAAGAAATTATATTGAAACATTTATAAGTTGTCTTTTATTGATAACGGTAACAGGTGCACTTTTTTTATGAGGGGGAGATATAAACAATATTGTCCAAACTTTTTTGTAATAAACGCGTGAAAAATAGGCGTTAGAAACAATCATAAACCAAAGTTTGTAGTGCTACTTGCTAATTATTCCATCTTAAACATTAAATATCTTATACTTATCTATTAAGGAAAATTTAAGGGTTGGAAGAATATAAGAAAAAAGGGTAAATATTATTTAATAATTATTTATTGGAGGGCTTTTAAATGTTCGGTGAAAATGAGGTAAATGATTATCATCTACTAAAATATTCATTGCTATACGATTTTTTTGTGTATTTTTCTTCGGTTGAAATTTATGGATTACCATTGGCACAATGTTTATCTAGGCTATTTCTTTTACCCCATATTCAACCATTTGTTGATCAGAATCTTGGTAATCAAATTCTTATGAGTGAACTTCATAAGCAACGAAAATTTCATTCAATGGGAAATATTAATCAAAAATTAATAGCCTTTGAAACCATTGCCTCAGTTACCCTTCCAAAAAATAAGAATTCGATACTGCTATCGGATGACTATTATGCCTTTGCGATTGATCAACTTAAAGAATATGAAATCACCTTGTATGGGGTCCAACATAAAGAAATTCATGATAATCTTCCACATAAGTTTAAAAGTTCTTTTTTCAGAAATGAATTGTTAAAAGTTGATAACAAGGAGGTTAAGAAGCAACAAGCTCTTCTTAAGAAACAGATTGATGAAAATTTAAGGATTCGACCACAGCATTATTATTTCAGGACACAATTATTTCAAGAATGGCTTTCAAAAGCCTGTATTGGTATTATAAAGTGGGTTTATATTTTGAATAAGGAAATTTTGAAGACACGACCAGCTTTAATCATAAATCCTTCAGAGGCTAGTATTTTTGGTACAATTCTTGGGCTACTTTCAAAAAAATACCAGATTCCATTTGTCAACCTACCTCTCACAACAATTGGAGATCTTAACATAATTCCATCTCGGGCCGATTATTACTTTGTATGGGGAAAATATCAAAAAAACTGGTTAATGAAGCGATATATAAGTGAAGATAAGATAACTGAAACTGGAAATATAAAATTCTATTATGATAAAAAAGATCCCTCAGTTTCAAAAGAATTATTTAATGAAAAACATAAAATACCAAGTAATCATTTCATCTTAGGTTTTACAACTCAACCGTTTTTAGAAACCAATGATAAACTAGAAAAATGGATAGAAGCTATACCTACTAATCTTCCTGTAACCATCTTAGTCAAAAAACATAGAAACGATAAATATGAATATCCAGTGTTAAGTACAAAGAAGAATGTACGAATATTACCTAGTGATTACCCATTGTACGATTTTTTACATTATATAGATTGTTTAATGACTATTTCATCTACTACCGCATTCGAAGCTGCACTCTTAGATAAACCACTTCTAATCCTTCAACCAAGCATGCCCTACCATTATGTATTAAATCACAATCAAAACAATTCTTATTTTGCACAATCTCAAGCGGGCGAAATAATAGAAAATGCTAATGAGTTAATCCAAGCGGTAACAAAAATAACAACGGTCCCAAGCTATGTAGTTTATTTAACAAAGAAATTAGAAACATTCAAAAAAGGTTCAATTAAAACAGTAAACTGGGCCCCTGCTTTAACAAAAAATAAAATAAAGGAAATTATGATGAAGCATCTTTGAAATATTTTTTTATTGACATATACTAAAAGATTTTTGGTGAGTACAAAACTGGAGTATTAAAGAGCAAGTTATTTTTTTCATGGGAGGTCTTTTTATGTACGGTGAACTTGAAGTAAATGATTATCATCTACTTAAATACAATTTAGTATACGATTTTTTTCACCACTTTTCTTCGATTAAAATATATGGCTTACCATTAGCCCAATGTTTAGCAGCACAATTTGAGGTGCATATTCAACCATTTATTGATAACAACCGTTTAAATCAAGTGATTATTAGCAGCCTCCGTAAGCAAAATAGATTTCAGACTATGGGAGATATTTGTCGAATATTATTAACCTTAGAAAATATTTCTCCGGTTGCTATCCCTAAAAATAAGAATTCAATATTGCTTTCGGAAGACTACTATGATTTTGCGGTTGATCAACTAAAAGAATACCAAGTCACTTTGTTTGGTGTTCAAGATAAAGTGCAAAATAATATTTTCCCAAAGCATTTTAAAAAATACCTATTTAGCAATGAACTCTCAAAACTTAATAACCAGGTGGTAAATCAGAAACAAGTGCTTATAAAAGCAAAGGTAGCCAATTTATTAAAGGCTATTCCACCACATTATTATTTCAGTACATCAGTATTTCAAAACTGGTTGCTAAAGGCCTGTATCACATCGGTTAAATGGGCTTATATTCTAGAACAGTTAATTATGAAATCGAAACCAGCTGTAATCATAATTCCTTCAGAGGCAAGTGTTTTTGGTACAATACTTGGGCTTCTATCAAAAAAATATCAAATCCCTTTGATCAACATGCCAGTTTTTTTAATTGGAGACCGGACTATAATTCCTTCAAGAGCAGATTATTATCTTTTATGGGGGAAAAATCAAAAACAATGGTTTATTAAGAGAAAGATTAAAGAGGATAAGCTTACTGAGATAGGAAATGTAAGATTTTATTATGAAATGAAAGGTCCAGTTAGTTCAAAAGAAACATTTTATAAAAAATTTAACATTCCATTTCATCATCAATTACTAGGTTTCACATCTCAACCATTTCAATCCACCAATGAACAGCTTGAAAAATGGATAGAAGCAATACCGAAGAATATTCCGGTAACCATTTTAATCAAAAAACATAGGGGTGATAAATACGATTACCCGTTATTAAGCAAAAATAAAAATGTGAAAATCCTATCAAGTGATTACCCATTGTACGATTTTTTACATTATATTAATTGTTTAATGACAATATCATCCAATACTGCGATTGAAGCTGCAATTTTAGATAAACCACTTTTAATTCTACAACCCAATATTCCCTATCATTATAACTATAATAACAATCAACACCATGCTCATTTAGCAAAAGCTCAAGCTGGAGAAATAATTAAGAATCCGAAAGATTTAATTAACGCGTTAACAAGAGTAACAACAGAACCCAGTTATTTGGATGTTTTAAAAAAGAAAGGGAATAAATTTTTAATAGAGACACTTATAGCTGTAGAACAAGCTCCTATATTAGCAAAAAAGAAAATACAAGAAATTATTTTAAAACATTCATAAATAGGGAGGAGAACATAATTGTTTAAAGTTATAATTATCGGGTGTGGGAATATTGGATTTAGACATTTCGAAGGACTGCTAAAGTCAAATTTATCTCTAATCATCTATGTTATTGATCCCAACTTGGAAGCTTTAAATCGTGTACAAAAGTGCTATGAGGCATCTAATTCACTCGAGAAAACATGCTATTTTTTTGAATCCATACAAAATATTCCGGAACAAATTGACCTATGTATTGTTGCAACTAACTCAAAAGTGAGATTGAAGGTTTCAGAAAGTATATTAAAAAATACGACAGTAAAGTACCTAATTTTAGAAAAAGTATTATTCCAAAAAGAGAGTGACTATGATAAGATGTCATCCCTTCTTAAGGAATTTAATGTAAATGGTTGCTGGGTGAATTGTCCTTTAAGAACCGTTCCTATATTTAAGGAATTGAAAGAGAGAATATATTCTAATTTAATCTATCATGTTGAATATAGAAATTTTGGGATTGGGTGTAACAGCATTCATCAATTAGATTTGTTTGCATTTTTGACAAATTGTTTAGATGTGAATCTTGAAATGAATCAATTGGAAGATGTAATTGAAAGTAAGAGAAAAGGTTATTTAGAAGTTTTAGGAACATTAACTGCTTATACAAATAAGGGGGATAAATTGGTCATTTCTTCGAACCACCAATCTAGTCCTAATTATTTTATAAGATTTAATTTTAATGAAGAGATTTGGACGGTATTCCCTCTTACTGAGAGAATGAAGATCGAAAATATTCAAAATAATGAAGTTATAGAAAAGGTTATCAACTATCCAAAGCAAAGTTCAATGACCTCTCTTTTGGTGAGTGATTTATTGTTATTTGAAAAATGCTCTCTCCCAGATTATGAGACATCAAAAAAACTTCATGTAACTTTAATTAATAATTTGAATGTTTTCTTTTCGAAAATTCTAAATCATGAGGTGATTGAATGCCCAATCACATAAAACCCACCCTTCTTGTTGGAGCAGGAAATATGGGGATTGAGTATGCAAAAGTATTAAATAGCATGAATAAAGCCTTTCATGTATTCACAAGAACAGAGAGAACAGCTATTCAATTTAATGAGTTGACTGGCAAGCAGGCTTTATTTGGAAATTTAGAACAACTGCTGAGTGAGGGGCCTTCATATGACAAAGCTATCGTGGCAGTTTCCATAGAGCATTTAAAAGAAGTGGCAATTACTCTTATGCAAAACGGTGTGAAAGAAATATTGTTGGAAAAACCAGGAGCAGTTAGTGCCGATGAATTAAAAGAATTACAAGTCGCTTCCCAAATATTTAATGCAAAAATATTGATTGGATACAATAGAAGGTTTTATGAGTCAGTTCAAAAGATGCTAACGTTCATCACTGAAGATAACCCCATTCGGTCAATACAATTTGATTTTACAGAACTAAGCAAGCAAATTGAAAAAAATGTTAATTCAGATAAGATAAAAAGCAACTGGCTAATTGCTAATTCTTCACATGTTATTGACTTAGCATTTTTCATAGCGGGTAAACCTAAATTATTACAATGTTATTCAACTGATAATGTTGCTTGGCACCCTAAGGCTGCCATCTTTACAGGTGCTGGAGTGACAATCAATAATGCATTATTCAGTTATCATGCGAATTGGAAATCACCAGGTAGATGGGGGATTGAAGTGATGACTGATCAATACAAATTCGTACTTCAGCCCCTCGAGAGACTATATATAATGAAGCATAATTCTTTTGTGGTAGAAGAAGTATATTTTCCAAAGTCTCATGATACTGAATTTAAACCTGGTCTCTTCAAACAAGTCCAAGCTTTTTTTTCTGATAAAAGGAACTTAGTCGATGTGGCAGAGCAAATTCAAAACTTTGAGCTGATTTACACCCCGATCATTTTTGGTCATAAAATGAAAATAGAATAATTATGGTGGTCATATTACCAGATTCAAATACTCCCATATTAGAATTAAGTAAAGGCATATCCATATACTCATAGATTTCTTACCTTTTTTATTATGAAATATATTCCAATAAATAGATCGATAAACGTTATTCATTAATTGTGGATTCACCTCATAAAATAAAAAGGTCTAATCGTCAGAAAGTTATGTTTTTAAATCTAAGATTAATAAAAGTCACCAAACGTATCTTATAAGAGGTGTCCATATGACTGGAGAAAGCATAATCTTTACTGGTAAAGAACGGATAAACATTGCTTCTTTACTGAATGACCTTACAAATACATTTACTTATGAATTTTGGATTAAGCCATCTGCCGAACATCAAATTGATCGTGAAGCTGTAGTAGGGATTTCTGGTACCTGTGGTCAAAGATATGTCGTGTTTCCAGGGCATGGTAAACAAGAAAATGAAGCAGGAATAGGTATTTCAATAGGGAATAATGGAATTTCAGTATATGAACATACCGTCAATCATTTACCGGCCACTTTAGTACATCTTTTTCTAATAAAAAATTGGACACATATAGCTGTCGTATATAAAAATAAAACACCTTATTTATATATAAACGGAGAGTTCGTTAAAAAAGGACTGGCAACTACAAAGGAAACACTGTATGCATCGGGGGTTTTTGGAGGTTCAAAATATGGTTATTTTATAGGGGAATTACGTGAACCAAGGGTATGGTCCTATGCAAGAACACCAGCTGAAATCAAGGAAGAGATGAACAAGAGCTTAACTGGCAGTGAAGCTGGATTGTATATTTATAATGAACTTAAAAATAATCGTATAGACGGCACTCGAAAAAATATGGAAACCATATTGAATAAATATCCTGTTTTTATAAAAGAAAATATTGATTTATTGTATAGATGGGGAATAATAAATGAAAGCCAAAGTTTGAATTTAAAAGATCATTATAAAATGAATCTTTCAAGGAACACTTTAGAAACCTATACATTTCAGAATGAACGGTACTTAACGGACGTTTTATTCATGTTTGGATGTTATCGAAAAGATTATGAGTATCTCCTTTTTCCTGTAGCAAATAGGCTCGCTGAAAAGGGTGTATCTGTCCATGTTATAATCCATGATAAATCCTCTCCGAATTTAAATATGCTTTCTAAAAAAGTGAATATTTTGTTCTATGATAATTTATTAAGGGAATACAATACGCATAAAAAGGCTAATAAATTTTTTAATAGCAATATGCTTAGGTATCTTGATGAATTCAGTCATGAAATGGGACTAAACGCTTCACAAAAGAAAAGGTTACAAGTATTTTATCGAATTTATGCTATTGATAAGGTTTTCACAACTAATTTGCTGGCTAAGCTAAGACCTAAATGTGTCTATAGCATCCATTTTATCTTAAACCCAGGTTGTATTAATGCTATTAAGGCCACAAGATACCCTGTAAAATGTTTTCTCATTCAACATGGTCTAATAAATCCAGATAGTAGTGGTAATCATGATTTTAGAGGGGCAGATCTAGTGTTTTTATGGGGAGAATATTTTAATAGTATTTTAAAGGAAAAGGTGAATGCTCCTAACACTAAGGTTATAGGAAATCCAAAAATTGAGCAAATCCGATTTGACATAAAAGAGAACAGTGACTTTCTTTCAATGCCAAAAACAATGAAAGAAAAGGAACCTTTGATTATTCTTTATATATTTACAGGCTCTCCAAAACAGGGGTACAATACCAAAAATTTAGCCCTTTTTTTTAAGGGCATTAGTCCAATCAATAATATTGAAGTAATTTATAAACTCCATCCTACATCTTCACTTGATGACTGTCAAAACTACATTCGTCAGGGGCACATGGAGCAAAGTCAAATCATAAAAGATGGCAATACCTATGGTTTAATGAAACAAGCTGATATTATTGTTGGAGATTTTTCTACGTCAATATTCGAAGCAGCAGCATTGAATAAACCAGTAATTCAAATATTCCAGGATAATTACTCTGAAAGGTTCATTAAATTTACACATGTAAAGTTTCCAGAAGAGTTAACTAAAATCATTAATCAGTTAAGGGGTGATCAAAAGTATTTTTATGATTTTATGGTAAACCAACAAAAGACTTTGTTTGATTTATTTAATACCATCGATGGTTCTACTGAAAGAATAGCTTCATATATAGATAAGCTGATAAACGGCGAAGGAAAGTCTAAATAGCATCTGAGCTTAAAGGTGAAAGTTTATTGGAAATAAAAAGCCCTTCAAAAAGGAATATAATGACGTTCCCGATTGAAAGGCTTTTCGCTTTCCACAGTTTCTTTAATCTCTTTCAGATTACTCATCTTCCATTTAAGAAAGAACTTTTTTTGGCTGTCTAGGATGATTTTATTCTGCAATGCTCTATTTAACCTAAAACTACTACTGCCATAATGATGAATAAAAACATCATTTGCTACCCATAGTTCTCTATTTGAAATTTGAGCTCTTATACTGAAATCTGTATCTTCAAAATACCCTGGGGAAAAGCGTTCATCAAGACCCCCAATCATATCAATCAAACTTCTTTTAAAGATCATACAAAGACCACTTAAGTAATCCACTTCATAGCCTTGCTGATCATGCTTTTGTGTCCATTCATTAGCGAATTTTTGCATTTGATCCATATTCTTGTAGGGAGTTGGGGTAATTGCTTGATGTGAAACGACATTATTTGATCTGGGCCCAACAATGCCAATGGAAGGGTCCTTATTAAGTTGCCATAGAAGCCGGCATAACCATTGGTTTGTAACAACAGTATCATTGTTTAGAAGGACAATATTTTCTCCTCTTGCAATAGTAATACCCTGATTGCATCCGCCAGAAAATCCTTTATTTTTTTTATTTGCAATTACTTTGGTGTAAGGTAGCGTTTTAAGAAATTCAAGGGTGCCATCCGTAGATCCATTGTCAACTAAGATCAATTCAAAGTTTTCCTTGGTGTGGCGAAATATGCTCGATATGCATTCCTTTGTAAAAGGAAGACCATTTCGGGTAAGGATGATAATTGAGGTAAGTGGTGATGTATAAGATTGGTGTTCATGATTAACGGTCAAATTTTTCGCCCCCAATATTTATCTGTTTTTTTAGAAGAAATTTTCAAGTTTTACTCTCAAATCAAACCTGGTAGATGACTTTTTGCATTTTAGAAATCTATATTGAATTTGGCAAAGTACCAATCATCATCATATTTTCGTTTTTGAAAGTAGGCCCGTCGCTGCTTTTTAACTCCATCAAGGAGAACTTGGGATTCAATAGGGTTTGCTTTTACATGGATCATGAGTTTTTTGCACTTTTGTATGCGATGAGTATTAAAATGAGAGTAGGCCATCCTTAATAAATTATAATAAACTTCATCATAGCTAACTTCATAGGGGTGAGTTTTTCTGAATAAATGGATAATTTTTACATTAGACAAAGCGTGGCAGCGGAATCCAAATAGCCATAGCTTAATAGAAAGCTCTACATCTTCATGTCCCCAAGTTTTAAATCCCGTCTCAAATCCGCCCACATCTTCAAACACTTTTTTTGAGATAATAAAACATCCTCCGGGTAATACGGCAGTTTCAAAGAGGCCATTTTGTTTAGCGTTCCATTTAATTCTGAGGTTTGACTTTAAGGTCTGACCATAGCCAATGAAATCGGAATTGCCAAACGAAGCGATTGCTGGGGTTACTGCATCAGATTTTCCTGTAAGCAGGGGTTCTACAATATGATCGATCCACAAATCTTCAAACTGTAAATGGGCATCGCAAAAAATCAGGAATTCTCCAGAAGCTTTTTTTGCTCCTAAATTTCGTGCGCTGGCAGCTCCAATTCCTTCTGTTTCAAAAAGTTTAACCTGGTTTGCGTGATTATAGGTAGTAAGAAAATCACAGCAATCATCTGATGATCCATCGTTTATAATAATCACTTCGAAGGAATAATCTGTATCAACTGAAAATAATGAATCGAGAGTGGTTTTCACATTTTCCCCTTCATTTTTGGCAGGAAAAATTATTGAAATTAAAGGATGATTTTTCACTTCATTTATCTCTCCTTTTGTAACGATTTTTCATTAGTAAGAAAAATCAAGGACTGTGATATTGAAGTTAATAGGGAGATTATCACAATCCTTGATCTTCGGTTGAAAGTGGTATTTAAGTTTCTGTTTGTAGTTCCATGAGTTAAAGTGAGGGTACATATACTCTTAATAATGGTTATTATTAATGCTTTCTAAAATTCTTAAAGGGATCTATCGCTGTTTTTTGCGCTCCAGAATGTAAATTATATAAAGGATGATTTTTATAAAACATATCTAATGAAAATGAATCTGACTTAGTGTTTTTAAATGGAGTATCTTGGTAATCTTTTTTCTGATACGATGACAAGATCCCGGAATTATAATTTTGTTGAGTTCGACCAATTTCTGTGTAACTCGGTTTATTTAGGGGAGAGGATATTTGACTATGTGATGTTTGCATATTAAAATTTTGGGTTGTATTTTTTTGTTGGTTTGTTTCATTCGAGAATCGAAACGCACTTGGTTGATTAATTACTTCTTTGTTATTTGGCGAATTGAAATTTCCCATATTAACACGAGTATTTCCAACTTGCTGTTGTTTTCCATTATTATTAAAAGGTTTTTCCATTTTTCCTGTTGCTTGGAAATGATTTTTTTCTCGTTGTTTAATATATTTTGTTCGTTCATCTTTATCATGTATTTCTTTTGCTTTTTGATCATTTACCGTTTTACTTGTAGTTTCCATTTTTTTTAAATAATTAATTTCTTTATCTTTTAAATCTATTATGGAACCGGTTAAGTTCTTAATTTCCTGTTGATGTTGGCTTTCATTTTCCTTTAAATTGATAATCGTCTGTTCTAAATGATTAATCTCGGCTTTATATTTATTTTCTTGCTCTGAAACACGAGCAATCGATTGATTTAACTGCTCGATTTCTTGTTGATGTTGAATTTCATTTTCCTTAAAATGAATAATCATTTGCTCTAGGTTTTCAATCTCTGCTTTATATCTATTTTCTTGCTCCGAAACAAAAGCGATCGTTTGATTTAACTGCTCGATTTCCTGTTGACGTTGATTTTCATTTTCCTTAAGGTTGATAATCGTCTTTTCTAAATGATCAATCTCAGTTTTATATTTATTTTCTTGCTCCGAAACACGAGCAATCGATTGATTTAACTGATCGATTTCTTGTTGTTGTTGACTTTGATTTTCCTTTAAATTGATAATCGTCTGTTCTAAATATTCAATCTCGGCTTTATATTTATTTTCTTGCTCCGAAACAAGAGCAATCGTTTGATTTAACTGCTCGATTTTTTGTTGATTTTTATCTTCATTTTTCTTAAAATTAATAAGCATTTGCTCCAGGTTTTCAATCTCGGCTTTATAATTATTTTCTTGCCCTGAAAAAAGAGTAATCGATTGATTTAATTTTTCGATTTCTTGTTGATGGTTATCATCATTTTCTTTAATATCAATAATCATTTGCCCTAGGTTTTCAATCTCTGCTTTATATTTATTTTCCTGTTCGGATAGGTGGTCGATGGTTTGGGTATAATTTTCAATTTCCTGGTTAAATTTGTCGATAACTTGTATATGATGACTTTCCTTTTCGGAAAGTTCAATCATGGCTTTTTCTAATCTTTCAATTTCCTCTTTATATTTATTTTCTTGTTGGGATACAACGCTAATCGTTTGATTTAACTGCTCGATTTCTTGTTGATGATAGTTCTCTTTTTCCTTTAAATCTATAATCATCTGTTCTAAATTCGCAATATCCACCTTATATTGACTTTCCTGTTCCGATAGTTGGCCGATAATTTGGGAATAATTTTCAATTTCCTGTTTAAAGTTGTCGATAACTTGTGTCTGCTTTTCTTCTTTTTCGGAAAGTTCGATCAGGGCTTTTTCTAAACGTTCAATCTCCACTTTATATTTATTTTCTTGCTCCGAAACAAGAGCAATCGTTTGATTTAACTGCTCGATTTCTTGATGATGGTAGTTCTCTTTATCCTTTATATCGGTAATCATCTGTTCCAAATTCTCAATGTTCAATTTATATTGACTTTCCTGTTCGGACAGGTGGTCGATCGTTTGAGTATAATTTTCAATGTCCTGTTTAAAGTTGTCGATAACTTGTATATGATGATTTTCCTTTTCGGAAAGTTCAATCATGGTTTTCTCTAAACTTTCAATCTCCGCTTTATATTTATTTTCTTGTTGGGATACAACACTAATCGTTTGATTTAACTGCTCGATTTCTTGTTGATGGTAGTACTCTTTTTCCTTTAAATCGGAAATCATCTGTTCTAAATTCGCAATGTCCACCTTATATTTATTTTTCTGTTCCGATAGTTGATCGATCATTTGAGTATAATTTTCAATGTCATGTTTAAAGTTGTCGATAACTTGTTTCTGCTGCTCTTCCTTTTTGGAAAGTTCGATCATGGATTTCTCTAAATTTTCAATCTCGGCTTTATAATTATTTTCTTGTTGGGTTACAACGCTAATCGTTTCATTTAACTGCTCGATTTCTTGTTGATGGTAGTTTTCTTTTTCCTTTAGATCGGAAATCATCTGTTCCAAATTCCCAATATTCACTTTATATTGACTTTCCTGTTCGGATAGGCGGTCGATCGTTTGCGTATAATTTTCAATGTCATGTTTAAAGTTGTCGATAACTTGTATATGATGATTTTCCTTTTCGGAAAGTTCAATCATGGATTTCTCTAAATTTTCAATCTCCGCTTTATATTTATTTTCTTGTTGGGATACAACACTAATCGTTTGATTTAACTGTTCGAGTTCTTGTTGATGGTAGGACTCTTTTTCCTTTAAATCGGAAATCATCTGTTCTAAATTAGCAATATCCACCTTATATTTATTTTTCTGTTCCGATAGTTGATCAATCATTTGAGTATAATTTTCATTTTCATGTTTAAAGTTGTCGATAACTTGTTTCTGCTGCTCTTCCTTTTTGGAAAGTTCGATCATGGATTTCTCTAAGTTTTCAATCTCGGCTTTATAATTATTTTCTTGTTGGGTTACAACGTTAATCGTTTCATTTAACTGATCGATTTCTTGTTGATGGTCGTTCTCTTTTTCCTTTAAATCGATAATCATCTGTTCTAAATTTGCAATTTCTGCCTTATCTTGACTTTCCTGTTCCGATAGGTGGTCGATCATTTGAGTATAATTTTCAATTTCCTTTTTAAAGTTCTCGATAACTTGTTTCTGCTGCTCTTCCTTTTCGGAAAGTTCGATCATAGCTTTTTCTAAACTTTCAATGTCCAATTTATATATATTTTCTTGTTGGGATGCATCGCTAATCGTTTGATTTAACTGATCGATTTCTTGTTGATGGTAGGACTCTTTTTCCTTTAGATCGGAAATCATCTGTTCTAAATTAGCAATGTCCACCTTAAATTGACTTTCCTGTTCGGATAGGTGGCCAATCATTTGTGTATAATTTTCAATTTCAAGTTTAAAGTTGTCGATAACTTGTTTCTGCTGCGCTTCCTTTTCAGTAAGTTCGATCATCGATTTCTCTAAATTATCAATCTCCGTTTTATATTTAATTTCTTGTTGGGATGCATCGCTAATCGTTTGATTTAACTGCTCGATTTCTTTTTGATGGTCGTTCTCTTTTTCCTTTTGATCGGAAATCATCTGTTCTAAATTAGCAATGTCCACCTTAAATTGACTTTCCTGTTCGGATAGGTGGCCAATCATTTGGGTATAATTTTCAATTTCAAGTTTAAAGTTGTCGATAACTTGTTTCTGCTGCTCTTCCTTTTCGGAAAGTTCGATCATAGCCTTTTCTAAACTTTCAATGTCCAATTTATATTTATTTTCTTGTTGGGATGCATCGCTAATTGTTTGATTTAACTGATCGATTTCTTGTTGATGATAGTTCTCTTTTTCCTTTAAGTCGATAATCATCTGTTCTAAATTTGCAATTTCTGCCTTATCTTGACTTTCCTGTTCGGATAGGTGGCCAATCATTTGGGTATAATTCTCAATTTCAAGTTTAAAGTTTTCGATAACTTGTTTCTGCTGCGCTTCCTTTTCAGAAAGTTCAATCCTCGATTTCTCTAAATTATCAATCTCCGTTTTATATTTAATTTCTTGTTGGGATGCATCGCTAATCGTTTGATTTAATTGATCGATTTCTTGTTGATGGTAGGACTCTTTTTCCTTTAGATCGGAAATCATCTGTTCTAAATTAGCAATGTCCACCTTAAATTGACTTTCCTGTTCGGATAGGTGGCCAATCATTTGGGTATAATTCTCAATTTCAAGTTTAAAGTTTTCGATAACTTGTTTCTGCTGCTCTTCCTTTTCAGAAAGTTCAATCATCGATTTCTCTAAATTATCAATCTCCGTTTTATATTTAATTTCTTGTTGGGATGCATCGCTAATTGTTTGATTTAACTGCTCGATTTCTTGTTGATGGTAGGACTCTTTTTCCTTTAGATCGGAAATCATCTGTTCTAAATTAGCAATGTCCACCTTATATTGACTTTCCTGTTCGGATAGGTTGCTTATCTTTGAAATGTAATGATCAATTTCTTTCTTATATTTTTTTATATCTTTTTTATGATGCTCTTCCTTATCTGAAAGTGCTTTTTCTAAGTGATTCATCTCCACTTTATATTGCTTTTCTTGATCGTATAAAAGATCAATGGTTTTAGTAAGCTGATTCATTTCATTTTTATAATTCATTTCTTTTTCGTTGAGGGAATGAATGGTTCCTTTTAACTCTTGAATTTCATTTTTGAAAATATTTTGCTCGTGAAAATAAAACATAACTTTTTCAACTAATTTCTCAATCTCTAAATTTATGCTTTGTACATCTAAGTTAGTTATTTTTTTATTAACTGGAGCAAGAAGGGATTTCACCTCTGTAAGCCCATCCGCCATTTTTTGAAAACCATCATGGCTTTTAAATTCCTCATTTTTGACATATTGTTTTTGAGCAGACTCATAATCTTTAACTTTCTTTTGAAGAGAAGCAATTTCACTTTGTAATAATTTATTCTTATCTCCAAGAGTTTTTATGTCGTTATTTTTCTTTTCGTCGTTTGTTTTGGTTTCTTTAAAGTACTGTAGTTCAGCCTTATATTTCTTAATTTCTTCTTCCAATTTCTGAACCTTGGTTTCTGCACTCTTCCTTTCATGTTCCTTCCGATTGATTAGTTCTTGATATGTTCTTTGTTCATTTACCATTTCTTCATTGTGTTTTATTAGTTTTCTTATTTTCTTTTTACTATAATCGACTTCGTATTCATTAACTTTTGATTTGTATAGGGAAAGTTCAGATCTAAGATGAATGATCATTTGCTGAAGTTGAACTGGAGTTATTTTATTCAATTTGCTTTTTTGAATTTCATTGGCTTTTTCATCATCTGTGTACAAAATAACCACTCCTTATTTTTGATCACGTGTGAACAGGCGCAATCTCCAGCCATTACTAATAAGGAATCAATTAGACAGGTTGAGATTGAGCGACTGTAAATGACCAAGAAGTTCCTATGCGGAGATGTTTATCAAGATTTTTATGGGTGTGGAGTACCGTTCGTCAGAGTGTTGGTGTTGCTTCATGATTAGGAACACTGCGACATCCAAATCATTGTAGGGGTAATGGTAGACAAAAGAAAATTCCTCCTCATAAAATGATCATCTTGACCGAAAAATCTTTGATTTCAATTTTTCAATATTCATGTGACTGGTTTTAATCAAATACTGATCCCTTTATAAATGATTCCATAATAGTTATATGTACCGTATTTCAAAAAGGTGATTATATTCATCACCTTTTTGATTCCCTCATAAAATTCATTTACAGGGATGGAGGCACTACATTTCCTTTTAATATTGTATACACAAACTTACACAAGGATTAGAGTTTGCCGAGTGTATTCTTTATCATTTCTTCATTCTTCTTACATATTATAAATATTGGGTGATATAAGGGGTGTGGGAAAAGGGACGTACGGTATTAATTAATCCTATTAAATAGTAAAGCTGCTAAGGATTAACAAAAAGGGGGATACATAAATGGACATTAAAGTAGAAGTTGGAGATAAGGGTGCAGGAACCATCCCCTATGAGTCTCTTCCGGCATTTACTTATCTTTTTAGGGAATTGGGTTTTGAGGTGCAGCCAGATACTGAAAATAAAAAAGTACAATTATGTTCTGCATTGCATGGTAAAAGGATTGTCATTTCATCCGACTATGATGTTAAATATAACACCTTTAGAAAGCACCTTCTAGAAAGGAAGGTGCTGGTGTATATTCAAACATTCCTATCTGCATGCGGGGCAAAGGTGATTATTATGGATGAAAAGAATGAATCAGAAAGGGCGGATTTTCATGTATACTTTTCACTCTTTGAAATTCCAGGAATAAAAGAGCCCATTCTTGAATTAGTTCATAATTCAAAATCTGCTAATAAAAAGTTATTGGATATTTTTCAATATGAATGTAAAAGGACTGGAACAAAATTTAAATCTAATGAGGTAGTCAGAAGCGTAAATAACCCTTTTATTAATATACAGATTATGTATCCTGTTTTTACGGATGAAGATTTTTGGGGGAAACTTGGTGAGAAATATGCGATGTCCATAACTATAGGAATATTGGCTAAATTTCACGAAAGCTCACCTTTATCTGTTTTGTCATTAGTTCCAATTGAAATTTTCTCAAACATGTTTATTCATTCTGAAAAAACTGGGATAAATTTAGAGCCTACCATGCAAAAAGAAAAAAGTTTACCAGAAAAGAAAAAGTTTTTATTAAAGAAACCAACCATTACTAAAAGAAAAGAAGCAGAAGTGTTTTTAGATTATCATATTTTTATTGAAGAACTTGAAGAACGTAACAAAATCAAGCTTATTGGAAATCTTTATATTAAAAATATAGGTACGGAGGTTTTGCGGAATCCAGTTATCTGTCTGCGTTCCAGCCCTTCAGAAAGTATAAAAATATCTGGGCAAATATTGCCGCCCAATGTTGCCGAAACTTTGGGGGTCATGAAAAATGAAGAAACAAAAGGGTGGCAATATATGAATGAGGATTGGTTTGAAGAAATGGAGAAGGGTGAAACCTGGATATGTCCAATTCAATCTAAACATATAAACCCTAGGCAAACAGAATCTTTAACTAACTTACAAATAAGCGTCCTTCAACCTGAAGAAAACAGCAATATTCGTGTAGAGGCTTTTGTATTTTTTAAAGAACAAGATCTGGAAATCAGTTCAAGCAATCAAATTTCCTTATTATTAACGAAGAAACAATAAGGTGATAGATTTAATGGCATAGTAAACCGGGGGTGGGAGTGGGGTGATTGAAGGAAATTATCACTTTGAGAAATACTTATTAGATAATAGGAAAGTGATAAAATTATTGGACCAAGCGATAAAACAGAATAGAGGCTTTTCTCTTGCTCGTTTTGGAATCGGTGAAATAAGCTATTTAAGCTATCCAGCCAATGGATTGCTTGTACAGGAATTTAAACGGTATGAATCTTATGCGGGCGTATCCAATGTACCAGAGATAATGAGGAGGGAGTTGGTCAGGTCATTGCGGGATGCCGATATTGCCGGGTTGATAGCTCCTTGGCGGCTGGATCCTTGGGCAAAACAAACTAGAACTGTACTTGAACAACTGAAATTCATCCCTTCGAAAGTTTGTTGTGCTTGGATCATGCAGAGCCTCTTGGATGAGGGGACATTATGGCCATGGCTGAGTAATAAGAGGGTATTTCTTGTTGGACGCCGTTCAAAAGAAGCAGAAATTGTTTTTAAAAAACAAGGCGTACAAATTACTGGCAGTATAAATTTAAATGGGTATGAAGAATTAAATAAAGTACAAAATGAGCTACAGTCTAATCAGAAATGGGAAATAGCGTTAATTTCTGCCGGGATTCCGGCAACCATTTTAGCTCCAAGAATTGCAAAATTGACCCAGAAGGTTGCCATTGATTTCGGGCATGCCCTTGACATGATTCTTGATGGAAAAGAATACAAACATTCCGACCTAGTAAAAAAGTGGAACGATCAGTTTAAAGAAGAAAACAAAAATTAAAAATATAATCATTGGAGGGAAATAATATAAAAGAATACTCGCAGATTCAACCTTGAATGCAAAAGGAAGAGGTGCGAGTATCTTAGTTACACTAAATTCAGTTTACGAATTTTAATTGAATAGGAAAGGATTTTTTTCCTGTTAGTTTGAAACATTTTAATTCAGGGGTCGAGTTTGCAAACGAAATAATTAGGTGAGCTACCTCTGGGTAGTTATTTAAAGCAATATCCCCCTCTGACGGATAAGCACCATCTGTTGGGTGGGAATGGTAGATGCCAATAAATTCTTCATTCCTCCTATCGATAAGTTCAAATACATGACGAATTTGATCTAAATCCATCGAGTAGGAAAAGGAGCTCCTATTGACATTTTCCATAGGCCAAATTGTTTCTGCGACCCCATTTCGCCCTGAAAGCAGTCCACAGGCCTCATAAGGAAGTTCTCGTTTGCAATGGGAAATCATTTCTAGCCTAACATGATTGTTGATGTAAAAAGTACCGGATGTTAAACTTAAATCATTTGTTTTTTCCACAGCAACCTTTTGCTCGTACTGGCCGAACCTGGAGGGCAGAGGGAGTTTGTTGATGTTGTTGAGCGGGCTGCGGGTTAGGCATTCCTAGTTTTCTTCTTACTTTACGTCTTAGCTTATCAGATGCCATTTTTTTCTCTCCTTTTATAGGTATGCTCTATAAATATGAAAACATGAATCTTTATGTAACCCAATAATTAATAAATGGGTGGCCTAAAATGTGGGATGCATTTACAAATTGTTGAAGTAAATGATGGAATTAGACTTACCCAAGTTTCTTTACAAAAAAAAACCGAGAGATTAATATCCCTCGGGTTTTTAGTATTATACAGGGAAACGATCGCAATCTCCTACTTCAACCTCTAATCCAGGGTTAGCTGCATCTGTCAGAGCAATAGTAACAGTTGAAGTTGCACCAGTTATTAAAAGTGTAGCAGCATCTCCTAAAGGATCAGCATCAGTTAGAGTTAGTGTGAATGTAGCATTTTCTGGTACACCTCCGGCTGGTGTTATAACACCGGTACCAGTTGCAGTAAGCCCAGTTACTAATCCAGTAGCAGGATCTGTAACACATGTAGGCTGGTTAAAGTCATTGGCTGTAAATGTGAAGCTTTGGTCAAGATCGGCATCTGGTGTTCCAATTGGAGTAGGTCCTAATGTATCGATGTAGGTAACTTGAATCCTGCTACCAGCAAGGGTACATTGGTCGCAAACTAGGGCAGTCAAATCTAAGTTTCCTGTTGTTGGACCACCTAGACCGTCCTCAAATACAAGGATGGATGCTTCGCCAGTAAAGTCTGCTGAACCTTGGCAGTCGCAGTTCAATGTCGGGAAGAAGGTTGGGCATTGTTGAGGGAATCTTGGTGTTGGGCACACGAACCCATCTTCTTCA
Source organism: Peribacillus sp. YIM B13477 (assembly GCF_042787955.1). Classification (NCBI taxonomy): domain Bacteria; kingdom Bacillati; phylum Bacillota; class Bacilli; order Caryophanales; family Bacillaceae; genus Peribacillus; species Peribacillus sp. YIM B13477. The sequence goes on from NZ_JBHZPD010000001.1 coordinate 978,689, forward strand.
ATTGGAATGACAGGACGTGGTCCACAGAACTTAGCCTCGACCTCTAGCTTAACCTCAGCCTCAACTTGAACATCTTTACACATGGTCACATCAAGTACAACCATATCACCAAGCATTTGATTTAAAACAACTGTACATTGAACATCGAAAATATTACAGTTGATTTCTGTTCCCTCAGGGAAACATAGGATTACTTCATCCATGAAACTAACAGGTACTACGAAATTACAACCTGGCAGTGGTTCTCCATTGCAAAAGAATTGAACGCGGATATGGACATGGAAGGCAAGGGAAACAATTTGGGCCCCTGGAACACTAGGAATGTTAGCTGGAATGGCTCCGATAAAATCACAGCTTCGTGTACCAACTACTTCCGAACAAGTAGCGGTTATTGTGTTACCATCATGACGTGCATCTTCAATTGCCGCAAAGCATTCCTCAGGTATTTGAACTTTATTGCGGTCACGATTTGTTAGAACAACCCAGTCATATACTTTAGTAACTCGAATACATTCAGGTCCGATGGGGTTCGGTACCACTTGTCGGCCCTGAATAGATTTGACGTTCCTTTTTTTCATCAAACATCTTTCCCTTCAGTATCAGGTTTTGAACACATTAACATACTATGGGGATATCTTTTTATGGGTACATTTTTCTTAGAAAATGGGCTAATAAAATATTATGAATGTATAAATGTATATTTATATAATCAAAATTCTAATCATAAAATCTTAAAAGAAAGATCAGGAGGTGAATAGGTGTTGGCTATTGAATGGCTTGATTTTTTTATTTTAATATTGGCTACCTTTCGGTTAACACATTTAATCGTATTTGACGAAATCACTTCATTTATCAGAAAACCTTTCTTGACTGCCACCATCCAAGAAAATGCCTCAGGACAACTGGAGGAAATCATTGAAATAAAAGGATCGGGACTTCGTCATTTCATTGGTTCGCTTTTAAGTTGCTATTGGTGTGTAGGGTTTTGGTGTTCCGTCATTACTGTACTTATTTATTATTATTTACCTGCCGCTTTTCCACTCCTATTGGTCTTTGCTGTTGCGGGAGCTGCCGCTTTTATTGAATCTAAAACATGAAAGCATAATGGTATAGGGGGGAGAAGCATAATGAACTTTATGTATCGATATTCAGACTAATAGTATATGCTGAACATCATAAAAGTGCTTCATTGACAGAGTGGCTAGGTTTTAGATGATAATCAACCTAAAAAGCTGTTGTGGATTGATAGCAAGTAAAAGTGGGCATTAAATTTTATTATTAAGCATCAGGGAGCAAGCGATTGATTAAAATCCATTCGGTACGAATGGATTTTTTCTTATAATAATAGGAATTGAAATGGAAATATAAATTGGAGTAAAACTTCATTAAAATACATGTCTGCCGAGATGATGGGGGAGAGCCGATTAGTAGGCATATGATGCCGAAGAAATCTTTAGCTAGTTCGATTCGCTGAAAATGGGAATAAAACCCTATTCTTAGAACACAGTTTCTCCTGCAAAAAATGTTAGAACTCCCCATACAAAAGATGAAGATAGATTAATATGTATGGGATTAAGCCCGGAAATGCTCAGGGAGGTACTTATCGCGACTTGAGTTTACTCGTCCTAAGGTGGCTGAGTTCTTATTAGAGGCATGAAGATAAATGAAGGCGAGTAAGCTAATGTAAACGCGTTTATAGAGATTTTTCAAAAGTTGATAGCTTTTTTAGAGTGGTATTCTTTATTCAACGAATGGAGCAGGATAGTTCAAGTACAGTTATTGAAGGTTAGTGGATTTTAAGTGAATATAACGAATTGGAGGAGGATTAATGAAAGCAATCGTGTACACAAAGTACGGTCCCCCTGACGTTCTTCATTTGAAAGAGGTAGAAAAACCGGATCCTAAGGAGAATGAAATACTGATAAAAGTAAAAGCGGCAACGGTAACAATGGGGGATATTCGGTCACGGAGCTTTACAGTTCCCCTCTCTGTTTGGCTGCCAGCTCGGATTATTATGGGATTAAGACGTCCCAAGAAAACCATATTGGGCTTGGAGTTATCTGGAGAAGTTGAGTCAGTGGGCAAAGATGTCAAGCTGTTTAAAGCAGGTGACCAGATTTTTGCAGCTTCCCAAGTGGGCTATGGTGCTTATGCCGAGTATAAGTGCTTGCGTGAAGACGGGCCCGTTTCCATAAAACCTAATAATATATCTTTTGAGGAAGCCGCAGCCATTCCAATCGGGGCACGTACAGCATTATTTTATCTTAGAAAAGCTAACGTTCAGAGTGGTCAAAAGGTTCTTGTCTATGGTGCTTCAGGGAGTGTAGGAAGTTATGCAGTACAAATTGCCAAGTATTTCGGAGCAAAAGTTACAGGGGTTTGCAGTACCGCGAATGTAGAATTGGTAAAATCTCTTGGAGCCGATAAGGTCATCGATTACACTTCAGAGGATTTTTCCAGAGATGGTGAGACCTATGATGTTATCTTTGAAGCGGTAAACAAGAGTCCGTTTTCAGCTTGTATGAAATCGTTGAAGAAGGACGGAACCTATCTAAATGTCACAGTACCGGTACCAGGTGTTCGAATGCTATGGACTAAATTGACAACCGGCAAGAAGCTGATATTGAGTCAAAATTTACCAGAAACTCCCGAAGCTCTAAACGTCCTCAAGGAGCTTGTTGAAGCAGGGAAGTTAAAAGTGATCATTGACAGATGTTATGCGTTTGAAGAATTAGTTCAAGCCCATAGGTATGTAGAGAAAGGACACAAGAAGGGAAATGTCGTAATAACTATAGAACATAATGGGGAATCCTGATGGGTGAAACAACGAAGCCCTTAAAAAGATAAGGGGTGTGTTCTTAATTATAAGGCAGCCGGTTTAAATGGAAGTATTGGGTACGGGTGTTATTGAGGTGCGCCGCTGGTACGATATAGATCTAATTATAGCAAAGGGAGTGGAAAAATGTTTCCGATTTTAGAAACAAAGCGGTTGGTCTTGAGAGAATTGGTTGAAGGTGATGCAGCAGATTTATTAAAATGTTTTTCCAATCCAGATGTATTAAGATATTATGGGCAAACTCCATTAACAAATACAGATCAGGTGAAGCAAATCATTAGGAATTTTTCAAAGAGTTACGAAGAAAAACATGGAATTAAATGGGGAATTGAATGGAAAGGAAAGGAGGGCATTATTGGAACGATTGGATTTCAAGAATGGTCTCATGAACATAAAAGGGCAGAACTGAGCTATGCACTTTTCCCAAAATATTGGGGTAACGGTTATGCAACAGAAGCTGTCAGTAAAGTGATTTCTTATGGTTTTAAAGAGCTTGAATTAACGCGTATTGGAGCAATTGTTTTTATTGAAAATAAAGCATCCAACAAATTGTTGATCAATTTAGGTTTCAAAAAGGAAGGGATATTAAGAAATTATATGTACCAAAATGATGTTTCATTTGATACTAATCTTTACTCTCTTTTACTGTAAATCTTTAATGGTATGCCAATGAATATTGAAAGGTTCACAGACAAAAAAGTGGGGGATGATACCTGTTTTACGGGAATCAATAAATGAATATTCAGATATATATTTAAAAATTCATTGTTTTCCTGTAAGATAACAATATATAAAAAACATGTCGACTTGTCGATTACTTAGAAAACGTGAGGAAAATAGAAATTATGGAATTCGAAAAAAGTGTTGAAAAAAGTTGGAGCAATCAACAAAACATTGCTCTAACAGCATATTTAAAGAAAATGAAGGGTGAAGCTAGGGAAAAGGATAGAATTGATTATATCGATTCCTTTGTTTCAGCTATGGGTGGGCTCATTGCTATAATCATTATTAGTTTTATAGCTGTCTATTTAGGGTATCCGATGGCATTAGCTCCTCTTGGGGCGAGCTGTGTCATTGTTTTTGGTGCGCATAAAAGTCTCTTGTCACAACCCCGTAATGTTATTGGAGGACATATTATCTCTACAACAATAGCTCTTATCATTTGGAGCATCTTTGGTAAAAGCTTATTCATTATCGGTCTCGTATTGGCCATTGTATTAATTATAATGACTTTTACAAAAACTGTTCACCCGCCCGCAGCAGCTAGTGCCCTTGTTTCGATCAATTCCCAAGCCGGTTGGGGATTCCTGACTTCAATTGTAATAGGCACTTTATTATTAGTTTTTATATCGATGATTTATAATAATTTATTTCAAACAAGACAATATCCAAAACACTGGTTATGAAAATTTATATCACATGCTTTTATGTGACTGTTTTGGCTCATCCTTTATTGTTCTAACTGCCTTACTTCAATAAGCGGGGAGCTGCTTTTTCTTACTATAAGAGTTAAAAACCTTACTTACCATCTTATTACATAAAAATACGTATGATAATGATTTACTAAAGCTTGATGGGCAGTGGTAAAATCCCAGTAAAAAAGGTGAATGTTCATGTCTGGAACAGTAATAGAAGATTCTTATCAAATCAGTTTGCAAAATATTCGCCATCACTCTCAGCATATCCATTTAGGAATTGAAATTCTTTTCGTAATCCGGGGAGAAGTCGAGGTCATGGTCAATCAAGATTTCTGGCATTTGGCGGAAAATGATCTCCTGCTAATTAATGCCAATGATGTCCATTCCGTAAAGGGGCATGAAGACAATGTGGTTCTATTGCTGCAAATTCCCCTTAATTCCATCGAGCAGCTTTATCAGGATATTCATATGTGTTATTTTGACTGCCATTCATCCAAAGAGGATAATGGGTTATATCTTCTTTTTGATCAAATCCGTCAACTCTTGGCTGAGATTTTAATCGCACATTACCAAGAGCAGGACGGAAGTGTACTTGAAATCAACGGCCTGATATACAAGCTAGTTACACTCCTTATCCGGAATTTCAAAACCACACATCTCGGTCACAATCGATTTATTGAAATGAAGGATGATAGAATTAGGGACATCCTTACTTTTATTGAAAAAAATTATCGCAAACAGATGTCTTTGGAAGAGATTTCTAAACGGCAATATTTATCACTATACTATTTGTCCCGTTATTTCAAGCAGGCTGTTGGTGTCAGTTTTTCACAATATGTAAAGCAAACCCGATTGAAATCAGCTGTTCATGAGCTATTATATACCGATCATAACATCATGAAAGTCTCGTTAAATAATGGTTTTTCTAATGTGAAAGCTTTTAACAAGGCTTTTAAGGAAATGTACAATCAAACACCTGCCGAATATCGAGGTCTTCATAAAAAAGAACCTTTCCAGGAAATAAATAATATAGGCGAACAATATACCTTGGTGAATTCACCGCACTTTTTAATTGAATTGAGCAAGTATATTTCGCAAAAGGACCGAAATGTTACGGTGAAAGAATCGGGGGTTTCGACGGTACATATCAACCTCCCGGAAGAACCTGTTCTTGTCCGGGATAAAGCCCAGCGATTACTGGTGATGGGACAGCTGGAATATGCCTTAAATGATGAGGTCCAAGCTGAATTAAAGCTAATTCAGGAGCAGCTTCATTTTGAATATGCCTATTTCACGAACCTATTTTCCCCCTCGTTTACGATAATGGACCCGCTTTTGCAAATAGGGGGGCCGTATTATAAGATTGATGCGTTATTTAACGAGTTTCAAAGACTGGGTTTAATTCCATTCATTAGTGTGGAATTTGAAAAGGAAGTCGTAAGCTGTCCGGATTATATAAAGATGTTAGATGAATTTTTACAGCATTCTGTCAGTTATTTTGGCGATGCCTATGTCGGGAAATGGCAATTTGAATTGGTTTTCGCAAAGTGGGACCAGACAGCACGGACTTTTTATCAACAATACTTTCAAACTGTGAAAAAAAGGGCTTCCACCGCAAAAGTCGGAGTTCATGTGCCATTTTCCTTAGAAAAAGGTTTATCAGTCCCTGTTACTGAATTTTTAAAGCAAATGGACCAAATTGATCTGGTGTGCTTTAGCTGCAATCCAAATGAACAAGTTGACTTTACCGATATGGATAACAGTTCCTTTAAGGGTGTAAAGAATCATATAAAGAAATCGTGTATGGAATTAAAGGCGAACCTTTCGTCAGCTGGCTTGGCTGGCACACCCATTTACCTGACAAACTGGAATACACTATACGGTAATACAGTAAATTTAAGCGGAACTTTTTTTCGATCAGCTCTCATTTTTAAAGACATGCTTGATGTTGTAAAAGAGATTTCCGGTTTGGGATTCTGGATTGATACCCATTCGTTAGAAAAAAGTAATATGGATAACGAAGATATTGCTATGAATGGAATTGCCCTGCTTTATTATTATCAAATAAAACGTCCGGCGTTTTTTAACATCCAATTAATTGCGAAAATTGGACTGGAGATTTTAGCTGAAGGGGAGGACTTTGTACTGACGAAGGGGAAACAAGGGTACCAATTGGCTATTTATAACAATTCCTATGTTAATCCCACTTATTCTATCGAAAGTTTCTTTTTGAGCTCTTTAACAAAGGAAAAGAAAATCATGATTTCAGGGTTGCCTTCTGGCACTTATCAAATTCGCAAATACATTCTCGATAGAAATAACGGTGCTTTTTACTTTAATTGGCTCAATCTCAACCAACAGTATATCTATGATCAAGAGATCATTACGTATCTTAAGCAGCGAGCCTATCCAGATTTGCAAATCTATGAGGAAAACATTGAATCGGAGCTCTTAGTGCAATCCACCTTGACGTTAAACGCCATTCATCTCTTTGAAATTAGGCCATTAGGTTAAAACTTAATGGTCTTTTTTTGTTGTTTGGTTAAGCGAAGTTATGAAAAAGGGCAAATGAAGGGGGATGTTTTCGACAATGATTGGAATGTTTTCAATACTTTAAAAATTTATAATGAAGACAAGAAAGCGATTACATAAATATTAATTCGGAGGTAGCCTTTTATGTCTGTTTCTCAAGGAACGATTAAGAAGCAAAGCGATGCAAAACTTTCGGTATCAAAGGAAAAGAATACCGGTGGGGTTTTGTTGACTACAGCTTTAATGGCTGGTTATTCCATGATTTACATGGACAAAAACATGATTTCGACTGCAATTATCCCAATTGCGGAACAATTCCATCTAACAACAAGTCAAACCGGTTTGATAATGAGCTTATTTTTCTTGGGTTATTCGTTAATGCAGATACCTGGGGGATGGCTCGCAGATAGGATTGGATATAAAAAGGTACTAATACTTTCGCTTTCGCTCATTATGATATTTTCATTTGCATTTGGCCTTGCTGGAAGCTTATTGATGTTTATTTTGATTCGTTTCTTGGCTGGGGTTGGCCATGCAGGCTATCCTCCAAGCTGTTCAAAAGGAATCGCCGAAAATTTCCCGAAAACAAGACGGACTTTTATTCAATCGCTCATTTTGTCAACGAGTGGAATTGGCGGAATTTTTGCTTTTGTAATCGGGGCACGGCTGATTGACTTAAATTGGCACTATGCCTACTATGCACTGGGGACATTTTTTGCCATTGCATTACTTATGGTTGCTTTATTGGTACCTAATAGCCAACCAACTGCCAAAACGAAGATTGAAAAGAAACAAGTTAGTTTTAAGTCAGTGATTTCCAATCGAAATGTAATTATTTTATTCGTCGGCATGCTGCTGGCGAATGTGGCTTTTTATGGAAATATGTCATGGCTGCCAACTTTCCTAAAGACAAAATTTTTACTATCCATTAGTACGGTTGGGATAATCCTGGCAGTGAACGCTATTGGAGGAACGTTAGCCTCCATATTTGCAGGTGTATTGTTGACAAAATATTTCGCTGGCAAGGAAAAGTTACTGTTAATGGTATGTTCAGTCCTTTCATCATTGTTGTTTCTTGGTTTAGTACTCTCAAATTCCTTGGCACTTTCCATTGCTTTCTTATATGTGCTCACATTTTTACTAACCACTATTTTTGTGGGAATTTTCTCTTGGCCGCACAAAATTTTGCCTGAGAATGTAATTGGGTCATCCATTGGGATCGTCAATACGGGGGGAACGCTTGGGGGTTTTATTGCCCCGATGGCATTTGGTGCTTTAATTTCCATGGCAGGTGGCTCGTTTTCCATCGTATTTATCACCTTGGCAATGGCCGTTGTAATATGCGGTCTAGTGATACTTACTGTTAAAACTGAAAAATAAATAGGAGGGAAAAAGATGTTAGATCAACTATTGCAAAAACTTGAAGAGAAAAAAGAAAGAATGATAGAAATTCGCAGATATCTCCATCAACATCCTGAATTATCTTTTAAAGAAGAAAAAACGGCTCAATACATTGCTGATTTTTATAAAGATAAGAGTGTAATGATACGGACAAATGTTGGCGGATATGGAGTGGTTGTGACAATCGAGGGCGGACTCCCTGGTAAAACAGTTGCCCTGCGTGCCGATTTTGATGGACTGCCAATTATGGAAGAAGCAGATGTACCATTTAAATCGAGCAATCCAGGTGTTATGCATGCATGCGGTCATGATGGGCACACTGCCTATCTAATGATTTTAGCCGAAGCATTAATCGAAATGAAAGACCAATTAAGAGGAAACGTCGTTATCTTGCATCAGCCTGCGGAAGAAACACCTCCAGGTGGAGCAATTGCCATGATTAAAGATGGATGTTTAGAAGGTGTGGATAGTATTTTCGGTATTCACCTCATGTCCCTATCGGTGACTGGGGAAGTCTGTTATCGTGCTGGAGAAATGCAGGCCGGGCGCTCGTATTTCAAAGTGAAAATCCAAGGAAAAGGCGGACATGGTTCGATGCCGCATACAAGCAATGACAGTATTGTCGCAGCAAGCCATTTTGTTGTAGCAGCCCAGACGATCGTCAGTCGCCGAATCAATCCTTTTGATATGGCGACAGTAACGATTGGCTCGTTTGATGGAAAGGGATCATTTAATGTTATAAAGGACAGCGTGGAACTTGAAGGAGACGTTAGAACCATGTCAAGTGAAGTTCGTGCTACAGTGGAAATGGAATTCAAGCGAATTTTAGCGGGGCTTGCTCAAGAATTTGATATTACCTATGACTTAATATACTCACATGATTACCCTGTTTTAGTTAATGATAAAGCCATGACGGAACTGGTTGTAAACGGGATTGAAAAGGCCGGAATTCCTGAAATTAAAGCGTTAGTGGAAACGCCGCCAATGTCGGGATCGGAGGATTTTGCATACTATTTGCAGAAGATTCCAGGCAGTATGTTTTATGTTGGCGCAAAGCCGGATGTTGGTCCGGTTTATCCACACCATCATCCTAAATTCGTCATTAATGAAGACAGCTTGATCATCGCGGCAAAAGCAATGGCAGCTGTTGTTGCAGAATATTTTGGACAGAAGTAAACAAAAGGAAAAAAGGGGGATGGTTCTTATGCTTGCGGCGTGGGGACCTTCTTCTTGTAAAGGAGTGATCGGATGTCTTTCACTAATTTAAAAGAGTTAATAGAACTAGCAAAGCAGGAAAAATCAACTATTTCTGAATTAATGATAAAAACAGAGGTACAACAGAAAGGTTGTTCCAGGGAGATGATTTTCGAAAAAATGACGGAACAATTTACAGTAATGGAGGAAGCTGTCCGCAGAGGTACAAAGAGCCCAGTCATGTCGCGTACTGGTTTGACGGGCGGGGATGGAAACCGACTTCATCAGTATGCCCAAAATGGGAATTCCTTTGTCAATCCCAGAACATTGAATGCTGCAGCAAATGCGCTCGCGGTATCAGAAGTAAATGCTGCTATGGGGCGGATAGTGGCGACGCCAACAGCTGGTTCAGCGGGAATTTTGCCCGCTGTCCTTGTTCACGCCCTTGACAGCGGGAAATTTACCCGAAAGCAGATTGTCCAGTCCATATTCACTGCTTCTGCCCTCGGCTTAGTTGTTGCAAATAAAGCTTCGATATCAGGGGCAGCCGGCGGGTGCCAAGCTGAAATCGGTTCAGCAACCGCGATGGCAGCCGGCACCCTGGTGGAGCTTGCCGGTGGAACCCCAATGCAAGTTGGAAATGCCGTCGGAATTGCTTTGAAAAATTCATTGGGATTGGTTTGTGACCCGGTTGCAGGGCTGGTGGAAATTCCGTGCATCATCCGCAACGGTTTACATGCAATAACCGCCCAAGCCGCAGCAGATATGGCTTTAGCCGGGATAGCCAGCGTCATCCCACCGGATGAAGTGATCCATGTGATGCATGAAGTCGGGCAGCAAATGCCAGAATCGTTGAGAGAAACCGGGATTGGCGGTCTTGCCGGAACTCCGACCGGGCAAAAACTAAAGAAACAGATTCTAAACGGAAAAACTAGTGGCAGTGGGCCGGCAAAATACCAAAGTGTGTATGAAATCATCGGGCCCGTAATGGTTGGCCCTTCGAGTTCCCATACAGCCGGGGCTGTTCGGATCGGGAATATTACACGCCAGCTTTTAAATGAAAATCCAATATATGTAAAGTTCTCGCTGATGGGCTCTTTTGCCGAAACCTATCAAGGCCATGGTACAGACCTAGCTTTATTGGCCGGTGTTCTTGGGCTATCTACCATGGATGATGGCATTCCAAATGCAAAGAAAATTGCTGAGGAAAATGGCTTACAATATGAATTCACGAAAAGGGTGCTCGGAAGCTATCATCCGAATACCGTTCTCGTAGAATTGACAGGGGGCGCACGTACTGTAAAGGTTTTGGCCAGCTCTTTAGGCGGTGGAAAAGTGGAGGTTCAGGAATTCGATGAATATCCATTTAAATTTTCAGGAGAACGGCCAACACTTGTGATTCGTCATTCCGATCAAAAAGGGGTTATTGCCGAATTATCGGATATTCTTTATCAAAAAGGGATCAATATAGCACGTATGGCCAATGAACGTTCCAAAATCAATGGTGATGCCATAACGGTTTGTGAAATCGACAATATAATCGAAGACACTTTCTTATCTTTATTAAAAAGAGAGATTCCGATTATTGACGAAATTGTCTTGGTTCAAACTAAGTAGTTACCTGCAATCGTATTTTCGCTGATTCAAAAAAGCATGGTATGCGATTAAATTCATAAAAGGCATTCGGATTTCTTTCCGAATGCCTTTTGTCAATAAACTGAAGCAATAGGGAATCGACTGTATAGAAGCTTTTTCTGCTGTAGGGCCCCTTTTATAACCTATTAATAACGACCGGTGTTCGCAGAAATAATGAGAGCACCACTTGAAGAATAAATACCTACTTTGACCAAAGCATTATACGGATTTAAATTCCATAAATGTGCAGTATAACAGGACGTCTGACCTTTCATGATCCAACCGTTACCACCGGAACTGGCACAACTTGTAAATGCTCTCTTTGTTGTGCCATTAAAACTATCCACCCAAACATTTGCATAGTAATCATACGGAGCAGCCGAATAAAACTTTAGGTATCCCCAAGCCGTATGACAATACGCACTTCCTTTTAGCTGCACATAACCAATTTTTACACCGTTTTTATAAATATATTCTGTTTCATAGGTGATTGGACTTTTATTCACACAGCCTGTCGAATAGTTATGTAGTAAAGGAATAGTATTCCATTCCCATTAATAGAACGAATACTGGCCATAGGCCTTTTTTGATTTATTAATATATAAATTACATTGTTCTTATATTTTATTAATAATGCAAAGGTAGTATTTTAATTGGTAATTACCTAAAAATTATAAATTGAGGAGGATATTTGTCTATTTTCAAAATGATTACATAATGTATGGGGCTAAACGATAAATAGGAGGAATTGATTTTGAAAGCGAAAAATAAATTTGCTGCAATGTTGACAGTTGTAACGGTAGGATTAACAACTTCTTTATCAAGTGTACAAGCATTCTCGGAATCTTCAAATTCAGAAAATAACCGTAAACCGGAGCTCGTTTTTCCTGTAATCAGTGATGTACATATTGATGATGGATCAACTGCTGATATGAACAAGTTTAGAACAGCCATGGATCAATTAAACAAAGCTGCGCCTAAACAGGATGCTTTTGTGGTCGTTGGGGATTTAACGGATTATGGATACGCTACTGAATATGATAAGTTCTTCTCCATTTATAATGAGAAGAAACAAGCTGATGTCCAATCCATGTTTACAATGGGAAACCATGATTATTGGAATGGACTTTCCGTTGAAAAAGCACAAGATCGTTTTCTCGAGAAATCAGGAATGGATTCCCTTTACTATCATAAAAAAGTAAATGCATATGATTTTATTTCGTTAAGTCCCGAAAATGGTAATACGCATGGTTTATATTCTGTTAATCAAATAAACTGGCTAGCTGAAAAGTTAGCTGCAGCAGAAAAAGAGAATCCGGACCAACCCATCTTTGTTTTTCTTCATCAACACATTAAAGACACTGTATATGGAAGTGACTTGTGGGGGACTCAGGAAAACAAAGAACTTTTATATGATACGTTAAAAAAGCATCCACAAGTTATTACATTTTCAGGCCATTCTCATTATCCACTTGAGGACCCGAGAACGATTCATCAAAAAGACTTTACGTCTGTTGGCACGTCTTCTGTGAGTTATTTGGAATTAGAACCGGGCAAACTTCAAGGGTTTCATCCAGAAGGATATCGGGATATTAGTCAAGGAATGATTGTAGAAGTATATAATAATGAAGTTATCATTAAAAAACGTGACTTTCATAAAGACGATTGGACAGGAAAACCATGGGTAATAAAAAATAAATTTAAATATACAGACGACCGAGATCAGTTGTCACCGTCTTTTGCAGGTAAAGACAAGGCTTCGATTGTAAAAGAAAAATCGACACTAAGAAGTTTAAATGTGACATTTCCCCAGGCGAAAGATAACGTGCTTGTACATTCTTATCACATAACGGCCAAAAACAAGGAATCAGGGGAGCTAGACGCAGATTTCACCGCATTTTCTGAATTCTATCTTGATCCTGTGCCAAAGAATTTAGAGTTCCCTGTAACCGGACTTAAGCCAGGAACAGATTATGAAATTAAGGTACAAGCACTGGATTCATTTAACAATAGCAGTAAAAAGGTGTTACTGGCTGATGGTCAGACAAAAGCACTGGAAATGGTCTCTGCACAAGCTTCTCCATCATTGGTAACGACAGGTGAATCGACTACACTCCAAGTGAAGGTGAAAAACTTTGGAAATGATAGTGTAAAAGGAAAAATTAAAGTTGATGCACCTGAAGGGTGGAGTGTGGAGCACAATGAACTTGAATATGAGCTTTCAGGATCTGAAGAAAAGAATTTGCCAATAAAAGCTATACCTAGTAAAGAAAGTTCCGGTTCTTCACAATTCACGATTACTGCTTACGAGGGAGGCCAAACAATTGGCTCCAAGAATATAAATATATTCGTCAACATGATGCTTGGAGAAAGTTTTGACCAATTGGACTCTGCATTAAAGCCAGCAGTGAATGAAAACATTCCAAGTTCCATTCTCGGCTGGAGCCATACAGCTCCTAACGGCTGGTCGGTTACAAATAGCTCGAATATGCCAGCTGGTACAGAGAAGTGGCAAGGGTGGAGCTTCACAACAAAGGAATTTTGGACAAAAGCGGAAGACCAAGATCGTAGCAAATTTGAACTTGGACAAGGTGTTATAGCAGTAGCGGATCCTGATGAATGGGATGATAACGGTTCACAGGCATCAAAAGGCTTTTTTGATAGTACATTAACTTCCCCTTCTGTAAAAGTTGAGGGTGCAAAAGATCTATACGTAGGATTTGCTTCTCACTATAAACAAGAAGGAACACAAACGGCTGAAGTAACTGCTGTCTTTGATAATGGGGAAAAACAACAAGTACTCGTTTATGACAATAAAGCAGCTTCGGATAATAAAAATGGACATGTTTTGAATAAGTATGAAGTTAAATCGATTAAGGTTCCTGAAGATGCATCTTCTATGAAATTACAATGGAGAATGCATAATGCGAAAAAAAATTGGTTTTGGTCGATTGACGATATTAGATTGGATGACCAAATGATCGTCTCGCCAAATTAATAAGAAGAACAGGTGAACTTTTCTTGAAATTTATAAAAAGCGGACTTTCCTTAAGGGGAAGTTCGCTTTTTTCTATGTCTTACAAACTCGGGACAAATAGTAAACTAATAAACCTTCATGATCTTTTCCGTGTGCTTGATAAAGGTTTCGCCTAATTAATTTCGTATTTTTAATGAAAATACTGAAGTGCATCTATATATAATACTTGGATAATTTATAAATAATATCATTATTATAAAAGGTGTTAAAAAAATTTCTAACAAAAAACAAGCTTAGCGGGGACTCCGCTAGATGCTTGCGTCAAGGAAGCTTGATAAACAGTCGGCGGAAAAGGCTCTGATTTCGGAACTCATCTGAAACTTTCATAAAGTAAAAAACCAAAGGTAAACTAAATAAAGACTTGGTTATACAGCATGATGATTTTATATTGTTTAATACTGAAACCTCAATGGATTGAAGGAATATGCGACATTCCTGCCGGAAAACTGTCTGCCGAGACCCCACAGAAGCTTTCGTCTAGGAGTCTTGACAGTTGGTGGAAAGGGAACGGATTTTAGAATTCGTTTTTCAATAAAAAAATATAGATCTAAAATAGAATAGGATTTTTTTCATGTATTTTAGAAAATTTTAAGATTTGTGTGATATGTTTTTTTGAGTTCTAAGAAAAAGTTATCATGGAAATGCAAGAACAGCAGATAAACAACTTTTCTATAAAAGAGTAAACGAAAGATCGATACGGGGTGAAAAAATTGTCAATTAAAATGAGGTTTCTGTTGTCCTACGTTGGCGTAATTCTTATTTCCATCACTTTATTTTTAACAGCCGGATTTTTACTTATTTTTGCAATAACAGGTGATGTAAAATCGATAGAGCATCTATATAAAAACTCTTATCTCCAAAAACCTTTGACTGCAGCAGAAGAAAGTGTGTTTCTCGATTTAAAGCTTTTGGCAAAAAATAACCCTGAACAGCTTCTGAACGAAGAGCAGCTGAAGAAGCTTGAACATGGAGATATTGAGATTGTCGTTAGAAAAGTTAATGACATTGAGTATGCGTCCCCCGCACTTGATAAGCTAGGCTTGGTTCAATCACTTCCCATCTTCGAAGAAACGAACATCAATACACGGGACACAATCAAAATGAAAGACTCTTTTTTCACTTATGTGAAGTTTGATTTTTATTTTTCGGATAGAAGTGAAGGAAGCATTTTTGTCATGAGAAAGGCAAGTTCCTATGCCGAGCTGACTCGTGAGTCATTTCCCATTTTATTCTCCCTATTGTTATTACTGTTTGTAATGATTATTGGACTTTTAAATTATTTAGTTTCAAGAAGCATCATCAAACCTATCTCAATACTTAAAGAGGGAGCGGAGCGGATAAAATCAGGAGATTTAAACTTTGAAATCAAAGCGACTTCGAATGATGAAATCGGACAATTGAATAGGGAATTTGAGGAAATGAGAAAAAAGTTAAAGGAGTCCGTAAACCTTCAGCTTCAGTATGAGGAAAATCGCAAAGAACTTCTTTCCAATATTTCTCATGATTTGAAGACACCCATCACTTCGATTATGGGTTATGTTGAGGGGATAAAAGACGGGGTAGCAAACACCCCGCAGAAAATGGATAAGTATTTATCGACGGTATACCTGAAAGCAAGGGATATGGATTCATTGATAGATGAATTGTTTTTATTTTCAAAATTGGATTTAAAAAAGGAACTATTCACTTTTGAGACGGTCAGAATGGATAAATATTTGAAAGATTACGTAGAAGAGCTTCAACTGGATTTACTTCAACAAGGAATCCAAATTGAACTTCAACAGCTGTATAAACCGATATACGTGTCAGCGGATAGAGAGAAACTGAAACGCGTATTGGCCAACCTGATCAGCAATTGTGTAAAGTATATGAATAAAGATGAAAAACACATTTCCATTTCTCTGCATGAAGGACTATATGATGTAGTTGTACAAGTAACAGATAATGGTTATGGAATAGAATCTTCCGCTTTGCCTTATATTTTTAACCGATTTTATCGGGCTGAGCAATCTAGGAATTCCCTGACAGGTGGAAGTGGTTTAGGGCTTGCGATCGCAAAAAAAATTATCGACGAGCATGGAGGAGATATCTGGGCTACCAGTGAGATAGGAAAAGGTACAAGTGTTTTCTTTTCCATAAAGAAAGGTGAGGAAATGTGAAAAAGATATTACTTATTGAAGACGAAGTCAGTATTGCAGAATTGCAAAGGGACTATTTGGAAATTAATGATTTTAGTGTCGATATTCAACACACTGGTGATGCAGGTCTCCAACAGGCCCTTCAAGGAAATTATCATTTAATCATTTTGGACATCATGCTTCCAGGGTTAAATGGCTTTGAGATATGCAAACAAATACGTGCTGTCAAAAATATCCCGATTTTGCTTGTATCTGCGAAAAAGGAAGATATTGATAAAATTCGGGGGCTTGGACTAGGAGCGGATGATTATATTACAAAGCCCTTTAGTCCAAGTGAACTAGTTGCAAGAGTGAAAGCGCACTTAGCGCGTTATGAACGTTTATCAGGAAGTCACCCCAAATCTAATTCAATCTATGTTCATGGAATTTCAATAGATAAGTCAGCACGCAGGGTTCACATAAACGGGGAGGTGGTCCCGTTTACAACAAAGGAATTCGATACTTTAGTGTTTTTTGTCATGCATCCTAATCAAGTATTAAGTAAAGAGCAGCTCTATGAAAATATTTGGGGATTGGAATCGGCTGCGGATGTTTCGACTGTCACTGTCCATATCAGGAAACTACGTGAAAAAATTGAAAGAAATCCTGCACATCCTAAATTTTTGGAAACTGTTTGGGGAGCGGGGTATCGTTTTAATGTTTAAATAATATATTTTATGACCCGTCACGCAGGTGACGGGATTTTTTTTATAAAACCTTAAGAAACTTTATGAATAAGTTAATCATTTTTTAAGAAATTGTTTAGAGGGAGTTTAAGATTAAGCCCTAATATAATGGGGACGGATCGAGAAATGCAACTAAAAAATATAAGGGGGAAAAATAATCATGCAACCTCAAACACATTTATAGCACAAGTCATTTTGGTGCATCAAGATGACGGAAAATCCATTTGGGCAGATGAAAGGATGGTGTGTTTCATGTGGATACGGCTAACGATTGTCATCGGATGCCTATTCATCCTTCAAGGGTGTGCCTTAGATAGCGAAAGAGAGTCAAATAAACAGCAAAAGGAGTCAGGAAAGGGAATGAATGAATTACTGATTCAAGCAGTAGCACGAAAAGAAACAGAAAGAATAAGGAGTTTGATTGAGGAAGGTGCAGATATTAATACACAGGACTCGGCAGGGCGAACCGCCACTATGATTGCGACTTATAACAACGATGCAGAGTCTGCAAAAATCCTTATTGAAGCGGGTGCAGACGTCAACATTCAGGATGAAATGAAAAATAGCCCCTTCTTGTATGCCGGTGCTGAAGGTTATCTAGATTTAGTTAAACTTACGATTGAAGCAGGTGCCGACCCATCCATAACCAACCGTTATGGAGGAACGGCTTTAATCCCTGCTTCGGAACATGGATATGTAGAGGTTATTAAAGAACTCCTAACTAAAACTGATATTGATGTGAATCATGTAAATGATCTCGGTTGGACAGCTTTGCTAGAAGCCATCATTTTGAATGATGGTGACGGAAAACAGCAGCGAACAGTGCAATTGTTAATAGATCATGGTGCAGGTGTCAACATTCCTGATAATAATAATGTGACCCCTTTACAACATGCCCGAGAAAAAGGATTTAAAGAGATTGAACAAATTTTATTAACAGCAGGAGCAAAATAATCAGATTGCGATACTTTCATTTAGTAATGTCAATTGCACCGCTCTAGTTAATTAGAATCACAATAAGATATGAGGAGACGAAAAAAATGAACAAAAAAGCAAAAATTTCATCATCTATACTACTTGGATTAACATTGGCCCTAACAGGATGTAACACAAACGCACAAGTCAGTCATAATGTACAGAAGCAGGAACAAACTGCCAAAGAAAGTAAACAAGAAAATAAGTTAACAGCAGGCCAGGAATTGACTAAAATTCTTAGTGGCACGAATTGGCAAGGTACAAAAGTTTATGATAAGAATAATAATGACTTAACAAAGGAGAATGCTAACTTTATTGGTCTCGCAAAATATGACGATGAAACATCCAGATATGAATTTTTTGATAAAAATACAAAAGAAAGTCGTGGTGATAAGGGAACTTTCTTTATTACCAATGGGAAGATGCGAGTGTTAATTTCAGAATCGATGGGTTACCAGGCCGTTGTTGAAATAACAGAACTGAATAAGGATATGTTTACTTATAAAAGAATGGGTAAAGATGCCAATGGAAATGACGTAGAGGTGTTTGTTGATCATATTCCTTATAAGGAAACAGAACTTTCCTTTACAGATCCAGACAAAAATTTGGAAACTTACACAGGAGACGTAGAAACAGATGTTAATGGAGATAAAATCTTATCAAGCACCCCATGGCAAGGAACAGTGGCATTGGATGAAAAGGGAAATGATGTATCAAGCTATAACTCGAATTATTTAGGTCTTGCAAAATATGATGATAAAACAAATAAGTATGAATTTTTTGATGCTAAAACCGGTGAAAGCCGTGGTGATTACGGCTATTACGATGTTGTTCACGGAAATAAGATAAGAGCACATGTTTCACTAGGGGAAAATAAATATGGCGCAGTTCTTGAACTTACAGAGCTTAATGAAAATAAATTCACTTATAAACGAATCGGTAAAGATAAAGAGGGAAAAGATATAACGATAACAGTGGAACATATACCTTATGAAGGTGATTTGAAACTAAAATCAACTAAGTAAAATAGTAAGAAAGGGATTTTGCATGAATAGCAAAAATCCCTTTCTTGATATAATAATAGAGTGGTGGTTAGAGATGTTTAAGCGTTAAACCGTTCAACGGATGTTTCCAGGTCATTAGCGAGCTTTACCATTGAGGAGGTGGAGAAGGAAATGTCCTCCATGGATTTGGCTTGTTGATCGGTTGATTGTGCCACTTGCTTTGAAGCCACTGCCGTTTCCCTTGTCAACCCTGCAAAATCTTCTATCGAAGCATTGATTTCCTGAGAACTTGCTGCCATCTGCTCTGTAATGGCTGATATTTCTTGAATCTGATCACTAACATGCTCAAAAGATTTTATAGTCTGTTTAAAAGTTTCTCTTGTATTCAGCACAAATTTTGTCCCTTCTTCCACCTCATTAGTTCCAGTTTCCATCATTTTCACTGATTCATTTATGATGGATTTAAAATGAAGCAGGGACTCTTGAATATGGATTGCAGATTCCTTCGTGCCCACTGCCATTTTCCGTACCTCGTTCGATACCACCGCAAAACCTTTACCTTGTTCACCGGCTCTAGCAGCTTCAATTGCCGCATTTAGTGATAGCAGGTTTGTTTGCTGGGCAATTCCTGTAATTACATGTACAATATTCACAATCTCATTTGCTTGATCGTCCAAATTCTTTATTCTTGAACTTGTTTGCAGCATCACATCTTTTACTTGCAGAATTTGATTTGAGAGTTCATTTATATCTTCATTTCCAATGGACATCCTAGTTGAAACATGATTTGTCTGTTCGCTGACTTCAGAAGAAGCTTCGGCAATTCTTTGTATACCTATAGTCATTTCTTCGATGACCCTCGATGATTCTTCACTTCTGTGCAATTGTACTTCCGCAGCTCCTGCAACTTGCTGAATCCCATTAACGATATATTGTGTGGAAGTATCCATTTCTTTGATTTTGTGCTCGATATCACTTGATGATTCCATTAGCTGGAATGATGAGCTTTTCATGGAATTGACGATCAGAGTTGTATTGGTGATCATTTCTTCAAAGGATTTCACTAAAACCTTGATTTCGTCGTTTCCCTTAACCCTTGTGTTGCTAATCAGTTTATTGGCTGTTAATAAATCCCCATTTGAGATTTCCTTTGCAGCCAAGCTGACCTTGAGTGCGGGCTTAACTTTTTAGTCAAGAACCATATTAGTGCACCCACCACGATCGCCATTAAGATTACATTGATTATTATCGTCAGGGGCAGGATACCACCCAGAACCTTGCTGGCCGTAGCATCGACTTTGCTGGCATCGATATCCACCCCTAGAATTCCAATGACCTCGTTACCATTCTTTATGGGAACGAAAACGGATAAATAGTCACCATATACAGGATCATGAACGATGGAAGTAGTTGAAGCCTTTCCCTTCATGACGCTTTCTACATCCTGAAATGAAGTTGCAGTTGTGGGTGTTAAAATGGGAGATGCTTTTTTATTTCCCTTACCCATTCCGTCTATAAGAATATGGATTTTTTCGCTATTTTCATTAATTCCCAATGTATATACATATAATGCTCCAGTTTTTTGTCTATAATCGTCTAACTGCTCGCGTATCTCCCAATATGTAGAGGTTTCGGATTGATTACTTAAAAAATCAGCATAAGATGTTGGGTTTATTCCTTGAGAGATGTTGCTTGCTATGTCTAAGCTGCTCATAGCGATTGTTTTCTCAACCGTATCATTTGTACTTTTATACATTAATAATAAACTTCCAATTAATGTAATGATCATGCCTGTTAAAAGAACAAAACCTATTTTCGTACTAAGTTTATTCATCTTTGTTTATTCCTTCCCCGTGTTATATATTTACCATGTTTTATATATCGGTAATAATTAAATTTATTTAATGAGTCCTTTTTAAAACCCTCGGGTGGAGTTTTTATTCTTTTAGATTTTAATCTATTGTAAGAGGGGTTCATATTGATTTTCCATCCTATAAATATTCTAATATAGAAAAAAACGACTTTTATCTTTCCCGTTTTGTTTCTAAAAATCTCAACTGTAAATAATAATTAGAGAAATTGAGAATTTGTTAAATTGTTATAAAATTCAAAAAAATGGTTTGACATTAGTAAAAATGGGAGCTTATAATCAACGTAAGATATAAAATTCTAAAACTGAGTTTTATATTATAGAACAATTAATCATTAATTTTATTAAGGTAATGGCTTAAAAAGTGAATCAACTTGTGAAACGTAATGAGAAGTGAAGTGTTTTTTCCTCACTCCGAATAAAACAAAAACCGAGTTTTATATTATAAAACGATTTGTTTTTTGCTTATACAAGGGTGAGGAGAAGTTTTAAAGATCAGCCTTAAATGATAACGCTTACAAAAAAACGGGGAGGGTTTTTATTGAAAAAAAATAAGCTATTTGTATTTACCACAAGCTTAACTCTTGCAATGACATTCCTTTTATCAGGATGTGGTGGAGGTGAGGGAGAAAAAACCAGTGGATCTGGAGTTGAAAAGAAAACGATAAAAGTGGCACATTATTTTGCTGAAAATCATCCTCAAAACATTGCTTTGAAAGAAAAGTTTAAAAAATTGGTTGAAAAGGAGAGTAATGGTGAACTAGAGGTTCGGATTTATGCGAACAGTACATTAGGTGCAGAAAAAGAATTTTATGACGGCGTCAGAAACGGAACGATCGAAATGGGTGTTCCAGGGCTAATCATGCAGTCGGACATTCCTAAAATGGGTGTTCCGGAATGGCCCTTCCTATTCAGGGATTACGATCATGTAAAGAAGGTATTGAATGGACCTATCGGAGAGGAATTGACAGAAGATCTTGATCCAAAGCATGGGGTGACACCGCTCGCATGGAGTGCTAACGGATTTAGGATGTTTTCGAGTAATCGTCCAATTAAGAGTATGAAAGATTTTGATGGACTTCGACTTAGAATGCCGAACATCCCGAATTACATAAAATTAGGTGAATCATTGGGGGCAAACGTTAGCCCATTGCCTATTTCAGAAGTTTTTACCGCACTTGAACAAAAAGTTGTAGATGCTCAGGATAATCCTATAGCCACACTGAGATCCTCGGGGTGGAATGAAGTACAAAGTGATGTTCTAGAATCCAAGCATATGTTCAGCCCCAATATTTACATTATCAATAGCAAATTCTATAAAGCGCTAACAAAAGAGCAACAAAAAATCATTCAAAAAGCAGCAAAGGAGTCCGCAGCATATGAGTTTGAATTGATGGAAAAAAGTTATGAAGATGACAAAGCTTATCTTAAGGATAATGGAATCAAATTCACTACGCCTGTCAAAGACTTTTCACAAAAAATGTTAAAAGCATCTCAACCTGTTTATGATGAGGCCTTTGAGGAAAATGACTGGGCGGAGGAGCTCGTCGGAAAAATAAAAGCAGAATGAAGCAGGCGCTCTAGATAGGAAGGGGGAGATGTATAGGTGAATAAAATATCCAGAATATTGGAAAATTCGTTGAACATTATTATGGCAGCTGCTTTAGCGATAATGGTCGTACTCGTGTTTGGTAATGTGGTCCTCCGTTATTTCTTTAATTCAGGGATTACTTGGTCAGAAGAAATGTCAAGGTATCTCTTTATTTGGTTGACGTTCCTCGGCGCCATTGGAGCTTTCAAAAACAAAGAACACTTAGGTGTAGACATGGTCATTAAACGGCTCCCGAATAAGATGAAAAAAGTGGTACTTGTTATTAGTGATTTGATGATGTTATTCGTTCTTCTCTTAATCCTGGATGGAAGCTGGAAAATGACTATGATAAACATTGACAGTGCTGCACCGGCCACTGGCATGCCACTGGCATTTGTATATGGGACAGGTATTCTTGTGAGTGTGTCAATGGGCAGCATGATCATCTTCAATTTGTATCGGATTTTCTTCAATAAAATTAAAGACGAAGAATTGGTGATGATAAGTGAGTCAGAAGAGCTGATTTCTCTCCATACTGATGAATTTGCTTCAGATATTAGAATTGTCAAGGAGGAGAAACAGGGATGATAGGTGTATTTGTCGGATCTTTACTGGGAGCCATGGGACTAGGAATACCTATTGCCTTTGCCTTACTTGTGAGTAGTGTAGTGTTAATGTATTTCCTTGGTATTTTTGATAGTCAAATAATCGCACAAAATTTAATCAGTGGTGCGGATAACTTCCCTCTAATGGCCATACCATTCTTTATGCTGGCAGGAGAGGCGATGAATAGGGGCGGATTATCACGGCGTATCGTTGAGATGGCAATGAACCTGGTCGGTCATATCAAGGGAGGCCTTGGCTATGTTGCGATCATTGCGAGTGTGTTGTTTGCAAGTTTATCAGGATCAGCTGTTGCCGATACAGCAGCGCTTGGGGCTATATTAATTCCAATGATGGTGAAGTCAGGGTATGATGTGAACCGGTCAAGTGGGCTGATTGCATCCGGTGGTATCATTGCCCCGATCATTCCGCCAAGTATTGGCTTTATCATTTTCGGTGTCGCAAGTGGAGTGTCCATTACAAAGCTGTTTATGGCAGGAATCGTTCCTGGTATATTACTAGCGGTTGGACTAACGGTTACCTGGGCCATTGTTGCACGAAAAGATAAAGTCGCCGTTAACCCTCGAGCTTCAACAAAAGAAATTCTTACTTCTCTTCGTCAAGGCGTTTGGGCTCTATTCCTGCCCGTCATCATCATTGGTGGATTGAAATTCGGTTTATTTACACCGACTGAAGCGGCAGTAGTGGCTGCAGTCTATGCAATATTTGTCGGTCTTGTAATCTATCGTGAAATGAAAGTGAAAGATTTGTATGAGGTCTTTGTACATGCAGGAAAAATGACGAGCGTTGTCATGTTTCTGGTCGCTGCAGCTCTCGTATCCTCCTGGCTGATAACTGTAGCGGATTTACCTGGTCAGGTGATTGGATTGCTGGAGCCATTTATGGATCATCCTTTGCTTCTATTAGTAATGATAAACCTATTGGTTATCGTAGTTGGAACTGCTATGGATATGACGCCGACAATCCTTATTCTAACACCTGTCTTGATGCCATTGGTGGTCGCTGCAGGTATTGATCCAGTTTACTTTGGTGTCCTGTTTATCCTGAATAACGCCATCGGTTTACTTACACCACCTGTCGGAACCGTTTTAAATGTCATGTGCGGCATAAGTAAGATCAGTATGGAAGAAATCATGAAGGGGATTTGGCCTTTCTTGCTCGTTGAAGTGATTGTATTGATCTTATTGTTACTGTTTCCTTCATTAGTGATGGTACCGCTAGGATGGTTTACCTCCTAACGGAATGAAACTGCTAATTCGGTTTGTATGCTGATATTCATCTTATTTTATAGGGGGAAAATGATAATGAATAATTTGTTTAAACGTTTGGCGGTCGGAGTATTACTGCCAGCAGTACTGTTATTAAGTGCTTGTGGAAGCGGACAAAATGAAAGCGCTTCGGCTGACGGTATTCAGAAAAGAACAATCAAAGCAGGGATCGGAAATAGTAAAATGCATCCACAAGGAAAAGGAATGGAGAAATTTAAAGAACTGGTTGAAGAAAAAAGCGGCGGGAAAATGAAAGTCCAAAACTTTTTTGATGCCACTCTCGGAGATGATCAGAAAATGACAGAAGCTCTTCAAGGCGGCTTACAGGAAGTAACTGTTCCTTCGACCTCACCACTTGTTGGTATGATTAAGGAATTTGGAATTTATGACTTCCCATTTGTTTTTAATAATGAAGAAGAAGCTTATACAGTACTTGATGGTGCAGTAGGAAAAAAACTTTTGGATAAATTACCGGAACATGATTTAGTAGGTTTGGGATACTGGGAAAATGGTTTCCGGAGCTTAACCAACAGTAAAAAACCTGTTAAAACGGCTGAAGATTTCAAAGGGCTTAAACTTCGTACCATGCAAAATGAAGTGCATTTAGATGCATTTTCAAAGTTAGGGGCGAATCCATCACCGATGGCTTTCTCAGAAGTGTTTACTGCACTGGAAACAGGCACTGTTGATGGTCAGGAGAATCCACTCGCAACAATTCAAACGCAAAAATATAATGAAGTGCAAGAATACTTAAGTCTTACAAATCATGTTTATACACCATTTGTATTCCTTGTAAGTAAAAAGTTCTGGGATGACCTATCAGAACAAGAGCAAGAAATCATGAGTGAGTCCGCACAAGAGGCTGGAAAGTATCAACGGGAAGTTAACCAAAAAGAAAATGAAAAGGCACTTAAGTATCTAAAAGAAGAAGGAATGAAAATCAATGAAGTAGAACCGGAAGAAATGGAAAAAATGAAGAAGGCCATCCAACCAGTGACGGACGAATATGCCAAGAAATTCGGACCAGATCTTGTAGAGGAAATGATGAGCGAAGTTGAAAAAGTACGCGGTAAATAATCCAGATTGTTTGGAGGAAAGAAAATGGATATTATCTCTGAACTTTTACGTGAAATCCAATTACCGAAAATGGTACAAGTGAGGCAGAAATTTCGTACACCTCAAATCGCTGATGTAGCTGGTGAGGTGAAGAAGGCGATAAAAGAAGCAGGTGTCTTATCAAGAATAAATGAAGAAGACAGGGTGGCAATTGCAGTAGGAAGCAGAGGGATAGCGGACCTTCCTACATTAGTAAGAGAAACGGTGGCTGCCGTTAAGGAGGCGGGAGGTAATCCTTTCATCGTACCTGCAATGGGAAGCCATGGTGGTGCCACGGCGGAAGGGCAAATCGATGTGTTGCTTCAGCTGGGTATTTCAGAAGAAGCGGTTGGAGCGCCTATCAGGTCATCGATGGAAGTTATTAAACTGGATGAATTGCCAAATGGCCTCCCTGTCTATATTGATAAACTTGCTTACGAATCGGATAAAATCATAGTCATTAATCGGATAAAACCACATACAGCATTTCGCGGACCGGTTGAAAGCGGACTTATGAAAATGATAACTATCGGTTTAGGAAAGCAAAAGGGAGCCGAAGCTGCACATGCATACAGCTTTAAGTATATGGCGGAACATGTACCTGAGATGGCGAAGGTTTCCTTGTCAAAAGCTCCTATCATATTTGGTCTTGCGTCGATTGAAAACGCTTATGATAAACCGGCGAAAATCGTCGCAGTCCCAGCGGAGGATCTGGAGGTAGTGGAACCGGGACTGTTGCTTGAAGCAAAATCATTGATGCCGAAAATACATTTCGATTCGATGGACGTACTTATTGTAAATGAACTCGGAAAGGACATTTCAGGGGATGGAATGGACCCGAACATTACGGGTAACTTCGCCACACCATATGCTACCGGGGGGCCAGACGTTAAACGGACCGTTGTATTAGGACTTACTGAAAAAACTCACGGTAATGCGAACGGCATCGGCATGGCAGATATGACGACAAAAGCCGTCATGAATGAAATAAAATGGGAAAAAGGGTATGCAAATGCACTCACCAGCACAGTGACAGATGTAGTAAAGCTCCCGATGTTTTTGGATACTCAGGAATTGGCTGTAAAAGCTGCCATCAAAACGTGCAATGCCTTCGATTTGAATAAAGTGAGAATCGTAAGAATTAAAAACACGCTTGAAATCGGTGAAATTTGGATTTCTGAAAGCATGATGGAAGAAGCTTTAAAAAATGAAAATATAGAGATCTTGTCAGACCCAGAAGACTTGGCACTGGACTAAAATCTTCTTTACTATTTTCATAGAACGAAAGAATTGATTTGAACTCAGAAAAGGAGTGCTGAAATGACACACCTATATCCACTAATTGATAACGAAATAAACCCTTACCGCGATAATGTGCAGGGAAAAGCAAATGAACCCATTACGGTTGCAGGGCTGTTGGACCGTTCGAAGCTGACGCTAGGCACCACATATGAAGGGGGGAAGCCTGATTGGACGCTTGAAGAAATTTATATGCGGCTCGAGAGGAATGCCCCGCGTATCGCAATAATAGGTGGTTCTTCCGATCATCCGGCCCATATAATGGATTACCAAACGTCAGCACGGGCAGCAATCCGCATTTGGCAAAACGGCGGCGTGCCGTTTCATTTCTCGACACCGGTAATGTGTGATGGCACTGCACAAAACAATCAAGGAATGAGTTACTCTCTCCAGAGCCGAAACGCGGTTGCGCAAATGGTTGTCAACCAGCTGGAAGCTCACAGTTATCATGGTGCATTCGTCATTCAAGGGTGTGATAAGCAGCCTCTTGGTGTTGTAAGTGCACTCGCACATGTTGATCGTGTTCGCCGAAACCGTGGTGAAGCACCCTTTTTCGCAACATTCGCACCTGCTCACGTATTGGAAGGCGGTTCGATTCCAGCTGACGTAATTGAAGAATTGGAAACTCTTGCGGAAAATGCGGAAAGTAAAGGAGCAGCCGATGTAGCCGTAGATTTACGAGATACGATGGCATATATATTGCAATGTTCATCGAATACTGCTTTCCAGGGCGTGTTTGAACGGGCCTATGAACGAGGAATATTGACGAAGGAACAGCATAAATACTTTGAAATGAGACTTGCTGTCGCAACATGTGACGGGCAGGGAGGTGTATGTGCCTTTAATGGTACGGGGAATAGTTCACGTCATTTAGTGGCAGGCATGGGTCTCGTACATCCAGCAGTGGAGTTGTTGACCGATCCACCAACACAACGCCAGATTAACTCGGTGCTTGATAGCTTTGCCGGCATGATAAATGAAGAGCGCTACGGCGTGGCCAACATTGTCGCTGCGAACATAAAAAATGCAATCCGTATACACAGCGCATCGGGTGGTTCTACTAACTTAATGATGCATATTGTCGCAGGCATGCTTTATGCAGGATTCAAATTCAGTTTATGGGACCTTGACCGCATTCATCATTCACATCCAATTCCTGACTTATTTGATTACAGTTTGACAGAAGGAAGGGACATTTATTCACTTGCGATGCAGTGTTGCAGCGGGAAAAGCAGAGGAATGGAAACACTTTTTCATGAACTTATTGAGAATGGTGTGCCAATGGATCAGGGTGCGCCGACTGTCGCAGCAAAAACTTGGAAAGAACGTCTTTCGATCACAAATAGCCTAAAAGCAGTTAATGTTAAGAAAAATCAGGTCATTTTATCCAATCCACGACGTGGATTCAGCGGTGTTGATGTATTAAAAGGAAACTTTTTTGAAAGCGCCGTTGTAAAAATCAGCGGAATGCCGACACCACAGCTTGACCAATTCGACGATAAGCTTGCATTTGTCCTTTATTACGAAAATGAAGATGATGCAAATAAAAGCCTGCTCGATTCAAATCTGCTTTCAAAAATAAAAGAGCAAAAGCTTTTCGAACATAATCTATTGCTAGAATCTCTTAAATACAACAATGAGTCGGAATGGTCTCTTCTAAAAACCGCTACCTATGGGGAATTATTTGACAGGATGATTGAAGCCGGCACATTGAAAATTGCGGTTATTATCTCAGGGCAGGGGCCAGTGGCATTCGGAATGCCGGAAATGTTTACACCAATGCAACACATCAATGCAAATCGTGTTATGAAAAAAATCGCTACAATCATTAGCGACGGCCGCTATTCAGGAGTCACATATGGAGCTGCCATAGGGCATATGACACCGGAAGCGTATGAAGGTGGCGGCATAGGTTTACTTAAATCAGGGGACGT
This sequence comes from Peribacillus sp. YIM B13477, assembly GCF_042787955.1. Taxonomy (NCBI): domain Bacteria; kingdom Bacillati; phylum Bacillota; class Bacilli; order Caryophanales; family Bacillaceae; genus Peribacillus; species Peribacillus sp. YIM B13477. The sequence continues at coordinate 1,007,265 of NZ_JBHZPD010000001.1, forward strand.
AATTCACCTTCAGCTTCGTGATCGACGAATTGATTTTGTAGATTCTACTCAACTTCATTCTGGAAAGGTTATTCATGATTTTGCGGATCATTTTAAAGAAGAAAGACAATCATTGGCAGCTGAACGCAAGCAGCGGATGAAAGTTAGACAAAAAATGGTTGCGGCAAGCAACAGGATGTTTGGGCATACAGATGCAGCAAATGGTGTTGTTCCAATCGCTGTCATTGAAGATGCGGTACTTGATTATGAACAAGATATTATAATCCATGAAAAAAAAGTAGAAATAAAGTGAGGTATGCTCGTCATAAATCCGATAAGATAAAGGTAGACAGAATGAAAAGGAGTGAGGAACGATGCCTATCATCCAATCGGTGGAGCGTGCCTTGAAAATATTGGATTTATTTGATGAGCGTGAGCGTGAACTAACTATCACAGAGATGAGTAAGAGAATGAATTTACATAAAAGTACGGTTCATTCACTATTAAAAACCTTACAGGAGCATCACTATATTTCACAAGGCGAAGAAAATGGAAAATACTCGCTAGGATTAAAGCTATTGGAGAGGGGAAGCGTTGTTGTGACCCATCTCGATTTGCGCAATGTAGCAAGAAAACATCTTGAAGGGCTTTCAGCAACAACGAATTTGACGCTGCACCTTGTCATATTGGACGGGCAGGAAGGTGTCTATGTCGATAAAGTTGAAGGTACTGGGGTAACGGTCCTGTATTCCCGTATTGGCCGTCGTGTTCCGATTCATACAAGTGCAGTTGGCAAATCTCTTGTTGCAACCAAAACGGATAGTGAACTGGATTTGCTCTTGGACGGCTATGATTATACGGGACCGACAGAAAAATCGATTAGATCCAAGGAACAATTTTTAGCCGAAATTGAAAAAGCACGCATTAATGGTTATTCAATGGATAATGAAGAAAATGAACCGGGCATTTTCTGTCTTGCCGTACCGATAAGAGATTATTCAGGAAAGGTAATCGCTGCAATGAGTGTATCGATGCCTGCTTCGAAAGTAAACGAAGAAACACATGAGTATTATGTACGTCTCTTAAAGGAATGCAGCAGTAAAATTTCGCAGGAGCTCGGTTATGAATATCAAAAAATATAAAAAAAGGTTTGCCCTTAGGAGGAACTAGCAAATGAGAATTATTCGCTATGTACATGAAAACAAAAAACAACTTGCTGCCGTGACAAACGAAAACAATGTGGTGGACCTTCCATTTACTGATTTTATGTCGTTGATTACAACGGCACGCCATGAAAACAGAACGCCGTTTGACATTGTAAAACAAATTGTCGCTGAAGGGAAAAAGCAGCCATTGGAAGGTCTTCAATTAACAACGCCGATCGACGCACCGGAAGTATGGGCATCTGGCGTTACGTATAAGAAAAGCAAGGAAGCACGTAACTACGAAGCAACGCAAGGAAAGCTGGACCGCCAAACTTTCTATGACAAAGTTTATGATGCAGTGCGACCTGAGATTTTCTTTAAATCAACTGCAGCAAGAACCGTAGGCCCGAATGACCCGGTATACTTGCGTTCAGATTCAAAATGGCAAATTCCGGAGCCGGAGCTTGGTCTTGTCATCGATAAAAAGGGAACGGTGCTCGGATATATCGCAGGTAATGACATGAGCTGCCGTGATATTGAAGGTGAAAACCCGCTTTATCTCCCACAGGCAAAAGTTTGGAAAAACTCTTGTTCCATTGGACCGGCCATCTTGTTAAAAGAGGCTGTTCCAGATCCATATGAGCTTAAAATCATGTGCCGGATTTTTCGAAATGAAGAAAAAGTATTTGAAGGTGAAGCGAAAGTAAACCAACTGAAACGAAAATTGGAAGAGCTCGTCGACTATTTAGTCTTAGATAATACTGTATTTGACGGATCCGTTTTACTTACAGGTACATGTGTGGTTCCGCCAAATGAATTTACATTGAAAGGCGATGACCGGATTGAAATCGAAATACCTGGGATAGGGGTATTAAACAATCCGGTTATCCAAAGTAAAGCAGTTCAAACCATTTAAGGGGTGACAAAATGAGCGAGTATAAAACACTTTACTTAAGTAGGGAAGATAGTGTAGCTGTCGCTTTATCCGAAATCCCTGCAAACACATCAGTAGTTGTGAAGTCAGACCTTGAAGAACTTGTCGTACCCATTCTTGAACCGATCCGTTTTGGACATAAGTTCGCAGTCAAAACCATCAAACAAGGAGAAGACATAATTAAATATGGGGAAGTCATAGGTGCAGCCTCAGCTTTTATTCCCGCTGGTGCACATGTTCACGTACACAATTTAGAAGGCAAAAGAGGAAGGGGTGACAAAATTGCTGAATGAAAAAATGCAGTTTTGGGGTTATCGCCGTCCGGATGGCCGCGTCGGTGTACGGAATCATGTACTGATTTTGCCGACGATAACATGTGCAACTCAAACAGCTCAGCGCGTCACGGAATTGGTGAGCGGAACCGTCACATTCATTCATCAGCATGGCTGTGCGCAAGTGGGCATTGATTATGATCAAACGGCCCGAACCTATGCGGGAATGGGCATGAATCCAAATGTATATGGTGTCATAGTACTCGGTCTTGGCTGTGAAACACATCAGGCGCACCGTATTGGAGATGAAATTGCCAAATGCGGTAAACCAGTGGAAACTGTATCCATCCAGGATCATGGAGGCACTCTTCAAACCATTGCCGAAGTATCTAAAATTGCGGTCAAAATGGTCCAGGATGCCTCGATGGTACAACGGGAATTATGTGATTTTAGCGAGCTGATTGTCGGCACAGAATGCGGTGGGTCGGATGCATGCTCCGGCTTATCGGCGAACCCGGCTGTCGGACGTACTAGCGATTTGGTAGTTCAACAAGGGGGAACCGCAATATTAGCGGAAACGACTGAACTCATCGGTGCAGAGCATTTGATCGCAAACAGGGCGGCAAATGACCAGGTAGCAAAAAAAGCGTATGCGGTTATTAAAATGATGGAAGACCGCTCGATTCAAATGGGCGTAGACATCCGCACCGGAAATCCAAGTCCGGGAAACATTGAGGGAGGTCTCAGCTCACTAGAAGAAAAATCCCTGGGGGCAGCGACAAAATCAGGTACAACAAGATTGGAAGAAGTCATTGATTATGCCCATGTACCCACAAAAAAAGGGCTAGTATGGATGGATACGCCTGGCCATGACATTGAGCAATTGACAGGCATGGTCGCAGGCGGAGCCCAAATCGTTCTCTTCACTAGTGGAAGAGGCACGCCAACAGGATCTCCTATTTCACCCGTCATAAAAATCTCGACTAATACACCAATGTTTGACAGGATGAATGAAAATATGGATTTAAATGCTGGTATGATCGTTGATGGTTTAGAAACCGTTGATGAAGTGGGCAGGCGCATCATGGAAGAAATTCAACATGTTTCTAACGGGAAACTAACAAAAGCGGAGATATTAAAGCAGCATGACTTTGGTATATGGAGAATTGGACCGACATTCTAAAACGAAAAAGGAGCTAAAGACTATGATATCAACTACATTTGCAACGAAAACATATAAAAATTTCATTAATAATGAGTGGGTGGATGCATCTTATGGAAATACAATCCAAAGCATTAATCCTGCGGACAAAGAGCCGGTTGGCTACGTACAAAGCTCAACCGAAGAAGACTTGAATAAAGCTGTAGCTGCAGCGCATAAGGCAAAAAGGGATTGGCGCAGACTCGGGCAGTCTGCACGTGGACAAATCCTTTTCAAAACGGCCAATATATTGGAAGAAAATCTAGATGAAATTGCCGAAACCATGACTCGCGAAATGGGTAAAACGTTACCGGAAGCAAAGGGTGAAACGGCACGGGGGGTTGCAATCCTGCGTTACTATGCTGGGGAAGGGATGCGGAAAGACGGCGATGTAATACCGTCATCCGATAAAGATGCCCTAATGTTCACGAAACGCAGCCCACTTGGTGTTGTCGGTATAATCACGCCATGGAACTTCCCGGTTGCAATTCCCATCTGGAAAATGGCTCCTGCTCTTGTATATGGCAACACAATCGTATGGAAACCGGCTACGGAGGGAGCCGTTACGGCAGCGAAAGTCATGGAATGCTTCACAAAAGCAGGCTTCCCGGAGGGCGTAGTGAACTTCATTACCGGTAAGGGGTCGATCATTGGACAAGGACTCATCGATCACCCGCTTTTAAATGCGATCACATTTACCGGTTCAGAAAGTGTCGGTCAGAGCGTCGCAAAATCAGCTTCCGCCCGCGGCATAAAATATCAGCTTGAAATGGGTGGCAAGAATCCAGTCATCGTAACGAAAGATGCAAACATCGACCAAGCTGTCGAGGCGGTCATCAGCGGTGGATTTCGTTCTTCCGGCCAAAAATGCACAGCTTCAAGCCGTGTTGTCGTTGAATCGTCAGTCTATGATGAATTCAAACAAAAACTGGTAAAGGCAGCAGCGGAAATTACAGTGGGCAACGGTCTTCAAGAGGGTATTTGGATGGGCCCATGTGCAAGCGAAAGCCAGTTCAAAACAGTGACAGAGTACATTGAAAAAGGCAAGCAGGAGGGCGCAAAACTCATACATGGCGGGGAGATATTAACTGGCGGAGACTATGATAGGGGCTTTTTCATCACACCAGCGATTTTTGAAGACGTGACGTCCGAAATGGAGATTGCACAGGCAGAAATTTTTGGACCAGTTATCGCGCTTATGAAAGCAACAGATCTGGTCGAAGCGATTGACTTGGCAAATAATACGAAGTACGGATTGAGTGCATCAATCTTCACATCAAATATTAGTTCAATTTTGGAATTCATCGATGAAATTGAAGCAGGTCTTGTCCGCATTAACGCAGAAAGCGCGGGCGTAGAATTGCAAGCCCCATTCGGAGGCATGAAGGCATCAAGCACGGGTTCGCGAGAGCAAGGTGAAGCGGCGAAAGAATTTTATACAGCCATAAAAACGGTTTTTATTAAAGGTTCTTAACAAGTGCAAGGGAGGTTTTCCATTTTTGAAAATCTCTCTTTCTTCAAAAAAAAATTGCGAGGTGCTTGATGAAAATCATAAAAATTTCTTTATACAAAGTTCCGCCCCGCTGGCTGTTTTTAAAAATCGATACGGATGAAGGCATTTCCGGATGGGGAGAGCCTGTCGTGGAAGGCCGTGCTGAAACTGTTAAAGCAGCAGTTAACGAACTGACTGATTATTTGATCGGGAGAAATCCGAACGACATTGAAGATATCTGGCAAACGCTTTATAGAGGTGGATTTTACCGAGGGGGCCCAATTTTAATGAGCGCCATTTCCGGCATTGAGCAGGCACTATGGGATATAAAAGGAAAATACTTCGATATTCCTGTATACCAAATGCTCGGCGGCAAAGCACGTCAAAAAATTAAAGTTTACTCATGGGTCGGAGGTGATAGACCGGTGGATGTAGTTGCTGCCGCAATTGAAAAACAGAAAGAAGGCTTCCTTGCAGTCAAAATGAATGCATCAGAAGAAATGAATTACATAGATAGCTTTTCGAAAGTAGAAGCGGTCATCGAACGGGTTGCTTCAATCAGGGAAGCGGTTGGCAGAGACTTTGGCATCGGTGTGGATTTTCACGGGAGGATTCATAAAACGATGGCAAAGGTGATTGTGAAAGAACTCGAGCCATACCGTCCAATGTTCATTGAAGAACCGGTGCTCCCGGAAAACAATGAAGCACTTCGTGAGATTGCCTGGCATACCACATGTCCGATTGCGACGGGAGAAAGAATGTATACGCGCTGGGGCTTTAAGCAGCTACTTCAAGATGGTTATGTCGATATAATTCAACCGGATCTGTCTCATACAGGTGGTATTTTAGAAGGGAAAAAAATTGCCGCAATGGCAGAAGCATATGATGTAGCCATTGCGCCGCACTGCCCGCTCGGTCCGATGACACTCGCTTCATCCATTCATTTGGACGCAACGACGCCGAATTTCATTATTCAAGAGCAAAGCCTTGGTATTCATTACAACGAAGGCATGGACATTCTCGATTATATGAAAAATCCAGAATTATTCGACTATGAAGATGGTTATGTGAACATTCCTGATAAACCGGGTCTTGGTGTGGAAATCGATGAGGAAAAAGTGATGCAGGCAGCAGAGACCGGACATGATTGGAAGAACCCAATTTGGCGAAATGAGGACGGGAGCATCGCTGAATGGTAATAAAAGGAGGAAAAATAATGGACTTTCATGGCATCATTCCACCGGTAGTCACCTTATATGATGAAACGGGGAACTTGGATTTAGAGTTGAACAGAAGGTATATCGACCTATTAATCTCACGGAATATTGACGGTATTTTGTTGATGGGTAGTTCAGGTGAGTTCTCCTCAATTACGACTGAAGAAAGGAAATTATATGTACGCGAAATGTTAAAGCATATAAACGGACGAGTGCCTGTTATGGTCGGAGTCGGGCATACCGCATTAAAAGAGGTGCAAGAACTGACTTCTTATGCAGAAGAGCATGGAGCGAACGGCGTTCTCGTAGTAAACCCATATTACTGGAAGCTGTCTGACGAGCAATTATATCGACATTTTTCCAGCGTAGCGAATCATACTAATCTGCAAGTTTTCATTTATAACATCCCGCTCTTGACCGGACAAAATTTATCAATCGAACTGATTAAAAAATTAGCCGAAGATCATTCAAACATTGCAGGTATTAAAGAGACGGTCAGTGATTTCGGCCACCTTCGTCAAGTGCTGGCTGAAGTGAAGAAAGTTCGCAGTGATTTCAAAGTCTTCTCCGCGTTTGACGAGCATTTGCTTCCGGCTCAAATGATTGGTGCAGATGGAAGCATAAATGGAAGCGCGGTCTTTGCCCCGGAAATATCCGTACACTTATATGAATCGTACCATAAAGGGGATCTCGCTGAAGCCCAGAAAAATCATCAAGTGATTTCAAAACTGATGGATGTGTACAATTACGGTCCGACATTTTTTACAGCCATGAAAGAAGCCGTTCATCAGCGCTGGTTTGACGTTGCTGCTGGACACCGTGCCCCATGTGATGTATACCCTGCTGATTTGAGTGACAAAGTAGCTGCTCTCTTAAAAAATATAGATATGAAAGAAGGCGTCCAAAAATGAAAGAATCACGCGACTTGCTCGAAACGTTAGGCTACCCATCTACTGATCTTAAAGAACTTCCTACATCAACGAAAACATTTCCAGATGGTGCTCAATACCGCATTGAACTGCCAAGTGTTGAAGGTCCCGCTGCCCTAAAAGAAACATTGAAAGAAATTGACCGGCTTGGTTTGACTATTCACCGGATATCCCAGGGCAGCGGCATCATGCTTCAAACGGATGAAGAAATTAAAGAAATGTGTGAAATGACAGCAGAGCGCGGTATGGAGCTCAGTTTGTTTGTCGGTCCCAGGGGTTCTTGGGATGTCAGTGCGGGGCCGCTTACGCCAGGAGGTAAATCTCAGGGAATCCGCCATGAAGGATCAGACCAGCTTGTTTATGCCATGGAAGACTTGAAAAGAGGAGCTGCACTTGGTCTTCGCGGTGCGTTAGTTGCAGATGAAGGACTTCTCCTTTTAACGAAAGAAATGAAAAAACACGGACAGCTTCCGAAAGACTTTGTTGTTAAAGTATCAGTTCAAATGGGTTCAGCCAATCCAGTATCCGTTAAATTAATGGAAGACATCGGAGCGGATACCTACAACGTACCACCTGCATTAACGCTGTCCAAACTTGCAGCGATCCGACAATCAATAAACATTCCCATTGATTTATATGTTGAAGTTCCGGATACCTTCGGAGGCTTTCTTCGCTATTATGAAATACCAGAAATTATTCGTGTATTGGCGCCAGTATACATTAAATTTGGTCTGCGCAATCATCCTGATGTATACCCTTCAGGGAAACAATGGGAAAGTACGAACATCTCACTCGCTCAAGAACGTGTACGCCGTGCCGCAATTGGCATTCAAATGATCGAACGATACTATCCTGAAGCAATAACATCGAAACTCGGTGCAGAAGGACTCGGCATTGCAAAAATTGAAAAGGCAGCAGCGAAATAGATGTCTGGTCTTACTATAAAGGAGTGGAGCCCGAATGACCTTTAAAATATTATTAACGGATTATGAATTTGACCATTTGAAATATGAAGAAGAGATTTTTCAAAAAAGCGGTTTGGAAATCGATTTCATCAAAGCGCAATGCAAAACTGAAGAGGAAGTAATGGAGCAGGCAAAAGAAGCGGATGCAATTTTAAATCAATATGCTCCTATCTCACGCCGAGTCATTGATTCGCTTGAGAACACGAAAATCATTTCCCGCTATGGTGTTGGCGTCAATACAATTGATCTCAATGCGGCTAAGGAAAAGGGGATAACTGTCGCCAATGTACCTGATTATGGCATGGAAGAAGTATCGAATCATGCATTGGCACTTTTACTTTCGTCGGCGCGGAAAGTGACTCTGTTAAACAAGGAAGTGAAAAAAGGTAACTGGGACTTTAAAGTGTGTGTCCCGATTCACCGTTTTAACGAACAAACGGTTGGGGTTCTCGGCTTTGGCCGGATTCCGCGCCGTTTCATTGAAAAGGTGAAACCGCTCGGCTTTAAAACCGCTGCTTATGACCCTTTCGTATCGGCGGCAGACATGGCTGCTGTCGGGGTTCAAAAAATGGATCTCGACGAAATTATAGGCGAAGCCGATTATTTGTCGATCCATGTGCCCTTAATTGATGATACATACCACCTGATCAATGAGGAGCGCCTTAAACAGATGAAGAGTAACGCGGTCATCATTAACACGGCACGCGGACCGATAATCGATGAAAAAGCACTTTCCAATGCACTTGAAAAAGGGATCATTGCAGGTGCTGCACTTGATGTGACAGAAAACGAGCCTGTCAGCATCGATAGCCCGCTACTCACAATGGACAATGTCATCATTACGCCTCACAGCGCCTGGTATTCTGAGGAAGCGATGGTTGAACTTCGTCAAAAAGCAGCAAGAAATATCGTTCAGGTCTTAAAAGGGGAAAAAACACCATACGCTTTAACCTAAGAAAGGGGAAAAAAATGAAAATAGCGACTTTTTCCGTGCAATCCGAACAGCACATCGGTCTAGTTCAAGATGATCAAATAATTAGTTTAACGGCTCTCTGTCCAGAGGAATTTCCTGCATGCATGAAAAAATATATAGAACGAAGCAGCGAGTTGCGCACACGTGCTGAACACTTAATCGAGCAACGGATAAATGAGGATGCAATATTCAAAACGTCAGAAGTGAAAATCCTGCCGCCAATCGCAAAGCCGGATAAAATCATTTGCGTAGGACTTAACTATTTTGATCATTGTAAGGAAACGGGGATGGAGCCGCCTGAATCACCGGTCATTTTTTCAAAATATTCGAATGCGATTACAGGTCATAATGATCCGATTGAAATCCCAATTAATTCAACAGAGGTCGACTTTGAAGCAGAGCTTGCTTTTGTCATTGGAAAAGAAGCGAAACGTGTGTCAGAAGAAGAGGCGGATGACTACGTCTTTGGCTACACGATTATGAATGATATCAGCGCCCGAGATTTGCAATTTCAGGACGGTCAGTGGTCAAGAGGCAAAACGGCGGACACATTTGCTCCATTTGGTCCTGTTATCGTGACAAAAGATGAAGTGGGTGACCCCCACAATCTAGCGATTTCGCTTGAATTAAACGGTGAAATTATGCAGGATTCAAATACAAGCAACCTAATTTTTACGGTTCCGAAAATCATTTCATTTTTATCACAGTCCATGACACTAATGCCAGGTGATTTGATTGCAACTGGCACGCCACCAGGAGTTGGAATGGGAAGGAATCCAAAAATCTGGTTGAAAAACGGTGACCGGATGAACGTCAGCATTGAGAAGATCGGTACGCTCTCTAATCACGTAATAGCATGACAAGAGAAAGAAGATGATGACATGGATGTTGTAACCATCGGAGAAACGATGACAGTGTTTACCCCGAATGAAGAAGGACCGCTTCGCCACGCCAGATCTTTTTCGATGAAGTTTGCCGGTGCGGAATCCAATGTCGCGATCGGGTTAAGCCGACTCGGTCATAGCTCACGCTGGATTAGCCGTCTCGGTGAGGACGAATTTGGCGATGCCATGCAATCGTTCATTCGCGGAGAAGGCGTCGATGTCTCTTATGTAACAAGAGACCCTGATGCGCCTACCGGAGTCTTTTTTAAAGAATTCAGACGGCTGAATGATACCCGGGTTTATTATTACCGGAAAGATTCGGCAGCTAGTAAAATGACGGCGGAATTACTAACTGATCTTGCCATCCAAGATGCCGCTTATCTCCATATAACGGGGATTACCCCTGCACTAGGGACTTCTTGTCAGTCGCTCTTGGATAAAGCGGTTCGCATTGCTAAAGAAAACGGAACAAAAATCGTCTTCGATCCGAATATTCGTTTGAAAATATGGGGTGATGAAAATGAAGCACGTCACATCATAACAAAGTACGCCTCGAAAAGTGATATCGTCATGCCTGGGGTGGCCGAAGCCGAATTTTTATTCGGCTCCCATACTCCGGAGAAATTTGCCGATCATTTTCATGAACTCGGTGTCGAAACAGTTTTACTTAAATTGGGCAAAGAAGGCTCTTTGATTTCAGCCCCGTCTGTACCGGAAACATACGTTCCTGGATTCTATGTGGAACGGGTCGTGGATCCCATCGGTGCTGGTGATGCTTTTGCATCCGGTGTACTTTCCGGACTGCTTGATGGACTGCCGCTAGATGAAGCTGCAAGGCGTGGAAATGCCATGGGAGCAATGGCAACGATGGTAAATGGAGATGTGGAGGGTTTGCCGGCCCGTGCCGACCTCGCTTTGTTCATGAGTGGCGGCGCTGATGATGTGAAGAGGTAGAAAGGTGGAAAAAATGACTAAACTTGAAGAGCTTAAACATGGGAAGCTGGTCGGCGTCATCCGCGGTGCACGGCCCAATCAAATTATACCAATCGCCCGGGCCCTGAAAGAGGGCGGCATCCGAACGCTAGAAATAACAGTGGAAACACCCAAAGTGTGCCATTTAATCGAAAAAGTGAAAGAGGAGTTCGGTGATGATATCATAGCGGGTGCCGGTACAGTATTGGATCCTGAAACGGCCCGTGCGGTCATCATGGCAGGGGCTGAATTTATCTTTTCTCCAACCGTCAATGTCAAAACGATTAAACTGGCGAAGCGCTATGGCGTTATTAGCATCCCTGGTGCGCTCACACCAACCGAAATATTGACTGCTTACGAGCATGGAGCTGACATTATCAAAGTTTTCCCGGCTGATGCACTAGGTGTTAGCTACTTTAAAAATCTTAAAGGACCTCTTCCTCATATTCCCCTTATGCCAACTGGAGGGGTCAACCTTGACAACCTCGCGTCATTTTTTAAGGCAGGGGCCATTGCGGCGGGAGTAGGCGGTTCATTGATCAATCCTGCGAAATTGATTACAGGTGAAGATTACACCAGGCTGACAGAAAAGGCAAAAAAATTCTCGGCTATCGTACAAAAAAGCTAAAGCCGTCCATCGCTTATATGAATATCTTTCACTAAGCGCTGGGAATGAAAGTACGACTGCTTTATTTCCTCCTTTTCAATTTTTTTGTAGTCCATCAAGGGTGTGATAATGCTGGTGGGCAGGCAGTGGATAAATTCAGCTAAACCAGAAAGGGGAAAAATGATATGTTACTAGAAAAGTACAGAAATCTGCAGGATATTCTTCAAAAAATGGAGTCGGTTGTTGTCGCTTTTTCAGGAGGGGTGGACAGCACGTTTTTGCTAAAAGTCGCTATTGATACTCTGGGTTATGATAATGTGTTAGCCGTTACAGCGGATTCGGAAACCTATCCATCGAGTGAGTTGAAAGAAGCCATTATGCTATCAAAATGGATTGGTGCCAACCATCGTGTCATTCAAACTTCGGAGTTGGCCATTCCTGGATATAAAGAAAACAATCAGAATCGCTGTTACTTTTGTAAAAGTAGTTTATTTGACCACCTGCTTCCTATTCTTGAAGAATATGAATTTAATAATATTATTTATGGAGTTATCGCTGATGATGCTAACGAATTTCGTCCAGGCATGAAAGCAGCTAAAGAAAAAGGAATCAGCGGACCTCTTCTAGAAGCCGATTTATTCAAAGAAGAAATAAGAGTATTGTCCAAGCAAGCCGGATTGCCAACCTGGGATAAACCGTCATTTGCTTGCCTATCCTCACGAATAGCATATGGCGATATCATTACGAGGGAAAAATTGACCAAAGTTGATAAATCAGAGGCTTACATAAATTCACTGGATATTCATCAGGTAAGAGTCAGGACCCATGAGGATACTGCCCGAATTGAAGTTGAACCCGATGATATGCCACGAGTGCTTCAATACCATGCGGCGATCACGAAACGGCTGAAGCAATTTGGTTATAAGTATGTATCAATGGATCTCACGGGCTATACAAGCGGAAGTATGAATATGGCGCTTAAAAAGGAAGAAATGTCATGATTGACGATATTTTGGAGCAAGTTCAAAAGGGTTCATTGACAGTTGCGGAAGCGAAGGGAAAACTTGAATCCTATGAAAATTTAGGGTTTGTGAAAATCGATCATCATCGTAAAAGGAGACAAGGCTTTCCCGAAATTGTGTTTGGGGAAGGGAAAACAGCTGAACAAATTTTAACGATTGTCCAATCGCTGCGGACAAGGAATGATTCTGTGCTTGTGACTCGTATTTCTCGGGATAAAGCGGTATTTGTACAAAAAGAATGTAGTGATTTTGAGTATAACGAGATTGCACGGACACTTGCTTGGGTTAGAGAAAAGCCGAAATCCGTTGATTCATATATTGCAATTGTATGCGCCGGGACATCAGATTTGTCTGTTGCTGAAGAAGCAGCCGTGACGGCCGAAACTCTAGGTATTCCTGTCAGGCGTATATACGATGTTGGCGTTGCTGGGCTTCATCGCCTCCTTGATAATATAGACGAAATAAGGGGTGCTACCGTATCAGTTTGTGTCGCGGGAATGGAAGGGGCACTTCCAAGTGTGTTAGGAGGCCTTGTCACGAATCCAATTATTGCTGTGCCGACAAGTATTGGTTACGGTGCTAATTTTAACGGTTTATCGGCCCTTTTATCAATGCTCAATTCATGCGCATCTGGTGTAAGTGTTGTGAACATCGATAATGGATTTGGTGCAGCCTACAATGCAGCGATTATATACAAGCTTGTACATAAAAAGGAGGTCAATGGTGATGAGGACTTTATATTTTGACTGCTTTTCCGGGATAAGCGGAGATATGGTTATTGGTGCGTTGATTGATGCAGGTGCAGACCCTATAAAAATGGAAGAAGAGTTAAAAAAGTTGAACATGGATGAAGAATATAATCTGTCATGGGGGAAGGTCGTCAAAAATGGCATTACGAGTACTAAATTTGATGTCATTCTTACCAGTGAATCAAACCAAACACATGAACATAGCCACAGCCATGAACAAGACCACAGTCATGGACACAGTCACAGTCATGAACATAGCCACAGCCATGAACATAGCCACAGTCATGGACACAGTCACAGTCATGGACAAGACCACAGTCACAGTCATGGACACGAGCACAGTCATGGACAAGACCACAGTCACAGTCATGGACACGAGCACAGTCTTGGACATGAACACAACCATAGCCATGTACCTCACAGCCATCCCGGCAGCCGTACCTACAAACAAATTGTAGAAGCTATCAATGAGGCGAACTTTAATGAATCGGTAGCTAATATGTCACTCGCCATTTTTAAGAAGATTGGTGAAGCGGAAGGGCATATACACGGGCTTCCACTGGAAAAAGTACACTTTCATGAAGTAGGGGCGGTAGATTCAATAATAGATATAATCGGGGCTGCAATTTTAATCGATCAGCTAGGTATCGAATCAGTTCAGTCATCAGCCATTCCAACGGGATCTGGACATATACATATTGATCACGGAATATATCCTGTTCCTGCACCTGCCACTCTTGAAATATTAAAGGGGGTACCAATTGCCTCAAACGATATTCGTTCTGAACTAGCAACGCCGACGGGTGCTGCCATCGCTGCGGTTTTAGCTGGAAACTTCGGCTCGCTTCCAGCCATGAATGTCGAATCGATTGGCTATGGTGCGGGCACAAAAACATTCGAAAATCATCCGAACGTCCTTCGCGTTATCATAGGGGAGAATCAATGAACCGCCCGCCTGATCATGAGCATCTTGATGAACAAATGGTGAAAATGGAAGTGAATCTAGATGATATTTCCGGTGAATGGCTGGGGCATGTAATGGATTTGTTGTTCGAATCAGGAGCAAATGATGTATTTTATACACCAATCTATATGAAAAAAAATCGACCGGGGATATTATTGCAGCTTCTCTGTTCACAGCAGGGGATTTCGAAAATGAAGAAGATATTATTTGCTGAAACGACGACTCTCGGCATTCGCTACTACCCGCTTACTGTGCACCGGCTTGAGCGCTCTTTTTTCAATGTGAATACTCAATGGGGGGAAGTGACGATAAAGAGAGGGATTCATGAGGGATTGACCTTGCAGCAGGCACCTGAATATGAGGATTGCCGTAAAATTGCCGTACAGAACAATATACCTCTTAAAAGGGTCTATGAAGAAGTTTGGAAGTGTCTCGGGGAGGTGGTAGAGAAATGAGTTTGGTGTCGATTCTTACATTAGGATTCCTATTGGGGATAAAGCATTCGTTAGAACCGGATCATGTTATTGCCGTAGCAACGACGGCAGGAAATACGAAAAAATTATCGCATTCCACTCTAACGGGAGTGTATTGGGGTATAGGCCATACAAGTACGCTGTTTCTTATAGGTGTCCTATTCATTTGGATGAAGGGGGAAATTCCAGAGTCGTTAAGCATGACGCTGGAATTCGGTGTGGGCATTATGCTTGTTATGCTAGGGGCGAAAAGTTTATTTAAAGCTCGCCCTGATATCACGAACGACAAAGATAGATTTCGCCCTTTTTTGGTGTCTGCTTTAATTGGTTTCGTCCATGGTCTTGCGGGCAGTGCCGCAATGGTCATTCTAACGATGTCTACCGTAACCGGTATAGGCGAAGGATCCATCTATATCATTATATTTGGCGCAGGGACAATAATTGGCATGCTGTGCTTTACTACTATTCTAGGCATACCGTTTGCTTTGAATGGGAAGGACATCGTTTTAAACCGAATCTTCATCAAAATGTCGGGAGCTATAAGTTTTGCATTCGGACTTTATTATATATACAAATTGGGTGTAACAGAAGGTTTGTTTGCGCTATGGGCTAATTGATTTATTTTATAAGCATGTTATTTGACTGTCTAAAACAATAGTCAGTCTTTTTTTTGAGTTCATCAAACCAAGCTTGGTTTGATGAAGGAAAAGGCCACAACCGACAATAAGCTTGTCTTTACAGGAACACTTCAATGGACATGTTCAAGCAAATTTCTGGGTATATTGTAACAGATATGAATCTCCCAATTATTATTCTGCAATTATTTGTAGTTGAAAGAAGGGATGGACAATAAAAATAAGACCCCATGACACTGCCATTTTTATAAGAATGGCAGCGTCGTAGGATCTGTTATCTTGTTACATAGAAAGTCACGAAATCTAGGTTCTGCTCCGGCCGCTAGGCAGATAAACGTTTATTTTTCCTTTGGAGAATCCATATTTCAATTGCACCAGAGCCAAGCAATACTCCTGAAACAATGAAGATAAGTCCGATGAAATGTGCAGGCACAAGGGCTTCATTAAGGAAAAATGCTGCCCCTAACAAAGAGAATAAGGTGTTTAAGTTAAGAAATATGGATGATTCGGCTGCGCCTACTTTACCAATGGCATAATTATAGCTCATGTGCCCGAGGGCGGTGGCAAAAATAGCGGAGAAAAAGAAAGCTCCCCAGATGGATGGCGGTGCGGTTGCCAGGGAAGATAAGCCTTCGGGTTCCTTCCATAAGCTGATGGCAAAAAGAATAAAAGACCCGATCAGCATCATGTAGCCGGTTAATAATCGTGGATCCATTGTTTTTGAGGCTTTATTAATGAGGATGAAACTCAATGCCTGTGAAAGAATGGAAAGCAAAATATCCACATCCCCAAGATTAATAGAATGAATTCCTCCGCTTCCTGCCATAACGGTAAAACTTACACCCAGGGAACCGCATATAAAGCCAAGCAGCTTGATTAACGTAGGTTTTTTTCGAAAGAAAATCATGGTCAAAATGACAGTCAATATTGGCCCCATGCCCAAAATCAATCCAGCATTCGAGGCGGAAGTCTTCGTCAATCCCTCAGCTAAAAAATAATGATGAAAAACGACACTCAAAAGTGCTCCTCCAAAAACGTAAAAAAGTTCACTTTTTTTAGGAAGGCGTATTAGTCCAAAGAAGAAAAGGATAATAATGACGATAAGAGAAGCAGTAAAAATTCTCATAGATGTTATCGTTACGGGCTGCGTATGCGCAACTAAAATTTTAATAACTGAGACATTTAACCCCCATGTAATCATTATTCCGGTAAGTAAGATGTATATTTTCAAAAAACTCATTCCAAACAACCTTTCAAACTTATTTAACAATTGATATATTATACAACTTTCTCCCAAATTAATAGCAAAGAGTAAATTTGATCGAAAAAAAATCTGAAACTGTCAATTATTTAAAGGTGAAACAGTTCTTGTTTGTTTTCCATAATATAGCTTTTTATCGTAAATTTAGCTGAAATTTCATATGAAATAGTATCGAATAAAAATAAAATTACAAATTATCAAACTTTTCTATTGTTTTTGATAGGGTTTTCATTTACAATTTCCTTATGATTTACCAAACCGGTTTAGTAAATAACTAAATCGATTTAGCTAATAAGCATAATGAAAGTGATATGATCAAATGTTTTTGTTTCCATTTGTGAATGTTCGCAAGAAGGAGGTACTGTATTGTCATCAAAATATGGTGTTTTAACGCTGGGCGACGCCATGATCACGCTAAATCCGGAAGAGACAGGACCTTTAAGATTCGTTAACCGTTTTGAGCGAAAAGTAGGAGGCGCTGAACTGAACTTTGCGATTGGCTGTGCAAGGCTAGGCTTGCGGTCAAAATGGATAAGCCGTTTAGGCAAGGATGAGTTCGGTAAAGTTATTTATAATTTCGCTCGTGGGGAAGGCGTGGACATGAGTGATGTGGCCTATGTAAATGGATATCCAACATCTCTTAACTTTAAAGAAATTCGGGAAGATGGTTCCGGAAAGACATTTTATTACCGCTATCAATCTCCCATTTTAACTTTAAAGCCTGGAGATATAACAGAGAAGATGTTTGAAGGGATTGATATAGTCCACCTTACTGGAGTATTTTTGGCTATAAATCCGAAAAATGTCAACATTGCCAAGAGGGTAATGGAAATTGCAAAACAAAAAAATATACCTGTTTCTTTTGATCCGAATATCCGCTTAAAGCTATGGTCCATCGAGGAAGCAAGATCAGTTTACTATGATATTTTTCCATATGTTGATATTTTGCTTACAGGTTTAGATGAAATAAGATTGATCATCGGTACTGACTCGAAAGAATCTTTGGCTGAATTCGCGAAGGTGAATGCTATTGATCAGCTTGTCATTAAGGACGGGAAACAAGGTTCAAAACTATATACCAAAAGTGAATGGCATGAAAAAGAAGCTTTCCCTGTAATACCTGTAGATACAGTTGGTGCGGGAGATGGTTATGATGCCGGTTATATTTACGGATACCTTAATGGTTTATCAATTGATGAAAGATTGGCATTCGCAAATGGTGTAGGAGCTCTTGTCACCACTGTTGCAGGGGACAATGAAGGATTACCATATTTGGATGAAGTAATGCCTTTCATACAGAATGAGATTGTAATAGAAAGATAGTAGGCTGAAAGAAATGGGGAGAGGAAATGGCAACAGTAACGATACAAGCCGAGGAAGCAAAACGATTAGTTATACAACAGCTGACCAAAGTGGGTTTGAATGAAGAAACTGCCGGGAAAATTGCGGAAGTATTGGTTCATGCTGATCTCAGAAATGTCAATTCCCATGGTGTTTTGCGAACAGAGCATTATGTGAACCGTTTACAGGCAGGGGGTATAAATCCCGAAGCCCAGATTTCCTTCCAAAAGACAGGGCCCGTTACCGGTGTAATTGATGGAGATGATGGATTTGGGCATGTGATCAGCGACGTGGCCATGGACCATGCAATCGATATGGCGAGAGAAAATGGCGTGGGCATGGTGACTGTTTTTAATAGCAGCCATTGCGGAGCACTAAGTTATTTCGTTCAAAAAGCCGCTGATGCAAAGTTGATTGGCATCGCGATGTCACATACCGATAAAATTGTGGTCCCATTCGGGGGAAAAACATCATTTCTTGGTACCAACCCAATCGCTTACGGAGTTCCTGCCAAAACGAAGAAACCTTATATTCTTGATATGGCAACATCCAATGTTGCATGGGGGAAAATTCTCCAGGCACGTGAAGAAGGAAAGGAAATCCCTGAAGGATGGGGTGTCGATGAAAATGGAGCTGCAGTCACGGATCCGAATAAAGTCGTTTCCCTTTCCACTTTCGGAGGCCCGAAAGGCTATGGTCTATCGGTAATTGTAGATGTGTTTTCTGGATTATTGGCCGGTGCGGCATTTGGCCCGCACATTGGGAAAATGTATGACGATCTTGATAAGAAACGGAAGCTGGGGCATTATTTTTGTGTAATCAATCCTTCATTCTTTACAGATACTGATATATTTTTAGAGCAAATGGATCAAATGATTGAAGAGCTGAAACAGGTTGAACCTGCTCCAGGGTTCGATCGCGTATATGTACCGGGTGAGATTGAACAAATCAATGAAGAAAAAAACCTGAAACATGGTATTACGATAGCATCAAGTGTTTATGAATTTCTTGCAAAGTAGGTGGGAGAAATGAAAGCGGTTCAAGTACGGAAAGCTCATGAGCTTATCATACAAGAAGTGGAAAAACCAGGGATTTCGAACTCGACGGATGTCCTTGTAAAAGTAAAAAGAGTCGGGATTTGTGGATCGGATATGCATATTTACCATGGTACGAATCCTCTTGCTACGCTGCCGCGAGTTGTCGGGCATGAAGTAGCGGGAGAAGTTGTGGAGATTGGACAAGGCGTCGTGGGCATAAAAGTTGGGGACCATGTTGTTATTGAGCCCATCAGTTACTGCGGGAAGTGTTACGCCTGCCGCAAAGGCCGCCAAAATGTTTGTGAAAAACTGTCCGTTTTTGGCGTACATGAAGATGGTGGTATGAGAGAATGGTTCGTCCTTCCCGAGAAACAATTACATGTTGTGGATTCCGCGTTGGCATGGGAAGAAATAGTATTGGCTGAGCCATATACAATCGGAGCACAGGCCGTTTGGAGAGGTGAAGTGGAGGAAGGGGAAACAGTGCTTATCCAGGGAGCTGGGCCTATTGGGATTTGCATATTAAAGATGGCAAAGCTTCAAGGAGCATCAGTGATGATCACGGATTTAAGTGAGGAACGTTTGGAATTCGCTAAAGAAAGCGGCGCTGATATCATTGTCCATGCGGGAAAAGAAGATGTTCAAAAACGAGTGGAAGAATGGACGAATGGAGAAGGTGCCAACGTCGTCATTGATGCAGTATGCTTGCCGATGACATTTGAATTGTCTTTTGATGTTGTATCAACGGCGGGCCGGATTGTCGTACTCGGTTTTGATGAACGGCCTGCATCAGTTTCCCAACTCCCAATCACTAAAAAGGAAGTCTCGGTTAAAGGATCTAGGTTGCAAACCAATCAGTTCCCAAAAGTAGTTAAACTTTTAAATGAAGGAAAACTCAGACAAGAAGGTTTAATTACCCATACATTTTCGCTGGATGATATCCAGGAAGCATTTAATTTTGTGGAAAATCATCCCGAACAAGTTCGAAAAGCGATCATCGTTTTTAATTAAAGGGGGGGCAGGATTTATGGACAAACATTCAATCATTCATCGAATAAAGGAAACGAAAGTTGTAGCTGTTATCCGGGGACAGGATGCAAAGGAAGCGGCACAACTGTCTAAAGCAGCTGTGGAAGGCGGTGTTCGGGCAATAGAATTGACTTATACAACACCGGGAATTGAAGAAGCTTTCAATGAACTGCAGAATACGGATGCACTCTTAGGAGCAGGATCGGTACTTGATTCTGAAACGGCTCGACATGCGATTTTAGCTGGTGCCAATTTTATCGTCAGTCCCTATTTTGTCAATGGAGTAGCCGAACTTTGTAATCGATACGGCATTCCCTATATGCCTGGTTGCATGACAATCAAAGAAATGGCTACGGCAATGGAAGCAGGTTGTGATGTTTTGAAGTTATTTCCGGCAAACCATTTTGAACCTTCTTTCATCAAGTCGGTTAATGGTCCACTGCCTAATGTAAGAATCATGCCAACCGGCGGAATTAATTTGGATAACATGAAGGACTGGCTGAATGCAGGTGCGGTAGCAATCGGGATCGGCAGTGACTTGAACAAAGCTTATCAAAATGGCGGCTATGAAGCAGCAGTGGAAGTAAGCGGAAAATATATGCAAAAGATTGCGGAATGACGGAGGTGCATGATGAACATTACATTTAGATGGTATGGGAAAGACAATGATACCGTTACATTGGAGCACATTAAACAGATTCCTGGTGTGAAAGGGATTGTATGGGCACTACACCAAAAACCTGTTGGTGAGGTATGGGAAAAGGAAGAAATTAAAGAAGAAATCGAATATATCCAATCATTTGGTTTTCACACGGATGTTGTAGAAAGTGTAAATGTCCATGAATCGATTAAATTGGGTAACGAAGACCGCATGATATATATTGAGAAATACAAAGAGACGATCCGAAATCTCTCGGAAGCTGGAGTGAAAGTCATTTGTTATAACTTCATGCCGATCTTTGATTGGACTCGTACGGAAATGTTCCATCCTTTGGAAGATGGCTCAACTGCCCTATTTTATGAAAAGGCGAAAGTGGATACGTTAGAACCGCAAGATTTGATTCGTACGGTGACGGAAGCTTCCGATTTAACTTTACCAGGTTGGGAACCAGAAAAAATGGATCGAATTTCTGAATTATTTGAAGCTTACAAAACTGTCGACGAAGAGCAACTATGGGCCAATCTTGAAATATTCCTTAAAGAAATATTACCTGTTGCCGAGGCTTGCGGCATTAAAATGGCTATTCATCCGGATGATCCGCCATGGTCCATTTTTGGCTTGCCGAGAATCATCACCGGAGAATCGAGCTATGAAAAACTGATCTCGATTTCGGACTCACCGTCGAATGCATTTACCATGTGTACTGGATCGATGGGGGCAAACCCTGAAAATGATATGGTCCAAGTGGCTAAAAAGTATGCAAACCGTTCGCCTTTCTCCCATATTCGAAATGTGAAGATTTATGAAAATGGTGACTTTGTGGAAACATCCCATCATACCCAGGATGGATCCATCAATATACAGGGCGTCGTGGAAGAATTGAATAAGCAGAATTATACTGGTTATGTCAGACCAGATCATGGCCGCCATATTTGGGGTGAAGATTGTCGCCCAGGTTACGGTTTATATGACCGAGCATTGGGCATCATGTATTTGCTCGGATTATGGGATGCATATGAAGCTGGTAAATCAGGTGGGAAATCATGATTCCCATCCATGAAAACTTATCGAACAGGGTGGCAGTGATCACTGGGGGCAGCGGTGTTTTATGTTCGAAAATGGCTGTGGAATTGGCCCGTCATGGTGTCAGGATAGCTATATTGAACAGAACGGCCGAAAAAGGGCAAGAAGTGGTCGAACTCATTGAACAAACAGGGGGCACTGCGATATCCATAGCAGCAGACGTATTGGATAGAGCCTCATTGGAGAATGCAAGAGGAAAAATAATAGAATCGTTCGGAAGAGTGGATCTATTAATAAATGGAGCGGGAGGCAATCATCCTGATGCCATTACAGCTCCAGAGAAATATGGGGAAGAAGCGGAAGGGAAATCCTTTTTTGATTTAGATGAAAATGGTTTCTCCCAGGTTTTTGCCAGTAATTTCACCGGTACATTTTTGGCCAGTCAGGTTTTTGGGAAAGAGTTATTGCAAGTGGAAGCACCAATTATCGTAAATGTATCATCCATGAGTGCCTACGCTCCGATGACTAAAGTGCCAGCATACAGTGCTGCCAAAGCTTCGATAAATAATTTTACGATGTGGATGGCTGTACATTTTGCCGAAGCAGGTTTACGGGTGAATGCCATTGCTCCAGGATTCTTTTTGACGAAGCAAAATCGGGATCTTCTGCTTAATGAAGATGGCAGTCTGACAGCAAGGTCTAATAAAATCATTACTTCAACACCCATGAAGCGTTTTGGGCAGCCTGAAGACTTACTTGGAACGTTGCTTTGGCTCGTTGATGAATCCTACTCGGGCTTTGTCACAGGAATTACGGTACCGGTCGATGGTGGTTTCATGGCATACTCCGGTGTCTGAATTCAGCTCCTATAAAA
The DNA here is from genome assembly GCF_042787955.1 of Peribacillus sp. YIM B13477. Lineage (NCBI taxonomy): Bacteria > Bacillati > Bacillota > Bacilli > Caryophanales > Bacillaceae > Peribacillus > Peribacillus sp. YIM B13477. The sequence goes on from NZ_JBHZPD010000001.1 coordinate 1,029,904, forward strand.
AGACAAACAAGTTAACGTGATTAAATTAGTTCCATGGTATGGGAAATTGACTTTTTTACTGCATCAGAAGGTGATTGTAAAGCTTTACTTATTATAATAGAATATTCCTTATATATTGAAATCACATGACAGGGATGAATGAAATGAAAACCATTACAATTACTGATGTCGCCAATCACGCGAAAGTATCAAAAAGCACAGTTTCCCAATACCTGAACAAACGCTATGAATATATGAGTGAAAAAACCAGGAAAAAAATTGAAGAAACAATCGAAGAGTTAAACTATCAGCCTAATATAATAGCGCGCAGTTTAAAACAAAAGTCCACTTTTACCGTTGGGGTAGTGGTTGCCAATATCCTTCACACGTTTTCAACGCAAGTTATTAGAGCGATAGAAAACTACTTTTATGAACAAGGGTTCCATATTATCGTATGCAATGCGGATGACAATCCTGAAAAGGAAAAGAATTATATTGAAATGCTAAGAGCTAAACAAGTGGATGGGATCATCATTTTCCCCACAGGGGACAATCTTGATTTGTATCAACGGATGAAGAGTGATCAATTCCCGATTGTATTCATGGATAGGACAATCCAAGAATTGAATATTGCTACAGTCATGCTCGATAATCACCTTGCTTCCAAGTTAGCGATCGATCGGTTTATTGAAAAGGGTTTTGAAAACATTGCAATTATAACCACTTCAATAATACGCGATATCAGCCCTCGAATCGAACGGATCCAAGGGTATAAGGATTCACTCGCGTCACATGGGATACCAGTCAATTCTGAATATATAAAAACCGTGAATACAGACGAAATTCCGCTTGCACTTTCAGAATTTTTCGAATTGGAAAAGCCGCCTCAAGCCATATTGGCAGGAAATGATATCGTACTTAATGAAGTATTGCGTTATATGAAACAGCATGAAATCCATATACCTGATGACATAGCGGTCATAGGCATCGATGATGTACCATATGCCAGTTTCTATACACCGACCATCACAACGGTTAATCAGCCAGCCATTGAAATGGCCAACTTGGCAGCGGAGTTACTGCTTAGTCAAATCAATAAAACAGGAAAAGAGGATACAAGCGTGCATCGCTTGAAACCGACTTTGCTTACAAGGAATTCTTGCTAAAAATGGATGTAAGATTCCTGTAAAAAAGGAAGCGCTTTTTTACAGGAATTCTAAACCGATTTAGTTAAAGATCTTTAGGTTTAACTCTTGGGTATTAAATGGAAACGTTTCCAAAAATGCTGCTGCATTTTCAGAAATGTATAGGGGGGTACTTTATGTTTTCAAATGGTAGAGGAATGGTTATCGTATTCTTGTTCTTGGCAGGCGTAATAAATTATCTGGACCGATCTGCACTGTCCATTGCAGCTCCGTTCATTCAAGATGATTTATCTTTAACAGCCACACAGATGGGAATTATCTTTAGTAGCTTTTCCGTTGGTTATGCCGTATTTAACTTCCTTGGAGGCATGGCGTCCGATAAATGGGGAGCAAAGCTTACGCTTTTCGTGGCGATGATCGTTTGGTCTTTATTCAGTGGGGCGCTTGTACTTGCTGTCGGTTTTGCCAGTATGATCGTCATCCGCATCCTGTTTGGGATGGGCGAAGGCCCTCTTTCGGCAACCATCAATAAAATGGTGAATAACTGGTTCCCGGCAAATCAACGGGCATCTGTCGTTGGTTTGACGAATAGCGGGACGCCGCTTGGTGGCGCCATTGCAGGTCCGATAGTTGGATTCATTGCCATCTCTTATGGATGGAGAGTTTCTTTCATTGCCATAATGGTAATTGGTCTTATATGGGCGATTTGCTGGTGGAAGTTCGTTAAAGAGAAACCAGAAGAGTCAAAAGAACAGAAGCATACAGGAAAATCTTATGTAGCGGCAACATCGGAAGGGAAATTGAAATTCACCTTCTATTTAAAACAAAAAACGGTTTTATTTACAGCTCTAGCCTTTTTTTCTTACAACTACATTCTCTTCTTTTTCTTAACTTGGTTCCCAAGCTATTTGGTGGATGCACGCGGGCTAAGTGTAGAAAATATGAGTATCATTACAGTGATTCCTTGGATTTTTGGATTCATCGGACTAGCTTTGGGTGGATTCGTGTCGGATTTCTTCTATAAAAAATTCGCACAAAAAGGTGTTTTATTCTCACGTAAGTTAGTGCTAGTAACATGTTTGTTTTTATCGGCGTTATGTATCGGTTTTGCTGGACTTGTATCCACAACAGTCAGTGCAGTAACGCTTGTCGCACTTTCCGTCTTCTTCCTATATTTGACTGGTGCCATTTACTGGGCAATCGTCAACGATGTCGTCGACCCTGGTAATGTTGGTTCTGTTGGAGGTTTTATGCATTTCTTGGCAAATACAGCAGGAATCATCGGACCGACGTTAACAGGATACATTGTCGATACCTCAGGCACATACACAGTTGCATTCTTGCTTGCAGGTGGATTGGCAGTTGTTGCCTCGCTAGCGGTCATCCGTTTTGTACGACCGATAGTAAAGCCTGCGTAATAGATTGTTAGAATGGAAGTGTCTCCCAAAGGGAAGACACTTCCATTTTTCATTTGTATTAGGCATGCCTAGCGGATCCTATTTTCTTTTCGAAATGTAGCCGGTGTCTTTTCATTGTATTTCTTAAAGGTACGATAAAATTGCGGCATGCTTTCAAAACCACACATTTCGGCAATATGGGCAATGGTGTGATTCGTTTCCAGTAAAAGTTCCTTTGCCTTGATGATCCTTTTCGTGTTTAGATACACGACTAACCCAATTCCAGTCGTTTCCTTAAAAACCCTGCTAAAATGAGCGGGACTGACCAATGCTTTTTGTGCAAGTATCGTCAGCGTCAATGGTTCATCCAAATGTTCATTAATATAGATTAAAATATCTTTCATCCATTCTGAACTATAGCTCTTGCCCTCGGATAATTCTTGTTTGCCATTTATCCGGATACGGTATAAATCAAGTATGATCTGATGAACGATCAGCAAACAAGCATGCCTCGAGCCCATCGATCGGCTATTCGTTTCTTGCAGGATGAGTTCTAGCTGTTCTTCCAACTTTTCTTGTTCCTTCTGCAGCAATGATATTTTGTAATTCTTACTCTTTTTTGTCAGATCAAACAAGTGTAAATATGAAAAAGAATCATCAACCACATCTTTATATATTAATGTGGGACTGAAAAAGATAATGGTGGAGGTGACAGGGTCGTCCTTATTCGGTAAAGCCCTATGAATGGTATTGTTTGGGATCAGGAATACATCCCCTTGCTGCATATCATAAAACACATCACCGATAAAAAAGGTCCCTTTACCGTTATAAACATAAACAATTTCATAATGGTCATGCATATGATCGGACAATTCATTCTGGGGACTTTTCGTATCTTGATAGACAAAAGAAAATGGGAAGAGTAAATCATGATTTAATGCATTATGGATTTTTTTCATTTGTTCATCTCCTGAAAGTATAATACAACAATAATGAGTATATTTATAGCAAAATACGCAATTAATATTTCAAATATTGATGTTAAAATTAATAGAGGATTTGAAAATTAAAAAAATTCAAGGGAAAAATGAAAGGGCTTTCGGAATGGGTTGGCGTTACCTTTAGAACTTCTTCACTCATGATAAGGAGGGAACAAAATGAATAAATTTGTTCAATTGCATTCAAACGATGATGTTGTTATTTCCTTGGAGGGGATTCAGAAAGGACAGAGCCTCCAGATTCAAACAAAAGATAGGGGAATGATCCATATCAAGGCACGTGATGACATTCCAAAAGGGCATAAATTGTTAGTGAATCCGGTTAAGCGAGGGGAGGACGTAATCAAATTTGGCTATTCGATTGGAAAAGCTAAAGAAGATCTCCCCATTGGAGACTGGGTTCACACTCACAATCTGACATCCGGTTTGCATGGCATATTGGATTATTCCTATCAACCTAGCATTCAATATACAAAAGAATCCAGTCAAAATCATACCTTCCAAGGATATATCCGTGAAAATGGGGAAGTGGGTATCCGGAATGAAATCTGGATCATCAACACAGTTGGTTGCATCAATAAAACATGTGAACTTCTCGCTAAAATGGGAAATGAGCAGTTTAAAGATCGACAAATTGATGGGGTTCATCACTTTTCCCACCCCTACGGTTGTTCTCAATTGGGAGATGATTTGACCCATACACAGAAACTATTGGCAGCCTTGGTTCAACATCCAAATGCAGCAGGGGTTTTAGTAGTTGGATTAGGATGTGAGAACAATCAAATCGAAGCATTTAAAGAAGTCATAGGCGAATTTCCTCCAAGTCGGGTTAAATTTTTAAAAGCCCAGGAGGTTCAAGATGAATTGGAGAGCGGCTTACGCTTAATGGGTGAACTAGTGGAATATGCGGAAGGGTTCATACGCCAGATCGTACCAGTTTCAAAGTTGAAAATAGGCTTGAAGTGCGGGGGTTCAGATGGTTTTTCAGGCATTACCGCTAATCCATTGGTTGGTGCGGTTTCCGACTTAATAGTGGAAAATGGCGGGACCACGATATTGACAGAGGTTCCTGAGATGTTTGGAGCGGAAACGATTTTGATGAACAGGGCAAGGGATGAAGAAACCTTTAAGAAAATCGTTGGCCTTATTAATGATTTCAAACAGTATTTCATTCGCCATGATCAAGAAATTTATGAAAACCCTTCACCTGGAAACAAGGAAGGCGGTATAAGTACACTGGAGGAAAAATCACTTGGATGCACGCAAAAAGGGGGCCATGCCACTGTAGTGGATGTAAGCCCATATGGAGAACGAGTGGTGAAGCATGGTTTGAATTTGATCAATTCCCCTGGAAATGATCTGATTTCGGTGACGGCTTTGGCAGCAGCCGGCGCACATATCGTCCTATTCACTACGGGAAGAGGAACACCATTCGGCGGACCGGTGCCAACTGTAAAAATAGCTACGAATTCAGAATTAGCCAATCGTAAAAAGCACTGGATTGATTATAATGCCGGCCGGTTGATAGAAGGTCAAAAGATCGATGAATTAAAGGACGAGTTATTCGATTACATTCTTGAGCTTTCATCCGGTAAAAAGAAAACGAATAATGAAAAATTCGGATATAGGGAGATAAGCATCTTTAAAGAAGGTGTCATTCTCTAATAGTACAAGGTTTCTATTAAGCTATAAAAAAGGAGTGTTATTCAGTGAAAAGTATTGTTTGTGAACAACCTTTTGAATTTAAGATGATCGAATCGGAAAAACCCGTACCTAACTCAGGGGAAGCTTTGATTCGTGTGCGGCGTATAGGTATATGCGGTACGGATATCCATGCCTATGGAGGTAATCAGCCCTTTTTTAGCTATCCTCGAATACTTGGCCATGAATTATCCGGTTTAATTGAGTCCATACCGGAAAATGAATCAGGGCTTAGTGTCGGGGATCAGGTATCGATCATCCCCTATATGGAATGTGGAAAATGCCTGGCTTGCAGAAGTGGAAAAACGAACTGCTGTACGGATATGAAAGTGTTGGGTGTACATGCTGAAGGCGGCATGAGTGAGTGGATTACGGTTCCTTTTAAACATTTGGTGAAAACAGAAGGTCTCACACTTGATCAATCCGCAATGATAGAGCCTTTAAGTATCGGGGCTCACGCAGTCAGGCGCGCCGCTATTCATAAAGGGGAATTTGCACTAGTAATTGGTGCTGGTCCCATTGGTTTGGGAGTCATGGCATTCGCTAAAGAACAGGGTGCGAAGGTGATCGCAATGGATGTAAATGATGAACGCCTTGCGTTTGCTGGCAAATGGGCAAATGCCGATTATACTTTGAACGTTATGGAGAATCCAATGGAGAAATTGGCCCAATTGACGAATGGAGATATGCCAAGCGTGGTATTTGATGCTACAGGTAATGCTAAGTCTATGATGGAGTCATTTAAATATCCTGCTCACGGGGGAAGATTGATTTATGTAGGTTTAGTTAAAGCGGATATTACCTTCAATGATCCTGAATTCCACAGTAAAGAGCTTACATTGATGGGAAGCCGTAATGCAACAAAGGAAGACTTTGATTATGTCGTGAATACGCTGAAGAATGACAAGCTGGATATGAGCCAGTATATTACACACCGCACACATATGGATGAAATGATCAATCAATTTGAAGGGTGGTTAACTCCTGAAGCTAAAGTGATCAAGGCGATTGTCGAAATATAAGCATTAGGTAGGCTGTTAGTCGCACTCTGAATTGGATATTTCAATAAGAAAGGAGTTCTTTTATCATTGAACATAAATAGAAGTCAACTAAAGCGTTTGAGTAAAGATACAAAAGCTGTCCAATCCTCACATAAGATGGATTTCCCCATAAAAGTATTGCAGATTGGTGAGGGGAATTTTCTTCGGGGCTTCTTTGATTGGATGATTCATGAGTGTAATAAACAAGGTCATTTCAAGGGAAGCATTGCAGTTACCCAGCCTCGGCCCGCCGGTAAAGGGAAAATAGAAGAAGTGAAGCGGCAAGATGGACTGTATACATTAATGTTACGTGGTTTTCACCAAGGGGAGAAAGTGGAAAGTACAGAGATCATTTCCGTTTTTTCGAAGGCAATTGATCCATATGAAGAATGGATGGAATTTTTAGCACTATCAGAAAATCCTGAATTGGAATTTGTAGTTTCCAACACGACTGAAGCAGGAATCAAATATCAGCCGATACCTATGGAAGAAGGAAAGCCGATGGAATCTTTTCCAGGAAAACTGACTGCTTTTTTGTATCATCGTTATCTGCATTTCAATGGAGATGCGAAAAAAGGATTGATCATGCTTCCATGTGAGCTTTTAGAGAGAAATGGTGATTCATTGAAGCAATGTGTTCTTAAGCATGGCAGGGATTGGGATTTACCAAAGCCATTCATGGAGTGGGTGGACCGGGACAACCTATTCCTAAACTCGCTTGTAGACCGTATTGTTACAGGATTTCCAGCCAATGAGTCGGACACCCTATTTGCTGAATGGGGATACAAGGATACTCTGCTAAATACAGCAGAACCCTACCATTTATGGGCTATTGAAGGTGACCCTTATATCGATCAACGTCTTCCTTTACAACAATCCGGATTGAATGTGCATTGGGTAAAAGATTTGACACCTTATCAAATGAGGAAGGTAAGGATACTTAATGGTTCACATACCTTGTTGGCTCCTTTAGGCATTTTATCTGGATTGGAAGAAGTAAAACAGGCAATCGATCATCCTGAATTCAACCAATTTCTTAGCAATGCCATCGAAAAGGAAATAATTCCTTCATTACCTTTTGATCAAAATGAGATGATGCAATATGGGGAAAGTGTTCTTGAGCGATTTAAGAATCCTTTTGTACATCACCTCCTGGCCGATATCTCGCTGAACAGCATTTCGAAGTTCAAGGCTCGTCTCCTTCCTACCTTAGAGGAATATCATGAGGCGAAAGGCACGCTGCCCGACTGTATCGTAAGAGGTTTTTCGGGCCTGATCCGATTTTATAGGGTTAATGAAATGAAGGGGAGTTATATTGGTAAAAGCTTTGCGGGTAAAGACTATGTCGTTAAAGATGATATAAAGACAATTGAATTTTTCCAGGAACAATGGCTTCGTTATGATAAGGGGGAAGTCCCGCTTAGACAATTGATAGAGGCAACCTTAAATAATCAATATCTATGGGGGAAGGATTTGAGCGGTATCCCTAACCTTGGAAACGAATTATGCCAATATCTAGAAGGGATGATTGACTGAAATTAGTCTTTGAAAGGATTTATCAAGATTAATTTTATGAATATTCTCCCTATCTCTTATTTTTTTCTTTCTTTTATTTGTATTTTTGGTATACTGGATTAGTGATATTTTTTCTTATTAGTTTCCTAATGGAAAGATATTAAAAGAATTACATATTCTTTTATTCCCGTGAAGGGGAGTAGCGTCAGGGATAACCTGAAATAAAGTCGTCATTACGTGGGAACCCCACCGGCTTTATTGGCCTAATTCATTTAGTGCTTAGCGAGACCTTTGCCATTTATGGCAGAGGTCTCTTTATTTTTGTAAAAAGGAGGAATTTGTGTTGGATTTTTTATCAGGTGAATTCATTTCAGGACTTTTAGCGATCATTATGATAGATTTGGTTCTAGCCGGTGATAATGCGATCCTTATTGGATTGGCTGCAAGAAAGCTTCCGAAAGAACAGCAAAAAAAGGTGATAATATGGGGAGCGGTCGGGGCAATAGTGATAAGGATCATTGCAACGCTGCTAGTTGTTTGGCTATTAGAGGTGCCAGGACTGCATTTAATAGGGGGATTACTTCTTGTATGGATTGCTTATAAGCTCCTTATCGATGAAGAAGAACATGATGTGAAGCCTGCAGACTCGATGTGGGCTGCCATAAAAACTATCATTATTGCAGATGCATTGATGGGATTGGACAATGTCCTAGCTGTTGCAGGTGCTTCTCATGGTAACTTCACTTTAGTGGTAATCGGTTTACTTGTATCAATTCCAGTAGTGATGTATGGAAGCACTTTGATCCTGAAACTGATCGAACGCTTCCCATTCATCATAATAATTGGTGCGGGAATACTAGGTTGGACAGCTGCTAAAATGATTGTAGCTGAACCTTTCATGCACGACTACTTTGCAAATCCATTCATTAAATATGGATTTGAAGCGATAGTGGTGATTGGAATCCTGTTTGCCGGGATTTCAAGACAGAAAAATATCGAAAAAGAAAAAGCAAACAGAGAAAAAATGCAAATCGAACGTAATGGATAATCGATACAAAGAGACCTTTCGGATGAAAGGTCTCTTCTTTTTGTCTATGCCATATAAGTCAAAATAAGAAAAAGGATGTACCAAAGTCCGCACTTTGGTACATCCTTTTGCGAATTAGCAAACGATAACATGCATGTCAATAACGGTATTTTAGCTAAATGATCATATGGAGCGTTCACTCTGTTATTTTAGTTTAAGTTAATCCAGACACTTTTGACTTCCGTATAATTATCCAAAGCATAACTGCCCATTTCCCGACCGATTCCACTTTGTTTATAACCGCCAAATGGAGAAGCTGCATCAAATGCGTTATAGCAGTTTACCCAAACTGTACCTGCTTTTAATTCATTAGCCACATAATGGGCTTTTTTTACATCCTGTGTCCATAAACCTGCAGCCAATCCATATTCTGAGTTATTTGCACGGTTTATCACATCATCCAAATCGTCAAAAGGCATCGCAGCTACAACAGGACCGAAGATTTCCTCTTTAGCTATTGTCATTTCGTCTTCAACGCCTGCAAATATTGTAGGCGTTACAAAATAACCCTCTCCTTGTCCGTAATTACCCCCGGTAACCACTTCAGCTCCTTCAGACTTTCCTTTTTCAATATAACCGCCGACTCTTTCCATTTGTTCACTGGATACCAAAGGCCCTATCTGGGTAGATGGATCAAGACCGGCCCCTTGTTTAATGTTTTTTGCATGGGACACTAAGTCAGCTACCACGTTATCATAGGATTTCTTTTGAATGTACAGGCGGGAACCGGCACAGCAAACTTGTCCTTGATTAAACATGATGCCCATTAAAGCTCCAGGAATGGCTTTACTCATATCTGCATCCGGTAAAATGATATTAGGTGATTTCCCGCCTAATTCCAACGAGATTTTTTTTACGGTTGCCGAAGCTTGGCGCATGATCATTTTCCCTACTGAGGTTGAACCGGTAAAGGCAATTTTATCGACATCAGGATGATCTACAAGCGGTGACCCTGCTGTTTCACCAAATCCTGGTATGACATTGAGAACGCCAGGAGGAAAACCTGCTTCAAGCGCCAATTGTCCTAAATATAAGGCTGAAAGCGGCGTTTGCTCCGCTGGTTTTAAAACGATCGTACATCCGGTAGCAAGGGCCGCGCCTAATTTCCATGCGGCCATAAGTAGAGGGAAATTCCAAGGGATGATCTGTCCTACCACTCCAACCGCTTCATGACGGGTATAATTGAAGTAATTCCCAGCAACAGGTATTGTTTGTCCTACTATCTTAGTGGTCCATCCCGCATAATAACGGAAGTGATCGATTGCAAGGGGGACATCGGCATTAGTGGTTTCGCCAATTGGCTTGCCATTATCCAGGGTATCCAATTGTGCTAACGCTTCTTTATGTTCCTCCATGAGGTCCGCTAATTTATAAATGAGACGACTGCGATCCGATGCACTCATTTTTTTCCAAGGACCTTTGTCGAACGCCGTACGTGCTGCTTTGACTGCTTTATCTACATCTTCCGGACCCGCTTCACTCACAACCGCTAAAACCTTGCCGTTTGAAGGATCGAGAGTCTCAAAGGTTTTTCCTGAAGCAGCTTCCACCAATTCCCCATTTATCAAAAGTTTTTTGGTGCCCTTCAAGAATTCTTGCACACGTGGATTGAGTTTAATAGTTTGTTCCATGTATAATACCCCTTTTCAATTGGATTATATTGTTCGATATCTGTTTGGACAATGGCCCTAAGTAAAAGGATCAGGCATACTATTATGTTTTTTATCGAATTCCCTTTGGCAGACTTGCAGCGATTCTGACTATCTTGATTTCTTCCCCCCCTTTATCAAAAAGGAATCAATATCTCGACATGTAATTATGCAAGACTGATGCCATAACAAAAAACCTATGAAATCAGTTAAGAAGGTGGTGGAGGGGAAAAGGAAGGTGCCTTACTGTTCCATATTGGAACAGGCAGGTGTTCCAATATGGAACAAAAAAGTTTAGTAGTTCACATAAGCTTGTTTTCATTTTGGTGGATATCTGAATTTTCTGTTATAATTAAATTGAAGGAACGAACCCTGAATGCTCTGAAACTTTGGATCTCTTAAAGTTTTATTAATGAAATTGAATAAAAAAAAAAGCCGATTTACTTTATACATACGGGAGGATTATTCAATGTCTGTTAATATAAGCGCGGATAAAGGAACCATACCGGCATTTATTCAAGAATCATGGCAGCGGTGCATTTCGAAGGGACTTCAGCCAAGCATGATGGATAAGGAAGATATGCTTGGTGCTTTTGAGTTGGCCGAATACCACGATCGATATGCGGAACTCCTGTACCATTCTTCTCCCATTTTAGAAGAAGTTTATCATTCGATTAATGGTTTGGAGTCCATTTTATTACTTGCTGCTCCTGAAGGATATATCATCGAAACAGTTGGGGATCCAGCCTTCATCCGCCATGCAGATAATGTTTCCTTAAGAAAAGGGGCCAATTGGCTAGAGGAATCAAAAGGAACAAATGCAATAGGAACAGCCATAGTGGAGAAGAATCCTGTATTGATTCATGGCAGTCAACACTTTCATCAGGATAACCATTTTCTTACTTGTGCCGCATCGCCCATATATCACCCTGATGGGCACCTGCTTGGTGTTTTGAACTTAAGCAGTCATCAACAGAATTATCATCCTTTTTCCATTAGCTTAGTTCAGAGGGTGGCTGATAGCATCAAACAAGCACTCTTGTTGTCCCAAACACAAAAAAGGGAGAAAAACCTTTATTTTATATATGATTCATACCCTGATCCGTTAATTACCCTAGATAAAGAAGGGAAAGTTACAGATCTCAATTCAGCGGCGTCAGATGTTATCGGCACATTGGAAAAACCGGTATCGAATATTGTATCAGGAACTGACCCACTCGTTTTAGAACGGAGGGTTTCAATCAAAGACCAGGAATTCTTGGTTCAAACCCTTGGCAAAAATATAGAACATCAATCATCCGTGATCGTACGGTTAAAAAAACAGAAATTGATTGATGGATTAACAACCAATCGTTATCAATTTACCGATATAATAAGTAATGATCCGCAAATGAATCGAACCATATCCATTGCTAAAAGAGCTTCAGCGCTGGATATCAGCTTGCTGATCACTGGAGAAAGCGGAACGGGAAAAGAACTGTTCGCCCAATCCATTCATGGGTATAGCTTAAGAAGCGATAAGCCATTCATCGCCATCAATTGCAGCGCAATTCCAGAAAACTTATTGGAAAGTGAGTTATTTGGGTATGAAAAGGGTGCCTTTACTGGAGCAAAAAGCGGCGGGCATAAGGGGAAGTTCGAAGCTGCAGATGGCGGAACCCTGTTTTTGGATGAAATCGGGGACATGCCGCTTCAAGCTCAAGCGTCTCTGCTCCGTGTGCTTCAGGAACGATGTGTGACGCGTGTCGGCGGACATGCTTCCATTCCAATCGATGTCAGGGTCATTGCTGCCACCAACAAAGACTTACAAAAAGAAATGGAAGCTGGAGAATTCCGTGCAGACTTATTTTTCCGTCTTTGTGGATTATCTTTAAAACTTCCAAATCTGAGGAGTCGTAAAGATTTATTGCTCTTAGCAGAATACATTTTAGCGGATTTACCTTATAAGAGCGAACATACCGAACTGACAGTCGAAGCTAAAACATTCATTTTGGAATATTCGTGGCCAGGAAATTTCCGTGAATTGCAAAACGTTCTCGGACAGGCTGCATTCCTAGCTGATAATGGCCCGATTACAAGGGACATGCTTGTGGCACTTTGTCCTGTTTCTTCCATTACAAATGAGGAAGGGGCAATTGCCGATCGAGAACCAAGAAACTTTCAAGAACAAGAAACCCAGCTTATCAGAAATGCATTGCAACGAACAAGTGGAAATATCAGTAGCGCCGCGAAACAACTAGACATCGGCCGAAATACGCTTTATAGAAAAATGAAAAAATATGGAATCAACTTTCATAAGTAAGAGTTCCTTAGTATATAAAAAACATGAATGATGAGTTTCCTTTTGAAAATCTCAGATTCCCGACCTGATTTGTTCGGTTCTTGTTATTGCAAGTAACTATATGCGAACCAGCATACCTTGTCTCCTTATAAGCTACATTTCACAACTATAAATAATGAAGTGCAGGAAATCAAAATCTCATATAGAATGATGTTATTGATATAGTATCTAAATTTCCGTAAGGGGATGTGTGGTCAATAGTATGGAGTTGTCATCTGAACATAAGAAGTATAAACATGTATTGATTCAATATTTGGAAGAAAAAGAATCTGTGTTTTTAAATGAATGGAACGAGACTATTAAGATCAATGAAATAGACCCCTACAAAGAAAAGATTAAAGAAAATGGTTATGGAATGTACTCACTGGTGATCCAAACGTTCAAGGAGGTACTGCCTGAAGGTGTGCTGATAAAATTGGCTTACCAGGTTGCTAAAGAACGTCTTGAAGCGAATATCAACATTGGGGATTTTCTATATAATATCAATTTGGGGAGAAATATCATAATCAGAAATCTTTTTGGGGCAAATATCCCCATTAATTATATGCAGAAATTCATTAATGACATCAACTTGCACTTTGATACGTTCAGCTACCATGCAGTAACGAGATATACGAATCTTACAAATGAAGTGATTGAGGAAAAAAAGTCTTATATAAGTGAAAACCACAAAGATAAATTAGCGGTATTGGGCCAGATATCATCAAGCTTTGTACATGAATTCCGAAACCCTCTTACAGCTATCATGGGGTTCAATAAATTACTGAAGAGGGAGAACCCGGATTTGAAATATTTGGATATCATTGATTATGAGTTAAATCAGCTGAATTTCAGGATAACCCAATTCCTCCATACCTCTAAATCAGATTTTAATGAGGAACAAAGAGAGGAAATTTCAGTGTTAAAGCTAATTGAAGAAATACAAGAGCTGACTTATGCAAATATTGTGGATGCCAGTGTTAATGTGGAAATAGATATTTATCCAAACTTCGCCATGACAGCGAGCAAGGATGGGTTAAAACAAGTGTTCTTGAATCTTTTTATAAATTCGATTGATGCCTTAAAGGATAAGGAACATCCAAGAATTTTGAGGATAAACTCTTTAATCGAGGCTAATGAGAGAATAATTAGAATTTCAAATAATGGACCGGCCATTGCCAGTGAATTGATTGAATCTATTTTTGAACCCTTTGTCACGACGAAAGAGTTAGGAACGGGAATTGGGTTATACGTATGTAAAAAGATCATTGAAAGTAATGATGGATATATGAATTGTGTCTCCAATGAAAATTTAACCACATTCAGCATCCATTTCCCTAAAGTCCAGAATGAGCTTCAAAGGGTATAATACATATCATATAGTGACTTTTCATAAAGTAAAATAGTATACATATCGATATTTTTCGAAGCATGTACAGATTTTTGATTAATAGGAAAGGCTGTTTCGGATCTGCCGGTATTACATAAAATCATTCTCAAGAAAATAAATATATTTGGAAGATGCAAAATCATAATTTGGTTTTTGGCATCTTCTTTTTATCTCTATTATTTTTCGGTATGTAAAGGTGTCGAAATCTAAAATGAAATCAGTTAAATTGTCATTTTTTAATTCAACTGTGAATCAAAAAGGGTCAATAATTAATATATGAATCAAAAAATACATTTATAATGCAACAATGAATCATTTTTAATCCATAAAAGCGTTAAACCCTAATTGAATAACTATCCTTTTTTTGGCATGGATATTGCTTTTATTTTATATAGGTATGAAATTTTAGTGAGAGAGGGTGCTTTTATAAAAAAAGAAGAGTGAGGAAAGAAAGAATAAGAGCTGGTTATTTTACAAAAAAGAACTTCACTCAACAAATAGCGAAAGTGAAATATCAACAAGGGCCATTGTACTTTCCTTGTAATTCGTTGAGGAGCTGATGGTAGTAAAGAGACAGTATAAATAGAAATGCATTACTGGTCAATAGAATATACGCTGTGCAATATACATATAACGATTGTGAATATGGCCTCTTGAAAACGAATGATGAAACGGGGATAGGATTTTAAACATTGTATTTTGAATGAAAGGTTTCTACTAGGGTACCCATGAGCAGTGGTATACTGCTTACAAAACGGTAAATTAACAGTTTTAAAGGATGGTGACAATAGTGGCACTTCAAACAAATGAATTGAAACATGGTCTCAAGACCAGGCATGTCACAATGATTTCTATTGGCGGGGTAATTGGGGCAGGCCTATTTATCGGAAGCGGAACCATAATTGATTCAGCAGGACCTGGTGCGATTTTATCGTATATAATCGCAGGATTGATGATCGTGCTT
Source organism: Peribacillus sp. YIM B13477 (assembly GCF_042787955.1). Taxonomy (NCBI): domain Bacteria; kingdom Bacillati; phylum Bacillota; class Bacilli; order Caryophanales; family Bacillaceae; genus Peribacillus; species Peribacillus sp. YIM B13477. Next base: position 1,045,089 of record NZ_JBHZPD010000001.1, read on the forward strand.
ATAATGCGTATGCTGGGTGAAATGGCTGTGGTAAATCCTGATAGCGGATCCTTCTCAACATATGCACATCAAGCATTCGGTCCTTGGGCCGGATACACGATCGGCTGGCTATACTGGTTCAACTGGGTTATCATCATTGCTATTGAAACTACGTTATTGGGCACTATGATTCATGATTGGTTTCCTGGTATACCTATGTGGGCTGCCAGTCTATCTTTTCCTATATTAATGACGATTACGAATATCTATTCAGTCAAAGCTTATGGGGAATTTGAATACTGGTTAGCTTTCATGAAAGTGGCTGCCATTGTAATATTCCTCTTCCTTGGTGCCGCCATGATTTTTGGATTGGTTCCGGGATTTGATTCACCAGGCCTTTCAAACATAACTGGAGCGGAAGGATTTTTACCAAAAGGTTTTCTGCCTGTCCTTCTTAGTGTGATATTCATCACTTTCTCCTTATCGGGAAGTGAGGTAGCTGCCATTGCTGCAGGAGAGTCTGAAAACCCTGAAAAAAACATTATTAGAGCCATAAACAGTGTCGTATGGCGTCTTCTTCTTTTCTTTGTTGGTTCAGTGACCGTGTTGGTTCTCGTAATCCCCCAAGGTGCTGAAGATTTACTGAAAACCCCCTATGCCAGCGTATTTGACATGGCAGGCCTGCCGGCAGCGGGCCAAATCATGAATATCGTAATCTTCACTTCATTGCTTTCTGTTTTGAATTCAGGCCTATATACAAGCTCTCGTATGTTATATTCTTTATCAAAAAAAGGTGATGCACCGAAAATCCTTTCCCGGGTGAATAAGCGGGGAATCCCGATTTGGGCGTTAATGGCAAGTGTTTTCTTTGCTTATGTGTTCACGACATTTAAATTTGTTTCCCCTGATAAATTGTTTGCTTTTCTCGCAAACAGCTCGGGAGGAGTCACGATGATCATGTATATCTTTATCGCCTTTTCTCATCTATATTTACGGAAAAAGACGGAAAAAGAAAATCCCGGGACACTCAAAGTGAAAATGTGGCTATTCCCTTATTTAACCTATGCGACCATTGCCGTTTTATTTATTATATTCGTTGCTCAGGCGTTTATTGATTCCATGAGATTGCAATTCTTTCTTACAACCCTTCTCACGATTCTAGTTATTGGGTCATACTTTCTGTTTTATCATAAGAAAAACGTAATTGCTGCTGAACAAGAAGGAAAACTAAAAAATATCCACGTTAAGGAAGGGTGAGGAATGTAGTCGCTTTGTCCGATTATAGAGAAAAAAGATTGACTATTCTAATAAAGGACTGCCTTTAGTTGGCGGCTCCGTTTGTCGACCATAGGGATTTCGAAATAGTCTCTCCCCAAACCATGATTTTAAAAGAAGACTAAGTTATCCTTCATGTTTTTTACTTTTTTTCGGGGTTTGTACACTTTGAACGTGAAACCCCGCAGGCGAAAGCCGAGGAGGCTCCACGACCGCCCGCGGAAAGCGAGTGCCCTACGTTCCAATCAACGTCCAAATTGTACAAGCCATAAAAATAGACAAACTCGATTAACATCGAGTTTGTCTACAGCCTGGGCTGCCCTTAGTGGGCAGCTTTTTTTCTGGTTCCAAAAAGGATTGCATTCATTGCATGGGGGCGTTTATATATAATCGTAACCATGACTGCCACCCCCTCTGTACAATTATGATACTCATTCATTTGCAACTTTGAAATCCTTTGCTAGAATATAATCTATAGAAAAGATTAGGAGTGGTGACTGTGGCTGAAACTCCAGCTGAAGGTTTAATTCATTATATTGCACCAAAAGGAGAGTATATCCCTTTTTTAGATGATACGGACTATATCGCTAAAGGATTGGAATGGAAATTATTCACTGCCCGTTCGGTTAAAAGAGAACTATTATATAAAAGCGGAAGTTTTCAAGCAAAAGTCAAATTGGCAGGTTATGAACAATATGGCAACGGACTTGACACTGTAGTCGTTCAATTTGAAAATGGTAAGCTTAGCTGCATTAACCCTTCCTATTTAAAGGAAATGCAAAGCTCCAGTTTCGGAAAAGAATTGTTGAGTGGCCCGGTTTCCGAAACAGCCGCAGTTTCAAGTGAAACTGAGCAGGTGGATGAAGCACCAATTACGGAAAACGCCGATCAGTCAAGTGAAGAACCAAAAAAGGCCAAAACCAAAACTAAAAAGACGACAGCAAAACCTAAGTTGGACTTGCCTGGGGAAAAAGTGCATTTCACCGCGACCGTCAAGGAGTTCACGGCAAAAATGAACCATTTCACTGGTGAAGAAGATGAAGTCATACTCTTGGAGAATGTCAAAGTGACAACGGAGCCTGAATTGACTATCGGCGATGCTTGGTGTGGATATAGCAAGACATTAAAAAAAGCTGAGCTCGAAGAAGGAGACGCAATCGAATTTGATGGAAAAGTGGTCGACAAAAAATACAATAAAGAAATACGCTATAAAATAAATAATCCATCCAAGTTAGTGAAAAAAGAAGGATAAACACTCGAAGTTATTGGATGATATGGAGTAAGCCGTCGCTTACTCCTTTTTTTATTGCCGTATTCAGGCATCTAAAGAAATGAATGATTACATGAACTTATTAGAATAGATGCGTCCACCACTGGAATATATTCGTTTGTGGGAGATACAACTTATAACCTTTCTCCAATCGTATTGGTTTTGGGTTTGTGGTTTCATATTTTCCAGTGTTGGGGATAATACATTATGATCATGCATTTATAAAAAAAATAAGGGGGGATTTTCATATGAAAGAATTATTTCGATTATTGAAACAAGGTAATAAATCGGCGTTCATTGCTGCCTGTGTGAATAGTATCATCGCAGTGCTAAAGGGGATTGCCTATTTCATGACAGGAAATGTCGCCATGTTTGCTGAAACTTTACATACTTTGGGCGATGCTGCGAATCAGTTTTTCGTCTTCATTGGTTCTGCACTAAGTAAAAAGTCACCAACTGATCGATTCCCTGATGGTTTTGGACGTTTGGTTAACCTTGTATTACTAGGGGCAGTATTGGTTGTCGGGATCATGTCTTATGAAACGATTAAAGAAGGGTTCCATCACATTTTACACCCTGCAGAATCAACTGGTATCCTTATTAACTTGTCAGTCCTTTCGTTAGCGGTTGTGTTGGAATCATATGTATTATTTAAAGCGATGAAAGAAGTGGTCCATGAGACTGGAATCGAAGCTAAAGGGGCAGCCGTCATATACAAGAGCTTTTCTGGTTTAAAAAGGGCAAAACCAGCGACGAAATTAGTATTTATGGAAGATATGGTAGCGACAGGTGGCGGCGTCCTTGCGATAATTGCCATATTATTAGCAAACTTCACGCCTTTTATCCAAGCGGAAGGAGTTGCTTCCGTCATGATCGGTCTTGGTATGTTCTATGTGGTTGGAAGGGTTTTTCTTGACAATGCTGCAGGTGCTCTTGGGGAAGCCGATATTGAAATGCGGCAAAAAATTGGTGCGATGGTCATGGATGACCTAGACGTAAGGGATATACAGAAACTGGCCGTAATAAAAGAAGGGGAAGACTTTCATGTTGAACTTGAAGTTGAACTGGATCCCCATATTTCAATCGCACAGGCGGACGACATTAAAGATCGGCTGTTTAATCAAATATTAAAGGAAAGAGGGGTAACGGATGTCATTATAGAATTTGATGAAAATGATGGTATCCCAAAATGGGAAGGTCAGATAAAAAAAGAATTGAATGAAATCAAAAAAGACAGCGAGTAGAAATAATGGCAGAATACAAAATGTCATGATCAGGATAATTGTGTGATTATAAATCAAGACAGTAAGGATAATGCCTGTTCAATTCATCACGTACTTTCCTTGGGTATCCATTATAAGCTATCATGGACTTAGTTACATAAAGAAGGATTAAGGAAGGGTGAATAAGAATGGAGAAACAAAATATTAAGCTAGTTGCACTTGATATGGATGGAACGCTTCTCAATAAGGCTGGTGAGATATCTGAAGAAAACCGGAGAGCGATAAAAGAAGCCGAAAATCAAGGGGTTTTTGTGGTATTGAGCACAGGAAGATCCTATGCGACATGCAGTGATTTTGCAAAGTCAATGGAACTCCAATCATACCTCATTACAGTAAACGGAAGCGAAATTTACGATAATCAAGGAAAACTGGTGGAAAGGAATATCGTAGATAGTGAATCCATACAATGGATGTGGGAATTAAGCCAAAAACATGGTACACATTTTTGGGCCATTAGCTGCGATAATATTTACAGGGCTGAAATGCCTGAAAAAATCCATGATTCGCAATGGCTTAAATTCGGTTTTGATACAAATGATGAAAGCATCCGCCAAATCATCATGGATGAACTGATATCAAAAGGAACCTTTGAAATAAGCAATTCAAGCCCAACGAATATTGAAGTGAATGCCATGGGCGTCAATAAAGCGAAAGCGATAAAGCTCGTATGTTCATTGCTCGACATTACCATGGAAAATGTTATGGCGGTGGGTGACAGCCTTAATGACCTTGCGATGATTTCAGAAGCAAAAGTGGGTGTGGCAATGGGAAACGCCCAAGAAATTGTGAAAGATAAAGCAGATTGGATTACAGCGACAAACGAAGAAGATGGTGTAGCTAAGGCCATTCGGAAATGGGTGCTTTCAAATTGAATCGAAACTGTATATGGGACGTATTCCATATACAGTTTTTTTATTTAAATGGCGCTGAATGACAATTAAATTATAGCTGCTGAATTAATTTCTTGAAAATTGTGTCTTTTAGAAGTATGATAATCTTGTAGTGTTATATTTTGGTAATATATTAATAATGGGAGGTTTAAGGATGACAAGTAGTTTGCCTGAACAGTGGTGGAATCAATTATCTTTACCAGTTATCTCAGCACCTATGTTTTTAATATCCGGTCCTGAGTTAGTGAAAGAATGCTGTTTGAATGGGGTGATCGGCTCTTTTCCAGCACCGAATGCGCGGCCGATAGAGGTACTGGATCAATGGATGGGTGACATAAACGATACATTGATTGCAGCAAAGGATAAAGAACCAGGCTCAAAGGTAGCTCCATGGGCAATGAATATGGTTGTTCACCGTACATATAGCCGGCTTGAAGAAGAGTTGGAATTGGTCAAAAAGCATCAGCCTCCCATCGTCATTACATCATTAGGTTCACCAAAACATGTGGTGGATGTCGTACATAGCTATGGCGGGTTGGTCTTTTCGGATGTCAGCTCTGTGGATTTTGCAAAGAAAGCTGCGGAGTCAGGTGTGGACGGATTGATCTTGGTTGCTGCGGGAGCAGGCGGTCATGCTGGTGAGATAAATAGCTTTGCTTTCGTGGACAGCGTAAGGACATTCTGGGACGGAATCATTTTGCTCGCCGGATCGATCAGTACTGGTCACAGTATCTTGGCAGCTCAGGCGGCAGGAGCGGATCTTGCATATATGGGTACACGTTTTATCGTGGCGAAAGAGAGCAGGGCAAATGATGAATATCGTGAAATGCTTGTCGATTCTGACCATGATGACATCATCTTGACTGATGCATTTTCAGGCGTTAATTGTAATATGCTTAAACCGAGCATAAGGAAGGAAGGATTGGACCCAGAACAATTAGCGAAAAAAGAAAAAGTCGATTTTGACAGCATGTCCAAATCGTCTGAATCTAAAGCGTGGCGTGATATTTGGTCAGCGGGTCATGGTGTGGGGTCCATTAAAAAAATAGATACCGCTGCAGGCATCATAAAACAATTAGAAAAAGAGTATCAGGAGTCCTTGAATAAATTGACCGGGCAGGCGGAAAAATTAAAAGGAATTATATCGAAATGATATGAAAGCGCTTTATTTAATTATGCTTACATGGCAAAAAAGGGTATCCATTATGGGTACCCTTTTTTGCCATGTAATATCAGAGCTAATTCATAATAAAGTATTTTCAGCTTAAAAGGCAATCTAAATGGATTTAAAGATAAAAGCAGTAAATATAGGATGTATCGCTGTGAAAAAATATTGATAAAAAGATGGATAAATGTTATATTATTTTCGTGATAATGACCAAATGAACAATATAGTCATATATTATTGATTGCTTAAAAAGTAATATATATTTAGGTGAAGATGAAGAATGTTAAATTTACATTGCAGGAGCATATAACTTAATTTTGTATTCTTTCATGCGTTTTCACCGAGATAGATTAAATAAACGGCATATTCGTCGTATAGGAGGGCTTGGTAGGCGTGTTAAAATCTTTAAAGGGTGAATTTTTAGCCATAATAAAACATCCTATGATACTCATTTCCATAATAGGGATCATACTGATTCCTTTATTATATAGCGGCACATTCCTTTGGGCATTTTGGGATCCATATGGTAAGGTGGATCAATTGCCTGTAGCCATTGTCAATTTGGATGAGGGTGCGGAGTTCAATGAAACGGAACTTACAATAGGAAAAGATTTAGTCAAGGAGTTAAAGGAAAAGAAGGATTTCGATTGGCATTTCGTTAGTCAAAAAGAAGCCAATGAAGGCCTTGAAAATCAAGATTATTACATGAAAATAGAAATTCCGAAAAACTTTTCGAAGAATGCAACGACCTTGCAGGAGGACAATCCGAAAAAACTTGATTTAATTTATACGTCCAATGAAGGGTTCAATTATATATCCACTAAAATAGGTGATGCAGCTTCGGAGAGAATCAAAGGGGAGGTTTCGTCGGCGGTTACGAAAACCTATGCGGAGTCAATGTTCGATAATTTGAACGAAGTGGCTGACGGACTCAAAAGTGCCAGTGATGGGGCTGGAGAATTGAAAGACGGAACAGATACAGTGAAAAACGGCTCCAGTGAACTTGGTGAAGGGATTATCTCAGCTAAAGAAGGTTCCAAAAAAGTGGATGAAGGAATTGACTCCCTTCATTCAGGTTCTGTCGAAATCCATGAAAACCTGGAAAAATTAGCTGAAAAATCATTGACCTTTTCTAATGGGGTCGGTTCGGCAGCTGCAGGATCAAAGGAACTTAATCAAGGGTTACAACAGTTCAGCTCTGGTGTTGGGCAAATGAAAGATGGTCAATCCGAGCTTTTGCAAGGGGCCAAGAAATCTGAAGCGGGAACTGGTGAATTGGCCTCTGGATTGCAGCAGTCATTAGAGGGCTTCAATCAAATAGATGAAAAGCTGCCCGCTTTGACTGAGGGAGCAAATGGTGTAGCGGCTGGTGCTGCCCAGCTTTCAGGTTCATTGTCTGAATGGAGCGCTGCATCGAACGAAGCAAAAGCGGGGGCATCTGAAGTTTCGGCAGGTTTGGACGAGGTTATTTCCGGATTGGAACAACAATCTGAAGCTACGGCTGATCCTGCAGAGAAAGCGCGTTTGGAGGGAGTGATTTCTTCTCTAACACGCATCAGTGAAGGTAGTAAAGGAGTATCTGAAGGAGTGGGAAAACTATCGGCCAGTGCAACCGAAATTGCTAAAAGCTCAAATAGCCTTAGTGGTGGAGCCAATCAGTTAAGTGAAGGCACTAGTGCGTTAAGCGGCGGTTTCACGCAATTGAAGCAAGCTCAGGATAAACTCGCCAATGGGGCGAATGAACTGAAAAATGGCCAAGGTCAATTGGTGTCTGGTTTGACGACATTTGGCGAAAGTATAGATTCAGCGCAGAGTGGACTTGGACAATTAACTGAAGGCAGCAATAACTTGGTAAGCGGGCTTGATCAGCTTGAAGATGGCTCCAAGCAATTATCAAGTGGAACCTCACAGCTTTCCGAAGGTTCGGAAGGTCTGGTTACAGGAACGGATAGATTGAAGGAGGGGTCAAACAGCCTAACTAGCGGAATGGGAGAACTGGCGAATGGAGCCATTAAGTTACAAGATGGAATCGCCAAACTTTCAGATGGATCTGCAGAATTACATGACGAATTGAATGACGGGGCAAATGAAGCAGGCAAGATCAAATCCAATGAAGAAGTTTATGACATGTTTGCAAGCCCAGTTAAAGTAGATAAATTACCAATTAATAATGTACCGAACTACGGCACTAGTTTTGCACCGTATTTAATTTCATTAAGTTTATTTATCGGTGCTATCGTTCTGACGATCATTTTCCCGTTAAGAGATCCTGCTGTTATACCTGCGAGTGGATTTAGCTGGTTTATTAGTAAATACAGTATCATGGCACTCATCGGAATCTGTCAAGCCATATTGGTGGACTCGATTTTAATTTTAGGTCTTGGAATCAATGTTACGAGCCTGCCGTTGTTTTTTGCAGTAAGCATTCTTGCTAGCTGCACATTCATGGCAATCATCCAGTTCCTGGGTTCAGCCTTTGACAATCCAGGCCGGTTCATAGCATTATTGATTTTGATTCTCCAACTGACCAGCAGTGGCGGAACATTTCCCAATGAATTAGTACCTGGCTTCTTGCAAGGATTCACACCGTTCCTGCCGATGACTTATTCCATTAATTCTTTTCGTGCCGTCATCTCAACAGGAGATTATAGCTTCATGTGGCACAATCTTGCCATATTGGCGATATTCCTTGTTGCGGCATTAATATTATCTCTTCTTTACTTTATTTATCGGTATAAGAAAATGAACGGCACATTGAATGAAAAACAGGAAGAAGCAACTGTACAATGATCAAAAAACAGCGACCCATCTAGGTCGCTGTTTCAAACTGTAGACAAACTCGATGAAAATCGAGTTTGTCTACAGTTTTTTTATGGGTGTACAATTTAGACGTTGATTTCCGCTTCGGGCACTCGCTCCAATCAACTTTGTTTTAACTTTTAGATAGAATCCTTTTGCCTAAAGTCTATATTGTTTTAAAATATAATTATAAAAATTGAGGTGATGAGGATGCTTTCTAAACATATTGCAAAGAGGGTTCTGAATTTTTTAATTCCGAACCCCTTTGTCTACAAACTGAAACAGCTACCCGTCATGGGTCGCTGTTTTTTATTAATAACCTGAATATATGTGACAAGCGCTTCCTGCTCACAAGGAAAGGGAAAGATGTCAAAAAACCATTATATTGACAAAACTATGGCGCAACCTGTACAAGAGTGTAAAAGTATTTAAACAGTTGTTATACCCTTGTCTTTTGAGTGGCAGGTGCATATTTCTTCATTGGATTTTTTGCAATGACATCCTTCAAATAAGGATGGCCAGAAGGACCTGGTTTTCTCATAAGCTCCATTAAATAAGATATATCGTCCATGGCCCTATGTGTTTGAAAATTGGTGATATTATGTGCCTGCAGTAATGTTAAGAGTTTACTATTCTCAAATCCATATTGCTTCCAAGGTACATTACGCATCGTACAGTACCACTTTTGATCATTGATTTCCGGATACATTTGGTAGAGAAAACTTCTATCGAAAGAAGCATTGTGTGCGAAAATCGAATCGGTACGGTCAATGAAGGTTTTAATTTTTTCATCATGAAAACTCTTTCCTTCTACGGAGCTGTATGGAATTCCATGAATTCTGTATGCTTGATCATAATTCCTTCTTGCTCCATAGGAGAGAGGCTCCCTTAAAAATGATTCTTGATCAATAAGATTAATGATTTCCCCTGTTTCACTGCTGTATGTAAAGAGTATAAGGGCAAGCTCGATAATTTCATCTGAAGAGGGACGTAAACCAGTAGTTTCTACATCCAGTACTAAACCTAATCTATTAGTCAATTTTTTTTCCTCCAGTTGGGTTACATTCTTCTATTATAGCTGACATAGAATGGCTATTGAAAGCATTATGATCGTTTTAAAGGATTTGAAATATTGAAGGTAAGGGTGAACTAACGATACTAAAAAAAGATAGAGATTTTTAAGCAATCTCTATCTTAGACAGTAGACAAACTTGATGAAAATCGAATTTGTCTACTGTTTTTTTGCTTATACAAATTTGGACGTTAATTGGAACGTAGGGCACTCGCTTTCCGCGGGCGGTCCGCCCTCGGCGCACTTGCGCCTGTGGGGTCTCCCTTGGACTGCTATTCCCGCAGGAGTCTCGCACACCCGCTCCAATCAACTATTTATATAAATTTAGATAGAACTCCTTTTGTCTACTGAGATAGAGTTTATAAGCAATCTCTGTCTTTTTTATCCCTGTTCATATGCAGTGCAAAATGTTTTCCATTTCATGTTCGGCAATTTGTACGAATTCTTCGTTTTTTTGAAGACTGAAAATGTTTTTTGATTGCTTTATATAGTGCAGTCCTTCTTCAGGTTGTTGCAGATGAACCAGATTCTTCCCAGTTAAAAGATGGAGTTCCGCATATAAATATAATGATTCTATCGAATTACAAATGTTGATCCCTTTAAGAGTATAATTTAATGATTCTTGATAATAATGAAGTTCAGTCAATGTTTGTGCTAATCCTTGAATGATCTTCACGATAATGGTACCTTCCTGAATCACAAGGGGGATATTCTCGTTAAATTCCAGTGCATCATTGAAGATGGTGATGGCCTCTTCATAATTCTTCGTTTTAAAATGGATGATCCTGATACTATTTAAAACTTCTATCTCCTGTTGATGAAGAACGACTCGTTTACCCATGGTAATCTGCATGGCTTCATTCAATAATTCTATAGCCTTTTGTTTGTCATTATACAAATGAAAAAAAGAGATACCTTCATGCCATTTTAAGAATTAAAATGATATCGATTTTTCCGGTGCAGTTGCCATTTCTTTTTGGACGATTTCATAAAGTGCTTCATAGTTACGTGTCCGTTTGTATTTGTTAATCAAAAGTTTAATGGTTTCTATGTAATTATAAATCGGTTCATTTTTATTTTTAGTAGTGAAGAAAAACGGCAGGTCAACTTTTAGTTTATCCGCAAAAAGTCCCAATTCATTAATGGTTGGAGAAGTGATGCTTTCCTCATAATCTGACAGGGCATTAGGTTCACATATATCCTTAGCCAGTTCTTCTCTTGTAAGACTTTGTTTTATTCGTAATTCGTTGATGACAGAGCCAACCTCTATTTTCATTACAATTGCCCCTTTGTACCTATGTCTAGAATACTATTTTAACATAATTTAATTTTTATCAGTAAGATAATTGAAAGGTAGTATGATATAACTACTTTACGTGTTTTCCTTGCGTAACCCATCCAACAAAAAATAAAGAACGTTTTCTTATTGAAGCGATCAAACTGAAATTACGTCTTTTCGATATAAAGTGAGAAAGGTATATAATCATTGATAATAGCAATCATTAGACTTGGAATATAAGAATAAATAAAAAGAGGCGGCAATCTGCCGCCTCTAAAGCTTTTAATTTCCAATGAATTGTTGGGTCCAATAGTGGGCGTATTTCCCTCCAGTTACATGTCCGATTCCAATGTGCGTATAGTTCTTGTTAAGAATATTCGCCTTATGTCCGGGGCTGTTCATCCATGATTTCATGACAGCATCCGCACTGGGTTGACCTGCTGCGATATTTTCCCCTGCGTACTCGTAACTGATCCCAAAGGATTTCATCATATCGAAAGGCGATCCATAACTGGGGCTTGTATGATTGAAATAATTATTATCACGCATATCTTCAGATTTTAGAATGGCTACGTTGGAAATGGCTGTATCCATTTTAAGTGAAGGGAGGCCCGATTTTGCCCGTTCTTCATTAACTAAACTAAGGACCTGCTGTTCAACTGACTGACTTTCTTTGCGATTAACCGTGGTATTGGATGATTCGGGAAGATTTATGATTTGTCCGATTCGAATTTGATTTGCATCGTTTATAGCAGAGTTCGATTTAAGTAATTCGTCAATGCTGACATCATATTCAGAAGCGATTTTCGTTAAGGTATCTCCTTCTGCCACCTCGTATGTATTGGCTCCCAAAGCAACATTTGGAGATAGAAGTGATAGTGACAGTGCTGATAAAAGGATGATTTTCTTCATTTTAATTCCTCCTAGTAGAATATCTGGATTGGTAATATAGTATCCTATAAAAATAGTTTTGTGTAAAATTAGCTCATTCTCATTCTTTATAGGACTAGGAAAAAGGATAGTATAAGAATATACATAATAAGGGTCCATATAACTTGGCAGATTATATGGTAAATGAAAATCCTAGGTCTATTTGATAAATTGGAATGCTGAATTTCTGGAAAAAAAGAATCATTTTACGTTTGCAGGCCATGTTTTTCAGGGAAATAATAAGTACATCAAAACGATATAGTTATATGGAACTAAAAAGGATGAAACTAATTAATTACCCCAAGGGTGGAGCTTGTATGGATTTAAAGGCAGGGAAAGTGTTTTAAAAAGATACATTTGAAGCGAGAAAATATCCCATGTTGGAGGTAGACCTTCCATGTGATGTTTGTATAGAAGGAAGCGGTTCATACACACTGTGCCTATTTTTTGACAGAGACTGGCCTAATTTTTTTCCTGATCGATAAAAGGGATGCAAGTGAAGGAAGTACGGTTGCGAACACTGGACTTTTACAGTTTTCAAATGAGTGGAAAAAGCTTGTACTATGCATCCAATCCCATGGATGTTCCTATGCTTAAAGAAGAATATAGGAATCTTAAAACCCGCAATTTCCCTGTTGAATATTATACTGAAAAAGAGATTAACTGGAAATTTTCGTTTCCGAAAGCAGGAGCGCTGGTTACAGATAATGATGCTGAAATCAATCCTTATAAACATGTACATTTATTGATTGAAAAGGCAGTTTCGAAAAGCATGCAGTGATTCTCAGTTCATATGCCATAGCAACAAATCAAATAGCCGCTCAAGCTAAATGGCATGATAATATGATATTTGGGAAACGGCACGGCCTTATTTAATGCAAGAAAAACTCCTGACAATCGAATTATCATTGGTGGACTTGATGAATCGACCGGTTATCTGGAGAAAAGGGATCCAATGATTTTGAACAATAGAGATTAATTAATAAAGCAGCTTGTCAATCTGTTTCCAGAATAAGAGAATCGGATCTGGGCTGATTATTATTGGGGAGCTTTATTTTGTGAGATCCATGATGGTTTACCGACAATAGGAATGTATCCTGACCATCCTAATTCTACTTCTTATTGGGTTATGGCGGGAATGTGACGGCTTACAGTGTCAACCGTTCCCAAAATAATCAGGGATTAAGGCATTTTTCAAAAAGTATTGTCCGTTAAGACAGGTATCTCTTCATCTTGAATAGAATTAAGTAGACAGCTGAATATACGGGAGGGATTCTTCGATGTGGTTTAAGGAATTGGAAACAGAAAGACTGCATTTAATCGAAATAGGTCACCATCATGCCGAGAGTCTGTTTGAAATCCTCTCTAAAGATGAAGTGACCAAATATGATGGGATAGAAAGTTTAACTCTAGTAGAAGATGCCCGCCGTTTAATCGACTCGTTTAAAAGTGCTTATATAAACAAACGAGGGATGCGGTGGGGAGTCATTCTAAAGGATTCAGGCAAGTTCATCGGTACTGTTGGCCTGCATCAATTGAGCCTAGCCAACAAACGCACCGAAATAGGATATGAAATCCATCCTGAATATTGGAGGAAACACTTTACGTCCGAAGCTGTCAACGTAGTATTGCGCTATTGCTTTGAGGAATTGAGACTAAACAGAATCGCCGCTTTAACTTTCAAGGATAATATTGCATCCAGAAACCTTCTGAAGAAATTTGGATTCAAAGAGGAAGGCAGCCTAAGAAGTTATCTATTTCTTCGTGATCAGTACCATGATGCCCTGGTATTTTCCTTGTTGAGTACGGAGTATTGCCAGTTAAGGCAACAAAGTGTTCAGGAATCATATAGATTTTAGTTTGGTATAGAAGATTGCAGCTGGCCCAAAGTGCCAGTTTTTTTATTTGCAGATGATTTTATATCAGTAAAGGACAATATACATATTTTTCATGTTAAAATGGTATGCGAATTCATTAATCAGTCCGGATGGACATAAAAAGGAGCAAAATCATTGTGAAGATATTATTTCCGTTGCTTGCGGTCCTGGGCGGAATCACCATTGCCATACAAGGACAAATCAATGGTGGATTAGGAAAAAAAGTGGGGGTCATTGAAGCTTCCTTCATTTCGTTCGGAATCGGGACTCTCGCTTTATTATTTATTGTTTTGTTTGCGGGAAATGGGAATATTTCTGCCATCGCGTCTGTACCCAAATGGCAATTAACAGGCGGGCTGTTAGGGGCTATTTATGTCATTGTGATCGTATTGGTCGTGCCTCGGATTGGAGTGGCACCGGCATTGGTCGGGGTTATAGCAGGCCAGATAATTATTGGGGCAGTCATTGACCATTTCGGTTTATTTGGAGGCGTACGCATCCCATTGGATGCGAAAAAGTTGGCAGGAATTTGTTTACTTTTCGTGTCATTATATTTGTTTAATCATAAATGAAGAAGGGCACTTTTCATTGAAACGACGGGTACATATAGGGGAATATTTCTATTCCCCTATAGTTAATGCCTACTATTTGGAGATTGATTAAAGAGAACTAAATATTTTAATCAAGTAATGCATTATTCTGCTAAAATATATTATTTGAGAGGGGGTGGTTTGCTAGGAAAGTTGTCTTAGTAATCAACCTAATATGAATTATTAGAATATTGAGAAATAAATAGACAAGAGAACCTATATGAATACTGATTTAGATGGGTTTGTAAAAACACCTGGAAGTCGAAAGTCTTTTTAGGTGATCATTTCTATTTACCTAGTATCTAGATCGAATTGATTAGCAATTAATTACTATATTGTGAAAAAGTACTCACCGGTTTATTGATTTTTTGGTTTATTCGTAATATACTTAAAATTCAACATCTTTAATTCGAGGTATAGTAACCTTGGCGAGGTGAAAAAAAGGTGATTTTATACCTAGTAAACTGCATTAATTGCTTTTTTTAGGTAGAAATTAAGATTTATGCAAACGGTTCGCTAATTGTTTTTGGTGAATTCCTGCAATGAATGCTTTTACTTTTCCTCGCAATCATTATATGTACTATACGGAAGATTAATAGGTGTTAGAAGGATAATCTCTTAAATGGGAGTATTCTAAGAAAGATTAAAGATGAGGGGGAATATTTTTTGAAAAAGTCTAAATTTTCAGTGCTTGCTCTTCTTATGGCCATCATGCTTATGCTTGCGGCATGCAACGGCGGTTCGAAGGAAACTTCGAATGAAAAAGAAGGGGGCTCGGGTAACTCATCCGGATCAAAAGTATTAAACGTAAACAATTCAAGTGAACCTGGTTCGCTTCACCCTGCAAATGCTCAAGGTACTCATGAATCATGGATCCTTGAACATACGTTCGAGGGGCTGACAAAGAAAACAGAGGAAGGCAAAATCGTTCCTGGTTCTGCAGAATCATGGGAAATCAGTGAAGATGGATTAACTTGGACATTCAAATTGAAAGATGGTTTGAAATGGTCAAATGGAGATCCGCTTACAGCCAATGATTTCGAATACGCTTGGAAATATGCTTTGAAACCGGAAACGGCTGCAGATTATGCTTACCAACTTTATTATCTTAAAGGCGGGGAAGCATACAACAGTAAGAAAGGGAAGGAAGAGGACGTAGGGGTTAAAGCGACAGACGAACATACATTAGTCGTTACTTTGGAACAGCCTACACCATATTTCCTTGACTTGACTTCTTTCTATACTTTCTATCCAATCAATAAAAAGGTACAGGAAGAAAATCCAAAATGGGCTTTGGATGCAAAAACTCACGTTTCAAACGGGCCGTTCAAATTAACGGAATGGAAACATAAAGAAAGCCTGAAAATCGAAAAGAATGAAAATTACTACGATAAAGATAAAATCAAATTGGATGCGGTTAACTTTGCTCTAATTGAGGATGAAAATACAGCATGGCAAATGTATCAGAGTGGCGAATTGGACCTCGCTTATCCACTGCCAGTGGATATTCAAGGTCAAATGGTCAATTCTGATGATAAAGAATTCAAAATGGGCAAAGAACTTGCCGTTTACTATTACAACTTTAATACAGAAGTGAAACCTTTCAATAATGCTAAAGTAAGGAAAGCGCTTTCAATGGCTATCGAGCGTCAAAAAATCACCGAAAATGTTGCTCAAGGCGGACAAAAGCCTGCTTTTGGCGTAGTCCCTCCGGGAATTCCTGATGCATCTGGAGATTTCCAGGAAAATACAGGTAACCTATTTAAGGAAGATGTTACCGAAGCTAAGAAATTGTTAAAAGAAGGACTTGCTGAAGAAGGCATGAAAGAATTACCTGAGTTTTCAATTTTGTATAACACTTTAGATTCACACAAGAAAATTGCTGAAGCGGTTCAAGGAATGTGGCGTGATAACCTGGGTGTTGAAGTGACACTTGAAAATGCGGAATTCCAAGTTAAGCTTGACCGTGAAAAAGCTGGTGACTTTGAAATTTCCCGTGCAGGATGGGTTGGTGACTATGTTGACCCTATGACATTCATGCTTTGGGAAACGGACGGCGCCTATAATGATGCAGGTTGGTCAAACAAAGAGTATGATAATTTATTAAAAGAAGCAAAATCTACAATGGATCCAAAAGAACGCATGGATGCTTTGCATAAAGCAGAGAAAGTCATGATTGACGAAATGCCGATCCTTCCGGTTTACTTCTATACAAAACCATATATGGTTAAATCGAATGTTACTGGAGTTTATGCTCCAATTAACGCTTATCCGAACTTTATTTACGCGGATAAAAAATAATAGAAGGATAATAGTGAAATGGGAGGTATGTCCGATTAAGGACATACCCCATTTTTCAATTGCGAATTTGAATATTTCATGCATTCATTTCCGTTTTCAACTTCTTAGAAAATCGATGATTGGGGTGATTACCATGTTGAGATATACATTAAACCGTTTTAAATGGGCGATTATTACTTTATGGGCTGTTATTACATTAACGTTCATCATAATGCATACGATTCCGGGAAATCCATTTGCAAAAGAAGGAGCCATGCCTCCTGCCGTTTATGAAAACCTTCAAGTCCACTATGGATTGGACAAGCCGTTGTTGACCCAATATGGGAATTATTTATTGGAAGTCGTTCAATTTGATTTTGGTCCTTCATTGAAATCCTCATCCATTTCCGTGAATGATTACATTTTGAAGGGGTTTCCGGTGTCATTGCACTTAGGGGCACAAGCTTTGGTGATTGCCATCTTCTTTGGCCTCATTTTGGGTGTCGTGGCATCACTGAAAAGAAATAAATGGCCCGACTATTTATCGATGATCATTGCCATCGTAGGGATTTCCGTTCCTAACTTTATCCTGGCGACTATTTTAATCAATTATTTTGCGATTAAATGGAATATATTCCCTGTTGCTACATGGGCGACATGGCAGCATACCATTTTACCATCCATTGCCCTTTCCATGATGCCGCTTGCTTTCATCGCGAGACTGATGCGGACAAGCATGCTTGAAGTAATGGGGCAGGATTACATTTTGACAGCAAAAGCCAAAGGATTGAAACGGAGCGGTGTCATAATCAAACATGCGATTCGGAATGCGTTATTGCCGATAATCACGGTTCTCGGCATCCTTACGGCTAATATCGTGACAGGAAGCTTCATCATTGAACGTATTTTTGGTATTCCTGGCATGGGAGATATGTTCGTAAAGGGAATATCCAACAGGGACTACCCGGTGATTCTTGGTTCCACAATTGTGTATAGTGCGGTGCTTATTTTATTGATATTCATCGTTGATATAGCCTATACGTTGATTGATCCTAGAATTAAAGTGACGGGGGAGAAGAAATAATGGCAGATAAAGTGCATTTAACCGAAGATATGTTCCAACCCGCCGAAGGCAACTTTAAGGAAGCTGAAAAAATAGCAAGACCTACAGTTTCATATTGGTCTGACGTCTGGCGTCGATTTAAAGAAAATAAGCTGGCGATGACGGGGTTTATTCTTATAATCCTCTTGGTATTGATGGCGATTTTTGGTCCGTACATTAACGGATATACTTATTATGGACAAGATTTCGATAAAAAGAATCTTAGCCCAAATAGCGAGCATTGGTTTGGAACGGATTCATCAGGAAGGGATCTATTTACGCGAGCGTGGTACGGTGCAAGGATATCCTTGTTCATTGGATTGATGGCAGCGCTGATCGACTTTTTAATTGGTGTCCTTTATGGCGGGATTTCTGCCATTCGCGGTGGACGCACGGATAATATCATGATGCGTTTCGCTGAGGTGATCTATGCGATTCCATACCTATTGATGGTTATCTTAATGATGGTCGTATTAAAACCTGGTATTCTGCCGATCATCATTGCGATGTCGATTACGGGGTGGATTCCGATGGCGCGACTGGTACGGGGCCAGGTTTTACAACTGAAAGAGAATGAATATATCCATGCTGCAACAATCTCTGGAGCCAATACGAGCTGGACTTTAAGAAAACACATGATTCCAAATACAATGGGACCGATCCTTGTCAATTTAACGTTGACTGTACCTACTGCCATTTTTGCCGAAGCTACACTTAGCTTTTTGGGACTGGGAGTTCCGGCACCTCAGGCAAGCTGGGGAACATTGACAAGTGATGCACTGGGAAGCATTCTGGTAGGGAATTTCTATCAACTGTTAATCCCGGCAATATTGATTTCCTTAACGATGTTCGCGTTCAATGTGGCTGGTGACGGATTGCAGGATGCCTTAGATCCAAAACTACGGAAATAAATGAGTCCTAACATAATGAATTGATATTACTAGAATAGGAGGGACGATGATGGAGAACCTATTAGAAGTCAACGATTTACAAATCACCTTCCATACTTATGCAGGTAAAGTGCAAGCGGTTCGCGGTGTGAACTTTGGCGTGAAAAAGGGGGAAGCCGTTGCGATTGTTGGGGAGTCCGGATGCGGCAAAAGTGTTACAGCGAAATCAATCATGAGATTATTGGAAACACCCCCGGCAGAGTATGGAAAAGGGTCGATAAACTTTGGCGGTAAAGACCTTCTTAAAATGAGTGAAAAGGAAATGCAGAGGATTCGAGGGAATGAAATCAGCATGATTTTCCAGGATCCGATGACTTCGCTCAATCCAACGACAAAAATCGGCAGCCAGATCATGGAAGGCATTTTAAAGCATAATAAAAATATGTCCCGAAATGATGCATACGAACGGGCGTTGGAAACACTGAAACTAGTAGGTATTCCACAGCCGGAAAAAAGGATGCAGCAATATCCGCATGAGTTTTCAGGTGGTATGCGCCAAAGGGCAATGATAGCGATGGCCCTTGCTTGTGAACCGAAATTACTGATTGCCGATGAACCTACAACTGCATTGGATGTAACGATACAAGCGCAAATTTTGGAACTGATGAAAGATATCCAACGAAGAATGGATACTTCCATCATTTTAATCACTCATGATTTAGGTGTGGTTGCGGAAACTTGTGAACGGGTAGTCGTCATGTATGCAGGCAAGGTAGTGGAGACGGGTACGGTAGAGGCTATATTTTCAAACCCGCAGCATCCTTATACAAGAGGTTTGCTTAAAACGGTGCCGAGGCTGGATATGGAAAAAACGGCTCCGTTGGTTCCGATTATCGGATCACCACCTGATTTATTGGATCCGCCAAAAGGATGCCCATTTTACCCAAGATGTGAATCAGCAATGAAAGTGTGCAAAGACCATGATCCGGAGCTTGAAGTAGTGGAAGAAGGTCAGACAGCCGCATGCTGGCTGCACCACCCGATGGCCAAGGCAGCACAGGTACAAGCACCGACTAATGTATAAAGGAGGAGAACCAATGGTTTCACTGAAAAATAAGGCCGAAAAAGAAAAGACATACAACGAAAATTCTCCTCTTGTTGAAATAAAGAATCTGAAGAAGCATTTTCCTATCGGTTCTCAATCGCTGAAAGCGGTAGATGGTTTGGATCTCAAAATCTATCCAGGGGAAACTGTCGGTCTTGTTGGGGAAAGCGGTTGCGGTAAGTCGACTGCAGGTCGTACAATCACTCGATTATATGAACCGACAGATGGAGAAGTTCTTTTTCAGGGGAAAAATATTTTCGATTACAAACCTGGGGAAATGTCACATATCCGCCGTGAAATACAAATGATTTTCCAAGATCCTTACGCATCCTTGAACCCAAGGATGAAGGTGGAGGAATTGATTGGGGAACCACTTGCCATTCATGGGATATCAAAAGGTAAAGAGCGAAGAAAACGGGTGGAAGACCTGTTAAAGCTGGTTGGTTTAAGTCCGGAACATATCACTCGTTTTCCGCATGAATTCAGTGGTGGACAACGGCAGCGTATTGGAATTGCAAGGGCATTGGCTCTAAATCCTAAATTCATCGTTTGTGATGAACCAATCTCTGCCTTGGATGTTTCGATACAGGCCCAAGTGGTTAACTTATTAAAAGAACTGCAAAAAGAAATGGGATTGACTTATTTATTCATCGCGCATGATTTATCGATGGTCAAGTATATTTCAGATCGCATTTTAGTCATGTACCTTGGAAGAATGATGGAACTTTCGGATAGTGATTCTTTAACGAAAGATCCGCTACACCCATACACACAGGCCTTGCTATCCGCAGTGCCGATACCAGACCCGACTATTAAACGGGAAAGGATCGTCCTTAAAGGCGATGTACCAAGTCCGATCAATCCGCCGAGCGGCTGTGTATTTCGGACGCGCTGCCCTAAGGCGATGGAGATATGCTCCAGTGCTGTACCTGAATGGAAAGAACAAAAACCAGGGCATTTCGTTGCTTGTCATTTATATTGGTAAACAAAAAAACCAGTTGCATTTGCGACTGGTCTTTTTTTACACATTTATGTAAAATATTTTTAGAATAGAAACGATTATCAAATTATTTATCAGCATGTCAAAATAAAAAACTAGGAATCTGAAATTAAAACATATAAAATGTAATTATATGTAAATATAAAATTCTGTTGAATGTTTCAATTTGTGAGAGAAGGAGGGACTGTTATTGTATTCCACGATAACTAGTGAGATCGTCGATCGTGTCATGATTGTTACTCTTAATCGTCCAGAGAGAATGAATGCTTTCAATGAAAAAATGTGTGAGGAGATGATTCGCGCTTTTAATGAAGCGGATGAAAATGATGATGTAAGAGCCGTCATATTAACTGGCGCTGGGGATGCTTTTTGTGCTGGAATGGATTTGGAAAAAGGTGCAGAAACGTTTATGGATCACACTCCTTTGGTTGAATATCGCGATGCAGGAGGAATGTTGTCATTACGGATTTTTGAGATGAAGAAACCTATGATAGCAGCCATTAATGGAGCGGCAGTCGGGATTGGGATAACAATGACTTTGCCCATGGACATTAGAATTGCTTCAACAGATGCAAAGATGGGTTTTGTATTTGCAAGGCGGGGGATAACGATGGAGGCATGCAGCGGCTGGTTCTTGCCTAGGCTTGTCGGAATGGGCAAAGCTTCCGAATGGATTTTTACCGGCAGGATGATTACGGCCAGTGAAGCATATGAGGGAAGGCTGGTAAACAAGATCGTCGAGCCAGAAGAATTGATGTCTGCAGCAATGGAGATTGCGACAGACATTGCGGAAAATACATCTTCCGTCTCTGTGACGCTATCCCGGCAGTTAATGTGGTCCATGCTCGGTGCGAACCATCCTGTTGAATCACACAAAATAGAATCGAAAATGATTCATTGGACCGGAAAACAAGCTGATGCACTAGAAGGAATCGAAGCTTTTCTCGAAAAAAGGAAAGCCGATTTCAAAATGAAAAGCAGCACGGATATGCCTCCGTTTTATCCGTGGGGAACGGATCGAACATATGAAGCGGATAAGAAATGAATGAATGGTAAGGTCGATATCGAGGGCATCGGAAGTGCTTGATAATTTTTACTTTTCGGATAAATTAGGGTTTCTTTTCTTAGTGTGTTATACTAGGTTTACCATTTACTAAACTTGTTTCATGTTCCCTATTCCCTGTGAATAGGGTTTTTTTATGATTGTTTTTTTGATCAAAAAAAACAGACCCTACAAGTAGGGTCCGTTATATATTGTATTTAAAATTATGCTTTTTGAACGTTAGTAGCTTGGGGTCCACGTTGACCTTGCTCAACTTCAAAAGTAACTTCTTGACCTTCGTCTAATGATTTGAATCCTTCGCTTTGGATAGCTGAGAAATGTACGAATACATCGTCTCCGTTTTCGCGTTCGATGAAGCCAAATCCTTTTTCTGCGTTAAACCATTTTACTTTACCTTGTTCCATTGTTGTTGCCTCCTAGTGTGAATCCACACATTGTGTTACTACCCTTGCTCAATCATTAGACGAAAAGTTTTTCACTTATCAATCTTCCCGAACAAAAATAATTCTTTTTAAATATAACAGATAATGTCGGAATCTGCAAGCTAACAAGGAAAGATTATTAATGTATACAGAAAATGAACAATTCTTAATACCCTTTTTTGTAATCAAGTAAATTTGTTGAAGGTGTTTTACCATTTAGATAGTCCTTTAAATTCGGGATGAAAATATCCTGAATTAGCCTTTGGTCGTAAAATTCCGTATTTCCGGATGTGTGCGGCGTGATGATCACGTTGTTCAACTCCCATAAAGGGCTATTTTCAGGAAGTGGCTCCGTTTCAAACACATCAAGACCAGCACCTGCAATATCTTTGTCCTTAAGCGCTTGAATCAATTCGTTTTGAATGACGAGGTTTCCCCTTCCTATATTAATGAAAAATGCGGAGCGCTTCATTAACTTGAATTCCTTTTTACCGAACATATTCCTTGTTTCTGGGGTCAATGGTAATGTCACGACAATATAATCACACCTAGGAAGAAGTTCAATCAATTGTTTTTGTGTGAACATCTCATCTACGAATTCTTCTGATTTACCGGAATGGCGCATCCCTAATACGGTCATGCCAAAAGCCTTGGCAATTTTTGCGGTTTCCTTTCCGATTTTCCCGACACCGATGATTCCGATGGTCTTTTCATGAATTTCCTGCTTCATATGTGCGTGATGCCAGGTCCTTGTCTGCTGTTGCTTAATATATGTATCTACTTTTCTTGTTAAGGCAAGCATTAACGCGAAAATTGTCTCTGAAATGGGATACGCATGAACGCCGTTTGCAGTTGTAATCTGAACATTCTTTTGTTCTAAATTGTCCAGGGGTAAAGCATTCACTCCTGCACTCCATGTCTGGATCCATTTAACATCGCTTGCAGCAATCGATACAGACATTTCCGCTTTCCAGCCTGCGATGACTTCTGCATCGGCAATATGATCTCTCCATTTTTCCGGGGATCTCCCGGTGATAACAGTCCACTCAGGAATCAATTCTTGGATCTTCTGTAATAAGATTTCATTCAAATTTTGGCTTATTATGAGTTTTCTTTTTGGCATAATTATCCTCCTGGATATTTTTTTCTGAATTATACGTAAGTTTCGATAATATTTCAATTGGGAAGTCGATTGCTTACCAATCTTGCTATAATACTAATAATCAATGGAATGGGGTGTAATCATGAACGTGAAAGAGATATATGGACAGCTGCCTGCCCTGGAATCAAAACGATTGATCATGAGGAAAGTCACCATGAATGATGCCGAAGACATGTTCGCTTATGCATCCAACAATGAAGTTTCCCGTTACGTCACATGGGAAGCCCATCGTTCCCTAAGTGATACAAAAGATTTTATCCGATTTATCCTACAAAATTATGAGGATAAGAAAATCGCTCCATGGGGCATAGAACACAAGGAAAGCGGTAAGTTGATTGGTACCATTGATTTTGTTTCATGGCAGGTTGACCATCATAGTGCGGAAATAGGGTATGTGCTTGCACCAGAATATTGGGGGAGTGGCTTGATGACGGAGGCAGCCCAAAAGATAATCGCCTTTGGCTTCGAAAATATGAACCTAGTTCGAATACAGGCAAGATGCTTCGTTGAAAATTCAGGTTCAGAGCGAGTCATGCAAAAGGCTGGTATGTCTTTTGAGGGAATCATCAGAAAAGGAATGTTCGTCAAGGGGAAGCATCAAGACATAAAGCTATATTCCATTATAAAATGATGGCTGCGAAGTCAGCTGATTTAAGGGAAAGTAATAAGAAAAATATACATCGTTTGCGAATCGTGAATTTCTGTTGTTGATAATGATGGATATGGGAAAGCCAGAAACAAACAATATGTGCAAATATTGAATCAAAAACTATACAAAACGTCTAATGTAAAAAGTCGTTTTGAAAAATATAATGAAACTATGAAATCGTGTTGAAATGGAGGGTTTATTTAATGACAGTTATCAATGAAGTAGAAACGTTGAAAAATTATATCGGTGGCAAATGGGTTGATTCCACAACTTCGAAACATGAACAAGTGCCTAACCCGGCAACAGGAGAAGCATTGGCAATCGTACCCCTTTCAACAAAGGAAGATGTAAACCAAGCGGTGGAGGTTGCTAAAAAGGCGTATAAAGAATGGAAAAAGGTCGCCGTTCCAAAAAGAGCTCGCTTCTTATTCCGTTACCAGCAATTACTGATTGAACACTGGGATGAGCTTGCAAAGCTGGTCACTATGGAAAACGGAAAAAGCTATACAGAAGCATATGGTGAGGTTCAGCGCGGGATTGAATGCGTGGAGTTCGCAGCAGGTGCCCCTACCTTGATGATGGGAAGTCAGCTTCCTGATATTTCCCCAGGCATTGAATCTGGCATGTATCGTTATCCAATGGGTGTCGTTGCCGGGATTACGCCGTTTAATTTCCCGATGATGGTGCCATGTTGGATGTTCCCGCTGGCAATAGCTTGTGGAAATACGTTTATCTTAAAACCTTCAGAACGGACACCGCTTTTGGCCAACCGTCTCGTGGAATTATTGACAAAAGCCGGTGTTCCGGATGGTGTTGTCAATATTGTCCATGGTGCCCACGATGTCGTGAATGGGATTTTGGAACATGAAGACATTAAAGGGGTATCATTTGTGGGATCCCAGCCTGTCGCAGAGTATGTATACAAAACGGCAGCTGCCAATAAAAAACGTGTCCAGGCTTTATCGGGTGCGAAAAATCATTCGATCGTCATGCCTGATGCAGATTTGGATAATGCCGTAACGAACATAACGAATGCAGCTTTCGGATCTGCAGGCGAGCGCTGCATGGCTGCGTCAGTGGTTGTTGCGGTGGGAGAAGTGGGAGATACGCTCGTTGAGAAATTAAAGGCTGCAGCGGACAACATCAAGATTGGAAATGGAATGGATAAGGACGTTTTCCTGGGACCTGTAATCCGTGATACTCATAAAAAAAGAACAGAACAATATATTGAAATCGGGGAAAAAGAAGGAGCTGTCCTCCTTCGTGATGGCAGGAATGAAGGCGATCAGGAAAAAGGCTATTACGTTGGACCGACATTATTTGATCATGTAAAAACAAACATGAAAATATGGAGTGATGAAATTTTTGCTCCTGTCTTATCCATAGTACGAGTTAATACTCTTGAAGAAGCAATTGAATTGACCAATCAATCCGAATTTGCCAATGGTGCCTGCCTCTATACGGATAGTGCAAAAGCCATCCGGGAATTTCGCGAAGAAATTGATGCAGGGATGCTTGGCATTAACCTTGGGGTACCCGCGCCAATGGCATTCTTTCCATTTTCCGGATATAAAAGTTCGTTTTATGGGGACCTTCATGCCAATGGGAAAGACGGCGTGGAATTTTACACCAGAAAGAAAATGTTAACGGCAAGATACTGATAGGAAAAAGGGGGTCGGCGCAATTTGTGGTCGGCCTTCCTTTATACATTATTTTAGGAGGAGTGTAGCTTATGCAGGTTGAAAAACAGGGTCAGGATCTTAAAGCGATGGATGGTAAATATGTGTGGCATCATATGAAAGGGGCTGAACCCACCCCTGGTGCAATGGTGATTAAAAACGGGCAAGGAGCATGGATTACGGATGTTGATGGGAATCGCTTCCTGGATGGGATGTCTGGTTTATGGTGTGTCAACGTCGGTTATGGCCGCACGGAACTGGCTGAAGCAGCTTACGAGCAGCTGAAGGAACTTCCATATGCCCCTTTAACGAATAGCCACATCCCGGCTATTAAGCTAGCGGACAAATTAAATGAATGGCTTGGTGGGGATTATGTGATTTTCTTCTCTAACAGCGGTTCGGAAGCCAATGAGGCGGCCTTTAAAATTGCGCGGCAGTATCATCAGCAAAAGGGTGAACATGGACGCTATAAATTCATTTCGCGTTATCGCGGCTATCATGGCAATTCAATGGGAGCCCTGTCAGCTACCGGGCAGGCACAGCGAAAATATAAATACGAACCTCTCGCCCCAGGGTTTCTTCATGTATCACCGCCAGATTCTTACCGAAATCCAGAGGATGAAAGCGGTGAAAAAAGTGCAGCGGAAATTGAAAATACCATTACATGGGAGCTGAGCGAAACGGTGGCTGCGGTCATCATGGAACCAATCATCACCGGGGGCGGAATTTTGATGCCGCCCGATGGCTATATGAAACGTGTCAAAGAAACTTGTGAGAAAAATGGTGTCCTTCTCATTTCGGATGAGGTCATTTGCGGGTTTGGCCGAACTGGTAAGAAATTCGGATTTATGAACTATGATGTAAAACCAGACATCGTAACAATGGCTAAAGGAATCACGAGCGCTTATTTGCCATTATCCGCTACTGCCGTCAAACGTGAAATTTATGAAGCGTATATTGGCTCAGACGTTTATGACCGCTTTCGGCATGTAAATACATTTGGCGGCAATCCTGCTGCCTGTGCCGTCGCTTTGAAGAATATTGAAATATATGAAAATGAAAAACTAATTGAACGGTCCAAGGAGTTAGGGCTACGCTTTCTGCAAGAGTTTGAAGAAATCAAATCTCATCCCAATGTTGGGGATGTACGCGGGAAAGGTTTGTTGGTAGGCATTGAACTAGTGGAAGATAAACTGACAAAACAGCCGATCGAACTTTCCAAAATCAATAAAGTCATTGCTTCATGCAAAGAAAAGGGGCTGATCATAGGGAAAAATGGCGATACAGTAGCAGGTTTCAATAATATCCTGACTCTTGCTCCCCCACTTAGTATAACTGAAGAGGATTTTGCATTCATCATAGCGACGGTAAAGCGAACGTTAGCTGAACTATAAAGTAAAATGAAAAAACTGAATATTCAACGATTTCACGCATGTGCCTGTTGATACACATAACTTGCTTTTTAAATGAGGCTGATACGTCAGTTTTAGCGCCGTTCGGAACTTTGAACGGTGCTTTTGTCTATGATCAAGGAAGAATAAGAGGTAAAGGAATCTAGTAGAAATTAAAGGCGATATTTTGGAATCGTTTTCCTTGCTTAGTTATAGCGGATGTTCGAAAATGGAATGATAAGGAGTAGTGATAGAATATCTATATTATCCGGCAGAAGAGGTGAGGAACATGAATAATGAAGATATAACAAAAAAATTAACATTACATATCCCAGAAATTTTAGGGAGTGGGAATTTTTCAAAGTATGCTGTATTGGTACCGCTAATAGAGAAAGAAGATGGAATTCATGTTCTTTTCGAAGAGCGTTCACACAAACTGAGGAGGCAGCCGGGGGATATATGTTTTCCGGGCGGGAAAATAGACAAGCTGGATCATGATGAACAGGCTGCTGCCCTAAGGGAAACATATGAGGAACTTAATTTGCGTAAAGAAGATATCGAAAACGTCTTTCCGATCGATTATTTGGTATCTCCATTCGGGATGATTGTCTATCCTTATGCAGGATTTGTTCGGAACCATAAACGGATAATACCTAATCCAGCTGAGGTAGAAACCATTTTTACGGTCCCGCTTTCCTTTTTCATGGAAAAACCCCCAGAAATTTATCATGTCGAATATAAAGTGGAACCGCATGCAAACTTCCCCCATGATTTAGTCGTTGGCGGGGAGAATTATAAATGGCAGCCAAAACAGATGGAAGAGTATTTTTACTTATATAATGGTCGGGTAATCTGGGGAATGACAGCGAAAATCCTTACCCATTTTATTGAAATTCTTCGTTAGACCCTTCTAAAGCACCTTTTTTTTTCGGTCTATTTCTATTAAGCTTTAATTATGGTAAAAGTTAGGTTTTTAATAGAAGCGGGGGGATGAGTGGATGAAGTATAGTTTTGAAGTACTTGAAAAAGAACGGGAAATGGCAATGGCTGCACTAGTCAACTTTAATGAAAACCGCGAATACTATGATGAAACCAAAGATCAGGAACTTAAGCTGTCATACTACAAAGATGGTTCCTTGGACCGGGAAGGATTGAAGGACCTACTTGTGGCAACCCATAAAAACCAGCTGAACTACTCACCGCATCGTCATGTTTACCCATGGGTGGACATACAGGAAAATGGCCAGCTGAAAAGTCTGTATTCTGGTAAAGGGATGGATCCTGCACAAGTGATAGAGGAAGATATCCGTATACTGGAAGTGTTGTCAAGAGGTATTGAATCAACAAATTCGGAGAATATTCTCGTTAATTGTGAACATGTAGTGCCTCAATCATGGTTCGATAAAAAAGAACCGATGAGGGGGGATTTGCATCATCTGTTCGCCTGTGAACCAACGTGTAATAGCAGCCGGAGTAACTATCCATACCATGATTTTGAGGATTATATCCCTGAAAGATCGGCTGCCGGTATAAAAGCGGGATGCGGGAAATCAGACGAAAGTAAATTCGAGCCCGAATACGGAAAAGGGATCGTGGCGAGGGCAACTTTGTATTTTTTACTCAGATATGAGGGAATCATCGATAGCGGCAAAGTCGACTTGGCACTGCTTTTGGAATGGCATCGGCTTTTTCCCGTCAGAACTTATGAAAAACATAGAAACCTCGCTATACATGAAATGCAGGGTAATCGTAACCCATATATAGATTTTCCTGAAATGGCAGAGAATTGGAATTAAAGTAGGGCATAAAAAAGAGGATTGAAGCTGCAGTGAAAGCTTCAATCCTCTTTTATTATGGATTATAAGAATTTTACGCAAACAGGGAAGGGAACTTGAACATCCTTTTGCAATAATGTTAATTTTCCGTCATGTTCATTCCGGGCATATAGCGTTAAGTTTCCTGATTGTTCATTTGAAGCGATCAGAAATTTTCCGCTAGGGTCCAATGAAAAATCACGCGGCCAATGTCCTTCGGTGGAAACCAGCTGCACGAATGCCAGTTTGCCTGTTTCTTGATTGATTTCGTAAACGGCAATACTATCATGTCCGCGGTTTGCGGCATATATGAATCGCCCGTCATCAGAAATATGAATGGCGCTTCCTTGGTTATTTTCCTTGAAATCTTCCGGGACGGTCCGTACCGTTTGCAATTCAGAAAAACTACCGGTTTGACTATCGAAGCTCAAAACAATCACTTCTGGTACAAGTTCTGCCATGACATACGCAAATTTACCGTTTGGGTGGAAGGTCAGATGCCGTGGTCCGCTGCCGGGAGTAACAGATAAGCTGTTTACTTCTTCCAAAACCCCATTATGTATTTTATAGGTTATTACTTTATCTATTCCGAGGTCGACAACAGCAATGAACCTTTCATCCGGGGTGAAACCAGCGAAGTGAGTGTGTGCTTTTTCCTGACGTTCTTCATTCGGTCCATGCCCTTCATGTTGAACAGTTGATAATACAGGCAAAGGTGTCGCATCGTCATGAAGCGGATATGATTCAATCACGCCTTCTCCATAACTGGAAGTGACCAAAACCTGTTTCTTGCTGTCGACACTTATATGGCAAGAAGAGCCATTTGGTGTAAGTTGTTTGCCTAAGAAGGTAAGCTCACCTGAATCTTCATTAATCGAATAGGCTGAAACTCCACCGCTGCCCGCTTCTTTTAAAATGGCGTAGAGATTCTTTTTGTCCTGGCTGATTGCGACATAAGTCGGATCGGTCAATTCTGCTGCAAGAACCGGTGTGCTGAGCTTTCCTTCTGCTGTATCTAAAGTAAATCGGTAAATACCTTCGCTGTTTCCTTTTGTGTAAGTGCCTATGTATCCAATGATGTTCTGTTGATCATGTTTTGCCATATTTATCTCCTCCAACAAAGAATTGTGTTTATTTTTATTTTAACATAGATGATGCGCATATATCCTTTTCCCGTTTTATGTTGAGTCGGAACCTTTTTCTTTTAAAATTTTTTGGGGTGATAAGAAAAAAACCCGCCTAGCGGGTTAATTTAAATCGACTGGCCTTGAAGCTTCGATGGGTATATGCCTAAACTCAGAAACGGAAAATAAACCCTGATCCGTCAGTTTGATTTCAGGGATGACTGGTAGCGCCATGAAGGCAAGTGTAAGAAAAGGGTTGAAATGCCTGTTAGCACCGAGTTTCAATAAGGCTTCATCGATGTGCTTCAATGAATCGACCACATCCATATAATTGCATTCACTCATCAATCCAGCTATTGGAAGGGGAAGGGAAGCTAGTATTTCCCCATTTTGGATTACAGTCAATCCACCCTGCATTTTTTTGATTTCCTTAGCTGCCAGAAGCATATCCTGGTCATTCGTTCCGGCTATGATCAAATTATGTGAATCATGGGCTACTGTCGTGGCAATGGCTCCTGATTTCAACCCGAGCCCTTTGACGATTCCCAGGCCCACTTGTTTGGTCATATGATGCCGTTCAATAACAGCAAGTTTTAGATGATCAACATGTTCGGAGAACTGAAATAGACCATCATGATTAAGTGTGACCGGTTCAATCGAATGCTTTGTAATCAAGCTGTTTGGAGTTATCTCAATAATATTAGCGAACTCATTTTTAAAAGGTATCGCGAAATCATCTCCGGTTATTTCATGAAATTGAACAGAGTGCTTCAACCCGTCGGTAATAACCTGTTTCTCATCAGCTGGATAGTTAAGCAATCGATTACTTTGTACCATAAGCTTTCCATCTTTGAAGACCGAATGGAGGATGACTGAATCAAGATCATCCAGTAGTAGGAAGTCTGCCTTGTATCCAGGTGCAATTGCACCATGTTCCTTTAATCCAAAGCATTCTGCTGCATTAATGGTCGCCATTTGAATGGCGGTAATTGGCGGGACACCTGTTTCTATGGAAAGTCGAACGTTGTGATCGATACTTCCTTCAGAAACTATATCATCTAGGTGCCGGTCATCGGTGACGAATAAACAACGGCGGGAGTTCTTCTCATTAATAACTGGAATCAGGTTAATTAAGTCTTTGGCGACGGTGCCTTCCCTGATCATAAGATACATTCCTTTACGCAGTCTTTCTTTTGCCTCTTCCGCTGTAGTGCATTCATGATCTGTTTTAATACCTGCACTTAGATAAACATCGAGCTGTTGTTCGGATAATCCAGCTGCATGACCATCGATGCTTTTGCCCAGTCTGTTTGCATCGTAAATTTTTTGCAGCATATCCTCATCTGTATGTGAAACGGCAGGGAAATTCATTACTTCGGCTAAACCAAGCACTCTCGGGTTTTGATAAAAGGAAATTAAATCTTCACTTCTTAAGACAGCACCAGAATGTTCAAACTCCGTAGCAGGTACACAAGAGGGCATCATGAAGTAAAAATCAAAAGGAAGTTGATCGGATTGTTCAATCATATATTCCATGCCCTTTTTGCCAGAAACATTGGCAATTTCATGAGGATCTGCAACGATGCAGGTCACACCATGTAAAAGGAGGATTTTTGCAAGTTCATATGGCCTGACCATCGATGATTCTATATGAACATGGCCATCTATGAAGGAAGGGCATACGAATTTTCCTGAAGCATCGATTTCCGAAGTACCCTCATAACGCCCAATTCCAGCAAAATAACCATCGGCGATCGCAATGTCGCCAGTATAGATATCACCATTGAATACATCTATGATTTGCCCGTTCTTAATGACGCAATCTGCAGGTGTTCTTCCTGTTGCAACGTCAATTCTCCTTTTAAGCAAGTTTTTTTTCATATTCATAACCCCTTTGGCCATATATAACCGGTTAATATTTCACTTTTTCCGTATTGGTTTCCCATGTTCGGAATGGTAAATCGTGGTCATTAAAAGACAATTGTCTCATTTTAATTGTGCGGTTTTCCATTGGCAGGGCAAGTTCTTGGTAGATAAAGTGATCATCAAAGCCAATAACTGCAGCGTCTTCTTTAGTGCATGCGTAATAAATGGCTTTTGGACGTGCCCAATAAATAGCACCGATGCACATGGGGCATGGTTCGCAGCTAGTGTAAATTTCACAATCTGTAAGCTGGAAGCTGTCGAGATTCCTGCATGCATCACGAATCGCCTGTACTTCGGCGTGCGCTGTAGGATCGTTGGCCGTTGTCACATTATTACATCCTCTGCCTACGACTTTGCCATCTTTTACGATAATAGCACCAAAAGGACCTCCGTTCTTAGCCAGTACATTTTCATTTGCAAGCCGAACGGCCATTTCCATGAATTTTACATCCACTAAAAAACACCCCTTCATCTATTACTAACCAAAAAGTGTTAATGTTACGTTTTTTAACGTAAATATAATAAACAATATACCATATGTCTGGGGAAACAGAATACAATTTAATTTTCTGAATATAAAGAAAAATCAATTTGTGGCGTGCGATCGAAAGGATTTAAAAGAATTTTTACAAATAATTATAAAACTGATATTGTTAGAAGAAAATCATTAGAATTATGAAGGTGATATGCATGGGTTTTTTGGGAGTTCTATTACCGATATTCGGTATATTTGTTTTAGGTTTCATTGGTCAGAAAAAGTTTAATCTTGATACAAAATCAATTTCCACGATGGCATTATATTTAATGTCACCTTTTCTCGTGTTCCGGACTTTTTATTCCGCTGAATTTACGATTAATTATTTTTACCTGTTCTTATTCACGATAGTACTTTGCCTTTCTCTCATACTGGTAGTCTATATTATATCTTTTTTTCGCAATTATACAGTCACTGAAACAAGCGGCATGATATTGGCATCGGCATTCATGAATAACGGGAATTACGGTACACCCGTCATTTTCCTGTTATTCGGAGCCGCAGGACTCGATTATGCAATCATCCTTATGGTGGGACAGCAGTTAGTGATGTGCACGATCGGCATTTATTTCGCAGCAAAGGGCAGTCCTGAAGGAAACGGAGTTCAAACAGCAATTAAAGCGGTATGTCGAATGCCAATTGTTTATGGAGCTATTGCTGGAACAGTATTTCAGTTCGTGAACATACCTTTAAGCAATTCGGTTATGGAAGCTATTAATCTTGTTGCAAACGCAGCGATCCCAACAATTATGATTACACTGGGAATGCAGCTGGCCAACATTTCCCTGAAAAAAATTGCCTATCGAAAGCTATCAGTTTCGCTACTTCTTAAACTTGCCGTTTCACCAGCAATTGCCTTCCTGTTATCACTTGCCTTGCCAGTGGGTGAAATGGTCAGGCATATCATGATCATCGTAGCTGCCATGCCAACGGCGGCCAACACTACAATGTATGCGCTCCAATTCAATACGGAGCCTGAATTCGTTTCAAGTGCTACATTCATCAGTACATCATTAAGCCTGATTACGCTTCCCATCATCTTTTTCTTTGTATTATAGAAGATTATGATTCTAATTATGTGGGCAAACTTATCATAAACACGAATCGGACGTTTCCTATCCAATAAACGAGATCCGGCCTAATGATCGGCATTGCCCTTGATGACCAAATCTTGGGCTAGGTCCCCATCGCGGTACATGAACTTATGGCCTTTATTTAGGTATTGATGAAAAAATGATTTCAACAATTTCATTTTAATATTAAAGAGTAGCTTATTAAACTGGCGTTAAGTATTTTAATGCCAGTATTTGATTGGAGGGGTTTTGTGTTCCAGACTAAAATTAAATTGAATAATCCTGGAAAGATTGATGCCATACTAAAGGAAATCGTCCTGAAAACCTTTGAAGAAGCACTGGAAGAAAAACTCTTGCTATGCATGGAATGCGGAGATGTCGATTTTTATATCGCGTATTCAAATAATGAGGAACTTCAAGATGCGATTAATGAAAACTTTGAAATTGATGAATGTGGTGAAATCATGAAAATAGATGAACATCAGGAACTTATGGATGATTTATACGATTATTTCTTGATCATACATAAGGAATGTGATTTGTTTGATTTTTTTCCAGCAGGTCCATATACCCACAATGGGGGAATTCATGAATCAGATACGGATATGCTGGCGCCAAGGGGTTTGTATTCAGCACCATTTGAAGATGCGATAAAGGAATAATACGAAAAGACAGCAAATGCTGTCTTTTTGTATTATTAAAAGCATATTCAGCTTTCGGGAAATAAATGATTTTTTATAAAAAGAGGGAATTTTTTTGGGGAAATAAGTTAAAAATTAACATTTATATGGAATATAGCAATAATATCATGAAATATGATAACGTTTTTAACAATTTAAAGTTTATATGGTAATTTTAAGAAATATTATATATAATAAAAAATGTGAATATTGAATATATTATATAAATTACTAGTTTAAAATAACAATAAAAATGGTCGCTTCCCTAACATTATCGAAATATTGGGAAATAATATTGGAAGAAAGGATTATACATAAGATATGATTCGAGTTAAGAGAATGTTATAGTACGCTTTAATAATTCTGATTATTATAAATTTTCAGTTTCGAAGATTGAATATGGGCGGGGTGCTAATTATGATAGTTTTTGACCGGGTGAATAAGTATTATGGCGATTTCCATGTATTGAAAGAAATTAATCTAACAATCAAGAAAGGGGAAGTGGTAGTGGTCATCGGACCTTCCGGATCAGGAAAAAGTACACTGCTCCGATGCATTAATCGTCTAGAGACCATTTCGCAAGGATCCCTTTCAATAAATGGTTTAAATGTAGCGGATAAAAAGACGGACATAAACAAACTCCGTCGGAATATCGGTATGGTTTTCCAGCATTTTCACTTGTATCCCCATAAAACCGTGCTCGAGAATATCATGCTTGCTCCCAGGAAGGTCTTGGGACAATCCGAAGAGGAAGCAAAAAAGATTGCACTGAAGTATTTGGACAAAGTGGGGATTGGAGATAAAGCAAATTCATTTCCTTCCCAGCTTTCAGGTGGACAGCAGCAACGGGTAGCGATTGCCAGAGGTTTGGCAATGGGACCGGAAATCATGCTTTTTGATGAACCTACCTCAGCCTTGGATCCGGAAATGATTGGCGAGGTACTGGATGTTATGAAAGCACTTGCCCATGAAGGAATGACGATGGTGGTTGTTACGCACGAAATGGGATTTGCCCGTGAAGTGGCGGATCGAATCGTATTCATGGACGAAGGCAGGGTTTTAGAAGAGGCAACTCCGGCTGAGTTTTACGCCAATCCTCGTGAAGAGAGGGCTCGTTTATTCCTTAGCCGTATATTAAATCATTAAATAAAAAACAGGGGTGAATTACATGTTGAAGAAAAAGAAATGGTTAAAATTATCTTTGCTATCATTACTGGCCGTCATTTTATTAGCTGGTTGCGGCGGGGGGAATGATACCGACAAAGCTGAAAAGGGTGGAGGTAAAGGCAAAGAAGAAGATGTTCTAGCACAAGTGAAGGAAAAGGATAAGATCGTTTTTGGAGTGAAAAATGATACAAGGCTATTCGGTTTGAAGAATCCTAGTACTGGAGAGGTAGAAGGCTTTGATATTGATATTGCCAAAGCTCTTGCAGCAGAAATCCTTGGTGATGAGAATAAAGTTGAATTTAAAGAAGTGACTTCTAAAACTAGGATGGCCTTATTGAATAATGGTGATATCGACGCAATTGTAGCAACTATGACAATCACTGAAGATCGTAAAAAAGAAGTTGACTTCACTGATGTTTACTTCGACGCGGGACAATCTTTGTTAGTCAAAAAGGGCAGCGATATCAAGGGTATTGATAGTTTGAAAGGGAAAAAGGTATTGGCTGTCAAGGGCTCTACTTCTTCCATAAATATCCGTGAAAAAGCTCCTGAAGCACAAGTGCTGGAATTTGAAAACTATTCCGAAGCGTTCGCTGCACTTAAATCCGGACAAGGGGATGCATTGACAACGGATGATTCCATCCTTTATGGAATGGCAGATGAAGATCCAAGCTATGAGCTTGTTGGCGGTACATTTACCGAAGAACCATATGGAATTGCCGTAAAAAAAGGGAATACTGAATTTGTGGAAGAGCTGAATAAAGCCCTTAAGTCACTTAAAGATTCAGGCAAGTACGACGAAATCCATGATAAATGGATTAAACACTAAACATTTTAGCAAATGTATATGGGCAGCTGACCTTGAATAACATTTGAACATTTGTCTGTAAGGATGAGCGTTTTGCTCATCCTTACTAGTTAAAGGAGTTGTATGCCGTGCTTGATTTCTCCATTTTAACAGAGAATCTGGATATGTTTTTATTAGGCTTTAAAAATACGATCATGTCGAGTTTGGTCGCGTTGGTATCGAGTTTGATTCTTGGTGTGCTAATTGCCATCATGCGGATTGCGCCAATAAAGCCACTAAACTGGCTGGGTACCGCCTATGTCGAGTTCATTCGGAACATACCGTTATTGATCATTACCTTTTTCTTCTTTCTTGGTCTTAAACTAAACGGGTTATATGCAGGGACATTAGCCTTGACCATTTACACTTCATCTTTCATAGCTGAGGCAATTCGGGCAGGCATACTCTCCGTGCCTAAGGGTCAAATGGAAGCTGCCCGTTCATCAGGCCTGACATATGGTCAGGCCATGAGGCTCGTCATACTGCCGCAGGCTGTTAAAATCGTCATTCCTCCTTTAGGGAACCAATTTATCAATTTAGTAAAGAATTCTTCCATTTTGGCCGTCGTTGCAGGACTCGATCTTATGTACCACGGAGATTTGATTTCTTCAAGGACATTTGTCGTGTTTGATGTGTACATTTTCGTTGCAGCGTTTTACTTAATTCTTACCATTCCTTTAAGCTTTGGCGTTGGTTATTTGGAAAAACGTCTGGCTAAGAGTAATTGAGGGAGGTATAAGATATGGATTTTGCAGGTGCCTATACACCAGATAATCTTAAGTTTTTATTAGAAGGATTTTGGGTAACGCTCCAGGTAGCTTTTATATCCATTATTCTAAGTTTCATTATTGGCGGGCTTGTAGGTATAATCCGATATGCAAAAGTGCCGGTGTTATCACAAATACTAGCTTTGATTGTAGAAACGGTACGTAATTTACCTCTGTTATTAATCATATTTTTTACGTATTTTGCTTTGCCGGAGATACGGATTAAACTGGAAATCATTCCAGCAGCAATAGTTGCCTTGACGATTTTTGAGTCAGCCATGCTTTCTGAAGTCATTCGAAGTGGACTGAAATCCATTGATAAAGGGCAAATGGAAGCTGCCCGTTCATCAGGTTTGAGCTATACACAGGCATTGATACATATTATTCTGCCCCAAGCGCTGCGCCGCATGGTTCCTCCCATTGTCAGCCAATTCATTTCTTTATTAAAGGATACCTCTTTAGCGGTTGTCATCTCTTTGCCGGAGCTGACACATCATGGTCAAATCATATATGGACAAAGTCAAAAGTATTTAATACCGATTTTGATCCTGGTAGCTCTCATGTATTTCATAGTTAACTATAGCCTTTCTTTGGTAGCCCAGAGACTTGAATTGAAACGCACCTAAAAAAACGGCTCAGAAATGAGTCGTTTTCTATTTGTCTAGGAGATTCGGAAGTGTCTCACCCTCAGCCTTGTTTTAAAACTTGTTTATACTCCATGATCCATACAGTCGGCGAAAAGGGAGCGGACTTCTGGAATCAACTGGAATGTCATTTTAAGTAGAAACCGTAGGCTGAACTCAATCGAACCGAGTTTAAGACTAGGTTATCCTTCATGATTTTATAACTGTAATCCTTAATGGATGGAAGAAATTTGCGACACTCCAGCCGAATAACTGGCTAGCCGAGACCCCACAGGCGCTTGTGCCGAGGAGACCTGGCAGACAGTCGGCGGAAAGGGAGCGGATTTCTTAATCAAATGGAATAATAGTGATGAATGAGTACACAAAAAATGAATCTTTTGCTTTTAATAACCGTATATATAAAGGAAGAAAGAAGGTGGAAAATATGTCGGAAATTAAAAGAAGCAATAGCAAAGCGATTGTATCATTGATCATGGGGATATTATCCCTGTTTATTCCAATCATCGGCATCATATTAGGTATTTTAGGGTTAATATTTGCATCGAAGAGTAAACAAGAAATGAACCTTACTGGTGAATCTGGAAATGGTTTAGTGACAGCTGGAAAAGTGTGCAGCATTATTGGAATAATCTTGAATGTTCTCATGATTTTGATTTTCATGGTGTTTTTTTATTTCGTAGTCAATACGGACATATCATCCTATTGAATGTAAGTATTAACTTGACAAACAAAGAAAAATAATTTAAACCTATATAAAATGGAAATTCATGTTATAATTATTATAATTATCTAAATATTGTATGAAGGGATGATATTTTGAGCATTCAAATCTTTGAGTACCCAGCCGTATTCTATTATGAAAAGCACCCGTTGATTATCGACTCTTTTTCCGTTCAAGTTTGTTTCCCGGATTTTAGGCGAGAAGGAATTATTTCTTCCGTTAGCGGTAGGAATCGGTTAGATGCCTTAGCTTGTGCTCAAGAACTGTTGGAATCCATGGTCGAACATTTTATACACGATAAAAAAACAATCCCGGATGCAAGCGAAATGGAAAAGGTGAATCTGGATCGGGGAATTAATATATGCGAGGCTGCACCCTTCAGAATTGAAATAGAAAATATCACTTATGAAAAATAAAAAAACCTTGCCGGTTAAAGGACAAGGTTTTTATTTTGGATTACTTGAATTTGTAACCTGGAATGTCAGACCAGTACATACTATATTATTTTATTATTTTTTTAGTAAGCTGAAGTCGATGGGGATAATATTGGCACTCATAAAATTTAAAAAACCATCATTACCTGTAAAAGGAATGATGGTTTTTAGTTTCGCTGAAAAATTCCCCATTTAATTATTTTTTATTTTTGGGGAAAGGATATTGCGTTCTTTATAACGAATATGTATAGTATAGGTAACATAGGTAAAAAGTATCAATAGTTATATATTTTGGAGGTGTATGTGTGAAATATTATATAGCATCAGACGAAAAAAATTTGAAGCAAGTAAAATCATTGATCAAGAAATTGACTTCAAAAGGATTTACTTGTGTGAATGACATGAATTTAATTACGAATGATGAGAAAAACCAAATAACGGACGACATTGGAGAATATGAAAAAAAGGGGATAGAGGAAGCCGATTTCATGCTGATCTTCCTAACGGCAGGAAAAGGTAATCTATATGAGCTTGGCTATGCTTTATCTTTAAATAAGAAAATAATCGTGTATTCTCCTGAGAAAGAAAATTATCATATTAATAAAAAATCAATATTTCATAATCTGCCCGAGGTAACAATCTGCAGCGGGACCTTTTATAAGCTGGTTAAATTGATACATACGCTTTCTCCGGAAGGATCTGAAAAAGATTCACTGCCTCTTAAATAAATGTCAAATTTTAAGTAGACCCTCTAATAAAATTTCTTTTGAACGAATTGTTTAAAGTATTAAAAATGAGGGTAAAGACCATTAAAAAAGGGAGAGGACTGTTTTGGCCATTATTGATATCGACCAATTATTGTTAGCCACTGAAGCGATAGCAGAAGAGTCAGTTCCATTCCATCTTGATACATTTGACATCGATCAACTTCTAGATAATACGGATAATTGGAATTGGTAAAGAAAAGCATGCCCATAGAGGATATGCTTTTTTTAGGCTGTTTTCACATACTTTGTTGCTATTTACCAGGTAGTGAGTTGTGGTTGATTTCCCCTCCAGATGCTCGCTTTCCGCGGGGCGGGCGGTGAGCATCCTCGGCGTAAACGCCTGTGGGGTCTCACCTGCCCCGCTGCTCCCGCAGGAGTCTCGCACTTCCGCTCCAATCACCTTAAATAGTTTCGTTTTAAAAACAACATTTTTTACGAAAAGAGCCTTATTTAAAGAGAAAATAGCCTGATTACCTGTATGAAAATAATACAAGAAACCAGGCAGGTGGAGATATTTTAACGATTGGATAAAGTTAAAACCTGCGTCCTTTTACGAATCCTAAAATCACAAACATTGAAATGGTGCCGATAACAAAAATTGCTTTAATCGAATTCACTAGAATTTCATCGTACATTTGTATTACCTCCTTGTATGTAATGACAGTGCGATTATGATTAGCTGTTGATGTATAAATTATAACATAAAGTCAATATCTGATGGTGGGAAATTAAAGACGATATGGGTAATAATGTATAGGTTGTACAGTTAAAATATAAAAAAGATATCCTCTAATCAGTGGATATCATTGAGAAAATTATTTAAGACCTAGTGCTTTTTTTGTTTTTGGTCCGACGATTCCATCAGAAGTAAGTTTTTTGGACTTTTGGAATTTCTTTACGGCTGTTTCGGTGTTTTTTCCAAATGACCCATCTACTCCTTTAGTGCTGTATCCAAGTTTAGTTAATCTTTTTTGCAGTTCGATAACCTGGGGGCCACTGCTTCCTTTCTTTAGGGTAGCGTTTGTATTTACCGGCAGGCTTACAGATCCGCTCACTTTAAATCCATTTGTGGCAGCTATGTTGGCAAATGATTTATTCGAACTGGCAATCAGGACTACAGTGTTCATTCTCACCCTATCGTAAAGCCATTGTACATCATTGTTATACATACGAATACAACCGGCACTTATATATTTCCCGATGGTTGTAGA
This sequence comes from Peribacillus sp. YIM B13477, assembly GCF_042787955.1. Taxonomy (NCBI): domain Bacteria; kingdom Bacillati; phylum Bacillota; class Bacilli; order Caryophanales; family Bacillaceae; genus Peribacillus; species Peribacillus sp. YIM B13477. The sequence continues at coordinate 1,085,954 of NZ_JBHZPD010000001.1, forward strand.
ATCATTATTGCCGTGTATTGCATACGTATTTCCTGGTGTATTCCTTGCATTGATCCCCAGCCATCTTTTACCTAGAGGGTTTTTTGGGTCTCCGCCTCTAATGTTGCCTTTATAATAGGGACGATTCACAATCTTTGTCACTACTTTAAATTTTCCTTCAGGAGTGTAGGATGCTTTCTTACCTGTCGCCACGATGAATACCCTCACCAATTTATCATTTTCGTAATAGGCAAGCTGATTATTGGCTTTATTGATGATAATCAGTTGTCTTGCTGCCGCACCTGAAGTATTACTGAACCCCAAAAAACTAAAGGCGAAAATCAATACAAATACAATTAATTTTTTCATGTTTTTCCCCGTCCCTCATTTAAGCAACCTACATTTACACATATACTATCCTATGCATGAAGTAAGGCTAAAGTGACAATTTTTAAAAATAAGGGTAGACTAATTAACTATGGGAAAGTCAAACTTAGATCCAATTTCACTTTTATGAATATCAAAAGAATGATGGGCACTATTTTTGGCCATATTACATACATTATTGAAGGGAAAGCGGAGGTGGGTAAGAATTGTCACGCCTAAAGGTGGAGGACTATCTAGAACAAGGCATCCATGGTCCAAAAGAAATCAAGGCTGGTGAACGAAGGGAATTTCTGGGCACATTACGGGAACGCGTAGTCATCGTCTTAAAAAGAAGCCAAGTCTTTGAAACGAATGTATACCCGGAGATAGAGCAAATGATGAAGCAGTATCCCCGTTCAAATTTGTTTTTAAATGGTCAGATGGACTATCAATATCTAGGAAAATATATTAAATTGGCAATGAGTCATGATATTCCTTACAAAATCGTCCTAAACAAAGATCATAACTCCGATTTGGGTCTGGTGTTAGCGGAAAGTAACGCCATAAACAAAGAAGAAATTTATATACAGAAGCAAATTCATACCCAGCAAGTCATCAAAAAGAAAAGCTTCACAGCCTTTTTTAAACGCTGTGTTAAAAAATTATTAAAAAAACGTTGATGCAACTATCAACGTTTTTAGTTTGTCTACAAAAAGGGAGGGGAATGGACTATTCCGAACCATGATAGTAAGACTAGGTTTTCCATAATGGTTTTTAATGGTTTTATGAAATAAACTGGAACTTTTTTGAAAGAAAAAACTATAGGCAAATTCTCTTTCTTAAGAGTTGGTCTACAGTCTAAAAACGAGTGCTTTTTGTTTTTATTTTTAATCGTTCTTTTAATTAAGTGTGTAGACAACTTTTCCTGTTTATGTAACCCTATTCCGTAACCTGTGAAACTTCCTGAAATTCCCTATAATCGTTTTTACTACGGAATAGGTAGGGATAGCGATTAAAATGCCAATGAATCCGTATATTGATCCAGCAGCAAGCAGCAATAGGATAATGGTAAGCGGGTGAATGTTAAGCCGTTTCCCCATAATATTCGGTGTAACCAAGTGCCCTTCGACCTGTTGAACAACAATAAGGACAATGAGTACTTTCACTGCCAGCCCAATGTCTTGCTGTAAGGCAATGAAAAGGGCGGGGATGATGCTTATTAATGGACCAAGGAATGGTACAACGGTAAAAATCATGGCGAATAAGGCCAATACGAGTGCATAATCGAGACCGATAATAAGGTAGCCAACATACATCAAAGTCCCTATCACAATTGATATGATGAATTGACCAATAATATAAGTTGAGAGGGCTTTATCGACGTCTTTTAAAATTGTGTTCCCCTCTGATTCTACATCGTTCGGTATGTATTTTAATAGAAATGGTCGTAATTTATCTCCATCCTTCAAGAAATAGAATAAAATGAATGGTGTAATGACCAATACTGTTAATACACTAGTTATCGTGGATAAAATGGTATTGAGATTCACGATGAGTTTTTCCGAATAATCTTTCAAATGCGTGACCGCTTTTTCTTTCAACTCTTCTATATTTACCATGCCAAAATCATTTTTTTCAATCATGACTTCAGATTCTTTAGAGAATTCCTTGACTTTGCTGGGGAGGTTTTCAGATAATTTTTGAAATTGGTCAACGATTACAGGACTGCCAAAGTAACCTACCATCCCAATCATACTAAATATAATCAAAAACACGGTGAAGATGCTAGCTGACCTCGGGATAAATTCTGTTAACAAGTTTACGACCGGCCGTAATATATAGTATAAAAGCCCAGCCACAATAATAGGGAAAAACATGGCAGCAATGATTTTTTGCAGCGGCAGCAGTACATAATCAATTTTACCCAGTAAAAAAATAATTAAAATGATCAAAATGATCGCGCAAGCATATTTGAAAAACGGTTTATTGATCCACAAGACAATCCCCCCTAATTCCATCTCTTACTTGATTCCCTGATTTAGCTTAATGTTAAACTAAATAACTTGATTAAAAGTTCGGTGCAAAACTTTTGGATGGATGAACGGTTGTCATTCAGCTTTTATTCAATAATGATTCAATTTTGAATCTAACTGACCACCTATTATTTATTAAATGGATGTTCGTATTTTTTAAACATTTTTGGAATTCAAATAGCTATAGCCTGAACAAACGAAGTTGATATATGGAAACAAAAACAAGACTTTCACTGTTAAAAGAAGGACATATTAAAATATATATCGGCCATTTTGACTTTAACCTGTCTTTACGTGCATAAGTCGATAATCTGAATTTATGCTCACAACTGCCCCCAGGTGTGATGACCTAATCCATATGATATTCCAATGTGCTACAGTTCAAAAAGCACCGATACGCCCATATACATACTAAAAAGGCATCATCAAGGTAAATTCCGGTTATGGAAGTTTACTCGATCATGCCTTTTTTTATAGGTTATTAAATTAGGATATCTTACTTAATGTGTTCGTTGCACCTTGTTTCTGTTCTTTTTGCATTTTTTTGATGTCCAGACGCAACCAGATGGAAATGGCGAATGCTATCGCAATTAATGCTGCAAAAACGTAGAATACCGGAATGTAACTTTTCGTACTTTCCCTGATTGCAGTAACCAACATTGGGCCGCAAACCCCGCCTAAAGACCATGTAGTTAAAAGATAACCATGGATGGCACCAATTTCCTTAGTGCCAAATAAATCCCCGGCAAATGCAGGGAGATTAGAAAATCCTCCTCCATAGCAACTAACGACCAACAAGATGAGTCCTTGGAACAATAGTGTATTTGTAGTCGTTGGAAGTAAAAGGAAGGCACCGATTTGAATGATGAAGAAAATGACGAAAACATTTGGACGGCCCATATAATCAGATGCCGCTGCCCAGCCAAGTCTTCCTCCGCCATTAAAGATTCCCATTATTCCGACTAATGTTGCTGCACCTGCCACTGACAGCCCGACAACGTCTTGAGCCATAGGAGAAGCAACCGAAATCATCATGATCCCTGCACTTGTATTGATCAATTTCATGGACCATAACATCCAGAAGTGTTTAGTTTTAACCGCTTCTTTTGCAGTTAATTGCCTTAGGTCTTTCTTCAGTTCTTTCTTACCGGACTCAATATCTTTCTTCATTCCTTCAGGCAGCCAGTCGGCTTTTGGCGGTGTAATATAGGATGCCCCTAAGAACATCAGTATGAAATAGCCTGCGCCTAAAATATAATATGTAGTATAAATACCAACGGATTCCATAAGGCTTGCAGCGACTGGGGCTGTAATGAGAGCTCCGGCACCGAAACCCAATACTGCCATTCCTGTTGCCAATCCCCTGCGATCTGGGAACCATTTGACTAAAGTGGATACTGGTGAAATGTACCCGATCCCCATACCAAGTCCACTTAACACCCCATAAGTCAATAGGTAGAGCGGAAGTGAATCGACCATTACCGCTAAACCGGAACCAGCTTGTCCTAGTCCGAATAATACAGCTGCGACCATAGCTGACTTTCGTGGTCCATTTTTTTCTACGAACTTGCCAAAGAAGGCAGCAGAAGTTCCTGCAAGCGCCATCATTATTGTGAATGCTAACGTTACTTCAGTTTCTGACCATCCCATGGTCTCGACTAATGGTTTTTTGTAAACGCTATATGCGTATGCACCGCCAATGGATAGGTGAATGGCGATAGCGGATAAAGCGATTAACCATCTGTTTTTTGTCATGTTGTTACCCCTTTTCTTCAAAAATAAGAAAGTAGCATGCGTTTTATCTATAATATAAGGTTTTGCATGCGTTTCATCTATCTTGTTGAATAAGTATATAAGAATATTATTTAGTAGTAAACTACTAAATTGAAATTCATGAAAAATTTTCCTCTGTGCTTAGAGTTGGGAAAAACACTTTATGGATTCGGATTAAAAACGTTATATATTCTAAGGATGTTAATATACATATAAGGTTTGCAGGTATTGATTTTGTGTATTATTCACGAATCTGACAAAAGTCTTTTCATTTATCGAATTTTCCTGGTTGCAAAAAGGGAAATGATTGTATTTACTCTAAAGTTGCGATGAACCAGAATTATTCTCATTGGCTTTATAGTGATTATTTTGATAAAATTAATCTAATATTCAAGACATATTAGCGTACCATTCGGAATTGATATTTTTAGTGGTTTCAGGAATAATTGATTCTTTTTTCAGGAATCATAGTCTGGAAATCAAAGAAAAACCAATTTATTTTAAAAAATTCCGAAAATTTCGTCTTAAAGGCTTGAACTATGATTCCTTATAGGAGTAAACTAATGAAAGATAGATTTTATGGAAGTGAAATCTTGTAAATTTAATCAACAAGGGGTTTTGGTAATGAAGGAACATGACATGCAAATCACGCTTAGTACAACAAAGAAAGAAAAACCACAAGCGGACCAGCTTGAGTTCGGTAAGCAGTTTACCGATCATATGTTTATTATGGATTACACACAAGGGCAAGGGTGGCATGATCCAAGAATTGTTCCTTATCAACCGCTCTCATTGGAGCCGTCAGCTATGATTTTTCACTATGGTCAATCCGTTTTTGAAGGATTGAAGGCATATGCAACACCTGAGGATGAAATTATCTTATTCCGTCCGGAAAAGAATTTCCAACGCTTAAATAGTTCGAATAGCCGATTATGCATACCGGATGTCGACGTTGATTTCGCGTTGAAGGCCTTAAAGACTTTAATTAGCGTTGATAAGGATTGGGTTCCCCAGGCAGAAGGGACATCTTTATATATCAGGCCATTCATTATAGCTACTGAGCCTTATCTTGGAGTATCTCCATCGAATAAGTATCAGTTCATCATCATCATGTCACCAGTCGGATCGTATTATAAAGAAGGCATCCATCCAGTTAAAATTGCAGTGGAGTCAGCTTTTACACGTGCAGTTAATGGAGGTACAGGTGAAGCCAAAACGGGCGGTAATTATGCATCGAGCCTAAAAGCCCAGGAAGTATCCGAAAAGATGGGTTATGCTCAAGTACTTTGGTTAGACGGAGTGGAGAAAAAATATATCGAAGAAGTTGGAAGCATGAATGTTTTCTTCAAAATTAATGGTGAAATCATCACCCCTGCTTTAAATGGAAGCATCCTTCCGGGTATTACTCGTGATTCCATTATAGAATTGCTGAAACATTGGGGTCTTCCTGTGTCGGAAAGACGCATCTCGATGGAGGAAGTCCATGAAGCCTATAAATTGGGTCACTTGGAAGAGGCCTTTGGAACGGGAACAGCCGCGGTCATATCACCAATTGGTGAATTTTTGTGGAATGGTGAAGAAATGATTGTTCAAAGCGGAGAAACGGGCGAACTTTCCAGAAAGCTTTATGATACACTGACAGGTGTCCAAACAGGTAAAGTCACAGACGAGTTGAGCTGGACTACGAAAGTTGAAGAAAAAGTGACTCAATGATACTTAAAAAAACCTTCTTTGAAGGTTTTTTTTTTGCTTTCAGATAATCATTTTGTGCCTTATGGCAACTGCGACGGCCTCGGTCCGGTGATTCACTCCCAATTTCCTGATGGCTGAAGAAATATGATCTCTGACAGTAAATTCACTAACGCTCATTTTTGGTGCCATTTGCTTTAATCCCATCCCATTCGCTAAATATTGAAGGACCTCCACTTCACGTTTGCTTAGAAGGTAAGTGGGAGGGGCGGAATCGAATGTTGAACTGACAGCCAGTTTCAAATAATGGGAAAGCTTCATTAAATCATTCTTGGTAACGGGCTCGTTGGTGTGAATGGGGTCAACCAACACTAAACCGATGGCCAAGTCATTCACAATTATCGGAATGATTGCCAATGAAGAGATGGAAAATCTTTTTACGTATTTTGCAGGGATGGAGGATTTCGCATGCTGGATGGTTAAGTATATGGGCTTGTTATGGATGACTGCTTGGTGGATTGGGTATATATCATGAATATTTTCCCTAACATTATGTAATGAAAAAGTATCTTCACTTGTACATGCACAAATTCCTTCACCCATTCCTGTTAAACATGAGTAACTGAATAAAGATGCTCGTTGAAATGAAAAAAAATCCACACAGCCCTTTACGATCATTTGTGATTTATTTGCCATATCTTTTTGTTGGGAAATCTTTTTTACATGTTTCATCAGAGTTTCCTCAAGCATTCGACTTAATTCCTCCCTACATTTTCAGTACTAGGATAAATGCTACTAATATCTTACAATATAATGAAAACTCTTACAAATTTAAAAATCCTTAGAGATTCAAAAGTTTAAAGTTCATATTTCAAGGAGGCATTACCATGAAAAGAAAGAGTTTAACGACCACAAGCAGGAGTTTTAGAGAAGATACCCTACCATTTAAACTTTACCAAAAGGCAAAGAGATTCGGTATATGGAATCCTCGAGACATTGATTTCAGCCAGGATAAAGAAGATTGGAAGTCATTTACTGACATTGAAAGGGAAGTGTTATTACGGATCATTTCCCTTTTTCAGGGCGGGGAAGAAGCCGTGACTTTGGATTTGCTGCCGCTCATAATGACAATAGCCAAAGAAGGCCGGATCGAAGAAGAAATGTACTTAACGACATTTCTGTTTGAGGAAGCGAAGCATATGGAGTTCTTTCGCTATACATTAGATCAAATTGGTGAAACGGGTGATTTGACGGTTTATCACTCAGACACTTATAAATCGATTTTTTATGAAATTTTGCCTGAAACGATGGAGAAACTTTTAACCGATCAATCACCAGAAGCCTTGGCAGAAGCAGCAACTGTTTATAATATGTTTACCGAAGGCGTTCTTGCAGAAACTGGATATTTCGGGTTCTATCAGACTCTCGAAACTAATAAAATGATGCCTGGTTTATTAAAAGGTGTGGGTTTTTTGAAGAAGGACGAATCACGCCATATTGCATATGGGACTTTCCTGCTGCAGCGAATCATCAGTGAACATCCACATATCTTTAAACAGGTTGAAAAGAGGATGGAGGAGCTTTCACCACTGGCCATCACGTTAAATACAGAGGGATATGATCGGTTAGGAAATCCCTTTGGTAATGATCAACAAGCTGTATTGAATTTTACCCTGAAACAATTATCAGTGCGGATGGAGATATTAGCCAGGGCGAAAGGGAAAGGGATTGAAGAAATCTATCAAAGCAATGAAAAGGAATATGGGGTGTTATAATGCCGAAATAAGATACAAGAGTACTGTAAGTTTACATTCGTTAATGATGGCCATTAGGAACTTGAATGCAGCGTATGAACGATCCTTAACTGCGAATATAGATTATTAATCCGAGGTGAAACGATATGAAGGTAAATGCTCATTCGAATTTTTGGTTAAGGTCTTCGGTTTACAGTGGCACTAACACTCGTTCACTCATACCGGGCCTATTCAATGGTCTTGGGGCAAGAAGGATTCTGCTCGTGAGCGATGCTGGCTTGGAAAATGCAGGCGTCGTTAAAAAAGTTGCCGAAACTTTTGAGCAGCAGAAGTTGGGTGCCGAAGCTGAAATAGTTGGACAGTTTCTGGGTGTAACACAAGACGCAGCGAGTAAATGTGTAAATGAAGCATTGAAATATGCACGCGAAGTTCATGCCGATGCCATCCTTGCCATTGGTGGAGGGAGTGTCATCGATACCGCAAAAGCATTGAAATACGGATTATATAAAGGAATTACGGATATAAACGATTCAATGCCAAGCGGTTTTCTATATGAGGGTTTTCCAAAAGCACAATCCATGAATATCCCGCATATTTCCGTAGCCACAACAGCAGGAACCGGTTCTGAAGTGTCCCCGATCGCAGTCATATATAATGAACATAAAAAAGTCAAAATGAATATATACAATGTTTTTTTAAGTTCGGATGTTGCGATTCTAGATCCAGAGTTAACAGTCGGACTGCCGTCTGGCATTACGGCGTTTACTGGTATCGATGCATTGACACATGCAATTGAAGCGATCATTTCACCTGCTGCGACATCTATAACCGATGCATATGCATATCAGGCCATTCGAGTTATTGAAAGAAATTTACCGACGGCCGTAAATGATGGAACGAATATTGAGGCTAGAATGGAAATGCTGCATGGAAGCATGATGGGAATCACTGCATTTTGTAGTGCATTGAATGCGATTCCGGTTCATAATTTTGCCCACGCATATGGGGCGTTATTCCGTATTCCGCATGGACTGGCCAATGCCGTATTATTACCGGTCGTCATGGAATCAATCCCGGATTTATATCTTCAAAAGGCCCATTTGATTGCTGAAGCCTTTAGTGTGAAAGTACAGGATGAAGATTCAAAAAGGATCTTAGCGAAAGTGGTAGAAAAGCTACGTGTTTTCCTATCTGATCTAGGGCTGCCCTCCGACTTCAGCGCCTATGGAATTAACCAGTCGGATATGGAAAGAATTCTGAAAGCAGTAATGACCGACCCAGCTGCCGCTAATTACCCGATGTCGAAGGAAGTAATAATGTCAGTTGTTTCAAGAGTTTCACCCGTAAGAATTAACTGATACTAAAAAAGCCAGCCCGTAAAGGTTGGCTTTTATTGAGTTGTAACGTGTTAAGTCCCGAATTTCACCATTCAAAAGTGCATTTCCTTATCTGATGTCTAAGAATTACAGATAGACTCTGGTTAATGTTTTTTTCCTAAGTTTTCCTGTGCCATCTTTATAAGTTCCTTGACCATGCCTCCGCCTAACTTTCCGCCTATTTTTCCATTCTGCTTGGATGTCAGTTCACCGTTATAGTCTTTTTTCAACGGTACGCCCATTTCTTTCGCTACTTCAAACTTCGCCTCTTCGGGATTCTTTGTACCAGCGATTTTGGCTTTTAAATCATCAAGGCCTTGTCGCGCTTCAGATACTAATATTCTCCTTCTCCTTGCCATTTAGCAACCTCCTCCTATTTTTTTCTTAGGTTATCCTAATGAAATGAAAATGATAAACCTGATTTGAAATTAGAAGAAGTTTTAGTTTAATTAAAGCGGGTAACATATAATAAAACGACGATTTAAGGAGAAAATGATGCTGACTGCGAATTCAAGTTTGTTAACAAAAGAAGATATGACAAATCCCGATCGAGTGCCGCAATGGCTAATCAAGGAATATCAAACATTCCAAGAAACAGTGACCGATAAAACCTTTCCTTGTTATTTTGGTATGAAAGCTGAAAATAAAGGGGAACTTCGTTATGCTTATATCACACAGGAAGATTGGTCCAATCTCCCAAAAGCAGTGGAAAGCTTTCTTGATTTATTTCAGGAACCACCATATATAAGGCATGGACTTTTCGTTTTTATGGAGCCTGATTCGATAGAGGGTGATATAGAATTTTACCGTAAAAGGTTTTGGGAGATCCTGCAATACCTGCATCAAGCGGATGAAAAACCTTGGCCAATTGAAAAGCCGAAAGATCCGGATCATTATTTATGGGACTATCATTTTGCCGGGGAACCAATCTTTGTCTTTGGTAATGCACCTGCTTATAAACAGCGGAAAACTCGCGATTTAGGAAATAGCCTCGTCCTTGGTTTCCAGCCCCGGATGATCTTTGAAGGATTGGAAGGAACGGAAAAAGGCGGAATCATGTCGCGGGAAAAGGTCCGGGAACGGGTGGAGAAATGGGATAATCTCCCGAAGCATCCTGATATCAGTCACTTTGGCGATGTAAATCATAATGAATGGAAACAATTTTTCATAGGGGATGATATAGAACCGATAAAAGGTAAGTGTCCCTTCCATCATAAACAATTAACGTAACCGTGAGCAAATTGCTCTCGGTTTTTTTGCGTTTGAAAATAAAAAACATAATCCTTGCCTTATTGAATTTTCAGTTTTATAATGTGAAAGTAGCAATTGCAGTTAATTCGAGATATATGGATTAAATGCTATTTTTATTAAATATACAAAATTAACAATTGGGGGAACGAAAATGTCTAAAGTATTGTTTGTTAAATCAAATGACCGCCCAGCGGATCAAGCAATCAGTGTTAAAATGTATGAAACGTTTTTGAACGCATATAAGGAAGCAAATAGTAGCGATGAAATAACTGAATTGGATTTATTTGAATTGAATTTGCCTTATTACGGAAATACTGCAATCACTGCCTTATTTAAACGCAATCAAGGCATGGAATTGACTGAAGAAGAAGTGGAAATTGCTGATATCGTGCAACAATACTTGAATCAATTCCTTGCTGCCGATAAAGTAGTATTTGCCTTCCCGCTATGGAACGCAACGGTTCCGGCACCATTGGTAACTTATATTTCTTATCTTGCCCAAGCGGGAACAACATTCAAATATACAGCTGAAGGCCCAGTTGGCTTAGCTGGAGATAAAAAAGTGGCTTTACTTAATGCACGCGGATCCGATTATGCATTGCCTGGAATGGAAGCTGGCGAAATGGCTGAGAAATACGTAACGATGAATCTAAACTTATGGGGCATTAAAAACCCAGAAACGGTCGTAATCGAGGGACATAATCAATACCCAGATCGCTCACAGGATATCGTTGCAGAAGGATTGGCGAAAGTTGCTGAAACTGCAGCAAAATTCTAATTTTTTAAAAGGAAAACCAGTATGTATTTTTAGCATACTGGTTTTTCTATGCAGATTTTTCTGAAAGTCGATTATAATAAAGGGTAAGCTAAAAGCATGAAAGGAAGTGCAGACGATATGCAAACGTTTAAATCGCGTGACGAATTAAAGATAGAAGAAACTTGGAATTTAAAGGATATTTACGAAGGTCAAGCTAATTGGGAAAAAGATTATCAAGAAGTCCTGAAGATGACAGAAAAATTAAAAACTTACGACGGCCATATTCAGTCAGCCCAAGATTTATTCGAGTATTTACGGTTAAGTGAGGAAGTTGGCTACATTTATAACAAGCTATATGTATTTGCCATGCTTCAAACCGATTTGGATACACGGGTCACCTCATCACAAGCATTGCTGGATCGAGCTGGTAAGTTAGGGCAGAAAATAAGTAATGCTTCCGCATTCTTCATGCCGTTTCTTCTAAGTCTGGAAGAACAAACATTAAAAGGGTACATAAAAGAAGTCGAGGGTTTGAAATATTTTGAAGAGGATTTATTGGATTCCTTCCGCTATAAAGCCCATGTATTAACGAAAGAACAAGAAGAAGTGCTTTCGCAAATAGGCGAAGCCTTTTCAGCTCCACAAAAAACGTTCGGAATGATCAACAATGCGGATATAAAATTTGGGGAAGTTACGAATGAAGACGGCGAGAGGGTAGAGCTGACGCGAGGAATGTATTCCAAATTGATTGAAGATGATGATCGGGATAAAAGAAAAGAGGCTTATTTCGCATATTATCAGCCATATGTACAATTGAAGAATACAATCGCTTCCACACTTGCAACGGCAATCAAAAATAATGTGAATCTTTCAAAGCTGAGAAATTATCCATCTGCCTTGGAAAAATCCTTATTTGGAGATCAAGTTCCAAAAGAGGTTTATGATAATTTGATTATGTCTACTAAGCAAAATATCGGACCCATGCATAAATACATTCATTTAAGAAAAAAATTGCTGGGTGTAGAAGAATTACGTGCATATGATTTAAGTGTACCATTAGTCGAAGGGGCTAAAGAGGAGATTTCTTATGATGATGGTTTTGCTTTGATGGTGGATGCACTAAAGCCGCTTGGCGAAGAGTATATCACAATCCTTAAAACCTTTAAGGAAAACAGGTATATCGACGTCAGGGAAACACCTGGAAAACGTTCAGGTGCTTACAATTTAGGACTTTATGGTGTTCACCCTTTCATCCTATTAAATCATCGTGATGATTTAGACAGTGTATTTACACTTGCACATGAATCTGGACATGGCATGCATTCATACTATAGCTCAAAATACCAACCGCAAATAAGTGCTGGGTATTCCATTTTTGTCGCTGAGGTTGCTTCCACTGTGAATGAAATCCTTTTGATTCGCCATTTAATTAAGATAACAAAAGACGTACAAAAGAAAAAACATTTACTTAACCATTTCATAGATAGTTTTAAAGGGACATTCTTCACACAAGTGATGTTTGCGGAGTTCGAAAAGATTGTACATGAAAAAGCTGAAAATGAAGAACCTCTAAATGCCGAGGTTTTTAATACAGCCTATGAATCGATATTTCGTGCATATAATGGTGATGAAATAAGTTTCGATGAAGAAGTGAAGTATGGCTGGTCACGCATCCCACACTTTTATCGTCCGTTTTATGTCTACAAATATGCTACTGGTTACGTTTCAGCCATTACGATCGCTGATAAGATCCTTTCTGGGGACAAAAAAACACTTGAAAGTTATTTGACTTTCTTGAAAAGCGGGAGTTCCGATTTCCCATTGGAGCTGCTTAAGAAAACAGGAGTAGATTTAACGAAACCTGAGCCGATCGAAAATGCAATGAAGATTTTCAGTGATCTCGTCGACCAATTCAGTGAGTTGACAGAAGGCTAATCTAAACCATTTCTTCCAAAAGAGCCCATGGTATGATGTTATAAAAAATGCTATAGTTAAAACATTGGCGTATGAAAGGCCCAATCAATAGATTGGGCCTTATTTTATATGCAAAAGAAACAGTTAATTCGCGAAAAAAGTCATGATGACAGCGTTATTTTCAACATCGGAGCCTAGCCAATGGGCCAGTTTCTTCGTACTACAATGGCATATTTTGTGAGGAAAGTGAAAAATGAATTCGACAGTTAATTATATAAAAGAATGGCAGCAGGCACTTCAACTTGAAATCCTGCATTTGAAAAAATATGGCAGCACAAAATACTTGGTTTCGAACGGCCATCTGCTTACAAGCGACGGTTCCTTCAACTATTATTTTGAAACAGGTTCATCGGTAAAAATCCCTGTCGGTTCCCTCGTTCGACTTGAATGGGGAGGGATTAAACAGGATGGAAGAATCCTCTCATCGGAAGGGAAAAGTATAATCATTGTTTTTGATCGCTCGTTAGGCGATATCATCAGTGAAGCCTTTTTATACCATGATCCCTGGGAATTGCTGGAGCAATTGATCATCCGCTTGGATGAAATCAAGAGGAGTAAAAGGAAAAGGCTTCGAATCAAGCGCCTGATGGATCCGTCCATGCCGCAAAAACATCCTTTAACTGAAAAACAAAGCAGTGTGAAAGAATTATATTCCCGCTCGAAGTTCAATCCTGTCACTTTTGTTTGGGGACCGCCTGGAACAGGAAAAACCTATACTTTGGCTCGTACAGTAGCCAATCATTATTTACAAGCTAAAAAAGTTCTGGTTTTGTCCCATAGCAACCAGGCTGTAGATGTTTTGATGGCTGAAATTTCATCATTCATTAAAAAGAAAGATCGTTTCAAAGAAGGCGATGTGCTTCGCTATGGATCTCAAATCGGTGAATCACTAGCTATCCATGATGATATTGTTACGGGGCAATTATTAGGTAAACATGAACCGACATTAATTAAAGAAAAAGAAGAACTTGGCGAAGAAAAACGTCTTTTAAAATATGATTTGGCAGGTTCCTTCAGTAAAAGGGATACAGATCATTTAATTGGGATAGAGAAAAAGCTGGCCAAAGTATTGGAGAAAATCCGCCAAAAAGAAATTCAATTCGTAAAAGAAGCAAAAGTAATCGGGACGACCTTAGCTAAAGCCGCAAATGACGAAACGGTTTATCAAAAGGAGTATGACCTGGTCATCTTGGATGAAGCGAGTATGGCTTACGTTCCTCAGGTGGCTTTTGCTGCAGCGTTAGCCAAGCATATTATCGTTTGTGGTGATTTCAAACAATTGCCGCCCATTGCTTCGGCTCGTGATTCCCTCGTGAAACTTTGGCTGAAGGAAGACATATTTCATCGGGCCGGTGTCGCCCAGTCTGTTGAAGAAGGAGAACTCCATCCACATTTATTCCTATTAAAGGAACAGCGCCGCATGCATCCGGATATTTCAGCATTCACTAATCGTGTCGTCTATAACAATTTTGTTGGCGATCATAAAAGTGTTGCGACTAGCAGGGAGGGCATAATGCTGGCGGAACCGTTTGCCAATAGGGCATCGGCACTTCTTGATACTAGCTTAGCAGGGGAATATTGCATCACTGAACGGACATCCCACTCGAGAATGAATTTATGGCAATTGCTTTTATCTTTTCAGTTGATTCATGAAGCTTATGTGGGCGGTTCAAGGTCAATTGGTTATGTCGCACCATATCGGGCTCAGGCAGAATTGATGGAAAAGCTATTGGATGACTTATATGAAAAAGAACGGCAAACTGCGGATATCATCGCTGCAACTGTACATCGTTTCCAGGGAAGTGAACGTGAGATGATGATCTTTGACACAGTAGATAGTTATCCACAAAACAGGGCTGGAATGTTATTGACAGGGAGAGAAAGTGAAAGGCTGATTAACGTGGCCATAACAAGGACGAAAGGTAAGTTCGTACATGTATGTGACACTTCGTTTGTTAACAAACACGTTTATCGCAGTAAAACACTTCGTCAGCTTGTCGATCATCAAATTCAAAATGATCAGATTGTATCAAAGAAAGACATTGGAAAATGGGTTATCCACCAGCACCCGAAATTACGATGGATGCATGCCCGTAAATTGGAGGACTTTCAGGAAGATATTGAAACTACAAAACATGATATGGTTATCGCTGTACCGGATTTGAACAGTCTGTCAGAAGAATGGCAGCAATATTTAATGAAACGGAACCCTGCAGTGAAATTGACGATCATATCAGCAAAAAGAAATCCTGATATCAACTCGGATCATTTTATTTGTTCACCTATTTCCTTTTCCTTTATCATCTTTGATCATCGAGTTATTTGGCTAGGTTTGCCCGTGGAGTCCAATAATCGGGTTCAGCCCCCATATATAGCGGCTCGTTTGGATTCAAAAATCATGGCAGATGAATTACTATCTCAATTCAAAAAAAGTGAATAGCTCGGGAAAGGCCCTTATAAGGGCTTTTCTTTTTTACATAAATCCCTAAAAAGACCTCGCTAGAATAAATGACGACCATCTGAGCCACTTGCGTCCTTAGTATATTAAACCAAACACCTCGCTAGAATATACAATTTACTTATACTCCCCAATTTGGATTCAACTCCTTATATTTTCTGCTAAAGGCTGCAAACTAAACTAACAAAGCAAGCGTTTCAGGCGACTTTCGGCTGGTTATGATTTACGATTAAGTTACGAAAGCCAAGAAAGGAGGTAACAAATTGAAATTGAGCATATTGGATCAATCCCCGATTGCATCCGGGCAATCAGCACAAGAAGCTTTGCAGGCTTCACTTCAACTAGCTCAAGAAGGAGATAGGCTGGGGTATAGCAGAATCTGGTTTACTGAACATCATGATTTGCCTGGCTTGGCCTGTTCCGTTCCAGAGGTTTTGATAAGCTATATTGGTTCACAAACAAAAAATATCCGGATTGGATCAGGGGCAGTACTGCTTCCACATTATAAGCCATACCGAATAGCAGAGACATATAATATGCTAGCCACGCTTTTTCCAGGCCGGATTGATATAGGAATGGGACGTGCTCCTGGTGGATCTGCCGAAGCAACGATGGCCTTATCCGATAATTTCCTTCAAAATGTATACAAAATGCCCGAACTTGTTCAAGAACTGTTGAATTTTCTAAGAGATGAATTTCCGAAAGAACATCCGTTTTCAAATGTCTCTGCTGCTCCTATCCCAATGGTATCCCCTGAACCATGGATATTGGGAACAAGCGGGAAAAGTGCAAAACTAGCCGCTGAGAATGGAACTGCATACGCGTTTGGGGAATTCATGAGCGAAAATGATGGCGTGCAGAGTTTTAAACAGTACCGTGAGCACTTTCAAACAAAAGGGTTGCTCAAAGCACCTAAAACGATTATTACGGTATCGGCCATTTGTGCTGAAACGGAAGAATATGCGAAAGAAATCGCCCTCAGCAACACCCTGTGGAAAATTCAAAGTGGACATGGGGAAAGAAAGCAAGTTCCAAGTATAGAAGAGGTAAGGAATCATGAATGGACTGAAAAAGAAAAAACACAGATGGATACCATGCATAAAAAACTGATTTTTGGTACCCCTTCACAAGTTAAGGATCGCCTATTGACGATTCAGGAGAAATATCAGGCAGATGAAATCATGCTGATAACCATCACTCATAAGTTGGAGGATCGGCTTAATTCGTTTCGATTGATTGCCAGGGAAATTCTTAACAGTTAATCCTTAAGCATTTTATGTGCATTTTTTGTGTATTTTCTATATGATGGCTTTGCGTCCGATTTATCATAATTGAAAGAAAGAAGATGAAGATATGAATGCTGATCAATATGCAAAAAAACTTGGCGACATTTCTTTTTCCGTTCTGGACCTGGCTTCTATTGTTGAAGGTGGTACAGTTTCGGGAGCTTTTAAAAATACAGTAGAATTAGCTAAGCATGCGGAGCAATGGAATTACAACCGTTTCTGGGTTGCAGAACATCATAGCATGCCTGGGATTGCAAGCTCTGCAACGTCAGTGCTTATAGGCTATGTTGCAGGCAGGACGGAAAGAATTCGGGTAGGTTCTGGAGGCATAATGCTACCGAATCATGCACCGCTGGTTATCGCAGAACAATTTGGAACATTGGAAGCAATGTATCCTGGCAGAATAGATTTAGGACTGGGGCGTGCTCCGGGAAGCGACCAATATACAGCCATGGCACTTCGGGGTGATGTACGTAATAACGGTCAGGATTTTCCTGAACAATTGGCGCAGCTCCGTAGCTATTTAGATGCGGATTCTAAACATAATCGTGTTCGCGCCATTCCTGGAGAAGGGCAGGACATCCCGATTTGGCTGCTTGGTTCAAGTGGGTTCAGTGCAGCATTATCAGCACAGCTGGGATTGCCATTTTCATTTGCAAGCCATTTTTCCCCTGAAAATACTCAACCAGCTTTAGCCCGCTACCGCAATAATTTCCAACCATCCGACGTTCTAGATAAACCTTATGTCATGGTTGGTATCAATGTTTTTGCAGCCGATACTACGGAAGAAGCACAAAGGATTGCTACATCATATCAACAGCAGTTCTTGAATTTGATACGGAACACACCCGGTCAACTAGCTCCTCCAGTTGATACGATGGAAGGCCTTTGGACAGAATATGAAAAAGCCATTGTCATGAAGCAGCTGAACGCTTCCATTATAGGTAATCCAAAAGAGGTAAAAGAGCAGTTGCAGGGATTTTTAAATGAAACACAGGCGGATGAAATGATTATAAACTCTGCCATTTATGATCAGGATGCACGCCTTCGTTCTTATGAAATCATTGCAGAGGTTACTGGAATGAAATAATTGTTAAAGAATGAGCTTGCAGATCCCGTGTCTGCAAGCTTTTTTATAAAAATACATACCGATTGGCTTCATAAACAAAGTTAGGAGAGAGTAATGAAACGAGAAGATCCTTTATCCCTAATATTTCACTTCACAGATAAACAAGGTGACAGCAGGCCACTATATTTTGCGAATCCGAAAAAAGTGATCACCGCCCATTCAATTGAGGATGTCCTTCCCCAATTCCAAAAAGTCCAGGAAGCGATCGAACAGGGGAATTATGCAGCGGGATATGTTTCCTATGAAGCGGCACCTGCTTTTGAACAATCCTTTAAAGTAAAAGATGGAGCCAAAATGCCATTATTATGGTTCGGGATTTTTGATAAACCGGAAGCGGAAATACCTGAAAAAATGACCGGGGCTTTTCATTTAGCTGAATGGCAATCAGAAACGGATTCAAATGCCTATCGTACCGGATTTCAAAGAATAAAATCAGAAATTAAGAAAGGAAACACATACCAAGTCAATTATACGATGCGTTTGCAATCTCAGTTCGAAGGGGATGACTTCGCTTTTTTTGAACGTTTGAAGAGAGCCCAACGCTCGAACTATAGTGCATATTTGAACGTGGGTTCACATCGAATCCTCTCGGCTTCACCCGAGTTGTTTTTTCGTTGGGAAGATGGTCAGCTGATTACTCGGCCCATGAAGGGAACGGTAAAGCGGGGAACGACACTGAAAGGGGATTGGCTTAATGCTGAATGGTTGGCAGCCTCGGAAAAGAATCAAGCTGAAAACTACATGATTGTGGACCTGCTAAGAAATGATTTGGGAATGATTGCGGAACCAGGAAGTGTCGAAGTTCCACAACTTAAGGCAATTGAAAAATATCCGACCGTTTGGCAAATGACATCCACGATTACAGCCGATACGAATCCAGGAACAACAATCATTGATATATTCAAGGCCCTTTTTCCTTGTGGATCGATAACAGGGGCACCTAAAATTAAAACGATGGAAATCATCGCTGATATCGAGAATTCACCGCGTGAAGTTTATTGCGGTGCAATCGGGTTTATCACTCCTGAATCCGAAGCCGTTTTTAATGTGCCGATTCGTACGGTCGTGATTGATAAGGAAACAGGGAAAGCCGAGTATGGGGTTGGCGGGGGGATCACTTGGGATTCCGAGTTATCGGAAGAATATGACGAAGCCTTTTTAAAAGCCAAATTATTAACGGTTGAACGGCCTGCTTACAAACTATTGGAATCGATAAAGCTCAGCGATGGCGAATATTATTTGTTGAATGATCATATCGACCGGATGAAACAATCCGCTGAGTACTTCAATTATCGATTCTCTGAAATGAATCTTAGAGATCGACTCCAAAAGTATGCGGAAATAAACCATGGGACGCTGCAAAAAGTAAGGGTACTACTACATGAAAATGGTGAAATTGAAGTCTTGGGACAAGCAATCAAGCCCCTTGATCCAGAATTCAAGGCCATACTGGCTGAAGATCCAATATCAAGGGCAAATCCATTTCTATTTCATAAGACCACCAATCGTGATGTCTATGAAGGCTTTCAAATGAATAATCCCGACTTCCAGGATGTTCTGCTTTGGAATGAAGAAGGATACATCACGGAATTCACGAACGGAAATGTAGTGGTAAGGATAAATGGTGACCTCTATACCCCTCCGGTGGAATCAGGTCTGCTTGCAGGAACATTTCGTCAAGAATTGATCAGGAAGAAGGAAATCAAGGTGAAAAACATTTCAAAGACTGACCTCAATAACGCTGAGGAAATTTGGTTCATTAATAGTGTGCGAGGGAAATTAAAAGTGAATTTAACTTTCTAAGCTGATAATTCGTAAAAAAGTGAAAATTGTAATCTTTATTACAGTTTGTTGAGTTATAGTAGATGATGAATACTACATTTCCGGGAGGGACTGCTGAGGAGATGCATAAAATCGCAGGATTATCGATTAACGAATGGAAAGCGAAAGATCCTATACTTAATAATGTGATAAAGATGAATGAAGTCTTCTGGAAGAATCCAGATTACGGTAACAAACAAGAAAATCCAATCGTCCAAGCTGAACAAGTTAAATCGGCTGAAGAAAGATTAAATAGTTTTGCCAATTATATAATTAAAGCATTTCCAGAAACTGAACCAATGGAGGGGATCATTGAATCACCTCTAGTCGAGATTCCTTTCATGCAAAAAAACTTGGAAAAATCCTATGGAACTAAAATTGCGGGAAAACTTTTGCTGAAATGTGACAGTCATTTGCCTATATCAGGTTCAATCAAGGCACGCGGAGGTATTTATGAGGTCTTAAAACGTGCTGAGGAAATAGCAATGAAGCATGGCGGTTTAAAGCGGACTGATAATTATGGAATACTTGCGAGTGATGAATATAAGGAGCTTTTTTCAAAATATTCGATTGCTGTCGGTTCAACCGGCAATTTAGGAATGAGTATTGGAATAATAAGCGCGAAGCTGGGATTTAAAGTAACGGTCCATATGTCTGCAGATGCCAAACAGTGGAAAAAAGATAAATTAACAAGTCTGGGTGTCATTGTAAAGGAATATGATGATGATTATAGTAAAGCTGTAGAAGAAGGCCGTAAAGAAGCATCACTTAATCCCGATTGCCACTTTATTGATGATGAAAATTCCATGGATCTGCTGCTAGGTTATGCGACAGCTGCAACGCGCCTGAAGAAACAATTGAAAGATATGTCCATTACCGTAGATGAAGATCATCCTTTGTTTGTGTACTTACCATGCGGAGTCGGCGGCGGGCCCGGCGGCATAACATATGGGCTCAAGTTAGCCTTTGAAGATGATGTACATTGTTTTTTTGCAGAGCCGACACATTCACCATGCATGACGCTCGGATTGATGACAGGACTTCATGACAAAGTTTCGGTTCAGGACTTTGGCATCGATAATAAGACGGAAGCGGATGGTCTTGCAGTAGGAAGGCCTTCAGGATTGGTTTCCAGTATGATGACGACCATGTTAAGCGGCAGCTATACCATAGAGGATAGAAGGTTATTCGAACTGCTCAAGGAAATGGCAGAGACGGAAGGACATTATTTAGAGCCATCTGCCTTAGCAGGAGCATTTGGTCCGATACAACTTTTGTCAGCTAAAGAAGGAAGGGAATATCTTATGGATCAAAAACTGCTGGATAAAATGAACCAGTCGACGCATGTCATCTGGGCGACCGGCGGGAGCATGGTACCAAAAGATATGATGGAACTGTATTTATCTAAAAGTTAAAAAAATCCACAAGAGTGAAATTTTAGAATGCAGGCAAACTCGTAGAAAAGGTGAGTTTGCCTGCATTATTTTTATTTGAAAAACCTCTCAGTTGTTTTCAGACGAAGCCGTTTTTCGTCCAAACCGCACTTTATTGGACCGACAACGAATTATTCGAACCCCGGAGCACACATTTTGCGGTCCGGATGATGATTCCGTTCCCTTAAGGTCGACGTCCTGCCAAATACTCCTCACCGCAAGCTTCAAGCAGGGGCTGGGCTCCAGACATTCAATCCGAATTTCATCACAAAGAAAAGTCTTGTATTAAAATCATGGTAATCATCCCGATACAATCGTGAGAGGGAATCAGGATGAGACCATTCCGAACCTCTTTTGGCATTTTCATTGAAATATCTCCTAAAGTTAAGAAATTGGGGCTCTATGAGCCACTATGTTAAGCCACTTTTGGACCTAGCCATGTCCAATTGGCCATATTCTTTAAATTAATGGCAGAGAAAGTAAGCATCGCTTGCATCGGCAATTTTTTATATCCCCTGAAAGCAGTCTTACGCATATCATACTTCTTTTGCATCTACGAATACACACTCAATCGTTTTTTATGTTTCCCATATATAGGTTTTAGATATAAAAATGACGCAGATGATCTGCATCTTCCACGATATGCGTGCCAGAAATGCCGTGCCACTACTAAAAGCGCGTCTAGGGGAGACCCGCTCAGGCCAAAGCCGAGGGCAGACCGCCGGCGGAAAGCAAGTGCCTGAAGTGGAAATCAACGTTCAATATGTAAAAGCTAAAAAAACTGTAGACAAACTCGATCGAAAGTTTGTCTACAGTTCGTGAAGTTCACGACAGTGAACTTCTATATATTTATAACCCCCATGAGTTCAATAAAAGGTGAATGGCTTTTTCCAATTCGGATTCAGGAATCCCTGCAAAGCCCAATATGATTTTTGGAGGATGTTCGTCAATTTTCTCGATTGAATATGTTGATAATCCATAAATTTTAATATGGTCTTCGTTTGCCTTTTGAATAAGTGTCTGTTCATCCATGCCGTTCTTGACGATGAGGACGATATGCAAACCTGACCTCTCTCCAATGATTTTTATTTGTTGATGTGGCTTAAAAAGATCGATCACTTTCTCCAACTTCCGACGGTACACTTTCCTCATGCGATTCAAATGCTTTTCGAAATCACCTTCCTTCATGAATTGTGTCAACACATGCTGATCAATCCGAGAAACGGTTGAATGGTAAAAAGACAATTCCTGTTGGTGAATTTGTAACAATGGAGCGGGAAGAACCATATAACTGATCCGAATTGATGGCATCAATGATTTGGAAAATGACCCTAAATAAATCACTTTATCACCAGCATCCATACTCTGCAAGGAAGGAATTGTTTTTCCACTATAACGAAATTCACTATCATAATCGTCTTCGATAATATAGCGGTTTGCTGCCCCTTGAGCCCAGTTCAACAATCGCGTCCGTCTGTTAACGGATAGGATCGTCCCATTGGGGAAGTGGTGTGAGGGAGTGACATACACAACGTCGATCTTTGAATCTTCAATTTGGTTCACCTTTACGCCTTCTTCATCAATTTGCAGTGGATGGACTTCATTTGGGTAGCTGCGTAAAATCCGATGAATCAAGTGATACCCAGGATCTTCAACACCATAGATGGCATTTTTATCGAATAGAAGGACAAGCTGCTGCAATAAAATTTCCATTCCTGCACCAATGATGATCTGTTCTGGAACACATTGTACACCACGTGCATGATACAAATAATGGGCAATTTCACATCGTAATTCATATTCCCCTTGAGAATCCCCAAGTAATAGAAGATCTTGATGTGATTCATCGATTTTGCTTTTCATGTATTTTCTCCATTTTTCAAATGGGAAATGTTCCGTGTCAATTTGGCTGGGATGAAAATGATATAGCAATTCCCCTTCTTTATGATTGCTTTGTTCCAATGATACTTGGTTAGTTTGTGTATACTCTAAATCCTCGAATGTTTGAATATAGTACCCTTTTCTTGGTATGACTTCAACGTATCCCTCAGCAGTCAATTGTTCATATGCAGTCTCGACAGTATTTTGACTTATTTGAAGGAACTCTGCCAATTTCCGTTTGGAAGGCAGTTTTGTGCCGTAAAGAAGACGGCCATCAATAATTTCTTTTTTAATATATGAATATAATTGTTCGTACAAAGGTACTCCACTTAACCGATTTAAATCACAAGAAAGCATATTCATTTTTTGTTACCACCTTTTTGAAAAAAATACTGACCCCATTAAATTTATTAAAACTGACACTTTCAATGCGGTCAACTCTTTTTTATACTAAGCCTAACAAATCTAAAAAATGAAAATATTAGGGGGAAGAAAGAAATGGAAAAATTATTAGGAACTGACACAGTAAAAAGAGGAATGGCACAAATGCAAAAGGGTGGCGTAATCATGGACGTCATTAACGCAGAACAAGCAAAAATCGCAGAAGCATCCGGTGCGGTCGCTGTCATGGCATTGGAAAGGGTTCCTTCCGACATCCGTGCGGCTGGCGGCGTAGCAAGAATGGCAGATCCGCGAATTGTCGAGGAAGTAATGAATGCAGTCTCAATCCCGGTCATGGCTAAAGCAAGGATTGGCCATATCGTTGAATCAAGGGTCCTGGAATCCATGGGAGTGGATTATATCGATGAAAGTGAAGTGCTGACTCCTGCGGATGAAGAATACCATATTCTAAAAAGTGATTTCACAGTACCTTTCGTTTGTGGCTGCCGTGATTTAGGCGAAGCTGCGCGCCGTATTGGTGAAGGAGCATCCATGCTTCGTACAAAAGGAGAACCAGGAACAGGTAATATTGTGGAAGCTGTGCGTCATATGAGAAAGGTACAGTCACAAATTCGCAAAGTGAGCATCATGAGTGATGATGAATTAATGACTGAGGCAAAAAATCTTGGAGCCCCATTTGAAATTTTAAGAGAAATCAAACGCACAGGTAAATTGCCTGTAGTTAACTTTGCAGCGGGCGGAATTGCCACTCCAGCAGATGCTGCATTGATGATGGAATTGGGAGCAGATGGCGTTTTCGTTGGGTCTGGTATTTTTAAATCTGAAACTCCAGAAAAATTCGCATCCGCAATCGTTCAAGCGACTACATATTTCACCGATTATGAATTGATTGGCAAGTTGTCAAAAGAATTGGGCAGTGCAATGAAAGGCATTGATATTTCCAAACTAGCTCCGGCAGAACGGATGCAGGAACGTGGATGGTAATATGATAACGATCGGTGTTTTGGGATTACAGGGAGCGGTTGAAGAACACTTGAACCAAATCAAAGCTGCCGGCGAACAAGCGATTATAGTGAAAAAACCGGAACAGTTGCGGGAAATCGATGGCTTGATCATTCCAGGCGGAGAAAGCACGACGATGAGGAAGCTAATGGATCGTTATGGATTTATGGAACCGATCAAAACTTTCTTCGAAGGTAAAAAACCTATTTTCGGTACATGTGCGGGGATGGTATTGGCGGCCAAAGAATTGACTGGCGATGAGGTGGCCTATCTCGAACTAATGGACATTTCCGTTAAAAGGAACGGATTTGGACGTCAACGGGAAAGTTTCGAGGCTGACCTATCCATCAAAGGAATGGAAGCACCTTATAAGGCAGTATTCATCCGGGCGCCATTTGCTGATGGAGTTGGAGAAGGTGTAGAAGTATTGGCTGTTTATGAAGAAAATGTAGTGGCTGCGAGACAAGACCATGTCCTCGTAAGTGCATTTCATCCAGAATTGACAGGTGATGATCGCTTCCTTCAACTTTTCATTGAAATGGTGAAGACATCCGTAAGTAAGGCCGAATTGAAAACTTGCTAAACAAATGAAGCTGTCCTATTAATAGGACAGCTTTACTTTTGAAAGCTCAAAACTGAATTTACTATTCTTTACTTTTATAATAAAAACTAAGTGATCACTCACTTAGTTGGAAGGGGAATGTATATGACAGCAAGAGTTGCAGTTATCACAGGGGGAGCAAGCGGTATAGGCCGAGCCACATGCCTGAAATTCGCAGCAAAAGGGGACAAGGTCGTTGTTGCGGATTTTAATGAAGAAATGGGCCGGGAAACCGTTGATCAGATAACAGCTAATGGTGGAGTGGCCATATATGTTAAAACGGATGTTTCTAAGTAGGAAGATGTTGAATCGTTAATCAATAAAGCAGTGGAAACATACGGAAGGCTCGATATCATGTTTAATAATGCCGGCATTGGTGCGGGCGGTATGATCCTAGATCAAGATATGGAAGGTTACTACAAAACGATTGGGGTGAACCAGCACGGAGTGGCCTTTGGAATCATGGCAGCAGGCCGGAAAATGAAGGAACTGGGTAACAAGGGAGTCATTATAAATACCGCTTCTGTGTTTGGCTACTTAGCTTCCCATGGGACTTTTGCCTATCAGGCGACTAAAGGCGCTGTAAGAATGATGACACAGACAGCAGCTTTGGAATTGGGTGCTCATGGCATACGCGTTGTGGGCATTGCGCCGGGCGGGGTCGACACTCCTATCATACAAGGTTATAAAGACATGGGAATCATCGATAAATTGAATGCAAGGCAAATGCGCGGTGAATTGATTAAGCCAGAAGCCATTGCAAATGCCGTCTATCTATTATCGTTAGAGGAAGCGGATGCGATCAATGGAAGTGTAGTCATGGTCGATGATGGCTATGCATCTTTTAAGTGATTTTCATAAATAGAAAACATCGTCCCAACCAGACGATGTTTTCTATTTATGATATATGGGAATATTGAATTCTAATAGATCAAAGGTAATATTGACCGATTGATACCAGCGATATATCATGGGAAATAGATGGGTGAAACCGGTCTTATCTTTATAAAAGAAGGTTGATATTTTTGAAAAAAGGGCAGCAAACCAAAGAACGAATCATAAATGTAGCCCGGACTCTTTTTGCCACTAAAGGTTTTGACATGACAAGAACGAATGAAATTGCCTCTGCATGCAATGTTTCCGAAGCTACTATTTACAAATACTTTGACAGCAAAAAAGATTTGCTTTTGGCTACAATTACCCCTAATGAAAAAGAGGAATCTGAAGATGGGACTAGCCATCTATCCACGGATAATCTAGTGGAGAATCATGTTACTACCATGATAAAAAAAATTCTTGAAAATAAAGAACAGTTTTCGATATTATTTAGGGAAACACAATTCGATCAAGATATTTCAAAGCAATATGTAGATCAGATTTTCAGGCCAAATGCCAGGCATATTGAAATACAGAAGAGAATAGATAGCGGAGAGATACAATATATCTCTGATATTATATTATTTAATGTAGGGATCATTTCTTTCACATTGGCTTTATCTACACATTATGAGATCCATCAACAAAAAAAGGAGCCATATTTTACTTCTGAACGAATTAAGAGCATTGCTCAACTTTTGGTATATGGTATTCATGGGAAACAAAATCATACATAATGAAACGGTCATATTTAAGGGCATGAGCATCAAGCCGTAAATATGACCGTTTCTTTTTTCATTCAGAGTAGATGTCCAGAGTGTAAGATTTGACTTATATTTTTCAGACAATTACGATAAATGTATACTTCACGAAATGCTCTAAGAAAATTATATCTGGAAATCTTGTAACATTGGAGGGTATCAAATGA
This sequence comes from Peribacillus sp. YIM B13477, assembly GCF_042787955.1. Lineage (NCBI taxonomy): Bacteria > Bacillati > Bacillota > Bacilli > Caryophanales > Bacillaceae > Peribacillus > Peribacillus sp. YIM B13477. The sequence continues at coordinate 1,112,723 of NZ_JBHZPD010000001.1, forward strand.
GCGATATCGTAATTTTATCAGGAAGTCCGGCTATTCCATCAAGAACGGACATTTCACTAAAACATATTCAATCATTAGTCGAAAATGCAGGATTTACTACAGCTTATTTCTCGATTACGGATTTCACAGCAGATGATTTATTCCAAGGGAAATATAATAGCGAGGATATCTCAAAGCTTTCAGAGAGAATTCAAGCAGCCAGAGGAGTCATTATAGGTTCACCGGTTTATAAGGCTTCTTATACAGGTGTATTGAAAGCATTGATTGATCTGCTGCCAGAAGGTGCTTTTAAGGGTAAGCCGGTGCTGCCAATCATGATTGGTGGAAGTAACAGGCATCTATTGGCGATTGACTATGCGCTTAAACCATTAATTTCAATATTAAAAGGCGAGCCGATGCAGGGGATTTATTTTGTTGATAAGGAAATAGATAAACAGAATCCAGAAAACCCAATCAATGATTTGCATTTAATTGATCGCGTCCAGAGTCAGGTTCAAGAATTTGTAGAAGCGATACAGTTAAGAAATTAATGACTTCAATAAATTAATTCCTTCTATAAAAAGACTGGAACCCTAGAATTTTTTTTTAGAATAACACGCGTCAATAATAGGCCTAATAATGAAAATAGACTCATTTTTTTGGAGACTTTATCTAAAAAGACGAGTCTATTTTCGCATTTATATGAACATAAAATCATAAATTGAATAGTGTGTATAAAAATAACAGTTCATCCATAATATTAAACCAAGTTATTTTATAAGAAAACTCCATTGACAAGGATTAAATATATGTTAATATTTAAAATAATAAAACTTATCCAGAGCGACGGAGGGAATTGGCCCTTTGAAGTCCAGCAACCTGCATGATGGATGCAAGGTGCTACCTCCAACAAAATGTTGATCATTTTGGAAGATAAGGTAAAGATATTTACCTTGCGATCTTTCCATCATGGAAAGATTTTTGTTTTTTGTGAAAATTTTAGGGAGACCATAACAATGTAAGGTTGTATGGAATTATATAAATCTAAGAAATTTAAAATAAAATATTCGCGGATTTTCTTAAAGGAGGAACTGGTTTGGATAAAGAGAATCAGCTTGAAGAAATTTTTGAACGACTTCAAGAAATGCTTAATTCAATGAAATATGGATCCATTACACTTATTGTCCAGGATGGTAAAATCATTCAAATGGAGAGAAATGAAAAACTAAGAATTAAATAAGGTATCTGCTGACTAGAAAAACTAGAGGCGGGTTTAACTGATATAAAGAGAGTATTGGTTAGATTCGTCTCTTTTTCCTAGATTCAAATAACCCGGGGAATATTACAACGGGAATTGATCAACAGTTACTCTAACCTGATACAGCAAGTTTTTAGAGGGGGCTACAAAGTTGGCTGCATTAATAAACTATGAAAATTTCAATACAGGGGACTTCCCTGTATTTCCTGAAGACACTGAGACAAAAGGTGCTTTGGAAGTTCTTAAATGGGCGAATGACCATTATGGTGACAAACTGATTTATGCTTGCAGTTTTGGTATTGAAGGCATCGTGCTTACGGATTTATTGGCGAAGGTCAATCCTTCGGCAAAAATAGTTTTCCTAGATACAGATGTTCATTTTGAGGAAACTTACCAATTGATCGAGGAAGTGAAGAAGCGATATCCGAAGCTTTTGATCGAAATGAAGAAACCTGACTTGACGCTTGAGGAACAAGCGGCGGAATATGGCGATGAATTATGGCTTAGAGATTCCAATAAGTGCTGTAACATCCGTAAAATCGTTCCGCTTACAGATGTGCTTTCATCGGCAACAGCCTGGCTTTCGGGACTGCGGAGGGAGCAATCCGAAACAAGAGCTAAGACCGAGTATATCAATAAGGATAATAAGTTCAAATCAGTTAAAATATGCCCACTCATACATTGGACATGGAAAGATGTTTGGCGCTATGCCCACAAAAATGGACTTCCATATAATGTCCTGCATGATAATGGATATCCGAGCATTGGATGTAAAACGTGTACTGCACCTGCCTTCAATGCAGATGATTTACGCTCTGGCCGTTGGCAAGGAGCTCAAAAAACGGAATGCGGATTGCATTTATCTTAAATAAATAGAAAGTATAGGCTTAAATAAATAGAAACCATAGGGGGAAATTAGCATGACAATCAGTTTACCGCACGGAGGAACATTAATCGATCTTTGGGAACCAAAATATGATTTTAGTAAAATAACGAAGTCAATCGAAATCGATGAAATTGCTTTGAGCGATCTTGAATTGATAGGGACTGGTGCTTACAGCCCGATTAAAGGATTCTTTACAAAAAGTGACTATGAGACAGTGGTAAAGGATATGAGGCTTAGCAGCGGACATGTATGGAGCATCCCGATTACGCTGCCTTTGACCGAAGAAACTGCAGGAAGCCTTACTATAGGTGAAGAAGTAACATTAACCCATGATGGTGAAACATACGGGGTTCTCTCCGTTTCTGATATTTACACTCCAGATAAGCAATTGGAAGCGACATTGGTATATCAAACAGCTGATGAGAAGCATCCTGGAGTGAAAAATTTATATAACCGCGGGGATGTATATGTCGGCGGGGAAATAAAGTTGATCAAGAGAATAGAGCGTCCGCTATTTCAAGCTCATTATTTGGACCCAGTCGAGACAAGGAAGGCTTTCGCTGAAAAAGGATGGGAAACGGTTGTTGGTTTCCAAACAAGGAACCCTGTTCACCGTGCACATGAATATATTCAAAAGACAGCATTGGAAATCGTCGACGGCTTATTCTTAAATCCTCTCGTCGGTGCCACTAAATCAGATGACATTCCGGCAGATGTAAGAATGGAAAGCTATAAAGTGCTGCTTGACAAATATTATCCTAAGGATCGCGTCTCCCTTGCAGTTTTCCCTGCTGCCATGCGTTATGCAGGACCTAGAGAAGCCATTTTCCATGCGATGGTCCGTAAAAATTATGGTTGCACCCATTTTATCGTCGGACGCGATCATGCGGGTGTGGGCGATTATTATGGCACATACGATGCCCAAAAAATCTTCGGGAACTTTAACGCAGATGAGTTAGGAATCACGCTATTATTCTTTGAACATAGTTTTTACTGTAAAGCATGTGGCAATATGGCTTCCGCTAAAACTTGTCCGCATGGCAAGGAAGACCATGTCATCCTGTCTGGAACGAAGGTAAGGGAAATGTTGCGTAATGGAGAAATTCCTCCAGCTACCTTTAGCCGTAAGGAAGTCATCGAGGTGTTGATAGAAGGTCTAAAAAAAAATGAAGTTTATAACTGATTTGACATAAATGGAAGGGTCACATGAAGAGGGGGATTATCAAATGAGTAAAAGTACGAATGTCACATGGCATGAGACGTCATTGACAAAGGAGCACCGACGGAAGCAGAACGGGCATGAAAGCACGGTTCTATGGTTTACAGGACTATCGGGTTCCGGAAAATCAACGATTGCAAACGCGGTCGCTAAAGAGTTATACAATCGGAATATTCGAAGTTATGTTTTGGATGGTGATAATATCCGTCATGGCTTAAATAAAGATTTAGGTTTTTCTGAAGAAGATAGAACCGAGAATATTAGGCGGATTGGTGAGGTTTCCAAGTTATTCGTGGATAGTGGGCAGTTCGTATTGACCGCTTTCATATCACCTTTCAGGGCAGATCGGCAGATTGTACGTGATTTACTCGAAGAAGGGGAGTTTATTGAAGTATACATAAAGTGTCCGATCGAAGAGTGTGAAGTGCGTGATCCAAAAGGGCTTTATGACAAGGCCCGTAAAGGCATCATTAAAGATTTTACCGGAATCGACTCTCCATACGAAGAACCTGAACAACCGGAAATCATTTTAGAATCCGACCAATACAGCATTGAAGAGTGCGTTGAACAGGTAATCGGTTATTTAACAGCAAAGAAAGCGATTTAATCAAGGAGGAAATGTAATGGTTTACGAGAAATTTTGGTCGGAAAATCCACTAATCGCTAAAAATAAAACGGAAATCTGGAAATTGGAAAAAGATGGCTTGAAGATATTTGATGATATTCCACATTACGCAGCAAATGGGTTTGATTCCATCCCTAAAGAGAAATGGGATATGTTCAAGTGGGCAGGTTTATACCTGCAACGGCCAAAAGAAGCTGGTTATTGGATGATGCGAGTCGTAATTCCCGGAGGTATCCTGACTTATGATCAACAAATAACTCTAGCTAACATCGCTAAAGATTACGGGAGGGATGTATATGACATTACAACCCGTCAAGCCATTCAATTCCATTGGCTGACCATCGAACAGGTCCCGGATATATTGAATCGTTTAGAAAAGGTTGGAATGACTACGGCTGGAGCTTGTGGTGATATAACCCGCAATATCATCGGTAATGCATTGGCAGGCATCGATCCTGATGAACTTTTTGATACACGCGAGGTACTTTATGATGTATTTGAGTATTTCCGCCTTAACGAAGACTATTCGAACCTTCCGAGGAAATATAAAATGTCCATAAGTGCTAATATCCATAATGCTTCAAATGCTGAAATCAACTGTGTTTCATTCAATCCAGCTACTAAAGTAATTGATGGAGTAACGGAAGTCGGTTTTCACGTAAAAGTAGGGGGTGGGCTTTCCTCCGTTCCGATGCTGGCAGAAGAACTTGACTTATTCATTTTACCTGAAAAAACTGTGGAAGTGGCTGCCGCCATCACGACGATATTCCGTGACTTTGGGTACCGTGAAAAGCGTCATCGCTCACGTTTGAAATTCCTTGTCGCTGACTGGGGTCCTGAACAATTCAAGGAAAAATTGCTGGAATACACCGGTCCGCTTCCTGAAAAGGGAGAAAGTGCGGTGAAAGGATGGAATGCAGGGTATTTCTACGGCATCCATAAACAAAAGCAAGATGGTCTGAACTATGTTGGCGTCAATATACCAGTTGGTCGTTTAAACCCAGACGAAGTGATCGAATTTGCCGAACTTGCAAAAAAATATGGAAATGGTGAAATCCGCAACTGTAATTCTCAAAATCTAATCATTCCTAATGTGCCGGATGCAAAACTTGAGGAATTAAAGCAGGAATCCATCTTTGAAAGATTTCCATATCAACCAAAGAAATTCATTGGGTATTCCGTTTCGTGTACAGGCATCGAGTATTGCAACCTGGCTCTGGTTGAAACGAAAAACCGAATGAGGACCATATCTGAATCACTTGACAAGGAAATAGATCTCGATGTGCCTGTAAGGATGCATATGGTCGGCTGTCCGAATAATTGCGGTCAAAGAGCCATCGCCGAAATAGGGCTGCAAGGCATAAAAATGAAAAACCAGGATAAAAAGATGGTCGAGGCTTTCGAGATATACGTTGGAGGAACGCTTAATGAGGGCGGGAAGTTCAATGAAAAGCTTAAAGGAAAAGTGGAAGCTGAAAAGCTCCATCATGTTCTGAAAGAAATGATCCTATTTTTCAAAGAAACAAAACTACTATCCGAAACCTTTCTCGATTTTGTGGAAAGGGTAGGGGTGGACGAATTACAAAGTAAACTTGATGATATATTAGCGGAAGTGGCCGTTTAATAGGGGAAGGTAAGCATTCCATGAATCTATACCGTTTTGAAGTCACTATCAAGGAAAAACCAATTCATGTCATCATTGTTGCCGATTCAGATGAAAAGGCGTTTGAACTTGTTGATATCGAGCTGGAAAAGCATTATTTGAAAATGCCTGAAGTGGATGACATCTCATTATATGAAAAAAGGAAAATTAAAAATGGAGCAGGTTTCGTTTTATCGGAATTCGAAACAATTCTCTAAGGGAAGGCAGGATGCAAAAATGGGGAAAGTATATCTAGTAGGAGCCGGTCCCGGAGATCCAGATTTAATTACATTAAAAGGATTAAAATGCATCCAAGAAGCTGATGTCATTTTATATGATCGACTTGTCAATAAAGAACTTTTGAATCATGCAAAAGACGGTGTCGAGCTGATTAATTGCGGTAAACTGCCGGATTATCATTTGTTGCAGCAGGATACCATCAATCGGTTCCTCGTTAAATATGCAAAAAAGGGGAAAATAGTCACCCGTTTGAAAGGCGGCGATCCATTCGTCTTTGGGAGAGGCGGTGAGGAAGCGGAAGCCCTTGCCAAAAGTGGCGTGAGCTTTGAAATCGTACCAGGAATTACGGCTGGAATCGCCGCTACAGCCTATGCGGGAATTCCAGTTACACATAGGGACCATGCTTCATCATTTGCAATTGTTACCGGTCATCGGAAAAAAGATGAAGAGGATAATATCAAGTGGGAATCCCTTGCAAAAGGAATCGATACATTAGCCATTTATATGGGTGTTAAAAACCTGCCATATATTCAAGGAAAACTTTTGGAACATGGGAAAAGCCCGGAGACTCCGGTAGCCCTTATTCATTGGGGTACATTAACAACGCAAAAAACAGCTGTCAGTACGTTGGCTAAAGTAGTGGAAACCGCCAATAACGAACAAATTTCGAATCCTTGCATGATAGTCGTGGGAGATGTCGTTAATTTACGGGAAAAAATCAAATGGTTTGAAGGAAAACAAACCGAAAATTTGTTGGCGAATGAGGCCTTTTAATGGAAGCCATTTTATATATTTGCCATGGCAGCCGTGTTAAAGAAGCTTCAGCCCAAGCCATTGATTTTATTAAAGTTTGTATGCAAGCACAGCCATATTCCATTCAAGAGTATTGCTTCTTGGAATTGGAAACTCCTACGATTGAAGAGGCCTACGAACGATGCGTCCAAAAAGGTGCGACGAGTATATTGGCCATTCCTGTTCTATTGCTGACAGCTGTACATGCAAAACATGATATTCCAGTCATATTGAATAAAATGAAAGAACGGTACCCTGCCGTTGACTTGAAATACGGGAGGCCGATTGGTGTCAGCGAGAAAATGGTTGACATTTTAGTGGAACGGTTGGAGGAAACAAATGTAAGTGTTACAGAGGATTCCTTGGTATTATTGGTTGGAAGGGGCAGCAGTGATCCCGACGTGAAAAGGGATTTATCTCGATTGGCCGTTTTGCTAAGGAACAGGTTTCCAAAAATCCGGGTGCAAGAGTGTTATTTGACAGCTGCCACACCAAGCTTTGGAGAAGCGTTGGAATTTGCGGTGGAATCTCGATCAAACCAAGTATTTATCATTCCTTACTTATTGTTTACAGGTCTCTTAATGCAGTCGATTGAAAAAAGTATAAAAAAGATCCAAAAAAAGGGGAAGCAAAGATTCACACTTTGCCGATATTTAGGTTATCACCCAAAGATTGAACAAGCAATATCGGAACGAATTCATGAAGTGAGTGGGGAGGGAGACTATGTATCCAATTACGCTTAATATCGAGAACAGAAAGTGTGTCATCATCGGCGGTGGTAAAATAGCTTACTTTAAAGCGGGCCCCTTATTGGAAGCTGGTGCTGAAGTTACCGTCGTAAGCCCCGAAATATGCACAGGTTTTCAAGTGTTGGAGAAAGAAGGTAAGATTCGGGTCTTACTTAAAGAAGTGGAAGAAACTGACTATAATGATGCATTTTTAATCATTGTAGCTACCAATTCTACTGAAGTAAATGAACGAGTTTACGAGAATGCATCCGAAAGTCAGTTGGTTAATGTAATCAGCAATCATGAGTTGGGTAATTTTCATATACCGGCCACATTGAATAGAGGCATGCTTTCCATAAGTGTTTCTACCAATGGAGCAAGTCCAACGCTCGCAAAAAAAATACGGAATGACCTAGGTAAAGTATATGATGAATCGTATGAAGAATATCTTGAATTCCTTTTTGAAGCAAGAATGATTATAAAGAGTGGGTCATTTTCAAAAGAAGAAAAATCTAAATTATTGAAAGATTCAATAGAGGATATTTATAAATATTCCTTAAAAGAAAGATATCGTTTTTTAGCTAGGCTTTTACCTGTAGAAGCTGAAGAAAATATATCGATGGGCTGATCAGAAAAACTGAAGGCACCTAACCAACATGTCATTTCATTTTGGTTAGGTGCCTCTTTGTGCCTTAAAGGAAATCTAAATGATTTATACAGGCAAACGGTACCATCGGGTCGATGATATAGGTTCTATTTTAGTGAAAAAAGGGGAATGTCATGAAAAAGTTAATCGTTTTGGCCTTTATCGGGTTTTTAGCCCAATTAATTGATGGTTCGCTTGGAATGGGGTATGGAGTGAGTTCCACTTCCTTATTATTGACATTCGGGATTGCCCCTGCAGTAGCATCAGCATCCGTTCATTTATCGGAAGTAGTGACCACAGCAGTATCCGGAGCTTCACATATAAAGTTTGGGAACGTCGATAAAAATATGGTCTATCGCTTGATCATTCCAGGTTCTGTTGGTGCATTTGTAGGTGCATGTTTCCTGAGTAACCTGCCAGCCGAATTAGCAAAACCGTATATTGCCATATTTTTATTTGGTCTTGGTGTATACGTTTTATTCCGCTTTTTATTTATTTTTAAACCGTCAAAGGAAAATGAAACCGTAAAGCCATTGACCGCAAAACAATCCATTCCGTTAGGCCTTTTTGCAGGCTTTTGTGATGCAACAGGCGGAGGCGGTTGGGGACCGATTGCAACACCTGTTTTATTGTCAAAAAAAGGCATGACGGCAAGGAAAGCTGTAGGAACTGTAGATACGAGCGAATTTGCCATTGCTTTCTTTGGAAGTCTTGGCTTTATCATTTCTCTTGGATGGGAAGCTGTCAATTGGCTTTGGGTCGTAGCGTTGATAATTGGAGGGGTGGTTGCCGCACCAATTGCAGCCTGGCTCGTCAGGATGCTTCCTGCTCAATTAATGGGTGTTTTAGTGGGCGGTTTTATTATCTTAATCAATGTAAGAACATTATTAGCTACATGGATTCCGATTGAAGCCCATATATACATCTATACTGGCATCGTGACAATATGGTTTTCTGGAATTCTTCTTACCATCAATAAAATGGGCAATGCGAGAAAACATGATCATATCGAACACCGCCAGAATGTTTCCTGATTCCGAGTTTGAAAGAAGCGAATGTACACAAGAAGCATATTCCGATGCGGAAATAAACTCGTAGGTATGTATGTGCCTACGAGTAAAGTCGTTTGCCAAATGGAATTCCGACTATAAAGTTGCTGCGGTTTTAATAAAGGATCTTGATCTTATTTAATAGATTCATTACCATTTTTAAGGGTTCCCAAAAATCGAGAGACTTATCACTCCGATGTATAAGAATTCATAGTACCCCTTACTAAAGAAAACCATCGGAGAGATTTGAATGATTTTAGAACAGAAGCAGAATCAATAATTTATAGCTCCTACTGTTCAAATGAGTGATTTACACTTTCACTTAATATAATAGGAGGGACTATTTCTTTTACTCTATCGAATTTAAATCCCTGCCTGTTTGGATATCAGCATTTGATTGATGGAGGCTAATTCAGCGTCCAAAAATTCCCTTGATTTCTACCAGAAATAATGGGTCTTTCGCTTGTCTTGGTTTCCCCAATAGCCCTCCCCGTGCCTACAATAGTCATCAGTTCACTACTAGTAAATGAATGGGCAACTTGAATGCACTCAGCCATATACTTAATGTCCTTTAGATGTCTGTCATTTCCGACGATGAGTACATGAAAAAAAATCGCGGATATCCTTTAATTTAAATCCCTGCAAGCTTTGAAAAGCATGCAGGTTTTTGCTTTATGCCGGGACATCGGAAAAATCGGTTATCAATTTATTCCTTGGAAAAAATCTTTACCTCCACTATGGTATCCTTTTCATATCTAATGTTTGGCACTGTGTCCAGTGAAGGCGAACGTAATGTTTTAGGGGCAATAGGTCTTCCATATACAATTTGTCAGGTCTGCACCCATACTATGGAGCCGTCACCGTTCAAAAGGTAGTTAAATATTTTTCAGTTTTGTACAATGATTAAATAGCAAATTTGAAAAGGAGTTTTAAAATGGAAGGCATCTCTGATCATTTAAAGGAAAATTTGGATATTTTGTTCGTAGGTTTCAACCCAAGCATTCGTTCAGGTGAGACTGGTCATCATTATGCGAATCCAAATAATCGATTTTGGAAAATCCTCTTCGAGTCCGGGCTGACACCAAGGAAATATGAACCGACTGAAGACTCGTCATTGCTGGATTTAGGTTATGGTTTTACCAATATCGTTTCCAGACCTACAAAAGGAGCGGACGATATCACTAAAGAAGAGTACATAAAAGGAAGGAAACAATTAAAAAGGAAAATAAAAAAGTATAAACCTAAACTTGTCTGTTTTGTAGGAAAGGGTGTCTATCAGGAATATCGTCAATTACGAAAAATCTCATGGGGGCTGCAAGAAGAAACTACATTCAATGAGACCATGGAATTCGTTGCCCCATCTTCCAGCGGTTTAGTTAGAATGCCGATAAATGAGATCATCGAAATATATAGTGAGTTGCCCATTCTGCTTGGCCAGCTGAAAAGCAATTGAAGAAACTTATTAAAACAACGGTGAAATTATACGAGTCAGGATAATTCTAAAATGGAAAAGCGGTGGCTTTTCCGAGGTCGAAGGCTTTTGCCAAGGAGTAAAGGATTGTAAATTTATTTTATGGGATACCTAAGTATCGGTTTTGCTAAACAGGGTCTTCGATAGGGACTTTCATACCTAGAATCGATCCTTTGGCGCTGCTTAGTAATATGCAGATTCCTGAATGGGGCATCGATTGGCTACGGTTATGATTGGATTGCTTTCCTTGATGAAATTACGAAATTTCTTTTGATCATTACTAAACATTTTAATGATAGGCCGATATAACCAGTAATGGATTGCCATTACTGGTTTTTTATTTCCCAAGAACATATTTCATAAACCGCACCTTTTTGAGTTCGTTCATTACGGTTAGGCAAATGACGCTTTTTTATGAACATTGGAAGCTTGATTATCAAAATGGCCAGTGATTACATAAACTAGGGTGAATGTACTTCTGAATGATCGGTTTGGTTAGCAGAAATGAAAGCGCTTCTAATTGAAAATGAAACAACCAACGTTTAGAAAACGGGAGTCTGTCTACAATGGGAATAAGCAAATAACTATGGAGGTGTTCAATTGATGAATGTTAATGGTGCCCTAGAGGTTCTTGATCGCATGCGGCTTCCTAATGGTGCATATACTGCAAGCGTTTCCGATGATTATAATTATGTCTGGATAAGGGATGTCGTTTATACAGTAATACCTTTTATAAATGATCCGTCCAATCGTTACGAAAAAGCATATCATGCTTTATTCGACTTATTTCAAACCTATGAGTGGAAGATAGATATTCATACGGTGCAGAAACCCCAGTTTCTATTTGAACATATCCATGCAAGGTATTCCACTGAGCTAAAAGAACTGCCCGATGAGTGGGGGCATGCCCAAAATGATGCGGTAGGTGCCTTTCTATGGGGTGTCGGTGAAGGATATAGGCATGGTAAAAAGGTGATAAGAAACCAACGTGATTTAGAAATTGTCCAAAAGCTGGTCAATTACTTGGAATGCCTGCAATATTGGCAGTCGGAAGATAACGGGATGTGGGAAGAAAATATAGAAATCCACGCTTCAAGCATAGGTGCATGTGTTGCTGGATTGAATTCAGTCAAAATGCTGGTAAACGTCAAGGAAGAACTGATTAAAAAGGGAGAAGAAACACTTCGTTTCCTGCTTCCAAGGGAAAGTTATTCAAAAGAGACGGATTTAGCCCTTTTATCGTTGATTTATCCGTATCGGCTGGTAGACCGTGAAATAGCACTTGAAATATTGAAGAATGTCACAGAAAGACTAGAAAGAACAAATGGTTGCATTAGATATGAGAAGGACCTTTATTATAATGACGGTCAAGAAGCGGAATGGTGTTTCGGGCTTCCATGGTTGGGCTTATGCTACCTTGAACTTGGCATGATGAACAAAGTTAATGAATATATAGATAAAACCAAAATGATCATTCCGGAAAATTGGGAAGTTCCTGAGTTATATATTGGAGGCAGTAATTTACCAAACGGGAATACTCCTTTGGCATGGTCAGTCTCATTATCCTATTTATTCTTGACGAAGACTTCCATGATTCGAACTGAACAAATAACATGAAGCATTCATACTGGATACCTTAAAGCTCTTCCCAAAAAAAGGGGAGAGTTTTTCTTGGTATAATAATATTTTTACAATAAATGTCTTTTTTCTTTAAAAAAGTGTTTAAATTTACAAAAAAACGGCTATTTATAACAATAACTTCACCTCCATTTGAAGGATTAATATCATTTTTATCGAATATATATAATAACTGGGGAAGGATGGGTAAAATACTATCGAGTTAATACTGATGGAGGGGTTTTATTGAGTACAATTATTGACCAGCTACAAGAGATTTATCCAAGCGATTTCGATTTGTATTTGTTTCATGAAGGCACCCTTTATGAAAGCTATAAAATGCTTGGGGCACATATTGTGACAACATTAGGTAATGAAGGAGTACGCTTCACCGTTTGGGCCCCCCATGCCAAGCAAGTTTCAGTAGTCGGTAATTTTAATAATTGGGACGGAAAAGATCATGCGATGAAACGGATCGAGCGTTCAGGTATCTGGGTGTTGTTCGTACCAGGATTACAAGAAGGGGAACTCTATAAATATGAAATACATACACCCGGAAATAAACGTATCCTAAAAGCCGATCCATATGCCTTTTATTCGGAGGTCAGACCAAATACTGCTTCGGTCATTAAAAGGCTGGATAATTTTGAATGGCAAGATTCGAAGTGGATAGCCGATAGGAAAAAGGAAAATATTTATCAAAAACCCATGTCCATTTATGAAGTGCACCCAGGAACATGGAAACAGAAAGAAGATGGTGAATTTTATTCGTACCGTGAATTGGCTGATAGATTAGTTGAATATGTGATTGATAATAGTTTTACACATATTGAAATCATGGCCATAATGGAACACCCTTTTGATAAATCGTGGGGATACCAGGTCACGGGTTATTATTCCGTAAACAGTCGGTACGGTTCACCGGAAGATTTTAAATATTTAATTAACCTTTGCCACCAAAAGGGCATAGGAGTAATCCTTGACTGGGTTCCCGCCCATTTTTGTAAAGACGCGCATGGACTTTCCCGTTTTGATGGTACGCCTCTCTATGAACCAATTGATTACACGAGAGCAGATCGCCCGTTATGGGGGACATACAACTTTGATTTTACTAAACCTGAAGTAATCAGTTTCCTTATATCAAATGTCATGTTTTGGATGGATGTATACCATATTGATGGGGTCCGTGTCGATGCGGTATCGTCAATGGTTTACTTGAATCATGATAATCCATTGCCGGTCAAGCTGAAAAACCAGTTTGGCGGTGAGGAAAACCTGGAAGCCATACAATTTTTACAAAAACTTAACGAAGTGGTTTTCAAGAAATTTCCCAATGCATTAATGATGGCTGAAGAAGCGACAGACCGGCCACTTATAACTTCTCCTACTGATATAGGCGGCCTGGGCTTTAATTACAAATGGAATATGGGATGGACTAACGATATCCTTCGTTATATGAAACTTGAAACAAATGAAAGGCCATATCATCATAACCTCTTAACATTTTCATTTTTCTATGCTTTTTCAGAAAATTTCGTCTTGCCCTTTTCACATGATGAAGTGGTTCATGGCAAGAAGTCATTATTGAATAAAATGCCAGGTGACTATTGGCAGAAGTTTGCAAATTTACGGTTACTCTTTGGGTATTTCATGACGCATCCTGGAAAGAAGCTTCTATTTATGGGAGGTGAATTTGGTCAATTCATAGAATGGAAAGATGAGGAACAATTGGATTGGCTGCTTTTGGAATATGAATCCCACGAAAAGATGGCATATTACTTCCGTACCCTTCAGAACTTTTATAGCCAAACTTCCTCCCTTTGGAGACTGGATCATGTCCAGGAAGGTTTTGAATGGATCGATCCGAACAATAGTGAACAAAGTATCATCACCTTTATGAGAAAAGGTAAACGCAAAGGCGATTATTGCATTGTTGTCTGTAATTTTTCTGCACAGGCTCATGCTCAATATCAAATAGGTGTACCATCCCATGGCAAATATATAGAAGTTTTCAGCAGTGATTCAGCAGCTTTCGGAGGGTCGGGTCAGATCAATGAAGAACCCATTAATGTCAAAAAGATACCATACCATAATCAACCATACAGCATGGAAATAACTGTACCTCCATTAGGCATTTCTATATTTATGAAGCAAACAAAAAAAAGACGGGGGAGAGTGACCGAATAATGGGAGCGAAAAAATGGATAGCAATGTTATTGGCAGGAGGCCAGGGTTCAAGGTTAGGTGAATTGACGATTGGTTTGGCAAAACCAGCTGTTCCCTTTGGCGGTAAATATAGAATCATCGATTTTCCATTAAGTAACTGCACTCATTCTGGTATAGATACGGTTGGGGTACTGACCCAATACCAGCCTTTGATTCTAAATGATTATGTTGGTAATGGCAAAGCTTGGGACCTTGATTTGGATGTTGGCGGAGTTTCCGTACTTCCCCCTTATCAAGGGAAAGAAGGCGGTGAATGGTATAAAGGGACGGCAAATGCAGTTTATCAAAATATCCAATACATTGATAACTATGATCCGGAACATGTACTGATTCTCTCTGGTGACCATATTTATAAGATGGACTACAGTAAGATGCTTGATTATCACATCGAAAAAAATTCAGAGGCAACAATAGCGGTCATTCAAGTGCCGTGGCAGGAAGCAAGTCGTTTCGGAATCATGAATACCAATGATGATGATAAAATCACACAATTTGACGAAAAACCAAAATATCCAAAAAGTAATCTCGCTTCCATGGGAGTTTACCTTTTCAATTGGAAAACCCTAAGACGGTATTTAATCAATGATGAAAAGGACGAAAATTCTTCCAATGATTTTGGCAGCAACATCATTCCAAAAATGCTTGAAGATCGAAAAAAGCTATATGCCTACCGTTTTAATGATTATTGGAAAGATGTCGGAACGGTCGAAAGCCTTTGGCAGGCACATATGGACTTATTGGAGGATACGCCAAATTTCCAGTTGGATGATCAGCAATGGAAAATTTTTGCCCGCAATGCAAATCATCCGCCGCAATATATATCACCGGATGCCGAGGTCAGTCAGTCGCTTATCAATGAAGGATGCATGATACATGGGAACATTGAACATTCGGTTTTATCCTATAATGTACAGGTGGGCTATGGGTCAACCATAAAAGATTCAGTCATCATGCCTAATGTCACGATTGGTGAAAACGTTCATATAGAAAGAAGCATCATAGCCAGCAATTGTGTTATAGAAGATGGTGCCGTAGTTGGCAATTCAGCGGTGACATCCGATATTACCTTAATTGGTGAAAATCAAACCATTATCAATCCAAACAAAAAAAAGATCACTCTTAACTAGAAAAAGGGGAAGATGCTATGGAAAATGTGTTGGGTATTATTAACTTAATCAATGAAAGACAACATTTAAAAGATCTGACTGCTCACCGTAATGTAGCATCTGTGCCATTTGGTGGACGCTACCGTTTGATTGACTTTACTATGTCGAATCTCATTAATGCAGATGTATCAAAAGTAGCCGTTTTTCCAAAAGAAAAGTATCTTTCAGTTATGGATCATCTTGGCTCAGGTAAAGAATGGAACTTGGATCGGCGTTCAGGAGGCTTACACATCTTGCCCCCTATCCATCCGGACGAAACGGTAACAGGCGATATGAAGCAATTTTATGATCATCTCAGCTTTTTCGAACGTGCAGAGGCAGATACTGTCATCATTTCCCCAGGAAGCCATGTATGCAAATTGGATTTTAATGAAGTGCTTGATTATCACAAAAAACATAAAGCGGATATAACGGTGGTATATAAGGATTATGTAGGGGAATTGATTGAAAAACCAATCTATCACACCTGCTCGGTAGATTCGGATGAAGACATAACTGACATTAGCTTTTATACCATCCCTAGACCTGGTGACCATGTTTGTCTAGAAACTTTCATCATAAGTAAAACGCTATTGGTGAACTTGATCAAAAGCTGTGTTGCCAGTGGGGAATATGACTTTTTGAAAGACGCTGTGAAAGCAAATCTTCATCGTTTTACCGTAAAAGGCTATAACTTTACTGGTGATATGCCATTCATCCATTCCATTGAAAGCTTTCATGCCAGTAATATGAATTTCCTGAACCCTTCGGTAATCCGTTCTTTCTTCGGGGATACTTGGGCTGTTTATACGAAAATCAAACATGAGGCACCGACCAAATATTCAAGTTCTTCGAAGGTTACCAATTCATTGATAGCCAACGGTTGTGATATTGAAGGGATTGTCGAAAACAGTATACTCTTCCGTGGGGTAAAGGTGAAAAAGGGTGCGATAGTAAGAAATAGCATCATCATGCAAAAAGGCGTGATTGAAGAAGGGGCCATCGTTGAAAATATCATAACTGATAAAGAAGTGAGAGTTACTGGTGAAAAATCAGTTATTGGTTTAAAACAGCCTACAGTAATAAAAAAAGCGGAAGTAATTTAATAGAGGAGGTGCGGCAATGAATGTTGTATTTGCTGCTTCAGAATGCGCCCCTTTTATAAAAACGGGAGGGCTCGGAGACGTTATAGGCGCGCTCCCGAAAGCGCTGAAAAAACAGGGAGTCCATGTAAGTGTAATCCTACCTAAATACGCGGATCTTCCAAACCAATTCAAACAGGAATTGGAACATATTACGAGTATTGAAGTTCCTGTTGGTTGGCGCCAGCAATTTTGCGGCATCGAAAAACTTGTTGCTAACGGAATTACATATTATTTTCTGGATAATGAATATTATTTCAAAAGGCATGGTAGTTATGGTTTCTTCGATGATGGCGAAAGGTTCGCCTTCTTTTCCCGTGCAATTTTAGAGGCTTTACCCTATTTAGAAGAAAAACCGGATGTTATACACTGCCATGATTGGCAAACGGGCCTTGTCAGCGTTTTGAAGAAAGCCCATTATCATAACCATCCATTCTATCAGGATATTAAAACGATATTTACGATACATAATTTACGCTATCAAGGAGTTTATCCTAAAGCTGTATTAGCTGAATTACTCGATTTGAGTGAGTTATATTTTAATATCGATGGTCTTGAATTTCATGGGAATGTAAGTTATTTGAAAGCCGGCCTGGCTTTTTCTAACATAGTCACAACTGTAAGCCCAAGTTATGCGGAAGAAATTCAGATACCTTATTTCGGGGAAAATCTGGATGGGTTTTTACGTAAGAGAAATGGTGAGCTTAAAGGGATTATCAATGGAATCGATTATGAGGAATATAATCCTGCAGCAGATGAACATCTTGCTGTTCCATTCGATTCTTATGAGGGTAAGATGGAGAATAAACGTCAGCTACAGGAATCGCTGGGTCTTCCTGTCAATGATGACGTCCCGGTTTTATCAATGGTAACGAGGCTTGTTGATCAAAAAGGAATAGATCTTGTTCTCCATGTTTTTCATGAAATGATGAACCAAGGAGTTCAATTCATTCTTTTAGGTACGGGTGAAGAGCAATATGAAACGGCATTTCGTCATTTAGCTGACCAATATCCAAATCAGGTTTCAGTCCATACATATTTTGATGAGGGGTTGGCAAGAAGGATATATGCAGGTTCTGATTTATTCCTGATGCCGTCACAATTCGAACCATGTGGTATCGGCCAACTCTTGGCACTGCGGTATGGTACACTGCCTTTAGTGAGGGAAACTGGCGGACTTCGTGATACGGTCATACCGTATAACCAATTTACTGGTGAAGGCAATGGCTTCAGTTTTACGAATTATAATGCACACGATATGCTCCATACAATTGAGCAATCTGTTGGTCTTTACAAATTCCAGCCGAAAAGATGGAGGAAAATGGCCGAAAATGCAATGAAGTTAGACTTTAGTTGGACATCATCGTCATTAAAGTATATGGAGTTGTATGAAAGTTTGATTCCTGTCATGAAGTGATAACTGGATAGGTAATACACAAAGCACTTGCGAACATTGTTTTCGTAAGTGTTTTGTTTCTTTTACCATCAAATATGGGTATATGATATTTATATATAAAATATTGCTGTGTAGGAGAATGAAAAGATGAAAAGAAGAAGGATGGAAATTGTATTTTTATTTATATTAATTGCTTCAGTTTATATGATCCTGTTTACTCAAGTTAGCTTCGACGTGAAGCTATTTTTTATTGGATTATATATTTTGGTCATGTTTATCACCCTATTTTCACTAATGCTCGAAAATAGATTTGCCCACGAGACACTTTTATGGATGTATGTGCTTTTATTTTTCCCGGTATTTGGATATGTGTTTTATCTATTCTCAGGTCAGCTCTATTTAAAGGGGTATTTATTCCGAAGTAAAAGGAAAAAAGATCGAGAAGAATGGAAGAGTCTTGTTACACGGGTATCCTCTCCAGATTTATCGTTCTTGAATGATCATCAGAAATCATTCGCAGCTTTTGCCAAAAATGCATCTGAGACCACCATTAGTACATCATCGAAAACGGAAGTATTGAAAAATGGCAACGAAACGTTTACAGAAATCATAAAACAATTAAGAAAAGCTGAGAAATTCATCCATATTGAATACTATATTTTTCGTTCCGACAGGCTTGGTACTGAAATTATAGATATCCTTATTGAAAAAGCAAAAAATGGTGTGGAGGTTTTATTCATTTTTGATGCGGCAGGAAGTTTAAGCCTCTCAAATAATGAGGTTAAACGGATGAAAAATGCAGGGGTTAAAGCCTATCCCTTTTCGCCATTGAAACACGGTTTTTTCAATCAAAAATTTAATTTTAGGAATCACCGTAAAATCATCATCATAGATGGGGAAGTTGGCTTTGTAGGAGGTTTAAACGTAGGAGAGGAATATTTAGGCCGAAATAAAAGCATTGGTTTTTGGAGAGATACACATATGATCCTTAAAGGTGAAGCGGTATATATGCTTCATACCGTTTTCCTTTTGGATTGGGAATATGTCAGCGGCGAAGATGTATTGCAAGGACGTCCAGAATTCAAGAATAAAGTGGTACAAGGGGATGGAGCTGTCCAGGTGGTAGCGAGCGGACCTGATACACAACAGGGGATCATGAGTGATTTTTACTATTCACTTATCACGAACGCCACAAAATCAATCTGGATTGCAAGTCCATACTTCGTACCAAATCAAGCGATTAAAGCAGCAATTAAACATGCCGCAATTAAGGGGATACAAGTCAGGGTTATGGTTCCGGCAGTAAATGATGGGTTTTTAACCCAATACGGCAGTCGCTCCTATTTCGGTGAGCTGCTTCAATTCGGCGTAGAGGTATACTCGTACAACAAAGGTTTTCTACATCAGAAACTTATTATCGTAGATGGTGATATGGCTTCCATAGGAACGGCAAATATGGATATGAGGAGTTTCCACCTGAATTTTGAAGTGAATGTCTTTCTTATGGGCAGCCGTACCATTGAAGATCTCATCACTCATTACAAAGAGGATATGATGGATAGTGACAAACTAGATCCTATCGGGTATAACAATCGTGGTTTACTGGAACGTTCAAAAGAATCATTTGCCAGATTGTTTTCGAATGTACTCTAATGGGAAAAAAAGCAGATAAATAGTATAGTTGAAATGTAAAGAAATTAAATTGGCCATAAGGAGAATTTAAGAGTATATGAAATTGGTTTCCTGGAATGTAAATGGAATTAGGGCTTGTGTTAAAAAAGGATTTTTAGATTACTTTAAAGACGTGGATACAGATATTTTCTGCCTTCAAGAAACTAAGCTTCAAGAAGGGCAGATTTCACTTGAGTTGGAAGGGTACCATCAATATTGGAATTATGCACTGAAAAAAGGATATTCAGGTACAGCCATTTTCACGAAGGAAAAACCGCTTTCAGTGAAATATGGTGTAGGAGAGCTGGATGAGGAGCCGGAAGGCAGGATCATAACACTTGAATTCGAGAGTTTTTATATGGTGAATGTTTATACCCCCAATGCAAAAAGGGATTTATCGAGACTGAATTACCGTCTCGAATGGGAAGATGAGATGATAAAATATCTTAAGGAACTGGACCTGGTGAAGCCGGTTATCTTTTGTGGTGACCTCAATGTCGCACACCAGGAAATCGACTTGAAAAACCCAAAACCCAATATAGGGAATTCCGGTTTTACAAATGAAGAACGTGGAAAGATGACTGAATTACTTGATTCAGGGTTTATCGATACATTTCGCCATTTTTATCCAGACCAGGAAGGCTCTTATACTTGGTGGTCATATATGGCAAAAGTCAGGGAGCGGAATATTGGGTGGAGAATCGATTATTTCATTGTTTCAAAACGTCTGGCGGATTCTTTAATAGAGGCAAACATTCACTGCGATGTCATGGGCAGCGATCATTGCCCGGTCGTTTTGGAAACAAACCTCTAAATGGAATAAATTCGGTTAAATGGGGATACTAATGGTTATCCATATTCAACAGGAGGTTTGATTATGAACACATTTATCGTGGGCTTTCATCAAGAAGATAATGTAGACAGCATGCAAGTGCAAAAATTGACGTCGCCTGAGTTTGAAAAAGCAACATCACGCGGATTTCGCAGATTATTTGAACTGGATACAAATATCGGTTATTTCGTATTTTTTGATGCTGAAGATGATGAGGGTGATTTATCCCATCTAGTTTTACAGTATGAAGAAGATAATCAGGATCCAAGTGATTGTTACTCCTTTACTAAAAATGATTTTTATGAGTTCATGGCACTTTATTTACAAGGGATGGATGAAGTGGAAGTGGAGGATGAAGAAGATGATGACAATGAAGAGTACGGACCAATCCATCATCTTGCCCATTTGATGTTTCATATTGTTGAAGAAGGAAAATCCGTAAAGCCATAATTGGCCGAGTAATGTAATGATAGGTACTTGTGAGCTTTGTGACAGGGATAAGATAGAACTGACCATCCATCATTTAACACCCAGAGAATTTGGCGGAAGCCATTTACCAATAGCCTATCTCTGTAAATCTTGCCACAAACAGATTCACGCACTGTATTCAAACCGAGAACTGGCCATCCGACTAAATACCGTGCTTTTGTTAAAAGATGATGAAGCATTAAAAAAATATTTAAAGTGGATTAAAAAACAACCGGTAACGAGGGCAGTGAGAATAAGAAAATCAAAAACGAAATAAAGCAAAAGCCCATCTTAATAAGATGGGCTTTTGCTTTTCATTTTCAGCTTGCTTTATTTTTCAACCGATCCAATAAAAATCCACCTTTAAAATAACGTGGTTCATATGAAATGATGAAAGCTTTAGGTTCAAACTTTTCAACGGTTGCTATCAATTCTTGTTCCCGATTGCGTTTGGTCAAGATTTCCATACGATAACGGTTGCTATCCCTGCCCTCGCCCGTATAAAGAGTTACACCAAATCCGTTGTTCCTCAATGTATCTACCAAATGTTCATTTTTGGTTTGAGTATTAACGGTTACATTAATAAAACCGATGGCAAGTTTTTGCTCAATTTTCGTACCAAAAATTATTCCGATTCCAAAACCGACTGCATATACAACCATGGCGAGTATGCTTTGGTCACCGCCAAATACGAGGGATAATCCAAAAACGTATATTAACATTTCTGCGATACCCAGTATCGAGGCTAGTATGGTAATATTTTTTACTAAGAAAATGGTTCGCAATGTGTAAATCGGAACATAAATAAGTTGTAATAGTAGAATCAGAAGTATTTCTTTCACTTGAGCACCTCACCAAAATCTTCCAGTTTAATTAGACGTTTCAAATTGGGGATTGTTCATTCCATAAGTAACATCTTCCCTAATATAACCACATCATTATAGGGTAATTCAATGGGGAATATTATGTATTTTTTGTGTCATTTCCATGGACACAGATTTAAAAATCCCATAAGATTTTTAAATATTCTTTTTTTAATTAATTTGGTATCATTATCCTTATTAATTCATATGGGGGAATGATGATGTTTAATTATGATGGTCGGATATTCAAAGCTAAAATCAATTCTGAAAATGGAGAAGTGTCAGGAAATACTACCTTCCACTATTCACAAGACGGCTCAATTCTTTCAGCAAGTTATCAGGGGGGAGAGATTGTTAAAGGGACTTTAATAGGGCTGGTCAATCTGGATGGAACTCTGGAATTCAGGTATAATCATATCAATGAAAAAGGTGAAATTAGAGGAGGCAGCTGCCTTTCCACCCCTGAAATGCTTCCTGATGGAAGGCTGCGCTTGCATGAAAAGTGGAAATGGTCAGATCTCGAACGGACTGAAGGACATTCCATCATTGAAGAAGTGAGAAAATAACAATCTACTTAGAGGGGTTTGAGGACAATTACTACTATTTGTTTAGTGCGGCATGGTCAAACAGATTGGAATGCACTAGGAAAGCTGCAAGGGCAGACTGATATTCCTTTAAATGAACTTGGAAAGATACAGGCACGGCAATGTGGTGAATTTTTATCAAAAGATGATTGGGATGTAATTATTACAAGCCCCCTGAAGAGGGCAAGGGAGACGGCGGATATCATTTCGCACTATATTGAAGTACCGGTTATTGAAAAAATGGAATTCATTGAAAAGAATTTTGGCGCCGCTGAAGGAATGACTGCAGCGGAAAGGAAGTCTGCATTCAGGGATAAAGATTATCCTGGTCAGGAAAATCAGGAATCTCTACGAAACAGGCTGATGAATGGGCTCCAGGAAATTCAGAAGGAGTATCCTGAGAAGAAAGTTATACTTGTTGCCCATGGAGCCGTCATTCATTTTATTTTACGCTTGATGTCAAATGAGTCAATCGTATCCAACGAAATGCGCTTGTTCAATGCATGTTTGAGTACGATCAGATTTGAAGTTGATTCCTGGATAATTGATGATTTCAATCAAGTGAATCATTTATCTTAGTCCTATTAAGCTAGGTTAGTTAAAAAGGAAATGGTTGATTGAAAAGCTAAGTATAGAAAGAAGGAAATCATGACTATTAAGAAGGCATTGATTTTAGGCGCTACAGGTATGGTAGGCACCCAGTTGGTTAAAGAGCTAGGCAAAAGCAAAATCTATAGTGAAATCCATTTGCTGACAAGAAGGGCACTGAAACTCGCCGATCCCAAATGCATAGGACATGTTGTGGATTTCGATAATTTATCCAAGTATGCCGATTTGTTCAAAGTCACCGATGTGTTCATTTGTTTGGGTACAACTATTAAAAAGGCTAAATCGAAGGAAGCATTTCGTAAAGTGGATTATGACTATGTAATTGAAGCAGCTAGATTGGCAAAGACATCCAATGTTGAAAAAATACTCGTCATTACGGCCATGGGTGCCAATTCCAAATCAATGTTCTTCTACAGCCGTGTTAAAGGTGATGTGGAAGGTACACTACAACATCTGGCATTGAATACTGTACATATTTTCCGTCCTTCCTTACTTCTTGGAGAACGAAAGGAATTCAGGGCAGGTGAAAAGATTTCTGGGCTGCTAAGTACTTTTGCAAAATTTGTCTTTGTAGGCCCTTTACGTCCATATCGTGCAATAGAAGCAAACAAAGTAGCTGCTGCAATGTACGTTGCGGCCCAAACGACGGCAAAAGGATATCATTTTTATGATTCTGCTGAAATAGAGGAACTTGCACAAAGAGTTACGATTAATAGTGATCATCCGGATAAAATAGTAAAAAAATAGATACAAGTTTCCTGTAAAAATGAAGGTTTGGGAAGACCATGCCGACGATATACTGAAAACGAGCCCCAATAAGGCTCGTTTTTAAATTCCTGGACAAATTTTGATCCCCCTTTGAGGTAATGGAGGACAAAGGATTACTATTAATTATTGAAACGTGCCTGTAAAAGGCTCGAATTAGACTGTAGTCAAACTCGAATAAAAGCCAGTTTATCTACATTTTTTATTTATAAATGTTTCAGTTGACTGGAACGGAAGGTAGGAGACTCCTGAGATGAAAGCAAGTACCTGGAGTGGAAATCAACGTTCATATCTTCCGGATGAAACTTGATTGTAACAGTGATTTCCACTACAATTTGTAGTGGGAGGTGGAAAAGGATGAAAATTAAAAATTTTAAATATGATGAAGTTGGACTGAATCGTTTCTTTGGTCCATTGGAAGCAAATATCATGGAATATTTATGGGATAAAGATGAACAAAGCATTAAAGCGGTTCAACAATCATTGGAACTTGACAAACCTATCAATTTCAACACAGTAATGACCGTCATGAATCGTTTAGTCGAAAAAGGCATTCTTGAAAAGAGGTCTGAAGGAAGGCTTTCATTATTTCGCCCGGTGCAGTCCAAAGAGGAGTTTTTTGAAGAGCAGTCAAAGAAACTGACTGAGAACTTGCTGGATGAATTTGGTGGAGCGGTCATAAGCCATATGCTGGATGCCATGAAAGACGCTGACCAAGGTTTAATTGAAAAATTGGAACAAAAAATTCAATCGTTAAAAAAGGATAAATTATAATGTGGAAGAGAAAGTCTTATTTTGTGATAAGCCTGAGTCTTTTAATTGCCTGTGTAGTATGGTGCCAAATGGGAGCTTTTTTAGTACACATCTTTTTTGGCGTGAATATTAAAGCTAATTTCTTTAAATTTTGTTTTAGTTTATTCAAGGAAGATTCAGTATACTACTTTGTGGTCGTCACACTGCTCAGTATAATAATATCCTATAGTATATTAAGTACCTTATTCAAAATTGCAGAGCAATATTTCTTATCCAGAAGGTTTAAACAAAAGCTTTTTCTTTCAAAAAACGTTGATATGACAAGGAATGTAAATGAAACATTCAATCGGGACAACAATGATATCTTAGTTGTGAACGCTGAACTGCCTCTTGCGTTTACGCTTGGTTTCAGGCGGCCTTTCATTGTGTTCAGTACTGGTTTAATTCGATTACTGGACTTTGATGAACTAGAAGCGGTAGTGGAGCATGAAGCCTTTCACCAAAAGAAATATGATCCACTCGTCATCTTTATTTTACAGTTGATTTCAAATGCGTTGTGGTTTGTCCCACTGACAAAATGGTGTCATAAAAATTACAAAATAATAAGTGAATTATCAGCCGACGAGAATGCGATTCATAAAATGGGGACTGAATTAGGAATAAGTGCCGCTTTATTGAAGTTAATTAAACATGGGTGCACTGATAAATCCTCTCCTGTCCTTGTTCATTTCTCGAATGAATCAGTTAACTATAGACTTCAGCAATTAATTGATCCCCATAAAACAATTCCTTTAAGGGCTGAAACTACCACGATTTTTGTTTCCATTTATGTTTTGGTTATCCTTATAGGAATGACTATAGTGATTGTCTGATGACTTTCACTTGATTTTTTTACCACTTTACACTACACTTTGTAGTGTTAAATAAAAAAAAGGAGATGTGTCATGAATAAACAAGAAATCGGTACCTTTTTATTAAGAGTTATGTTGGGAATTTCTTTTTTCTTGCATGGTTTGTCAAAATTTAAAGGTGGATTGGAAAACACTTCAGGGTGGTTTCAAAGTATAGGCATTCCGGGATTCATGGCCTATGTAGTCGGTATTATTGAATTGGTTGGAGGAATTGCTTTAATAATAGGTCTTGGAACAAGAATAATTTCTGCCCTCCTTGTATTCATCATGGCTGGTGCAATTGTTTATGTGAAATTCCCAGCAGGTTTTATGGGGAATGGAGAAGGCTCAGGGTATGAACTGGATCTCGTTCTTATGATTATTGCCCTTCACCTAGTATTGAATGGAAGCCGCTTCCTATCTATAGACTCTAAGTTACCAAAACTAAAAAAAACACAGGATTCGGAAAGGATAGCAAGTTAATAAGATTAAGCGACATTACAAAAATTCCAACACTTTTTAAGCATTCTTGAGGCATGATACCGGTGATCTACTAGGGTTATGCCTTTTTCATTTCATCTATTCTTATTTGAAATGCTTCATGATTTGAAAAACCATGAATAAAAGAAGTTTCCCATAACTGCCATAACGACGTGACATACTTTGTCTATACATCAAGAACCTTGGAATTTTCAATTCAACATTTAGAAAATTTGATAGTTTTCAGTAAAATTCCGTTGACGAACGCATGTTCTGTGTTGTAAAATTCAATCATGGGCAATAATGGTATAGTGATTATTGCCATTGACAGTTCAAAAGCAAGCCTGGAAATTTCCAAGCTTAGTAAAAAAATTCAAAGCAAAAGGAGTTATCTAATTATGACCATGCGATTATCTCCATATTTAATGATGAACGGAAATGCGAAGGAGGCGATTCAATTTTACGAAAAGGCATTGGATGCAAAAGTCCTCTTTAAACAAACTTTTGGAGAAATGCCAGAAAATCCTGAATTTCCTCTGCCAGAAGAAGCAAAGGATCTTGTGGCACACGCAATGTTAAAGGTTGGGGAAACGGACTTCATGTTTTCGGATACGTTTCCAGGTCAAACCAGTCAATCTGGAGATCAAGTCACGATCTGCATTTCAATTAACGAAATTGAAAAATCAAAACGAATCTTTGAAACTTTGTCGCAAGGTGGAGAAGTGAAAATGCCTCTGCAGGAAGCTTTTTTCAGCCCTGCTTATGGGATTGTAACAGACAAATTCGGTGTAACCTTTCAAATTTATACAGAGGGTGAAAAATAATTTGTTAAATAATAACAGCTGTTTTTGTGAATAGTTGCAGCTGCAATGTGTGAATAAATAAATCCCGATTTCTCATTAATATCACTGAGAGATCGGGATTTTTAAGTATGACTCTTATCTCTTTTAATAGGGCATCAAAAGATCCCCCACGGAAGCATATAAGATAACATCACGTTTATAGATTAAGTAGGCGTCCATTCTCACTGTCACTGGAATCTAGATTCAATCTGAATGTATATATACTGCCCGTAACTCCACCACTGATATCATGAATACGTAGTTACCGATATTTTTTTCTGGCTCCACAATTTTACTCTGATACATTATCGTTATCTCCCTGTGATATTCGTCATATATTCTTCATCTATTTGTTCTTTGTTTAGAATATGCCTATGCTATTATTTAAAACATTGACATACAAATTAGGCTCCTTCTTTGTAAAAATTTTTCCTTTTAATAAGGTACTATCATATCATTCGAAGTAACAATTCATTGCGTAATAAGGGGAAAGGGGGAACAATGTGAATACAGATCAAGCTTTCGACCTGCTAAAGGATGCAGGAGTAACAGAAAGCAATAGTATACAAACTGTTAGACGCTGGCTTCGTGAAGGTAAGATTAAATATGAGGGAGGCAACGGGAATAGGAAAACCGGATACATAATGGATGACACAGATCAAGCATTTGAAATGTTAAAAGATGCAGGAGTAACAGAAAGTATTAGTGTACAGACTGTCAGGCGCTGGCTTGGCGAAGGTAAGATTAAATACGCGGGGAACGGAAAGAGGAACACCGGATACATAAGCGATGACACAGCTTCAAAGCTGGCTATAAATGATAGTATAATTCAAAATAAGGACGAAATCATACACCGATTAAAATTAAAAATACAAGCTCAAGAAAAGCATATAGAAGGTATCGAAGAGCTTCATGAGACAGCAAAAAGAATATTGATTCAGCAAAGGGATATGTTCAAAAAGGAAGTTGCCATTCTAAAGAATGAGAAAAGTGAATTACAAAATGAATCAAAGGATTTATTAAAAGAAAATATTGAATTACGTAATGAATTGATAAAATTAAAAGAAAAAATCAGAAACAATTACATGATTGACTCCACTATTCAATCCAATGATTATAGTGAAAAATTAGGGCTTTCTAAAATGGCGAGCGATAAAGAAGTATTGGCAGAATATAAAGGGTTACTAAAAATAACTCATCCTGACCATAATGGCAACGCGAAGGTATTTCATTACATTAAGACTGATTACGATAATTTTAGAAAGAGCAACAAAGGTAAATGAATAGTGAATGCATGCAAAGGTATTTTGACATCAAACCTAAAGAAAAACCTAGGGTAAAAGCGTAATTTGAAACGTCGCAAATAGTTTGATGGGACAAAACAGTGCCAATTCAGACTATTGATCATTATTTTTTGTTTGGCGACTTTAAATAGGAGATTTTTAAATGAACGAATAGGTGCCTTTGTTCATTAGGCACCTAAAATTGAGGCTTTTAAAGTCTATCGTTTATACATCATGAGCGGCTACTCTGTCTCCTCATCCATTGTGTTGCAACCCATTTTTCCCCAGTGATAACGGGCGCCCCACCGTGTAAAGTTAGTTCGTTTAGGTTTTTATCGTTGTAAAAATATTCGAAATACACAGCCCTTCCCTTTCGCGGGGATACTGAAAAATTCAATTTAGGAAAAAAGGTTTCCCCTCCATGCTCCACATCATTTAAGTACAAGATGATTGTGCTAATTCTATTATTTTTTGCTGCAATACTTGAAGATGTAAAAAAATCAAAATGAGCTTTATACTCTTGTCCAGGAGTGTATTTAAGAATTTGAATACCCTCTCCATGTTCAACGGGTATATTCATGATTGTTGATATCCTTTTTTCAATTTTGGTAAGGATGTCATATTCATTTTCTTGAAAAAACATACTGCTGCTTGTTCTTATCTCATTTACTTCGTGCGTAACTCCAATTTTGGAACGATTCATTTTGTCTTTTGACAATTCAATAAGTCCGTCACATTCTTCGTCACTCAAAACATTTTCTAAAACTACAATTAGTGGTTCTTCTAATCTAGCAACTACATTGATTTCTCTGTCTTCCGTTTTGATTTTATTTCCAATATGATTAAAAATCGTTTGTTCTTTACTTGTTTTATTATCCACTGTCAACTTTCATCGACTCCCAAAAGAATGAATTTTCAGAACAAAAAGTTTGGATTATTCTGTAAGCGTTTTCCTATGTTAATTATACCATGAACATTGTTATGTATCTGTTACTTATTTCCGTCGACCAGTAAAAATTACTGGATGAACTGGCGCTTGACTATAGCAAACTTTAATCTTTTACATAAAATATAGGAAGCTCACAATATGAAAAAGTCTCTTTGCATAGATTTTCATGTGTGTATTTTCACTAAAATCCTTACGTGAATTTTTCCTTCTGTTCAAATAAGAGTAAAAATGATGCTTGCTTGTTCACACTTTTGTGAAAGGTATATCATTCCTCTTTTATTATAAAAGGGTTTATATAAGCTATTCTCTTAACCCTATAATCAAAGCCGTTTTCTTTCAGAATGTGCACAATGACAAGGGGACGGAGGATTCATCACCAAGAATCTTAGAGAAAAAGAGACAAAGGATAAAAAGTAATAGTGCGATAGGGAATGTTAAGGAGTGATTGAAAGTGGAGGACTTTAAATCTATCTGTGTTACTGAAGGAATTAAAAAAGTGGATGTGATAAAAAATCCGACGTCGTTTCCACTGATCGGAAAGGGGGCGCAAGGGGCCGTTTTTAAAATTTCCTCAGATAAATGTGTGAAAATTTGTGCAAAACCAGAATTTGCGGCTAAAGAGGGAAATGTATTAAAAATTGCACAGGAGTCTCCCGCTATTCCACGGCTTTATGAGGTGGGGCATAACTATATTATTATGGAATATCTTGAAGGGCCAACTTTATTTCAATATTTAGAATCTGGGGGGATCCTATCCGAAAAATTGATGAGGCAAATTCTTTTTGTTTTAAAAGAAATGAAGCGATTAAAGTTTACCAGATTGGATGCCGATTTGCGCCACATTATTGTAACTAAGGAAGATGAATTAAAAGTAATAGATCATTATAGCTCCTTTACACGGATTCGAAACAAGCCAGAATTGATATTCAAAGGCCTAAAAAAGTTAGGTTTATTACCAATGTTCTTGGAAGAGTTAAAAGAAATGGATCCCGAATCCTATATAGAATGGAAAAATTTATAAATAAAAAAAGTAACTCCTTTAAAGCAAATAAGAGTTACTTTTTTCTATGGAAAAATCCAGCGTTATTTGGGATTGCTATGATGCTGGATGATACGTTCAACGATTTCAGGCAATTTATTTTTCTGTTCTAAAAGAAACTTGTAGAGAGCATCCCTATCCTTCGTTTTCACATTCCACTCTTTAGGGATGGATTCGATTACTTGATAGATCGATTCGTTCGGCAATTTTACAATTTTTTCTATAAATGATGTAAGCTCTTTGTGATTATCGAGAAGAGAGAAGGCCCACTTATAAAAAGGCCAATGGTAATTATATACTGGTGTTTCACTTAGCGTTTGAGCAGACCATTGGTAGCGTCCTGGAAAAACTCTGCCATGATCAATCATATGGACATAATAGCCGCCATCGCTGAGATTTTCCAAAATGACATTCATCGTACCTCGATCAGAGTTATTCACCCATTGGTCGAATACCGTTATACCGGCAAGCATATCCCGGTTTTTAACATCCATCTTTGTGGGAGGATTTTCTCTAACATTCTCGAAAACGGTACTGTTTTTAATAAATACACAGCCATATTGGTATCCAGAACTATAGTTGTGTTTAGTGGATTGTAATTCAGGCGTCTTCTTGATGAAATCTTCCGGTATATACACAAGATCAAATGGGATAACGGGAAGTGAAAGGAGCTCTGCCAACTTTCCGATCAGGTATTCATTGACCACTTCCTTTTCTCTGCCTTTCTTAGTATCGAACCACTTCACGACATATTCTTTACCATCGCTGAAAAGAATGACATGTGCGGTTCCGCCCCGTAATGTTTGTACATATTTAACTGGATATTTTGTCATATCACTTTGTCTCCTTTAAAAATATTTGTCTAGCTCTTTTTCATTTTCACCTTATCTTTTTTATTAACATTATTGCTTCTGTATTGAATGATGAAATTCGTTATAAGTTTCGGTAAATGACTTTTCTTTTCTAAAAAGAAATTTGTACAGCGCTTCACTTTTCTTCTTTGGGTAGGAATACAAATGATGTTAAATCCCTTCATTTAGCATAGAGAAGGCAAATGGATAAGTTTCTTGGTAACTGATACTGTACCTGACAACTCATTTTTGCATACTACGATATCACCCGAATTCTGGGATCAATCATATGGACAAAATTGACGCCTTCCCTAAGTTCTAGTAAAATACTATTTTCGATAAATAAACACGAATAGTGGATCTGAACTAAATTTGTATTTTTGGAATGTAATTTGGGAGTGTTTTTATGATTTCGTCTTGGGTATAAATTAGTCCGACGGGGACAAAAGGAAGGAACATTGCTAATTTATTGCACACATACTCAATTACTACTATTATTGGTTCTTTTATTTTCAGTGCCATTCATTTAATTACAAACTTTTTACCATCGCTAAAAAGAATGACATGTACCTTTCCACAAATTAATGACTTTACGAGCTCAACAGGTTATTTTGGACTGACCCA
This sequence comes from Peribacillus sp. YIM B13477, assembly GCF_042787955.1. Lineage (NCBI taxonomy): Bacteria > Bacillati > Bacillota > Bacilli > Caryophanales > Bacillaceae > Peribacillus > Peribacillus sp. YIM B13477. The sequence goes on from NZ_JBHZPD010000001.1 coordinate 1,144,287, forward strand.
TGGTTAATTAATTTCGTTGTTTTTTTCTATTAAGCTGTATAGCCTTTGTTGTTCGATGATTTGTTTATTCAAATCGAAATTTTCATCAATTACCTGTCTTGCACTTCTGGTATATCTCTTCCATACTCTTGGATGACTCAGGAAATATTTTAGACCTTGAGCCAACTTTAAATCATCTTTCTCAGGAACAAGGTAACCTGTTTTTTTATGCTCAATCAATTCCGGAATCCCACCGTGAAAAGTGGAGATGACTGGTAAACCACTTGCCATAGCTTCTTTTAATGCATTTGGAATACCTTCTACATCACCATCTTCGCCTGTTTCACTGGCAAGGCAAAAGAGGTGGGAATCTCTTAATTCGTTAGAAATTTGGTTTGAATCCATTGGTCCCCTAAGAAAAACGCGCTCGTTTAATTGATTTTCATCAATGAAAATTCTTAACTTCTCTTCATCTTTACCTGTCCCAATGATGTGCAGTGTCGTTCTTGGATATTCCTGATGAATCCGTTGAAAAGCCTTCAAAAGTGTAAGGAACCCCTTTTTCTCGACAAGTCTGGCTACGGACAAGATTCGGATTTCTCCTTCATTAGGTAGGGAACGTTGGACAAATGGGTATAAATCTAAATCCAGCCCCCCATATAGTACATGTATTTTATCTTCTTTAAATCCTAATTTTTTTAATTCATCTGCAAGAAAATGGCAGACTGAAAAACAAGCAGCTCCATGTTTTACTAAATTTTGATATCGGAGGACATTTTTGCGAAATCTCTTAAATGTTTGAGTGGAAGAATCACGTCCTCGAAAATGTACAACCAAAGGTATATCATACTCTATAGCTGCTGGTAATATATCGATGGAATGTTTCCCCTGATGAGCGTGAATCGCGACGACATTTTGCTCCTTAAAGAAGGCTCCAAGGTCTTGAATTTCGTTCAAATTATAATAGTGTTCAAACTGATATTGAACATTGTCGCAATTTGGGTATGGGCCTATAACAATAGGGCGATATTGATCCAGCATAATGATCTGATTGTACATAAATCCTTGATTGACTTTTATAGGTTCTCTAATGTAAAAAGCGATTGTCTTCACTATTTCAATCCCTTTCTTCTATCTAAAATCAAATTTTCGATAAAACTTTGAAATATTTGGCGATCTCGTTCAGAAAGATCTTTCGGAAAAGCGGACCATTTAAAAAATTGTACTTTTTGTATTTCTATATCATCAGGTTTTAAATCTCCGCTGAGTATTTCTTCGGTAACGTAAGCAATGTTGACTGAAAAGTATTGATCACCATTAGGCAGCTTCGTAAAATAGTCCTTCCCTGAAAAAACGCCAATTAATTGAAGGTTTCCGATGTTAATTCCTGTTTCCTCCAAAATTTCACGTCTGCATGCCTCTTCCGCAGATTCTCCTAATTCGATGAAGCCGCCCGGCAATTTCCACATTTTTTCGGATTGTACCATTAGAAAACGGCTGTTCTGATCGATAACCAAAACGGTGACCCCAGTAAGTATCAAAGCTCTAGTTCCAACGAGAGCACGTAAATCTTCAATATATCCCATCTCAAGTCTCCTTTCTGATCTTTCTGGTTAATCCACTTTTATAGTAAATGCAAAATGGAAAAGATTCGAAACGGACAAGTACATATATTTGTTTGTTTTTTGTAAAGTTCTTATTTGTATGTGTATGAGCATAAGAATCTGAAGAAATGCTAGGAAAGGCTTTCCTTAAGAACTCAATAAAAGAAGGTATGACTTAATTTTATGAATAAGTGTTATTATCCTAAAGCAACTATTCGATGATTTCATAGTATAGATATTATGGTTATTAATAAGCAGCAAAGAGGTGGTAGATCAGATGAATGATTTTAAATTAATAAGGGTTGAAAGAATTGAAAAGAACGGTAAAAAGGAACTTCTTATTCATAATCCAACCACATTAAAACTAATTGGGGCAGGAAGTCAAGGTGCAGTTTTTCAGCTTGATGAAGATATTTGCGTAAAAATTTATGTCAATCCAAATGCAGCAACTAAAGAGGGAAAAGCACTTGAAGCAGCGAAGGATACTCATATTGTTCCGAGGTTATATGAAGTCGGACCAAACTATGTAATTATGGAATATTTAAAAGGTCCTAATCTAAAAGATTTTTTGAAAGGGAAGCAAGATATTCCCGAATCGATTACAGAACAAATCATAATGATTCGAAAGGAACTGAAGAGAGTTGGATTTATTAGAATCAAGACCTCAATCGGACATTTTGTTGTAACAAAGGGAAATGTGCTGAAAGCAATCGATCATTCAGATGGCCTCACAATGAATGATCCATATAATCCAAAGATGTTTCGTGATTTAAAGAAATTGGGGTTATTGGATACTTTCCTGAAACAAGCAAAGAAAATCGATCCTGAATCGTATGAAGAATGGCAAAAAAATATCGACTTCAATGCGATATAGGAAACTAACCGATATAAATGAGATTATGCGAAATTTGGGCCTGGCCAGTATCGCTAACAGTGCATGATGATTTCCTACAAATCCAATTATGTCGTACAAGCAGGGAAAATTAAAAAAGGAAAGTCGAACCCTAAACATAAAGGAGTTCGACTTTTTAGTTTGGAATTCTCCAGAATCTAAAATTCGCAATATGGGCGGAAATGCATTATTTCTCCCGTTTCTAAATGTGCATGTTCGGCATTTATTAGGACAAATTACAATATTCGTAAAATCATTTTTACAACCAGATAACGTTTTTCCTTATTAAAGTGGTTTTTTTAAATTTTTTTTGGAAGATTGTATATGTTTAACATTTACACATGACAAACGCTCAGTCATTCAAAGGCTTGTTGAATAACTATAGAAAGAAAGTGATGGTTGTTTATCTATGAAAGATCTGTCTATGCAAATAAGAAAATCGGAAACCACATGTATGGTTTCCTAAACTAAAATGAGGTGAATCATTTTCAAACATCCCTAAATTTGATACCAAACATTTAGATTAAGACTGCTTAAACTGTACCATTTTTTGGGCTTCCATTAATCTTGAAGTATAGACCGGAATGATTACGATGGATCAGTTGTTTTCCCGACACAATAAATTACAAGTACATTGCTATCATTATGATCGGCAACGGCAACACAATCATGTCGACAATACTAAGAAATGGTGAAATAGCCTATCTCCGAATGTTCTTAAACTGATTCTGCAACGAAAGCGATTTACTAGAAACATAAAAGGTGAATCCAAGGTCAATTGAGAAGACGATTTTCTAACGACGCAATATGTAATTCAAATGTGCCTCCATAACCAATAAATAGTGAAAAGGGTGGGAACCTAATGGGTAAAAATGATCAAACAGATAATCACAAGGAAGACAATAGGAAGAAATATAACCATATATTAGAGAACATTCAACTCCAGCTCCAACTCCAAGAAAAACAACAGAAGGAACTTCAGGTGGAACTTCAGAATCAGTTAATTAAACAACAAAATGAGACTTTAAATAAAATCTTACAAGAAATAACGAAGATTGCACAACCACTGGAAAAAGTTCAAGACCAACTCCAACACCAAGAAAAACAACAGAAGGAACTTCAGGTTCAACTTCAGAATAAATTATCTAAACAACAAGATGAGCATTTAGATAAAGTCTTACATGAAATATCGAAGCGTTCACAACCACTAGAAAAAATTCAAGTCCAACTCGAACTCCAAGAAGAACAACAGAAGCAGCTTCAGATTCAACTTCAGAATCAGTTAATTAAACAACAAGATCAAACTTCAGATAAAATCTTGCAAGAAATAACGAAGATTGCACAACCACAACCACAACCCCTCTTATTAAAATCACCTTTTAGTATAATCGATACACTTGATTTAGATGTAGAAAAAAAGGCGCAAATTGCGATGTTTATAGCAAATAGCAGTAAAAATGAAGATGAAACTAAATAAAGAAGAAGAGGCTGTTAAAGCCTCTTCTTCTTTATTTGGAAACAAGTTCATTTCCATCGGATTCCGGTGCACAGTAGTTCCCATATGTCGAAACTAGACGAAGTTTGTAAATGGAGCGAAATGATTCATTAAAATTGTATCCAATATGCTAAGTTTTGCTCTTCAAGTACCGAGAAAGTAAAAGTGTTGCATTACCCTCTAAAAGGATGATAAGTGTTGTTGCTTTAAAAGTGAAATTCCTTAACTATATCCATTCAACATAGATCGAATTCTTATTAAAAATGGATGGGGTTAATAAAAACCTCCCCTTTCATTTGAAAATTCCCACCTCAAAATTATGAATACAATCCATCATATATTTTAAAATGGCTGTTTTCACATACTTTGTTGCTATTTACCAAGTAGTGAGGTGTGGTTGATTTCCCCTCCAGATGCTCGCTTTCCGCGGGGCGGGCGGTGAGCCCCCTAGGCGTAAACGCCTGTGGGGTCACACCTGTCCCGCCGCTCCCGCAGGAGTCTCGCACTTCCGCTCCAATCAACCTTAGATTGTTTCGTTTTAAAAACAACAACCTTTACGAAAAGAGCCTTTAAAATTAAACAAAAAACTGCCTGCGATGGAGTTTTTCAAAGAAAGGGAAAGGGAAATCGTTTAGGCTACTGTACCGCAAAAAGCTCCACAGCGGTTTATACAAACCGTATATCGACCATTTCAATCTCCATTACATAAAAAGTGTAATGGAGGTTTTAAAGGGCACTAACCGACAGGCTGCGGGGCCCGGCCACAGCCAGATTGGAATTCTTCCATATATGGCCTACTGGCCCCGTTAAATAAAAATGGACGAATTGGGCTACTAACTAGACCGTAAGTTGTCCTATTGCATATAAAGGATTAATGAATGCAAAAGGGAGGCAGCTTATGAAAATCCGAAAGGCCATTATTCCGGCCGCAGGTCTAGGGACCCGATTTTTGCCTGCTACAAAAGCTCAGGCTAAGGAAATGCTGCCGATTGTTGATAAACCAACGATTCAATATATTGTTGAAGAAGCAGTAGCTTCGGGCATAGAGGAAATAATTATCATAATCGGTAGAGGAAAAAGATCAATAGAGGATCATTTTGATAAATCCTATGAGTTGGAAGATGCACTTTTAAGAAAAAACCAGCTCGATATTTTAGAGGAAGTTCAGAAAATATCCAGCTTGGCAAATATCTATTATGTCCGCCAAAAGGAACCGATGGGTCTAGGACATGCAATTCTCTGTGCTAAAAGCTTCATTGGAAATGAACCTTTTGCCGTTTTGTTAGGGGATGACATCGTTATGTCTAAAACACCATGTCTGAAACAAATCATCAGTGTTTTTGAGTATTGCAACAGTTCCGTCGTAGCTGTTCAGAATGTTCCGGAAAAGGATGTCAGTAAATATGGAATTATTAAGCCAAAAGGGACAATGATTGAGCCAAACCTTTTTCATATAGATTCTTTGGTGGAAAAACCGAAAAGGGAAGAGGCGCCTTCCAGATATGCGATAATGGGGCGTTATGTTTTTAGACCCGAGATTTTTGAAACGCTTTCCAAGCTTCCGGTTGGACATGGTAATGAATTACAACTTACTGATGCCATTAATGAGCTAAATAAACAGCAGGCTGTATTAGCATATAACTTTGAGGGAAACCGATATGATATTGGTGATAAAGTTGGATTCATTAAGGCAACAATAGACTTTGCTCTGCGCAGGGATGATATAAGAGACGAGGTACTTTCCTATTTAAGGGATGTAAATAAGAAAGAAAACCTCCAAATTATAAAGAGAGAGCTTGAATAATATGAAAATAGCTGTTTTGGGTACAGGTTATGTCGGGCTGTCCACTGGTGTTTGTTTGTCAGAAATAGGTCATAATGTCATTTGTATCGATACAGATGAACAGAAAATTAAAAGCCTACGTCAAGGGATTTCTCCAATATATGAACCTGGTCTGGAGAATTTGCTTATTCAAAATGCTGCAGCGGGTAGACTGCTATTTACTACATCTCATCGAGAAGCGCTAAATGGTGCCGAGATTATCATAATTGCCGTAGGAACACCGCAAATGGAGGATGGGGGAGCAGATTTATCTTATATTGTGCAGGCCGCGAAGGATATTGCTGCGAACCTGGTACAGAGTTCAGTAGTCGTTATAAAGAGTACTGTGCCTGTTGGTACGAATGATTTTATTAAAAGCATCATTGAAGAACATTGTAACGAAAGTGTCACCTTTAATATGGTATCAAATCCTGAATTTTTAAGACAAGGGTCTGCCGTCATGGATACGATGCAAGCAGATCGAATCATAATCGGTTCTGAAAATGATGAGGCTGCTAAGAAAGTACAAGAAATGTATCGTCCATTAAATGTACCATTTATATTAACAAGCATTCGAAGTGCGGAAATGATTAAGTACGCATCTAATGCCTTTTTGGCGACCAAGATTAGCTTTATCAATGAAGTTGCCAATTTATGCGGAGTAGTGGGTGCAGATGTTAAAGATGTAGCAAAGGGAATGGGAAAAGATAAAAGGATCGGAGAAGCTTTTTTACAGCCCGGCATTGGTTATGGAGGATCTTGTTTTCCAAAGGATGTTAAAGCGTTGCTTCATACTGCCAATTTAAATGGAGTACATTTTTCCCTGTTAAAAGAAACAGTAGCGATCAATGATTTTCAGCAGGAGCTCCTTGTAACCAAAGCGATAAATCGCTTAGGAGATTTAAAAGGGAAAAAAGTTGCAATGCTTGGTCTCGCTTTCAAGCCAGAGACAGACGACATGAGGGAAGCTCCATCAATCAAAATTGCGCGTTCATTAACCAAACTTGGAGCAGAAGTGGTAGCTTATGATCCGGTTGCAGTGGATAATGCGGAGAACATATTAGGGGATACAATCAGGTTTGCAAGCACAGTCCGCGAAGCGGCAGTGAATGCGGATGCTGTATTCATTGTTACCGAATGGAAAGAGTTTAGACTTTTAGATTTGAAAACATTGATGACAACAATGAGACGGCCAATCATTTTTGATGGTAGAAATTGTCTTGAAGAAGATCGAATCAGAGCGTGCAAGAAAATTGAATATTACCCAATAGGAAGACCAGCAATTGTTATTGGAATGACATAAAGCGAAAAAAAATTTCTAACACTTCCTTAACTCAGACATGTTGAAAACGTATATTAGGTTCAAACTGGAAATGCAGCACCTTTGATCTTATCTTGGGTGCTTTTTTATATTTCTTAAATAGAAGAAAAATCTTTATCGACGATTAAAACCTTAGATTAACATCAACTATAACATGTTGTTTTTATTATCATTGTTTGAAACTTGTGTCATGGCACCTACTTAAATCCCCCTTTGTATTAGACAAACGCATACTCTCTGCCATTTAGCTTTACTGTATGTTATTAGTCCATGCGTACCTAGGGAGTCCTGCATAATATACTTGAAAAGGTCCAGGAAATTTGCTTACTATGCATGAAAGGAGATCATTTATTTGCACACAGTTATGCATTTGAATTTAAGAGTTGATCCGACCCAATATATCTCACAGATTCGAGAAGTTCCTGATTATGATTATATTCATATGGTACGACAACCTAAGTATATGATAGATCTTTCCCTTTTAAATGAGAAGGTTCATTATCTCAATGAAGTTTTCTCACCAAAAGAATATGTCAAAAGAAATAATATCTCCCTATTACATGCTCATCATGGCCAATTAGGGATGTTATTACTTCCTTTTAAAGAGGAAACAAACCTTCCGTTGGTAACAAGTATTAGAGGCAGGGATGCAACCCTGGCTAATCAGCCCATTGGGTATCTAGATAACATGAAAATGCTATTTGATCGAGGGGAGCGTTTTTTTCCAGTTTGTCAGTATTTAGCAGATAGGTTAATTGCTTGGGGTTGTCCTTCAGAAAAAATTAGAGTGCTATATGGGGGCGTTGACCTTAACGAATTCAAATACCGGGCACCACATAAAGGGGATTCTCAAAACATTCTTTCCATCGGTAGGTTGGTGGAAAAAAAAGGACATCACATCTTAATGCAAGCTTTCCAAAAAATCAGAGGTAAATTTCCAAATGCAACCTTGACGATTATCGGTAGAGGGGGGCTTGAAGAATATCTCATTTCATTGGCAAATCAACTTAATTTAGGAGACTCTTTTCGCCTATTAAACCATCTCCCTAAAGATCAAGTTCGAGAACAAATGACCAATGCAGATATATTTTGCGCCGCGAGCTTAGAAGCTGCCGATGGAGATGTAGAAGGTATACCTAATACATTAAAAGAAGCTATGGCGATTGGAGTACCAGTGATTTCGACCAATCATGCGGGCATCCCTGAATTAATAACAAATAACAAAGAAGGGGTTTTAGTACAAGAAAACAATGTGGATGAACTGGCAGATGCTCTTGAATTTATGCTATCTAACAGAGAGAAATGGGAAACATATACAGTAGCGGCTCGTCAAAAAGTAGAACTAAAATTTAACCTCGCCCAACAACTTCAACAACAAGCAGAATTTTATGATGAACTTGTAGCCCCTTATAAATTAGGTAAACGATATTTAGTAACACCGCGCCAAAAAGATAAAAAAGTCCTTAATGAGACGCCACAGCCTCAACAGCAAGGTAAGTATGATGGCGAAAGGATAGCGCCTGGAAAAAAAGCCGAATTAGCCAAAAAAGCCCTTATTTATATGCAACAGCTACAACAGCTTCAAGGGCTTCCACAGTTACAACAACTTAAACAGTTTCCGCAGCTTCAGCAGTTACAACAGCAGACTAATGATAAAGTCAAAGATGAACTTGTAACATCTATTAAAAAAGAAAAAGAAGCTAAAGTTCAACAGGGAGCTAAGGATCAAGATGAAAAAATAGCTTTTCGTAAAAAAGAAAAAAAGGCTCAGAAAGCCGAAAAAGTAAAAAAAGCCCTTTATAAAATTCAAAAATTTCAACAGCAGGCCATAGATGAGCAGTTAGGAGGAGATCATGGAGGACTTTAAAACCATTACTGTTACCAAGGGTGAAAAATCTTTGGAAATTCACAATCCGACAAGCTATCCGCTGATTGGAATGGGAGCTCAAGGTGCAGTTTTTCAACTTTCAGAAGATAAATGTGTAAAAATCTATTCAGACCCAGTACAAGCGAAAATGGAGGAAGAAGCTCTTGCAGCTGGAAAACATCTACCCTTTATGCCTTTGATATATGATACAGGACCAAACTATATAGTCATGGAATATTTTAATGCCCCGACCTTAAAAGAATATCTGAGAAATTGTACGTATATCCCTGATTCTATAGTAAAGAAACTTCTCTATATATTAAAGGAATTAAAACAAGCAAAGTTCACCATGATAGATGCCCCTCTACGCCATATTTTTGTCGTCGGTAATGAGGAACTTAAGGTGATTGACCATGTGAATTCCTTTAAAAGGATACACCCTGTACCATTAAAATTATTAAGAGATTTGAAAATAATCCTTTTAAAGGACTCGTTCCTAGATCAAGTGAAAAAGCTTGAACCGGACACCTTCAATGAGTGGGAGGGTTATTTCAATCAAAATAGTTTGGACTTTAGAAATATTCCAGTCCACTCAGGAGGTTCAGGTAATGGAGTGAAAGTGGATAGCGCCATAACACAAACTCTCATTGGAAAAGGGCATCAAGGTGCTGTTTATCGAGTGTCTGAAGAGGCATGCGTCAAACTTTACGGAAAAACTGAACATGCAAATCAGGAAAAAATGGTCCTTTTATCAAGTCAAGACTTGCCCTTTATACCGAAAGTCTTTGAAACAGGGCCCAATTATATTTTAATGGAATATCTATTAGGACCGGATTTAAATACGTTTCTTAAAAAACAATCTGTACTTTCTGAGGACATCACAAAACGGTTACTCTATATATTGAAAACAATGGAAAAATCAGGTTTCAAACAAATTGATGCTCCATTACGACATATCATTATAACCAAGAATGGTTTTAAATTGGTCGACCATGTGTACTCTTTTTCACGTGAACAAAAAAGACCTCTCGAGTTATTTAAAGACCTGCGGGAAAGAAATTTTTTAGATGCCTTTTTAGAACAAGTAAAGGCGATAGATCCCGGTACGTATGCTGAATGGACAAAAACACCAATCCCATTAGATGAAAATGAAAATACCCTTGTATAGTCTTAGTTATCTAACCGTAACCGAGCATATAAAAAACCGATGATGTTTCGCATTCACCGGTTTCCAAGATGGTTTTAGCATTAACTCACTTACGTAAGTGCTAATTTACAGCGGGTATAAGAGTGAATAACTCATGAGGCTTAAAGCGAAAATGAAAACATGAATTGGTGGTTTACGGATAAAACGTAAGTCTCTCTCCAATGAGAATTTTGAGTTCATTTCCTCTTTTTATCCGTCATGAATTCTGTACTGTTGGTGTAAAGAATCGAAAGTATCACTGTATAAATAATGTAGTCAGTGTTCCGAAAAGGTGTCAGAATCCTAATGTAATAGAAAGGATTGAAATGAATGCTATGAACATTTTAGTAACAGGGGCAGCAGGATTCATTGGTTTCCATTTAACAAAACGTTTGTTAGCCCTAGATAACAAGGTTATTGGAGTAGACAATATTAATGATTATTATGATGTTATTTTAAAAAACAATCGACTGAAGATATTAGAAGAAAACCCTGATTTTGAATTCCACAAAATCGATTTGTCAAATAAAGAAAAATTAAATCAATTATTCAAAGACAGAACCATTGATATAGTCATTAACTTAGCAGCCCAGGCTGGAGTACGTTATAGCATAGAAAATCCGGATTCTTATGTTAATTCCAACCTTGTTGGGTTTGTCAATATCTTGGAGGTTTGTCGACACAATAACGTAAAGCACTTAATTTATGCATCCTCTAGTTCTGTATATGGAGCGAATACTAATATCCCCTTCTCAACCAAAGACCCAGTGGATCATCCAGTAAGTTTATACGCCGCCACTAAAAAGTCTAATGAATTAATGGCTCATACGTATAGTCATTTATATAATATTCCAACCACAGGACTCCGTTTCTTTACAGTGTATGGCCCATGGGGGAGACCTGATATGGCTTATTATTCTTTTACTAAAAATATTATCGAAGAGAATACAATAAAGGTTTTTAATAATGGAGATATGAGAAGAGACTTCACTTATATTGATGATATTGTTGAAGGAATAGTCCGGTTACTTGATAAACCACCGATTCATACTATTGGATGGGACAGAGCTAACCCTGATTCAAGTTCAAGCTATGCCCCATACAAAATTTATAATATCGGTAACAATAAACCTATAAAATTAATGGATTTCATTAACACATTAGAAAAACTAATTGGCAAAAAGGCAAAAGTAGAATTCTTACCAATGCAACCGGGAGATGTTAAGGAGACATATGCAGATATTGCCGATTTACATGCTGATGTGGGGTTCCATCCTTCAACAACAATAGAAGAAGGTTTAGCTCATTTTGTAAATTGGTACAAAAAGTACAATAAATAAGGAAAAAGAAACAGTGAGTTTTACCAAATAGGATATTAATCGATAAAAAATAAAAGTAGGAATCTCTTTTGAAGTCCAGCCTTGAGGAAATATTACTAGTCATGGTGTATGTGAAAAATAGGTGTTGTCAAACTTCAATGTGCATATTAGGGCAGCACTGATCAATAAATTTAAAGTTTAATATGTAAAAACCCAAAACCCAAGAATGGGTATATGGACGAATAATGCTAGTGAAAAAGATAAATTAAAAAATTTGTAAGTCATTAAAAGGAGAAAGTAATTTGAATCCTGTAAATATGAAAACTCCATTGGAAGTTCTTAATGAGTATAATTTGTCAGATTTTCTCATGACAACCCTTAAACGAAATTCTACAAAAGATCCTCTATTCAAATTAAATCCTCTGTTTGAAAACTACTATAAAGTTTGTTCTGAAGACCTGCCATATAAAGACATTTATAAAGCCGATTCTATTTCCCCTTCTGAATATCACAAGCAAGTGAAACAAATTGCAGAACGGGAAAAGAGAAAATTTCTTATTAAAGGGACTGAGGTGAGATGAGAACCATTGCTTATTTTGTAAGTGAAAACATTAAAACACACCAACGTTTTATATATAATCAAATCGTAAAAATAACTAACTATCGCACAATCGTAATCGGCCCATTCGACAATGCCGACCGTACAGAATTCCCCTTTGAAAACTACTATAATATAAACAAAATTAAAGATCTAAAAAAGTTCTTCGAAGAACAAGATATCATAGCCATTCATGCTCATCACGGCTCACACGGACAAGAGATTTTGCCTGTATGTGAAAAATATAATATTCCTTTGATTGTTAGCATTAGAGGACGAGATGGTTCGGACAGACCGGAAATTTTCGAAAAAAATGCTAAGCGATATTCAGCTTTAAATAAACATGGTGCACACTATTACCCTGTATGCCAATATCTTGCAGAAGGATTAAGAAGGTTAGGAATTCCGGCTAAGAATATGCATGTATTATATGGTGGTATCGAATTAGATCTTTTCCCCTATGCTAACCGCACTCTTCCTACATTAGGCGAAATAAGAGTTCTATCGGTAGGTAGACTTGTAGACAAAAAAGGATTTGTTACTCTTATAAAAGCATTTAAACGCATTTATACACAATATCCAAATGCTAGACTGCATATTATTGGAGCAGGTGAAGATGAGAAAAAAATCAAATCCACCATTGCAGAATATAACCTTAAAGATGTTGTGATTCTTAGAGGAGCTATGGATTCAAAACAGGTTTCGGACGAATTGAAAAAAGCCCATATCTTCTGTCTAGCAAGTCAGACAGCTAAAAATGGTGATATCGAAGGTATTCCTAATGCCCTAAAAGAAGCAATGGCTAGCGGTTTACCTGTCGTTTCCACTCGACACGCAGGAATCCCTGAATTAATTGAACATCAGAGAACAGGATACCTAGCGCCAGAAAAAAATGATATGGAGTTAGCGAAAGGCATACAATTCTTTATAGAAAATCCAGATGTTTGGACCGACTATACGGAACGAGCACGGAAAGTCATTGAAGAAAAATTTGATGTCAATAAACAAATTATTGAGCAACAAAGACTATATTCTCTTGTAAATACAGTGAAAACTGAAAATGCAACGAAAAAGAAAACCAAAGCGGAAACGGAAAAGAAAACGTATACGCAAACGGAAACGGAAAAGAAAAAGAAAACCAAAGCGGAATCGGAAAAGAAAAAGGAAAAGAAAAAGGAAATGAAAAAGAAAACCAAAGCGGAAATGGAAAAGAAAACGAATACGCAAACGGAAACGAAAAAGAAAACCAAAGCGGAAACGGAAACGGAAAAGAAAACGAATACGGAAACGGAAACGAAAACGAATAAGCAAAAGGAAACAAAAAAGAAAACCAAAGCGGAATCGGAAAAGAGTAAAAAGAAAAAAAAAATCAAGTAAGGAAACAGCATTGCGTGAAGGAAAAGAAGAATAAAATGACACTCTTCCAAAGTAATGGTTGGAAAAATGAATAGATCGTAACCAACAACTTTGGAGGGAGTGCATTTGGCGATTCTACAATCTCCGTTACAGGGTGAAGAACGTGAAAAGGGAGCTAATTCTCTAGGATCGATGGTTAGATTGCATATTCAATTGATCGCTTGCAATGTGTACTACGATCAAAAAGAAATGCCAAACAAAGTAAAAACATACAGGCAGGAAGGAGCTGTATTTTCATGGACTGGAAGTCTTTATATACTATTTGGACTAGTTATCCCAATTTAAATAATGAAATGCGTTTAATGCTTGAAGAAATGGAAGATGATGAAATATCACTTGAAGACGCATTTTATAAAAATTTGGAATTCGGGACAGGTGGTATGCGAGGGGAAATGGGGCCAGGTACGAATAGGATGAACATTTATACCGTGCGAAAAGCGACTGTAGGACTTGCTGAATATATTCAATCGTTTGGGAATGAGGCAAAATCCAGAGGAGTTGTAATTGCTTACGATTCAAGACATAAGTCTCCCGAATTTGCATTGGAAGCAGCCAAGACTTTGGCAACAAAGGGAATTAAAGCTTATGTATTTGATGAATTACGGCCTACCCCACAGCTCTCTTTTTCTGTACGTAAGCTGAGTGCATTTGCTGGGATCGTCATTACAGCAAGCCATAATCCGCCTGAATATAATGGGTATAAAGTGTATGGATCAGACGGAGCACAGCTACCTCCTAAAGCGGCGGATCAAGTCATTAATTACGTGAACGCGATTGAAAGTGAGCTTTCCATTGTAGTGGAGGACGAAGAAATCCTAAAGGACAGAGGACTCATTCAAATCATTGGCGAGGAGCTGGATACTGCTTATAATGAGCATTTACTCACTATTCCGGAAGATTCAAAGTTAGCAGATGAAATTGATGTAAAGCTTGTGTTTACACCGCTTCATGGTACAGCCAATAAATCAGTAAAACGCGCTTTGCATGATTTAGGATATCGAAATGTCCATATTGTTAAAGAACAGGAAATGCCTGATGCTAATTTTCCTACTGTTAAAGTGCCTAATCCAGAGGAACATGCTGCGTTTGAATTGGCCATTGCGCTTGGAAACCGTGTTAATGCTGATTTATTGATTGCCACCGATCCGGATGCGGATAGGCTTGGAATTAGCGTGAAGAACAATGCTGGAAATTATGTAGTATTAACAGGCAACCAAACAGGCGCTCTTTTTTTGGATTATCTAATTTCACAAAAACAAAAGAAAGGGACCCTTCCTCAAAATGGAGTCGTATTAAAGACCATCGTGACTTCAGAAATAGGACGGGCGATTTCTGAGCAAAATGGTTTAAAAACCGTAGATGTTTTAACTGGATTTAAATACATTACTGAAAAAATCAATGAATACCACACAAGTGGAGAACATTCTTTCCTGTTTGGCTATGAAGAAAGCTATGGATATCTAATCAAAGATTTTGCACGTGATAAGGATGCCATCCAAGCTACTATTCTGGCGGTGGAAGTCTGTGCCTATTACAAAAAGCAAGGTAAAACGATGTACGAAGGTTTACTGGATGTATTCGATAAATATGGATATTACTTGGAAGATTTACGGTCGTTGACTTTAAAAGGAATTGAAGGTGCGAAGCAAATTCAAGCGATTCTTAATGAATTCCGGGAAAATCCACCAGATCAAATCTCTGGTCATCAAGTAGTGGTTCGAGAGGATTATCTCAGCAGTAAAAAATATATGTTTGGGACAAATAAGGAAGAGGACATCAAGCTCCCGAAGTCGAACGTATTAAAATTCTTTCTTGAAGATGGGACATGGATATGTTTACGACCTTCCGGAACAGAACCTAAAATTAAATTTTATTTCGGTGTTCATGGAAGCTCGATGAAGGAAGCTCAGGGAAAATTATCCACCGTTACGATAGACTTTATGAAAAGTATCAATAAAATGCTTTAAAGAAGTACCCCCATTCAGAGGATTTTCATAAAAACCTAGAGTCAGCATTTAAGAAATGCTGACCTTTTTTTGTCCATTAATGGATAGCACCCATCCTTTCGGTATCATAAAAACCCTTCAAAAAGAATCAAGAATTCCGGCGGGGCGAATTAAGTTTTTGTGGCTGAATAGGGTTTATCCAAACATGTTCAGGGGATCGGGGGCTTATGCGGATATGCATGACTATTCGACACTAATTGGAATATTGAGCATATAATATATACTATACCAATCCACAAAATCCCCCTATGTAGTAGCCTTGCTGATACCGTATGACGTTACGTAGTACAGTTGTACAGGCCCTAGGATGGACCTTATGAAAGGTGCTAAATAGGGAGGTTTTTTTTAGGATCCTCATCGGCACTCATGTTGAGGCCATAAAGTCTTAAAAAGTAGAACAAGTACATTGAAAATCATACATAATCGTACATTCAAACAATAAACTGCCTATATTAACTATGGCATAGTAATGTTATAAAGATATATTTATATAGCCTGGAACCCGAACTGGTTCCCTACGGTGTCTCCATCACTCTCCGGTGGACTTGGCGAAATCATAAAGGAACTGGAATAATCGTCACTCAATCCTTCGAGTTGCCATACGGACAGCAGGTTTTGATATTCATTACTGAACATAAGAAGCAGGGAAAACAACTAAAAGTTGTGATTATATACAGTTGCTGTCATTTTTGAAAACAGGGTATTAAATTTAAAAGTCATGGAATAAAGTATTAGAAGTCAAATGGAGCCTGCTTAGTTATTTTTTCCTATATTCGCTTCATGATCAACTATCTTCCCTTTTATTCTTTAGAAGCAGGGAAAGAAAGTTGCTGTTTTTTTAAAAGAAGTTCATGAGATTGACATTTTCTTTATTTGAAATAAGGTCTATTTCCTCCGAAGGTGAGTGAACATGAAAAATAGAATTAAAACAAAAGTGATAAAAATAATCAGTGGAAACAAGGTAACTGGATTAACTGTTCAAGTTGCAGATACTCAAAGAAAAAGAGAAAAGGGCTTGATGTTTGTCGGGACATTACCCGAAAATGAGGGGATGTTATTTGTGTTTTCAGAAGAAATATATGGTGGATTTTGGATGAAGAACACATTTATCCCTTTATCAATCGCTTTTCTTGATTCATATGGGGTAATTCTAAAAATACTTGATATGGAGCCTTGTTTAGAGGATTATTGCCCTACCTATGATCCAGGAATTTTTTATTATTATGCAATTGAAGTGAATCTTGGATGGTTTGAAAAGAATCAAATCAAAGAAGGGGACTATGTAAAGTTTAATTGATTCTATCCCCACCTCTGGTTCTTGGAGGTGAATTTTTAAAAATGGGTATTTATATTGATTATGCTAGGAAGATTGTGAAGAGTTTTACTTAAGAACATGGTGTTTCCCCATCATTACCGAAAGCTCAGCAGCTCCTATTCTTATGCAACTAGAGAGGCAGGTTTCTTGAAGGGTCAACTTATATATTAACTTTTCTCCGTTCCTAACAAAGGCTACACCCAGGCCTTGTAGTAGTGAGTGGAACCGCACCATAAGTCATGAGGTTTTTAAATTAATGCCAAGCCATATTCCGCAGTTATGAATTCAAAAGAAGTTTGACAGCATGATTAATAAATTTTGAGTAATGGAGAAATTTCACCCAAAGTTCTATTCTGTATAAAACAAATCTCCAATATCTCACTATAAAGAAGTAGATGAATTCAAAAAAGCCTTCTTAAAAAAAAGAAACCGGACTCAAATGACCGGTTTTCTTTTTGATTATGGCTCTTTTCGTAAAGATTGTTGTTTGTAAAACGAAACTATTTAAGGTTGATTGGAGCGGAAGTGTAGACTCCTGCGGGACAGCGGGACAGGTGAGACCCCACAGGCGTTTACGCCGAGGAGGCTCACCGCCCGCCCCGCGGAAAGCGAGCATCTGGAGGGGAAATCAACCACAACTCACTACCTGGTAAATAGCAACAAAGTATGTGAAAACAGCCTTGATCATTGATGTTTATAAACTAATCGCCTCAATCCTTTAACATCTTATGCTGCCTGCTTTTGTTTCTGGTCCAAGCGATGACTCAGGAAAGTTAAAAGACTTGCCAAGATAGCAATCAGCCCGCCTACCCATGTGACACTCATCAAATTTCCCTGATGGTAAACAATTCCGCCTAATGCGGAACCAAAGGCGATACCGACATTGCTTGCCACAGGCATCAGTGAAGCAGCCAATCCTGTAGCTTTAGGTTGATAAATACCGGCTAGGTCTATCAAATATAGCTGGGTAGATGTTGTTAAAAGGATGGCCATTAATGACATCAAGCTAATGTTAACCAAGCCAAAGATAAAATTATCTGTCGTCCAATATAAACTGATCAGGACAACTGCTTGGACGAGGAAAACAAACCTGAGGCGTCCGATGGCATTGTAGCTGGCAATTTTACCAGCGAGTATGTTGCTGAAAATGGAAATGAATCCGTAGCCAAACAAGATCCAACTGATTGAACCACTTGGTGCTTCCATTCCTTTCAGGATCGGAACAAGATACGTATAAACGGCATACGTCGCTCCAAATCCAAGTGATGGAATGAAAAAAGCCATTAAGATTCGCGGGTGTGTCAACAAAGAAAATTGATCACGCATTGAGCTGCGGAATGGACTGTGCATAGTAGGCAAAATGAAGAAAGATGCCAAAAATGCAATAGCTCCGAGTAAAGTCGTTAACAGGAAAGTTGCATTCCAGTCGTACCTTTCAGCGATGACAGTTCCAATTGGTACTCCGATCACGTTTGCAAGTGTAAAACCACCGAAAACGAATGAAATAGCAAGTCCACGTTTTGCGATTGGCATGTTTTCACTGGCAACGATCATGGCAAGAGAAATTAAAACTCCTGTTACAATCGCAGTCATCATCCGAAGTGCAAGGAGCATGACGTAGGTCGTCGAAATCACGCACAAAGCATTCAGGATGATGAACAAACCTATCAAAAACAACATCCAATTCCGTTTTGGAAAATGGCTGGTTGCCGACATCACGAGCGGTGTGGCAATGGCAAACGTAATGGCAAACGCAGAAACGAGTGTGCCTGCTTTTGCATTTGTAATATGGAGACTCGAGGAAATATCGGTTAAGATCCCGACGATAACAAATTCGCTTGTCCCGAGAACGAATGTTAATAAAGTAAGTGTTAAGATGAGCAGCCAATGCCGCTTGGTTAATTCTGTGGTGTGCATAAATACCTCTTTCCTTGATGAATGTAAAGTTGTCACAGGGTGGAAAAACAATCTAACTATCATACCATAAAACATTTTTATGAGGAAAACCCTTGCATAGTTACCATAGATCATTTCCTGCTAAAAAAGCTTGTACCTGAATTATTCACTCATTTTACCGTAACCTGTTATGATATTAAAACAAAAGAAGAATTCGAAACGGATTAATAAGGAAAAGCATAAGGGTAACAAGATAATAAAAATGTAATACGCTATATCAGGGAGAAGACATAAATCAAACAAGAAGGATGGGATCCTGATGGTTGATGAAATAAAACGGGAACAATGGAAAAAGAAAGTTATCGAAAATCTGAAGAGGGAAGCTGTCAAAAATATCATAGCAATAACGGGAGACCTAGCAAGATTAGATGCTAAAGTCAATAATACTTACACTGTATACATCAAGGATGGAAGGATGATAAAGAAGCAAACAAATGGGAAGTGTGTTGTCATTAATGGGAAAATACAAGGATAAAAAGAGGAACAAAGAATGCACTTTTTAGAATACGAAGGAATATAGCGGCTGGACAGTTTCATGCTTTTAAACCGGGTAAGGGATAAAGACGATAAAATAGTTGTATAGCGTAAAAAAATACTCTGGGATGAGTAATTCTCCAGAGTATTTTTTTGTACTTGGCAGCAGCAGTAGCTAGGCATCTATTTTTCCAACGCAACAAAACAAAAATATGAAAACCTAGCTAAAACATATTGACAATGATAATCATTATCACATAAAATACTAATTGAAAATGATTATCAATTTCGATTGGTTCTCTGCATGTTAATAAAATGAATTTTGAATAGGCGGTAGCCGTCAAAAACAAACGGACTGACCAAGTGCCAAGGTTGAAGAAGAATTCAAAAAAACTGAATGTGAGTGAAGGAGAAGCACCAATGGATAAAAATTTTATTATATTAGAACTATTTCAGCATGAAGTAAGCTGCTGCTGTCCGGGTGAAAGGCACCAACATATAATTGAGTTTCTTCAAGGAGATGTTTGGACAATTACAAATGAAAAGAAGTACATTGATTGCCTAGGATGGCACTCTTTAATAGTTGTCAACAACGAGTTTCAATTTTTTATGCACGTGGAAGATATCGAAGAACTGTATTCCAAAGGCAGCATTTGCTCCATTTTGGATTTGAACCTTAAAATTAACCATTTGAGTTTTAAAGTAAACGAAGCACTCGATGCACATGATAGGGAGTCATTTCTTTCATTTTCCGATGAACTGAGCAGCGTACAAAAAATTAAGAATAAAATGAACTCTGATGATGTACATGCTTTTTAAGAAAACAAATTTCATGTACATATAACATAAAAACAATAAATCGTTCGAGATGTTGGAAGGGGAACTTATCATGTATAAAATCATTATAATTTTTGCCAGTATGAGTGGAAATACAGAAGAAATGGCGAATACCATTGCAGAAGGAATCACAGAAATCAGTGATGTGAGTATCGAAAAGATAGATATTATGGATGGTCCTGAAGCTTCCATGCTTGAAGATTACGATGGGATCATATTAGGAGCATATACGTGGGGGGACGGGGAATTACCCGATGATTTTTTAGACTTTTATGAGGAAATGGATCAAATTGATCTAACTGGAAAGAAGGCTGCGGCGTTTGGTTCCTGCGATTCATCTTACCCACAATATGGTGCAGCCGTAGATATTTTGACAGAAAAATTAAGGGAACAGGGTGCTGTTATCGTCCTGGAAGGGTTAAAAGTAGAATTAACACCAGATGTTGAGGATATTAAAAACTGCCAAAATTTCGGGAGGGAATTTATAAAGAATAGTTTTGTCACTTCAATATAGAAGTAGAAATTTAATGAGGAGAGAGGTGAAGGGAATGAAGGGAACATCGGATTTCCATCGCTACTTTAACTGATTATCATTTACAGGATTTTATAAGATGTCCTTATCAATTTTACTATTTTCATATAGAAGGAAACATCACCACTCAATCGGATTGGAGGAAGATGGTTCAATCTGTGGTTAATCAAGTTGTAAGTCGTTATTATAAACTTCCTCCAATAAGTCAGACGACTAAGAAGATTTTGGAGTTCATAGATGATCAGTGGAGTGCCATTGAAGTACGTCAGTTCGAGTCGAAGATTCATTATTATAAGGCTCTTGCTAATATTACAGACCATTTACTCCAATGTTTAACTACTGAAAGAATTGAAAATCCACCTTTGTTTTTATATGAAAAATTCAACATGAATATGGATGAGTTGGGTAGCGAACTTTCCTTAACTTTTGAAGTGGCAGAATGGTCAGGCAACTCATTCATCATAAAGAAGTATTTAGTTGATACAGATGAAGAAATGAATCTTTTATTTAATAATATGATTTCGGTATTTTGTGAAAAGGCATTTGGTCAATTACCGGAAAGAATAGAGATATACTCGCTTATGGAAGGTAAAAAAGAAACATTTATACCAACCAAGAAGGATGTTTCTGGTGGATTGGAATACCTCAACATGATCAAGAATATTTTACAAGAACCCAAAAAGTATTTGAAGACGGATTCCTTAGCAGTTTGCAAAAGCTGTTCTTACCAAAAAAGATGTTATGAAGGATTAATATAAACTAAGAAAGATTTACTAGTCAAAAATCGTGTTAAAAAAACTGTAATTTCAATCTGTATTATTACTAATTATAGTTTTTTAAAGAGAAAAGAAGCGTTCCTAGCTTTTGCCTAATTAACTGAATTAGAGAAAATCCTTCCAAGAAGATTTTGGAGGGTTATTGGGCATGGCCCAAAATTAGTGGAATGAAAATTTTAGAGAAAGATTTGACATGCTATTAGCTGGTTTATTTTCTTTAACGGGGGCTGTTAAAGCAACCATTTTATTAAGCGAAAAAAGAATGAGATTTGAGCGTAAAAAGAAGAATTGTCTAATTATTACATTTTGTATTCCAAGAATAACCACGCCAGAATATAAGTTAAAACCAATTCAAGCGGTTAAATCATAATCAAATCATTTAAAATGGGAAAAAATAGATTTTTAAAAGGAAATTCCATACTTTTGTTGAACATGAATATTGAGGAACATTTAAATTGTTTAAAATTGTAACCGTTTACATCAGGTCGTTTAACATATTTTATTTGTTCATGGTTGTAATTATCAGTAAAAAAAGAATGGAGGTTAGCCCATGGTTAGCACGATGGCAATCAATAAGGATGATTCTCGTTCCTTCCTAACGGAAGAACACCTATTATTTAAACAATCAATTCGTGAATTTCTCGCCCAGGAGGCTGTCCCCTTTTATGATCAATGGGAAAAAGAGGGGGAAATACCTTACTCATTTTGGGAAAAGGTAGGAGATAATGGATTTTTATGTCCATGGATTGAAGTGGAATTTGGTGGAATAGGAGCAGATTTTGGATATTCTGTTGTGCTGGCAGAGGAATTGGAGAGGGTGGGTTCAGCCTTGGGGGGAATATCCATTCATTCTGATGTTGTAGCCCCTTATATTGCTTCATTCGGAACAATAGATCAAAAACAAAGATATTTACCAAAGTTCATTACAGGAGAAATGATTTCTGCCTTTGCATGGACAGAGCCGGAAATGGGATCGGAATTAGCTGATATTCAAACCACAGCCATCAAGAAAGATGGGTATTATCTTCTCAATGGAGCCAAAACGTTCGTTACAAATGGCTTTAAAGCTGACTTCATGATAGTAGCATGCAAAACAGATCTAAATGCTGTTCCTCCCAAGGACGGAATCAGTCTACTGCTCATTGATAAAGATACGCAAGGGTTATCACGGGGAAGAAAGCTTAGTAAAACAGAACAGGGAAGCTCAGGCACAGCCGAACTATTTTTCGATGATGCTTCAGTTCCAGTTGGCAACCTCCTTGGGGAGGAAGGGAAGGGCCTTTCATATATCATGCAAAAACTGCAGCAGGAAAGACTAATCTGTGCGGTCTGTTCTATAATGGCAGCAAAAGACATGCTTCACTTGACGATGAATTTTTTAAAAAGTCAAAAAGCGATTGATAAGAAAAGAAGTGCATTTAAAAATGCACAGTTTACCATCGCTGAAATAGCGACAGATATTCAACTGGGAAGAACGTTTATTGATGAGTTGATCTGTAAACATATGACTGGGGAGAATATCATAACTGAAGTATCGATGGCTAAACAATGGATAACGGAGATGTCTAAGCGAATATCTGATAAGTGCATGCAGTTGCATGATCGTTACGGAAGTATGGGTGACGATAAAATTGCCCGGCGTCATCGGGACATTTCTTTGCCAACATTCTTTACAGGGACAGATGAAACTATAAAAACCCTCATTGCTAAAAATATAGGATTTTAATCTTTAATACTATAAATCTATCCAACTGCCTCAATTAAGATGGGGCAGTTTTTTTATA
The DNA here is from genome assembly GCF_042787955.1 of Peribacillus sp. YIM B13477. Taxonomy (NCBI): domain Bacteria; kingdom Bacillati; phylum Bacillota; class Bacilli; order Caryophanales; family Bacillaceae; genus Peribacillus; species Peribacillus sp. YIM B13477. The sequence goes on from NZ_JBHZPD010000001.1 coordinate 1,167,466, forward strand.
CCATTTTTTCAATATAAATACAATGAACTAGTTTTTTATAAAAAAAGGTTTAAGCAGTTCACCTTATGGGTACAAGAGACTGTGCATATGAAAAATTAATATTTTTGTAAAATTTGTAATTGTATGCGAATGATGGAGGTGCTTTTTATGTTAAAAATCGAAAATGTATCGAAAATCTATAAGGGAGGAAAGAAAGCTGTAAAAAATATATCATTGGATATTAAAAAAGGGGAGTTCATTTGCTTCATTGGTCCGAGTGGATGTGGAAAGACAACAACAATGAAAATGATTAACCGTCTAATCGAACCATCTGAAGGCAAGATACTTATTAATGGTGAAAATATCATGGATAAAGACCCAGTCGAGCTAAGAAGACAGATCGGGTACGTTATCCAGCAAATCGGCCTTTTCCCTCACATGACCATTCTTGAAAATATCACCCTCGTTCCAAAACTTCTTAAATGGAATGAACAGAAGAAGAAGGAACGCGCACTGGAATTGCTTCAGCTTGTCGATATGGGACCCGAGTACCTGGAAAGGTATCCCTACGAATTGAGCGGCGGGCAGCAACAAAGGATAGGCGTTCTCAGAGCACTTGCTTCCAATCCTCCACTCATTTTAATGGATGAACCTTTTGGCGCACTAGATCCAATCACCCGCGATGCCCTTCAGGAGGAGTTTAAAAATCTGCAGCGCACACTTGATAAAACAATCGTTTTTGTTACGCATGATATGGATGAAGCCATTAAGCTAGCCGACAGGATCGTCATCTTAAAGGCTGGTGAAATCGTCCAAGTGGGAACACCGGATGAAATCCTCAGAAACCCAGCCAATGAGTTTGTTGAAGAATTCATCGGCAAAGATCGTTTGCTTCAAACAAGACCCAATGTTGAGTTGGTTGAACAAATCATGAGTCGAAACCCAATTTCCATTACAGAGGAAAAATCCCTTACCGATGCTATTACGATAATGCGCGAGAAAAGGGTCGATTCTTTACTTGTGGTCGATGAGCAAAATGTTTTGAAAGGGTTCGTAGATGTTGAAACGATCAGTGAATATCGAAAAAAAGCTAAATTTATCAGCGAAGTCATCAATACTGAAGTCTATTCAGTGAAACAGGATACTTTAATCCGTGATTCCGTTCAAAAGATTTTAAAACGTGGTTTCAAATACGTGCCTGTAGTTGACCAAAATAAACATTTGGTCGGAATTGTCACTAGGGCTACATTGGTCGACATCGTATATGACAGCATTTGGGGAGAGGAAGAAAATCAAGTGGCAGAAGTAGTAGAAATGTTTTAGGAGGTGTAAGAGATGGAAACAATGCTCGATTTTTTACAAACGAACTGGCAAGAATTGATCTTTAAAGCATGGGAGCACTTATATATTTCCATGATTGCTGTTTTCCTTGGAATAATAGTCGCTGTACCACTAGGGATAATGTTGACGCGAATGAAAAGGAGCGCATCGATTATAATCGGAATTGCGAATATTATGCAGACATTGCCAAGCTTAGCGGTTCTCGCCTTTTTCATTCCTTTCCTTGGCGTTGGGAAAACACCCGCAATCATTGCGTTATTTTTCTATTCCGTTTTACCCATACTCAGGAATACATACACAGGCATTAAAGGAGTAAATGAAAATCTGCTGGAATCCGGACGGGGCATCGGGATGTCAAGTTGGGAGAGGATTCGTCTGGTAGAATTCCCGCTTGCACTTTCCGTCATTATGGCTGGTATCCGTACGGCTTCCGTCTATTTAATTGGATGGGCCACCTTAGCTTCCTTTATTGGAGGCGGTGGCTTGGGAGATTACATTTTTATCGGCCTGAATTTATACCAAACAGAATATATCATCGCTGGTGCAGTTCCGGTAATCATCATGGCTATCCTGGTTGATTATGTATTCTCGATCATAGAGCGAAAAGTCGTACCAAAAGGCTTGAAAGGCATGAAGGAAGTTGCTTGAGGAGGATTACCATGAATAAAAAAATAAGATATACAATTTTAATGGCTCTTATCGTTTGTGCATTAATGATCACCGGCTGTTCTTTGCCTGGTCTAGGGTCATCTTCTGAGACTACTGTAAAGATCGGTGCCCAAAGCATGACCGAATCCGAAATCCTGGCGAACATGATCGCTCAACTCCTTGAAAGGAATACGGAACTTGATACGAAAATCATCAAAAATCTAGGTTCGAATTTCGTTCAGCAAAAAGCGATGGAGACCGGTGATATAGATATAGCCGCCACTCGATATACAGGGACTGATTTAACGAGTGTCCTGGGACAGGAAATCGAAAAGGACCCAGTAAAGGCGATGGAAATTGTTCAAAGGGAATTCAAGGAACAATATGGGTTCAAATTTTTTGATTCTTATGGATTCGATAACACATATGCCTTTACGATTTCAAATGAATTGGCTGAGGAAAAAGGGTTTCAGAGAATATCGGACCTGGAAAAGGATGCAGATAATTTAAGGTTAGGTGTGGATAGTGCTTGGCTGAAAAGAAAAGGGGATGGTTATAAAGGATTCGTCGATACATATGGATTGGAGTTTGGCGAAACTTATCCGATGCAGATTGGCTTGGTATACGATGCAGTCAAAAATGGTCAGATGGATATTGTCCTTGCATATTCCTCAGATGGACGGATTAAGGTTAATGATTTGAAGCTCTTAGAAGATGATAAACAATATTTCCCTCCATATGACTGTTCACCGGTCGTTACTGAAGAATTATTGGAACGGTATCCTGAAATTGAAAAGGAACTTAACAAGTTAATTGGCGAGATCACTACTGAAACCATGCAGGAACTGAATTATGAAGTGGATGGGAACTTGAAGGAACCATCGGTCGTGGCATCGGAATTCCTTAAAGCACATAAATATTTTGAATAATTGGGAGGTGCAAACTAATGGAAACCTTGCAACAGTTGGGAACTTATTATTCCCAAAATTGGATGTATGTTCTTACTGAATTTTATCGCCATTTTTTAATGTCTGCTTATGGAGTGTTATTTGCAGCAATTGTAGCCATCCCGATAGGCATTTTCATCGCGAAACATAAGAAATTGAGTAATTGGGTATTTTCGATAACGAATGTCATACAAACCACACCAGCATTGGCTATGCTTGCACTCCTGATGCTAGTGATGGGGCTGGGGACAAATACGGTAATCTTATCGTTGTTTTTGTATTCATTGCTGCCAATCCTGAGAAACACATATGTCGGGATTACAAGTATAGATCATGCTTATTTAGAATCTGGCAAGGCAATGGGAATGACAAAGCTCCAGTTACTAAGAATGGTCGAACTGCCATTATCTCTATCTGTCATCATGGCTGGCTTACGTACAGCTCTTGTCGTTGCAATTGGGGTAACTGCTGTCGGTACATTCGTAGGGGCAGGCGGACTGGGAGATATCATTGTCAGGGGAACGAATGCGTCAAATGGAACGGCAATCATACTTGCAGGAGCAATTCCGACGGCATTGATGGCCATTCTCTCGGATCTTTTACTCGGATGGCTGGAACGGTTTCTTTCACCGATAAAGAAGAAAAAAGTTCATACTGCCTAGAACAAATCAGGAAAATAAAAAAGCCGTTGCATGTTAATGCAATGGCTTTTTCTTAGCTTACCATTAGAAGTCAGAAGCTTAGACTGGCAGATTTAGTTTTTTATTTCAGGAAAAGGGTAACTATAAGGGTAGTCCTAAAAAAAGTATAAGGGGAATCATTCATGAAACTTACACCTGAGCAGCGTATTGAACTTCATGGCTTTAATAATCTTACTAAATCTTTAAGCTTTAATATGTATGATATTTGTTACACAAAAACCAGGGAAGAGAGGGAGTCCTACCTGGATTATATCGATGAACAATATAATGCAGAGCGGCTATCGAAGATCCTGCACAATGTTGCTGATTTAATAGGGGCGCATGTTTTAAATACGGCCAAACAGGATTATGTCCCTCAAGGCGCCAGTGTAACCATTCTTGTTTCAGAAGGACCTGTCGTCGAAGTGCCTATGGGGACTTATGAGGAATCACCAGGTCCTTTACCTGATAATGTGGTCATGCAACTGGATAAAAGCCATATTACCGTACATACTTACCCTGAATACCATCCAAATGAAGGCATTAGCACATTCAGGGCCGATATTGATGTCTCTACATGTGGAGAAATATCACCCCTTAAAGCCCTTAATTATCTCATTCATTCCTTCGATACCGACATTATCACGATCGATTACCGAGTAAGAGGATTTACGAGAGATAAAGATGGGCGGAAATTGTTCATTGACCATGATATTAATTCCATTCAAAACTATATTCCTGATGAAGTAAAAGGTTTATATGACATGATTGATGTAAATGTATACCAGGAAAATATATTCCATACGAAATGTAAGCTGAGAAGGTTCGATATTAATAATTATTTATTCGGTTATACAGAGGAAAAGCTGAATAAAGAGGAAAGGCAGGAAATTATAGAAAGGCTTCAAACGGAAATGGATGAAATTTTTTATGGTGCCAATGTTCCGCATCCAATAGAAAAAAACAAGCATGCCGATTAAGGGATGCTTGTTTAAATTAAAAATTAATTTAAATGGAAAGCCTGAACCAATACATAGCCGAGGCAACTCAAAAATATAGAGCCGACAAGTCCAGCAATAAAAGGTTTACCGCCATATTTCCTAAAAGTTACAAGGTCAATATTCAATCCTAGTCCCGCCATCGCCATTGCCATGAGGATATAGGAAAGCATAACAAGCTTTTCGGCTAAAGGTTCAGGAACTGCACCTGAAGAATAAATGGCACTCATCAATAAAAATCCAAAAATGAACCACGGTATCTGAATGGATTTCCAGGAAAATTCCTTTCCGGTAACCGTTGATCGTTCTTTCCAATTCATGATGAATCCAATTAAAATGGCAACGGGAATGAGTAGGGCCACCCTAGTTAATTTGACCACCACTGCCAAGTCGACAGCCTCATTTCCCCCTGGTGCCGCAGCAGCGATGACGTGAGCAATTTCATGGAGTGTACCACCCGAAAAAACACCATATCCTTGATCGGATAACTCCAATAATGGATATAGGATTGTATATCCGAAGGTGAAGATTGTGCCTAATACAGCAACCGTAGCTACGGCTATTGCTGTATCTTTTTCTTTTGCTTTTATTTGGGAGGAAATTGCCAGTATGGCAGCAGCTCCGCAAATTCCCGTTCCGCAAGCTGTCAATATGCCAAGCTTTTTCTCAACTTTAAATAGGCGGGTCAATCCATAAACTACTAATATACCAAATGCAAGACTAATGGCACCAACTGCAAATGTTTTCGGACCGGCATTAATAATATCCTTTAGATTCAAACGCATACCCAATAAGATAATGCCTACTCTCAGAAGGACTTTACTTGAATAATTTGTCCCAGCAACGGCGTAAGCCGGGACGCCGATTAGCGATTTCCAAACAACACCAATCAGAATTGCAATGACTAACTGTCCCATTATATGAAGGAATGGAAGCTCTGCTAAGTATTTTGCTGCAATGGCAATTAGCAAAGTCAATGCTATTCCTTTTGTAAATCCGAGTTTTTTAGCTTCAATTTTTATTTGTTCCAGTGTGATCACTCCATCTATGTTGATGCTTTTAACTTTAAAACTAAATTAAAAATAAGTGAAATATATTTTTGCTATTTCAATGATTACTTCTACTTATGATAAAATGAAACGCATAGGAAAAAAGGGAGGTAACAATGGATCCGTTAAAAGTATTCGTAACTGTAATCGAACAGAAAAACTTTTCAAGAGCAGGGGATATCCTGAACCTGTCGCAGCCAGGAGTCAGTCTTCACATAAGGAATCTGGAAAATGAGTTAGGAACGAAATTAATTTATCGTTCCCCCAAACAAGTTCAAATAACAGAGCCGGGAAAAATTTTGTATAGACATGCAAAGCAAATGCTTAACCATTATGAAACAGCAAAAAGAGAAATAAATGAATTTAATAACGTGGTTAGCGGAACGATGAAAATAGGTGCAAGCTTCACGATAGGGGAATATTACCTTCCAAAAGTATTGGCAGAATTTGCGGCACAGTATCCGATGGTGGATATACAAATCATCATCTCTAATTCAAATGATGTCATTCAAGGAATCCGTTCGAATAAGCTTGATATAGGCTTGATTGAAGGGGAAACGGATTATAAAGATATAGATGTCAGGCCCTTCATGAATGACGAGATGATTGTGGTCGTTCCCCCGGATCATCCACTTTCACAGATGGATCTCATCGAGGGCAATATGCTCCAAAACCAAACATGGGTACTTAGGGAGCAAGGATCGGGGACCCGTACATATTCCGATAAACTTCTGAGCAGTCTGGAGTTAAACATAAAGAAAACCTTTATTTTCACCAGTATCCAAGGAGTGAAGGAAGCGGTGATGGCTGGACTCGGCATTGCCTTGTTATCCCGATTGACAGTACAAAAAGAATTGAAGTCCAATGAATTGAAAACTTTCCATTTGAAAAATGAGCCCCTAATAAGACCTTTTTCGATCGTGAAAAAGTTGGACTTTGAAGCATCAAAAGCCATGGAGCTGTTTCTAAGGAAGGTCGAAGAATTTGCAATAAAGGGCCGTCCTAAATAAAACCCTAAACATTTGCTCATCCTTTCATTTTCAATGAAAAGGTTGGGCATTTTTAACGACGAATTATTATTAATTTTAATGAAAACGTCGAAAGTAATTTGGAATATGTCAATGATTAAACAAATTTTACGTATTTTAACATAATTGCAAACATATAAATTAAATAGGTAGTCTCCAAGAAATCCCAATTTCCTGTAGACTTTTCCTGATATTAATAATCTTAAAAGGAGCAACCACATTGGCTATAGAGGAGCAGAAAGATAAACGGATTTCTGTTTTCGACAGGATTATAGGATTCATGCCAAAATTTTATGTGATTGGGACAATTTTAATTTTTGTTTACACGTTAGTTGCGATGGCTCATTTAGGTATCCAAACTTTAAAAAAGCCAGAGGAAACCATTGTATCTGCCCCCCCTGTTTCTCAGGGATTTGAACATACATTGATATCGTTAATCATCGAACCTATCGTAACGTCTGAATTTTATCAAATCATCTTTAACACATTATTCCTTTACCTAGTTTGGATATTGCTATTCCTATTAGCCCCGATTGCTTTTTACCGTTTAAAACACTTTAAATTTTTTAATATCGAAATTGAAATTGAAAAACAAGATGCAGCCGTTTATGAAGTATTCAGCATGAGCAGTTCAAAAATGAAATTTGCAGCCTATTTAACATCCGAGGAATTTCAATTGGAGATATCAGAGGAAATTGCCAACAGTAAAGACTTTAAAACACCCTTAATCTATACATTGGACTGTGCCGTGGATTTTTATTCCGATCAATTAGGTCTTTCCTTTACCTATGAAATCTATACCCTGAACCAGTTCAAAAAAGCAAAGCTGCCTAAATCCATCAAAGCGATGCTTGAAAAGTCCATTCAAACCGGCGATCCGTGCATTACAAATAAAAGCAATAGCGATAGTGAATATTACAAGAATTTTCTTATCCATTATTTCGAAAACATGGACGGGAAATTCGTCACTGTCTTAAATAGTTATCAAACTGAATTCGATACATTCGATAAATCACTGCTTAAAATCCTGCAAAACGTCATATACGATTACTATTTACAATATAACTATATTTACGAAGCAAGTGAGAAGTTGGAAAAGAATGAAACCATTTCCCCTAATAATTAAAAAAACCACCCTACAAGTGGTTATTTTTTTTGGAAAGGTGATTGTTAATTATATTTTGGACAATTACATTATTACCAATGAGCTCCGACGATTTATTTACATGCTGTTCCCGAAAATCCATGTTCTTTATTTTCTTGGACTTTTTCCCATTTTTAAAATTATTGAAGGCATTTAAAAAAGCTATCTGAATCACTCCCCTTATAGATTAGTATATTCATATTTTGGATAAAATTTCATGAAAAACCTCAATTTACTGAAAAATATTTTGCGTATTTAGAGTAATGATAATTACCTAAACAAAGCAATTATAGACATTAAGAAAAAGTGTTTTAAATATACGAAACGGTATTTTATTTGCTCTAACACTGATTTTTATGGCTTTATTTATAAGAACTAGAGAAATTTTCCCCAAAATGTTGTATAGTTAGATATGCAGAGATTCGAACAAACATTCGTTTTCTTGAGCAGATTACTTCTTAGAGGGACAGGAGAGAGACAGTGAACGGGACAGCACACATGGCTATAGGGGCAACAGTTGGATTCTTGACGGCAAACACACTTCAAACAGATCCAACCACCACTTTATTCTTGGTGGGCATCGGGGGAGTTTCAGGGCTCATGCCCGATATGGATATTGATGGGAAGTTAAGTAATAGGATTACCTTTTCACATAAGTTTATCCGAACGATAGCACAAACGATTGGAATTTTAATGATCATTTATAGTCTTTTGGAAGGCTCTGAAACGGAAAAGTGGATCGGTGCAGGGGCAGGAATCGGAATCATCATTATTTCATCTTTCATTAGGCAAAGGCATATGCTGACCTTGACTGGATTAGCGGTATTAGGAGGCGGTTTATCTTTGCAGGAAAGCTGGTTGTGGCTGTTGGGAGTCTATATAATCCTGGCATCCTTTACACCACATAGAAGTTATACCCATTCGATTGCCGGTATCGCTTTCTTTGGCATCATTGCCTTTCAATTCGAAGCCTTTATGGGGATTGACGGAATTTTCGCCACTTGTTCATTAGGATACATAAGTCATTTAATTGCAGATTTGAAATGTTTACCTTTTAATAAACGTGGAGTGAAACTATTTCTTCCATTTTTCTCAAAAGAATTTTGACAGTGGTTTTTTACCGCTGTTTTTTTATGAAGAAAAGATAGTTTTATTAAAGGTGCTTTTCAATATATTGAATGGACACTTAATTCGACTTAATTCGACTTATTTCTATGTTTTATATGGACATTCTTCCTAAATCTACTAAATGTAACATATTTGCAAAGACCCTATGATGATGCGAGTGATATAGCTTTTCTAGTATATTAGGTTTGGAAATCACATCAGGGGGGAAATAATTTGTTTAAGAAAATTGTAGCCGGATTGTCATTGGCTATCACGCTTGTAACCGCATCCTTTGCTGGAAACCAAGTGGAAGCTGCTTCATATCATACAAAAGCGATTAAAGTGGCTAAAAGTGAATTGGGTACTAAATATAAAATGGGTGGCATTTCCTCTTCAGGTTTTGATTGTTCCGGTTTAGTGAAGTATTCATATCAAAAGGCTGGTAAGAATTTACCAAGAACTGCTGCTGACATATATATAAAAGGAAAGAAAGTTAAAAGCCTGCAAAAAGGTGACTTAATGTTTTTTGCACCAAATAAAGCTAAAAAACCTACACATGTGGCTATATACATAGGAAACAAAGAATTCATTCACTCTTCATCATCAAAAGGAGTGTCATACGCTAAAACCAATAATAGTTATTAGAAGCCAATGTATATTGGTGCGAAACGTATTTAATAGAAGAAAATCAATCTTAATATAAAAAAGCTAAGAGACTTAATGAAGTCTCTTTTCAATTTGTAGACAAAAAGGTTTCGGAAGGTTTCATTCCGAAACCTTTTTGATTTTTTTTGGGAATTGAAGCAGCTATAGCGGAAAGGAAAGCATGGCATGGGTTGAACAACGAGGGGACTTTTAAGAAAGTATCGATATCACCTCAAGTATTAATACTACTTAAAAACTAAAAAGACTGTAGACAAGATGATTGGAACGGAATGTGCGAGACTCCTGCGGGAAAAGCGCGTCAAGGGGAGGCCCCACAGGTGCGAAGACGCCGAGGAGGCTCCCCGACCGCCCGCGGAAAGCGAGTACATGGAGTGGAAATCCAACGTAATTGTACTAACATTAAAGAGACTTAATAAAGTCTTTTTTTGTTTTTTAAAATAAGAGTGAATGAGGCACATGGACAAGAGAATTGGCGTTTTGTTAATAGTTTAAGGTTATGGTGAGTCCTGAATTGGGTAATCGGTACTATGAAGCATTCATGAAAGCTTTTTAGTTGACTGGAAATGGATAGTTTAATATGCTAAGCAAACCAAATCGAAGGAATTCCTTTCTTTCAAAAAAATTCCCAGACAAAATTATTGAAAGTCAAAGAAGGTCAATGTATAATAAAGTCAGAAAGTCAAAGAAGGTCAAAGATTTATTCTCAATTTAATTTTTTAAAGGAGGAGTACTACATGCTTTGTGAAAAATGCCATGTAAACCAAGCTAATATTCAAGTTCACTTAAATATGAATGGTCAGGAGCATGATGTGAAACTGTGCTCCACTTGTTATAAAGAAGAACGAAACAAACTTGGAGCAGCTATGGGCGGAATGGATATGGGGAAATTCCAATTTAACGGATCTCCAAATTCATTCAATCCATTTAATTATAATGGTGTACCAAAACCGGATTCAGCTGAAAATGGCGAGGACGGAGGATTGCTTGAGGAGTATGGCCGCAATTTGACCGATGCTGCTAAAGCAGGACTTATTGATCCGGTAATCGGACGAAATGAAGAAATCAAACGTGTCATTGAAGTTTTAAACAGACGAAATAAAAATAATCCAGTTTTAATCGGTGAACCTGGTGTCGGTAAAACAGCCATTGCTGAAGGTCTTGCTTTAGCGATTGTTGAAGGTTCGGTGCCAGTTAAATTACGTAATAAGCTAGTATATATGCTTGATGTAGCATCCCTTGTTTCCAATACTGGAATTAGAGGGCAATTCGAAGAAAGAATGAAGCAATTGATCAGCGAATTACAGGAAAGGAAAAATGTCATTTTATTCATCGATGAAATTCATCAACTTGTGGGAGCAGGTTCGGCCGAAGGATCAATGGATGCAGGAAATATCTTGAAGCCTGCACTTGCACGCGGAGAACTTCAGCTTGTCGGAGCAACCACTTTATCCGAATATAGGAAAATTGAAAAAGACGGTGCCCTTGAAAGACGTTTCCAGCCTGTACAGGTTAACGAACCTACAACGGCTGAGGCATTGGTCATCTTACGCGGTTTAAAAGAAAGTTATGAATCTTATCATGGTGTAACATATAGTGAGGAAGCCCTAAAAGCGGCTGTTGAACTTTCGAACCGCTACATTCAAGACCGATTCCTCCCTGACAAGGCAATAGACTTAATGGATGAAGCTGGTTCCAAATTGAACTTGACCATCGAAGACGGCCAGGCAGAAAACATGAAAGAACGACTGGCGCAAATTTATAAAGAAAAAGAAATGGCCTTAAAAGAAGAAGCATATGAAAAAGCTGCCGTTCTTCGTGATGAAGAAGAAAAACTGGAAAAGTCATTGCAAGCAGGGGAAGATGCAATTAAGCCAACCGTAACCGTTGAAGACATTCAAAATATCATCGAACAAAAAACCGGCATTCCTGTAGGTAAGCTCCAAGAAGATGAGCAAGAAAGAATGGTTCATCTCCAAGCGGAGCTGATGAAAAAAGTAATCGGGCAGGAAGAGGCTGTCAAAAAGGTATCCAAGGCCGTTCGAAGAAGTCGTGCCGGGTTAAAATCCAAAAATCGTCCTACCGGTTCTTTCCTTTTCGTCGGTCCGACAGGAGTCGGTAAAACCGAATTGGCGAAAACTCTTGCCGAGGAATTATTCGGGCACAAGGATGCTATGATTCGTCTTGACATGAGTGAATTCATGGAGAAACACAGTGTTTCCAAATTAATTGGTTCTCCTCCTGGATATGTAGGACATGAGGAAGCTGGACAATTGACGGAAAAAGTTCGCCGCAAGCCTTACAGTATCATCTTATTGGATGAAATCGAAAAGGCACATCCGGATGTCATGCATATGTTCCTGCAAATCATGGAAGATGGCCGCTTAACCGACAGTCAAGGCCGGACCGTTACTTTTAAAGATACCGTGATCATCATGACGAGTAATGCAGGAGTCGGTGAGAAACAAAAAGTAATGGGATTCGGTACAAGTTCAGCTGTGGAGGAGGCTTCAATCCTGCAATCTTTAGGGAGCTTCTTCAAACCGGAATTCTTGAACCGTTTCGATAGCATCATTGAATTCTCTGCATTGAAGAAAGAAGATCTTCTGCAAATTGTTGATATAATGATTCACGAGCTAGACGAAACACTTGCTGCTAATGGTATATCTTTAGATGTGACCAATGAAGCGAAACAAAGGCTAATTGAACTCGGATATCACCCAACTTTCGGGGCGAGACCGCTCCGCCGTGTTCTTCAAGAACAGCTTGAAGATGGCATCACAGACTTTATTTTTGAGCAGCCTGAAGTTAAGAACTTCACTGCAATTGTTGAAGATAACTCAGTGAAAATTATTAAAACACCATAAAGAGTACTAGAAATGCCTCCAAGACCGTAAAACTGTTATGGAGGCATTTTTTTCTTTTTTTTGGATTCACTTTTCATTAAACGATTAGTAAGGTCCAGCAAAATGACCTGCTGCTTTCGATTATTAAATATAGATTTCTGAATTTTCGACATAATTTGCAGATTGGATGTTTTGATGGGTAATACCTGTGGAATCATAACATGATGGAAGATTCGCTCATGATTATAAAAATGAATAATTCCTGTTCTATAATGGGAATTTCAATGGAGGAATGACCTATTAAAGATTCACTTTCTTATTTTGAAGAGGAAAATAAAAATAATCAAAAACCTATGGATAATGAAACGGAAAATCAGTTGGAATCCCTGCCGATTGCTAATATTAATCCGGTAAACCCGTCAGAATTGGATGATTTATATTTCTATGAAGGCAAAGATTTAGGAAATTCCTATCTTAAAGATAAAACGGCATTCCGGTTATGGGCACCACTTGCATCTGAAGCCAAGCTAGTTACTTATAAACATTGGGATGATACAAATGGAATGGAAATTCAAATGGTTCGTTCGGAAAAGGGGACCTGGACCATTGAGCTGAACGGGAATCAGGATGGATTGATTTATACATATAAAGTGAAAGTGGGAGAAACCTGGAGTGAAGCCGTCGATCCCTATGTTCGCGCAGTTACTGTTAATGGTGAAAAAGGGGTCGTGATAGATTTAACAGATACGAACCCAAAAAGGTGGACACGGGATAAGCCCCCTCTTGAAAAAGCTGAGGACATAGTCATTTATGAATTGCATACACGGGATTTATCGATTCATCCTGAAAGCGGAATCCATCATAAAGGGAAATTCTTAGGAGTAGTTGAAGCCGGAACCAAAGGTCCAGAAGGAGCGAAAACGGGTCTTGATCATATTAAAGATCTAGGTGTTACCCATGTTCAGTTTATCCCGATATTTGATTTTGCTACAGTTAATGAAAAAAAGTTGAATGAACCACAATATAACTGGGGATATGATCCACAGAATTATAACGCTCCCGAAGGCTCTTATTCGACTGATCCGTATCAGCCAAAAGTAAGGATCCGGGAGTTAAAGGAAATGATACAAGGTTTACATGACCACGGGTTACGAGTAATCATGGATGTTGTATATAATCACGTTTATTCTGTGGAGGACTCAAACTTCCATAAACTCGTTCCCAAATACTTTTTTCGCTATAACGCCGACGGCACCTTATCTAATGGAACTGGTGTAGGAAATGATACTGCTTCCGAACGTAAAATGATGCGAAAATTCATCGTTGAATCCGTAACCTATTGGGCGAAGGAATTTAACCTTGATGGTTTCCGTTTCGATTTAATGGGTATTCACGATGTGGAAACGATGAATGTAGTGAAAAAGGCACTGGCAGAAATTGATCCGACCCTCATTGTTTTGGGCGAAGGCTGGGATATGGATACCCCCTTGGCCCAAGAGCTGAAAGCAAATCAAAAGAATGCTTTTAAAATGCCTGGAATCGCTCACTTTAATGATGCGATCCGTGATGGTTTAAAAGGGTTTGTCATGAATGAACATGATAAGGGATTCGTCAATGGCAAACCAGGAATGGAAGATATTATAAAAAAAGGGATCGCTGGTGGGTTGAAATATGATGAAGATATCGCCACATATCAAAGACCAGATCAGGTGATCAATTATGTTGAAGCACATGATAATTATACGTTATGGGATAAGCTGCTCATCACTAATCCAGATGCTACGGAAGAAAAACGGAAACAGATGCATAAATTAGCTTCGGCAATTGTCTTACTGTCACAGGGAATTCCCATGATACATGCTGGACAAGAGTTTATGCGCACGAAGGATGGAGATGAAAACAGCTATCAATCTTCTGATTGGATTAACAGGTTGGATTGGAAAAGGAGAGCGGAGTTAGATCGGGAAGTGGAGTATATGAAAGGGCTGATTTCTCTCAGGAAAAATCATTCTGTTTTTAGGTTAAGCACACCCGAAGAAATTGAGGAGCAATTACAATTCATTGATGCTCCGCCAAATGCGGTTGCATTCACCTTACAACATCAAGATTATCAAATGGCAGTGATTCATAATGCAAATTGGGACGCGATAACCATTACTCTTCCTCACGAAGGTAATTGGGCCGTTTTAGTGGATGGTCAGCGTGCGGGCCTGGAAGAAATTGATAGGATTAAAGGGAGTCAGATAACCGTTGCCCCTTTAAGTTCGTTTGTATTGAAAGCAAACTCTAATCAATGATACTAAAGTCGAAGTGAGTGAATACTATGTCTCACTTCGGCTTTAGTTCATTTTTAATATGAAATTGGTCAAATGAAGACTTCCATTATCACTTTCACAAGTTTGAGAAAATTTGTGCGAGGGTAGAAAATACCAAATGATGAATTTTATCGTTTTTTAAGAGGGGAGCGATTATTTTGCCAGAGAAAGTGCATATAAAAATCAATGGTGCTGAGACCAGTCTGGAAGGTAATCAAACAATATTACAAATGCTGACGGATAGCTCCATTGAAGTCCCGAATGTTTGTTACCACCCTAGCCTAGGTCCTATCGAAACATGTGATACATGTTTAGTGAGCGTTAATGGGGAACTAGTTAGATCTTGTTCCACCAAGATCAAAGATGGGGATGTAATCGATACAGCCGGAGCAGAGGTAAAAGAAGCACAGGTCATGGCGATGGACAGGATATTATATAACCATGAGCTTTATTGTACGGTTTGCGATTATAATAATGGCACTTGTGAAATACACAATACCGTAAAGGAAATGAAGGTAAATCATCAAAGTGTTCCTTTTGATCAAAAACCCTATGAAGTGGATCGGACGAATCCATTCTATCGATATGACCCAGATCAATGCATCCTTTGCGGCCGTTGTGTTGAAGCTTGTCAAGATGTACAGGTCACTGAAACATTGACTATTGATTGGGAAGCAAAACGTCCGCGTGTCATTTGGGATGATAATGTTCCGATTAATGAATCTTCATGTGTGTCATGTGGGCACTGTTCCACAGTTTGCCCGTGTAATGCAATGATGGAAAAAGGGATGGAGGGTGAAGCCGGATTTTTAACTGGCATCGCTAAACAAACTCTTCGACCTATGATAGAAATTACGAAAAATGTTGAAACGGGTTATGGCTCGATTTTAGCGATTTCAGATATGGAATCCGCCATGAGGGATGCAAGGATCAAGAAGACAAAAACGGTTTGTACATATTGTGGTGTAGGATGCAGCTTTGATGTTTGGACCAAAGACCGTAAAATCCTTAAGATCGAACCGCAAGTGGAGGCACCTGCAAATGGAATTTCGACTTGCGTTAAAGGGAAATTCGGATGGGATTTCGTGAATAGTGAAGAAAGACTAACAAAACCTTTAATTAGAGAAGGGGATGCGTTCAGAGAGGCTGAATGGGAAGAAGCCCTTGAATTGATTTCCCGTAAATTCACCGAGATCAAGGATTCTCACGGTCCGGATTCGCTGGCTTTCATAACGTCTTCCAAATGCACCAATGAAGAGTCCTATTTAATGCAAAAGCTGGCTAGGGGAATCATCGGCACCAATAATGTGGATAACTGTTCCCGGTATTGTCAGACACCGGCTACTTTGGGACTATTCAGAACGGTTGGATATGGCGGAGATACAGGGGGCATAAAGGATATCGAAAAGTCCGAACTTGTATTGATCATAGGCTCCAATACATCCGAATCACATCCCGTGTTGGCTACAAGAATCAAGCGTTCCCATAAACTGGGTAAACAGAAGCTGATAGTCGCAGACATCAGAAAGCATGAAATGGCTGACCGTTCCGACCTCTTCATCCAGCCTGCACCAGGATCGGACATGATATGGCTATCGGCCGTCACTAAATATATCGTCGATAAAGGTTGGACAGATAAAGACTTCATCAAAAATCGTGTAAATGGGATGGAGGAATATATCAAGACTTTAGAACCTTACACAATGGATTATGCGGAAAAAGTAACAGGCGTAGCTAAGGAAGATTTAATTACGTTGGCAAAAGCCATTCATGAAGCGGGAAGCGTTGCATCGCTTTGGGCCATGGGCGTTACCCAGCATGGCGGAGGAAGTGATACGAGTACTGCAATTTCCAATTTATTGCTCATAACGGGCAACTACGGTAAACCTGGAACAGGCACTTACCCTTTACGCGGACATAATAATGTACAAGGAGCCAGTGATTTTGGCAGTATGCCGGATCGCTTGCCAGGTTATGAAAAAGTAACGGATGAAAAGGTACGCGCGAAATATGAAAACATCTGGGGTACAAAAATTCCTGAAAACCCTGGCCTTAATAATCATGAAATGGTCGAAGGGATTCATTCAGGTACCATTAAAGCCATGTACTTAAAGGGCGAGGATATGGGGCTGGTCGATTCGAATATTAATCATGTCCATGAAGCATTTGAAAAACTGGACTTCTTTGTCGTACAAGATATCTTCCTATCAAGAACGGCTGAATTCGCGGATGTCGTCCTTCCAGCAAGCCCAAGCTTTGAAAAAGAAGGTACCTTCACGAATACCGAACGCCGTATACAACGCCTGTATCAAGTCTTTGAACCGCTTGGCGACTCAAAGCCTGATTGGCAAATCATTATGAATGTGGCGAATTCGTTAGGAGCGGGGTGGGAATATCGGCATCCAAGTGACATCATGGATGAAGCAGCTAAATTATCGCCTTTATATGCTGGAGTAAGTTACGAACGATTGGAAGGTTATAAAAGTCTTCAATGGCCAGTTGCTTCAGATGGTAAAGATACTCCATTGTTATTCACGGAAGCTTTTCCGTTTCCCGATGGAAAAGCGAGGTTATTTCCAGTCGAATGGACCAAACCGATTGACTTTGGGGATGAGTTTGATATCCATGTAAATAATGGCCGCTTATTGGAACATTTCCATGAAGGAAACATGACATATAAATCAAAAGGCATCTGTTCCAAAACGCCAAAAGTCTTCCTTGAGGTATCCCGGGAATTGGCAAAAGATAGAGGGCTTGAGGATGGCAGCCTTGTTCGGCTCACTTCACCGTATGGACATGCAAAAGTGGAATGTCTGATTACGGATCGTGTAAAAGGTAAAGAAGTTTATCTACCGATGAACGATTCAGGTGACGGGGCCATCAACCAATTGACAAGCAGCCATTCTGATAAAGATACTGATACTCCCGCCTATAAGGAAGTTCAAGCGAAAATGGAAGTTCTTAGGGTCAAAGGAGACAATCCATTGCCTAGCATCAACCATCGTCATGGGAATCCGCAACCGCAAATGGGTGTACAAGTACAAAAAAAATGGGCCCGCGAAGATTATATATTCCCTGGTGACCTCTTGAAGATCAAAAAGGAGGAGAGGAACCGTGGCTAAAGCGACAAAAGTGATCAATCGAATCAGCATTAGTGATGAAGAAAGAAGAAGGATTGAACTCGAGGATATCGAGCGAACCCTATTGGAAAATAAAGAAGTGATTAAAGAAACGTTTGAAGTCATGAAGGGCATGCAGGATCGTGGGATATTATCGATGGTTAACAGCTTGTTGAAGGAAGGGGATAAAGTGCTGAACATTCTTGTCAAGACAGCGGACACCCCAGAAACGGCAAATACGCTGAAAAATCTGCTTCTC
Source organism: Peribacillus sp. YIM B13477 (assembly GCF_042787955.1). Taxonomy (NCBI): domain Bacteria; kingdom Bacillati; phylum Bacillota; class Bacilli; order Caryophanales; family Bacillaceae; genus Peribacillus; species Peribacillus sp. YIM B13477. The sequence continues at coordinate 1,185,589 of NZ_JBHZPD010000001.1, forward strand.
ATACTTGGCACATTAGGGACACTTAATGTTCAGCAGCTTGAACCGCTAATCCTCAAAGTCAACTCAGGGATTGCCCGTGTGGCCGAAGCTGATAAAACGCCAGAAAAGCCAAGTTATTTAGCGTTACTGCGTTCCTTGAATGACCAAGAAGTCAAACAAGCCATGACCTTCCTTATGACTTTTATTAAAGGAATGGGAGAAGAAACAAGCGATTTGGAAAGAACCACCCAATTACCGGAGAATCAGCATTTGCATAAAACGAATGATACAGCGGAAATAGAACGGCCCACCTCCAGAAAATCATACGGATCAAGTATTCCCAGCAAAAGCGGAAGCGATAAAAAACGAAACACCGGTTGGTTTTGGATTGCAGCTGGAGTTTCACTCGTAACGATTCCACTAACCTTGGCTAAAAGTAAGAAATAAAGTGCATTGCTCGTTTATCCTATTGAAACGGATGTAGAATCGTCTGCGAAATTGATTTTGTTGTGAGTGATGGTGAATAATCCCCAGTTAAATATTTTAGCCGATGATCCCCATAAGGGAATGCATCGGCTTTTTTCATTGAACGTGCTATCAAAATTTTTCTCGCCATCCTTTTATTACATATATTTATCTTAGATACAAATAATAAAAGCAATCATTAGTGAAACGAATACACACTTAATTAGTAAGGGGCGGAAAAGTGAGAATAGGACGTTCTCTAAAAAGAGCTAAAGAAAAACCTACAACCGATGGCACCTTATTATGTGAGGTGAGTGAAAATGTAAAGAGATTGATGAAAGAGCTCGGGCATAGTTCAGATTTGTCCGTTCGAATGATTGAATCTCCACACCAAAAATCGGTAAAGGCAGCTGTAATCCACCTTGACGGATTGGCTGATGGTAACATTATAAACGAAAACATCGTGAATCCATTAATACAATGGTTTAAAGAAAATAATCAAACATTGGCAGAGATGGAGGAACGGGCAAGCCATATTTTAACGGTATCTCAAGTAACCGTTAAAGAAAGTTGGCAGGAATTTCTATCAGCGGTTTTGACAGGAGATACGGTTGTATTATTGAATGGCAGTACAAAAGCATTCATCGCCAGTACGAAAAGTCAGCCATCCCGTGCCATAACCGAGCCGACAAGTCAAACGGTCATTAGAGGACCAAAAGATAGTTTTACTGAAAATTTAAGAACCAATACGTCTTTAATTCGTGCTAGAATTCAAAATCCTGATGTACGCTTAGAAAGCTTGAAAGTCGGAAGTGTCACACAAACGGATATTGGAATCATGTACATTCAGGGAATTGCGGATGAGAGTATTGTGGAGGAAGTCAAAGAACGAGTAAAGGGCATTGATATTGATGGAGTTCTTGAATCGAATTACATTGAGGAATTGATCCGGGATGATTCAGCGACGATTTTTCCCCTTCTTTTGAATACGGAACGTCCAGATGCGGTAGTTGGGAATTTGTTGGAAGGCCGAGTCGCCATCATTATCCAAGGAACTCCATTTGTTTTAATCGTCCCGGCGATTTTTTCACAATTTTTTCAATCTCCGGAGGACTATTATCAAAATCAATATATCAGTTCTTTTTTAAGGATGTTAAGATTCGGAGCCTTTTTTCTTTCGATGTATGCATCCTCTATCTATTTGGCACTGATTACTCATCACCAAGGGCTTATCCCAACAACTTTACTCGTCAGTCTAATGGGCCAAAGGGAAAATGTCCCTTTTCCAGCGGTTGTCGAAATACTGGTAATGGAAATGGCCTTTGAGATTTTGCGTGAGGCAGGAATTCGGATGCCAAGAGCGATCGGGCCGGCTGTATCCATAGTAGGAGCACTCATTTTAGGTCAGGCAGCTGTTGAAGCGGGATTTGTGGGAGCCGCAGTGGTCATCATTGTAGCCATATCTGCAATCAGCAGTTTTACACTGCCAAATACCAGTCTAGTCAATGTGACTCGCGGAATTCGATTTATGTTGATTTTTATTTCAGCATTCATTGGCTTATATGGCATATTGCTTTTCACTCTATGTATCTGGCTTCATATGAGCAGCCTGAGGTCTATTGGTGTACCCTATTTTACCCCATTTGCTCCATTTCGTTTAAAGGAGCAAAGAGATGTTTTTTTTCGTTTCCCGCTACCATCACTATTGAAAAAATCATCAAGAAAATAAAACTGGCTAATTACGGGGGACGAAAAATGAAAATGAATATTTCACTATTATGGATGGCAGCCATTTGCTTACTGATTTCAGGTTGTTCTAATTACAGGGAATTAAACGAGCTAGGTGTCATAATAGCGATGGGAGTTGACCAAAATGACGATCCAAAACAACCTTACCAAGTAACATATCAAGTCATAAATCCTAGCGGCCTATCCCAAACCAGCACATCAGGAGGTCAAAGCCTCGCTGTCATCAACTATACGATAACAGGAAAAACAATTTTGGAAACTCTTGGAAAATCAGCTTCGGTTATTCCGAGGGAAAATAACACAACACATCTCTCGCTCATTATTATTGGTGAGAAGTTAGCTCGAAATAATCTTGATTTAGTCTTTGATGGTCTCGATAGAGGTAAATATTCACGAGGAAGTATCCCGATCTTTATTGCGCGAGGGAAGACTGCTAAGGATGTACTTGGGGTAATTGAACCACTTGAGACTACTCCAGGTAAAAATATTATCAGTACAACACAAAATAATCAAAAGTTGTATGGATCATCTAGTGAGGTGTTAGCTTATGAAATCATTTCTTCACTTTTGAGTGAAGGTAAAGAGGCATCACTTCCGGGAATCAGTATAAGCAATGATTCCCAGAAGGGGAAGCAAACAGAAAATTTAGAGACGACGAACCCGACTACTATTAAGGTTAAGGGATTAGCCATTTTCAGAAAAGGAAAATTGGTGAGATGGTTGGATGGAGAAACGGCCCGAGCCGCTCAATTCGTTACTTCGAAAGTGAAAAATACCCCCGTTGTGTTACCTTGTGAAAGAGGCAATGTGACAATCAACACAATCGGTGTAAAAAGTAAAATGTTAACCGCAATCCATCATGAAGAACCTGTCATACATACTGATATCAACGTGATGGGAGAACTGTTGGAAACATCATGTGAGATTAATTTAAGCGATCCCAGAGTGTTGAAAAAATTCGAAAAAAAAATGGAAAATGTATTAAAAAAGCAAATTAAAAGGACGATTAGCATCACTCAAAAAGAAAAGTCAGATATTTTTGGTTTTGGTGATGCCCTGTCTCGAACAAATCCCGTTTATTGGCGCCAAAACAAAAAAAATTGGGATAACCTATATTCAGATGCGCAGGTATCATTGAAAGTTCATGTAGACATTATCAATTCCGGATTGCGAATGGAACCTTATGAGTCGAAATAAAAGAATGAGGAGATGAAGGAGGCATTGCCTAAAATAAAAATTGATGGATTTCAGTTATTTTGCATGATGGTCATTTTTATGTTTGGTAGTAATTTACTGCTTGATATAGGAAAAAGCGCCAAACAGGACGTCTGGATTGTGAATATCTTATCAACACTTTTTGGGTGTTTACTGTATTTCATGTATACTTCATTATTTAAAAAATACCCTGACTTGCCGATGACCGGCTATCTCCGAAAAATTTGGGGTAAATATATCGGTGGTGCATTCAGTTTTTGTTATATCATCTATTTTATTTATCTGGCTTCAAGAGTGTTACGAGATTTTGAAGAATTATTAATTAGCTCTACTTATAGGCGTACTTCCTTAATAACGCTGGGGATATGCATGATACTTGTTTTAATATATGGAGTTCACCTAGGGGTGGAAGCATTTGCACGTGTTGCATGCTTATGCTTTGCCATTATTATCATAAGCCTTTTGATTTTGAACATTATGTTTGTATTGGGAGGATATACAAGATTGGAGAATCTTCAGCCTGTATTAGGCAACGGATGGGGATTGGTATGGAAAGAGTTGATTCCCACAGGTATCACTGTACCTTTCGGAGAATTGATTACGTTTACGATGATCCTTCCGTATTTGAATAAAAAGAGTTCTGCCGTTAAAGTGGGCCTTTTTGCGATAATTATAGGTGGGGTTTCATTAACTCTTAATTCGATCCTTCTCTTGTCTGTATTAGGTCCCGAGGCGGTATTAAGGTCTAATTTCCCAGCTCTTACAGCCGTGAGTTATATTAATATCGCTGATTTTTTTGAAAGACTGGATACCTTTATTCTTGTTTTAATGATCATTTTAGGCTTCATTAAAATTTCGATTTTCTTCTTTTGTGCCATTATTGGCGCAGCAGACTTATTTCAAATGAAACCTTCTCCTATGTTCATTTATCTTGTTGGCGGTGTTATTTTCATATCTTCGATTATGATTGCCCCTAGTTATCAGGCACATATAAATGAAGGGTTAAAAGTCGTCCCTTACCTTTTGCATCTACCTTTCCTCATAGGAATCCCCATTCTTTTATTGCTTACCGTATATATAAAACAAAAATTAAAACCGGCGGCAGTATCATGAAGATGGAGGCTGCCGGTTTTTTTTTACTGAGAATACGTTCAAAATAAGAAAGATTATAGTGAATGTAATGAGTAGAAAGTAATCTTCTCCACGAGCTACTATCAAATATTGTTTGATACTATAGAAAGAGTGGAATATACTCAAGCCCTGTAATATATCAAGGAGTATAATAAGTAAATATGTGCCTAACAAAATTAAGAATGATGGCAGCATTCTCACGACAAGATCACCTCGCTCTTTCTTCTTAAAGTGTGGTTTATACTCTATAAATATGCATTAAGTCGTACCGGAAAGCCATTATAGTATGCTTGACATTTTAAATCCTAATAATTAAGGAAACTTATGCTTGTAGAAACAGCTTACGTGCCATAAAATGGGAGTATTAAAAGGAGCAAGGAGTGTAAAAATGAATCTGAAATTAATGACGGTCACTATGGGAATCTGTTTTTCGATAATACTTTCAGGTTGTTCAAGTGAAGAGGAAAGTGTTGTACAAAAAGAAAGCGGCCATGAAGGACATTCAGAGCATACGGTATCCGGAGATCTTCAGGAGGAGACCAGCAGTAAGGAAATAGCACCGGATTTCTTAGCTGAAAAACCGGAGGATATGAAGACAATCTATTTAGCTGTTGCACAAAATAAAGATTTACTAGAAAAAATACCTTGTTATTGCGGTTGCGGAGAGTCAGCTAACCATAAAAATAATTATGATTGCTTTATCCATGAGAATAAAAAAAATGGGGAAGTGGTTTGGGATGACCACGGGACAAGATGCGGAGTTTGCTTGGAAATTGCTGCGCAATCCATATTGGACTTGAATGATGGCATGAGCGTCAAAGAGATCCGGAATAAAGTCGATGAAAAATATAAAAGTGGGTATGCCAAACCAACTCCTACCCCTGAAGTGTAAGTGAAGTATGAAATTCTAGACTGAAATGATAACTTGGAAAAATGGCTTTGGCCCGATATTCTTTCGGAAAAAGGCCATTTTTTTAATTTCTTGGAGCGGTGGATTTTTCACAAATATATTATTTGTCAAAAAGGGGAATACTTCCATTAAACATTCAACCGTAAAGGAGCCATCACTTTGACATTAATTCGCCTTGGTTATGTAGCCATGAGTAATCATGTGCCAAACTGTTCGCCATCCCAAACAATGACTTATACTCAGTTTTCGAAGATTAAGGACAGAGACGCAGCAATAAGGAAGCTCGAACGCCTTTCAATATCCAATCTTCATAATTGCTGGCGTTTACTGATTCATAACGAAGCCAATAATATTCAGTTCTTTAGGCTTTCTTCAAAACTTATCCCTTTAGCCAATCATCCGGAAATTCCAGAATGGGATTACATAGAAGCTATTTCAGAAGAACTGGCTAAATTAAAAACATTCATAAAGAATCACCCCAAAATAAGGGTAGATTTTCATCCAGATCATTTTGTCATCTTGAATAGTTCAAATATCGATATTCTGAAGACATCCTTAAAAACATTAAGGATGCATTATACATTATTAAAAAAAATGGGAGTGGATCCCGAACATCGCTGTGTTTTGCATGTTGGCGGGGGGTACGGCGAGCATGTACAGGCATTAGAGCAGTTTATCCATAATTGGGGTTTGATTCCGGAATCGATTCAAAGAATGGTCATTCTTGAGAATGATGATACTACCTTTACTTTGTCGGAAACCCTTTATTTATGTGAAAAATTGGGAATACCAATGGTTTTTGATTATCACCATTACCTCGCACATCATTTACCAAATGAAGATTGGAAAGATCATTGGGACCGAATATTGACTACCTGGAGTAATTCCAAACTACACCCTAAAATGCATATTTCAAGTCCAAGGTCCGATAAAGAATTTCGAGCACATGCTGACTTTGTGGATACTGGGATGTTCATGGAATTTTTGCAACAAATAAAGGGAAGCTTACCACATCTCGATTGCATGATTGAAGCAAAACAAAAGGATGGAGCGCTTTTCCAGTTGATGGAGGAGCTGAAAAGTCACAAAGACATAGAAATCATTGATGATGCCAGTTTTTATATTCATTAATGGATTGGGGGATATTTGACAAAGGGAAGTAAATTGAATTCTCTTTGTTAAATTTAAAATGAAGAAATGTTTAAAACAAAAGTTTACATAATCATATTATAGTAAATTGAATTAATTGCTAAATAAATGGAAAATTAATTGGGTTATAGGTAAGGTATGCATTATTTAAAAAAAATATTAAAAAAGCCAAAAAAACGAGCTCCATATTTGGCTTTTAAAGCTATTGTTTTAATTCATTGGAGTCATAAGTCAAGAACCGATTAAAAGCGCTCTATGAAGCTATAAGCCGGTGAAAGGAGGGTAGTAGATTACAAGCTCTTTTCAGGTCGCCTTTGTTAGTATATTCCGAATGTAACAAAGGACCTCTATTGATACATTCGAAATCCCGTTAAATCAAGGTTTATAAGCGTATCAAAATTTATAAAACTTGCCTTTTTTTAAGCTGTTCACGTACAATGAAAGAAGGAGAAAGGGGAATGAGCCGTTCATGCAAGCAACCTCTCAAAGAATTAAAAATGTTCAGCCGATACGCAGGTTGGATCACATAGAAAAGATGAAAAAATCACTATTAAAATATTGCAGCTACAGGGATTATATGATGTTTTCAATCGGGATAAACATCGGATTACGTATAGGGGATCTTTTACAATTGCGAGTGAAAGACATCCTTGAGGGTACGCATATAGTCATTGTGGAGCAAAAAACAGATAAAATTAAGCGGTTCCTTGTCAATCCTCAGCTTCGTAAGGAAGTTAGGAAGTATGTCCGCAAATCGAACCTGAAAAATGAACAGTATTTATTTCCAAGTCGAAAAGGGAATGGTCCAATCACCAGGGTGCAGGCCTATCGAGTTCTGAACAAAGCGGCTGAAATGGCAGACATTCCGGATGTCGGTACACATACCCTCCGAAAAACCTTCGGCTATTTGCATTACCAAAAATTCAAGGATATCGCTTTACTGCAGCAAATCCTTAATCATTCCAATCCCAAAGATACGATGATTTACATAGGACTTACACAGGACTTAATGGACGAAACATTAATGGATTTCTATTATTAATTGAACGGACGAAGACAACTCCTGTATTTTTCATTCTTTTTATATGGATAACACAGTCCTTAAATAGAGCATTATTATAGAGAAACATTATTTCGTTATATCTGAAAGGGGAGATAAAACCGGCATCATTGGTGCGGAGAGGAGAAAGGGGTTTCGGAGGGGGATAAGCTCCTTATACTAAGAAAATCGCCTTCACTGAGGATTTTTGAAAAATATAAGAGTTTTGTTAGGGCAACAGTTTTAAATCAACCGAATGACTTTTCAAAAAAGACTAGAATATATAGTCTTTTTTTCGATGTCACCAGTACTGATTTTTATCGCTTAATTTCTTATTAATATAGTATATTAGAAATATTTTTTCTTCTAAAAGTCTGTTGTTCTCCTATTTAACAAATAATGAATCAGAAGTTATCAGTAATGAATGTTTGCTACAAGGTTAAGTTTCTATAATTTTATTATGTTAACTAAAATAATTTTATCCTATTGTTAAAGGACTCCTCAGATGAACTGCACCTCAATCTAAAGAAAATCACATAATTGGGGTGCAGTATAGAGTTGTTGCCAGGAATATTGATAATAAGTTCGGTTATAAGGTACTCTCATTCGTCATCTTATCTAGCTCCAAAGGTAAAAAAGCATACTCCCCGTCTTTAATAATCTCACATTTACGAACTGGAATTGGCTGTTTAAAAATAGGCCCATTTAATACTGTTGTATGAAACTCCCCACCTTCTCCGCAGGGGTCAATGCCGCGAGCTTCAAGTTCCTTCACGTATTCATGGGTTAATGTTCGTCCTAAATCATCCTCTCGCATTCCCAATGATAAATTAACGGTTACAATGATCGTAACGAATCCTAGATTCATGAACTCTTCGACAGCTTCACGATGGTTCATTTCCCATAAAGGCATTCCAAGCTTCAATCCGGCATTCTTCGTAACTGTTTCATGCCAACAGCCATGGGCAGGCATATCCAGGTCTCCAGTTACCAACACTTCTGCTCCTTGATTCTTTGCATCTTCTAAAAGGCGCATAAATACCTTTTCATAATCAGTCCAACTCGCAGCCGCAGTATATACAGGCAAACCTATTGATTCAGCTTGGGCTTTTATGAGTTCCGGAGGCATTCCATGGGATCTGGAACGTTTTCCTTCCTCCTCCAGCATGACAATCAGTCCTACAGCTTCTCCAACCTTCAATGCCTTATATAAGGCTAAGACACTATCCTTTCCTCCGCTAAAAGATGCTATGAATTTATGCCCGTGAGCACTATTTTTCCAATCGATTAATTCTGCCATGCAATTTACCCCTTTATTCTAATGACTTTTACCAATTTCAAATTTTGTACTTCATAACTATATTTGTTTGATTTTAACACGCTTGGAGCCTGCAGATAAGATATTAATGTATCTTGATACAAAAAGACTTGATTTGAGTGGAATTTCGTCCCAAAAAAACTTCTCTTTACTGAACTGAGCAATATAAGATGATTATTTTAAATCACTAGTGTATAGCTACATATAAATGAAGGCCATAAATTATCTTTATATGAGAGAAGTAGATGTTTACCTAGTATTGTATCCAGTGTTTTTTAAATTGGATACAATTTATTTAATTTTCTGTATTGTAATCGCTTCATTAAGTTGATATAGTTTAAATTGTATCCAATATCGAAAGGTGGACGCTGGATTGGATAATGCTAATTCTAAAAGAGATAAATCTACAATCGTAAAAAATGTAACGAAAAGTCTTAGGAAGGCGATTTTGAATGGGACGTTGAAAAAGGGGGAGCGACTCATCCAAGAGGAGTGGGCAGATCGCCTGGAAGTAAGCAGAATGCCCATTCGTGAAGCCCTTACACAACTTCAAATGGAGGGGTTGGTGGAAATGGTTCCTCATAAAGGAGCAATCGTCACACCGATTACCCGGGATGATATTGAAGAAATTTATCATACCAGGTCTCTGCTTGAAGGCCTTGCTGTAGAAAAGTCGCTTCCTTATTTAACAAAGGAGGATAAAGAAAAATTAAAGGGAATTTTGATTGAAATGGAAGGGATTCAGTTATCTGATGAAACCAATGAACATTATATCCTTTTGAATGCGGCTTTTCATGAAACCCTCCGAAAAGGGTGCCCATGGCCAAGAGTTCAAAAAATGGTAGAAACGTTGGGTATCTCACCCATTGCGCCGAATTTGCTGATTGATTATTACCCAGAAACGCAACGGGAACACCGGATGATATTTGAAGCGGCACTAAGAGGGGATCCTGCAGAACTAAGGGCAGCAGTAGAATTTCACATCTTACGGACTAAGAACAATTTAATTACGTATATGGAGTTGCTGAATACTAAAAATCATCAATAAAAGGAGTGTTAATTGTGTATGATTTCGCAATTGTTGGCGGGGGAATTGTAGGTTTATCGACGGGAATGGCCCTTTATCAGCGGTTTCCTAATGCTAAAGTGGTAGTCATTGAAAAGGAGGCTGTTGTTGCAGATCATCAAACGGGGCATAACAGCGGCGTCATCCATTCAGGAATTTATTATAAACCAGGCAGTTTCAAGGCACGGTTTGCCCGTCAAGGAAGCAAATCAATGACGGAATTCTGTAGGATGCATGGAATTGATCATGATATTTGCGGCAAGGTCATTGTTGCAACAAAACCAGAAGAGTTGCCCCTTCTAGATGATTTATTTTCACGCGGTTTACAAAATGAGCTAGCTATCCAAAGAATCGGTGTGGAAGAGTTAAAGGAAATTGAACCGCATGTCAAAGGACTTGGAGCGATTCGCGTCCCGCAAGCTGGCATCGTCAATTATCGTCAGGTAAGTGAAAAGATGGCGGATATCATCCGAGGCAACGGCGGTGAAATCAAGCTGAATACAAAGGTGGAGAAGATTGACGAGGATTCTGATGAAGTCATCATCGCTACGAACAACGGGACTATAAAAGCAAGGATAGTCATTAATTGCGCTGGATTGCACAGTGACCGTATCGCAGCAGCCGCAGGGTATAAAACTGATATGAAAATTGTCCCGTTTCGCGGTGAATATTTTAAATTGAAGCCCGAAAAGCGCTTTCTTGTCAATCATTTAATTTATCCGGTACCTAACCCTAAGTTTCCATTTCTAGGAGTTCATTTCACACGGATGATTAGCGGCGAAGTAGATGCTGGCCCAAATGCTGTACTTAGTTTCAAACGTGAAGGTTATAAAAAAACTGACTTCAATGCGAAGGATTTAACTGAAGTTTTAAGCTATAAAGGTTTTTGGAAACTGGCCAGTAAATTCATGAAGGAAGGGATGGATGAATATGTCCGTTCTTTTAGTAAAAAGCAATTTACGAAAAGTCTGCAGGAATTGATTCCGGAAATTCAAGAAGATGATTTAATCCCTGCACCTGCCGGAGTCCGGGCACAGGCGTTACAGGATGATGGTAATATGGTGGATGATTTTCATATTATAATGGGGAAACGGACCATTCATGTTTGTAATGCACCGTCACCTGCAGCAACAGCCTCCATTGAAATTGGAAAAGAGGTTGTTACCCGCATTCCGGAACAAACACACTTATTGGAAGCTGTATTGACAAAATAATATTCGTTAAAGAGAGGAAGAGGCCTCATGTTCAATGGTAAAACAATTTTTATTGCAGGTCACGCACGTTTACCTCAAGGGATGGCGGCGAAAAGTGTCTTTGAAACATTGACCATCACTGCAGAAGTCGATGCTAAATATGGTGTTATCCTGGAGGCTTCTTGTACACTGGCAACAGAGCATGGACGGGAATTTATTGGGCGTTTATTAAAAGGGATCAGTTTAAATGATGGTGTTGATGAAGCGATAGAATCGATTACATCTTATTATCGGGGGAAAGCGGCTAATGCATTGATTGCTGCCTTGAAGGACCTGGATCTCCATTTTCAGCAAATTAAAGCGGCAGAAAAAACGAAACTACCAAGTTAGTAAAATGATTTATCAGAATAATTTGTAAAATATGTTGACATTTTTACGGAAAAACGTTTTAATGTAATTAAGCCAATATTATGACATTAACACCTTTTGGAAAATACCTTTTCAGAATCGTGTAAAGATCTTAATGATTGGAAACAGGAAAAATAAACCATACATAAACTGCATATTCGCTGTGACTCTATTTGCATAGAGCAGTGAAGTGAATATAAGCCAGTTGTACAGTTGGATTCCCATTTTATTTGGGGTCATGTGCGACTGGCTTTTTATATTTCCTGTTAACCTTGTCACCTATATTACAAATAACAGGAGGAATCATTCATGAACATTGCAGAAAAAAAGAGAGCGAAGTTTGAAAGGAAAACAGAAAAATACGAGGTGAAAGTTCACCCTCAATCCAGCCGTTTATATCATATTGAAATTTCAAAAGAGGCGATTGCTGCTTTTTTAGAAACGGTATCCAAGGATAATCAGTCTGTTCAACATCTGGAATATACGCCATATGCACGACTCATCATTGCTTCATATCTTTTGGATCAAGTAGGGGAAGACTTTGGTGAATTGCTTCGTAACATCGTTCATGATCGGGAATCCGGCGGCTTCACCCTTGGCTTGGAGGGTGTCACGGAGAATACAGATGAATATGTCATTTTTGCAACGGCCATTTCATACTTGCTGGGAACTCCAAACCATGATTCCATGTCAGGGAAATATTATGCCCGCTTCAGTGTTCAAGACACGGATAGCAGTGATTCATATTTACGTCAGGCTTATCGTTTATTTACACTTCATACGGATGGCACCTTTGTAGATGAACCAACGGACTGGTTACTAATGATGAAGATGATCGAACAAAATGCACGCGGTGGCGAATCACGTTTATTGCATTTAGACGATTGGAAAGAGCTTGATATGTATGTGAATCATCCATTATCCAGCCACAAATTCACGTATAAAGCTCCAAAAAGTAAGAACGTTAACCAGGAAATTGAAAGATTGACCTTCTTCAATCATAATAACCAACCTGGTGTATGTTTTATCGATCAATTTGTTTATCCTGAATCAATCGAACAAGCCAAATACTTGCGCGATTTATCCAATTCATTGGAAAGTGATGAAAGTGTACTTGAACTTGAACTGCCTGTTGGAGATTTAGTTGTTGTCAACAACATATTCTGGCTTCACGGCCGCGCTGCATTTGAAAAGGATCCGAACCTGAATCGTGAATTACTTCGCCAACGCGGAAGATTCAATCAATAGTTTCAATTTGTAAACCCAAACATTTTTTTCATCCCCAAATACCATTTTAAAGATAAATTCTTTTCAATCCAAGGGTTGGAAAGCAATTTATCTTTTTTTTGAGAGTTTTCCAACAAGATTCATAATGCCCCTATGTCGGTGGCAAATCTGAATTTCTGATATACTGAATTGGCCAAAATAAATAAAGGGAAGAAGGGGTAGTAATTTATGGGGATCGCTAATTTTTCTAAGTTTACGCAATTTAAGGAATTAATTAAAGCTTTACCTGCTGTCTATACAGATGAAATGATAAAGAGTGAGCAATTTTTACTTGAAAGAGAAGAAAAGAAAAAACTCGAAATATATTATGCTCCTTTCGAATATATAAATGAACGGGCCAAAGTGGTGATTGTCGGAATCACTCCTGGTTTACATCAAATGAAAAAATCTTATTCTACCGTAATTAATGCAAGAGGGCACCTGCATGGTGACGAAGAGATCCTGCACGAAGTAAAAAAAAATTCCAGTTTTGAAGGAACGATGAGAAAAAATTTAGTTAAAATGATGGATGAGCTTGGATTACACACATACTTAAACATTTCGTCCACACTGGATCTTTTTGACGAAGCGAGTCACCTCGTTCATACTACCTCAATTTTAACCTACCCAGTTTTTTATAACGGAAAAAACTATAGTGGAACAACTCCAAACATTTTAAAAACCGAGTTGCTTGAAAAAAATATAATGGAAGGCTTTGCTACCGAAATAGGTAACATTGAACATCCGCTTATTATTCCTTTAGGCGTTAATGTTACCAAGGTCTTAAACTATTTAGCGGGTCAAGATTATTTGGATGCCAATAACATACTTCTAGGATTTCCCCATCCATCTGGAGGAAATGGTCATCGTCATAAGCAATTTGCAGCAAATAAAGAGCAAATGAAAATGATGTTACAGCACTATTTTTCAAAGGAAATGACCGTGGGTTAAAAAGGAGTGCTGTATGCTCATTGAATCTTTTGTAGGTATAAAAAGATGGGAAACAGTTGATTATTGAATTCTATAATTCATCTATTTGTGTTAAAAGTAAAATTAACTATTTACTACTGATATTATGGTGATTATAATAAGAACGAATGTTCTTAATTATAGGAGGCATTAACATGGATGAATTAGAGGAATTTTTAAAAACACTCACTATTGAAGAGTTAAAAGTTATTTATGAAGAAGTAAGTGAACCTGATATTAATAAATAGATGAAATAAATAGAAATGGAAGATTCTTATTTTTACATTTCAAAGAACAGCATGATTTTTCCCGAACGTGGAGTAGGAGGTGCTTCATCATGAAAACCATAGCCTAAGAACCAACGGTAATCCTTATTTGTTTCCGCTTCTTCAATCGTTTTTCGCATGGAACGAATACCAAAGGTATATTGAAATGAATGTCAGTTTAACTAAAATAACTGAATCAATACTTAGGCGTCCTACCTCTGAATACATATATTTCACCAAGTCATAAATGCAAGTGAAGTCAATGGAAGCCTCCATTTACGAACCAAATGGTTCGGTGGCACCAGTTGAACTAAATCTAAAGTAATCATTTCAAGTTGATTGCGCTGAATAGAATCATGTTTAGAAGGCATCTTCATCACCTCAAGTTTTAATACTTCTATATTAAAACAAAAATGACTCTAGGCAAAAGTGTTCTATCTAAAAGTTAAAGCAACGTCCAAATTGTAAAAGCCATAAAAAATAGACAAACTCGATTTTCATCGAGTTTGTCTACAGTCTGAATCAAGGACCCATTAAAGGTCCTTGATCCTTTTTATGAAAAGGACCATTTGAAAAAAACGGAACTGATCATTTTCTGATCAGTTGAGTTCATACAGCAAGTTAATTTAAGGGAAGCTAAATTTATAGCGCACCTCTTACATCATAATTTTCAATTTCGATTTCAATTTCTCTGTCAAGTGCGAGGTTTGCCAATAGTGAGCCTATATATGGGCCCATTGTTAAACCTGAAGCTCCAAGACCATTGGCTACGATTATGCCTCCCCAGCCAGGTAAAGGTCCCATGACGGGAAGGAATCCCGGCGTGAATGGACGGAATCCGACCCTTGCTTCAACAAACGTACTGTCTGTCAAACCGGGGGCGGTTTGCAAGGCTTTGTTGAAAACTTCCTGTAGCCCACCTGCGGTCATTCGGTTATCGAAAACTTCCGTATTTTCATGAGTCGCCCCCGCGACGATTTTATTATGATCAAAAGCCAAAAGATATTGATCACTCGGAGGCATGACTACAGGCCAGTTATTTGTATTTTCATTTGCCATTTCCAGATGAATGATTTGAGCCTTTTGGAAAGTGACATGAAAATTCACGCCCAGTGGTTTCAGTAATTCTGGTGCCCAAGCGCCAGCACAAACAATCACTTTATCAGCAGGAATGAATTCATCTCTAAGTGTTACACCTGACACTTGAGTACCGTTATATGTAAGTTTAGCTTCGCCATACATAAGTTTTGCACCATATTTTTGTGAAGCCCTCAATAAGGAATCACGTAGTGCGCGTCCATCGACCCGCGCTGCACCACTCACATGAACGGCTGCATATTCACTGGAAAGAGGCGGGAATAAGGCACGTGTTTCCTCTGCGGAAAGTAAGGTGATCGCCCCCATCTCCGGTGCATCTTCTTGCCGTTTTGCCGCCCGGTTCTTCATGGCATACAGTTTAGCTTCATCTGTATGCAGACTTATGGCACCGACCTGGGCATACCCAGTCTCGGTTTCACCGTCCCGTTCAAGTTCTTCAATTAAACCCGGGTAAAAGGCCGCACCATTTTTGGCAAGAAGATACCAAGCTTGGTTGCGCCTTTGCGATATCCACGGGCAAACGATTCCTGCAGCTGCAGATGTTGCCTGACCGACATCTTGGCGGTCAATAATGATCACTTCAACCCCATTTTTAGCCAATTGATAGGCAGTGGAAGCTCCCAAAATTCCTGCACCAACTACAATGATTTTTTGCATGATTCAACATCTCATTTCTTTCATATGTATAAACGCTTACCACTACTATATCGAAGACCAGAAATGATTGCCACATCTGATATTGTAATTTCTTTCACAAAGTTATTTTATCTATACTGAATATGCTATGATTGAAATTGTGAAAGCTTGAAAAGACACTAGGAGGACATATCATGCTAAAAAAACAAATGGAATCATACATATCAAAATCCGTAATCGAAAACAAGATTGAGTTATTTAAAGAAGAAAAGGACTATGTAGAAAAGCATAAATTACTCGCTGAAGATATCATTATAGCGGAAAAAGAAAATGCATCGCGTTTTACAGATGCTTATATGGAGCGCAGTAATAAAGAGAGCGAAGAATTAATCTCTGAAGAGAACTCTGCATTTTTATCACAACCGATTGAGTATTTGAAAAAAAACAAAGATGAATTCCTTTACTTTGAATCACAATGGTTCGAATTAATCGGTGTTGAGGCACTTTCGTTAGAAGTCGATGATGTTTTCGGTACATATAACACGATGTTCGGATTGAAATTCCAGAAAAAAATGGGAGATGTTTTAAAAACGTATTTAACCAAGGAACTCCAAGAAGGAATTGGGTCGTTCAGTTTAATGTTTAACCAGGGCGAAGGGCTATGGGATGTGAATTTTGCCTTGGATAACATTAAAGGGTTTCAAGAAGACATGTCATTGGAAGAAGCTTTTCATTTAATTTATCATTTTATTTTCAACCTTGTTCAAACGATCGAGGATGATATGTAAAACGAGGTGCCGTAAAAGGTAAGACAAAGTTGATTGGATCGGGTGTACGAGACCCCTGCTTAGAAAAGCCCGTCTTGGGAAGACCCCGCAGGCGAAAGCCGAGGGCCGACCGCCCGCGGAAAGCGAGTGCCCTACGTTCCAATCAACCTCCAAATTGTACAAGCCATAAAAATAGACAAACTCGATTTTTCATCGAGTTTGTCTACAGTCTGCCGCCATTAATTTTAATGGCGTTTTTTTAATTTTCATGAATTAACCATTGCGCCTAGGCTATGGCTTCTGGATTTTAATCGATTGGCTCTGGATATGATTAAAGGAAACTGGGAAAATTCGTCGAATTGATTAATGATATACATTATTTAATAAACTTAAATGTTTTGTTTTTAGCAATTTCGATTTTTTTCATGTAAATGCAGTTAAATCGGAAGGGGAAGTTATACTTGCTAAATGAATTGAAAGTTACTCAAATTACCATTCCATTGCCATTTAGATTGGACCATGTCCATTGTTTCCTAGCGGAAGGTGAAAAAGGATGGACTATCATTGATGCGGGATTAAATAACAAAACGACCAGGGATTTATGGAACCCAATTATCGAAAAACACGATATTACCGATATTATCATCACACATTATCACCCAGATCATTTCGGGTATGCAGGGACATTACAACAATTGACCTGTGCGAATGTATGGATGACAGAAGTGGATGAGCAAGCGGGAACTACGTATTGGGAAGCCGATTCGCTAAATCTGCTTAAAGAAAATTACAATGCGTGTGGTATGGAAGAAGATGTCGCCGTGGCCTTATCCAGTGACGAAAGCGGATTCATGCCCCAAGTAAAACCCTATCCTACCGTAAATCATCATCTTGAAGAAGGAATGAAGCTGCATTTTGGCAAATATGAGTATGAAGTGCTTTTCACTCCGGGACATTCTGACGGCCTGATTTCCTTATATAATAAGGAAAATAGCGTCCTGTTCTCGACAGATCATATATTGCCCAAGATATCTCCAAATATATCTTATTGGTTTAAAGGTTTCAGCAACCCATTGGAAGAGTTTTTTAATTCTTTGAAAAAAATACAAAAGCTTGACGTTGAATATGTCATCCCTTCTCATGGGAAACCGTTTCAAAATGCCAATAAAAGAATTGTTGAATTGTTGGATCACCACCAGGACCGGCTGCATGTAATTCATGAAAACATGAAAGAGGCGATTTCTGTAAAAAGTGCTTGCCAGATCTTATTTGGAAATCTGTCCATTCACGAAACCAGATTTGCTGTAGGTGAAACATTGGCACACCTAGAATACCTTCTTTTGAATGACCAATGCAGAAAGTTTAAACGTGATGGCAAATGGTATTATCAATCCATCTGAAATTTTTACCAAACTATAGTAAATTCATCTAAAGCCGCTAATTACTCCATCTTATGTTTATTATCGCTATGGAAAGCTGGCGGGTAAGGGAAATGGAGAAAGGGATACTCGAATACATGCCTGATACAATTGGCAGCCTATAACGGATTCATTGATCGAAAAAGAAAAGACCATCGCCCATCATACTTGGGCGGTGGTCTTTTCATTGCCTGGACCCTATTTGTCCATTAACTTCTTTCATAATATCTTCAAGAGATGTGACAATTCCTTTATCGTCCTTATAGCTAATGTGCTTAGGCTGAAATTGGAGAGGCGATTCTAAACCAGCTGCGGCTGAGATCCGAAATAATCCTTTTCTAAGGGTTACAAGAAAGTTAACCACACGGTATTTCTTTTCATCGATGACAAGTGCTTTTTGCAATTCCGGATCAGTGGTGGCTACCCCGACAGGACAAGCATTGGAATGGCATTTCATCGTCTGTATACATCCTATCGCAATCATGAAACCCCGGGCTATGTTAACAAGGTCTGCTCCCATGGCCAGGGCGATCGCAATTCTATCAGGCGTGAACAATTTACCGGAGGCGATGATTTTGACCCGATTGCGGACGCCGTATTTTTCCAATGTCGATACCAAAATCGGCAAAGCGGATTTTATCGGCAATCCTACGCTATCGATCAATTCCTGATAAGAAGCACCCGTGCCGCCTTCACCGCCATCCAATGAAATGAAATCCGGACCTTTCCCGGTTTCTTTCATGTAGCTAGCAAGCTCTTCAACACTGTCAGTGCCGCCGATGACCATTTTGATGCCGACCGGGATTCCAGTATGTTCCCTTATTTTTTCGATAAAATCGCACATGGATTTTACGTCATTGTATTGATGAAACCGATTCGGACTATCAATCGCTTTGTACGGAACGACCTTACGGATTTCAGCGATTTCCGGATTCACTTTTTCAGCATCGATATGTCCTCCGCGAGTTTTGGCACCTTGAGCCAATTTGATTTCAAATGCTTTGATTTCAGGTATTTCACTTTTTCTTTTTAACTCATCCCAATCCATTTCGCCGAAACTATCACGAACTCCAAACATAGCTGGACCGATTTGCATGATTATATCGACACCGCCAATTAAATGATAAGGAGATAGTCCGCCTTCACCTGTATTCATCCAGGTACCTTTTGCTGCAGCCAATCCCTCAGAAAGCGCAGTGATTGCATTCTTTCCCAAAGAGCCATAACTCATGGCTGACATGCCGATAAGGCCTTTTAGTCGAAAAGGATTCTTAGTGTTTGGGCCAATGATTACGGCATCTTCATCATCCAATAAGAATGCAGAGGATACTTCATCTTCCCATTTTTCTTCTCGTTGTGAGAAAAGCGGGTCTTTCAATAGAATGTACCTTTTCGTCGTCACTTTAGTTTCACGATCATATTTTTCTTCTTCGGCCAATTTTGGGAACATGCTATTTTTAACAAAGAAGCCTTCCTCATCAAAATCCCGTTTTGAGCCAAAACCTATGACATCCCGTAAATATTTTGAACTTTTCACCATATGTTCATAGTCATCACGGGAAAAGGGTTTTCCTTCGTTATCACTGTTAAACCAATATTGCCGCATCTCAGGTCCGATTTTTTCCAGAAAGTATCGTATTCTCCCAAGCACGGGGTAATTTCTTAAAATTGCATGATGCTTCTGCATGCGATCAAAGAAAATCATATAAAGTATTAGTAAGACCAAAACGATGATAATGATGAAAACAACGGTAAATCCAAGGATAATTAAAAGATTTGCGATGCCACTCATTCAATCCCTCCTGATATGCAAAAAAATCATGTATTTTTAATCTACTCGGTAATTCGATCAATTATACAGAATTCCAATGCAAGGCTTTAATAGGGATGGAACGAAAATAATTTAAATAGGCAATATTGTTCTCAATTTCTTTCAACTTCTCCTTTTCGATTGGCTTACCCAAATGGCTAACTGTAAAGTTATGGCATCTTGCAGCACCTGTGGATTATATCCGGTAATGTCCTTGATTTTTTTCAATCGGTATATAAGGGAATTACGATGGATAAACATACTTTTGGCACATTCCCCGATATTTAGGTTACTTTGGAAAAATTGTTGCAGAGTCTCAATCAACTTTTCGGATAAGCTGCCTAAAATTCTTTCCTGAAATTGCTGTTTCGTCCGCTCATCTATCCTTTCCAACAGGGCTTTTGTTTCCACATCAGTATATCTAGATAAAGCTTGTTTGGCTTCACCCAGTAAAAGTGCTGTTTCAGCTTCGCGGAAAGAGTGGACGATGGATGATTCCTTATCCACGATAGAGCCCAAACCGATTCGTATAACGAAGTCTTTTGCTTTTAATTGTTTGATGGCTGAATCCAGTCTTTTGTCAATGTTATTTCCGCTTAGCGCCATAGTGAGAATGAAAACCCGATTCACACTCAGGAACCCAACAAGGGCATACTGGGAACCAAAAACAGTTTCAGTCATCTGAATCAGCTCATTCTTATTTAACGGATTTAATTTCATTTCCATTACCCCCACTTGATAGGGAGGTTCTAATTTCATTCCAATCAGTTCAAGTCTCTGATCAATCGAATGCTGATTGATATCTTCCTTTAATAAGTCTTCAAATACCAATTCTTTCAAGTGTTGTTTCCATTCGAGTTGTTCCGCCATAAAAGCTTGATGAAGCATCATTTCCGTTATCATTTTCACCAATTCGCCGAATTCCAAAAGTTCAGTCGGATCTCCGGTGATCCCGATGACGCCTATAATTACATTTTGAAAATTAATCGGCAAATTAATTCCAGGAAGGACACCTACCCATTGATGACGATCATTTTCGGGAATGATTAACGGCTTTCCCGTTTTCAGTACTTCCATTGCTCCTAAATGCAATTGGTCGATGCGTTCATGATTTCCGGAAGCGATGATGATTCCTTTATCATCCATAATATTAATGTTTCTGTTAAGTCTATTGGTGGTTTGTTTGACAATTTCCATTGCAATTTCTTGGGTCAGCATTCAAGTCATCCTTTTAGAGTTTTTTTATTTGCTAACAGAATGGTGATCATATTTTATGCAAACAAGCTATGATTTTTCATGTAAAGAGGGATCGTCGAAAGTTTAAGCCTTTAGCTATCTTATACTTTAGGAAAATAGGAAAATAACAGAAAAGACAGATTATTTTTTCTGTATAGTATAACCAAAAAAAACCAATATGTCATACTTATTTTCGTTTAGAATGAACGATGATTAAAATATTTCCGAAGATTATAATTAATTGATATAAAAATATATTCAAAGGGGAACTGAGCATGAAAATTGTTATTGCACCAGATTCCTATAAAGGAAGTTTATCAGCAACAGAAGCTTCAAAAGCTATTGAGCGAGGAATCAGGAAGGCACTGCCGGATGCGTACACAATATTGGTTCCTGCGGCGGATGGCGGGGAAGGCACGATGGATAGTCTTGTAGCAGCTACAAATGGTCGAAAAGTTGAAGTGACCGTTAAAGGACCTTTACTTGAAGATGTTCAGGCAGCATATGCAATCTTGGGCGATCAAAAAACTTGTGTAATTGAAATGGCTAGTGCATCTGGTCTTTGCCTTGTCGATTCAGCTGAGTTGAACCCATTGATCACTACTTCATACGGGACAGGGGAGCTTATTCAAAAGGCATTGAATGATGGCTGTCGAAAGTTCATTTTAGCGATTGGCGGAAGCGCTACCAACGATGGCGGAGTCGGTATGCTCCAGGCTTTGGGAATGAAGGTGTTTGATGAAGAAGGTAAAACTCTGGGATACGGAGGTGCCGAATTATCACGGATATCAAACATTAATACGGAGGATTTTGATTCCAGAATAGCGGATTCTGAATTTTTGATTGCATCGGATGTCCAAAATCCGTTAGTCGGTCCTGATGGGGCATCAAGGGTATTCGGACCTCAAAAAGGGGCGACTCCTGACATGGTTGAAATGCTTGATAAGGCTTTATCATCATGGGCTGATTTGGTGGAAATCAAAACAGGCATACACTTGCATGATAAAGCAGGTGCTGGTGCTGCAGGAGGAATTGGAGGTGCATTTCAAGCCTTTTTCCGTGCAGAAACAAAAAGGGGCATCGATATTGTCATGGAGTATACGAAACTGGGTGAAAAATTATCCGGTGCCGATTGTGTCTTTACCGGTGAGGGCCAAATCGATTACCAGACTGCTTCAGGCAAAACACCCATGGGAGTTGCACAAGAAGCCAAAAAGCATGGTATTCCGGTATTTGTTTTGGCTGGATCGATCGGAACAGGTATTGAAGTTTTATATGACCACGGAATAACGAGTGTTCATAGTTTGGTGAACGCTCCCATGCCTTTAAAGGAAGCAATGGAAAGAGGAGCTGAATTGTTGGAAGTTTCAGCCGAGCAAGTAATGCGGGCTTTTTTGGCAGCGATCAAAAATAGGGGGTAATCTTATGTTATTTATTGTTTTGGCCATCGGCGTGTTTTTAATTGTTTTTGCGACAACTAAATTCAAGCTGCATCCGTTCTTATCGCTTCTATTAGGCACTTTATTTGTGGGTTTTGCTTCTGGAATGCCTCTGGATCAGATTGTTGAGAATATCAACGGCGGTTTTGGCGGATTGATGACAAGCATTGGACTTGTAATCGTTTTCGGTACAATAATCGGGACCATTTTGGAAAAGGCCGGTGCCGCATTAAGAATGGCCGAAGTTGTATTGAGGATTGTCGGCCCTAAAAGACCGCAGCTTGCCATGAGTTTGATTGGCTTTATCGTATCCATACCCGTTTTTTGCGATTCAGGTTTCGTTATTTTATCGAGCTTAAGAAAAGCGTTGGCAAGACGCGCAAAAGTAGCGGTTGCTTCCATGTCAGTTGCACTTGCAACTGGTTTGTATGCGACACATACACTTGTACCCCCAACCCCGGGGCCAATTGCGGCAGCCGGGAATATCGGAGCGGACGGATACTTGGGGACCGTCATTTTGATAGGTCTAATTACGGCCATTCCAGCTGCACTTGCTGGTTATATATGGTCAATGAAAGTAGCGACCAAGATAGAAGTTGAAGATGACCGAAGTGACCTGGATTACGATTATGATGAAATTGTCCGTTCATTCGGCAAGATGCCTTCTGCCTTACAATCATTTTTACCGATCGTTTTACCGATTGTCCTGATTGGAGCCAGTTCTGTATTAACGCTCTTTGGGACAGAGGGGGGAATCGCCGCATTTTTCGTATTCTTGGGCCAGCCGGTCATCGCATTGCTCGTCGGAGTGATTTCCGCTCTGACATTGCTGCCTAAGTATGATGAAGAAACATTAACAAACTGGATAGGAGCCGCCTTATTGGATGCTGCGCCAATTTTATTGATCACCGGGGCGGGCGGAGCATTTGGTACCGTCATTAAAAATACGGGGATTGCAGACATCATCCAAAGTTGGGATATGAGCAGCATCTTTAGCGGTTCCTTGTTCCTGTTGGTCCCGTTCCTAATTGCTGCTGGGTTGAAAACGGCCCAGGGTTCTTCGACAGCATCACTGGTCATCACTTCATCTTTGATTGCCCCCATGCTTCCAACGTTGGGTATTGAAGGGGCTATTCCTCTTGCATTGGTAGTCATGGCTGTTGGAGCAGGTGCGATGACAGTAAGCCATGTAAATGATAGCTTCTTCTGGGTGGTCACCCAATTTAGCGGGATGAAAGTGACGGATGCCTATAAAGCTCAAACGATGGCTACCTTAATACAAGGAGTGGTCACGATTATCACGACGATGATATTGTGGGTCATTCTTGTGTAATATTAATATTGGAAAAACGGAGAGGCGTGAACCGCCTCTCTTTTTTATGCTTTAAATAAAATATATTTTCATTTTTATGGTGTTGTAAGAACTAAAATAGTGTATGATGCATAGTATAAGGTATGGTGTACGTCACATAGTATAGAGAAGGGGTGATTGGATGAGCACTTTACTGAATTCATTAACCACTGAGCTGCGCAGAGGCACTTTGACGTTAGCTGTCTTAAGTCAGCTCAAAACTCCGCAGTATGGGTACTCGCTTGTCCAGCGTTTAGAGAAGTCTGGAATTACCATTGATCAAAGTACTTTATATCCTTTGCTTCGCCGCCTGGAAAAACAAGAATTGGTGACCAGCAGCTGGGATACCTCTGAAAGTAGACCGCGCAAGTACTATTCTTTAAGTGATTATGGGGGAGAAATCTTCACGCAGTTAAAGGAAGAATGGGAAAAAACTTCTCAAGAGCTTTATATATTATTAAAAGGAGAGGGAGAAGATGGAGCTGATTGAACTTTATATTCAGGAAGTGACCCGCAGGCTGCCAGAAAAAAACCGGGCGGATATTGCGCTTGAGCTTCAATCCACAATCGAAGATATGCTTCCGGAGGATTATACGGAGCAAGACGTGAAAACGGTACTTTTAAAATTAGGAGATCCGGTTACACTGGCAAGTGGTTATCGCGATCGGCCAATGCATCTGATCGGGCCTCGTTATTATGATGTTTATATCAGTCTGTTGAAAATGATTTTACCAATCGCTGCAGTCATTTCACTGATCGCATTAGTAGGGGATAATCCGTTTCGGGATACGGGGAATACGGTTATGGAAGCAATTTTAAAAATAATCGGGAAAGGAATTTCAGGTATCATCAGTACAGGTATCCAAGTGTTTTTCTGGTTAACGCTTTCATTTGCCATTTTAGAACGCTTGGACACTTCAAAAGACCAGTCGCCCGTAACAAAAGACTTGAAACCATGGACACCGGAAAACTTAAAAGATATTCCGAACATTTCAAAGAAAAAAGCGGTCCCTATGATCGAGGTTTTTGCAAGTTTGTTAGGCCTTTCTGTATTCGCAGCCCTTTATTTCAATGCAGCAAACCTGTTAGGCGTCTATGAAAAAAGAAATGGCAGTCTCATTTTCGTGACACCTTCTTTTAATCAAGATGTATTGAATTCCTATTGGCTGCTGGTATCTTGCGTCATTATCATTGGGGTGCTCTTAGCGATATATAAATTATTTTTAGGTCGATGGACCCTGAAATTAGCTTTTTTTCATGCCATATACCAGCTGTTGTACACTCTGGCTTTCATCATCATCATCAGTAATCCTGATTTATTGAACCCGGAATTCCTTGCATACCAAAGAACACTATTCTCAATCGATGAATGGAAAAGCTCGATATACTGGGGTCTCATACTCATCTCCATCATTTTTGCCGCCTACGATACCTATCAAGGCTTCCGAAAGGCAAAAATCCGTTAAGGCACAGCATCTTAGCTGTGTTTTTTTTGTTTAAATATTTTGTGAAGTGAAAGGTGAGCTGATACAAGCCTGAAAGATTATTTCTCAAGATACTAGGGACAACAAAAAAACAACTCATATGTCATATAGTTTATAACTAACTATACAGCATATGAGGCGTTATATTTAAACCGATGTTTTATTGAACTGCATCGAACTGATTGACTTTCCAAGCGGAACCGGACTTATAGAAGGTAACCGTTCTTTTTACTGACTCACCGTCGACTGTAGGTACAGTTAAATTGTATGACCTAACGTTTTGTTTTTGATAGGCCAATTTAATTTTGGCTTTTTTCCACTCTAACATGCTAAAGCCATCTCCGACAGGACGTGCTAATTTCCCTTTATGGGTAATGTAATTATATTTAGTCAGTCCTTTTTCAATTGCATTATTAGTAAATGTCTCTGCTAAGTAGGCAGTCAATTTATCTTTTGTATTAAACTCTTGGCAAAGGTATGAATACTCTGTCCCTTTATAATTGAAAGTTTTTTGTGAACATGAACGGGTTTTGTATCCATGTAAAGCATTCCAAAAATGTTTGCTGGCATTATCGGCTATCTTTAATGCATTTGCGTCAGACAATGATGTCGTTTTTGCGGTAACCGGACCACTTAATGTGAAAAATAAAATGATAATGGATAATAACATACCTAAAAGTTTTTTCATATCATATCTCCCCAATCCCTAATAGGATACTTATGTAACGAAATTTTAATAAATATTACAATTGTTACATTTATATTACAACATGTTTGGCATAAGTAAAAGAGAAATTTTGTTAATTTTTAAATATAATTTTAGGTTTTATCAAATATTCATAGTTTGTTCACTATATTCTTTTTGAAAGGGCGTTCACAGATTTGCAATAGAATGAGGTTACATACTTCCTATTCCACGAACTGGCCTATTTAAAACCTGGCAGTTCATTCTTTCACTGGACAAGTTCATTCATTATATTTTCATTAATATCAAGATATGTTCAAAGAACTCGAATTACCCAGGCAGATCCGGAAAAAATAAAATATAAAGGTTTGACAAACTTTCTAATTCTACCGTATTATAAATTATATACTTGAATACATTCTCCAAAGGGGAGTAGCTTTTACAACAATGTCGTCATTACGGAGCTCTTTGCTCTCGGTGTTGTTGGCAGCATATCGTTGTTAGCCAGACCTTACCTATTGGTAAAGGTCTATTTTGTTTTAGTAAACCTTTACCAAAGTGGTAAAGGTTTTTTTTGTAGTCCCCTTAAGGAAATGTATAAACATGTAGGTTTTAATAGAAAAACAAATAAATATAAATGGAGTGTATTCTTTGATACTTAGAAAATCTTTGCTACTTTTAGGAATAGGTTCTGCACAAATAGATTTAATCCTTCCGAAAAATACGTATAAATCCGGTGAATGCATAAATGGATATTTTTTGATTAAGGGTGGTACCCTTGCGCAAAGAATAAGAAGGATTGAATGTGATTTGATCATGGATACTCATTCTACGGGAATGGAAGAGATCCTTAAAACGAGCACCATTTTGTCTACAAGGGAGATAAATTCAGGGGAAAGCAACGAAATTCCTTTCAACTTTTGTCTGCCTATTTTGAAGGAGCCTTATAAGCGAGGGGTATCCTATCGCCTTAAAACGAGACTTGTCCTTGATAAAGGGATAATCGGAAAGGATGATGACTGGATTTTAATCGAATCTGAATAAACGTGAAAATGGAGGTGAAAACATGAATATCTTGAAATTTTCTGAGCTTGCTGTGGATTACTGGGAAGAATTTTTATTATTGAGGCTTTTCATATTGGCTATACTGTTATTGGCTGTTTATTATATTTTGAATAAACTGGTTGAATGGTTCTTTATAAGATCCAATTTTTTCGACGAAGAAGTCGAAAAAACGATACAGGGGGTTACCCGTTCTTCTCTTAGGTACGGTATATCCGGGCTTTTCCTTATATATTTGATTGGACAGTTTATAGACCTAAAAGGAATTTTAGCCGGAGCTGGTATTTTAGGGGTCGTGATCGGATTTGCCGCTCAGCAAATGCTTAAGGACATCTTATTGGGATTTGTAAGGCTTTCGGATAATGAATTCCGAGTCGGGAATTTCGTGACATTCAACGGGACAAGTTCCGGGACGATTGAGGAAATCGGCATCCGGTTCATGCAGATCAGGGAATGGTCAGGAAAATTGCTGACCATCCCACATAGTGAAATCAGGACGATTCAAAATTTTAATAAAGGGAGAATGCGAATCATTGAACGAATTACAGTAAGTTACCAGGAAAATCCTGAAAAGGTAAAACGGCTGTTGGAGGATATATGTATTATCTGTAATGATAAGTATGGTGAAAGCCTTCTAAGGCTAGAAGATGGTACACCGGAAGAGGATTTTAGATACATAGGCATTACGGATTTAAATCCGAATCTAAAATATGTTGGATATGAACTATGCATAGTGGGACTTGTGAAACCTGATGATTACTTTGAAACATCGAGAAGCGTGAGGTTTGAAATGATGACTGCTTTACATGAGCATCAAATTCTAATGCCATCTTCCCATTTGCTTGTACAGGGCAATCCAAATCAAGAACGTTTATTGGAGAACTGAAAAGAAGAAACACATTCGCTTGAGATAATCCGGGAAAAGGTCATGAAAAAAATGATGGATAAGGTAACGAAGGGCAAAAGCCATATTCGGCGGCAGCCCTTTGAAGCTTAAGGATAGTAAGGGGCTTTCTTTTAAAGGAAGTCCATTTTTTATATTAGAAAAATAGACAAACCCATCCCAAAAAATAGTTTTATTTTATTAATTTCCCCCTTGATTTATCAGATTAAATAAATTATTATGAAAATAACATAAAATGGAAGGGTGACCTTTAAACAATGATCATTTAATCCTATTTTTTAAGAAAAAATGCGTGCTTAATACGAATTTTTTTTCTGGATAGGATTAGTCTGTACATTAAAATACAAACAGAGATCATTGTGTCCTTCGAATAGGGATATTTTGCCTTGTTAAATTTGTATTGTACTGCCTCCTGTCCAGATATTTCACAGGGGGTTTTTATATTGGCGAATAACACATCTGAAACATTAAATAATAAGGAACCTAACATTTTTAAAAATCGAGTGTTCCAGGCCATTATCTTCTCAGGGCTGTTTTTACAAATAGGGATATGGGTACGGAATTTTGCCGTTTTGTTATTCGTCATGGAGAAGACAAATGGAGATGCCTTTGCCATTTCCATGATATCAGTAGCAGAATTCGCACCCATTTTTATTTTTTCATTTATTGGAGGGACGTTTGCTGACCGCTGGAGTCCGAAAAAAACGATGGTTTGGTGTGATATTTTAAGTGCAATATCCGTATTTGCTGTGCTTATCTCACTAATCTTCGGCAGTTGGAAAATGGTTTTCTTCGCAACTTTAATTTCGGCGATACTTTCTCAATTTTCTCAGCCATCGGGCATGAAGCTATTTAAGATGCATTTGCCAGAAAGCCAAATCCAGACAGGGATGTCAGTTTATCAGACCGTCTTCGCAGTATTTATGGTTTTAGGTCCGATTCTCGGTACATTTGCCTTCCAATCTTTCGGGATAAACACCTCGATTGCGATTACTGGCCTGGCATTTCTACTTTCAGCTGGCGCACTCGCCTTTCTTCCAAAAGATCGCAAACTGAATGAGGGGACAGCAAAAACAACATTATGGCAGGAAATGAAAAGCGGTGTGAGCTACGTATTACGAAAAAAAGAACTGAGTTTGCTTGGTTTATGTTTTCTGGCTGCTGGGCTCGGACTGGGTTTCATTCAGCCGCTCTCGATATTCCTTGTTACAGAACAACTGGAACTGCCTAAGGAAAATCTCCAATGGTTATTTATGGTGAATGGGTTTGGTATGATTTTAGGCGGAGCCAGTGTAATGATTTTTGCCAAAAAGGTGGCACCTCAAAGATTATTAGCTTTCGGAATGCTTGTGAATGCCATAGGATTGGCGGTAATGGGGCTTTCAACAAATCTTTGGATTACACTTACTGCCGAGTTCTTTAATGGGCTAATGCTTCCTTGTATCCAAATCGGAATCAATACATTGATATTGCAGAGGACCGAGGGCGAGTTCATCGGAAGGGTCAATGGAATCTTAAGCCCATTATTCACTGGTTCGATGGTATTGACCATGAGTGCGGCAGGCGTGCTGAAAGAGCAATTTTCACTCGTCGCCATATTTGAAACCGCCGCTTTCTTTTTTATTCTAGGAATGTTTTTCATATTGCCATTGTACAATCAGAAGGCCGAAACGAAACCTCTGGAAGTTCAATCATAAGCATTTTGCGGTGTTCCAACACCTAAATACAGCTACAACCAAAAGAAAAGCAGCCAATTTTGGCTGCTTTTCTTTTTTTCTTTTTACTGTCATTAGAACTAACAAATTCTGGATTGACAATTATTTTGGGAGTACTGGTTCATACTAAAAATGGGCTTATTGGTACTTATGCAAAAATTAGTGAAAAGCTTACAAAGGAGAAAAGTTAATGATCCTTAAAGACATATTGAAAGAAGCGATAAACGGGGATTTGCCGAAGGACGTTGAACATATATCCATAACAGGTGTAACCGATAACTCTAAAGAAATAAAAAAAGGATTCCTTTTTGTTGCCGTAACCGGATATAAGTCCGATGGCCATAATTACATCAATGATGCAATTCGCTTAGGGGCATCGGCTGTGATTGGCAATCGCGATATTAAGGATTTGGAAGTTCCTTATTTAAGAGTGGAGAACAGCCGTAAAGCATTAGGACAAATCGCCAAAAGGTTTTATGGTGATCCCAGCAATCAAAAAATAATGATAGGAATTACGGGTACAAATGGAAAAACTACAACTAGCTATATGCTTCAGCAAATATTAGAAGAAAATGGAGTAACCTGTTCAGTCATTGGTACGATACAGCATATTATCAATGGAAACAAAGTCGATTCCCATAATACGACTCCAGGTACCATGGAATTGAATTCCTTGCTGGCTGAAAGTAGGGACATGGTTGTCATAATGGAAGTGTCTTCACATGGATTAGCTCAATACCGTTTAGAAGGAATTGAATTTGATTTCTGTGTCTTCACGAATTTGTATCATGACCATCTCGACTTCCATGGTACGATGGAGGATTATTTCCTGGCAAAATTACTGCTTTTTGAAAAATTGAAACCTAGTGGTCTTGCGATTATTAATGGAGATGATTTCTGGGGGGGAAAACTGCAAGAATACTTATGGGAGAAGAATGTGAGTGCCTTTGTTTTTGGAAAATCCAATCGCTGCGATTTAGCCATCACCAATTATAATACCGCAAGGAACCCCTTTATTTTATTGAATGAGAATCATGACTTTGTGAAAATTGAGTTACCTTTACCTGGACTTCATAATTTATATAACGCAACAGCTGCCTATTCCGTAGCGAAGATGTTTCCAATTTCAAAACAGGAAATTCTCACTTCACTGAAACGATTTTCCGGTGTACCAGGAAGGTTTGAAATATATAAGAAAGCTTCTGGGCCGACTATAGTCATCGATTATGCACATACTGCAGATGCCATTCATCACATGCTTCAAACGGCCAAAGAGTGTGGGGCCAAAAAGATTTT
This sequence comes from Peribacillus sp. YIM B13477, assembly GCF_042787955.1. Lineage (NCBI taxonomy): Bacteria > Bacillati > Bacillota > Bacilli > Caryophanales > Bacillaceae > Peribacillus > Peribacillus sp. YIM B13477. The sequence continues at coordinate 1,216,613 of NZ_JBHZPD010000001.1, forward strand.
TCATATCTTTGGTTTCCGAGGTGGACGGGACACAACCAAAAGGGCTGAAATGGTTAAAGTATCATCGGAGCATAGTGATGTTTTGATTTTGACAATGGATGATCAGAATTCGGACGGAATTGAGGGGATGGAATCCACACTAAATAAACTGCTTAGCGATTACTCAGCTGGAAATGGGAAGGTTATTCCTGATCGTACCTTTGCTATCCAGGAGGCGTTACAAGCAGGAAAGGAAGGGGATTGGATTATCATTACAGGTAAAGGGATTGAGAGGTATGATCAGAAATTCGGACTGCCAACCATTTCTGACAAAGAAACGGTATTATATCTGCAAAATAAGGACCAAGGGGATTTTATCGGTTATTTTGATCAATAGTTGATTATAACGAAGAACTAATCCAACTTACATCGATTCCACAGCCATAAGCGATTTTAAAATGGTGATTATTAACATTGTAACATGTGAGTAATTCAGGTATTATAACAATACAAGCTGCACTGTTCGTAATGATAATAAAGTTTTAACCTTTAAGCTGTAATAGGGAGTTTTATATTGAAACAGGAATGTTATGCCTCGTCACTGACTTGGACAACAGGATTTTTTCTGCAAACACCCACTTTGAGGAGTGGTGGTTTAAAACTTTCTTACTGAATACGGCATTGGCGGCTTATATCTTAAAATGTTGAAGCCGGTCTCGTTCTGAGGCCGGTTTTTTGCTTTATTTAAAATTGCGTACCGAAAAAAAGTATGTACCGTTTTGCCGTCTGAAAATTCCCAAACCATATTGTGCAATTACATATTTTTGTAAACATTCACTCTTGTTTTGTATAACGGTTGGCATAACTTGAAGCTACGAAAGCATCCGGTTTGATTTTTGGTTCTACCCCCATGGATTCCATCCTGGCTACCATTTCTTTTACAAACTCACTGGTTTTGTTTCGCTTTCCAACCCCGATATCAATGTGACCTTCCATTGTGAACGTCGCACCTTGATATACAGCAGGCAGGACAATATCGATTAACTGATTTTTTCTTTCTTCCGTAAACAGTGATACGATTTCCTCTGTTAACGACAACTCTTGAGAAATACGTTCATGTAAATGCAGCATCCTTCTAGGGATCATCACTTTTCTTATACAACCCCATACACCATTTCCGACCTGCCGTATTACGATGCCTGTAATGAAAACCGTATGTTTTTTATGTACTTGCGAATCTGTCCCGACCATTAATTGATAGTTACCGGAAGGATTTAATTCCATAAACTCAACAATATGAACGAATACCTCTTCAAATGACATATCCTTTTTCTGAAGATTTTGAAATGGGGTGTTCTGAAATGGATATTGCTTCATATTATTGCACCTAACCTTTCCCTGGATAGAATCAGATTATTAAATATCTCATGCCGTTCATAACACATCATATGAAGGAGGTCCTTGTTTCGTGCCGTGGGAAGAACCCGCCTCTAAAGAAGAGGCAGTCATCATTTAAAGTTGATCTCGCTGAATGGATATCACCTCAAGTTTTATTTCTTCTATTTTAAACAAAGGCTCTTTTCGTAAAGATTGTTGTTTTTAAAACGAAACTATTTAAGGGTGATTGGAGCGGAAGTGCGAGACTCCTGCGGGAGCAGCGGGACAGGTGAGACCCCACAGGCGTTTACGCCGAGGAGGCTCACCGCCCGCCCCGCGGAAAGCGAGCATCTGGAGGGGAAATCAACCACACCGCACTACTTAGTAAATAGCAACAAAGTATGCGAAAAAAAAGACTGTAGGCAAAAGGAGTTCTATCTTATGTTAAACAAAGTTGTTTGGGAGCGGGTGGCTGGAATGAATTAACGGACAAATATAAAACTGGAAACAAACTCCATTATAGTCGGGTTTATCTACAGGCTGGAAGAGAAGCTTAAGCATTAGGCTTCTCTTTTTTTGTATGGAGAATATTTCAAAATGTTATTGGAGTTTATGCCGGCCATAACTGAAAAGTTAAACAAGCCTGTAACTTTACATCACCTAAGTAAACCACAATATCATGCGATTTATATAAGAAAAAGGAAATGAATTTATTAAATTTTGACCAATACCTACTTTAAAGTATTCACATTTAATAACTTACAAAAAAAGTGTGTGATGTTTTCTTACATAAACAAAGAAATCTTACTTTTATAAGAGTAAAATAAACGAATATTCAATTAATAAAGTATTGGAGAGATGAAAAATGAAAATATCTGAATTGAAAAAAAGCGGTCATGCTCCGTCATTATTAGCTTCATTCCTTTATTTTGATATCAGTTTTATGATTTGGGTATTATTAGGGGCACTCGGTGTCTATATTACAAAGGATTTCGGACTTTCCCCAGCTGAAAAAGGCTTGATTGTGGCTATTCCGATTTTGGGAGGCTCGTTTTTTCGAATCGTCCTTGGTTTTTTGACTGACCGCATCGGCCCGCGGAAAACCGCAATCGGCGGGATGCTTGTAACGATGATTCCACTTTTTTGGGGATGGTTATTCGGTGAAAGTTTAGCGGAGCTTTATTTAATAGGGATATTACTAGGGGTGGCAGGAGCAAGTTTTGCTGCAGCACTTCCAATGGCCAGTCGTTGGTATCCCCCGCATTTGCAGGGTCTTGCGATGGGCATTGCAGGTGCCGGTAACAGCGGAACTCTTTTTGCGACATTGTTCGGACCTCGTCTTGCAGAATCTCTTGGCTGGCATAATGTTATGGGATTAGCTTTGATTCCTTTAACCATCGTGTTTATCATTTATATTTTAATCGCAAAAGACGCGCCATCTCAACCGCCGGCAAAACCACTAAAGGAATATTTCAACGTATTTAAAATAACGGACACTTGGTATTTCTGTATTCTTTACAGTGTGACTTTTGGGGGCTTTGTCGGGTTCACTAGCTTTTTAAGCATCTTTTTTGTTGATGAGTATGGGTTAACACGAATAAGGGCGGGGGAATTTGTTACATTATGTGTCATCGCCGGAAGTTTCTTTCGTCCCGTCGGAGGATTTATTGCCGATAAAATAGGTGGAGTTAAACTGCTTATGTTTCTATTTATTGGACTCACTATATGTATGTTTGGGATTAGTTTTCTTTATTCTCTTACTGCCGTTACGATCCTTCTGTTCACCGGAATGCTATTTCTCGGTATGGGCAACGGAGCTGTCTTTCAGTTAGTTCCACAGCGATTTTCTAAAGAAATAGGTTTTATCACAGGGATTGTGGGAGCTGCTGGAGGTGTTGGCGGATTCTTGGTTCCAAACATACTAGGTACGTTGAAACAGATTACTGGCACATATGCTACAGGATTTTTAGTATTTTCCGCAGTTGGAATCGTGGCTTTGCTTATCCTAGGCCTAGCTCAGCTTTCATGGAGAAAAACGTGGGTACTCGGAAAGAATTCAGTTAAGATCTAGAACTTTGATTACTTAGTTTGGCTTTTTACAGTACTTGTTTTTGGGGGGGATAAAATGTATAAACAAAAACTGATCTTAGTAGGGAACGGAATGGCAGGATTACGTTGTGTTGAATCCATCATTAGTAAGGATCCGACTGCCTTTGAGATTACTATTTTCGGAAGTGAACCGCATGTTAACTATAACCGAATCTTATTGTCGACTGTGCTTCAAGGCAACACCTCTTTTGAAGATATTACGATAAATGATCGAGACTGGTATACGGAGAATAATATCCAATTGTTCACAGGTGAAACGGTAGTAAAAATCGATAAAGAGACTAGGAAAATAAAAACAGACAAAGAACGGGAAGTTTACTACGATAAGCTGATAATTGCCACAGGTTCTGTCCCGTTCATTCTTCCTGTCACAGGTGTGGATAAAGAAGGCGTCATTGCATTTCGGACGATTGAAGATTGCCAAAAGATGATTGAAACTTCACGCAAACATAAAAAAGCAGTCGTCATCGGAGGCGGTTTGTTAGGTTTGGAAGCAGCGAGAGGCCTGTTAAACCTTGGTATGGAAGTGCATGTCGTTCATATCGCAGACTATTTAATGGAAAGGCAGCTCGATTCAACGGCATCACTTTTACTGCAAAAAGAGTTGGAAAACCAGGGAATGAACTTTCTTTTAAAAAAGGAAACACAGGAGTTAATCGGTAACGAGCGTGTAGAGCGCGTCCGTTTTAAAGATGGAACGGAGCTGGATGCAGATTTGGTCGTTATGGCTGCGGGAGTCAGACCGAATATTCAGTTGGCCAAAGAAAGCGGAATTGATACAAATCGTGCGATTATTGTAAATGACTATTTAGAAACCAGCATCCAAGATATTTATGCGGTTGGCGAATGTGCTGAACATCAAGGCATGGTTTATGGGCTTGTTAAACCTCTATACGAACAAGGTGAAGTGCTGGCAAAGCATATTTGTGAGATGAAATGCAGCGGATACCAAGGCTCGGTCCTTTCGACCCAGTTGAAAATATCAGGAGTTGAGCTATTTTCTGTTGGTGATTTCCTTGGTGACGAAACAACTAAATCCATCACAACTTTTGACGAATTGGATAGTGTTTATAAAAAGTTGGTTTTTCAAGGAAGAAAAATCATAGGTGCTGTGCTTTATGGAGATACAAACAACAGCTCACGATTACTCGATATGATTGTAAAGCGGCAAGAAATATCATCAGAGGAAAGGCGTTCAATGTTCCAGTCACCAAAAACGGCTGAGGGATTAATCGCTTCGATGGCAAATCATGAAATCATTTGCCATTGTAATGCTGTTTCAAAAGGGAGAATCATTGAAGCGGTTCAAAATAAGGGATTAACGACAGTGGAACAAGTTAAACAATGCACAAAGGCTTCCGGTTCTTGCGGCGGATGTAAGCCGGCAGTGACCGAGCTTTTGACCTATATTCAAAGTAATCTTACTACTCAGGAAGAGAAACAAACTGCATTTTGCTCATGTACGAAATTAACGGAAGATGAAGTTGTGTATAAAATGCAACTCCAAGACGTATCGACTGTCCAAGAAGCGATGGATGCTCTTGAATGGGAAAATACAAAAGGTTGTTCAACTTGCAGGCCTGCATTGAGCTATTATTTAGGGATGATTCATCCAGAGTACGAGATCAGACAGCAAACTCTTTTCATAAACGAAAAAAAGAATGCAACAGTTCAAAGTGATAACCGATACTCAGTTATCCCGCAAATGTACGGCGGGATGACGAATGCAAAAGACTTGCGAAAAATTGCTAATGTTGCCGATAAATATAAAATATCCCAGGTTGCGATAACAAGTGAACAAAGGATTCATTTAATGGGGGTGAAAAAAGAAGATCTCCCAGGTGTGTGGGCTGATTTAGATATGCCGTTAAGTTCGAAATATGGTAACACCGTTCAAAACGTCAAAACATGTATCGGTGAACATGTTTGCTCTTGTAATAAACAGCAATCCCTATTACTTGCTGTAGATTTGGAAAAAAGATTGGAGCAAGTATCTACACCATACCGTATAAAGATGGGCATATCCGCTTGTATGCATAACGGTGCAGGATCAACAACGAAAGATATAGGTGTTATGGGCATTGACAGGGGCTGGGAAATATATGTGGGCGGAAGCAGCGGGCGTGATGCACGTGCAGGTGAACTGCTATGTGTAGCCGGCACAAATGAAGAAGCCATTGAAATCATCATCGGCTTTATTCAATATTATCGGGAAACAGCCAACTACTTAGAACGGACTTGGCAATGGATTGAACGATTGGGATTAATTCATGTTAGAGAAATATTGTTTGATAATGAACTTAATCAGCAACTATCTCAACGATTGGAACTGGCCTAGATCAGGGAATGAACAAAGGGGAAAACTAGATGCAAGACTTAGTAAGCGGTTAAATGTTTGTACCATGAAAAATCCATAGAAATCCATGAGTAAAGGGTGAGGAGCCTTGACCGAATTATTATTAAAGTATTTCCGCACGAAGCAACAAGAGGTCCAATCAGAAAAACGATATGATACACAATGTCCATTTTGCAGCATGCAATGTAAGATGCAGCTGCTGGAACAAACAATAGTAACAAGAAAAAAGTATCTGACGATTGGAAAAGATAATCCAACCTCAGAGGGGCGCTTATGCATTAAAGGAATGAATGCACATCAACATGCTTTGCATAAAGATCGAATTAAATACCCATTATTGAAAAAAAATGGGGAATTTGTTCGAATATCATGGGAGGAAGCATTAAGCCACATTAAGGAGAATTTCACTAAAATACAAGCAGAAGATGGTGTAAATGCATTATCTGTTTATGGGAGTGCATCCATTTCAAATGAAGAAGCCTATTTGCTTGGGAAATTTGCAAGGGTGGCTTTAAAAACAAAGTATATAGATTATAATGGCCGTTTGTGCATGTCTGCAGCTGCTTCGGCAGCCAGCCAAACATTTGGTATGGATAGGGGCCTGACCAACAGCTTATCAGAGGTTCCGTTCACAAAGTGCATAATCTTGGCGGGTACGAATATCGCGGAATGCCAGCCGACAATCATGCCGTACTTTGAGCAAGCGAAACAAAATGGGGCATATATCATTGCTATAGATCCCCGGGAAACAGCAACAACTAAAATGGCCGATTTACATCTAAAGGTGATACCTGGGATGGATGCCGCCTTGGCAAACGGATTATTGAAAGTGATCATTGAAGAGGATCTTATTGATGAAGCGTTTATCCGGGAACGTGCAAATGGCTATAAAGAAGTTAAAGAGTATGTTACATCTTTAGAGTTGGAGGAAATTGCAGAAATGACAGGGGTTCCAAGTGACCAAATCCAAAAAGCGGCTGCCATGTTCGGGAAAGAAGAATCAGGAATGATTTTTACAGCAAGGGGAGTTGAGCAGCAAACAGATGGTTCGGCCGCTGTCCGTAATTTTCTTAATATTCTTATTGTTACAGGGAAAATTGGAAAAGTGAATTCGGGCTATGGGGCCATTACCGGACAGGGAAATGGGCAGGGAGCAAGGGAGCATGGCCAAAAGGCAGACCAGCTGCCAGGGTATCGCATGATTGAAAATGAGGAACATAGATTACATATTGCAAGTATATGGGGAATTGATGAGGCTGAATTGCCACGTAAAGGTGTCTCGGCATACGAGATGATAGAGAAGATAAATGAAGGTGAAATTACCGGCATGTTTTTAATGTGTTCCAATCCCATTGTTTCTAATCCAAATGCTAACTTTGTCAAAAAGGCATTGAAAAAATTAAAGTTTCTTGTCGCGGTAGACATGTTCGTTTCTGAAACTGCTAGATTGGCTGATTTGATTTTACCTGCTTCGTCTTATTTAGAGGATGAAGGAACGATGACAAATTTGGAAGGACGGGTAACGTTGCGGGAAGCGAGTTTTTCATCACCTGGGGAAGCGAAGCATGATTGGCAAATCATTTGTGATATAGCTAAAGCTCTTGGGAAAGGGGAGCATTTTCCCTTTCAATCTGCAAATGAGATATTTGAAGAACTAAGAGTGGCAAGCCGCGGGGGAACCGCCGATTATTATGGTATAACGTATGATCGCTTAAGAAAAGAAGGAGGCATTTTGTGGCCATGTCCATCCATTGACCATAAAGGGACAAAAAGGTTATTCGAATCGTCTTTTGCCCACCCGGACGGAAAGGCGGCCATGGTTGTGGTTAATAACGTGCCCCATGTTCCAAAAGAAAAGCCATGTACGGAATTTCCGCTTTATTTAACAACAGGAAGAATCATGTCACACTATTTAACAGGAGTACAAACGAGAAAAAGCTCATCATTAGCCGCAAGAAATTTTGAATCATATATGGAAATCCATCCGGAAACAGCCAAGAATTATCATATTTTAGACAATACTTTGGTGAAAATTGAATCAAGGCGCGGAAGTATTGTTGTAAGAAGCAAATGTTCCGCAACGATTCGCCATGATACTATATTCGTTCCTTTTCATTGGGCAGACTCCCAAAATGTCAATCGCCTCGTTTCACAGGATTTAGACCCGACATGCAAAATGCCCGGGTTTAAAGTCAGCGCTGTAAAAGTACATCCTATATTAGAGTTAACGTCTCATTAAGGGGAGGGTATCTTCCCTTCACCATATTTTTTTTTGTTTCAATCATAATCGAAAAATGGAGCCTAATCACATTTCATGACTAAACAACAAAAGGGGATAAAGGATGGAAAAAGGTAAGGTCTATATTGTTGGTGCCGGACCTGGTGATCCGGACTTAATTACTGTCAAGGCAATCAAATGCATCGCGGCAGCGGATGTCATCTTGTATGATCGATTGGTAAATCGTGAATTGCTTTCATACGGCAAACCTGGAGCTGAATACATTTATTGCGGTAAAGCGCCTGGTATACATTGTGTCCCTCAAGAGGACATTCATCAATTGTTAATAAGTAAATCAATGGAGGGAAAAACGATTGTTCGTCTAAAAGGGGGAGATCCTTTCATTTTTGGTCGTGGCGGTGAGGAAGCAGAAGTGCTAGCAAAGCACGGAATTCAATTTGAAATAGTCCCTGGAATCACATCTGGAATCGCTGCGCCAGCTTATGCTGGAATTCCCCTGACTCACAGGGAATGGGGGAGTTCCTTCGCAATTGTCACAGGACACTGCGTGACCGGCAAACCTGATAACATCAACTGGCATCATTTAACACATGGTGTTGACACCATTGTTATTTATATGGGTATAAAAAACCTTCCATATATCTGTAGACAATTACGCACCTGCGGAATGAAGCCTGAAACTGCCATTGCAGTCATCGAACAAGGAACGACAGGTTTTCAACGAACTATTACAGGAACAATCGATTCAATAGTGGCGATCGTTACAAGAGAGCAGGTTGCCAATCCCGCCATGATCGTAATAGGAGAAGTGGTGAATTTATCCGAGAAATTATCATGGTTTTCCGAGAAGACAAAAGATAAGGAGTTCGCTTAGAAAAGGAATGATTACCTAGAAAACTTTTACTGTAATGAAAATGGAAAACTGGAAAGTCATCATGTCTTCAGTTTTTTTGCTTGTACAAATTTGGACGTTGATTTCCACTTCAGGCACTCGCTTTCCGCGGGCGGTCCGGGAGCCTCCTCGGCGCCTTTGCGCCTGCGGGGTCTCCCCTGGACTCGCTTTTCCCGCAGGAGTCTCGTACCTTCCGTTCCAATCAACTTGTTTTAACTTTTAGATAGTATCCTTTTGCCTAAAGTCTTCATTGTTTTAAAATAGCATTAATAAAACTTGAAGTGATCAGGATGCTTTCTTAACATGATTCTATTTAATGAGATCAACTGGTGCCAGCGAACCATTTGGTTCGTAAAATGGGGCTGCCATTGACTTTTCTTTCATTTATGATTTGGTGAAAGATATGTATTCAGAGGTAGGATGCTCAAGTATCGACCCGGTTATAGTAGTTAAACTGACTTCATTCAATATACCTTCGGAATTCGATCAATGCGTAAAACAATTATGAAGTTGAAACAAAAATGGCTTAACATAGTGGCTCGATGAGACCAAATCTCTTAACCTTTGGTCAAAATTCTAAGGGAATTTTAAAAGGGGTTCGGGATTTTTTAATTCCGAACCCCTTTTGTCTGCAAACTAACTGGACAAGAAAGTCATCATGTCCAGTTTAACAATGTTAACTACTATTTTAAAAAAGACAAGGGTTTATGGACAGTTAAAGTACATCGGTTAATTATAACGGTTGCTTAGAGAATCAATTACGCAGGCCAAAGTGTGCATTTAATTGGCCCTGCAGCATTTTTTTTCGCATTTTTTCCTGTTCAATTTTTCTTTTCTCTTTTAATTTTTCCTGTCTAATTTCATGGGTTTGCACTCCATCCTCTATTTTATCGGCGATTTCCACTAAAGCCTTGACGTCGGAAAAAGAGTATTTACGGTTACCACCCTTAGACCTTTCGGGGAAAACGAGTTTTCTTTCTTCATAATACCGGATTTGCCTATCGGATAGTCCGGTTAATTCTCTGACGACTCCTATGGAAATAACCTTTCTATCTATATAAGATTCTTTTTGCTGGACGATGAAAATCACCTCATTTTGGATTTATGCTGAATCAATAAGGATATTATATCCTAATTTTCTGAATATTTGTAATAAAAACTAACATTAAATATCAATTTTTAAAAACTATGTAAGATTTTATAACACACTAGTGGCAATAAAAAGTGACGTCACCTATAATCAATCATATCATCCTTTCAAAAAAATCTTATTGGAGGACAAAACATGTCTAAGCAGAAATTAGCACTAATTGGGAATGGTATGGCTGGAGTAAGATGTATAGAGGAAATTTTGAAAATTCAACCGGAAATGTTTGAGGTGACTGTCTTTGGTAGTGAGCCGCATCCGAATTATGATCGAATCCAACTATCGAATGTATTGCAAGGGGCTACGACGATAGATGATATTACAATAAATGATTGGAACTGGTATAAAGAGAACAATATTACACTTTTTTCAGGTGAAACAGTCACGAACATCGACACCACTAAGCAAATCATATATTCAGATGCTAATCGCGAAGTCGCATATGATCGATTGATTTTAGCTACCGGATCAATCCCATTCATTCTGCCGATAAAGGGGGCTGATAAAAAAGGAGTGACAGCCTTTAGAAATATTGAAGACTGCGAAGAGATGATTGAATATTCTAAAAATAATAAAAAGGCAGCTGTCATTGGTGGAGGATTGCTGGGTCTTGAAGCAGCAAGGGGGCTTTTGAATCTAGGTATGCAGGTAGATGTTATTCACCTTTCGGAATATTTGATGGATAGGCAGTTAGATCCAGCAGCAGGAAAAATGCTGCAAAGGGAACTTGAAAGCCAGGGAATGAATTTTTATCTCGGGAAACAGACTCAGGAGGTTTTAGGTGAAATTGATGTCAAGGGATTACGCTTTAGTGATGGCGAGGAAATCAGCGCTGACTTAGTGGTCATGGCAGTTGGGATTAAACCAAATGTTGCAATGGCCCAAAATTCCGGCATCCCTGTCAATCGAGGAATTATCGTGAATGATTATATGGAGACAAAGATCCCGAATATTTTTGCGGTTGGTGAATGTGCGGAACACCGTGAAATGGTGTATGGTTTGGTCGCTCCCCTATATGAACAGGGCAAAGTATTAGCCAAAAGGATTTGCGGACTGGAAAGCAAAGCTTACGAGGGGTCCGTGCTTTCTACTAAGTTAAAAATATCTGGTGTTGATGTATTTTCGGCTGGAGAAATTTTCGAGGATGAACAAGCCAAATCAATCAAGGAATTTAATGAATGGAATGGTACTTACAAAAAAGTAATGATTCGAAATGGGAAAATTTCTGGTGCGGTATTATTCGGGGATACAAAGGAAAGCAATATCCTATTGAGCATGATCAATAAAAATGCCGACGTTTCGGAATACTTGAATGCTGGAACAAGTGAACCCAGTGTCAGCCTTGTCACTTCGATGTCAAATGAAGAAATCATCTGTGGTTGTAATGGTGTAACGAAGGGTGATATTGTGACGGCTATCGAATCTAACGGTTTAACAAGCATTGAGGAAGTAAAAGGCTGCACAAGTGCTTCGAGATCATGCGGTGGTTGTAAGCCGTTAGTCGGTGATATTCTCGAGCTGACATTAGGCACTGATTTCAGTAAGTCAAACCAGAAGGAATCCATATGTACGTGCACCACTTTATCAAGAGATGAGGTTGTTGCCGAAATACGCGAAAAAAATCTGACACATACTCGTGAAGTCATGAATGTTCTCGGCTGGAATACAAGTGATGGGTGCTCTAAATGTAAACCGGCACTGAACTATTACTTAGGCATGATCCATCCTGTTGACTATGAAGATGAAAAAGAATCCCGCTATGTCAATGAAAGGCTTCATGCAAATATTCAAAAGGATGGTACATTTTCCGTTGTGCCAAGAATGTATGGCGGCGTTACAAATCCCGATCAATTACGGAAAATAGCAAATGTTGCCGATAAGTATAATGTTAAGTTACTTAAGGTAACAGGCGGTCAAAGAATAGATTTGTTCGGCGTTGAAAAAGAGGACCTTCCAAGCGTATGGGCCGACCTGGATATGCCTTCCGGATATGCGTATGGAAAAACGCTTCGAACTGTGAAAACATGTGTCGGTGAAAACTTTTGCCGTTTTGGCACCCAAGATTCAATCGGTCTGGGTATTGCCATGGAGAAGAAATTCGAACGTGTTGGCACACCGCATAAGGTTAAGATGGCTGTGTCGGCATGTCCTCGTAATTGTGCTGAATCCGGTATCAAAGATCTTGGTGTTGTCGGTGTTGACGGTGCATGGGAAATTTATATTGGCGGTAATGGCGGTACTCATTTACGAGCTGCTGAATTATTATGTAAAGTGAAAACAAGTGATGAGGTAATTGAAATTACGGGTGCGTACATCCAACATTATCGAGAGACTGCCAATTATTTAGAAAGAACGTCGGTCTGGGTTGAGCGTGTCGGGTTCGATACCATTAAGGCGATTATTGGTGATAAGCAAATAAGGATGGAGCTTAACCAACGTTTGGATGAGGCCTTATCCGTATTGCAAGAACCGTGGAAAGAAATCATTGAGAGCAATGCGATCCAAACCGGTTTATTTCAAAAAGTGAAAATTCCGGCTATATCAAATAAATGAATATGGGGGCAGCCTAAATGGGGAAAACACTTCAAAAGATAAAGATCTCAACCGTAAATGAAATGCCAAAAAACCTGGGGAAAACAGTAACGATAGGATCTCATGAAATTGCTCTTTTTCATTTAGCAAATGGTGAATTCCGGGCTATTGAAAATCGTTGCCCACACAAAGGTGGTGTTCTGGTGGAAGGCATTGTTAGTGGTGATCACGTATTTTGCCCGATGCATGACTGGAAAATCAGTGTCAAAAATGGAGAAGTCCAAAAACCTGATAATGGTTGTGTAAAGACATTCCATGTTGAAATAGAAGATGGTAATGTTTATATAGTTTTATAACCAGCTGCTCTGGATAGTCTCTTAGACTATCCATTTTTTCTTTGTCGATTTTTAAACTAAATTCCTCCGATGAAATAATTGATAAATATTTCCATAACAAATATAATTCTAGTAAAGGAATGAATAAAAAACAAAAAGATGTAAGCGTTTTTGGTGATGAACCGAAATTTAAACAAATAAAGTTATAGGGGAAAGGTTGGCGTTTCATGAACAAATTATCTGTTGGCGTTTTTACCTTTATGCTGTATTTTGTTCCTTTATCAAATACACCTGGAATGGCAGAAGTACAACCAGATTACAAGCTTTATGTGATGGCCCCATTGGGTGAAATAACAGATTGGGAGGCATTTAAAGCAGAGCTGACCCAGTTGAAGGAAAATGGAGTATATGCAGTTACGACAGATATCTGGTGGGGATTGGTCGAGAGTAAAAAAGATAATCAGTTTGATTGGTCCTATTATAAAAAATATGCTGAAACCGTGAAAGCTTCCGGTTTAAAATGGGTGCCCATTTTATCTACGCACCAATGCGGCGGTAATGTGGGGGATGATTGCAACTATCCCATCCCGAGTTGGCTCTGGAATAAAGACACTGCCGAAAACATGGCTTTCAAAAGTGAAAGTGGTTTCTGGAATAAGGAAGTACTTGCTCCTTGGTGGGAAGGCACAGCCGGTCAGTATAATGAATTGTACAAGTCCTTTTCAGAGAACTTTGCTGATAAGAAGGATTTAATAGCAAAAATATATCTAAGTGCAGGACCGGCAGGGGAATTAAGATATCCCTCCTACCAGAATGCAGATGGCTGGGGTTATCCCGAGAGGGGACAGCTTCAAGTTTATACAGAAGGAGCAAAACGGGATTTCAGGCTTGCCATGAGAGAAAAATATTCCACGATAAAAAAATTAAATGCTGCTTGGGGCAAAACGTATAAAAACTGGAATGAGATTCAGCCGCCAGCAAATGGGGATGAATTTTTCACCAGGGGCGGAGCAATCGACACTAGATTTGGATACGATTTTATGCAGTGGTATCAAGGAGCACTCGAAAAGCATCTTGCAAAAATCTCGAAGTTTGCCCATAAACATTTTGATGAAGTCTTTGGCGTGCCAATTGGAGCTAAAATCTCAGGAGTCCATTGGAAAATGAATGATCCAGTAATGCCGCATTCTGCAGAGTATAGTGCCGGGTACCATAACTACTCCAAATTATTGAATCAATTTAAGAAATCGAATATGGCCCTCACATTCACCTGTCTGGAAATGGGAGATCAAGACGCACATACTGCACCGTCCTATAGCGCCCCTAAGACTTTGGTGACCCATATTGCCTCTTTAGCTAATGAAAAAGGAATTTCTTTAAACGGGGAAAACGCACTCCCTCTCATCGATAATGAATGGGGCTTTGACAATGTGGCAGAAATGGTTTTTAACCATGGTTTTGAGGGATTTACATTGCTTAGGATGTCTTATTTATTCGACGATGAAGGAAATCCAACTAATGAGTTCAGGATGATGGCTGATAAATTGGAAGGCAAGTCGATTCCCGTTACATTCACAGTTGAAAATGTACCTGCCACACAGGGAGTTTACTTAATTGGGGACAGAGGGGAAATCGGCCGATGGAATCCTGAAGATTACGAATATAAACTCACTCAAAACACAGAAGGCAGCTGGAGTGGAACATTTCGCTTAGCTGCAGATCGATTCTATGAATTCAAGTTCGTCTTAAAAGATGAAAATGGCACTATTACTTGGCAAGATGGCGAAAATAATAGGTATAAAACTCCTTTGAATGGAAAAGGAAACTATAAAACTTCATGGTAGATGGGTTAATAGGGCTATTCAGACGACAAAAGGTGGTTCGGAACGCTCTCACAACCATGATTGGTAAACGTAATATCCTTCTGTTTTTTTACTGCTTTGTATACATCAATCCCTGAATAGATTAAAGAAATTTGCGACAATCCTGCCGAATAACTGTTTGCCAAGCCGCTTTGCTTTGATGCGGCTTGGCAAACAGTTGGCGGAAAGGGAGCGGATTTCTGAAATCATCTGGAATATTTTTTTAGGTTTTAAAGCCTGAAGAGGTGATCAACGTTCAAATTTTACAGTATGACTAACTAAGCAGGACTTGTGGGAAGAATATAAGGTATGGAAAATCATCACAAGTTAGGGTATAAAAAATCCAGAATCCAAGTGATGTATATTTGCATACTGACCCCATTACGGCAATATTTTTTAATACTTAAATGATATAAATTTACATTAATTGAAATGTGGTCCATTTTTAGAACAAAACAACAAGAAAGGGAGGAATCGAAATATATGAAGACAATGATTACATGGACAGGGGAACTGGCCTTTTCTGGCACAACTCCGTCGGGACATGAAATAAAGATGGATGCCGCCGAAGAAGCAGGAGGAAAAAATAGTGGAGCAAGACCCACAGAATTACTTTTACACTCTCTTGCCGGCTGTACAGGAATTGATATTGTAATGATTTTAAAGAAAATGCGATTTGAAACAAAGGCCTTTCAAATAGAAATAGAGGGGGCACGGTCAGAAAATCATCCTAAACGTTTTACCGATTTTCATATCCATTATTTATTAGAGGGAGATCTACCTGAAGATAAAGTCGTCCGTGCGATTCAATTATCCAAAAATACGTACTGTTCTGTGTATCACTCATTAAATGCCAACATTAAAATCAGCTATTCAATAAATGGTGTTAAAGGAAAACAAGACATATAATATGTAATTTAAAGGACTATTGTTTAACAGGAAGTTGTTTTACATCCGTATAATAAAAACAGCCCCATTTTTGAAAATGGGGCTGTTTTGACTGAAATGAACATCCTCATTTCACCAAAACGTGCAAACCACAGAAAATAATCCCTCTCATGTTAATCCAAGGGTATTCTTTCGAAAATATCAATCTAAAATTGGTTTTCAAGGTTAGCGAACTCCATTTTACGGAAGGAAAGGGATAATTCAGTAAGCAAGTAATCAAAATGTAATGGTTTGTCATTGGAATGCCCTTGATGTTAGGAGTTTATCCATATAAACTTTAGATACTATTGAGGAGTGGTTAAGTTGAAAGAGATAACAATTGACAAATTAATTTTTAAAAATCATTTATCGATGATTGAGCAATATTCATTGAAAGATTTCATGTTTAAGTGGCTCGGCAGCCCCGAAGAAGGTTTAGATGATCTTCTCCCGCTTACATACACAGATCAAGTTTTTGCAAAAATGGAAACGACATTGGAGACTAAAATCAAGATTCATGGAGAAGAAATTTTCAGATATGTCACCATTACGGAAGATAATCAAATTGTAATAGGGGGCTTGGACTCGAATCAAGAGTTAAAGTTTAGAATTGTGTCCCTGGAAGAGCGTTTGAAAAGCTACTAAAACTGAATCATAATTTTCAAAAATAAAAAGGCCGTTCCTGTGGAATGGCCTTTTTATTTCATCACGTTAAGAGAGTCGTCAATACCACATGTTAACTGTACTCGAAAGTAATTGATAGCCTTATCTTATGCAAGCTAAAAAGCGAGTAACTCTTTAAACTCGCGATGTTTTTGGATTAATTTAACAAAATATAAATGTTTATTGGTTTGTCTTAGTATATTATAGAGTAATGAAGTCGACTAAACATTTGGGGGGAATTGAGATGAGCGAGACGTTGGCAAGTTCAATAAAAACGCTTTTGAAGGAAACGTTTGAAGGACCGGGAAATGAAGGGAGCTATTATACTGATTCAAAACCGAATACCGGGGTTTTTGGTACACTTGATGGCTTAACCGCAGAAGATGCTTCACGTTCCATAAACGGATCGACAATTGCGGCACACTCAGACCACACCCGGTATTATTTATGGGTGATCCGATCGATGATCAATGGCACAGACTTTGAAAAAGATTGGGAAGAAAGCTGGACCATTGCTACTGTTGATGAGGTGAAATGGGCTGAAATCAGAGAGGAATTACATAAAGAATATGTATCTCTTTTCGCAGAAATCGAAACAATCGATTTAGGAAAATGGCTGACAAATGTAAATGCGATCATTGCCCACTCAGCTTATCATCTTGGAGCGTTACGGCAAATGATAAAAAGCCTTGAAATAGAAAAATAATATAATATATTGAGAGTTTTTAAACTGATTGGAACGTATGGCACTCGCTTTCCGAAGGAAGTCCGCCCTCGGCACTCTTGCGCCTGGATTCTCCTTTCGACACGCTTTTTCCGCGGGATTCAGGTACACGCGTTCCAATCAACTTTGTTTGAAAAACCCAGATAGATACTTTTAGTCTTAGTCGATAAGAGGGGTTGAAATGATCTCATCCCTAAGTTGAGGGTTTATAATATCAGATAGTTTATTTCCTTTTTCATATTTTTGAATGAGTCATTATTGATTTATACTTACTTCGTCCGAATCTCGTGCCGTAATTCCTCTCCTTCAATTCCATTTGCCTGTCATTTGCTTTTTTACTTTCTTGCTCAGTCCATATGAAAGCAGAGTTAAAAATTGGGCCTCCTTATAAAATCCCAAGTAAACACCCATATCTCTGAATTTCCGCAATCAAAAGTGTCTCTTTTTTAAGTACCATACATAATATCTGAGTTAAGATCTCAAGTAATATACTTCCATTCTCCGAATGAATCATCATAATCCCTACCCAATCCGTCTAGTGAATCAAGGAATAGTAAACGCCTTCACGAATGATTAAGTGCATCCCTGATAAGCAAACCTGTAAAACTCTTTTCCGCTTTGCTTATCAATGAAGATATAATTCCAAAATACTCCTTTGCTGAAACACGAGCATATCCAATATTCAAAAATAGCAATTGATCATATATGAATCACTTTAACTAACGGGGCCAATTTAGTTGTAAAAGGATTTAATAATATACTTGATGATATTAGAATAAAACAAATAAAGTGTGTCAATAATAAAATTGACAGGACACCAATCAGTGTCATATAATAAAAGACACCAATTGGTGTCTAGTTAAAAGGGTGGGTGATTTTGAACGAGAAAAATCAAGAACGTGATATTTATGTAGCCATCGCTGACCCAACAAGACGTAAATTGCTACGTTTGTTGGCGGACGTGGAGGAATTGCCACTAAATGAGTTGACCGTACATTTTGAAATGGGCCGTACTGCGGTTTCAAAGCATTTGGCAATCCTTAAAGAGGCAGGTCTAGTAATCAGCAGAAAAGTCGGCAGGGAAACCCGTTATCGACTGAATGCTGGTCCGTTGAGAGAAATTGAGGATTGGGTATCGTTTTACAGAAGATTCTGGAGTGAAAGAATATCACTTTTAAATCAAATATTAGAGGAGGAATAAAAATGAGTTTAACAGTAACACAAGATTTTAATTTTAAGAGCCCGATCGAGAAGGTATGGCTTGCCTTAACGGATGCAAATACTCTTGGGAAATGGGTAATGGCTAATGATATTAAACCTGTCGTCGGACATAAATTCCAGTTTCGAAATGAACAGTGGAATTTAATTATTGATTCCGAAGTTCTTGAAGTCGAGGAGCCTTATAAGTTATCTTACACCTGGGTAGGTGGCGGTATAAACACTACAGTCACATGGACCTTAAAGCACGAGGATGGAACAACCCACTTACATCTCGAACAAACAGGATTCGAAAAAGAAGATCAAGCGTTCAATGGTGCGAAATATGGTTGGGCGAAAATGGGCGAAGAACTTAATAACGTGTTAGAGGTATTGTAAGACCAAACCTCTGCCTTGTTTTTTAGTATTTAGCTAACGTATAAGAAAAAAGCAAACTGCTCGGAAAGAGGAGTGTTCCGTGATGACAAAAAGTAGAACGAATCCTAAGGTTGATGAATTTTTAGGTAAAGCTAAAAAGTGGAAAGAAGAATATGAGACGTTAAGAAATATCGTTCTTAACTGTGAACTGACCGAAGAATTTAAATGGATGCATCCCTGTTACACGTTTGAGAATAAAAACATCGTTTTAATACATGGATTTAAAGAATATTGTGCGCTTCTGTTTCACAAAGGTGCCTTGTTACAGGATGCCCACGGGCTTCTAATTCAACAAACGGAGAATGTACAGGGAGCGCGCCAGATTCGGTTCACTAATGTTCAAGAAATAGTTGCAACGGAATCCATTCTGAAAGCCTATATTCATGAAGCCATTGAAGTTGAAAAAGCCGGGTTGGAAGTGGAATTTAAAAAGAACGAAGAATTCATAATTCCTGAAGAACTTCACAATAAATTCGATGACATCCCTGCCTTAAAAACTGCTTTTGAAGCATTGACACCAGGAAGGCAAAGAGCATACATCCTTTATTTTTCACAAGCCAAACAATCCAAAACCCGAGAGTCAAGAATCGAAAAATGCATGCAGAAAATTCTCGATGGGAAGGGTTTAAAAGATTAATATATTTGATGAGAAAATATATTAATTATGTTTTAGATTTCACCCCACTTTGCGTTCATTCGAACTCCTTTTTGGAACGCAAGTAACCACTCAACCGAATAATAAAATGGATAAAAAACAAAAAAGTGATCCATAGAGTGTAAGCGATCTGCCGTGAAAAAGCCTACTTGTTGCAGCTAAGGAAAGAAAAAAAAAAAACAAAGTGTACCTTGTTTTTTTGCTTAAAGGTCACTTTTTTTGAGCTAACGGGTGCTTATCTTAAGTAATGCTTTCAACATACCATTAATAAAATATGGTACTTTTAAGGAGTAGCAAAAAAGCCTAATTTCTCAATTTTATTACTGAGAAATTGGGCTTTTTTAGAATATTTCAATTCAGGAAAATGCTAACGACCATGGCCCACTTCGCGTATCATCTTGGACCGTTAAGACAAATGATAAAAACCCTTGAAATGGAAAAAAAGATAACAATTTGATGGTTAACATGATTGGAAAATTGGGCAATCTTTGTATTCTTGGGCACGCTTTTCCCGCAGGGTTCTCTAACACCCGCCCCAATCAACTTTGTTTTTGAATATAGAACTCGTCTTGTCTGCAGTTTTTTTAAAGTCGGTGTAAAAATTAGATCTCCACTCCTGGCACTCGCTTTCCGCGGGCGGTCCGGGAGCCTCCTCGGCGCCTTGCGCCTGTGGGGTCTCCCCTGGACTTGCTTTTCCCGCAGGAGTCTCGTACCTTCCGTTCCAATCAACTAACGTGTTTTAAATGAAAAAAATGCAGGCTGATCTTATGCCGAACCATGTTTAAGACTAGTTTATCCTTCATGTTTTTCTCCTGTAATCCTTAATGGATGGAAGAAATTTGCGACACTCCTGCCGAATAACTGGCTTGACGAGACTCCACAGACGCTTACTTTGATGTGGCTTGGCAGACAGTCGGCGGAAAGGGAGCGGATTTCTGAAATCAACTGGAACTTATTCAAAGAAAAAACTCCAGGCAAACGCGTTTTCTTCGTATATGTCTAAAAACAAGACAAGAGTAACCTTCATGTTTTTTTACTGTAATCCTTAATGGATGGAAGAAATTTGCGACACTCNGGCGGAAAGGGAGCGGATTTCTGAAATCAACTGGAACTTATTCAAAGAAAAAACTCCAGGCAAACGCGTTTTCTTCGTACTTATCTAAAAACAAGACAAGAGTAACCTTCATGTTTTTTACTGTACTCCTTATTGGATATGGCAGCTTATGCATTCAGAAACACACTCTTTTGTAGGTTATTGTTATATTGTGTCAGATTATACTAAGAATTCTTTACATATTAAAGGGTTCAAGTCTTAATTGGAGAAGTATATAATCATGATGTTTTTAGCAAAGGATTACTGACCGCAAGGATTTTGACGTAAAAGGAGGGCTCTTAATTAAAAGGCAGCTGTTTAAACTAAGTATATTTTGCTTTATAATCTTTGTTCAAACATTATGGTCTCCCGCTGTTTTTGCTGAAGAAAAAACATTTATAATTGCTGGAGAAAGTGCCCTTCCACCATTTTCATTTGAAAATGAAGCTGGTGAACTGACAGGCATCAATATTGATTTAATGGAGGAAATAGCGAAATATAATGACGTAGATTTCGAATATATTCCGATGAGGATGGAAGAAGCCGAAAAAGCCTTAAGTAACGGAACAATTGATGCAATTGTTGGAAGTACCTATAATACCGAAAAAGATAACCAATTTGATTTCACGCAATCCTATTTTACGATGTCCCAATCCATAATCATTCCTAGTAAAAGGAAACAGGATATTCATACGTTAACGGATCTACGTGATTCACATGTTGTCCTTGACCATAACACACCAGTTATCAGTACATTTCTCAATATGAGGAATACAAACTTAACGACCGTTTCAAATCAATACTCAGGAATTTTAACATTATTGAACAACCGAGCTGATGTGTTCATCGGAAACAAATGGACTGCTGATTTCTATTTAAAAAAATTCCACCAAGAAAAGAATTACATCATTCTTGATGAAGTCATTGAACCTGCGGATTATACGATTGCAGTGAAAAAGGGAAATCAATCGCTTCTTTTCATGATGGACAATGCACTCACAGAACTTAAGGCAAACCGAAATATCAATGGGATAATCGATAAATGGGTAATGCCGCAATCCAATCAGAAAATTGCCAGACTTGAACAATTCATATTTTGGTTGATCATAATCTTAACTGCCGTGGCCCTTATCCTTCTAATCATTTACATATGGAATCAAAAGCTAAAAAAATCCGTACATAACCAGACTTTGAAATTACATTTATTAAATAAGGATTTAGAGAAACAACGGCAAAACATCGCTAATGCTGAAGCGTTCAAAGATCAAATCTTAAACAATATCAATAATGGCATCATAACATTCGATCTAAATTTCATGATTACCAGCTGCAATTCAAAAGCATCGGACATTCTTAACATTTCCAAGGAAATGATTCTGAATCTTACGAATCATTCGCAATTGATGAAGAATTTCGAAGCTTTACATCAAGAACAAAATGATAATAATTGTATGGGTTCTTTTCGAATCTTGGTATTAAATGAGGAAAATGAACAGAAGGTGATTTCTTATTCGATGCATAAGATGTTCAATACTGAAGATATACAAACCGGATACTTACTTTCCATGAATGATGAGACGGAAAAGAAAACATTGGAGAAAAAATTGGTCACACAAGAAAAGCTGCACGCTCTAGGTCAACTCGTTGCAGGTGTCGCACATGAAATTAGGAATCCTTTAACATCGATTAAAACATTCATTGATTTACTTCCGAGTAAATATGATAATCCTCAATTCCGACAAGTTCTAATGGAACACTTACCTACTGAAGTTAACCGCTTGAATGGGATTGTTACCGATTTAATTGAATATGCACGTCCGCGGCCGCCAAATATTACAAATTGCCACGCTCATGAGCTTATATCCTTACTTGCTTTTCATAAGGTGACGATGGAAAAAAACCAAATAAATTTCGAGCAGATGATTGAGGAGGACATTATATTTTATATAGATTTACAACAAATTCAACAAGTACTTCTTAACTTGGTGTTGAATTCGATTCATGCCGTTGAAGAAACAAAGGAAAAGACCATTAAAATCACCATTGATAAAGTGAACGAAAAGACAGGGCGGATTGCCATATCGGATACGGGAAGAGGGATGAAGCAGGAAGAACTGAACCATATTTTTGAGCCTTTTTTTACAAATAAAGAAAAGGGCGTTGGTTTGGGACTTACGTTATCGTATAGGCTTATTAAAGAAAATAACGGAGATATCCATGTGAAAAGTTATCCTAATTCAGGAACGACATTCACCATTTTACTACCTATATATATTGAATAGAAGCCTGGAAAGAGGAGGAGTCATATGAAAATGCAAGTATTGGTGATTGATGATGAACCTGCTATTTGCACCGCTCTTAGCTTTGCATTGGAAGATTCTTATGATGTCATGACAACTACGGAACCGGATGAGGGTCTACGGAAAATAGACAATCAGCACTTTGATATTGTGTTACTTGATTTGAGAATAGGAAATAAAAGTGGACTTGATGTCCTACAGAAAATCAAACAAATATCACCTAACGTAACAGTCATCATGATGACTGCCTATTCATCCATTGAAACTTCCATTGAGGCCATAAAAAAAGGAGCCTACTACTATATTGAAAAGCCAATTAATATTGAAGAACTTTCTTTGTTGTTGATGAGGGCAGCCGAATTCAAACAGATGTCCAATCAATTGGAGACATTACATGAAGAATTAGAGATTCAAAAGGGGTTCGGTAACTTCCTTGGTAACAGCAAGGCGATGCAGCGTATTTTCTCAATGATCGAAAGAGTGAAAGATATTGATTCCAGTGTTCTCATCACAGGAGAAAGTGGTACTGGAAAGGAGCTTGTAGCCCGAAATATCCATACGTTGGGAAGAAGGAAAAACAATCCAATGCAGATCGTCAACTGTGCAGCAATTCCTGAGATGCTGCTGGAATCTGAATTGTTCGGTTATGAGAAGGGAGCATTTTCAGGTGCAACTCAGAGGAAGGAAGGGAAATTCGTTGCTGCTAATGGAGGCATCCTTTTTCTGGATGAGATCAGTGAAATGCCCCTTCCACTTCAAGCCAAATTATTAAGGGTATTGCAGGAACGGGAAGTGACGCCTCTGGGATCCAATACAAAAATCTCATTGGACGTCCGTATTATAAGTGCAGCCAATAAAAACCTGGAACAAATGGTGATGGAAGGGGAATTTAGGGAGGATTTGTTTTTCAGGCTAAATGTAATTCCCATCTCGATGCCGCCACTAAGAGATAGAAAAGAAGATTTACCGATCCTTATGGATTATTTTATAAAAAAACACGCGAAGGATATGAATCGTGAAGAAAAGATGTTCTCGGCAACTGCACGTCGGATTTTACTGGATTATCATTACCCTGGGAATGTCCGGGAGCTTGGAAACATTATAGAATATGCTGTTGCCCTATCAAACTCAAAAAAAATGGAAGAAACCGACTTGCCGCAATATGTTCAAGAACAGAAGTTCATTCCCCAGCCGGATGGCCCTGCCGATGATTTTAACAGTTTCAGGATTCCCATTGGGATTTCCATGAAAGAGATAGAAGAAAAAGTCATAACGGCCACACTTCAATATTGTAATAACCATCGGCAAAAAACAGCCCAAATCCTAAAAATTTCTGAAAGGAGCCTTCGTGATAAAATCAAGCTCATTTCAAAAGAAGAATAAAGGGTTCATCGTGTTAACCGGCAATTTTTTCTGGAAAACCGGAAAAAATTGCCGGTTTATCCTTGTATAACATTCTTGAAATCGGCAGGATTTGCGTTTTAAAGCAGAAAATCGACTTGGCATGGCATTTGCATCTAAATTCATTAAGAAAGGAGGATCACGATGAAAAATGGAGCACTCTTTATAAAAGTCGCTTTGTTATTTTGTTTCATGACAGGATGTTCTTTTATGAATGAGCAGCAGGAAATATCTAAACCTGCTACTACCTTGATCCAAAGGCAACTAACTTCTGAAGGACAGGATTTAAATAACAGGATGTTAATCATTGGAACCGGAGATATGACAGGTGTTTACTTTTCATTGGGACAAAGATTATCAAATATGTATGAAAAATACAACGGGGCTGTGTCAGGTACCCAAGTCACCGATGCTTCCATCGAAAATACTGAATTGGTTAGCCGTCATCGGGCAGAAATTGGTTTTACCTCAGTGGATGTACTGGATTTGCCTGAAACGGATAAATCCAAGTTAAGAGCTTTAACGGCCCTATATTCCAATTATGTTCAAATTGTTTCTACTAAACAAAATGATATTGATTCCTTGGAAGATTTAGTGGGTAAACGCATTAGTGTAGGGACGGCTGGAAGCGGTACAAGGCTTATTGCAGAGCGGATACTGTTAGAATCCGATTTACCGACTGATCAATTGAATTTATCCTATCTTTCTTTTTCTCAATCTGCAGAAGCATTACGAAATGGTACCATTGATGCAGCTTTCTTTTCTTCGGGAATCCCTAATAATGAAATCGCTTTCATATCCAAGCAGACGGAACTAACTTTCATTCCAATACCGGGAGACATCATTGAACGCCTTCAAAAACAATATGGAGTTTATACTCATAATGAAATTCCTAAAGATACATACAGGGGGATGAAAAAAAATGTCCAAACGATTTCAATTAAAAATGTCCTGGTAACCTACAAGGAAATGTCCGATCCTCATGCTTACAGCCTTGTGAAAACATTATATGAACATCTGCCTGAACTGCAGCATACACATCCAGCTGCTTCTGATATTTCAATAACGGAAGCAACTAAACAAGTTCCCTTGGACTTTCATCCAGGGGCCGTGAATTATTTCACTGAACAAGGAATTATTGGAAATCAATGAAAAACGGGAGGTAATGATTATGAAAAAGCTGATGAGTCTTTTATCAATAATAGTATTGATTGCTCTTGCGGGATGTGGTAATCCTACTCCGCAAAAACCGGGGGAATCCGTACAAACGGGTGCTGGTGAAAAAGGAGAGAAAAAAATAACGATAGCCGGTAATGGCGGTGTCATCGAAAGTGCCATCCGAGATGTGATTGCCCCAAAATTCAAAGAAGAAACGGGAATCACGGTTAATTATATTTCCGGTTTATCAGGTGAAATCCTATCCAAAGTGGAATTACAGAAGAATGCTCCGCAAATAGATGTTGCCCTTTTTGTACCGGTTGATGTTATACGCGCTAAGGAGAAGGAACTGATCGTACCAATTGATGAGTCCAATGTTCCCAATATGAAATCGGTGGATTCACGGTTCATTCCGGTTGAAAATGCCGCCGCTCCAGCATTTGGTTTGGTAATTGCACCAGCTTATAATACGGAAACCTTTAAAAAGGAAGGCTTAAAATCAATTGAATCATGGAATGATCTTGTCTCTCCTGATTACGAGGGTAAAACGGCATTTTCAGATATTACGAATGATTGGGGTTTCAATACCCTTAATGGTCTGGCGATTTCAAACGGCGGCAGTACGGAAGACATGGAACCAGGTCTCGAAAAGGCAAAAGATCTTGCAGCGTATTCCAATACATTTTATAAAAACTCAACGCAAATGATGCCAGCGATCCAACAAGGAGCTGCTGACGTAACGGTCATGGGAAGTTATTCCATCGGTGAATTAGCCGTTTCAGGTATTCCGATTAAGATGGCCGTGCCTAAAGAAGGCGTGCCGCTTCAAGCTTTCAGCGCTGGTCTAGTGAAAAATACGCCAAATAGCAAAGAAGCCCTAGAATTCATCAACTATGTAATCAGTGAAGAAGCACAATCATTAATTTCCGAAAAAGGATTTTATCCGACAGTGGAAGGCATGAAAATTCCAGAAAAATATGAAGAGTCAATCGGGCTTAAAGCAGGTGATAAAACATTCAAACCTGATTTCGCCAAGTTTGCCGAGATCCGCGCAGAGGTGTCAGACAGATGGGCGAAAGAGGTTACTCCTGAATTAGGGAAAAAACTCAAATAAAAAGGAGCGTGTTGATCACATGGAAGTATTAAAAAAAGATGTGGAAATTAATAAGCAACACCTGGAGGCAGTTCAGGGGGTTGGCTCAAATAAAAATGATGTAGAGATAAAAGGCGCGTTTAAACAATTTGGAGCGAATGTTGTCCTGAATGGCATTGATTTGGAGGTGAAACAAGGAGAGTTACTCACTCTTCTTGGTCCTTCCGGGTGCGGAAAGTCCACAACCTTAAACCTTATTGCCGGGTTCCTCGATCCGGATCGGGGCGAGGTCCATATTAAAGGCAATAATGTTACGAAGGTTCCGCCTTACAAGCGTGATTTAGGAATGGTTTTTCAAACCTATTCGCTTTTTCCCCATATGACAGTCTATGAAAATCTCAGTTTTGGCTTGAAACTGCGCAAAGTCGGGAAAGCTGAGCAAAAAAAGAAGATTAGTAAAGCGCTTGAATTAGTGAAAATGTCAGGATTGGAGAATCGTTATCCAAGGGAATTATCAGGAGGTCAGCGTCAGCGTGTAGCGATTTCAAGGGCACTTGTTGTTGAACCGGAGCTCCTTTTGCTTGACGAGCCGCTTTCAAACCTTGATGCAAAGCTGCGTCATGAACTAAGGGCCGAGATTAAGCGTTTACAAAAGGAAATTGGCGTAACGACCATTTTTGTGACTCATGATCAAGAAGAAGCTCTATCCATGTCTGATCGAGTCGTGGTCATGAATGCAGGTAAAATTGAACAAATCAGTACTCCGACTGAAATATACAATCATCCGAAGACAGAGTTCGTCTTTCAATTCATCGGGAAATCGAATTGTTTTGAAGGGAATGTGTCTGCTGTCGATAAGCGGAAAGTTGCAGTCAAGATTGGTTCTGATATCACTC
Source organism: Peribacillus sp. YIM B13477 (assembly GCF_042787955.1). Lineage (NCBI taxonomy): Bacteria > Bacillati > Bacillota > Bacilli > Caryophanales > Bacillaceae > Peribacillus > Peribacillus sp. YIM B13477. Next base: position 1,243,986 of record NZ_JBHZPD010000001.1, read on the forward strand.
ATGTCGACACAAATAACGTCATGGGAAATGAAAGTGATCTGAAAACCGGGGATGAGGTAAAACTTTATATTAGACCGGAAAAACTGCAAATTGTTTCTCTCGATGAAAAATCTTCATCTCCATTGGATTTCCATCGTGCCAAGATCAGCCAAATGAACTATCTCGGTACCTCATGGGAAATCAATGTTCTGTTACAGGGGAAAAGTATTCAAGTATTGACTTCCGCTTTCGATTCATCATGGCAAAATGGAAGTGAGGTGTTGATTGGATGGAGCCCATCAGAAGTTATGCTAGTCAAGAAATAGAACAGCAAACGAGTCCTATTGAACCGCAAAAGAAGCCTAAAAGCAAGAAAAGGAAAGTCTGGGTGCCGGGATTACTTCTTTTAACGCCGATTCTACTTTTCATATTTGGTTTCTTTGTCATTCCGATGTTATACATTTTATATTTAAGCTTCATATCCACAGATAATCTTGGAGGAACGGAGGCAGTTTATAGCATAAAAAACTATACACAATTATTTTCCGATAGCTATTACTTATCTTCCTTATGGCTGACAGTGAAGATCAGTTTATATTCGGTCTTGGTTGCTTTATTTCTAGGATATCCAGTAGCTTTGACAATGGCCAAAAGTTCAGCGCGGATCAGAGGGTATATCACTCTCTTGATCGTGTCACCGCTCTTGGTGAGTATAGTTGTCCGTAATTTTGGCTGGTACCTTTTGCTCTTGCCTAATGGAACGATTAATCAAACCTTGATGGCCCTTGGCATAATAGATGCACCATTGAAACTATTGTTTTCGGAGATAGGAGTTGTGATTGGGCTTTCCAATGCATATCTTCCTTTCATGATCTTATCCATCGTAGCAAGTCTTTATAATATCGATCCTTCTCTTGATAAGGCAGGAGCCATTCTTGGGGCAAGCCCATTCAGAAGGTTCTTTTCCATTACATTGCCGCTAAGCATCCCAGGTATCGTATCTGGCTGCATTCTCGTATTCAGTTTGTCAATGAGTGCTTATGTTACGCCTGCACTAATGGGGGGAGCCAACGTGCCCGTGATGCCTGTTGTCATCTATGATCAAATTAATAACCTGCTGCATTGGACATTCGGATCTGCTCTTTCTTATATTCTATTAGCAACCACTGTCATATCGGTAGCCGTCTTTACCAGAGCGTTTGAAAAAGGGAAATTCAAGGAGGTATTCCGATGATGAAAACGTTTGGCGGCCTTCGGGTTGCAGTAGCCGTTTTGGCCATTATCTATATCTTGATCCCGCTCATTGTCGTTATTCCCGCTTCTTTTACAAGTGCCAATTATCCAAGTTTTCCGGCTGAAGGCTTTTCACTGCAATGGTATGCCAAGATTTTGGAGCGCCCTGAATTTTTGGAAGCATTTTTGAATAGTGCGAAGTTCGCAGCATTAGCTGCCCTTTTCTCCGTCATATTTGGTACTTTGGGTGCCCTTGGCATCGCAAAGTATGATATTCCGGGAAAATCGTATATTACGGCCCTTTTAACTTCTCCATTAAGTGTACCGCAATTAGTCTTAGGGATCGCACTCTTAATGTACTTTACACCAATGATGCTTGCCGGTACGTCTACAGGATTTTTAATTGCCCATATCGTGATTTGCATACCATATGTCATGCGGCTCGTATTAACCGGTTTAAGTGGATTTGATTATAATCTCGAAAGGGCTGCGGCCATACTTGGAGCCAATCCACTAACGGTATTCATGAAAGTGACACTGCCGCTAATTGGATCCGCGGCCATCTCAGGGGGATTATTCGCATTTTTGACATCATTTGATAATGTAACGGTCTCTCTTTTTATGGTATCACCTGAAATGAGAACGCTGCCGATCGAGATTTTCTCGCAAATGCAGGATGCCTACAATCCAATCGTCGCATCCGTGTCGAGCGTGGTTATTTTCATATCAGTCCTTCTGATTGTCATACTTGAAAAAATTCAAGGTGTAGGCAAAGTTTTTGGCGGTTCGCATCATACAAACGGTTAAAAAACGGTATATATGATGTGACATACGATCATGCTCGCAAAGTTATGATTTTTTCGAAGAAAACTCATGTGTACATTCCATTCAAATGGGCCAAACACCTTTTCGCAGCCAATAACGGCGCCGTTAGGACAGGGACAGAGGGATTAACCTGCTTTGCGATATGTTCCATACTATATTGTGAAAGCAAAATCACTTCTGTCTTTCCATCCAATTGTTCCACCATCTTTTTAACCCGATCGTCATGTTCCTTTCTTTTTCCTTGTGATAATAAATGGATGATTCCGGGATCGACCAATGACTCGATCATACAGTCCGGATTCTTATTTAATAGGTAATTTTGAAGGGCGATCGGCGTTTCTTTTACGGTGGAAACCAGGCCAATGCGAGTATAGCGAAGAGCTTCATCAAGCATGGCCTCATCTGAACGAAATAACTTTACAGAGTATATAGGCTGTAGAATTGCAGTGATGTCATTAAAGGCAGAGCAAGTAAGCTGGATGCATGAAACATCAGAATCATAAGCTAAATTCACTAATGCAGAAAAGCGGCGGATGATTTCAGGAGTTAACTTGCCGCTCTTTTCCATCAAGGAGAGAAGGGACGTGTCCATGAAATGAAGGAGTTCAATGTTCGGTGCAACCGTCTGAAAGGCAATTTCAATTGGTTTTAGTGCAGTTGTGGTTGCATGAATCAGTGCGATTTTCAAAAAAACCCTCCTTTTTTTTTCATCATTATACCTAGTAGAATCCTAAAATGCCATTATATTACATACGGGTAGACCTTACCATATTTCTATTAAGAAAGGAAGTGGGAAGCATGGAGAAAGAAGCCTTGGTCGATCTTCGACAGGTAATTCCAGGTGACAGAATGTTTCTTGATTTGGCAGAAAGGTATTGTTATAGCTATGACGCTTCTTTTGGGGAATATTTACCCGAAATCGTCATCCAGCCAAAAAACGCGGAGGAAATCAGTGCAGTGGTTAAATTGGCTAATACTCACAAAATACCTGTTTACCCTAGAGGATCAGGAACTTCGCTAAGCGGCGGCCCTTTACCTGTTAAAGGGGGTATGGTTCTTGATATGACCCTTTTGAGGGATAAATTGATCATTGATTGGGAAAATATGCTTGCTATAGTCTCTCCAGGTGTGATTACGGCAGATATTCATAAAAAGGCTGAAGAAGCCGGCTTATTCTATCCGCCGGATCCAAGCAGTTCCAATGTAGCCACTATAGGCGGGAATCTATTAGAAAATTCCAGCGGGCCAAAGGGATTGAAATACGGAACGACAAAAGAATACGTGATAGGTCTGGAGGTTGTCACCCCGACGGGAGATATCATTCGTACTGGCGGAAAGACCGTAAAAAATGTAACTGGGTATGATTTGACCCGATTGATCGTAGGATCGGAAGGTACTCTGGGCATCGTAACTGAGGCAATCATCCGCTTAATACCAAAACCTCAATCTAAACAAACATTTGTCGCCCACTTCAATCATTTGATAGACTCTGGACATGCCATTACCAGCATTTTATCATCAGGAATTCTACCCTCTGCCCTGGAATTGATGGATAATGCGTGCATCCGTGCTGTTGAAAGCTACCGTCCTTCCGGGTTGCCTCTTCAGGCAGAAGCGATTCTTATCATAGAAATAGATGGACACCCATTGGCGATTGAGGAAGAAATCAATAAATGCGCCGATATATGCAGGGCAGAGGGTGCTTCATACGTCAAGATAGCGGAGACAGAGGAAGAGCGCCAAACGATTTGGAGTGCGCGTAAATTGGTTTCCCCGGCCATTACACAAATGGGTCCTACAAAAATTTCTGAAGACGCGACCGTTCCACGCAGTCAAATACCGGCAATGATGGAGAGATTAAACAATATCAGGGAGAAATACGGGTTGAACTTGGTTGTATTCGGTCATGCAGGGGATGGGAATTTACATCCGAACATCATTACTGATAAACGAAATATTACGGAAATGAAAAAAGTGGAGCTTGCTGTCAGTGAAATTTTTGAAGCGGCAATCGAATTAGGCGGAACACTTTCAGGGGAACATGGAATCGGTACTTTAAAGTCACCATATATGGAAATGGAATTAGGAATAACCGGAGTGAATATGATGAAAAAAATTAAAGAAGCATGGGATCCCAATAATATCCTGAATCCAGGGAAGATTTTTCCTGACAAGGGACAGACAAGGGTCGTGTTGGTTCCATGAATCTACCCGCCAAACCGAATGAGTCAAATGCCGCGGTCCAAAATTTATATTCAGATGCCTATGATTGGACAAATCAATGCGTAAAATGCGGATACTGTTTACCTGCATGCCCTACATATGAATCAATGGGTGTGGAATCCGCCTCTCCACGCGGTCGTATCAATCTAGTGAAAATGGCAGCCGAAGGAAAAATAGATTTCCAAAAAGATTTAGCTGAACCAATCGACTTATGCTTAGGCTGTCGTGCTTGTGAAACAGCATGTCCTGTTGGTGTGCCATACGGACATATACTGGAAGCGGCTAAAGAAGCCATTGAAAACTCCCCGTCAGCAAACCAAAAAAACAAAATGACAAGAATCAAAAAACTGGCATTGGTTCATCTTTTTCCATATCCAAAACGAATGAACAGGATTGGAAGTGCAGTGCAGCTCTATCAAAAAACCGGCTTATCCAAGCTTATCCGTTCATCAAATATATTGCAGAAGGTTTCCCCTGCCCTTGCACATTTAGAACAGGCACTTCCAGACATCGAGACTTCTTCCAAACGTATCCGGCCAGGTACGATTATGCCGGCAAAAGGGGAAACGAAATTAAAAGTGGCATTTTTTACAGGGTGTATCATGGATTCCATGATGTCACGAATTAACCGTCTTTCCATTGAGCTGCTTACCATAGCAGGGTGTGAGGTCATTCTCCCTGAAAATCAGAATTGCTGCGGTGCTCTGCATTCCCATCAAGGTGAAACAATACAAGCGAAAGCATTGGCAAAGAGGAATATCCAAGCCTTCATGCAAACGGATGCTGATGTAATCGTAAATAACGCAGGAGGCTGCGGTGCTTCGCTTCTTGAATATGGACATCTATTGGCAGAGGATCAAGAATGGGCTGCGGCGGCAAGGGCTTTCTCGGAAAAATCAAAAGATATCAGTCAAATTCTTCATCAATTGGGGCCGCTACCCTTCACTGAAGGATGGCAAGGCATCGTTTCCTATCAAGATTCATGTCATTTACGCAATGTACAAAAGGTCCAAAAGGAACCTCGTTTATTATTGCAATCCATACCAGGAGTTTCCTATGTCGAAATGGAAGGGTTTGACCGTTGCTGTGCATCTGGAGGCATATACAATCTTCTCCACTTTGATGAATCCATGAAAATTCTTGATGAGAAAATGAAGAATCTTAACGAAACGAAAGCAACTACCATTGTTACGGTTAACCCAGGATGCCAAATGCAAATGAGCATTGGCATCCAAAGGGAGGGAGCGGCGAACCAAATGAAAAGTTTGCACCTTGTTGAAGTACTTGCCAAGGCTTGCGGCTTGGATTGACAAAAAGGGATACTTCAAACTTCATAGGACATTACTTCGTCAGTATTTCCTGCACCTATGGGAAAATACTGACGTTTTTGTTTTAAATGATGAAGACGGAAAAATCTTTGCAGTCAATAAAGCAGTGCCATATGTATAATTAAAAAGATATCGGTGCCGATTCGTAAATGAAAAAAACCGTTCAATTATCTGAACGGAATGTGTGAGTAAATGAATTTAAATTCCTGTTTTTATTCCAAAACCGATTAAAATTAAGCCAGTTGACTTTTGGAATGCTTTCTGGAATTTGGAATTGTTCATCCATTTTTTTGCGTAATCAATTAGATAAACAAGAAATAGAAACCACAGTACAGCGAGCAAGGTTAAGATGAAGGCTAATATAATCAATTGCTGGTTTACATTTCCGTTCAAATTGATAAATTGCGGCATGATTGTGATATAAACTAAAACGGTCTTTGGATTCAGAATATTATTAAGTAATGCTTGCATGAAGGAATCTTTATTGTGCCGGTTTGAATACTTAACAGGTGTATTTGCTTGTGCTTGAATTTCTTTTAAGGAAAAAACGCTTTTAGCAAAAAAACTTTTTATCCCTAAGTAAATTAAGTAGGCGGCTCCCAAATATTTGATTGTACTGAAAAGAATCACAGACTTTGCAATGACAACAGATAGTCCAAGAATGGCTATAAGCGTCCAAAAAGAAAGTCCCGTTGCCATTCCGAGAACGGTATAACGTCCCGCTTTCGGACCATGGCTAAGCGTGTTTTTCACTAAGAGCATTGTATCTGCTCCCGGTATAATAACCATCATCGCCACTATTGATATGTATGTAAGTAAGCTGTCCAAACTAATTCCCCCTCCCACTTTCATAGTGGTTACTAAAGTAACTACTTAATAAGTATATTAGATGAAAATGGAAAACGTCAACAGATTTTGCTAAAATATTAGTTACAAAGGTAGCGACTACGGTTGTGTTGGAGGGTTTATGAAAGAAACCATTTTAGAAACATTAAAAAATCTGAATTTCACCGAATATGAAGCGAAAGCATATCTTGCCTTATTGGAAGAATCGCCATTAACAGGCTATGCAGTAGCAAAAAACTCCGGTGTACCACGTTCAAGAATATATGAAATTCTGGATAGTCTCGCCATACGCGGAGATATTCTGGTCAGTCCTGGAAACACACCACAGTATACTCCTGTTCCTGCAAAGGAGCTAATAAAAAACCGGCGGATGAAAGCGGAAGAGAATTTTGAACTGGCAGAAAAATCATTAGCGGAGTTCGAACGATCTGCAAATGATCGTGAAAATATCTGGAATATCATGGGACGCAATGAAATACTCGATAAGGTTAAAGCTTGTATATTATCTGCTAAAAAAAGAATACTCTTAGAGATTTGGGAAGACGAATTCGAAGAATTAGAACCTGAACTAAGACAGGCCGCAAATGGTGGGGTCAATGTAACAATTATTGCCTATGGGGAAATCGTCTGTGATTTTGCAAATGTTTACCTCCATTATATGGGTTATGAAATTACAGAAGAGTATGGTGGACGATGGCTTGTTATCAGTGGCGATGATTCTGAAGTAGTCGCGGGTATAGTCTCTCTTGGTAAAGATAGCCGTGCAGCATGGACCATGCATGTAGGTTTAGTGATGCCCATTACAGAAGTCATGATTCATGATTTGTATCTCATGGAAATCATGGAGAAACATAGGGAACTTTTAGAAGAAAGTTTTGGTGTAAACCTCGTCAATTTACGTAAAAAATTTTCTATTCATCCAGATAATAAAAAACATTACGTGGACTAGATTTGTACATGTTCAATAATAAAAGCATCCTTCAAAGTGGCATGAATCCAGACAGGATTTATGCCTTTTAAAGTTGAAGTTGATAGGCGCAGGTAAATTGAAGACAAACAAAGCATCTCGTCCCGGAACCCGGGTGATTGACGATACGGCAGATAAATTTAACTATATTAAAATATGGAAAAGGGTATAATGAAGAAGGAATAAGCCATTTTGGTAATGGGATTATTATATCGGATACATGTTTGATATCCGGATCACTAAGACAGAAGGAGAAATGATTCATTTGAATAACAAGGAAACAAAGGGTATCGAGTTACCTGCCAACTATGAGGAATTAAAAAAATCTGCCAATCGCAAATCTAATTGGAGAGAACGTTTAGATGCAATCGAAGAATTAGGTCAAGCAAAAAATAAACAAGTAATCGACATTCTCACACATATCATGAATAATGATTCTGTATATAAAGTTCAAGAGGCAGCCTACCGTCAATTGAAAAGTTTAGGCGAAGATGTTAAAATGCCAGCAAGGAAAAAGGGCGAGTTGATCAAAGGTTTGACCAAAATCTTAGTGAGGATCAAGAAGAGTTTACCTGAAAATCACACATATCACGAATTCAAAGACAAACTCCAGAAGATGAGAATGGATATATATGATACATATGAGGGTGAAAAAGGAGCAGACTTTGATAAATGGCTTGAAAATACGTGGTCAGCTTTATCGAAAAGATAAAAGTTTTTAGAAAAATAAGCAATATGGATAAAGGAGCAAAGTTTTTGCTCCTTTTTCTTATGTGTAAAACAAAGTTTTAGCTATGGTATGCTAATATATTTAAAAGAGGAAGTATTTGGCTGTTTGCTTTAATTTGAAAACCGATAACTACATACGAATTCAGGGGAGAAAAGATGACAGATTATATTGAACTTTGGAAAGAGGCAATGACAGATCATACAGGGAAGATACCTAACAGGCTAAAAGATGATGCTGCAGAAGAAGCTTTTTGGGCTTCCAAGGTTGCAATGAAAAAACAACATAAAGCGGACCCTTATGCAAAAATTGTGCAGCAAGAATTATTGGCATTATTAAAACAGGATGATCATGTTTTGGAAATCGGCCCTGGATGGGGCAATTATACATTTGATATTGCAAAAGAAGTCAGGAAGCTAACTTGTATAGATAGTTCCAAAAGCATTATCAATTTTTTGGAATCCCAGGCAAACGAAAAAGGTTTCGAAAACATGGAGTTAATTCATGATAAGTGGGAAAGTGATAACAAAAAAGTCAAATATGATGTAGTATTTGGTTTTAATTGTTATTACCGAATGAGTGAAATCGGTCATACCTTATTAAAAATGAATGATTCTGCAGCTCGTTTAGCGATAATAGGTATGACAACCGGACCAGAAAAACCTCACTATATGGAATTGAAGCAACGAGGATATACGATCAATTTAAGAAGACGGGATTACATACACATCTTGAATGTTTTGTATCAACTTGGAATACTGGCGGACTGTAAGATCGTTAAATTGAAAAGTAAAAAAATCTATTCCACCTATGAAGAAGCGATCCGAGATAATACAACAAAAATTCTGGATGAACATTTTTCCTATGATGAAGTAAAAACGATCCTAAATAAATATGTGGTGGAAAAAGAAGGAGTTTTCGAATACGAATATCCGTTTCATGCAGCTTTGATGTATTGGAATCCAAGGTTAAATTAACAATTTTAGTACCTTTTTCTCTGGCCCTTCAGGAAAAAGGTATTTTTTCGGTTGGATATTCGCAAAATAATAGTAACAAGGCTACAAATATGATGAAAAAACGGAGTGTGAATGATAAATGAAAGAAATATCCGAAAAGAGATTTTGTGAAACTTGTAAAAAAGAGACAGTTCATACAGTAACTGAAGATGCATTGGAAATAGAATATTCATGTAATGAATGCGGTAAGCACCAAGATATTTTCAAGACATTTTTTTAGAAACACAAATTTCACGTGAAAATAATCAGTAAAGTGAAGTAGTATCCAAATCACTCGCGGAAAATATCCAATATTTGCTAATGTCGGAAGCAATAAACTACAAATGCCGTTAGTCTCAATCTAGTGTACTAAGAATTTCAAAATACATACAATGGTATACAAAAAAATAGAACTTTATTTTTAAACAGTGAATCGTTGTAAATTTAAAGCTCGAGGACTCATGATAGAAGGATTACTTTCACCATCGTAAAGAAGTGTTTTTAATATGGAAGGATTCCCTTTTATTATGTGAAAAGATGCTTGATGTTATATTAAAGGACCCAGATTTAAAATGTTCTATAATTCCTTCCGACGGTATGCAATATGTGATATATTGCATATTATATATCTGTATTTTAAGGAGGTATAGCCGTTGAAGCATTCATATTCTTCACAAAAAATTAAACGTACGTCTGTACGTGAAGAAGCATACATGATATTGCGGGATTGGATTGTCCAGGGGATCCTGACGCCAGGCCAACAATTACGCGACAAAGAATTAGCCGATCAATTGGGAGTAAGCAGAACCCCTATTAGAGAAGCACTTTTAAGGCTTGAGGATGAGGGATTTGTCGAGACCAAGCCGAGCCGTTCAACTATTGTTTCCCCTATTCGATTCGAAGGGGGATTAAACATATATTCCCTTGTTTGGACACTGGAAAAGCTGGCTATGGAACAGGCTTTTGATTTCATTGAAGAAAGACACTTAATGGAAATGGAAGTCATCAATCATGAAGTTAAAAACGCAATCGACGAGGGAAATCAAATAGTGGCCGTCCAGAAAGATAATGACTTTCATTCCATTTACATCAATCTTTCAACAAATGATGAGTTGAAGCGGATTCTATCGGGACTCAAACAAAAACTTATACGAATGGAACTGTTTTATTTCAATCAGGTAAGTGATGTTCACTTTTCCGTTGATGAGCATGATCAGATCATACAGGCAATCAGGGGGGGAAATCTCACTATGGTGCTTAAGGAGATAGAAAAGAATTGGAAAGAAAGTTACTTTAGAATTCAAGCCCATACGGAACGTGTAAAAAGTGGGAAAGAAAAAAATGAATAATGATACTTTAGTTGCTATATCACCTTCAAGAAATAAAGGGATTGCACTGGTACTGACTGGCGCTGCGTTATGGGGAGTGTCAGGAACGGCAGCTCAATATCTATTTCAGCAGCAAGGTTTCAGTCCTGAGTGGCTCACTGTTGTACGCTTGTTGCTTTCTGGAATCATTTTATTGGGGGTCGCTTACAAGAATGAAAGACTGAAAGTTTTTGAGATTTGGAAAACTAAAAATGATGCGCTTCAAATTATCCTTTTTGCCATTCTGGGCATGCTCGCTGTTCAATACACATATTTTGCAGCAATTGAACATGGCAACGCAGCCACTGCCACTGTCCTTCAATACTTGGCCCCGGCACTGATCACTTGTTATTTAGCCATTCGTTCCAAACGTTTTCCAAGCATTACGGTGAGCGTAGCTGTGATCATAGCGATTTTAGGCACTTTTTTGCTTGTGACGGGAGGAAGCATACGTACACTCTCCATTTCCGGGTGGGCAGTATTTTGGGGAGTAACATCAGCCTTTGCCTTGGCATTCTATACATTGCAGCCTTTTAAACTCCTTTCAAGATGGGGTTCAATGATTGTTGTGGGTTGGGGCATGTTGATTGGAGGCATATGCTTTAGCATGATCCATCCCCCATGGGCATTTGAAGGCAAATGGACGTTACCTTCATTTTCAGCGGTTTTATTCATCATCATTTTCGGTACGATCATTGCTTTTTATTTTTATTTGGAAAGTACAAAATTCATATCTGCTTCAGAGGTAAGCTTATTGGCTTCCGTTGAGCCATTATCCGCAACCTTAATATCCGTTTTCTGGTTGAATGTAACGTTCGGTTTTGCCGAGTGGCTCGGCACACTCTGCATTATAAGCACCATTACGATACTATCCATCGTAAAAAACAAGTAATGTCATTGTAAACCGGGGAAAATCTGCTGTAGTTTATTTTTACTTGGCGATAAAAAACCATAGTCTACACTATAAGGGGATGGCCCGAACATTAACGAAAGCTTAATTAGCATGGGTTATATCCATACACTTCTTTAAAAAGCAATTACACTGCATGTGAATTGCTTTTTTTGTATCTTACGGGTTTTACGCATACATTGAGCCATTCAAAATTCGTTAATTAGACTGTTAAACTTATACAGCAACACTTATAGCCCATGTATTTCAACTAATAAAAGGAGAAATGGCATGGAAACCGAAATATAAATACGAGTATGGCCGCAATTTTTCAATGAAGTGAAATCATGAATTAATTCAATGAATACAGAATGGGCTTATTAAATAGCAATTGATCTTAAGACTAAAAATAGATCACAGACTGTTCGATTCCAATCAGGCTGTGATCTATTTTATTAACCTGCGTCCTATCTGTTATTGGAATGTCCCCAGTGAGAAAACTTTTATCGATTTAAGGCTGTTGTCGAGATGGTCTTACAATAAACTCATTAACGGTAACATCTTTAGGTTGATTCAAAGCAAAACAGAATCATTTCCGCTATACGGGTAGGACTAATCGCAAAAGCATCGTATAATTCTTCAAAAGGACCTTTCAAGTCTGTATCAGTAATGGTTTGCGTTAATCTCATCCTCCAAATAAAAAATTTTATAATTGTTGATAATATTCTTCAGTCACGGGTTCTAACCAAGTAGTTTCGCCTGGAGTTAAAGCTAGGTGGACAAACCAACTGTCTTTCACAGCACCATGCCAATGTTTGACATCTGCAGGGATATTTACAACATCCCCAGCCTTTAGAAGTTGTCCTGGTTTACCTTCTTCCTGATACCACCCTTCACCGGCAGTCACTAACAGGATTTGCCCTGCTGCATGAGTGTGCCAGTTATTGCGGGCACCAGGCTCGAATGTTACATTTCCGATTGGTGCATTCAAAGCTGAATCAGTTAAAAGCATTTCCAAGTATGCTGTTCCAAAGAAGTATTCATTTTCAATCGGTTCACCAATAGGAAAAATTGCGTTTTTTTCAATAGATGCTATTTTTGTCATTGTTAGATCCTCCTCCTAGTCTTGTACCACATGATTGCCCATTTTTGAAACGATGTTCACTCTTTTCATTTACTTCAATTTCCTTTTTTCTTTTGATCAATGAAAGTATCAAATAAATCCTTATCTTGATGTTCGTTTAATAATTTCTGGTATTTTGAAATTTTATGATTCATCAGTTCAAGATTCTCTTCGTAAATCTTCAGTTGTGCTGCAACTTCGTCCCGATGCTTTACCAAGATTTCCATCAATTCTTGTGCATGTTTGTCACCATTTTCATCTTTACGCATTAAGGTATACTTCTTAATATCAACAAGGGCCATTCCTGTATTTTTCATATGGAGGATGAACTCGAGCCATTCTCTATCCTCTTCAGTATAAATACGATTCTTTCCTTTACGCAAAGGTACTACTAAACCTTCTTTTTCATAATAACGAAGAGTATGTTCACTAACACCCAATAGTTTGGAGAGTTCTCCAATTCGATACATGATTGATCACCTCCGTCATTACTCATACCACTTTACAACTTAGAGTCAACTCTAGGTCAAGCATTAAATTTATTGTTTACATCAAGAAGGAGCCAATGCAAAAAAAGCATAAAAGATAACTGTTTACCCGGAAAAATCACCACAGAAAATTGATAGATCTGGGTGGCTAGAAATGTCTTAGGAAACCACCAAACTTTATTAGGCGATAGGGCAGGGGGGAGGATAGTAACTTTAATATTACATATCTCATATGTGCGAAACGTTAGGTGAACCAGGTATGAACTTCTTCTTGTCGGTACAATGCTATGGGAGCTGCACTGCCAGAAGGAAAAGTAATTCGATTTTTTATTCTGGAAATAGTTCACTTTACTTTCCATGTTAAAGGGGTAAAGTTGTTCACATGGGGATGATGGCGAAGTGTGCAATGAAGATATTCGATTTTCTTAAAACAAAGCAGAAATACAAAAAAAGCAACTCAGATTAAAGTTGCCCTTTCGATTTACTATTTATCTAACCTACGGTCTAATGTAAAAACAATGGGTGACATGTAATTGAGATTGAGTAGGGGTTACCGTATATCTATATAATGTTGCAGAACCTTTGACGGGAAGAATTTGAGGGGCAATGGTCGTAAGGATACGATAATGGCAGGGGGCATAGTTAAATTCCGTTGTGCTTGCTTTAAACAGTTGTACATCGCTTTACCGCCAACTGAATTGGCAGAGTGAATAGTAATGCGATTAGCAAATAGTTTTTCTTTCACCATCATTTGAACAAGCATAGAACCATTCCTGGTTTTATTTAATAAATCATGGTCCAAAGAGAGATGTTCAATATCAAAGTTTTGCAATAGCTCTAAACATTCGTCAATAGTCTCGACTAACACATAGCCATCGGGTGCTTTCCGATAGTCATCCAAAAAAACGCTGATTTTCTCCATTTCCTTCACTCCTTTGCTTATGCAAGTGTGACTATGAAAAGTCAATTAAACCCAAGAAAATATATGGTTTTATCATTTAAGTCTAACACAATAAGGTAAGAAGGGGGCATATTCGACGTTTAATACTACTATACGACAGCCTTTTTAATAAATATTCTATATAATGATCGTCGTGTTCTTCAACTAACGGACCTTTACTATAAGAAGGAACTGTTACTGAGCAATCCCTTGTGAATATAGTACAAAACATCCACTTATAAGTTAACGATTGTAATAATTTGGGTAAAAGGTAATATCTTGATTAAAAGGAGAAGTGATATGTTACATCCAGACGAGATTTACCTTATATTAAGGGACAAAACGCTGCTGTTGGAGTTAAAGGAACAAATTAATGACTATCATATTTCCTACTTATCAATGATTAATGAACAGCTTTCATTGATTGATAATGCTCTAAAAGTATGTAACATTGATTCCTTCACTATGTCAAAAGGATAAAACAAACATTTACTTATATAGGGGATCAATTACTTAACTATATTAAACCAGCTTAGCGCCCTCTGAGAAAGGCGCTTTTTTTATTGGGCAAAGTAGTGTCAATTAATCGGCCAAGGTTAAAAAATCACTTAGTTGATAATTTTAGAGGTGTAATTCCATATTGGGTTAATCATATTGAAAGCGGAACTTTATTTTTCACCTGGATAAGCAGCAATTTTGGCATCTTCTCCAATGCTTTCAAGTGTAGCCGCAGCCATCTGCTCTCTAATGCGAATGATATGGGCATTCATTAGTTGCTTGGCTTTGTCCGCGTCCTTTAATGCGATGGAATAGTAGATTTCTTTATGTTCTTGAAGCGTTTCTTGAAAATGACCTGGTTTTGCGAAACGATGCCGTCTGGTGGCACGAATCGTATTTTTCATTTGGTCACTTAGAGTATGAACCAATCCAGCATAAATGGAATTATTTGTGGCTTGTGCAATACTATGGTGAAAAAGCAGATCTGCTCGCAAGCCTAATTCTTCATCATGTTCCGAGCGTGCCATTTCTTCTAGAGCCTTAAGGATATTTTGTAAATCAAGAGAGTTTGCTCTTTGCGCAGCAAGAAAAGCACACTCCGTTTCAATTACTCGACGGACTTCAAGCATTTCATAGACCATGTTGTCCTCAGCCTTGATGATTGAGGTGGATAGCTGTTCGATTAGTGATTGAACATCAGATTGCCTGATAAATGTTCCATCACCTGGTCTAATCTCAATGACTCCGTTAATCTCCAATACTCGAAGGGCTTCCCTGATTGATGTTCGACTCACTTTAAAACGGTTGGATAATTCGCGTTCAGGCGGTAATTTATCTCCAGGTTTCAATTCACCGCTATTAAAAGATTCCTTAATTTGATTGAAGATGATTTCGTACACTTTGGGAGATTTAACTGGTATTGAATCCATTACTTTCTTCACATCCTTCCATGACAACCCTAACAACATGCTGGTACGACTATTAGTGGAATCATTCTAACAAGCATTCATTTATGAAGCAAGGGGATAATCCTCAATATTAAAATTAAAATAAATAACTGTTGAAACAATCTGATATTTTAATTGGTTAGACCAATATTATAAAAATATAATGTCTAAATTCAATCAAATTACGTTCACATGGCTATTAAAGGTCATTTGGGTTTTGTCATAAGGATAAAAATCCCCTATAAATATTGAGAATAAAGCATTTTTTTATGGAGAAAAGTATAAAACGGATAATTGTTGAAAAAGTCAAAAAATTTAGTATAATGAAAATTGGTTAGACCAATTATCCGATAAAATGGAAACGATATCTTTTTAAGCTATTAAAGAGAGGGAAACCATCTCTTGATACTACAGTTGAAGAATTGTAGTAGAAACTAATTCTTGATATAGGTGCGACCAAAGTTTTTGATATGACAAAAACGGATGTTATAGCAGAAAGAAGGAGAATAGAATGGAAGCGGCTAATGTAAATTTAATCAACGATTTAAAGCAAATCCTTTCGGAAAGTCAAGTAACGGAAAACCAGACAGTAAGAGAATTACATGGCAGAGATGAATCCTATCATACTGTAAGTCTTCCTGATATTGTTGTATTTCCGGAAACAGCACAGCAAGTCAGTGAAGTTGTGAAATTGGCAAATAAGTACAAAATTCCGATGGTTCCTTTTGGGTTGGGATCAAGCCTCGAGGGACATGTCATACCGTACAACCATGGCATAACTATTGATTTTTCATTAATGAATAAAATCCTGGAAGTGCGTGAAAACGATTTTCTCGTAAAAGTTCAGCCTGGCGTAACGCGTTCGCAACTAAACAAAGAATTGAAAAAATACGGTTTGTTTTTTTCCGTTGACCCGGGAGCTGATGCTACTCTTGGAGGAATGGCGGCAACCAATGCCAGTGGAACGACATCAGTTAAATATGGTGTGATGCGTGATCAAGTCCGTGATCTTGAAGTGGTACTTGCAGATGGTTCGATTATACATACTGGCAATTTGGCCGCTAAATCGTCATCAGGCTACCATCTAAACGGTCTTTTTGTTGGATCAGAGGGAACGCTTGGCTGCTTTACGGAATTGACGTTAAGAGTTTACGGAATTCCTGAGCACGTTATGGCGGCAAGGGCATCATTTCCGACATTGACACATGCGGTGGAAGCTGTTGTATCCATTTTGCAGTCAGGTGTTCCAATAGCAAGGGTGGAACTTGTCGATGAACCATCAATGAAACAGGTTAACCTTTATAGTGATACAAGCTATAACGAAGCGCCTACACTATTTTTGGAGTTTCATGGCAATGAAGCCGGGTTGAAGCAAGACGTAGAGTTCACTAAGGAAATAGTAGCTGAACATAATTGTCTCGATATTGAATTTGAAACAGATAATGCTGCCAGGAACCGCCTATGGGAAGCTCGCCATAATCTTGCCTATGCTTATATTCATGGCAATCCTGGGAAAAAACTGATGGTGACTGATGTCTGCCTTCCGATTTCAGAACTGTCCGGTGCCATTCACCACGCAAGGGAAGCTGTTGATCTCCTTGGCCTTACCGGTGGGATCGTCGGCCATGTAGGCGACGGGAACTATCACGTACTTTTAATGATCGATAACAATAATCAAGAAGAGATTAAAAGAGCTGAAAAGCTAAATGAACAAATTGTCCTGTATGCCCTTGAGCGTAAGGGAACATGTACAGGCGAACATGGTGTTGGGGTCGGTAAACAAAAATATCAGATAAAAGAACATGGGGACGCCCTGTTTGTGATGGAAAAAATCAAAGTGGCCCTTGATCCAGATAATTTATTAAATCCAAATAAAATATTAATGCTAGAAAGAGTGTGATGGAATGAAAGTATTAGAAGCATTAAGCGCAGTAGCCGGAAAATATTTTGCTGTTTGGGTTATCTTAATATCCGTCATTGCCTTTATTTTTCCTGAGCCATTTTTGGGATTGGGGGGATTTATTACAATATTGCTTGGCGTTGTCATGTTTGGAATGGGGCTCACTTTGAAGGCAGTTGATTTTAAAATCATCATTACTAAACCACTGCCCGTGATAATTGGAGTTTGCGCCCAGTTTATCATCATGCCAATTGTGGCATTCCTAATTGCTAAACTCATGAATTTACCAGCCGAATTAGCTGCAGGTCTGGTATTGCTTGGCTGTGTACCAGGCGGAACAGCCTCTAACGTGATGGTATATCTTGCAAAAGGGAATGTACCTTTATCGATAGCTATGACTTCGGTATCAACTTTACTGGCTCCAATCATGACACCGCTGCTTCTGCTTTTGCTGGCAGGACAATGGATGCCGGTTGATTTTTTTGATATGTTTAAGTCCATTGTACAAGTCATCCTTCTTCCGATTGTTTTAGGATTGGCCATTAAGCGGTTTTTCCCAGTAACAGTTGAAAAAAGCTTGACCGTTTTACCTCTTATTTCGGTAGCAGCCATCATTACTATTGTAAGCGCAGTAGTCTCAGGCAACGCAGCTAGCATTGCTGCTTCCGGGTTCCTTATTTTTACTGCCGTGATGCTTCATAACGGATTTGGGCTACTTTTTGGTTACTTAGCAGCAAAAGTGCTTGGACTTGATGAAGTGAATAGAAGAGCGATTTCGATTGAAGTGGGCATGCAGAACTCCGGGTTAGGTGTTGCGCTTGCCACTGCACATTTCGGCCCGCTGGCAGCCCTTCCAAGCGTCCTGGCTGCTGCATGGCACAACATATCCGGACCAATTCTCGCGACTTACTGGTCAAAAAAACATGCTGGCGACAGTATAGAGGAACCGAGAGTTCATCCGGTGGAGACCAAGCTTTAATTATATGTAGACAGCAAAAAAGATCCCTTACTTAGTGCAGGGATTTTTTTTCTGTTTACAAAACCCTGCACTAAGTAAGGGTTTTAACTTTCCACTAATTGCTTGTTACCATTTTGCTTAAACGCCTTTTGAAATATTGAAGCAGGTCATAAGAAATGTAAGACATCGTAATTATAAGGAGTGTCTCAAGTAGTTTTAAGAAAAGATTGTCAGCTATATGATCCATTCTTAGTGCCGATATAATTAAATCAAAAATATCGATGAAGACTACATGAACAATGTATATCCCCAGGGCTCTTCCTCCTACTTTAGTAATGAACAAATCCTTCCCCAATGTTTTATTATTCAATGCAAATAAAAAAAGAAATGCAGTTAAAAAGATAGTAGAAATAAAATATTCCCCATGACTTCCCAATAATATCTTTTCTAATAAGTATCCTTCTACCACTTGGATAGTAAAGAAGATAAAAATTAAAGATAAATTGGTTTTGGCTGTTATTGCTCCCGACTTTTTAAAGAATTTATCATCCGCAAAGAAGAATCCCAAAGTTGTATAAAAAAGACCAATGAATAAAGCATCCCGTGTACTCAGAGGAAGATCATAGAACACCGAATACGATTGTCCGAAAAGACCTAACAGGTTGAATATTAGGCTAATGGGTAAAAAAAGCCTTGCTTTTTTTAACTTAAAAAAACCGAATAGAATGATAACACTCCAAATTAATGCGGTTAAAAACCACAATTGGTATCCGCTAGTCCCAGTTCCGTAATATATAAGATCAAGAAATGAAAAATGATTAATGTATTGCGCAAATTCCTTTGGTACATCTGCAGCATCTTTATAAAGAATTAGAACATCATACATCATATAAAAGAAGAGCCAGCACAAATACAGTTTCAAAATTTTTATAATATACCTTTTAAAATAATCAAAGGAATCCCTTTTATGTATCATCTTTTGACCGAACAAATAACCAGATGCAGTAAAGAAGAATGGCACCGCAAACCTTGAGAAGTTATCGAGAATAAATAGACCAATTTGGCTATCCCTAGGGAATACATGAATGACCACAACAGATAATATGGCAAAAAATTTAATAAAGTCAATCGCGTTATTTCTTTCCATTTGTTCACCCTTTTTCATAACACTTTTACTATCATTGGTTATTACCTATATTATGTACACCAAAGAAAAATTTATTTTTTTCTTTCTGATTCCAATTACAAGATACTGTAAGACTTAATTAATGAACAGCTAATTGTTCAGGAGGGTGGACTGTTTGTAGTAGTAGCTTCACTATACGGATAGTAATCATATGAATGCCTATGTTTTTGTTAAACTGGGTCTTACAGAAAAAAAACTATTATCAAGCCTTTTGACCAAGGGAAATGAAGGGACTTTCTGATTGCAACTTGCAAATTGATATTTAATTATCATTGCTTGGAGCACTGCACACATGCTGGAGCATAAGTCCTGCTGATATATTAAAAACATTTAATTTTTGCTGCTCTAGAATGCTTAATAGTTTTGGTAAGACAATGGGATGAAGGGGGAGGAGGCGTTCTTATTTTCTACTTTCTCTATTAACTTGCTCCCATATTAAATTCACTAATTCTTGCGTCTCATTCCTGAATTTTCAAGTAATTCAAACATTAATTCATCATATTTCAAGCACCAATGCGACGTAGTTGTGTCTGTGTATTAATATCATGATTGATGACCCGATTTTATACAAAACAGCTTACATTGGACGATGTGAGTCCATCTAATTCCAATTTAATATAAACATGGTAAGTACAAGCAATTTTATGCATATAAAAATCGCATATATCAATAATAAAAAAGAACTTTTTAACTTTGGGAGGAGATGGTTTTATGAAAAAATTACTGTTGATGGGATTTATTTTATTATTTCCTCTAAACATGGTGGCCGGAACAACTAGCGCATACGCTAAGCCACAGGTACAACGTATTAGTCAATCTGAGGTAAACTTCGAAAATGAATTCAGGAGACTTTGGATTGATCATGTATTATGGACAAGTAATTATATAACAAGTGCAACCACCGCTGGAGCGGAGGATCAAACACAGGTACTGGCTAGACTTCTAAAGAATCAGGAGGATATTGGTAATGCTGTAAAGCCAGTATACGGAGAGAAAGCTGGTAACAAACTTACGGATCTGCTTAAGGAGCATATTGTTATTGCGGGAAAGATTGTAGATGCGGCTAAAAGTGGAAATGATGCCTTGGTGAAACAGCTAAACAAAGAATGGTATAGAAATGCTGATGAAATTGCAGCTTTCCTTAGCGGTGCCAACCCCCATTTAAAAAATGAAGATCTAAAAAATTTCCTGTATATGCACCTGAAATTAGTGACAAATGATTTATCTGCAAGCTTAGCAAAAGAATGGAACGCTAGAATCATTGCAATTGACGAAGGAGTCACACATATAATCTTAATGGCAGATACTATCTCTGCGGGGATTATAAAGCAGTTTCCGGATAAGTTTAAATAATAATCTTAAGAATCCTCCAGCATCTGTTGGAGGATTCTTACTCCACTAGTGAGTAACCAAAACCACCACGTTCAGTAAATCGGAAAAAGCCCACAACATCTAGGTTAGGGCTCTTCTTGCTCCTATTTAATGACTTCGGCAGCTAGTTGGCGATTTTTGTGACTACTAAAGATGGATACCTATACATTACATTGGCAGATGCAGTAATAACTCTAATGCTTAGCCTATCGTTTGCGGATAAACGACGTTGGATTGTTCTTCCTATCGTGTTTCTAGTTTCAACTTGCGATGGTTGACCGCCTGGACCGCCAGAAATACGATTAAAGGATTCAAAAGTACTTTCAAGAACCGGGGTTGTGTCATTGATGAATAACCTGAACTGCACTTCGGTATTAAACGTCAAGTTAGAAGCATTAATCAATCTAGCTGTTAAATCCATGCTAATCTCATATACCCCAGCAGTCAGAACCTCAATATCAGTATAAGGTCCAAGACCAGGAGGAAAAGGAGCTGTTCCTAATAACGGCCCAGGAGTTGTGAAAACAACCTTCTGCCCCAGAGCAGGGGGATTTACCGTAGACACTGCGACAAAATTTCCAGACGGATCGTACAATGATCCATAAGCCAAAGCACCCCCTGGTCCTGGGGGTCCAGTTTCTCCCTGAGGTCCTGGAGGTCCTGGAAGTCCTTGAAATCCTTGAGGGCCTGGAGATCCTTGAGGTCCCCGAGGACCTTGTTCACAATCCTTACATTTTTTATGATCGTTTTTATTGACGAAATCATCTTTTTTATTAAAGAAATCATCTTTTTTACATTTATAGGTCGTGTCAACAAATTTACGACCTTGAATTGGCTTATCTATTTTACTCACCCTTTTTCTCATTGTTCACTTTCCGAAAACTCGAGCAATGAAGCTTTTTTCTGTTTTTTCCGCTTCTCTTTCTGCTTAATAGTTTCTATTTCCTCTTTAGCGGAGGATACAAGGGGTCCTATACGTTTTACAATAAGTGACAGAGATCTATAAGAAACACTTCCACTCACATTTTGAATAAACACAAACACGTTTTCTCCTGCATTTAACTCCACTTGGATGGTCTTACCTATAGTGTTAACCATGAAGGTTCTCCAGTTTGATATGTCAATCCTGTTACGATTTCGAAAGAGGAACCTGGAATGGGACCTATGACACTTCAGTTAATCGTGAATTGAATAATGAAGTTTCAAGTTCATTAGTAACAACAACAAGGTCGGCACTTATTTCATAGACACCACTTAGAGAGACAGTGATCTCATTTGTTTCCGGATTCGGGATTGTATTTAAACTAAATCCTGGGAAATCAAAATCTATAAGACAAAATTCCCAGACGGAATTTACAATGATTAAGCCAAAGCACCCCCTGGTCCTTGGTCCTGTTTTCCGCAGTGTGATTCTTTGCAACAATTATTATCGTGATCGGCCAAGTTAATCACTCCTTTCTACACTATATATGCCGATATAAAAAAAAGGCTTGGATATTAAAGTTTGATTTTTAAATTAGGCTTTGTTTAAAGTTAAAATTGAGGACGTACTATTATGAACGATAGCTGAATATCGTTTGGGCAAGACGTTTTAAAGAAAGAGCTAGAATGCCGATTTATCAACTTTATGTATATATAACGAACATAAAAAAACCTATAAATGTGCTTGTTGAAATACCATGAAAATTAATTTCTGGGGAAAAAAGCAATAATGAAGAAGACGCATATCATTTGTAAAAGGGGAGAGCGTCTTATTTATGGAATCGGATTGGTTAACTGAATTAAAAAGCCTCCGGTTTTGCCAATGTAACCGTGAAGCCTAAACTTTCAAGTCTTCCAAGCGAATTCCGAACAATGGATTGTTGCCCTATGAGTAATATGATTTTCGTAAAAAGAAGTATTGTCGAGTCTCATTGCATGTGGAAAAACAATGGATTTCTGATTTGAATCACCTGGGGGGTATATTTGAAAAGTTTAGATTCATGAATAGGATATTTTGTAAAGATTTGTGAATTATTTCGGGAATAAGGAAATGAATCAAATAATAATCGGTTCAACAAGGATATTTATCAATTAGATAATGATTTTAAAAAGAAAGTCTTGACAGGAATTTAGAATTAATCATAAAAGGAAAATAGAGAAGCTAAAACATTCGTAAAAATGATTTTCCGTATGGATTTCTATAGGTCAAGGGTAGTCGTTGTTTAAAATGTTTAATAGATGAGGGGCGGTAGACATTAATTAAAGGAAAGAACCATTTTTATTAAACATTTTTTCTAGTTTACATAATATATATTATAGGAAGTTATATTTTTAATGTTTATTTTGTCTCATATCTTAAGAATACTTAACTTAGTGAGACCGGATATGGATTTTTTATATTTAATTTCATTGCCATTATTTATCTATAATTTTTTTATTAATTAGTCATTGTTAACTTATACTTTAAACTTAAATAAATATTGTTCTAATTAAAATGATTGATCTTCAATTAAAAATTCGGTCTAAATTAGCAATAAGATTTTTTGGATTTAAGCTAATTTCACATCAGTTACGGTCATTAAAATTTTCTTGATTTATAGATAGAATTTTAATTTATCTGCTAATTGTTTACATATTTCGTTTTCAGTCATTTTTATGCTATAGATCGGATTATTCAATTAGTATTTATCATCCTTAGTCATTTCACTCTAAGGATCTCTAATTGCTTGGTTGTGGTAATCAAATCTATTTTATTATTTCCCTTCATGTATAAACGGAAGCGCCCTCACTTTTCCCCTTTTTCCATCCGGTCGCTTTAAGGGCCATTGCATACCCATAGGGAATGCCGTCTTCTTCAGAAGCCCTTGACCATTCATATCTATTTCCTTGTTCATTTAACTGAACCAATTCAGCATTTTTAGGTACAGGGAATTCATTTAAATCTTCTGTAGCTGTGTATAAAGAAATAGAAATTGAGTAATAAATGATTGCCCCTCCTATTAAAAAAGCAGCTAGGGTAAGTGCACAACTAATCTTTTTCTTCATATTGCTTCCTCTCTCCTTTCATAAAGACCTATTCAAAGAATAGTTATCTAATAACCTGTAGTAATCTAAATATCCCGGTTTTATTTACATTTTTTATCATTTTTATTATTCTTATATATAAATTAAATGGCGAAATGAGAAAAATCACGGGTTAACACTTATGAAAAGTTATATAAATATAATTTACCTCAATGACAATTCAAAAGGTTTTTTATCATGCAATTTCCGCTTTCTACCTGAAATTGATGATAGCTCCTCCATTTAGCCACATAATTACAATATAAGCTTTCTTAATTAACCTCATAGCAGCCTTTAGCATGAGAATGAAATAAAATCGTAAAAGCCGATTTTTACATTTTATATAAAAAGATTTAAAAGTTTCAGGAATCAAAAATGCCAGAAGAAATTAGAATGGTTTTAAGATCTCAAGCTTTATTTAATTTAGCTGAATAAAAATATTATGTAAACACTCAAAAATGTTAATTACCTTTTTCTTTGGTTTTTTACTTGTGAAAGTCTTTATTAAGAAGCTGCTGAAAGTTAGTTAGCAAGTAATTGATCGGCTATGTAGCTTTTTTCTATTGAATTGGCCTTTCGCGTTAGAGTTATAAATCATTCTTCTGTTATAAATAACGGTCATGCATTTAAAAAAAAGTCTATTCTTGACCACCTATGGAACTTTATGTTTAATAGATAAAAAAAGGAACACGAAATCACTATTGATCGCATGTTCCAGTTAGGTTATTTATGTTCGAATGGATTCGATACGGCTTTGGATGAATTCGAACGAGTTTTTTGCTTCTTGGACGATTTGTTTGATCAGTTCATTGACGGTCAATATTTCTTTTATGAGTCCTACGGATTGACCGCATGACCAGATGCCTCCGTCCAAATTTCCTTCAAAGTATACTTTCTTGCTTCTTTGTCCCGTAATTAGCGGAATCAATTCCTCTATAGTGGCACCTTCATTTTCAAGTTTATCCACTTCTTTACTGACGGCATTTAATGCTACACGCGAAGGGCTGCCTATATTCCGTTGGATGACGACCGTATCCGTTTCATTGGCCGATACCATCCACTGCTTCACGTTTTCATGAATCGGTGCTTCTTGCGTTGCCATAAAGCGAGTCCCCATGACGATACCTTCAGCTCCGAGTGATAAGGCGCTGATAAGGCCCCTCCCATCCGAAAATCCCCCTCCAGCTATTACTGGTATATTTACAGAGTCAACGGCTCTAGGGAGCATGACAAGCGTTCCTACATCCCCCATGCCTGGATGTCCGCCTGTTTCATTCCCGACAATAATAATCGCATCGACTCCTAATTTCTCTGCAGACACAGCGTTTTTGACGTTCGCTACCTTATGTAAAACGGTAAAGCCGTGCTCTTTAAGTCTGGGCATTAAACTTTCTGGGCTTCGGCCACTCGTTTCAACAATTTTCACATCTTCCTCAATTAAAATATCGATGAACTCATCATTCGGGGTTGCCGTTTGACTTGGAAACAGGTTCAGGTTGACAGCAAAGGGTTTCTTGGTCAAGGTTTTCACTTTCCGTATTTCATCACGGAGACCCTCTGGTGTCACCTGTGTTTTCGAAGTGATGATACCAAGTCCCCCGGCTTCTGAAACAGCGGCTGCGAGCGGGGCCCGGCCAACTTGAAACATCCCGCCGCAAATAATCGGATATTCAATCCCCAATAATTCAGTCATTCTCGTTTTCATTTGCCATACCCCTTTCATTTTTCAAGGATTTCTATAAGTTTGCTTTTCTTACATAATGTACACACGCATGTCTATATACCATACTTATGGAGCCGCTTGTAAAATGTACTTCTTGGAATATCCATCAGCTTTGCTGCAGCAGTGACATTTCCTCTTGATTTTTGTAATGCTTCTATCATTAGATCCCGTTGAATTTTTTCACGGATCGTGAGTTCATTTCCCTTGATGCCATTTTTACCCGGTTCTTCCCATGCAGGGAAATAATCATGCCGTGTATCGGGCTGGGAATGAATGGTATTCAACACTTTAACATAATCAAGAGGTCCTTCTGCAAGTAAGATGGTCAATCGCTGAAGTACATTCTGCAGTTCTCTAATATTGCCTGGCCAATTGTACTCCTTTAAATGAATCAATAATTCTTCCGTTAATGGAATATTCCAATTATTCATCGAACACAGGTAGTTGACCAGATAAGGAATATCTTCAATCCTTTCCCTTAAGGGAGGTACATGAATGGGGTAAACGTTCAGCCGATAGTATAAATCCTTACGAAAGGACCCTTCATTGACAAGCTCTTCAAGATTACGGTGTGTTGCAGTGATAATGCGAATATCCAATGATATGCTTTTTGTGCCGCCGACCGGAACGATTTTTCTTTCCTGAAGAACACGCAGTAAGGCAACCTGCATCGCTTGAGGGATTTCACCGATTTCATCGAGAAAAATGGTTCCTCCATTTGCCTGCTCGAACTTCCCTTTGTGACCTTGCCGTTTAGCGCCTGTAAAAGCGCCCTCAACATACCCGAATAGTTCACTTTCCATTAAATCCTTAGGTATCGCTCCGCAATTTATCGTGACGAATGGTCCTTTTTTGCGGATGCCATTATCATGAATAGCCTTGGCAATAAGCTCTTTCCCGACACCTGTTTCACCGGATATATACACATTCGCTTCTGTCGGTGCAACAAGCTTCACTTTACGTAATGTGTTATGAAAGGATTCACTAATCCCTCTTTCCCCTTCGAAGGCAAATCTTTCTGAAGGCATTGAAGCAGGAAAAAGCCTATTGGTTTCACGACCATGATTCTCTGATAAGAATAAACACTTACCGGAAACCCTATTATCCTCTTTGGATAATAGCGGATTTTCCTTTACGATTCGATATCCATGATTTAACAGATCCACCAACGCCATACCAATGGATTGAGGAATTTTTTTGCGAACCTGTTTACTGGCGGAGATTATCATTTGTTTATGATTACAGACGATAAAAGGCAAATCTGGATAGGTTTCTGCAAGTTCTATCGAGTGCTGGGTCAGTGCCAGCTCCTTTTTATAGGAACGCATTCCCATTTCCTGTTCGATTGTATACGCCAAATTGGCTACCATCCCCAGCATGGAGGGATGAAAATATTCTACTGGACATGATATATCCAAAACTCCCAATATCTTACCGTCTTCATTTAATATGGGCATTGCAGAGCAACTCCATTTGTGCGAGGCAATCGAATAGTGTTCGGTACCTTGGATCATTACGGCTTCACCCGTTTTCAAAGCTGTTCCAATTGCGTTCGTTCCGACCTCACCCTCCGTCCAGCATACACCCTCCACAAAATTTATTTTTCCTGCTTCATCGAGGATTTTCTCGTTTCCGGAAAGTGAAAGGACATATCCATCTGGATCGACCAATAAAGCCATCATTCCAGATTCTTTTATCGATTGATTCATCCTGGATAATTGGGGCGATGCCACTTCTAATAGGAAGGAGTTTTTTTCTCTTTGAATGTCCAATAATTCATCCGTCAAAATGTGTTTGCCTTTATTAAGGTATGGGTTGACTTGATCTTTTTTGCAGCGATACCAGGATTCCATTATTCGCTTGTTCAGACGATTTGAATCGAGAACCCCTTCACTGACAAAGCGTTCCCATGTACGTAGATAACAACTGGTGGATAGCATATAATCCTCCTCTAATCATTTGGTTTGAACCTTCATTTGACCAGTCAATCTAGAGGAAAAATACCATGGAGTAATAAAATAGGATGTTAATCGAGGTCTTTTTAATTATAGTAGATTATGTATTCGCTTACAATATTTAGATTGAGTTTGCAAAAAAGCATCATGTGATCATTCACATGATGCTTCTCCATTTAAACAATAAAGTTTATGAGAAAATAACTCCTCCATCAATCATGATGGATTGACCTGTCATATAATCCGAATCCGGTGAAGCAAGGTAAGAGACGAATTTCGCCACATCTTCTGGGGTTTCGGAGCGCCCCAAGGTTATGGAATCTGTGAACTTTTTAAATGTTTCCCCTTTAGCAAGATTCATATATGGACCCATTTTTTCATCGATTAAATCCCACATTTGCGTGCCGACGATTCCTGGACAGTATGCATTCACCGTAATGCCGAACTGTGCCAATTCCTGTGCTGCCGCTTGTGTAATGCCCCTAACGGCAAATTTTGTGGCCGAGTATGTACCAAGTAAGCTAAAACCTTTATAACTGGCTATGCTGGCAGCACTTATGATTTTCCCGCCTTCTTGCTTTTTCATTTGTTCAGCCGCGGCTTGCAGGCAAAAGAGGACACCATTTACATTTATATTGAAAATCTGTTCAAGGTCTTCTTGAGTTACTTCCAATAGAGGCTTTATTTGAGCAATTCCTGCATTTGAAACCATAACATCCAGTTGTCCAAAACATTCCACAACTTGATTCACCATTTCGAATACTTCCCGTCTATTGCTTACATCCGCTTTAACGGCAAAGCTTTCACGTCCAAGTTCCCTTATCTCATTCACGACCGATTCAGCCGTATCCAGATTGACGTCGTTAATGACCACATTCAATCCATCTTGAGCTAATCTTAATGCAATGGCACGTCCGATACCACGACCTGCACCAGTGACGACTGCCGTACGTTGACTGCTAACCATACAAAATCCCCCTTCAGTAAAAAAACTTATTTATTTTAGGAATGCACAGCTTGACCTACTACATTTAGAAGAGCTTCATGTATGGATTCCGACAAGGTTGGATGCGCCGCCACTAAATCTTCCATCATATCTGCCGTTATTTCTGCATGCAGCATGATCGTTCCTTGTCCAATCAATTCTGTTGCATGCTGACCGACAATGGAAAAACCTAGAATTTCATTATATTGTGGGTTCACTAGGACTTTGACCTTTCCTACCGGTTTATTGGAAAGGGCAGCTTTCCCATTTGCCGAAAAAGCGAATTCACCAACTTTAATTTCACCATATTTTTGACGCGCTTCTTTTTCGGTCAAGCCTACACTGGCAATCTCCGGGGAGGTATAAATGCAGCGAGGGATTGCCCGGTAATTCACTTGTGCAAATTGACCGCAGGCATTCAGAGCCGCCACCCGTCCTTCATGAAAAGCTACATGGGCAAGTTGGATGCCTCCTATCACATCACCGCAGGCATAAATCGTTGGATTGCTTGTTTGCATTCGAACATCCACCGAGATGCCAAACCGGGAAAAATCAATATCGTTTTCCTCTAAGCCTACTCCGTTCACTCTTGGTCTTCTCCCTATAGATACGAGTACGTAATCAGCTTGTATTTCTTCCAATTTGCCATCGCTATTTTCCAAAAATACCGTTTTACTGGTTGCATTGATGTTTTTGACAGCTGTGGAGGTATGGACCGTAACGCCTTGGTTTTTCAATTCTTCATGCAGAATGCTCGTGATATCCTCATCTTCCCCTGGAAGCAGCTTTTCCCCCATTTCGATAACGGTAACCTTGGTGCCCAGCCTGCTATAAATGCTGGCAAATTCACATCCGATGACACCGCCTCCGACAATTAGCAGGGAATCGGGTATGACAGGAAGTGACATGGCATGACCACTGTGGATGATCCATTCACCATCAAACGGTGCAAAAGGGAGTGGAATCGGCTCTGATCCCGTTGAAATGATGATCTTACTTGCATCAATCACTTCATTTTCATTTCCGTTCTCGATCCGCAGTCGATTGCTTGAAAGGATAGAAGCCCTGCCCTGTATAACTTTTATTTTATTCTTACCCATTAAATATCGAATGCCGTTCACTAGTTTAGAAATGACCTCTCTTTTTCGTTCCTGTACGGTATCCCAATCTACTTCAATCGAATTGGGGGAAAGGCGAATTCCCATTTGCCCGGCATTTTTCACCAAGTCATACGTATCGGCACTTTTCAATAATGACTTCGTTGGCATGCAGCCTTCGTTTAAACAGGTTCCGCCCAATGGCCCATCGACTACCAATATGACCTCCTTATCCTGCTGGGCAGCAGTGATTGCCGCTACATACCCTGCAGGACCACCGCCTATAATAACTATACGATTCAAGGCTTTCCCTCCTTTTCTATAAAATAACGGTGATCGGCTCTTCTAAATACCGTTTTAGTGTTTGTAAAAAGGCAGCAGCGGGTGCCCCGTCCAGTACACGGTGATCAAAAGTTAAACTGAGTGGCAAGATCGTTCTTCTCTCCAATTCTTCGCCAATATAATGCGGGGTATCGTAAGCAGAGCCAACTCCAAGTATCCCCGTTTCCGGTGTATTGAGAATGGGTGTGAAATGCTCAACGCCATATGCCCCGAGGTTACTGATTGTAAAAGTGGAACCTTGCATGTCTTCAATTGGCAATTGACCGTCACGTGCACACCGGGCCAACTCCTTCCCCTTTTTCGATAACTGTCTTATGGTACAATTTTCGGCATTTCTTATGACGGGAACTACTAGTCCATTCTCCAAGGCCACCGCTAATCCAAGATGGATAGACTCATACAAAATGATGTTATCTTCAATATAGGCACTATTCATTTTAGGGTGCTCTTTAAGTGAAAGCACGACAGCCTTTGCAACAAAGTCCGTTAAAGTCAATTTAGTTGAGTCGTGTTTTTGCAGCGTTTCTGTAGCCTGTTTTTGCAAAATGACTAGATCAGTGACATCAACTTTCATCGTTAGCGTTAATTGGGCACTGCTTTGCAAGCTCTCTTTCATACGTTTGGCAATGATGTTCCTCATTCCCTTAACAGGAATCTGCTGCTGACTCTCTATAGCAGGTTTTGGCGGAACTATTCTTTCTTCTGTACTTACCGGGATGGAATCCCTTTTCTCAATTACTTTCTGGACATCTTCTTTAGTGATTCTTCCTCCTGGTCCGGTGCCTTGAATCATCTCAATGTCAAGATTCGCTGCCTGTGCCATTTTTCGTGCAACCGGAGTGATCATCAAACGATCTCCCATTGGCAAAGTGGGGGACTCTTTTGTTTTCGGCTTTTCTTGTTCATCAATTTCCAAATGGGTCTCTACAGCAACAGGTTCATCGATCTTTATTTTTTCATTCGGATCTCCGATATGACAAATAACGGTTCCTGGAGGTACTCCTTGTCCTTCTTGAACAGCTATATTCAGAATCGTACCTTCCGCTGGAGATTCAATATCCATTTCTATTTTCTCTGAATTGATGCTGGCTATTGCTTCGCCTTTTTCGACTGGATCCCCAACAGCCTTACTCCATAACGAAATAGTGCCTTCTTTCATTGCCATGCCCAATTTCGGCATTACCACTTCGACAGCCATATCTAATTTCTCCCTTCATAATGGTTTGTTTTATCCATCATTGGTTTTGTTGCTCCAACCTTTGCAGTTCTATGCGAAAAAGCTGGAGCATGCATCTGGATTTATTTACACTCCTAGAATGGAAGGTTCCCCTAATAATTCTGAAACGGCTTGTATCACTTTTTCTGATGTAGGAAGGTAAATATCTTCAAGCGGTGGAGAAAAAGGGACAGGTGTATGTGGTGCCGTAATCCTCTTGATTGGCGCATCGAGCGTATCAAACCCCTTATCCGCCACCAGTGCGGCAATATCCGTTGCGACACTGCATCTTGGGTTCGCTTCATCGATCACGATCAAACGATTTGTTTTTGCAACAGAGGAGAGAATCGATTCTTCATCCAGTGGTGACAAGCTCCGCGGGTCGACAATCTCAACCTCAATTCCTTTAGCTGTGAGTTTTTCAGCAGCCTCCATCGCGGTGTGAACTTGTTTACCGATGGCAACGATCGTCAAATCTGAGCCTTTCCTTTTCATTTTTGCTTTGCCGATTGGGATTGTATAGTAGCCTTCCGGAACCTCCCCTACCATGTTGTATAGTGTTTTATCTTCAAAAAAGATGACAGGGTCATTATCTTCAATGGCTGAAAGTAAAAGCCCTTTTGCGTCATAGGGGGATGAGGGAACGACGACCTTCAATCCTGGAATGCTGGTGAACAAGGCATAAAGGCTTTGTGAATGCTGAGCTGCAGCCCTGAACCCTGCACCATGCATCGTACGGATCGTCACAGGAACCTGTGCTTTACCGCCAAACATATAGCGGAATTTCGCACCTTGATTCAATACTTCATCCAAACAGCTGCCAATGAAATCGTTGAACATTAACTCGGCTATCGGTCGCAAGCCTGTCGAAGCAGCTGCCATTGCCGCTCCCATATATCCTGCTTCAGCAATGGGTGTGTCAAGAATTCTATCCCGGCCAAATTCTTGAACCAATCCTTTCGTGACACCTAAGACGCCACCCCATGCTTCGTCATCCTGCAAATGATCGACCTCTGCACCGCCGGCTACATCTTCTCCCATGAGGATGACATTCTCGTCTTTTCTCATTGCCATGGCCATTGCTTCATTTATTGCCTGCGACATACTGATTTTTCTACTCATCTCAATTCCTCCTTTTATGGTTTAATAAGATACATAAACATCGTTTAATAAATCGGACGCTTCTGGATATGGGCTATCTTCACTGAACTTAACTGCTTGTTTAATAGATTCCTCAACGGCATTCTCAAGAGAAACCAGTTCTTTTTCCGCCAGCAGATTCTGATTCAGTAAGTAATTCCTAAATAGGGCAATCGCATCTTTCTCTTGTTTATGTTCCTTTTTTTCTTGTTCCTTTTTATATTTCTGTGCATCTCCCTCGAAATGGCCATAATTACGATAAGTAACGCATTCGATCAATGATGGGCCTTCTCCCCTGCGAGCCCTCTGAATGGCTTCTTCAGCAGCCTTATACACGGCCAATACATCTTTCCCATCCACCCGGACACCCGGGATATTGTAGCTTATCGCCCGATCGGCTATCGTTTTACAGCTAGAAGCATAGTTGAAAGGCGTGGCTTCTCCATACCCATTATTTTCAGCGATGAAAATTACGGGCAGCTTCCAGATTGCCGCAAGATTTATCCCTTCATGGAATGTCCCATGATTATTGGCACCATCACCAAAAAAACATACACTAACGTGATCGGTCTTTTTATACTTGGCAGTTAATGCTGCACCACATGCGAGCGGAAAGCCTCCGCCGACTATCCCGTTTGCACCTAACATCCCCTTGTCCAAATCGGCAATATGCATCGAACCGCCTTTTCCTTTGCAAAGCCCAGTCACTTTCCCATAGATTTCAGCCATCATCCCGTTTAGGTCGCATTCTTTTGCAATACAGTGGCCATGGCCCCTGTGAGTGCTTGTAATGCTGTCCTTTTCGGATAGGTGGGCACATACACCAACAGCAACCGCTTCTTCCCCTGCATATAAATGGACAAACCCAGGTAAAATCCCTTTTGCAAAAGATTCATGAACTTGGTCTTCGAATTTTCTGATCTCCAGCATTTTCTTGTACATCCAATAAGCCTTGTCCTGTGATAACTTCATTTCATTCGATTGAACCGTTTCCATTTTTCAGCCCCCAATCAGTAATAGCGAGTCAATCTTATATAGTGCAATTGCCGTGCCAAAAAAGGAGGCGGTAAAATTAGGACTTTAACTATTTTCAGCAGAAACAAAACGAGACAAAATGAGATTGGTGTCTCGTTTTGTCTCGTTTTGTTTAAAATATACGATCCGCATTCACTTATAACTGAAGTTCAAAGATGGTTTGAATGTGGAAAGTAGCCTGCTTAAGCTTAAGGAATAAGCTCTTTATACACCTTTTATTTAGGCTTCAGTACTTACTAACATGAATTTTGTTAAATAGTTAGAGAGGAAGGACCTAGCTAGTAAACTATCAAGTTTAACGTAAATTTTTTAGTGCACCGCTCCATGCAATTGTTTGATCTAGCATTGCATGGACATTAACAAGGTGTAAATCAGCTGGTTTAAACGTTTTGAAGTTTTCAAAGTCTGTAAATAGCGATAATGTTGGATTTACACGAACGTCCGCAACTAGTAATTCCCCTAATATGCCACGCAAATGTTCGGCTGCACGGGCTCCGCCAGTTGAACCATAGCTTACGATGCCCGCAGCTTTGTTGTTCCATTCATCACGTGCGGAATCAAGTGCGTTTTTTAATGCCCCTGTAATGCTGTGATTATATTCTTGTACGATAAACACAAAACCATCCAAGCTAGAGAGTTTTTCTGACCAAGCTAATAATCCTGGTTCTTTACCAGTGCCTTCTCCAAAAAACGGCAATTTGAAATCTGCGATATCGACGATTTCATAAGTTGCATCTTCTCGTTTATCAGCTATTTCTTTAATCCAATTTCCCACTTGTGGACTTACGCGTCCTATTCGTGTGCTTCCTAAGATAATTCCAATCTTTAATTTTTCCAATGTTTTCTCCTCCTCGTAAAAACTTACTGGCCAATTAATTGTTTAAGAATATAACCTCATAAATTTGAGGGATTTACATATTTTCAATCTCTTCCACTAATGTGTAGTACCCACCTTCTGTATCTTCAATGAGATGGTTAATTTTGTTAAGATGTTCTCTGAATTCACTTTTTTCTAACCAATTTTTATGAAAATCAATACTCTCAAAGGTCGTTGCCATAATTGCCTTATCATTATCTACAGAACGATGCCAACGGCTGCTGATCCAACCGGGAACACCTTGTGATCCCTTCTTGAAATTGAGCAGTTCTTCAGCTTGGATAGCAACCAATTCATCTAGTTTGCCTGGTTTAGCTGTAAATACATTAATCCATACTATTGTATTACTTGATTTCATATTCATAATCTCCTGTCATTTAATCTATTTTTTTAGTACATTAAAAATTGGCATTTCTTTCATCACCATGGTGTGTCAGTACTGACTGTCATAATTCTTCATGAAAAACTAGGGAGTCAAAGCCCTAGTAAATGTTTGCACACTCTCCATGATAAATGCCTCCAGGGACACGGTTGGATAGTTCTCATCGGCATCCAGATTGTTCATAAAGGCACCAAAATTCATCATCATGAACGACAACGCCTGAAGCTCTGGGTCTGTGGGGATAAGCTTTCCTTTTTCATGCATCGTGTTAAAATAGTTTGTCAAAATTCCCAGTAACTGTCGGGGATGCTTTTGTGTTTTTTCTCGAAAACCAGGTAAATTGCCTTCCTCCTTGATACTTATCATAATCATTTTCCGGTTATGATTCATGATTTCATGATATGTTCGACTGATTAGTAGTAAATCTGAATGCAAATCCCACACGATTTGCTCTTCATTAAAAAGTTTGGTCATCTCTTCAGCATAATGATATCGGTCAAATGCCGTTTCTAAAAGATTTTGCTTGCTTCCAAACCGACGGAATAGTGTTTTTTCACTAAAACCTGCGGAACCAGCAATTTCCTGAGTAGAAACACCATTGTACCCTTTCTCTGCAATTAGATCGATTGCCGCCAACAGCAGCTTATCATCGGTACTAAGCTTATTACTGCTACTCATGCTCTCACTTCCTCCGAATAGACTGTCAGTACTTACTGACTTTCCATTTTATTCTATTCATCTGGTTATAAATTGTCAAGAAAATATTTCCAACAGCACATTTTATTTTTAAGATTGAACGGGAAAAGGTGCACTATACGTATGAGAGTCATGGATGGCATATGGCATAACCTTCTAAAATCAAAGACCAGTATCCAGAAATGGAGAAGTTGCTCGTTGGAGAATCATCTCTAAGTTCAATCAAGAGAAATTTAAAAAGACGGAGCTTTTTGCTCCTCCTCAGTTTGTAGACAAAAGGGGTCTATTTAAAAATTAAAACAAAGTTGATTGGAACGGAAGGTACGAGACTCCTGCGGGAAAAGCGAGTCCAGGGGAGACCCCACAGGCGCAATGGCGCCGAGGAGGCTCCCGGACCGCCCGCGGAAAGCGAGTGCCTTGAGTGGAAATCACCGTATAAATTACACAAAACACTAAAAAAACTGTAGACAAACTCGATATTCATCGAGATTGTCTACAGTTTGAGATGAAGCTTTTTGCTCCGCCTGAATTCTAGAATATTTTTTTCTCATTCAACTCGAGTGCCAATTTTTTAAAAAACTGAAGCGA
This sequence comes from Peribacillus sp. YIM B13477, assembly GCF_042787955.1. Classification (NCBI taxonomy): domain Bacteria; kingdom Bacillati; phylum Bacillota; class Bacilli; order Caryophanales; family Bacillaceae; genus Peribacillus; species Peribacillus sp. YIM B13477. The sequence goes on from NZ_JBHZPD010000001.1 coordinate 1,279,857, forward strand.
TTCTGGATTTCCCATGGAGTCTGCATTCACTACTTTATCAAACTCGAAACCTAATAACACTTTACGTATCGGGACTTCCATCTTCTTTCCGTTCAACGTTTTAGGAATTTGTCCAACGACATGGATTTGGTCAGGGATAAAGCGAGGGGATACATGCCCTCTTATTTGTTCCTTGATTTTTGCCGTCAATGCTGCATCCAGACTTTCCCCGGGCTTAAGGACTACGAACAACAGCAGTGAGGAACCGCGGCCTAGCACTTCCCTATCAATGACTAGGCTTTCCATCACCTCGTCTAACGCTTCGACGACCCGGTAGATATCGCTAGTTCCCATCCGTACACCAGAACGATTGATGGTCGAGTCGGAACGTCCATAAATGATACAGCTGCCCTTGTCGTCGATCTTTATCCAATCACCATGTTTCCATATGCCAGGATACGTATCGAAATAACTCTCATAGTATCTTGTCCCATCTTGATCATTCCAGAAGTATAGTGGCATGGACGGCATCGGTTTGGTAATGACCAATTCACCGACTTCATTAATCAATGTTTGACCATACTCATCAAAGGCTTCCGCACAAACACCCAATGCCCTTCCTTGTATCTCTCCGATCCTCACGGGCAATGTTGGAACACCCCCCACAAATCCGGCACATACATCGGTCCCGCCACTGGATGAACTGAGCCAGATATCCTTCTTGACATTTTCATACACCCATTTATAACCGTCTCCAGATAATGGAGCTCCAGTAGAAAAAAGAGCCCTCAATTTCGATAAATCATATTTCCCCAGGGGCTTGTTTCCTATCTTCATGGAATTCGTAAGGAATGGTGCACTTGTTCCAAAGAAAGTCATGCCTGTATCTTGCGCCAATTCCCAAAGAACATCCATATTCGGAAAAGAGGGACTGCCGTCATAAAGGACGATGGTCCCTTCATTAAGCAAACCACCCATAAGGAGATTCCACATCATCCAGCCTGTCGTCGTAAACCAGAATACGGTATCCTCGGAAGTCATGCCTTGATGGATTCTTGTTGATTTGAAATGCTCCAATAATATACCGCCATGCCCTTGTACAATCGGTTTTGGCATCCCGGTTGTACCTGATGAATAGAGAATCCAAAGCGGATGGTCGAACGGAACATTTTCAAAAGATAATTCTGCCTTTTCTTTTAATAGGTCATCCCAAGGAACTGTATCTGCCAGATTCACTTCCAAAATCTTTTTTTCTATGTAAGGAACCAGCACGGTATGCTTGACAGTGACCAATTCCTGCTTAAGCTGGGAGACGACCGATGTTTTATCATATACATTTCCATTGTACTGATATCCATCAACCGCCAGTAATACAACTGGTTCAATCTGTTTGAAACGATCTATGACGCTTCTTGCCCCAAAGTCAGGTGAACAACTGGACCAGATGGCACCTATGCTTGCTGTTGCCAAGAAGGCTATGACCGCTTCAGGTATGTTTGGCATATAGGCAACAACACGGTCACCGGATTTCACACCAAGTTTCCTTAATGAATGGGCGACAGATGCCACTTTTTCTTTCAGCTCTTTCCAGCTAACCTCTTGCTGCCTGATATGTTCGGAACGAAAAAAAATCGCCGTTTTCTCTTCTTGATCATTCAATAATGCATTTTCAGCATAATTAAGCCTTGCCCCCTCGAACCATTTCGCACCTGGCATAGATTGCTCCGCTAAAACCCTGTCATATTTCCTGCCGGCTTTTACATCACAATAATCCCAAATTGAAGCCCAAAATTGCTCCAGTTCATCTACCGACCATTTCCATAATTCATGATAGTCATGAAATGTTAAACCTTTCTTTTCTTTTAACCATTTCACATATTGAGTCAATACCGTTTGCTCGATTTGTTCCTTTGTCGGTTCCCAAATGATTTGTCCATCTGTAAGCGATTTCATGCAATCATCTCCCTTAGGTATCAAATGCGTCATTGAATCATTTCATAATATTGGTAGTTTACTTAAATTGTAATCTATGAGTTTCAAAACTGTCAATTTACACTAAACTCAATTAGGCTCGTATTTATGTATGGGCAGGTTAATGGAGAAACATGTCCCTTTCCCTTGTACACTTGACACATGTACCGTACCATCCATGCTTTTGATAACGCTATATGAAACCATCATGCCCAATCCCGTCCCTTTATTTTTTGTCGTGAAGTAAGGCTCACCTAAACGGTATATCTGTTCCTGTGTCATTCCAATTCCCTGATCTTGGATTTTAATTTGGATGGTGGAGGCAGCACGAATTAAATCTATGTATATTTCGCCAGCTTGGTCCATCGATTCTATGCCATTCTTTAGGATATTGAACAAGCACTGCTGGAATTTCTTCCTTTCCCCCATGATAGAATAAGCTCCATCTTCGATTAGTGATAACTTCAATTCTGTTCCATTATTGTTAGCGAGGGGTTTTATGCTGTTCACGACATGCTGAATTTCCTCCGATACCCTTAATCGCTCCTTGTTTTCAGGGCTCATGGAAGCAAATGTCAAATAATCATTAATGACATCCGTGGCCCGATCCAATTCCTTCAGTGCAATATTTGCATATCTGACCTTTGTATGGGAAGAAACGTCTTCGCTTAACATTTGTATATATCCCCTGGTAACTGTAAGGGGATTTCTGACTTCATGAGATATGCTTGCAGCCAGATGACTAACGATTTGCAATTTTTCCGCTTTCACTAATTTTTCGAGAACCTGAAAATTAGTGAGGATGACCTCCCATAGTAAGATTACAACAACAATTCCAATGACTTGGATCGTGAAGTATTGTTTCCATAGACTTATGCCGATAGTAAGTTCAAATACTACTGTTGAAATAAACTGCGTGAGAATATGTACAATGAAGATTAATGATATACCGATGAGAATTTTTTTACTGACAGAGAGTTTCAAATAGTATTTAGATAAAAAAAACAAGGAAACACCCACTAGTGGAAAAGTGATGCATGATATATAAAATCCATTATCCCCCCCTGATAAATAGCGGATAACAAGAGTGATGACTATCAATATGATTCCTAACCGATAGCCTCCATATAAACCGCCTAATAGAAAAGGGATCCATCTAAGATCCCAAACAAAATCCTCTTCTATAACAACGGGAAATAACATGCATAGAACAAGTGAAAGAATAGGGAAAATCGATAGGAAGGATCCTTTTAATGCATCTAAACGGTATACATACTTCACTAGATAGCTCATTTGCAATAAAAAGATCGGAAAAAGGATCAGTAAAAAGTTAATCAGTAAATCTTTGGTCATAAGATTCATTTTTACACCGAACTTTCGATATTTTTCGAAGATTTAGACAGGTATATCAATCATATCAAGATAGATAATGATAAGCTAGTGAAATTATTATGAGGAAATTAAAAGTTTCCTCTTCCGCCATCCGGGAAAGAATTTGAGGTAATGTTATATAAAAAATACCCGTTCTTAAAGAACGGGTATTTTTTTTCATATTGGTAAAACTTCCAAGAGAACAATTTTCAATTAGTATTAATGGGGAGATGTAAACTCTATTGATTAAATTATCGACTGATTGGTTAAAAATGATCAGTCCACTGAATATCGCAATTTTTTTTCAGAAAAGCGTCCTACAGAAACCCTTTTTAGATATAGAAGTGAGATGTTACAGTTCATTCACTCTTCTGGTTCTTGAATGTTTTCCCATCATGGTAATAAAGTTCAGAACCTAGATGAACATTGTCATTTTCTTTCAATTGACGAATAAGTTCTTTACTTTTTGTTTTATTCATTTCTTTATACCAGGTTCCTTGTGGATATAGAACAGCAATCGGACCATGCTTGCATTGCCCGTTGCATAATGTTTTTGTTGTGTGAATCTCCTTTTGTAGTTCTAAGTTTTTCAATTCCCCCCTAATCGTCTCTGTTACTTCTTCTGCTCCATTTTTCGTGCATGTTTTCCCGTTGCAAATTAATAGATGTTTGCTAACCCCATCTAAGTTCATATAAATTCCCCTTTTTTCTTATTATTTGACCTCTATAACGAATGGATAGCTATTGACTTTACCACAAAACTTAAATTCTCCTCAAATTTTTTATCAACCTCAAACTCTATCGGACTAACCTGATGACAAGGTTTCCGGGCTTACTATCAACAAACACATTATAAGAGTATTCAGGCAGTCGAATTTGAGAGTATAAACGCCATTTCCTTTTTCCACAGGATGTATGGAAACAATTAACGGCCAGATTAATAATAAACCATACCCAGGTAAAGTATATGTTACCCTAAAAGAAATCGTGCTACAATTCGCACGTTCTTTTTTTAATGTTATGGTACATGTCTGGATTAAATTCCACTTCAACGGTTCTTTTCTCTACACTACCTTCAAGCGTTTTATTGCACTTCCCATAAAACACAAAAAAGCCAAGCGCCGATTCAGAGATTTTCTAATACTATTTTCTCCCGTATTCCAGAAAAAAATATAGATTGTATAAGTGATATAGAGTTGGAATATGGATTAGCGGCACAAAATGAGAAAAATGAAGAAAAACTCTGTAGAGACTCATCTCCACAGAGCTTACTTCAAATCATCAGTTAGCTTTCAACTAGTGTGGCAGGGCACCTTCCCTTTGATTAGGTGTGAATAGTACTTTTCGTGCCTCTTTTTATTTTGCAATTGAATCCATGTAAATGTTTTGTTCTAGTTTTCCCCACACTCTAGAAGTCTTACATGTGTATGGAAAAATGACTACACCTAATCATGCCCTTAAAACGAAAACACAAATTAATGTTAGAAAAAGAACAGAAAAAACACTGAAACGATCATTTCAGTGCCATCAAAAAATATTTGAATAAGAATTAATAAAGAGCTGATTTTGCGAGCGTGGTGATTGTCGCATCATCCATCGGAGGATTATGGAGTCCTGCGCGTACATCCCTATAGTAGCGTTGCAGGGGATTGTTTCTTTGTAAACTTTTGGCTCCGACGACTCTCATCGCTTTATCGACGATGGAGATCGATTTGTTGACGACCGATAACTTAACTGCCCCCAATTGCTTCGATAATTCATCATGATCTTCCGGCTGCCGCACCCATTTTTCTGCGACAGAGTAAAGGAAATGGTGTGCTTCACCCAATTCCAGTTCCATCTCCCCAATTGTACGTTGCACATTCGGAAGGTCCCTGATTGGTCCTGGTAAGCTATTCGGAGAATAGGTTTTCGCAAATTCGACTGCGTAATTTCTGGCAGCCACTGCGATTCCCAAGTAGCAAGCCGGTATATGTAATAGCCACGCTTCAGGTTTTCTTTTTTCACCAGGATTGCTTTTCATGACATAATACTTTTCAGGCAGGCTGACATCATTTAACACCAGATCATGACTTCCTGTCCCCTGCATGGAAATCATATCCCAAGTTTCTTCTATACTTACACCCTTTACATCACGATGAACTAAAAATGTGCCAAGTCGCTCATCCTCGGGAACCCATGCCGTTACGAGAAAAATATCAAGGACGGGAGAGAGTGTAGTAAAAGTCTTTCTGCCATTCAAATTCCATTGATTACCCTTTTTGATCGCGATCGTTTCCGGTCGGCCTCCGCGCGTCGGACTCCCCGTTCCAGCCTCAGATGCTGCCGTATTGATTAGTGCACCTTTCGACACTTCATCATACAATTCTTTCATGACTCCTTTTTCCCAAGGTCTCTTCTCCGATAAGGAAAGTACCGTTCCGACATGCCAGCCTATTCCTAAGGCTGTTGGTCCGCAATATTGAGCTATTTTTTCTTGGCATAGGAGAAAATCATATAAGGAACCGCCATATCCCCCATGCTCTTTAGCTAATGTTAATTGGGGGTATCCGAATTCCTTTAACTCCTGAATGTTTTCATAAGGAAACCCCTTTGAATCATCAAGTGCCTCAGATCGGCCGGAAAACAACTGAATCGCGTCCTCTAATTTTTGTATATAGTCTTTTTGCTTCTGTGATTGAAAAAACGACATGAAGATCATCCCTCCTCTAGTAAACAAAAATCTTGAACCATCCAGCAGCAGATACAGAACTGCTAACTCCACTTTATCATATCACCTTAGTGTAGTTTATGGTTCGAATCTGCACATTAAGAGTCAATGTCTTCATTTTTATATTCTTTGTTCGCGTTCTTGTAAGCCTCCTTCGCCTGATCAATATTCTTGTTTTCTAGAAAGTAAGCTATCGCGGCTTGCCCGATTCCATAAGTGACGGCACCCGCTACCGCTCCGGAAACGACTAGACCAGCTCCTGGGATGAAACGGACTGCAGCCCTGACACCTTCCCTGACAAGGAGTCCGATGCCAACATTGATTCCTAACGCTGCAATGAATTCACTTGCCGTTTTCGTATTGATTTCTTTATCCGCGATAAAACCAATCACCACAATCATCAAACCCTGAATGCCGGTCAAAATGGGAAAATCGGCAAAAGGTATTGGCTCTGCACCGATTAGACCTGCGATTGCCGTAAACGTTCCCACTATCGTCCGCGCGAATTTCTTCTTAACGAATTGGCTCTGCATCGCTTTGGCTGTCTTCAGCTTCGCTTCACTGGGTAAGGCCTCAATTAAGTAATCAGAAAGCAAATCTATGTTCCAACGCATATCATATTCAATATTTCCGCTTTCATCAAAGTCAATATACGAACAAGTAGGAATAATGTTCAAAAGTGGTATTTCACTATCTTTAAATCGTTTTGACATCAAAGCGATGGCTTCATCAATATTCTTTTTTTTCTTAGGATTGGCATCAAAAGGTACTTGTTTATAATGTGGCGGATCTAATTCATCCACTTGTGTGACCACACAGAAGACAGGAACATCATAATGGTGATTCTCTTTAACGATCTTGCGCAGCTTATTCAATTCTTGTAAGTCTTCTTCAATACGTGAATCCGCTTCTTTTGCTTTAATCAAGAAAAGAAACACATCAGGCTGTTCTTCAGTCACCGCTTTTATCAATTCATCCAATGGTGTATCTTCCTCGAACTTTTCCGTAGGAGCTTCACTCTCACCCAGCCCGCGTGAGTCCAGCAAACGAATCTTGGGTTCGGCATCACTCGGGTACCATAACCATTTACCCTTACCCGTTCCAGATTTAACGGAACTGACATATTGCCGTTCCTGACCAAACATCGCATTGATCAGTGAGGATTTTCCAGACCCTCTTCTACCGACAAGAGCAATTCGCGGTTCCCTTGCATCAACAGTCATCGTTTTAAGCTTTAAGAGCTGGTCGAGCATTTTGGTCTTTTTCGATTGTGAAATTGGGAGCTTATCTACCTGGCCTTTAATGAAACTGAATATGCTTCCCATTTCATCTTGTTTTTCCGCCATCACTCATTCCCCCTTTATAAGAAGTGTATTAAGTAACATTTACCCTTGAACGATTCAATTTAAGCATGTAACTTTCATTCTACTTGCAAATTAAGGGGCTCCATTTTGGTCTAATCATTTAACTCTTTTCTTTTAAGAACATAACGACACTGGCCATGTATTTTTGAATTTCCTGGACTTGAAAGGCCGCAGAATCCGCAATCTGTTTGTAATGATGCTGTCCTTCATCGGTTATTCGTAAATACCGTTTAGTTCGTTTTTCACTTTCCCACCTGCCGACAAGTAGGCCGTTCTCTTCCATTTCATGAGATAAATCGTATAAATAGCCATTTGAAGCGATCCAACCGAACTGGTTTTTAAGCAGATCGCCAATTTCCCCCATATAAATGGGTTTCTTAGTGAAAGCGGCTTTTAAAGTTACATAACGGACAAGGTCCTTCACCGATATTATTTTCGAGAAATAAGACCTGTATTCTTCTGGAAGCTCATTTACAACCGGTGGGTTTTCACCAGATCCCCTTAAATCGAACATGAAGCGATCAATGACCTTTTTCACTTCGGAAAACCGTTCCAGGAAATTTTCTTGATACCATATGTAAAGCTCTTTGCCTTTTTCCGTTATTTGATAATAATTTCTTCCCTTATTCGTATATAATGATAAATGATTGGATTCGACTAGCGTATTCGATATTTTACATAAATAGTCATAGCTATGCACTTTTCCAGTGAACGTATTTTTCAGGTCCTGATGAATCGCCCTTGGATAATTCGCTTTTATCCTCAAAGAGTGAAGTAAGAAAATCGTTAAAAATTCGCGCTGGCTCAACCCCACGGTTTCTACCGTCGCAGACAGTTTCTCCCCTTTCTTCACAGTCATTCCCCCCTTAATACTGTATATAATTAAATATTTCTTCCTTCCCCTTATTATCCTGTGCTGCCACATAATAGTAAAGTTTTTAATGCCAAACTGCCTAGTACTAATTTTTTGGATTCGATCTATTGTGGGATAGGATAATTCTGAATATTCTGTCGAGGTTTATTGTGAAATAGTTTAAAACAAAAAAAGAAACGGCCTATGATAAGGCCGTTTCTTTTTTTGCTTACTGTTCCGTTAAAATGATCGGATCTTCTTTTGTAATGACGAGGGTATGTTCATATTGGGCGGAAAGCTTTCCATCTGCCGTTCTCGCCGTCCAGCCGTCTTGGTCCATTTTCATATGCCATGTTCCTGCATTCAGCATAGGCTCAATCGTGATGACCATGCCCTCTTTTAAACGGGCACCTTTACCTGGCTTACCATAATGTAGGACGGTAGGGTCCTCGTGCATGGTTTTGCCGATTCCGTGTCCTGTAAAATCGCGGACAACAGAAAACTTTTCACCTTCTGCATAAGACTGGATTGCATGCCCGATGTCCCCGAGACGATTTCCTGCCCGTGCAACTTCAATGCCTCTGTATAAAGCATTCTTGGTTACATCCATTAAGCGCCGAGCTTCTTCGGAAACTTCTCCGACTGCATATGTCCAAGCTGAATCCGCCAAACCGCCGTTAAGGTTCACCACCATATCAATCGTAACGATGTCTCCCTCTTTTAGGGCTTTCTTTTGCGGAAACCCGTGACAAATCACATCATTCACTGATGCACATGTTGCATATTTGTAGCCGTTATAGCCCTTTTGTTCAGGTGTAGCACCATGCTCTGCCAAGTACTTATCAACAAATTCTTCGATTTCCCAAGTCGTGATTCCCGGCTTTATCATTTTTGCAATTTCTCTATGCGTCGCAGCAAGAAGTTTGCCCGCTTCATGCATCAAATTTATTTCTCGTTCACTTTTAATGGTTATCATGTAAAATCCTCTTTCGTTTTATAACTTTTCTACTTGAGACTCCTTATTTATCATATGCCTTTTTTTATATAAAAAGCAACCAAAAACCCGGTAAAAATCACCGGGTTGATTAATTCATGAGATTTTCTGTAGCTTTAATTCTGATAAAAATAAGCTAAAAATCACAAAATGCTAAAGGATCCAGGGATTACTTATTTACGCGATTGAATATTCCAGCTGTGAATTACCAAGAACATAATCATCCTGTGACTTGTTTTCTTAATAGTTCTATATAGGCCCGTGTGTATTAATTGGGTACAGTTTCCCATTCAATGCAAATGAAACTCTTCCTGTTTCCTCTGATACTACCAATACAAGGGCATCACTCCGTTCAGATAAACCCAAAGCAGAGCGGTGGCGTGTTCCCAGTTTTTTTTCCCCGGTTGACCTGTCTGAAAGCGGAAGGACATTTGCTGCGGAAACAATCTGGTTTTGACTAACCAAAACGGCACCATCATGCAGTGGATTTCCTGGAAAAAAAATCGATTCCAATAAAGAATGGGTTAACTCCGCTCCTATTGAAATACCGGGTTGAATCAATGAATCAAGGGAATCTCCCCGTTGAATCACAATCAATCCGCCATGTCTCAAATTCGATAAATTTTGAACGCAAGTTGATAATTCGGGATATTTGTCCGTAAACGGTGACAAATAACAGTTTAAATAAAATGTTGCTGCTTTCATATCAATGTATATGAATTTATCCTTTATTTTCTCGAAATTCCCAAGAAGACAATAATTTTCATCACCCATTGCTTCTAAGTTATCCTGTAATGCCGATATTACTTGGCGTATCTCCTCTTTTAACGTTTGTTTCATTGGTGAAAAATTACAATGTCCATTATTCACAGGCATGCACCTCCCTTTAATTATTCGATTCTTTTTTTCAATGGATCTTAATTCCCACTAAAAGACCATGCTTATTTTCCCTAACTCTATTTATCCCTTTTTAACATTAATAATTATGAATGTACTTAAAGTTTGTCTTCACGATAATTAATTATTCATCTTTACTATCAATCAGCAGTGACTTCACATTTTTTTATGTCATATGGACATGGTAAGAGAATAGATATATTAATGACCTGTTGATAGATATCCTATAATAAGAGGTGGTATTAGATGCCTTATGTAACAGTATTTGACCAAGGAACATTTGAAGTTGAAATGGGAAAAAAATTAGTATTGGCATTGGAAGATAACGGGATAAATATTCTCCACCGATGCGGTGGGAAAGCTAAGTGTACAACTTGCAGAGTGGAAATATTGGCAGGTGATTTTTTGGAGGTCACACATAAAGAAAAAAAGGTCTTTGAGGAAAAAGGAATGGAAGATCATTTACGTTTATCTTGTCAAATTTACGTGAATGGAGACATAACAATTCGGCCGATCAAAACGGTTGAGAACTCTGGACTTCCTGCTGGGCCAAGGCCTGAAGACTAAATGTTTCATAAAGAATGTAGTTTGATCAAAAAACATCAAAACGACTAAAAATATTTTTTCTAGTCGTTTTGATGTTTTTTATCTTTAGCTAAATGATTTACTTCTTTTCCATGACCGCAAAGTAATTATCTTCATTATCAGCAAAATTGAAGACTCTTCCAGATGGCATATTTACAAGTTCTCCCACTTTGATATTCTTATCCGAAAAGTCTTTATATAATTCATCAAGATTATCCGAGTAAAACATTAATGAAGGTGTAGCAAGATTTAATTCAGGCTGCATTTTAGCAATGAATTCCTTATTATGCAGGATGATACTCGTTTGTGCTTCCTTTGTTGGTGCTATTTCAATCCATCTTAACCCTTGGCCGTTATCTTCTTCAGAAATTACGCTAAATCCGAATTTTTCCGTCCAAAATTTCAATGACTCATCTTGGTTATTAACGTATAACATAATTTGGCCGACTTTATTAATCATTGGCTTCTCTCCCTTTCTGCTGGTTCCGTTATTAATTGAATCATTTATGGATAAGCATCTGCTGGTTGGGAAAATATAACTGATTAAATCGTATAATAAATGAAAGATTTAATCAATATATACAAAAATTGAATTTTTCCTCTTTTGGGAAGGTTTTTGAAAACCAACACAATTGTTTAAGGGAAGCCGATATCTCTTACGACCTTTGCTTAATTGTTTCTTCTACATATTCCAAGAAATCTGTATGTGACGGATTCCCTTGCAGATGTTGAGCTACCACAGTCAATGGCATTATAACTCTATCTCTCTTTTTGGAGTAAAGAACCGTCTCTGTTTTAATGCCCCTATTCACTTCATCAAGTGCAGAAGAAAAATGATATACAGAATCATATTCATACCATTTATAATCCTGATTTATATTCCTTTTTATAACTTCTCCAATATACGCACCTATCCTTACCACAAAATTATCAAAATGATTCTTTAAAAGTTCCCTACCCATTTGAGTAGTGCTTAATCTTTTCGTATAAGCATCTATATAACGAATGCTTTCAATAGTAAAATCTAAATTTCTCTTTGTTAGGTTCTCTTGATCCCAAGTGTCATCTGACACATCCTGATACATTAATTTAGCAATGCCTTTTAAATCATTTTTTATTAATTTAGTTTTATTTAAGGAACCGAACATATGACATTTCCCCTTTTTACTTTATCTATTGGTTAATTATACATTAATGGAATTGCTCCATTGTTTATTAAAAAAGCTATGCATTCTTTATATTCAGGAATTTGCAGGACTTTTCGATTTTTCACAGAACTTTTATACAGAGTGTTGATCAAAGGAGAGTGAAATGGTGGTTCTTTCGAAAGAGGGTTTGTTAAATATATTGGAAGGCAACAGGAGATTGACGTTGCGGGTGGTTGAAGCTTTCCCTGAAAAGGAATTATTTCATTATACACCGGCCGGTAAGCTTCGCCCTTTCGCAGAGATGGTTAAAGAAGTCATGAACATTGAGACTGGATATATGCGTGGAATTGCACTGGGTATTTGGGAGTTTCCAGATTCCTTTGCCGTAATCTCCACCAAAGAAGAACTCGTATCAGCATGCGAAGCAGTAAGGGATGAGACGAGGAAATTGTGGGAGGAAATGACCGAGGAAACGCTTGATGTGGTTGAAAAAGATCCTTTTTTCGGTCCTTCACAAAGCCACTTTGATAGACTTCAATATGCCCTGGAAAATGAGATCCACCATAGGGGACAGGGTTATATTTATCTTAGAACCCTTGGAATTGAACCACCGGAATTTTTCGTAAGGTAATCATACATTAAGTAATAAATTGGGAGCAATGAAAAATAAATAAGAAAATAGGAGTGAGATACATGTCAGTTGATGCATATCTTAATTTTAATGGGAATTGTCGACAAGCAGTAGAGTTCTACGCAGAGGTTTTTGGAACGGAACAACCAAATATCATGACCTTTGGGGAAACACCGCCTAATCCGGAATTTCCCCTTCCAGAAGAAGCGAAAGATTTAGTCATGCATTCAAGGCTTACTATTAATGGGAGCAATATCATGTTTTCAGATACTTTTCCTGGTATGCCTTTTGTAGAAGGAAATAACATCAGCCTGGCATATGTCGGTAATGATGTGGAGGAAATTAAATCGATCTTTAACAAACTAAGTGAAGGCGGCACGGTTGGTCTAGAGCTGCAGGAAACATTCTGGAGTAAAATTTACGGTCAGTTAACCGATAAATTCGGAATCCAATGGCAATTTAACTTCGAAAGCTGAGAAACGGAATTTGGATATAGGACTTTTCATGGTTGAAAAGTTTCTATATCCTTTTGTATTTCCATCACCATAAGGCTAGGATATTGTAACAAGCAAAGGATTAAGGGGATTAGTTAAATGATCGGTTGGAATACACAAAACACAACCTAACTTTACATCATTATCTTGGTTCATGATAAAAGGTGTATAGTGAAAGGGTACTTTCAATGTATTTAATCTTATCGAATCAATTCTCATTTCCTGATCATAATAGCAAGGATGAAACAATAAAGGAGAAAAATCATGAAAAACAAAATTCAAAAAATCACAACTAACCTTTGGTTTGATTCACAAGCCGAAGAGGCGGCGAAGTTCTACACATCCATCTTTGAAAATTCTAAGATTGGAAGAATCACTATCTATGGAAATGAAGGAAATCAAATCCATGGAAAGACAATGGGTTCTGTGATGACCGTGGAGTTTGAATTGGAAGGACAAACATTCGTAGCATTAAATGGCGGTCCTCAATTCAAATTCACAGAGGCAATATCATTTATCATCCATTGCGAGGATCAAAAAGAATTGGACTATTATTGGGGAAAGCTCTCGGAAGGCGGAGATGAAAAGGCGCAAGTGTGCGGTTGGCTAAAAGATCAATTTGGCGTGTCATGGCAAATCATCCCAGAAAATCTAACCGAGATGGTGAACGACTCCAATCCTGAAAAATCGGAAAGAATGATGAAAGCGCTGCTCCAAATGAAAAAAATTGACATTAAAACTTTAGAGCAGGCATATCAAGGTTAAGTTTTCCAATAAACAACATTCTGATTAGGCAGAAGAGTGAACGATTTTGAAGTAGTTAAAACCTAATTTCCCGGTACTTGTGAAATTAGGTTTTGATATTTACCAAAGTAGAAAAGAAACAAATGGCATAATGATCTAGATGGTTTTTAAGGGAGAAATAAGATGATGGACAAAATATTCACAACAGCACTTCAACGTGGCAATGAAATAATTGAAAGAAAAATCCGCTATGACTCTTTAGTTGTAGAACATACCTGTTTGCTATTAAACGCACAAAATCATCATGTCGTGCTTTTTCATGAAATCATGGATGCGTTCACGATGAAAGCGGGTCCTATAGAATTAAACATACCCATTGGAAGTTATACGATAGCTTATTATTGGAAAGGCCGCCCTTATAATTTATACATTTGGAGAGATAATGAAGGCAATTATTTGGGTTCCTATTTTAATATTGTAAAAAATACATATATGGCGGATAAGTTGTTATCCTTTGAGGATTTGATCATTGATATCATGGTGCTTCCGGATGGGTCACATTTTATTTTGGACGAGGAAGAGTTACCTGTGCCCTTAGAGCAATTTGAGAGTGGTTCTGTTAAACAAGCCTTAAACTCTTTACTTGATTCCATTGATACCCTTCTTTCACAAATTATTGAGGAATCCGGGAAACTCTATAAACATAACGACCTCCTTCCATGGTTGAACAATAAATGACAAACGTTTTGATTCTTTGAACTCCGCAAAAGAGGTAGCATTACCATTAACAAAAAGCCTACTTCATTCAGTAGGCTTTTTGTTCCCCTCACTCACCATCAGCTTGAGCCGATATACTGTTGCCAAGCTCCTCAATGTTCTTGGATACCTTTGCACTATATGAGTAGTCCCCGTAGCAATATGGGTACCGAAAATTATCCTTGTCCCCGCCGCAATCATAGAGCTTGGGGTTCTTTTCGACCTGAAGCATGGAGAACTTCTTCGCAAGCTCTTCATTATGCTTGCCCCCTTCATTCGCCACGAAATCAATATAACCAATTCCCATGTTATATGCTTGAATGATCGTGGCAAAATCCACGCCCTTTTCATTGCCATATTCATTGATCCTCTTAAAATGTTTCACCCCATACTTAATGCTTTCCGTTGGATCTGTGATTGTATTTGGATCAAGACCCGCTGACTCAGATGCCTGCATTGGGTCACCGCCCCGTCCTCGGCTTTCCTGCTGCATCAAAGCAATCAATGTCGAAGTATGCTCCTCAAGTCCGTATTTAGCCAACTCCCCTTGAAGGAGTGAGCTATACTTTTTTACGTTCGCGAAAGAATCAAGCGTATTTACTGATGTGGAAACATTTTCGGAATAGGGGGTTTTCATGATCTCCTTAATGAGCAAAAATGCAAAAATCAGGATGAAAATGGTAAAAACTTTCTTTGATTTCTTACGTTTCTTCTTCTTCACATTCTCTCTCCGATATCTCTAAGTTAATATATTTATATCTTAACAAATAGTAAGACTAATAACTATTTAGAATACCCAATTAAACGTTTTGTAAATGAGATTACCATGCATATTTTATCGAACGATGAGACACCCTATTGGTTGGAGGTGATATGTATGGACAAGAAGAATGAAAAAGAAGAAATCCTTGATGATAAAAAGAAAAAATATAGAAACGAGTTTGGGGCAGATCCGGATGAACAAGAAATGAATGGTCTGTATGGTATGTTGGAAACTGAATATGAAGATAAGCTTCATGATAAAGAAAAGTAACGATTGGTTTCTTTAATGTTTGTTAAACGCCTTAATATGGCGTTTTTTTATGAGTTCCTTTACTATTCTAATGGTTCGTATTTCGTTTCATAATGTACTGATTTTTAAAATTTGAATTCATTTGGTCATTAAATAAAAGGATACGATTAAAAAGGGAGTGACCTAATACTGTCACTCCCTTTACACGTTTAGTATTGTGAAGATTGTCCGCCATCAATCGGAATGACAGCCCCGTTGATGAACTCCGATTCCCCTGATAATAGGAAGGCGACTAAACGGCCGACCTCTTCAGGTTTACCAAAGCGTTTCTTAGGATTCACACTGACGAAATCCGCCATTGCTTCTTCCCAATTTTCCCCGCCTATTTGCCTGAATGAACCTTCTACCATTGCCGTTAAGATAACTCCTGGTGCAATGGCATTTATGCTGATTCCATATTGACCATATTCTATGGCAGCTGTTTTCGTTAAGCCTGCAACAGCATGCTTACTCGCAACGTAAGCACTTTGGTTAAGCACAGCACGAATTCCACCTACGGAAGCCACGTTCACCACTGCCCCTGATCCTTGTTCTTTCATGATTGGCAGAATATATTTCATACCATAGAACACACCATTAATATTGATGTCCGTCACTTTGTTGAAAACTTTGCTATCGTATTCAGCCATAGGGGCTTGTTTACCTTCGATGCCCGCATTATTATAGAATGCATCAATTCTGCCATACTTGCTGATTGTTTGGTCTACATAGTTCTTTACTGCTTCTTCATCCGATACATCTGCAGTGACCAGAAGCACGTCCGATTTTGGTGCAATTTCCAAGATTAATTTTTTTGTCACTTCCAAAGATGCATCGTTTAAATCAACTAATGAAAGTTTAGCCCCTTCTTTAGCCAATTCCAATGCGGCTGCTTGTCCTAACCCTGATCCTGCTCCAGTAATGATTACAACTTTGCCATCAAATCGTTCACTCATTTGTCAAAACTCCCTTTTTAAGTTATCTCGAAAATCCTTTATTTATTATAATTATCCTTTAAAGCTTAAGAATCCATCATCAACAGGGATGACTTGTCCATTAATGGCGTCCGCTTTTTCAGAGAACAAGAACGTTACAACTTCAGCAACTTTTTCTGGCTGAATCAATTTTTTCCTCATATGAAGTTGTGCCAAACTTTCCAGGAACTCTTGATCTTCACCAATGATCGGCGTTTCGATGAAACCTGGTGCAACGCCGACAACACGAATCCCATATTGCGCAAGTTCAATGGCACCGGATTTAGTCATGGCGATGACTGCAGCTTTTGCGGCATGGTAATTAAAGCTGCCAATTGAAACCATCGTCCCATATATAGAAGCTGTATTAACGATCGTTGCCCCAGTTACACCAAGCTCGACCATCTTCCTTGCTGCATAATACATGCCATAATATACGCCGTGTTGGTCAACATCAACGACTCTGTGGTATGATTCTGGATCCATTTCCAAAAATGGTTTTACTAGCCCAATTCCAGCGTTGTTGAATATGCCATTGATGGTGCCATGGTTGGCAATTGCTGCTTCGACCATCGCTTCCACTTCTTCCGCTTTAGCTACGTCCACTTTCACAAAAGATGCCGTGCCTCCCTTTTGTTGAATAGATTCAGCCGTTTCCTTAGCGGCAACATCATTATAATCAGCAGCTACGACAATAGCTCCCTGATCAGCTAATTTATATGCCGTTTCTTTACCAATTCCGCTGCCCGCTCCTGTAATTATTATGACTTTTCCTTTTAAACTCATATATGTGTCCCCCTTTAATAATGTTTTTTGCTAATCAGATTAAAATGGCCCCTCCGTCGATTACAAGTTCTTGACCGGTAATGTGGCTGGAAAGATCGGATACTAAGTACATCATTAGATTTGCAACTTCCTGAGGCTCAGCATACCGGCCATCCGGAGTCGTTGCTTCCAACTGTTTTCTAGCCGTTTCTGCTGCCGCGGAATCACCTTGACCAAATCCGCTTTCAATCGACCGCATCATAGCTGTATTGACGACATCTGGGCAGACCGCATTCACCCGGACACCATGTGGAGCAACTTCGACACCAGCTGTTTTCGTCATTCCAAGAACCGCATGTTTACATGCGCCATACGCCATCATATTTGGCGTTGCCAGTAAACCCGCTCCAGAAGCTGTATTCACGACTGCCCAGCTTTTTTGTTCAATCATATGTGGCAATACATGTTTCAAGCTCAAGAAAACGCCGCGTACATTTATTGTCATTAATTGATCGAAAACCTCAGTAGGATAATCGATAAGGGGCATTATTTTGCCTTCCCACCCGGCATTATTCAAGAAAATATCGATTTCCCATAGGAATCTATCGTTTTTGGACATAATTTTTAATATCGGCTTCCTTTGTAACATCGGCATTTACGAATTTCGCTTCGCCGCCGTTTTCTTTGATTTTATTTACCGTTTGCATTCCAGCCTCTTAGGAAAGGTCTACAACAACCACTTTGGCTCCATTTTCTGAAAGTGTAATAGATGCTGCCCGGCCGATCACCCGCCGCCGGTAACAATTGCTACTTTTTCTGTAAAATCGAATGCTTGCATACTATTCTCCCTTTCTCCCTTTAATCTTGGTGAAGATATTCTTGTTTGAATACGATTACACCATATCATTAATTTTGTCGATTGTCGACAATTTAGTTTTAGAGTCAAAGACTCTACATCACTCCACGACTCAAGGCTTCATGAATTTCATTTTTTGCTTTAACGAAATCATCTTCTAGAATGGCCTCAATGGACATTTTTAATCTGAAATGGAAGTTTTCCATCGTTTCCGTATTCCATTGACTTTGGGCAAAAACCATAAGGATATGACTGGCTTCTTCAAAAAATCTTGATAATGCTTTATTATTAGCGATTGAAAAAATATAGCGAAATATCTGTGTTGCCCTTTTTTGATACTCGATTACATTCCTATTTTCACACTCATCGGTTGCACTTTCCAAATGCCTTTGTAATGATTGCTTATTTTCTGCATGCCACTTCCCTTGGGAAAAATCAATGCCCATCTGGATCAACCCGATCGTAACATCATTATATTCAATGATTTCCTTTTGTGAAAATGGCTTGACGATCGTTCCCCGCCGCGGCATCCTCTCAACAATACCGTCAACCTGCAATAAATAAAGGGCTTCGCGTACGGGTGCACGGCTAGTGTTCAATTCTTTGGAAATGTCTTCTTCGACGATTTTCTCTCCAGCTTCTATTTCACCTTCAATGATTTTTTTTAAAATGTGTTTAGCGATTTGTTGTGGTAACGATTCTCCAAAATAAATGCCATCTGTCAAATTGGAAGCATTTCCAAACATCTTTCAGCACTCCTATACTTCTATAATTAATTTTAGTTCTTCTAGTATAACATAAGGATAGGAATTAACTTCCTTTATAAATCACAACCATTAAGGAAAGCACATTTAAAGAGCCCGTTTAAAGAAAGGGCTCCATGAGGTACTTTTTTATTCGACTAGCCTCGGTTTCGCTGGATCGCAATTTGGCTTTTCCATGTCTGTCGATTCAGCGAGTTTCGTTAAATAATAACATTCTTCACGCCACATATGATCGGCCATTAATGGCGAAAAAGTTCCAAGAGCCTGCGCACTGAGGTCAAGCTCCTCCAATTCAAGCAGGAAGTGCTGGAAGAATTTAATTTCCAATGTGACGTCCGCATTCATTTTTTCCAACGCTGGGAATGTTGACAGATTAGTTCGTAAAAATCCAGCCATTTCAACAGCTTTTAAATAAAAATCATTAAAATGTTTTTTATATTGCTCACTTTTCTCTTTTAATCTTTTTTCAACATCATCCAAATTGGTTGATATTGTACCTGCATGCCCTGCTGCATCTAGCAGCCAAAGCAAATGATGATGAAGTTCATGAAAAATCGGCGGCATTTGATTTGCATTGAAATATTTCAATAATCTTAAATATTCTTCTAATTCGTTCACCATATGATTAATGAATGAAGGTGAAAGATGTATTTTAATTTTACCTACCAGATGCTCTTTTAAAAGACATAGCTTAAACTCCCGAAATCTTAATGTTTCTTGTTCTGCTGTGGCAGTAAGTTGCGAAATTTCTTCCGAATTGGCTTTACCAAGGAGAGTATCAAAAATTTGAATGAATTCTGAGGCAATTTCAATGTATTCCACTTCGACCGGAGCTAAAGACTCGTGGATGAACCTGGCATGGTCTCCTAAGATTTGCAGCCAAAACCGATGCTCGAATCTTGCTGTTTTCTCCAAAAACTCGTTCATTTGCTCTCCCCCATAATATAAAGTATCGAAAACACTTATTATTTTTATTCCTTTAAGGAAATACTTATGAACAAAAAATGAACAAAGGTCAGCAAATTTTTATTAAATGATCATCATTCTTTACGGAAAGAGAAAGGGGCCCTGCACCCCTCTGCTCTTCAACTTATACTAACCAAGCAACATTTGAATGCTTCCTCACTTGCTATACTCATATAATCCTATCGTAGCGATCGGATTGTTTGATCAAAATGATGTATAACAAAGTGTCAGCTTATATGTTAGGGTGGATACCAAAAGAATATCTCCTCAAAATATCGGGATACAAAAAACGAGCCCTTGAATATTTGGCTCGCTTTCATAAGAAAATTAATAATTTGGGTCATGTACATCAGCTTCCATATCGATTTCCATATCCATTAGGGCTGAGCTCATGCTTTTTCCATGTCTATCCAAAGCAAGTGATTTTGTGACTCCTCCGCCTAGAGCGTTTTGCATGACAAAGTTCAATGCGCCAATTTTCGGCAGTTCATACCTAACCACATCACCCTTCACTATTTCGTGAAAGTAATCCTTAACCTTTGCTGCAGTTACCTGTTTTTTTACTTTCTCAAAATCCTCCATACGATAGACGATGACTGAAATATTTGAAATATTTCCTTTATCCCCTGTTCTAGAGTGAGCGACTTGCTTGAGTTTCAATCTTGTCTACCTCCTCGTACGTTACGTCGATTTTAATATCTTCGCTAGGAATAAGAATTGAAGCAATGGATACAACCTCTTGGACATTAACCCGAACACCACCGCCTCCAGCAGGCCCATTAGTATATAAAGCTTCCACCTCTTGGCCGATTAAGTTAGCGCCTACTTTATCAGCTGTCCTGGCTGCAACCCTTAATCGTACCTCCGATAGTTTTTCTCTGTTATACAACGGTTCCGATATAGAAGATCCATATAGCGAATTAGAACCAATATGATCGAATCTAATTTCTTGAATCTCAATATTTGCCTGAATTAACCGGTGTCTCACTACTTCTTCCGCCAGTCTTGACCTTCCCAAACAACCCGAACCTCCGTAACTGATTTCTGCTTCAACTATGTATCCGTCCAAATAGCCGATGCTCGTTTTATAGTAACCGCTCTTCTCTTTTCCAGACACTCCCTTAATATGCACTTGGTTTGTTTCCTTTTCTATCACTTCTATTTGAGAAAAATCAGCGATAACATCCGGAGTTAGATATCGGGTTGGGTCATGAATTTCATATACAACCTGTTCCTTTACGGTAGCAGCCGTAACCATGCCTCCCGAAACCTCAAGCTTGGTTAAAAGAAAGTTCCCATTTTCCTGTACTTCGGCGATCGGATAACCGACATTCCATAAGTCAGGAACATCCTTATACCCCGGATCTGCGAAATAACCACCGGTCACTTGGGCTCCACACTCGAGTAAATGACCAGCGGCTGTCCCCTTACCAAGAAGCTCATAGTCTGTATCCTGCCAACCAAATTCATGTTTAAGTGGTGCAACTACTAATGAAGGATCAGATACCCGGCCCGTAATTACAATATCTGCACCTTCTCGCAAAGCGGAAACAATTCCTGAAATTCCGATATAGGCATTTGCAGAAATGATGGAAGACTTCACCTCTTTCAAAGGGACTCCGGTTTCTATTATTGTGCAATCCATGTACTTCCCAATGTTCGGATATACATCATCTCCACTTACAGCTGCTATTTTTAAATGTCCGATGCCATTTTCCTCTGCTAATTGCTTAACGATCTTAGCGGCTGCGAGAGGGTTTGCTGCTCCCATATTGGTGATTAATGTGACATCATTCTCGATGCACAGTGATAAGACTTTTTCCATACGATACTTCAATAAATGGTTGTACCCCTTATCAGGATTTTTCATTTTCTCCTGCTGAGCAAGGGCTATTGTCCTTTCTGCTAAACATTCAAAGATGATGTAATCCAAATTTCCTTTTTGAATTAATTCCATCGCAGGCTCAATTCGATCGCCTGCATATCCTGCACCCGAACCAATTCTAATCTTCTTCATAATAACTTCCTCCCTTCAAGCTCCAGTAGAATCACGAGCGATACTTGATCGTCAAGCTTGATATAAATTAACTGATTGAAGGGTACGCTTAGCACGTTCTACAATAGGAAGATCAATCATTTTCCCTTTAAGCTGCAAAACGCCTTCCCCTTTGACTAATGCCTGTTCGAACGCACTTACAATTCTTTCTGCTTCCTCGATTTCTTCAGGACTTGGGGTAAAGACCTGGTTTACAAGATCGACCTGATCTGGATGAATGATTAATTTCCCTTGAAATCCAAGCTCCTTAACAAGCTGGGTTTCGGCTAGAAAGCCTTTATGATCTTTTATATCAACAAAAACCGTGTCTATAGGTGGTCCAACTCCCGCAGCCCTGGAAGTAACAACCAATTGAGATCTTGCATAGAGCAATTCATGGGCATTCTTCGTTATGGTTGCATTTATATCGAATGCATAGTCCATGGAACCGAAAGCAAGCTGCTGAACTCTCTGACTAGCAGAAGCGATTTCAAAAGAATTATATAATCCTAAAGCAGACTCTATTAAAGGTACAATTTTTATTTGGCTCTTATTTAGATTCCTTTTTGATTCCCTTTCAACTAATAAATGATCCAAAGACCTAATTTCTTCTTTTGTCTCAACTTTCGGTAATACAATTCCTGTCAAACCGAGATCAATTAGATCAAGTAAGTCATCGTAAAAATATGGTGTGTGAAATCCATTTATTCTGATGTAATTTTCCTTTTCCTGATTCGCCTTGATATATTTCCTCACTAAATCTCTTGCATCTTTTTTTCCTTCTGGAGAAACAGCATCTTCTAAATCATAAATGAATACATCGGCACATAATTGCTGCACTTTCTTTAATTTCTTTTCATCAGACCCAGGAATGAACATCCATGTCCGAGTAATCATAACTTCACCCCTTTTCATTTTTCCATCATTAGGGAATGCCTTATATTTTTCCGATGATTTCGTTTTCAAATCCAAACTCCTTTAGGATAGACTCTGTATGCTCGCCAACATCCGGTATAGGATTCATGACCGGCTCCAAATCATCGAAAGTAACAGGAGGGATGAGTGCATTTAATTTTCCAGCAGGAGAATCGACTTCTCGCCAACGTCCCCGGACCTTCAATTGTGGATGTTTGATGAATTCCTCTACCGTATTTAAATGGGCATTCGCAATTTTTGCTTTTTCAAGTTTTTCAATTATCTCACTCGAGTTCATTTTTTGAAAAACAGCGTCAATCATTTCCTTGAGAATATCGCTATTGGAAACGCGGAATACATTACTATGAAACCTTCTATCTGTAATTAATTCAGATTTTTCTAACACTTGTGTGCAAAAGCTTTCCCACTCCCGCTCATTTTGAATGCCCAAGAATACTAATTTTCCATCCCCTGCTAGGAACGGACCATAAGGATAAATCGTTGCGTGATTTGCCCCAGTTCGCTTCGGATCCGTCCCACCATACCCAGAATAGTATAGTGGATATCCCATCCATTCTCCCAACGCCTCAAGCATTGAAACCTCCATCACCTTTCCTTTACCTGTCCTAAAACGAGAAATAAGTGCAGTTAATATACCAGAGTACGCATACATACCTGCTGCAATATCCGCAATCGATATGCCTGTTTTCGATGGAGTGTCTTCTGTACCAGTAATGGAAACGACACCTGCCTCACATTGAATGAGTAAATCGTATGCCTTTTTATCCATATAAGGACCGAACGTACCATAACCAGAAATTCCGCAAATCACAAGTTGAGGATATTTTTCTTTGAGGACAGAGGAACTAAAACCAAGTCGATCGACAGCTCCGGGTGCCAGGTTTTGAATGAATACGTCCGCCTCCGAAAGCAATTTATCCAAAACCATCTTTGCTCCATCCTGTTTTAGATCAAGGGTCAAGGATTCTTTCGATCGATTGAGCCAGACAAAGTGGCTCGACATTCCGTGAACGGTTGAATCATAGTTTCGTGCAAAATCTCCAGATCCAGGCCTCTCTACCTTTATCACACGTGCCCCTAAGTCTGCCAACTGCCGAGATGCAAATGGAGCTGCGACTGCCTGTTCTAATGACACAACTGTAATTCCCTCAAGAGGTAACATTGAACCACTCCCTAATTGAATTTCCAAACTAATTTATTTAAAGAGGTATTGCCCCTGTAAGCAATGACACGATTGTCATCACGATAGTACTGCCAAAAGCCCAGAAAAAAATCTTTTTCTGAAGATCTCCCAAATCAACCTTACATAATCCAATAAGGACAAACACAGACGGATTCAATGGACTCAAGGGAAAACCCGTTGTCCCGTTCCCTAATAATGCAGCCCTGCCAATTTCTATTGGGTCAACACCAAAGGCTCCCCCGGCCTCACTTAGTACAGGAAGCAGCCCATAATAAAAGGCATCAGGAGAAAATATTAAACTTAATGGCATACTGACCACGGCTACCAGGATTGGCAGATGGCCTCCCAGCCAATCCGGTATGGCTGAAACCATAGAAACAGCCATGGCGTCAATCATCTTAGTTCCTGAAAGAATTCCTGTGAAAATACCAGCCGCGAATATGGTCGTACATACCATAACCATGCTTTGGGCATGGGAAGCAATTTGTTCTTGCTGTTTTTTCACGTCAGGAAAATTCACTAACAAAGCAATGGCGAAAGCAACAATGAATAATACAGGAACTGGAATTATTTCCATTATTAGTGCGAAAATCAAAGAAATGGTTAAGATTAAATTGAACCAATAGAGTTTCGGTAGACTCGATGACATTTCTAGTGTTGCCGCGATTTCTCCCGATTCCAATGAATCGCCTTTGTTCGAAATAATGCCAATTCTTTTTCGTTCTTTTTTACCAAATATATACGATACAAATACTACCCATACAGCCCCAGCTAACATGGCTGGAATGATGGGATTAAACAATTCGGAGGACTCCGCCCCAAGGGAAACCATTGCCCTAGCTAGCGGCCCTCCCCATGGAATAATATTCATGACCCCCGCACCCAACGCCACTACTCCTGCTAATGTAAGTGAGCTCATGCCCAACCTCTTATAAATTGGCAACAAAGCGGTGACTGTTATCATGAAAGTTGCAGAACCGTCCCCATCCAAAGCAACAACTAAAGTTATGATAGCCGTGGCCATTACTATTTTTAGAGGATCTCCTTTTGCAAAACGAATGAGCCGGGTTATCATTGGGTCAAATAAGCCCTTATCGATCATCAAACCAAAATACAAAATGGAGAAACCAATCATAATACCCGTCGGTGTAACTTTTGCAATTCCATCCAACATCATTTTCCCTATTTCCAACCCAAAACCGCCGATAAGTGCAAATATAATCGGCACAAGTGCAAATGCGATTAAAACAGAAACTCGTTTTGACATCACTAAATAAAGAAATGTACCAATCATCAGAAACCCTAAAATAGCCATTCACATATCCCCTTGTAAATGATTTATTTGTAGCCTTTATATCTTTTAAACGAAAGGGTTTGAAGAAAAATTCTATAAACCTTTTAAACTCTCCGAGAAAACGGTTACATTATTTGTCATGAAGAGAAATCGCCAGTTGCAATTTATATGGAGGGAGTGATATTTATTTGTATGAAAAAACGGTTAAGAGTTCTGTTTTACAATATCATTGGTGTTATTCTCTGGGGAGTATGGATTTTCTATTTTGTGGAGGTGGCCAGTCAATGTACGATTCGTCATTTTTTTTATCAGAGTTACACAATGCATGAGTTTATCAAAATCAATACCAGTCTCTATTCCCATTTCATGAAGCATGAATACAAAGTCTTCAGTTGCATCGTTTCCTGCCGCTCCAGGCGCAAAAGGACAACCGCCCAATCCTCCTATGGAAGTATCAAAAGAAGTGATACCTGCTTGCAATGCTGCTAATGAGTTGGCTTTTGATAAACCATAAGTATCATGGAAATGGGCAGCTATTTTCGCTGTGGGTGAGAGGTCCAAGGTTTTACCGAACAAATGATATACTTGCTTAGGATTAGCTCTGCCAATTGTATCGCAAAGCACAATTTCGTCCACATTTAATTTTTCTAATGCATGAACAAGGCCAAGGGTTGTCCCTTCCTGAACCGGACCTTCATATGGGCAATAAAAAGCTGTTGAGATATGGAACCGTATGAACATATTTTCATTCTTAGCTTCCTCTACGACAGAGGATAACTGGAATAAGGACTCTTTAATGGACATCCTTACATTTTTTTTATTGAACGTCTCACTTGCCGCAACAAACAAGGCTAAGCTGGTTGCCCCTACATCTTTAGCCAAATCAAATCCCCGCTTATTCGGAATCAATGTCATGTATTGCACATCTTCACGTTTGTTGATATTTCTAAAAACTTCGGCTCCATCTGCCATTTGTGGTACATGTTTGGGTGAAACGAATGAAGTAGCCTCCATTCTTTTAATCCCCGTCTCACTTAGTGCATGTATCAATTGCAATTTCGAGTCAGTTGGAATAAAGATCTTTTCATTTTGAATTCCGTCCCTCGGTCCAGACTCTATGATTTCAACACGTTTTGGTAAGTTCATTTTATTTCATCTCCTCATTTTGTACTGTTATTTTTCAGCTTACTAGTTTCATGATCTGAAATAACCCCGGAAGCGAGCCACTCATCATATTTATCCTCTGCTAGTTCCAAAACCCCCTTTAAAACCTGTTCTGTGTGCTCTCCTAGTTTTGGACCCGCCCAATTAATACTTCCGGGAGTTTTGCTCAATTTGGGTACAATACCTGGAACTTTTAGTTTTCCAAGGCCTTCAACATCCATTTTATAGATCATTTCCCTAGCAAGGAAATGTGGATCATGCATCATGTCCTCAACACTATAAATCGATCCTGCGGGTATGTCTGAATTATCAAGTAATACCAAGGCATCTGCTAAATTATGCTGGATTGTCCAACCACCAATAACTTCATCTAGATACTCAGCATTCTGTACACGACCGTCATTAGTTGAGAATTTATGGTCATCCCTTAAATCAGGCCTTTCAACAACATCCATAAGCCTCTTGAAAATGCCATCTCCATTTGCCCCAATCACAATATATTTCCCATCTCTGCAAGGGTATGTATTCGAAGGTGCAATTCCTGGGAGGGTGCTTCCGGTTCTTTCACGAATCACTCCGTAATGGTCGTACTCTGGAACTGCACTTTCCATTAAACTGAAAATAGATTCATATAGAGCGACGTCAACACATTGTCCTTCCCCCCCAGGTTGGTCTCTATGATATACAGCCATTAATGCCCCCATAACAGCATATAATGCAGTTACAGAATCTCCCAAGCTTACTCCGACCCTTGTTGGAGGCCTATCAGGATAGCCTGTTAAATAACGAATCCCCCCCATTGCTTCTCCAATACTTCCAAACCCCGGCTTATTTCGGTACGGTCCATCTTGGCCATATCCTGATACCCTAACCATAATGATCTTCGGATTAATTCTTTTTAAATCCTCATAGCCAAGCCCCCACTTCTCCATAGTCCCCGGTTTGAAGTTTTCAATAATAATATCGACTTCATTTGTTAATTCCCTTATGATCTCTTGGGCTTCCGTTTTTCGTAAGTCCAATGAAATACTTTTTTTGTTCCTGGATTGAACAAACCACCATAAGGATGTGCCCTCATATAGTAATCTCCAATTTCTAATGGGGTCCCCCTTTCCTGGTGGTTCTACTTTTATTACCTCGGCACCGAAGTCGGCCATTAATCTTCCGGCAAAAGGACCAGCTATCAAACTACCTAATTCCAAAACCTTTAATCCCTTCAACGCACCCTGTTTTATAACTTCACCCATGAGCATTCACCCCTTTTTAATATTTCTATCTAGGTAGATTACGGTTAAATATAAACGTTTCCTTTCTATAAAAATCAATTCATTAAAACAAAAACTTTCCTAATTTTTTGATAATTCTTATAATAATTGACATTTATTATTATGTCAACGGTTAACCGTTGACATTTTTTGTGTTATAATTTGAGCTATTAAAGTAGGATTTATGCTTTTATTATTGAAATATATCTATGTATTGAAAAACTCTGATAAATTGAAGGCCGTTTGTTAAATAGATATTAATTAGTTACATAGGGGGCACTATTATGAAAGAAATACAAAAAACTGAATTGCTTCATAATCAGGTATATCATATTCTGAAGGGTATGATTATAGACGGTGAATATCAGCCTGGAGAGCGTTTGGTCGAAACCAGGGTTGCTGAAAGAATCGGGGTTAGCCGGGGTACAATTAGAGAAGCCTTCCAGATGTTATTGAAAGATTACCTACTGGTTCGTGAAGGTAAGGCCATATCAGTTTATAACCCTAGCGTACAGGACATTATTGATGTATATCAATGCCGAATTAGCCTTGAATCTTTAGCTGTTAAATTAGCGACTCAGAATATCACGGACGAGGAATTAAGCAAGTTGGTCGAAGTAATAAATGACTCTAAAATAGCCGTGAATATGAATGATACAAAAAAGCTTACACAACTAAATCAGGAATTTCACGATATCATTGATCTTGCTTCCCGCAACCACCAATTAATCCAATTATGCGATGTTATCAAGACGAAAATACTATATATCAGGACTAGCATTTTAAAAGTACATTTTAAAAACTTTTCCGATTTTGTAGATGATCATGAACGGATCCTTATAGCAATTCAGAATAGAGATCCGGTACGAGCCGAACAGGAAATGCATTCCCATATTGAAAAAAGCTTCCATACAATAAAAGCAACTTTTAAAACCGTCATTGATCAATAAAGGATATTATTTTCAATTTTTCATTGTAAGCTTTAAAAGAAATAAGCGACACTTCCTCATTAAGTTTAAAAGATAATAAAAGATCATCTATATTAGTTAGGACTTATATGGATGATCTTTTATTTGTTATACATGCAAAAAAATATCAAAGTGACAGATGATGCTACTTAGGTTTTATTTAACATATCCATCAAATTCACTTGGAGCTAGATGACCTGTAGTGATGTACTGTTTTTACTAGGTTATTGTGTCAGTTCGGATATTTTAACTGTTAATGTCGTCTAATGATATTCGCATAAAATCTGATATAAGACCTATCCAATTTTGACAGTATTTTTATATCCTTTCTTAATATGATGATTCTTCATTTAAAAAAATAAGGGCGGCAGTCCGATAGATTTCTGTTGTCTCCGCAAGCTCTTCAACATCTACATATTCATTTATTTGGTGTGGTACATCCCTTTCCCCCGCTCCAATCGTGACAATTGGAATACCAGCCATATGCAGGAATGTCCCATCTGTTGCTCCCGGGACACCGTTATACACAGCTTCTTTTCCCGTAACGATCTGAGCAGCTTTTGCAACAGCCGTGACTACTGGGTTATCACGGTCAGTAATGGTCCATGGACGTTCCTCAATCACTTCGATTTCTGCTTTAAAATCAGGATCACCTTTAGCAAGTTTGTCTATTATGTTTTGCAATTGAGATTTTATAACCTTATGCTCTTGTCCAGGTATAGTTCGAATATCCAATGTGGTCATGCATTGATCTGGAACGACATTAATTTGTGCTTCCCCGTGAACAGGCCCCATTAAGATTGTAGGTGTTATGGAGGGCCACCCCAACAGATCATGCTTTCCAAGACGTTCTTTCTCAAGAGTTTCTAACTTATCAATTTCACAGATTATTTTAGCCATACGTGTATTCGGATTGATCCCGCTTAAAGGCATAGCTCCATGAGCCATTTTTCCGTAAACATTAATGGCAATCCGCATGGCCCCCTTTTGTGTAATACAGACTTCATTTTCTTCAGGTTCACAAATGATAGCGCCTGTTACATCTTTTGCCCATCCTTGTTTGATAAAATG
This sequence comes from Peribacillus sp. YIM B13477, assembly GCF_042787955.1. Lineage (NCBI taxonomy): Bacteria > Bacillati > Bacillota > Bacilli > Caryophanales > Bacillaceae > Peribacillus > Peribacillus sp. YIM B13477. Next base: position 1,309,646 of record NZ_JBHZPD010000001.1, read on the forward strand.
CTTAATGCCAATCATCATTCCCTCTTCATCACAAGGAATGCATAAAATAATTTTCCCAGACCAGTATTCCTTATCTCTTAATAAGGAATGAACAGCAGTAATCATACACGAAAGATTTCCTTTTGTATCATTTGTCCCTCGGCCATACATTTTTCCATTTACTATTTCAGCTCCAAAAGGATCGTACTTCCAAGCTTCCCGATCTCCTTCCGTTACCACATCTGTATGTCCTTCGAACAGTAACGTTTTTCCGGGTCTGCCGGAATCAACAATACCGATAACATTTGGACGGCCAGCCTCTACTTCTTCAATATATACCTCAATCCCTATATCCCTTAAATAGTTTGCTACATAGTTCGCGACTTTTTCTTCGTTTCCCCCTTCCACTCCGGGGCGATAGACACTTTCAATTTTGACAAGGGACTGAGTAAGTCGGATTACTTCCTCTTTATCTCTAATTCTCCTAGCCTGCATTTGCTGTACGCTCATTCGTAAATACTCCCTTTCTATTAGAAATTTTTTTGATTTGGCGGTGAGTTAACCTCCAATTGGAGAAACGTTCGTATACTCGTAATATTCAAAAAAGACAATGTTAAAAAGTCCCTTGATGCCTTCCCTTTTTTAATTGAAATGGGTACACGAGACTCATAATTAATTGCAATCTAACGGATAGATCGGTCTAATAATTCTTTGATAATTAAAGCTAGCTACTTTACTCGTGCTTAATCCAGGTGAATCTACAGATATAATCTTTTTAGCAATGTGCTTAAAGCCAGCACGGAAATGCTGTGCTGATTTTAAAGCGACAATCTTATATTCAGTTACATCAATTCCATGTAACAAAAAGATTTGTTCGTCTAACGACTGCCAATTTACGGAACAAACTATAATATCTACATTCCTAACCTGTAACCGAACTGATTTTCCTAGATTAAATTCAAATCCTTTCATCATTGGTGATGAGGTGGTGAATCTGCCATCCGTCAATGCTTTTATATAAGCAGAAGTTAGAGCAATTGGTTCTCCATGTAGGGAATCAGTTTTCCCCCCAATGGATACATCAATTTTCTCACCTACCCCTGCCTGATGAGCTAGGTTTGCTACTTCTGGATCATAAATAAACCCAAAGCATGATTTGGGAATATTGAACTCTAACATTTCCCTCAGTAAATAAGTACCGTCCCCTGGTGCGCCAGCCCCGGGATTATCAGAAGATTCATTAATGATAATTGGACTTTCTCCAATAGATAGCGCTTGGAGTATCCCATTTTTAGGATCAGGAAGTTCCCTTAAAAACTTTGCTCTCATATCCCATATATCCTTGGCCACTTCCTTGCAGACAATTTGCGCTATTTCATCATTGTCATCAGTTATCGTTATGACTGTCGCCGAAACATCTGGAATGTCTGTATATGGAAATCCATGAAAGAAGGTACAATCAATCACTTCTGTTTGTTCTTCCTTGTCTAGACATAATTGTGTAATATCTTTTGCAGGAGACAAATCCGTTGACCCAGCGGCTATTGGTATTAAGATTGGCAGTTTTTTCATTACCATAACAGGGTTGATTTCTCCCTTAAGTATTTTCACTGTTAAATCCATAGCCTTTAAGCCTGTTTCATAACAATCAATATGCGGATAATACTTAACACCTAGTAGCAAATTTGCTTCTTTTACCATAGTTTCAGAAAGGTTTCCATGTAAATCCAAAGTGACGACTATGGGAATTTTATAGCCTAGTATCTTTCTTAACTCACTTAGTAATTCACCTTCTAAATCATCAATTCCATCCACGACACCAGCACCATGTAAAGCGAGGCAAATAGCATCCAGGTTCCCTTTATCCTGTATATTTGTTACTAACTCCCTTTTCAATGTTTCAAAACATTCTTTAGTTATCGTACCAGCTGGATTGGCAAATGCAGAAAAACTTGGAATAAGGTCCACCCCTAATTCCCTTCCTTTATCAATCATTCCACCAATATAATCCTTTACACCTTCATGGCATCGTAACATCTCCTCGTTTCTTGCCCAAAGAATCTCTTTGAATGAATCTTCAGTTGTTTTTACTGAGGAAAACGTATTAGTTTCATGCATAATATGGCCTATACCTATTCTCAATTCCTTTCATCCTTCCTATTTAAGGAACATGTACTTCATCTATCTCTATTTAAATTGTTATCTTGATCTTAGTTAGGGTTTGGAAAGTATATTATTGCTTTCCTTTTGGAATACAACTTTACCGCCTATAATTGTATAATCCACTTGCATATCTTTAATTTGATCAGTAGGTACATCAAGAATTGCACCGTTTAATACAACCAAATCTGCTAACTTTCCTATTTCTATGCTTCCTTTTATATTCTCTTCAAAACTCGCATATGCTCCATTCCATGTAAACAGCTTAATTGCCTCTAATACTCCTATTCGCTGGTTTCCTCCTACAATCTGCCCGGTTGAACTCTTCCTATTAACCGCTCCATGAATTCCCAGAAGAGGATTAAACGATGTGACCGGACTGTCGGAACCTCCAGCCGCTATTATCCCCTTATCAATGAAATCACGAACTGGATACATATGATTGACTCGTTCTCCGTAACTTTTCAAGTAGCCATCACCGTATTCAAGGAAGAAAGCAGGATTCGGAATAGGAATAACTTCTAATTGCCTCATCCGTTCAACTAAATCAGGCATTGTAATTCCTGCATGTTCGATCCGATGGCGGTGATTCTTTATAGGATGTTTTTTCAATGCCTCGTCAATACAGTTAAGCATCAATTCAATAGCCCGGTCTCCTTGAGCATGAGCTGTGATCTGAAACCCTTTTTCATGAGCCTCCCCGAGAATCCGGTTAAGTTCCTCCTGGCTAAAGTACAATATGCCGGAATTTTCTGAATCATCAGTGTAAGGTTTCCTCATTGCAGCAGTTGGACCGCTACTACTTCCATCAGTAAATACCTTAGCTGGGCCAATTTTAAATTTCTCATCTCCGAGGCCTGTTGAAATTCCAGCTTTTATCATCTTGTCAACAAATTCTTCTGACTTATTGATTGTCGAGACAATTGCATAAACCCTAACTTGAATCTTTCCGCTACGAACCGCCTCCTGCATCACCCTAAAGTTTTCCGGGCTAGTGACACCTGCATCGTGAATGCTTGTTATGCCAGAAGCGGTAAAGTCATTAGATGCCATCATTAATCCTTGCAGAAGCTCTTCATGTGTATAGTCAGCCAATTCGTAAAAAGGCATTTGAGCATTTTCTATTAAAACGCCTGAAGGAACTCCTTCCTCATCTCGGACTACTATTCCACCTTCGGGATCTGTGGTATGCTCATCAATTCCTGCTATCTCCAACGCCTTGCTATTTACCACGGAAATGTGACCACAGGCACGTCGGAGAATGATCGGATGATTGCTAGAAATAAGATCCAATTCTTTTCTAGAAGGATATCTATTTTCTGATATTTTGGTTTGATTGAATCCCCATGCACGTACCCACTTTCCAATTGGTGTTTCATTTACTTTTTTTTCAATTTCTTTTAAGACGTCATGTAAAGATTCGATAGTGGGCTCTTTGCAGCTTACCCCTAATTTATTTGTACCATATAAAGTAATATGAAGGTGGGAGTCAATAAAGCCTGGCACTAAACTTCTACCTGCTAAATCCACTACCTCCGTTTGAGATCCAATCAATTGTTTCACTTCTTCATTCGTACCCACCATTACAATTTGTTTATCGGTAACCGCAACAGCTTCATTGACGTCATATTCCATGTTTGATGTAATAACTTGACCATTAACAAGCACTAGATCTGCAAACATCAATACACCTCGTTATCAATTAGATTCCTCTTTATAAAAATGAAAAGTCAGTTTGGGATAATAGTAGTTAATTAGACTAATCTAATAAATTATTCATATAAATGACAGGCTACAAAGTGATTGTTCCCCTTTTTTGTAAGTGCCGGCGATAGAACTTTGCAACGATCCATTACATGGGGACATCTCGTATGAAAAATACATCCCGATGGGGGATTAAGAGGCGACGGTACATCCCCTTTTAAAATAATCCGTTCCTTTTTTAATTTAGGATCGGGGATTGGAACCGCAGACAATAATGCTTGAGTATATGGATGCAATGGATGAGAAAATAGTTCATCTGTTGAAGCCCGCTCTACCATATGTCCCAAATACATAACACCAATGTTATCAGCTATATGTCGAACTACACTTAAATCATGGGCAATAAAGAGGTAAGAAAGATTTAAGTTATCTTGCAATTCCTGCAACAAGTTTATGACCTGCGACTGAATGGATACATCGAGAGCGGACACTGGTTCATCACAAATTACAATATTAGGGTTTACCGCTAGTGCTCTAGCAATCCCGATCCTCTGTCTTTGCCCTCCTGAAAATTCATGTGGGTAGCGGTAATATTGGTCTTCTCTAAGTCCGACTTTATGAAGTAAGTCCAAGGTTCTTTCCATACGCTCTTTCTTTGACCCCATTTTATGTATCTTCATAGGCTCTTCAATTGCATGCCCTATGGTTTGCTTTGGGTCTAAAGAAGAATGCGGATCTTGAAACACCATTTGTATTTCTTGCCTAATTTGATCGATTTCCTTCCCTTTTAACTTAAATAGGTCGCTTTCCTTATATATGGCTTGACCCTCTGTAGGTTCCGTTAAACGCATGATAGTTCTTCCTGTTGTACTTTTCCCACAACCCGATTCACCTACAAGCCCAAGCGTTTCTCGTTCATTTAAGGTAAACTCTACATTATTTACCGCTTTAACATGCCCTTTCACTCGGCCAAGAGGAGTATATATAGGGAAATGCTTCCTTAAGTTCTTGACCTGTAAAATCGGAGCTCTCTCATCTGACAGCGTCTGCAATACCTTCTCGCCTCCCCTCTTGTAATACTGTTTCATAATGCCAACAGCGCACTTTATGTCCATCTTCAATTTCTTTTAATTCAGGTGGTCTTTCTTCACACAGGCTTGTAGAATACGAACATCTTGGAGCAAAGCGACACCCTTTGGGAATATTATTAAGAGACGGGACCATCCCTTCAATCACATGCATGTCTTTAGAACGGTCCCCATCCAAACGTGGAACGGATTTTAGCAATCCTTTGGTGTAGGGATGTAAGGGTTCCGAGAATAAAGATCCTACTTCAGCTTCTTCGATTATTTGGCCTAGATACATAACGACTACGCGTGTACAGACCTCAGCAACTACTCCCAAGTCATGTGTTATCAACATGACTCCCATGTTTAGTTTCTTCTTCAAACCTTGAATCAAGTCCAATATTTGTGCTTGAATAGTGACGTCTAAAGCGGTCGTGGGCTCATCAGCAATTAGTAGATTAGGATTACACGCCAATGCCATTGCAATCATTACCCTCTGTCTCATTCCTCCTGATAATTCATGCGGATACTCATTCACCCTTTTTTCTGGAGAAGGAATTCCTGTTAATTTGAGCATTTCTATAGCTCGGGTAAATGCTTCTTCTTTTCCAAGCTTTTGATGAATGATGTAAGATTCTGCAATTTGATAGCCAATTGTATATACAGGATTAAGAGAAGTCATCGGATCTTGAAATATCATAGATATTTCGTTTCCACGAATGTGTCTCATTTGATCCTCCCTCAAGGATAGCAAGTTTCTGCCCTTATAGATCAGCTCTCCTTCATATTTAGTCGTGTTTTCATTTAACAATCGTAAAATAGATTCCGAGGTTACACTTTTTCCGCATCCCGACTCTCCAACAATCCCTAGGGTCTCTCCTGAATATACCTCGAATGAAACCCCTTTAACTGCGGTAACAGGTCCCTTTTCTGTCATGAACGTCGTTTTGAGGTTTTTGACCTCTAATAAACATTCTTTACCCATAAACGTCCTCCTCATTAATACCGTGTTATTATTATTTCTTTACTTTATTAGTGTGCGGATCGAGTAAATCACGTAGTCCATCACCGAAGAGATTCAATCCCAAAACGGATAGAATAATGAATGCACCTGGGAAAACTGTCATCCACCAAGCATTAAAAATTACGATTTTACCATCAAATAAAATGTTTCCTAGACTTGGTGATGGTGCAGGAATACCAGCTCCCAAAAAACTGAGTGATGCTTCAATTATGACAGAAACTCCAAATACGTAGGTGATTTGAACAATCAGAGGAGACATAGTGTTTGGAGCAATATGAAGCCAGATAATTCGCCATGAACTGGCCCCTTGTGACCTCAAAGCTTCTATAAAAGTTTGTTCTTTGACTACAATGGCAGCTGAACGAACGACACGTGCGACAGTAGGTGTATTTACAATAGATAACGAAAGAATTACATTAATTATATTCGGCCCTAATGCAGCCATGAGTGCAATGGCCAATAGAATTGCAGGAAATGCCATTAAGCCATCACATATCCTCATCAGGATATGATCCAAGGTCCTATAATAAGCTGAGTACAAACCAATTACTGCTCCAATTACTAGTGTTATCGCAGCTACTGTAAGTCCGACGGTCATGGATACCCGGGTGCCATAAACTACCCGGCTAAATAAATCCCTGCCAAAGTTATCTGTTCCAAAAAAATGCTCAGCACTTGGTGGGCTCAGACGAGCTGTTACTATCATGTCATATGGTGTATATACGGTGATCAAAGGTGCAAAAATAGAGATTAAACTGAGAGTCAAGATAATCACACTTCCTGTAACTACAAGCCGGTTTGAAAAATACCTGCTCAGAAGTATAGATTGACGTTCTTTCTTCATATGATTTTTTGAATACAATGGGTCTGTTTTTTCAATTATTGTTTTTGTTTCCATAAATCATTTCCCCTTCAATTCATTTCTTTATTTCCGACTTAACCGTACCCTTGGATCAACCACACCGTACAGTAAATCTACTATTAAATTAATGAATACATAAGCGGCGGAAACCAGCAGTACAGTTCCTTGGAGTACCTCGTAATCTCGCTGCACTATTGAGTTCATGATAAGTTGACCGAGTCCAGGTATATTAAAAACCGTTTCTGTTATTACTGCTCCCGCTACCAATGTCCCAAAGGTTTGTCCAACGACAGTCAGAATAGGGATAAAAGCATTTCTCAATGCATGTTTATAAATGATGAATTTTTCTTTTACACCTTTTGATTTTGCGGTTTTAATGTAATTCATGCTTAGTACCTCTAACATAGAGGCCCTTGTCATCCGCGCAATCAAAGCCGCTTGTATGGCCCCAAGAGACAAGGCAGGCAGTATAAGATATTCAAGGTGCGCCAATAGTCCATCATCAAGTGGTTTATATCCAGCTACCGGAAACCATTGGAGTTTCACTGCGAAAAATAAAGATAATAATAATGCAAGGAGAAAGCTTGGCAAGGAAATTCCCAACAAAGAACCCACCATGAAAATTTGGTCTGTGCTCGTTCCCCGTTTTTTTGCCGCAATAATTCCCATGGGGATAGCTATAAGTATAGAAATCCCCTGTGCCAATATCGCTAATGAAAGTGTGGGACCTAAGTGATTCATAAATACCTGTAATACTGGTTCCTTCATATAAATAGACATTCCCAAGTCGCCATGAAGAAGGCCAAAGACCCAATTGAAAAATTGTTCGTACATAGGTAGATTTAAACCGAGTTCTTCTCGCAATCTTTCAATGTCATCTTCTGTTGCATCTGCCCCAAGCATTACTGATGCCGGATCTCCTGGTATTAAATGCATAATGAAAAAGACTACAATAGCTACAGTTAATAGAACCGGAATGAGAGATAAGACTCGCTGGAGAATATAGGCTTTCATCAAAAATCTCCTTTCTACAATTAACCCCTTCATAATGTAAAACGTATGAAGGGGAATCTAAACAATTAATTTTATTCTTTAGCGGTCGTATTCCATAAAACAGGTCCAAGGAATTCTTGATATCCTTTGACTTTATTCGCTTTTACGGATATGGAATCATAAGCACCAATATTAACAACAGGCATGTCTTCCCAAATTACTCTTTGCAATTCATTAAAAGTTTCTTTAGCTTTATCCTGGGAAGACTGAGCTTTAATTTGATCCAATAGTTTGTCTATTTCTGGGTTATTCGTCCAGCCTGCAAACTTTGCTCTAGAATCCAGGAATGGATATTGAAGAGGGGTTGCGCTAACAGGCCAGCTAGTAAAAAACATTTCCCATAGATCAGGCTTATTTCTACGATCTAATAGAGTAGACCAATCCACCACGTCTAGCTTTACGTTCATACCGATTTTCTGAAGTTGTTGCTGAACTGCCACGGCTGAATTATAATGTTGTGAATAGTCACGGCTGGTCAGGATTCTTAATTCTTCCCCATTATACCCAGCTTCCTTCAGCAATTGTTTGGCCTTTTCAGTATCTTTAGCTTCATAAATTTCTTTCCCTGTATCCGTGTACCATAAGCCTTGCTCTTTTAGCATATATCCAGGGTCCAATCTAAAATAGCCATCAGTTACAGCTGCTGTTAAGACCTCTTTTTTATCAATAGCTAAATTCACCGCTTGGCGAGCTTTAACATTTTTCAGGAATCCATTTTGTTTATTAAAAATTAGAGTGTGAATTCCCAGAGGCGCTTGAATGGTTTCGAGACTTGATACATTTTTAAATTGTGGTGCTGCGTCCCATGGCATCATTACGCTCAAGTCATATTCTCCACTAATCATCCCAGCTACTCGAGTCGAGTTATCAGTGACGAAGTGAAAATATATGTCATCTACAAGAGCTTCCTTTTTACCAGCTAAACCGTCTGCAGGTTGGAATGAAGCCTGATAATCATCAAATTTCTTTAAATGAACGTATTGATTTTGTTTCCACTCTACAAACTTAAAAGGACCAGTTCCGATATATTCTGTGATACCACCCGTATCAGCCGATTCTATAACCTCTTTTGGCATGATGGCCGCGAATTGCCCCACTTCTGCCAGTACTGGTAATAGAACGATAGATGGTGTTTCAACATGAAGGATAACCGTATATTCATCTTCGGCTTCCCACTTAGAATTTCCTAGGTTTGCCTTTGCAACGGCCCCTTCTTGCCATTTTGTCATGGAAGCAATGACATCCTCCGCCTTCATTTCTTTTCCATTATGGAATTTAATGCCTTTTCTCAATACAAATGTAACTTTTTTTCTATCTTTACTAACCTCATAGGATTCAGCAAGCATTGGAGTAACTTCAAATTTAGAATTTAAAGTGACTAGTGTCTCAAAAATATGCCTTGCTGGGTCGCGTGTTGCATTGGCTGTCGTCAGGTGTGGATCAAGTGATGTCGGCTGCGCTGGATAAGCTACTTTTAGTGAACCTCCTAGCTTAGAAGCAGATGAACTACCATTGTTTGAATTATCTGACTTCGAACTGCATCCACCAAGGGCAAGAGCACAAATCAACATGACTATCGAAATGATAAGATTTTTCTTTTCAAACATTTTCTTTCCCCCTTTTTATAATTCATTATAAAGGTAGATTTCTTACTAATTTAGTGGAGGGTTTATTCCTTCTGGAAGTGGAGTTCTGTATTTACCTTTGGTTTCTAATTCTTTCTCAAATTCTTCTTTTGCAACTTCCAGTAGATTCTCATTTTTCATTAAATCAATGACGCTTAACCCTAATATTTTAGAAGCCATTAGCATTCCTTTTTGTCCGATACCAGAACCTACTGAAGCAGTAAATTGCCAAGAGTGGAACGGCGTGCCAATAGGTGCACAAGCTGTATTGAATTGGGCAGTCGGAACATTCCATGAAACATCCGCCACATCTGTTGAACCAGCTAAAATATCACCTTCATCGAAAGGTTCAACTATCGTGTCATTTAAGATAAACTTTACTAACTCAAGGGGTGCACCTGATACTCTAACAACAGTCTCTTTTGTACCTGGTGTAGAAGAAAGGACTAACTCCTCAGCCAAAGCCTTATCTTTTTCATCAAATGGCGGGGGACCGACTTTTTTCATATTTTTCAGTAAAACTTGACCTAATACTTTATTAGGAAGCATGTTATAGCAACCAGTCTGAAACTGAACCTCATAATCGGTTTCCGTCATTAGAGAGGCACCCTTAGCAATATTTACAATGCGATCATACATATCATCCACATCCTGTCTATAAGGGGCGCGGATGTAATACCAAATTTGTGCTCTGTCGGGTACAACATTGGGTTCATGACCACCATCTGTAATGGTAGAGTGAATTCTTGCCCCATCAATGAGATGTTCCCTTAGAAATTGAACGCCCGTATCCATCAACTGAACAGCTTTCAAAGCACTTCTTCCAGATTCAGGATTAGTAGCTGCATGCGAAGCTTTACCGTGAAAATTAAACTTTACAGAATTCATGGCTAAAGAACTGCTGCTCCAAAGAGTATTTAATGAACCGGGATGCCAGGTTAAACATACATCTGTATCTTTGAATATACCTGCACGAACCATGTACACCTTGCCAACCAAGATTTCTTCCGCAGGACATCCAAAGAATTTAATCGTGCCTTTTATACCATCGGCTTCCATTGCTTTTTTAGCAGCTACAGCAGCGCCTACACCTGCGACACCGAAGATGTTGTGCCCGCACCCATGTCCATTACCTCCTTTTTCAACGGGATCTTTTACACCGGATACTTTTTGCGAAAGGCCAGGAAGGGCATCATATTCTCCTAAAATACCAATAACGGGTTTTCCACCCCCCCATGTTGCGACAAATGCAGTAGGCATACCCGCAACACCCATTTCAATAGAAAAACCCTGCTTTTCAAGTAACTTTGCTAATAATCTCGAAGACCGGTATTCTTTAAGACCAAGTTCAGCAAAATCCCAAATTTTCTTGGAAACTTCGATCAATTCAGGGCCCATTTGATCGATCGAATCCAATACTAAATCCTCGCTTTTCTTCATTTCGAGATCGCTACTCATGAATTTCCTCCTTTATTCAAATTTCTATGTACACTCAAAAGAGGTAAGGTTTTTTCTTTCCATGAAAGGTTTAACATTGTTTGATTTTGTTTGAGGAAAAAAATTAAGGAAAATACAAAATTCTTGTCTCGTTCATTTTTAACTACCTCGTCCACTATCTACATTAAAAATTTCTCCTTTGTCTATTCGTGCAAGATATGAAGAAAGGTAAAGTCGTGTATGCAATGTCGCTTTGTAGTGAACAAAGCAGCATATTTCGCAGGAAAAAAATAGATTTAGTAAAAAAATTAATGATCTAGTTCTAATTTCATAACCTTACTCCGACTAATATGAAATTAGGGGTTCTCTTTATAGACTCCCTCTTATTAATCGGCAGATATCTATTTTCAATTCGATATCTTGTTCTGCACTATCGTTTCTCTTTACCTTATATCAAGTTTATTTGATTGGGGCTGAACTGGAGCAGAAGTAACAAGTTTTTCCTTAATTGTAAATACGAGTAAAAAGCAGATGAATAAGACTATACTAATAAAATATAATCCCATCTCTACACTACCTGTAGAATCCTGTACATAACCAATTACATATGGGCCGATAAAGCCACCTAAATTACCAATGGAACTAATGAGTGCTATTCCTACAGCAGCTTCTAATTCAGTAAGGAATAATGAAGGAATAGCCCAAAATGGTCCGAAAATACTGTAGATACCAACAGTTGCAACAGACATCATAATAATGGATAGTATAGGATTCGTAGTTAATCCACACCCCATAAGGCCAATGGCACCCACAAGCGGTGGAATAGCTGCATGCATTTTTCTTTCACCAGTGCGATCAGATCGTCGTGCCCACCAAACCATTGCTATTCCTCCAAAAATATAAGGAATCATTGTAATCAAACCGACTTGAGTATTTGTTAATATATTAGAGAAGGATTTGATAATGGTTGGCATCCAAAACCCTATCCCATACAAACCAGTGACTAACGTAAGGTAAATAAACGACAATCTCCAAATTCTAGTACTTCCAAATATATTTTTCAGACTAGAGTGTTTACCTATTTCCTTTCCTTGATTTTCTTTTTCAATTTCGGAAATGAGCCACTCCTTCTCTTCCTTTGTAAGCCACTTGGCTTGTTCAGGACGATCCGTTAAATAAAAAATTGTCGTAATACCTAAAATGACAGCAGGAATTCCTTCCAGTACAAATATCCAGCGCCAGCCAGCCATTCCACCCCAATTAATATTATCGATTATCCACGTGGTTACGGGTGCTCCAATTATATTGGACACTGTCAAGGCTGTCATAAAAAGGGCTACTGCACGAGCTCTTTCTTTTCCTCGGAACCAATACGTAATATAAAGTAAAACGCCTGGGAAAAATCCAGCTTCGGCAACTCCCAGTAAAAAACGGAGTATATACAAATGATTCGCATTTTGGACCCAGGCTGTTAAAATTACAACAATGCCCCATGTAATCATTATTCGCCCAATCCATTTTCTCGCTCCTATACGATGCATTAGCATATTACTGGGTACTTCAAATAGAAAGTATCCAATAAAGAAAATACCGGAAATCAACCCCAAAGTGGATGCTGTTAACCCGAGATCTTCATTCATTTCTAGAGCAGCATAGCCAATGTTTACTCTGTCTAAAAAAGCAATGATATATAACACAAAAATATAAGGAATAATTCTTCTGGATACCTTTTTTATCGTACGTGCTTCTAATCCAGATTTAGGCATTTTACTAACCCCTCTTTGGAAAATTTTTATGAACTTTGGAGAATAAAAGAATATTTCGTTCTTTTTATTACCTCCAATTTTATTAATGAACTAAGGGCAATAACCGAGTTCAAGGCTTATTCAAAGTAAACAGGAATTCTGGCGCAAAACTGCAATTAGTGTGTCAGATAGATTCGCTCTGATGAAAAGCTAGACTGGGACTGCGCTAACGAGGGTATCAAAAGCTATAAATACTGAATAAAAAAACACAATTGGAGTAGTTCTTTTTAAGAATTATGGCAAAATCATTAGTCTCAACATTAAAGGCCACTAATGAACCTTTAATTTTTTTTGAAAGCATACGATATTGCTTAAAGTACTTTCGCTAAATCGTATGCTTTCAAAGCTCACTAAAAAAAATGAGTCTTGTTATCTATGTTTTCGTCCCGCTCACCGATTAAATTCCCCGGCCTCCATCTACATTGAGTATCTCTCCAGTTACAATTTTTGCTAAGTCGGAAGCGAGATAAAGGGAAGCTTGCGCAATATCCTCTGGCTGTATAAGGGAACCTAATGGAACACTATCCAAAAAGATTTTTTTCTTATCTTCTTCCATCAGTGTCCCGTCCCCGTTCAAAAATTGATTGATCATCGGTGTATCAGCAGGGCCTGGGTTAATGGCATTCACACGAATTTTATATGGGGCGAACTCCAATGCCAATGCCTTTGTAAGCATAATTGCAGCCCCTTTTGAGGCGCAGTATGCATTTAAACCAGGACGAGCTCGAACCCCTGCAATGGAAGCAATATTTATTATCGAACCGCTTTGCTGTTTTTTCATGATTGGAGCTGCATACTTGGTAGTTAAAAAGATAGATTTCGTATTAACGTCCATAATCCGATCCCATTGTTCAATACTTAAATCCTCCACCTCTGTGAAGACCTGAGGTACACCAGCACAATTTACTACTATGTCTAATCTTCCAAAAACCCCCTCCACTTCCTGAAACAGTGCAGCCACGTCTTCGTTATTAGAAACATCGACTTGAACGGCCTTTACATTTTCGCTAGGAAACGAATCGCTTGCTGCTTTAGCTGCCTCGATATTCAAGTCTGCGAAGATTACATTTGCTTTTTGTTCAACAAATAATTGTGCAATGGCTTTCCCCATACCTGACCCTGCTCCCGTTACAATGGCTGTTTTCCCCTGTAATAATTCCTCAATCATAAGTTAATCACCACCATTTTTTCATCTGTCATTTCTTCAATCGTATATCTTGGGCCTTCCTTGCCAATTCCACTATTCTTAACTCCACCATATGGCATCATATCGTTGCGGTAGGTTGATACGTCATTCACGATTACTCCACCATATTCCAGCACCTTGACTGCCTTTAAAGCTAAAGCCAGATCTCGTGTAAAAATGCCTGCTTGAAGACCATAATCCGATTGATTGGCCGACTCTAATGCTTCCAAAAAATCCTCGTAAGGGATTATCGCCACTACCGGTGCGAACACTTCCTGGCAAACAACTTTCATTTTCGGTGTTGTTTGAGTTAAAACAGCTGGATAAAATAGTGAACCCTCCCTTCGAATCGGCGTAAGCGAAACAGCACCTTCTGAGATAGCCTCTTTGACCCACTGTTCTACGCGAATCGCCTCTTTTTCATTAATCATTGGACCTATATCCGTGTCCGGTTCTTCCGGATTCCCAACTTTAAGTTGTTGAACATATGAAAGATACTTTTCTGTAAAATCATCCAATACAGAATTATGCACATATAAACGCTGAACAGATATACATGCTTGCCCTGCATTGTGAAAGCTACGGGAGGCCGTAAGCTTGGCCGCTTGGTCCAAATCAGCATCAAAATGAATAATGTTGGGTGAATTGTTCCCTAGCTCCAACGCTACTGGGCGCATTCCACTTTTCTCTTTAATATATTTTCCAACTCCTGCTGATCCAGTGAAAGAATACATGGCAATCCGTTCATCCTGTAAAAGCCATTCACCAACTTCGGCGCCACCATTTACCACATTTACATATCCTTTTGGCAGTCCAGCCTCTTCAAACAGTTCTACTAATTGAAACGTGGTCACAGGTGTGTTTGGTGCTGGTTTGACTACTACTGTATTTCCTGATGCTAGTGCTGGGGCGATTTTATGTATCGCTAACAATAATGGGTAATTAAACGGAGTGATGGCTCCAATGACCCCTTTAGGGACACGGATAGTGAACCCCAATCGATTATCCGCTCCTTCGACGGCCTGCAACGGAATCATTTCACCAGTAATTCTTTTTGCTTCTTCCGCGGACAAACGCAAAGTTTCAATTGTGCGATCCAGTTCACCTTTGGCATCTTTAATAGTCTTACCTACTTCTCTCACCAAGGTGATTTCAAATTCTTCTCTACGTTCTTGGAACAACTCTGAAGCTTTCAATAAAATTCGATACCTTTGAAATGCAGTTAATTTATCTTGTTTAAAGCATTTTTGTGCCTCTGTTATAGCATTATAAACATGTTGCTTTTCTGCCTTAGCAATATGAGTTAATACTTCACCTGTAAATTTGTTGTATACAGGAATCGTCTCTTCTGTAGGTACTTGCTGTCCACCAATAGATAAATGATAGTCTTTAATAATCATTTTTTCTCCCCCAAATTGGTTTTTAAACTCATTTCCCATATTTTTGAAACAATTGCATCTCCCATTTCCATGGTATTTGCCGTTCCTCCGAGATCAGGAGTTCTGATTTCACCTTCGAATAACACTTCTTCTATGGCACTCAACACCAATTTTCCTAATTCAGGAAGTCTAAGATGATCCATCATGAGACTAATGCTCCAAATTTGTGCAATTGGATTGGCAATACCTTTTCCTGCTATATCTGGTGCTGAGCCGTGAATTGGTTCAAACATCGAAGGATATTTCCTTTCAGGATTGATGTTTCCAGAAGGCGCCAACCCCAGTCCCCCAACTATTGCAGCTCCTAAATCTGTTAAAATATCTCCAAACAGATTGCTTCCCGCTACGACATCAAAACTTTCAGGCTTTGAGATAAAATAAGCAGCAAGTGCATCTATATGATAGAGTTGAACATCTATCTGTGGGTACTCATTTCCAATTTCTTTAACGATTTCATCCCAAAATGGCATGGTATGATTAATCGCATTGGACTTTGTTGCAACCGTCAGCCTTTTCTTTGCCCTACTTTCAGCCACTGAATAGGCATATTTGAGAATCCTTTCGCTACCATAGCGGGTAAATACATTGTTTTGTATCGCCGTTTCATATGGTGTGCCTTCGTGAAGGCGACCACCTATATTCGAATACTCCCCTTCTGTATTTTCTCTAATTACGACAAAGTCCAAATCATCATGTGATTTATATCTCAATGGGCTTTCCAACCCTTTAAGCAGTTTGATCGGCCTCAAGTTAACATATTGCTGAAAATGTCTGCGAATTGGAAGAATAAGTTCCCATACCGAAACATGATCTGGAACAGTAGGAGCTCCAACTGCTCCAAATAAAATCGTGTCGTAATCCTCCAATAAATTTAATCCATTTACTGGCATCATCCTTCCATGTTTTAGATAATACTCACAATTCCAATCATAGAAATCGTAAAAAAATCTTACACCTGAATGTACTTCTTCAAGCACTTTTAAAACTTTCAATCCTTCATTAACTACCTCTGGACCAATTCCGTCCCCAGGAATAATTGCGATGGAAAAGTGTTTTTGCAATTTCTTCACCTCATTATGTTTCATAATAATGTGCTACAATTTCATATCTTGCAAAAACCGTGCCAATGAAATAAAAACACTGAAAATTCAGATATATCAATTAATAAAAGAGCTTTTTATTTTACAACCCTTCGATAAGTGTTTTAAATCACAACAATATGTTGAAATTTGAAACACTATAGATTATATTCTTTTAGTTTTCTCCATAAAGTAGATCGGTCTACTCCAAGTGCTTGTGCGGTCTTAGTTTTATTATTGAAATATTTTTTTAGTGCCGCCTCAATCAGTTCTCGTTCATTCACTTTAATGCTTAAATCAGAAAGATCTTTCTGGTTTTTGTTCCTATTAAGCTTTTGTAAAAGGAATTCGCCGCTATGGACCGTTAAGGTTGAACCCTCTTCAAGTAGTACCATTCGTTCAACTATATTTCTGAGCTCCCTTATATTTCCTGGCCAGTCATATGCCTTAAATAATGTGTATACCTCTTGGTCAATACTAACGATTTGCGTTTCGCGTTTTTCGTTAAATTGATTGACTATTGCCCCCAATAGGTCAGGAATATCGATTAATCGATCGCGCAATGGTGGTAACTCAACATTCAAAACGTTAATTCGGTAATATAAGTCCGTTCGAAACCTTTTTTCTCTAATTTCTTCCTCTAATTTTCGATTTGTTGCAGCAATGATTCTAACATCTACTGGCACAACACGATCGCCCCCAACCCTTCGCACTGTTCTTTCCTGAAGAACACGCAATAATAGAGCTTGGATATGTAGAGGCATTTCACCTATTTCATCTAAAAATAAAGTGCCACCATGAGCAAGTTCAAATAGACCTGCTTTTCCTCCCTTATTCGCCCCTGTAAATGCACCCTCTTCATAGCCGAATAATTCACTTTCCAACAGGCT
This sequence comes from Peribacillus sp. YIM B13477, assembly GCF_042787955.1. Classification (NCBI taxonomy): domain Bacteria; kingdom Bacillati; phylum Bacillota; class Bacilli; order Caryophanales; family Bacillaceae; genus Peribacillus; species Peribacillus sp. YIM B13477. The sequence goes on from NZ_JBHZPD010000001.1 coordinate 1,326,956, forward strand.
TTCTGGTAATGCAGAACAGTTTACAGCAACAAAAGGACCTAGTACACGTGGACTTGCCAAATGAATACCTTGTGCGAATAATTCTTTGCCAGTTCCAGATTCACCTGTAATTAACACAGTTGCATCAGTTCGAGCAAATCGTTGGGCTAAATCTTTAGCCTTTACCAATTCCGAGGATCGGCCAACTATATCACTCAGTCTATGTTTTGCTTCGAGTCCGCTTTGATGTAACATCTTTCTAAGTTTAAGCTCCATTTTTTGAATATTAGTGATTTCTTTAAAACTTGAAACTACCCCGACTATTTTACCTTTTACAATCACAGGGAATCGGTTTATGACAATTTGCCTCCCCATGACTGTTGCAATATCCCCCATTTCAATTTTTCCGGTTGCAAGAATGCGCATCAAATCGGAATGAGGGATAAATTCTGTAATCTTATGTCCTTTAACTCCATCTTGTAGACCTAATAATTTTTTCGCATGTTCGTTAGCTACTGTAATTCTTCCCTCATGGTCTACTGCCACAACTCCATCGTGAGCAGATTTAACAATAGCTTCTACCTGATACCTTTCCATAGCCATGCTTGCAGTTAATTTGTCTATGGAAATTGCCATTTGTATAGTAGAAATCAAAGAAGAAAGGGAGGGGTTGATAAGATGTACGGTTCCTGTATGTGAATGAGTGAGTAAATCTTTCATCCAATCTGGAGCTACATACACCGTATCCGGCTGTATACCAGCTGAAAAAAACTCTTCTTTACTTACAAAATGTAATGGGATTGGTGGATTCTCATCAAATTCTTTTTTTAGCCATTCAATTTCTTCATTCGATGCAACAACACAACATTTTTTGCTAGAATCATTCATTAGACCTTTTTTTTCTTTCGTTCTCTCAATATCATCCAGACGGATGGAAATCGGTAGTATTGGAACTTGAAGAGCTTCTAATTCTTTTTGGTAGATAGCCGGCGTTATAATGACCATCGGGTTCATAATCTGCTCTAACAAAGCATTCACAGAATAAAAACGAGCCGTATTGTATCCTACTCCTTGAAACAGCTTTCCAATTTGATTTTCCAATGAGTCACTCATTTTATATAAAGCAATCATTACACTTCTCCTTGTTACACAGATTTGGGAATCAACCCATTATTTTCATTACAATTATACACTCACATACAATATATGGCATTCTAACTTCATGTCCAACTATATATTTCAAAGGTTTTTTGGTGCTTTTCTTCCTCCATAAAGAAGACTGAAATGAAAAAATATGGCTTCTTTTAAGAATAAAGCTTAAGGCTAATGACATTTTTGTTTTTATTTAAGTGGTGTTTGAGTCTAAATATACTCTGTTTGAAACCAAAAACAGTTTTAGTACTTATTTAACTCCCTGAAGATATCTGTAAATATAAACATAATATTTATATTTATTTAAATGTTCTTATAGTGGTGAAATTTGCAAATCAGGTCGATAGGAGGAAGGTAGATTGTTAAAGGAATTAATGAGTTACATTGATTATCCAATGGTGAAAGTTCCAGGGGGAGAAATAGAATTAAGAGACGATAGAATTAAAAGCAAATGGAAAGCTGAAATCAGACCGTTTCTTCTTTCCTGTTACTGAGGATTTCTACTATGCCGAATCAACGACTGCATTCACTGATATACAAAAATCACTCAGTGAATTTTACAGGGTCCTTAAACTAAAAGGAACTTTGTTATCCATTGATATGACAGCGGAAACCAGCCTTGATTCTGCCTCAAAAAAGGAAATCATGAAATTTTATCATTTAAGAGAATTATTAAAATGCAACCCGAATGGTTGAATTCTTCCGACAAAACGGGTTTTTAGAGGTAAATATCTTGAGATCGAGTACCGCCTTAGAGCAATTAATGAATTCTTAAGTTTCAAATAGCCCCTTCAGCCTTTGAATGAATCTTTGAAACGAGTCATGGACGAACATTATCGCCTCATTTTTTCTTACGGAAACAGCCTCGGTTATAGAGTATACAGAGCTAGTAAAAAATAGGGCACTCATCATGAATAACGCAGCTTAAGGTGTGTCTGGAATCTTGAACACAATGAAAAAAACCTAGAACAAGTTCAAGGTTTAAAAGAAAGGCAATATAGTCTTAGGCTATGATCTGTACACAATTTCGGCCATTCTTCTTTGCGGCATATAAGGCTTGGTCGGCCCGTGGCATCAATGTTTGGATGGAATGGCCTCGATCACCAGCTTCAATTGATGCATGAGTCACACCGAAACTGCAGGTAACGGAAATCTTCTCTCCATTAACCTCTGCAATACTTTCAGAAACCTTACCCCTTATAACATCGGCCAACTCATATGCAGTGGGTAAATCGGTATTCGGCAAACATACGATAAATTCTTCACCACCATAGCGCCCTAATAGATCTCCTTCCCGAATATATTCTTTTGCAGTATTTGCAACAAGCATTATGACAGCATCCCCTGCTTCATGTCCAAAAGTATCATTAACATTTTTAAAATGATCGATATCAAACATGATGACTGAAACACTGCCGCCTTCCCTGCTTAGAGCATCGAATAAAATTTCCGATTTTTTGATGAAAAATGTTCTATTCAATATTTGGGTTAACCCGTCCAAGCTGGCAAGTTGTTTCAACTTTTCCTGCATGAGCACTCTTTCAGTTACGTCGGCGAAGGTAATGATCTGTCCGATAGGTTGGTTGCTTTTGTTGAACACGGGTGAAAAACCAATATGGTAATGTACCATATCACCATTTATGCTGCGTGTAAAATCCCTGTCTTGCTTAAGGTCGATTATTTCCCTAAGATGATGATTCCCATTTAGCACACTTGTAATCGATTTACCTATAGTATGTTCATCCAACAAAGGTATGACTTTGCGCATTCCATGGTTATAATCAACAATCAAACCATGTTGATTTAAAACGATGACACCCTCTTTCATACTTTCAAAAACAGTATCCCTGGCGATCGGTGCTATATTGAACATTTGAAAAGTCAATAGTGCCGCACCATGAAAGATAAACGTGATACTCATGGATACAGGACCAAGATCGATTCCATATGAGCTTAATCCGTTTATATAATAGTAATTTGCTATTATAGGAATAAGCAGACCTGCCACCATCATTGATATTTGCATCCTGAATCTGAATGAAGAATTTTTCAACTGCCTTAGCAATATTATTATACTTATCATCACACATAAAAAAAGAAACAGGGAGTGAACGTAAAACCAAGGGCCGCCCACCAGTTTAATTATTGGAAAAGGACTATCGCCTCTCAATCGCATTGATTTGTAATATAAGTGATGAGAATCATTTGTATAATGCATGAAAATGGTGATGAACGGTATGATGAAGAGTGCATATTTCCATACCTTCTTGAGGCTATGCCCTATATATTCGATACACATCAACAAAAGGAAGACTGGGATGAATGGCAAGGCCAAGTACTCGACCCTTAACCAAAATAAGATTTGTTCCAAAGATGTACTGGAAAGTTCGAAAGCATAGGAAAAAGTAAAAATGGAAGACAATAATGTCACGATAATATACGGTTTTGCTCCAGGTGCATCCTTGACCTTTAATAGTGCAAATAAACACAGGAACAAACTTAAAGCACCTGCCAATATAACTACGAGTAAGTATATCGATAATTCCCGTGGCATTGCGAATCAACTCCGTTAAACAAAAAATACTTTTTCCGTATATTATATAGCACTTTATAACTAGGTGACTAGCGTTTATTCGGGGAATTCCGAATTTTAAAGGAATGATTTTTTTAAACGCCATATTGGTAGCTATTTACTAACTCCCAAAACTTAAAAACCCCTGCTTCATCACTTTGAACGTGAGCGGCAGGGGTTCTTAAGTTGTAAAAATATAGATTATACCTTCTCTGTTACTGCTGTGAATCGATTTAAGAAGGAGAGTATTTTTTGATAGACGGCAATCTCATTTTCTTTTTTGGAAAATCCATGTCCTTCATTTTCTAGAAGCATATAATCGACATCCCTTCCTTTATCCTTCAACGCTTGAACGATTTGATCCGATTCCTCTTTGACGACACGGGGATCGTTTGCTCCTTGAATGACAAGCATTGGCTTTATCATGGATTCTAGATAAGTGATAGGCGAATACTCGATTAGTTTTTCTTTATCTTTTTCCGGATTTCCTACCCACTGGTCCATGACTGGCTTCCAGTCTTCAGGTACGGAATTGATAAATGAGAATAGGTTGGATGGGCCGAAAATATCGACAACCGCCTTAAAATAATCCGCATGTCGCCCGTGCAGCAGAAGGGCCATATAGCCTCCGAAGCTTCCGCCCATCAAAAGAATGTTGCCTTTTTGTGCATGCCCTTGGTCTATCAGCCAATCAAGGCCGGCTACATTATCAAGTCGCGGTCCATTTCCCCAATCTCCCTCTACCATTTTCATGAATTCCAAACCATAACCAGTAGAACCGCGGAAGTTTGGCGCGAAAATACTGTAACCGTTATTCAGGAAAAATTGAAATGAAGCTCTAAAAAACTTCCGTTCTGCCGCTTGAGGTCCTCCATGAGGCCAAAAAATGACTTCACCATTGTCATTTTCCTTTTTTGCCCTAAAAAATAACGATTCGATTTCCCGGCCATCAAAGGAAGGGTAGGTAATGATGTCCGGTTCAACCAATTCATTGGAATCGACGCCAGGAACAGTATATTTAGTTAATGATACCCACTCATCACCTGTATTTTTATAGATATTATGAGGCTTGGTTGCACTCATGCCAAATAGGTAAAGCGTGCCTGATGCAGCAACTTCAAGTTTATTAATGACACTGCATGGCACGGGGATGTTTCTCCAATTTTCATTTTGCAGATTGATTTCATATAATTGATCCTCTACACCCTTTTGACTGGTTATATATAATAATTGATTCTCTTTACTATAAGTAATGGCAGTAAAACTCTCATTCTCCAATTCTTTAACTTTACAGAACTTGTTTGTTTCAAGGTTGTATGAAGCCAAATAGGTAAAGTCCGAATCATAATCAGTCAATAAATATATCATCGAATCCGAAACAAAAACCCCATCATTCACTGTGTGTTGCTTCTCTGTCGGCGGAGTGAGCAGGATATCTTCGTTCCCTTTTTTTGCATAGAGAAGAGTATATGTATTAGCAAAGTGTTTATAGTAAAGTAAGGTTTCTTCATCAGGGCTGAAGCCAAATAAATAGGTCGCTGCATCTTTCCCCTCCAGTACCAGCCTTTCCTGTCCTGATTCTAAATCCAAACAATAGGAATTAAGAAAGGACGGATTTCCTCTGGATGTCGTGTAATAGAGCTTTTTACTGTCATTCGATAATTTTGGCATGAAATTACGTGTATTTTCATGATTAACGATTTCCTTCATTGTACCTCCATTCAAAAGAACTCCGTAAAACTGGGTATTTTCATTACCGTCTTGATCGAAACCAGCAATGATAAACCGGCTCTTCTTATCATATATAAGCCCTTGGCAGCTTTGATCGATGGATGTAAGCGGATAAGGAAAGGAGTTTGGCAAATCCATTCCCCATAAATTATACTTGCCGCTCAAATTGGTACTGAAAACCAGATGTTTTTCATCTGGACTTACAGCAAAATCAGCAATGGAAAACGTTCGTAAAAATTGCTCAACATCAGGTTTTGGAAAAGTGATCATCATTGGCATCCCCTTACTTTTATAATATTAAGAAATATCTGCAACTAATTATACCATATTTTTCCTCATCGTGGAATTCGCAACCTAAGGAAGTAGTGAAGTCAAGTTTCACTCACCAAAAAATGGATAATAATCATCCCTGAATATTTAGTCTCATTTAATCTTAACTAAACACTCTATAGGCCACCGGAACAACTTATTCAAAACGATTCCTCTTTAAAGACATCGGAGCATATTCTGAGAGAAGATCTGTTTACATATGAAAAAAGCTTAAGAGCACTGGGCTCTTAAGCTTTTTAGGCATCAATCGATATATCTTCTTGCTCCGGCATATTCCTCTCCGTATCCCGATGTTTTTATTTCATCAATCCTTACATGTGTTGAGCTGTTAGGCGAATGGATCATTTTGCCGTCACCAATATACATTCCGACATGATGGACCTTTCCTTTCCCTTTATCATGGGCAAAAAATAGTAAGTCACCTGGCTGAAGATTTTCTTGTTCAACCTTTTTGCCATGCTGGGCCTGAATGGAAGAGTCCCTTGGGATCGTTATTCCGTTAGCATGGTACATCGTATACGTAAATCCAGAACAGTCAAATCCAAAACCGGACATTCCAGCCCATAGGTAAGGTAGCCCCAAAAAACCTTTTCCTGATTCAACGATGTCCTTACCGGTTGGAGCCGGTATTTGATTTTCATTTTGATAGACTGACACGTCTTGCTTTTCCATCCATTTTGCCCCATTACCCGGTGTCATCACCTTCACTTTATCTTTTTTCACCTGCAATAGCGGAAGGCGGGTATTGAAGCTGACTTCAATGAATTTGGACCGAAGTTTCGAATCCGAATAAAGCCAGGTCTTTGGGGCATTTACAAGGGCAAATCCTCGTTTAAATTGCTTCTCAAAAGAATGTCCGTCTTTTAATTGTGCCTTTGGCATCCAACCTGGGTAACCAATATCATTGCGGGGTGTAGGTTGATTGGCAACGGCTACTTTCACCCATTCGCCACGTTCTTCAAGAATCGTCACTTTAGAACCATATAAAGCTTGTGTTTCCAGGTTACCTACAAGCCACAGCTTGTCTTCATATTTCATCGAGCCGATCCATTCATTCAAATCAGCGGGATTCGATGCAGAAGGGGCATCGATTTCCCTTAATAATCCCGGCTCAGTCCAAAGAGTGGCCACGTTCACATCAACATAGGCAATTCTCTGCTTCTCCCTGGAACTAGCTTCATTGGGACTGAATACTAAAATACCAAAAGCAAATAAAGATAACACAAAAACGGTTAACCTTTTCAAATCATTCACCCTTTCGAAATTTTTTTATTGAGCAAAAGAGGATTTCCTCTTGACTCCCAGTCCAGGTTTATCGGAAATGAGAAGTTGATCTTTCATAAATTGAATGCCTTCAAATGGCTCATTCTTAATCCATAATGGGGCATCTAAATCAATCTTCGTTATATTTGGATGGGCGGTTGCCAGATGAGCCGCGGCCGCTACACTAACGGATGATTCCATCATACTCCCGATCATGCATTCCACCCCGGCTGCTTCTGCCATATCGGCGATTTGGAGTGCACGTCGAATTCCGCCAGTTTTCATTAATTTGATATTAAGGAAATCAACGGCATGTTCATTCAGGAGCCTCATGGCATCACGTGGGGAAAACAAACTTTCATCGGCCATGATCGGCACTTGGACAGAGCGTTTTATTTCTTTCAATCCTTCGATATCATGGGCTTGCACGGGCTGTTCCACCAAATCAACGTTCAGCTTTCTTTCTTCGATTTCATGAATGATGGAAATCGCTTGTTTTGTTGTCCACCCTTGATTTGCGTCAATCCTGATCATAGCCTGTTCGCCAACAGCAGCACGAATGCAGGCAACTCGCTCCACGTCACTCTTCCAATCCTTCCCCAGTTTTATCTTCATCGTAGAGAATCCGCTTTCGATAAGGGACAATGCCGCCTTTGCCATTTCTTCAGGTTCATCAACGCTGATTGTCATATCATTTTTCAGGACATTAGATTTACCGCCAAGATATTGATATAATGGAAGCTGCCATCGTTTGCTGACTGCGTCGTACAAAGCGATTTCAACAGCAGCTTTTGCACTTGTGTTACCTACACAGGATCGTTGGATCAGCTGAGACAATGCATTGATATTCTCGATGTCGCGGCCAATTAGATGTGGTGTGATTACTTCTTCAATGACCGACATGATTCCTTTTGTAGAATCACCTGTGATGGCAACCGTAGGGGCTGCAGCCCCCAAACCTTCCGTTCCATCCTCCAATTTTACGGAAACCATGATGTTTTCAATTTCCATTGCAGTGCGTAATGCAGTCTTGAATGGCTTGATAAGTGGCAAGGTTTCCACTGATACTTGTAAACTTTCAATCTTCATATTAACAACCCTTCCTTAAAAGCTTGAGAGTATATATGATGTAAGAATTCCAAAATAGGTGCCCAGAAGACTGCCAAGTACTGCCATCAATATCCCGACCGGTATTAGCGCCCGGTTGAATGCACCTGCCAATATGGGGGCTGATGCCACGCCCCCTATGTTGGCCAAAGAGGCAACTCCCATTGTAAATAGATCCAACTTAAAGATTTTGGCCAAGATGACCATGATCAATCCATGAAAGAATAGAATCATAAAGCCGGAAATAATATAGACAGGTGCTTGAAACAGCTGTGAAAAATCGGCATGGGAAGCAATTAAACCAATGACGATATAAAGCATGACTTTGGAAATTTCCATGGAACCGGCAATACGTCCAACCTTCGTGACAGCCAGAATTAATCCTACGGTCGAAGCGATGATGATCGTCCAAGTGGTTCCATTCACAGCGGCACCGAGTACCGGCAGTCTCTCCCCAATTTGGGTTGCACCTGCTGAAACAATTAAAGCCAGCGCCAAGAAACCGATCAATTCAACGAATCCGAATTCCGTCTTGGCGGTTTCCCCCGCTTCAAGCTCGGAAGTCATCTGATCAATGAAAGATGTATCCGCTTTCGTCCAAATATTGAATTTACCAGCAAGAGGCACCAGCCAAAACAAGAACATGACCCAAATGGAATAATTAACAGTATCCATGATCAACGCATAGCCAAAAATATTTTCAGGCACATCGAGTATGCCTTGCAAGATCACCATATTGGCAGAGCCCCCTGTCCAGCTTGCGCTCAAGGCCGAGAATGCCTTCCAAGTTCCTTCCGCATAAAAGCCATTCATTAAAACGTAAGTAAGAGTGAACCCTCCAATAATACTGAATGAAGCCGCAAAAAAAGTTAACAGCATCTTTGGTCCAAGCCTGATGATTTTCCGCATATCGCATTGCAAAAGCATAAGCATCAACATGGCAGGCAAGAGGAGCCCCCGTATGGTGCTATATGCACTTTCGACTGACTCACTATCTGAAAAGACCCCGAATGTTTTCATCAGAGCCGCTCCAATATAAATAAGGACAATACCAGGAACATACTTGAAGAACTTTCCTCCTATCTTTTTTTCCACAACCGCAATCACGGCAGTAAATGCCAATAAAAAGCAGACAAACATTACACCATCTTGAATCATATTCCATACCTCCTTAAATTTTATAACAAAAGGTAATTTCCATTTTTTTCACACTCTTCTATTAATTATTGCATGGCACTACATAGAAAAATCCAGCTGCCAAAGAGCGCGTACGCACTCTTTAACAGCTGGATTTCAATTGCGACTGACAAAAGAAGCAGCTATAACTTATAAAGTTGCTGATATTTGATGCTGGCATTTCTTAGGGCGACGGTCAGTGCTTTCTGAGATGAACCAAAATACCGTTGCTCAATTTCTGTCTCCAATTCATCGGGCCGAAGAATGGATTTACCAACTAACATGGATTGAATGAAGCGTGATGTAATCGATATCGTGGTCGAGCATTCCGCATCCACTATTTCATGCGTATCACGATCAATGACAAACCCGATAAAAAAGCAGTTGAATTGCTGTGTAATTGGATTATTGGACGGTGCCTTCGATTCGCCAACTATATATACTGTATTCTGTTGAAACATGATTGTTGTGCCTCCTGCCATTACAGACATCATAACAGGTATAAATAGGGTGACTATCTATATTATTACAATATGAAATGGTTATATATATTTTAATATATATAGCAAGAATTGACAATATATTTTGTATATTTAGTCAATTACCGATTCCTTCGGCCAGAGAATAGATAAGTTCTATAACTAATACGCCAATCAAACTGAAGAATCACGAAGAATAACCAGGTATTGTTAAAGAACTCGTTTCAGGGGTCATTTTTTGACCTACCACCGCACTTTATTGGACCTTCATTCGGACGACAACGGTTCGGGATCCAACACATCATTTCAGCCCTTCGTATGGTTCATATTTCGCATACATATCTTTTCGGCGATTACGATCCTTGAAGGTGGTTGCTGCACCACTTTTTCGATTCTCATAAAGTTCGTCCATATCCACTGTACCGGTAATGATGGTATGTTCATTCATTACCGCCTCGGCCACTATTCCATTAGCAGGCCAAGCGCTGTCACAGGGGCTAAGGATACTGGCACGGCCATATCCGTTCGGCAAGGGTGATCCTGGTTCACCAACTGTGGGGCAATGAACAAAATATACCTGATTTTCTATTGCACGTGCATGTGCGCAATGGCGAACTCGCCAAAAACCAGCCTCTGTAAATGTGTATGATGGGCAAAAAATGATGTCGGCACCGTTCACTGATAATATCCTTGAAATTTCAGGTATCTCCGCTTCATAACATACCGCTATCCCTATCTTAACCGGACCCACGGAATAAACCTCCAGTTCATCGCCTTCAGAAGTATGCCAATTCGCTTCAGCAGGAAAGATATGAGTCTTTTTATGCTCAACGACTGATCCGTCTTCATCAAAAATATAAGCAATATTGTAGTATTCATTTTCGCGGCGTTCCAGATGAGTGCCTGCAATGATGACCTGTTTTCTTTTTCTTGAAATTGACCTGAAAAGATCTTTGTATTGATTGGTATATTCATCGATCCTGATAACGGACGAAGCATCCTGTTCTCCAAAGGCCGCTGATAACCCGATAGTTAACAGTTCAGGAAAAATGATATAATCCGAGTTTTCGGGAACTTGGGTGATCAAGTCTTCTACTTGTTCCTGAAATTCAAGGAAATTTGACACTTTTTCTACACGAAATTGGCAAGCCGTTATTTTAATTTTCACAAAAGCCCTCCCATATCATGTTTTATCAGTTCTTCCTGACTTTTAAAAGAAATCAGGATATCTTGTCCAGATCATTCATCTCGGTCTGTTGCAAGGAGATATGTTTAGTCAGGGCACTTACAAGGAATGTTACTAGTATATTAATCAACAAAGCTATGACGCCTGTACTGATATCGTTAATTACATGTGGGGTATTTGGCAGGAATGTAGCAACCTTCACATCTGCAATTGTCGCATATAAAACAATCAGGACACCTGCCAATATTCCAGCCATCGCACCATACTTATTGATTATATTGGTTTTTGGCAAACTGAAAAACAAGGACGGGGCCAGTTGCGTAATTAAACTGTATGACATGATATTCAGGATGGCCAAAGCCTCGCCGCCTGTAACCGTTACAATTAAAGCAATGATTGAGATACCAATAATGATTATCCTTGAGACAATCAATTGATGTGTTTCAGTCGCAGCAGGGACCAGGACTTTGAAAAAGCTATTTGTCAGACCTACCGATGCAGCCATTAGCATGACTGAAGCCGGTACTAGGGCCGTCAATAAACCTGCAGCTCCGATAACCCCTATCACCCAAGGATCGAATGTTTGTATCGCCAGCCTTAAAAGTGAGAGATCACCATCAGCTCCTTGCAAACCCGGGATTTGCATGATGGCTGTAAATCCAATGAAAAAAACGAACAGCAGCAACAATGTGTATAAAGGTAACGCAATCGCATTTTTGCGAAGGGTCCTTTCCCCATTGGACGATAAAACGACCATGAAAGTTTGTGGCAGCAAATAAAATCCTAGTGCATTCAGCAAAACGGTGGACACAAACCAGGACTGACTCAATCCCTGATCTGCCAAAACGAGCATTTCAGGTTTGGCAGCTTGCACGGTCTCGAACATTGGCTGTATGCCTCCGAAGTAATGAACTGGAATGTAAATCCCTAAAAAGATGACGACCACCAAAATCATGAAATCTTTCAGTATGGCAGTCCATGCCGAACCATGAATGCCTGAAATCATTACATAGGTAGTTACAACCACAGCACCGATCACACTTGCAGCAACTGGTGAAATGGCTCCGTATGATGCTTCTGAAACAATGATACCCAATCCTTTAAGCTGTATGACTATGTACGGGACGAGGGCTAAGCTTCCCAATACAGCAACGATCATCCCCATTGACCTGCTTTTATATTTAGATGCAAAATACTCTGGCTGAGAGATAATGGAATGTCGTTTTGAATATCTCCATATTTTAGGGACGAGCCAATATGATAGGACATAAGCTAAGAAAATATAGGCGGGAACATAATAAGCAGCGGCACCTTTTGAGTATGCCCACCCACTTCCGCCCAGGAATGTAAAAGTTGTATAAATTTCACCTGCTATCAAGAGAAAAATGAAGAATGTACCGAAGCCCCTGCCCCCTACGGCAAATTGCTCCATATCCATATCCTTCCCTTTTCTTGCTTTAATCCCTAAATAAAGTGCTAGAACCAAGAAGATGGCAATGATGAGCAATGAGATATTCAATCAGATTCACTCCCTTTATTATCAGGATCGAACTTATAGACGATCATTAAGATAATCGATGCCAGCACCATCCAAGATGCAACCCAAAATAACAAAAAAGGCATTCCCAATATGTACGGTTCTATTTTATTTGCATAGGGCAATAAACCTAAAAATCCTATAAATGGAACAAAAAGCAATAGCTTAATAGCATTCAAATTATACCCTCCCCCAAATTAGTTTCCTTACACGGGTGCATAACCACCAGTCAAGCCGACTTTCATGCTGAACTGATGGTTTGATGGCACCCTTCGGTCACTGGCTGTATACAATCAACCATATTTCCGCTTAAGATGACTGGATGGCAAGGACCGTTTCCAATATTACATTGACGCCTTTTTCACAATCTTCCCATGTAGTAAGTTCCTCTTCACAATGGCTTTTCCCGTTGATGCTTGGGACGAAAACCATGGCAGTAGGTATATAACTGGCTATAAACTGTGCATCATGTCCTGCACCGCTTACCATTCTTTTATATGGTAGTCCTAATGAATTGCTCGATTGCTCGAGCAAATTGCAAATGGATTTGTCGAACCACACGGTATCCCTGTCCCACAATTTTTTCGCTTGGATGTCGCAGCCGTCTTCTGAACCTGCAGTTATAAGGCTTTTTATGACTTCCTCCACCTTTTCGATGACTTTGGAATCCTTATGTCTCGCTTCAAGCGAAAAAACCACTTTATTAGGGATGACCGTATGGATATTCGGAAACACATTCACCCTTCCCATCGTAAAAACCAAATCGTCATCAAGCATGCCTAGCTTCTGACGGGCTTCCATGATTAAGCTATTCGCGGTGAAGAAAGCATCTTTTCTCATATTCATCGGGGTGGTTCCTGCATGATCGGATTCTCCTGTAATTTCTATCTCATAGCAAACCATACCTAGGACACATTCAACGACACCGATCGTTAGTGATTCCCGTTCAAGAATGGGCCCTTGTTCAATATGCAACTCTAGAAATGCAGTTGCTTCTTTTAAACGAGACTCTTGATCCCCTGCATATCCAATGGCACTCAAGGCACTTTCGAAAGTGGTTCCTTCACTATCCGTCTTTTGCAGCATGACGGATTTTTCAAATTTACCCGAAAGAACTCCCGAAGACATCATGGAAGGTTCGAATCTGGCTCCCTCTTCGTTCGTAAAATTGACGATCATTACCGGAATTTTAGGCTGGATATTATTATCGACCAGAGTACGCACGACTTCCAAGCCTGCAGCTACACCCAAGATACCATCAAACCGCCCGCCCTTTTTTACGGTATCCATATGCGATCCCATTACAATGGGTGGTTTGTTTTCAAGTCCCGCTAAAGTGGCGTAAATATTCCCCATATCATCAATCTTAATGGTCATACCCAATTCTTTGCAGCAAGCGCAAAAATAATCACGGACTAATCGATCTTCGTCGGAAAGGGATAGCCGTGTGACCCCGTTGTTTTCTGTGCGTCCAAAATCAGCAAATTTCTCTAGCGTACGACTCAGCCTCTCACCATTAATTAATAATTTTTGCTTTTTCATAGCAAATATCCCCCTTTTAGATAACCTGCTAAATCCTCTTCGTTCGCTTAAGCCAAAAAATTGTAAGTGAAGGTCTTGTTGTTTTAGAATAGTCACGTAGATTATATTTCCACCATTGTTTCCCTATGATAAAGAATCTCCCCATTCAGAATCGTCGATTCAACTTTCAAATCCTTGATATTTTGGGAATCCACTTTCAATATACTATCATTCAATACTACTAGATCGGCCAGCTTTCCTGCCTCCAGGCTGCCTTTGACATCTTCATCGAAACTAGCAAACGCGCCATTCCATGTATATAGTTTAATGGCTTCCAATACGCTAATCGATTGAATCGCACCTATTTTCATACCAGACCTGCTTGTTCTATTAACAGCAACGTGTATGCCTAATATAGGGTCGTGATCAGTAACGGGAGCATCTGAACCGGCTGCGGCCAGGATGCCATTATCAATAAAATCACGGGCAGCGTACATATGGTTGACCCTATTGCCGTAATGTTCAATATATATATCACCGAATTCATAAGGAAATGGGGGGTTGGGGATTGGGATGACCCCAAGTTCTTTCATCCTTTTTTGTAAATCTGGTGAAGATATTCCAGCATGCTCAATTCTATGTCTATGATCTTTTCTGGGCGATTCATTCAAAGCCTTTTCCACGCAATTTAAATACATCTCTATTGCCCTGTCTCCTTGGGCATGGACTGTGATTTGAAAGCCTCTTTTATGTGCCTGACCTAATACTTGATGGATCTCCTCTTCTTTATAATAAAGAATCCCGGAATAACCAGGATCACTCGTATAAGGCTCACGGGTGGCAATTGTCGGACCGGTACTGCTGCCATCCGTAAACAATTTGGCTGGTCCGATTTTGAATCTTTCGTCCCCAGTTCCGGTTATCACTCCCGAATCTATCATTTTATTCACAAATTCATGAGAATTATTCAATGAACCGACCATCGCATAGACACGGACACGAATGTCCTTATTTTTTATGGCCTGCTGCATTAAACGGAAACTGTCAGGACCATGAGCACCAGCTTCATGAATGCTTGTAATGCCTGCTTTAATGAAATGTCCCGATGCTATTTTGACCGCCTTCAACAGTTCACTTTCTGAATAGCTTGCTCTGTCGGCCATTATCATATTTGCTGTTTCAATGAGTTTTCCTGTAAGTCTCCCCGCTCCATCCTTTTCAATGATCCCTCCAGTTGGATTCTCTGAGTTTTCATCAATTCTAGCAATCTCAAGCGCCCTGCTATTCACCACGCTTATATGGCTGCATGTGCGATTCACGATAATGGGATGGTCTGTTGAAATAGCATCCAATTCCGCTATTGTTGGATAACGTTTTTCTTTCACTGCGGTCTCATTGAAGCCCCAAGCCCGAATCCACTCACCTTTAGGGATCGTCGAAGCTTTCTTCTTCAGATCGATTAACAAATCTTCTATAGATTTGATATGTTCAGCTTTACAGCTCACTGCCAATTGATTGACACCATACAAGATAAGATGAATATGAGAATCTATAAACCCGGGAAGTAAGGACTTTCCCTGCAAATCAATCACATTTGTTTCTTCTCCGATAAATACCTTGATTTCCTGATTCGTTCCGACTGCCGAGATACGATCACCGTTAATTGCCAGGGCTTCCGTGACTTCATTTTTTTGATTTACGGTTATGACTTCGCCGTTTATGAACACGATATCAGCTTTCAACCAACACACCCCTTCCTTATTTTTCCCCCTCAGTTCTGTCACCTCTTCATTTGCTGTCCCTGCCGCCACTTACCGGAATATTCTGTTTTCAACAGATTCATTATATCCACACCAAATTGTGAAATCATTAGACAAATAGTCAAAAATATCATCGTTTTTTTATACCTTTTATATAATTGCGTCTTAATTCCCATGGTTTGTTGGCCCCAGCCCCCCTCTATTCCTAAGGAGACTATAACCAATCAAAAAAAGGATAGATCGAGCTGCTTATTTGCTTATCTATCCCGCCATTATTCAATTACAACCCATTGTTTCTCCCGATAATGCCAATGGTCAAATACTGTTTATTTTCTTGAAAATCCCATGGCCAGTATCGAAGGGTTAATTCGCTTTTATCCAATTTTTCAATAAACGTTTTTACCCCTATCAAGGCTGCCCCATATCCAACGTTCGAGGCCAATGCAAAGATGGCATTCAGCCCTTCGTTAATGGTATCCATATACTCAGGTTCGATTTTTAAGATATCAGTCCATGTAATACAGAATCCATTTTGCTTGGTACATTTAGATATAGAGTGATTCACTGTACGAACGATTTCATCCCTTACATCCAAAATTCCATTCTTCATCTCTTCTGCATCTTTTTTCTGATAGTGGTTTGCATGATCGGAAAGAAGTTCCATGGCCCAATTATAAAATAGTTGAGTATAAATGGCAGAAGTTGCCACGATATCAAAATCATTATAATAATTAGCAAAAACACGTTCAGAAAGCTGACCTAACCGATTCTCGGTATCCTTTAAATACCGAATAATTCCCTTTGCCGTTTCACCACGATTCAGCATGGAAGATAGGTGGTGATCAAAATCCACTTTATCGAGGCCTGTTACATCAATTTCAATAAGTTGAATTTTCTCCCGGGTCCGTTCAGGCAAATTTGCCGTACCCTTTTCCATGCTTTCCATATCAATATCAAATAGGTATATGGAGTTGCATTTAGTTGCCAGATACTCTATATCCAAATCATCGCAATTGCCTGCTCCGACGATAGCGACTTTATCTACGAACGCTTTTTTCGAAAAAACGGCATCGAATAAACCTGTAACTTGTATACGATGCTGTTTCCACCTTAACTTTCTGTATTCATCCCGATTATGGTTCATTTTTCTTTGATAGGTTTCCAAGTCAATCTCTCCCTTTAGGGTACTAAGGATTTATTTATTGTAACAAAGTATCCCGATCTTTTGGAGGGCAGGTAATTTAGATTTCGCACTGGGGAAAAGATAGGCTCAATTTCCATAGTAAAATGAGCGATAATGATGTTAGAATAATATGGGAATTGTTTTAAAGTAGCAGTGATTACAGGAGGGTGTCCCTTGAGCAAAACAAAGAAGATTTTACTTACTTTATTAGGTGTTTTTTCAATCATCTTGGTCGGTGTGGTAATCCTTTTGTTTTCATTCACACAGAGCATGAAAGCAGATCCCGATGAAGAAAAGAAGATCCGGGATAAAGCTGAAAGATACTTAGAGGAAACTTTTGATGAAGGAACCGAAATATATGATGTCCTATACGACAATATGGGAAACCGGGGCTATTTTGAATACGCAGCTAAAGTGAAACATGAAAAATATGGTACGCATTTTCTTGTTTTCCTTAATGATGAAACAGGGGAAATGGAGGATACATTCCTATCTGATAAATGGCAAGATGATGCAGAGAAGGAAATCAGGCCATATGTTGAAAAAGAACTGGGTGACGTGTTGATATCCAAGGAAATGGAAGATATTGCAGAAAGCGAAGATTGGGAGAAGATTCAAGAAGAAATAGGCGATAATAATCAATTACTCTTGGTCTTTGATGAGGGGATCGGTAAAGAATTGAACATTGATCCGAATAAGCCAGCCAGCTATAAAGATCACGAAGTTTCCCCTACCATCCGGATTACCCTTTCACGTAAGAAACAGGATACAGATGAAGACCGCTTTAACGAAATGATCAATGGCCTTAAAAAAGATAAAGTTCTTGAACATGGAAATATGATTGTAGAATATATTAGTACCAAAGGTGTGCCACTTGAAGATGAGGAATGGCATAAAAGATTTTAAAACCAACATATAGTTTAACAGGAAGGTAAAGGGCAGCCGTTCTTTACCTTTTTGTATATGTGAAACACAAACCCTTCGAAATGGCACTTTCCTCTAGTAATCTATCCTATTTTTTGTAATGAATCGTTTCTCGAGGTTAACCACATTAGAGAAAAAGTTCTTTATTCTCACGTCAAAAAAATTTTTTTAATATAAAAATGAAAAATCCTTCCATGCATTTTAGGTGAAACCGCTCATTTTGATGAATAAATGTAACCAGTATAATATATTCAATATCTTCAGAATCTTCCTTCTACCACCGATTCCGATTGGTAACGCTATCACTTCCATTCCTGGAATAAAAATCTTAACAATCGCAGATTTCAAAGGAATTCAGCCAATCCCCTTCATACCCCACACGGTAATGTATCCAATTCATAAATAATCAATAATAGGAAATTTAACCCAGGACTTTTACCCTTTTTTCAATCGTATAAATATTCAAAAAAATGTCGAGTTGAGTCATCTATCCTTTTACCCTTATACTAGGGTAGAAAAATCGAAGGAGGAATTACATATGAAAAAGGAAATTTCAATCATTGGTGTGCCAATGGATCTTGGTCAAACTAGAAGAGGAGTGGATATGGGGCCAAGTGCCATCAGATATGCAGGATTAAGTGAAAGACTTGAAAACATTGGCTATACTGTCCGTGATGAAGGTGATATTAAAGTAGAAATACAGGAAAGAGCACAAAGTGATAGTGACACAAATTTAAAGAATCTGCAGGATGTAGCAGAAGGTAATGAAAAATTGAGTCAAAAAGTGGATGAAGTCATCCAAGCAAATCGTTTTCCTTTAGTTTTAGGAGGAGATCACAGCATTGCTATCGGTACATTAGCCGGTTTAGCGAAGCATACTGAAAACTTAGGGGTAATATGGTATGATGCACATGGGGATTTAAATACTGCCGAAACTTCCCCATCAGGAAACATACACGGTATGTCCCTAGCCGTAAGTTTGGGTCTTGGCCACCCTGCACTGACTAACATCGGCGGATATTCTCCAAAGGTCAAACCAGAGAACATTGTCATCATTGGTGCCCGTTCTTTAGACCAAGGTGAGAAAGAGTTAATCAGGGAAAAAGGAATTAAAGTCTATACGATGCATGAGATTGATAGAATGGGTATGACAAAAGTGATGGAAGAATCGATCGCCTATCTGAAAGAACGTACGGATCTTGTACATTTATCACTTGACCTTGATGGTCTTGATCCAGATGATGCACCTGGGGTCGGTACACCTGTAATGGGAGGCATTAGTTACCGTGAAAGCCATCTTGCCATGGAAATGCTGGCTGAAGCTAATATCATTACATCGGCAGAGTTTGTTGAGATAAACCCAATATTGGACGAGCATAATAAAACGGCTGAAGTTGCTGTCGCATTAATGGGCTCATTGCTTGGGGAAAAATTACTTTATGGAGCGGAAGAACATATCACTCCTGATTTATTGGCTCAAGTTAAATAATCGGACACTTTGTTTTTGATAGAAAGATAGAGAGTTCTTTAAAGTGATACTCCATAGGAAAAAGCCCATACTTCGTTTATGAGCTTCTTCCTCCATTGGCGGATGATCGATTTGAATCAATTTACATCCCTAGTTTCCTGACGCTTGGCTTCTCTTTCTTTATTAAGCGGCGCTTTCGAAATTAATTCTGCATAGTTACCTATGTTCCTTGAATCATGCTTCTTTAATGCAGAAGTAATCTCTTTTCGGAGGGAATTCGACATCATCTAAGAATCAGATTCTAAGCTATTAGACTTGTAAGAACACAAATTCCCTAACAACGTCCCAACATAAATGAAACCGTTTGCACCCATCAGGTAAAGGAGTTTTTCAATGAAAACAGCAGAAAATCAACCAAATGAATTAAAACGGAGCATGAAAGCAAGACATTTATTTATGATTTCAATAGGGGGATGTATTGGTACGGGCTTTTTCATCGGTTCGGGCTATACCATTCATGAAGCAGGAGCTTTCGGCGCTATCCTCTCTTACATAGTCGGCGGCTTCATCATGTATTTAACGATGCTATGTCTAGGTGAACTATCCGTTGCGATGCCTGTTTCCGGTTCGTTTCAGACATATGCGACAAAGTTCATCGGTCCTGGCACCGGGTTTGCCATTGGATGGCTTTACTGGTTAGGTTGGGCAGTTACAGTTGCCTTGGAGTTTCTGGCGGCAGGCCAGCTTATGCAAAGATGGTTCCCTGAATCACCCGTTTGGATGTGGTGTGCAATCTTTGCTTTTCTCATCTTTGCACTAAACGCCTTATCAGCAAAGGCATTTGGCGAATCGGAATTTGTTTTTTCCAGCATAAAAGTATTGGCCATCATTCTGTTCATCATTGTTGGCGGTGCTGCTATGTTTGGTTTGATTGATATGAAAGGTGGACAAGAGACTCCATTTTTCTCAAACTTTTTCGCTGAGGGTCTTTTCCCTAATGGGATATCGGCCCTGCTAATCACAATGATTACAGTGAACTTTTCCTTCCAGGGCACAGAGTTAATCGGAATTGCCGCTGGAGAAAGTGAAAACCCGGAAAAGGTCATACCAAAATCCATCAAACAAACGGTGTGGAGAACCCTCTTCTTCTTTGTTCTTTCGGTCACTGTACTTTCGGCGATGATTCCAAGGGAAAAAGCAGGTATCTCAGAAAGTCCATTCGTTGTTGTACTGGATAGTATCGGGGTTCCGTATGCAGCTGACATCATGAACTTCATCATTCTTACAGCACTATTGTCAGTGGCGAACTCCGGCCTTTATGCTGCGACACGTATGCTCTACTCGCTTTCAAGGGAAGGCATGGCAAGTCCGAAGCTCGGTTTGGTGAATAAGAGAGGAATTCCGCTTAATGCCCTGCTCATCACACTGGCGATTGCCGGTTTGTCTTTACTTTCTAGTGTAGTGGCTGCTGACACAGTATTTGTCTTTCTTCTCTCCCTTGCAGGATTAGGTGCACAAATTGGCTGGATTGCCATATCTGCTAGTCTTCTTGCTTTTAGAAGATCATATACCCGCCAAGGTGGAAAGATAGAAAATCTGAAATTCAAAGTTCCGCTATACCCATTCATCCCCATTCTTGCTTTAGCAACAAACTGCATCGTCATGATCAGTTTAGCATTTGTTCCTGAGCAGCGAATGGCCCTGTATTGCGGGGGAGCATTCTTCCTTGGATGTTATGCGGTTTATCACTTTAGAGTGAAGAAAAACAAGACCATAGAAACGCCTAAGCAGGAAGTTGAATTAAATGCCGGTAAAAAAATGGTCATTTAATCCAGAACGCTGCGAAGTATAGTAAGTGGTGAAAAGCGATTTTTACAATCCATCAAGATTGCTTTTCAAAGAAGAAATACCCTGGATGTTTACACACCCAGGGTATTTCTTTTATTTATTCACCATTCCTGCCAGCTACCCAATGGTAAACCTCTTTCCAGCTTTTTTAGTTCCCCTAACCACCCCTGTATATAAATAGGAAGTTAAATTTCAAGCTCCATCTGGGCAATAAAAACCAAATGTCAAAACAAAAAAAATCATCTTAATCGATGATTTTATATTGTGCAAATTCCTTTAATTTAGGCAGGATTGGCTCTAAAATTTCCTTGGCTATGTAATCGGTGTCCAATCCAATGAAGCGTTCACTTTCCATGTCGACCGATCTCGCATTTTCCGGGTCATCACAAAAAATAAACGATATGATTCCGTTATCCTCCATCATATCTACATATTTAAATGTAATGTCATGTTTCGTAAGACAACTTTCAAACGCAATGCACAATTCATCTATATTTGATTGACTAATAGATGTGAATTTCATATTGATCATCCCCTCTGCTAAAGGATAGCAAAATAAAGCATGAATTTCAAAGCGAAATTCGTGTCCCGCTCTTATGTTCTTCTGACACTTTCGACCAAAGGAACCATGGCAACAAAAAAGCCCTCGATTGGAATATCACTGTATGAAGCCTTTTGATCAGTCTCATGGCTAATGATTTTCCCATTAGAAATGATCGTAACCAAATCGATTTCATTCCATTTCCCGAGCTTACCCTTATTTAATTTTTTATCTTTCAACAGCGATTAATAAGGATTGCCATAGGCATAATCGCATTTTGTATAGCCGTGATCTGCAGTTCCTCATGAATATTCCATGGCATGTCTCATATCTTTATACAAACACCTTGTTAGGAGTGGACCAACATGAAATCTTTTTATAAAGGAACGCTCATCTTGATTGTCGCAGCGTTTTTTGGTGAATGTATCGAATTTTTAGTGAACATGCTCCTAGCCAGGGAATTACACGAAGAGGGCATGGGGCTTTATATGTCCATATTGCCAATTTTCTTTTTGATATATGTGATCGCCAGCCTTGAATTACATATTTCCATCTCAAAATTCGTTGCGGAAAATAAACAGGCCATGCATTATAATCTTATCATTCATGCACTTAAGATGGCTGCAGTCGTCGTATTGGTAATGTGTGTAGTCATGCCTTTCATACTTTCCTTCTCATCCATAATGGACAAATACCATCCCTATATTAAATGGCTGCTCATCACACTGATTCCAATAGTTGCCTTTTCGTCGATTGCAAGAGGCTATTTCATGGGTGTCCAGCAAATGGGGAAGATTGCCTTTTCCAACTTTTTAAAAGATATCATACAATTCGGCTTGCTTTTCCTCATCTTTACCTTATTTCATTTTAACCAGGAAAAGTCATTATTGATGGCCTTTTTTGTTTTGATTGGCAGTGAGTTCCTCGTTTTTCTTTACTTGATCAACCTTTTGATTCTTCAAATGCGGATCATGAGGCGCGGTACGAACTCACGGACAACCGGTAAACTTGCACGGCGAAAGTTATTGGCGGTTTCTCTGCCCACCATGGGGTTAAGGATCTTTCATGCGATAACGAATGCCATCCAACCTTTTTTGATCCACACTGCCCTTCTCTCGGCAGGATTCGGTGCGGTAGTGGCTACAGAGCATTTTGGGATGCTTACTGGAGTTGCAATGACGATCGGCTTCTTTCCAGCCTTTATCGCGCATTCCTTAATGATCATGCTCATTCCGAATGTTTCGAATGCATACAAGAGGCAGGATAAAGAAAAATTGAGGGTACTTTTGCAAAAATCGATGTCTTTCACCGTATTGTATGGAGTTCCGGCCGTGTTTTTCATTTATTTCTTTGCGGAACCTTTGACCTCCCTCTTTTTTTCTTCAACTTCTGCCGCATACTATTTAAAATTATTATGTCCTTACTTCCTTTTTCATTTTTTTGTCATTCCCATGCAAGCCTATCTCATCGGCCTGGGTTTAGTGAAAGATGCTTTCATCCATACCGTATGGTCCCATATTGTTGCCTTTTTAATGATGTATATCCTAGGGTCACAGGCTTCTCTTAATATGGGAGGAATCATTTTAGGAATGAACACTGGTGCGGTATTATTAACCTTCATGCACTACTTGACCATTTGCAAAAAAATCGGCATAAGCATCTTACTGACGAAATCAAGATCGATATCGATAAAGTGAAGCCAAAAGCAAGTTCCGCACGGCAAAAACCTTGCTGTTATTGGTTTATAAAGATTTAGATTAAAAATATTGAGCCTTTCCCTGTACATATCACCTTCGTTACTGTATATTTCAACATACTTGGGTAATAATCAAGTAAAATGGTTTAAACTAACCATACAATAGTAATGGAGTGATTTCATGAGTAAAGCTAAGGCTAAGAGCGGAACGGGTAAAGGTACGGGCACTGGAACGGGCAAGAAGGGCTGGAATCGTTGGAAAACAAGTGCCAACAAGAAAAAAAGCGCCAAACCATATGTTAGTAAAGGCGTCAAGCATTCCAGTGATTCAAAAACATCCGGTCACTCTACAGGTGACAAGACAGAAAGATAATTGCTTGTTCTACAATCCATACAAAACATACAAAATTTATGTTTGTTCCATATTCTCATACAGGGTGTTAAGAGATCTGTATGAGAGAAATGGGTCTTATAGATATAAACCACTAACAATATCCATATGAGGCATAAGAGTAGGGCTATTATACATACCATCAAAAAAGACACTCCAAAACCCGGCAGTGTCTTTCATTTTTATTTTTTTCATTTTTTTCTTTTTTATCTAATTTGGCTTTTGGGTTTGATAGCATTGATTTTTTTCGGGGAAAACTCTGTACGGAAGCCGTTAGTGGCTTTTTTAACAGAGTTTGTAACTGAATGTATCGCTTCACCAACGTCCTGAGCAGAATCCAATAATGGTTCAACCGTTTTCATTTTAGTTTTTACATCGTCGGTGATTTCATTTGCAGTTTGCAATAGTTGTTTCGATTCGCCGGATAAATCGTGGATGGCATTCCGCACCTCAGCCAATGTGTGATTGGCTTCCCCTATCGTGACCATTCCCTTTTGAAGTGTACTTATCAAAAATACGACCAACCAAATGAAGGCTAAAGCGATTGCAGCCACACTATATTGAATAATCAAGATAAAGCTCCCCCTCTGAATTAAATAGTAGAAACGATTGCTTTTAATAGGTTAGTGAATCCCGGGGTGCCTGTTTTTAAAGATAAATGATGATACTATTTGAGTTTTATTTGAACCCCCCCAGCTTTAGTTCGAGTTGAAGGAGCTGACTGTGTGGATAAATCCTTTGGGCGGCCTTCCAAACTGGCTTCTTTCATGGTATTGGTTACATTATGAATCATTTCCCCAACATCTTGAGCGGATTCCAGCAAAGGATCTACATTTTCCATCTTCCCTTTTACATCCGCAGTAATTTGATTGGCAGAGTGGATCAGTTGTTTGGACTCTTGCGTCAATCCATGGACGGCATTTCTTACCTCTTCCAGTGTCTTATTTGTCTCTTCGAGCGTTCCCATTCCTTTACGCAGCGTCTGGTTGACATTATATATCAAATACACGACGGCTCCGGAGACACTGGCAACACTTAATTTAATGAACATTTTCATATATCCACTCCTTTCATTTAAATTTATGCATTGTCCCTTTCATTCATTCCCTATAGTCCATTACTTGTCCGATCAGTTTTAAAGAACCATTTACCTTTCCCCAAAAGAAGTTTAAAGGGTAGTTTAATGGATAATAGTAAAGGCGTGTAATCATTGTTACGACGCATGCTTAAAAGAAGAACATGTAAACATGATGCTGGAATGCATTCGCTTGGATCGGGAATGTGCGGATATTTGCTCTTTTTTAGCATAGGCGATAGGGAGAGGAACCCCGTTTATTTCAGAGTTGGCTAAAGTTTGTGTCAAGATTTGTGAAAGCTGCGGAAATGAATGCAAAAAACACGATCATGAACAGTGTCAAAAATGTGCCGAGGCTTGTTTGTGATGCGCAGAAGAATGCAGAAAAATAGTCGCTTGATGTAAGGATAGCATTAGCTATTCCTTTTATTATCCTTCCCCCTTACCAACTGACTACTTTTTGAACCTATTAAAGGATGATGATATTTCTTATATATTCTAACGAGGTATTTGTTGAAATTTATTTACCAAGAAATTTTCAAAAATACGAAAAACATCTATTGAAAATCGCCCTTTTTAGGCACACTAGTATTAAAAACAGGAGGATATTATGACACCTCGGAATGTTCCTGCTAAAGATGATTTAGAAGTGAAAGATACCCCCGCTTCACCTGATAAGGAAAGTGAAGCAGCTAAACTCAATCGATTATTAGGTGCAGTCATGCGATATTTATCAGATGATGAGCAAGAAGAAATAGATATAGAGTATCTTCTCGAAAACACCGAAGGGCTGCGAGATTGGTGGAGCGAATATAGGGAGCTTGACCGAAAACGGGTCGAAGAAGAAATTAAAAATTCACTGACGGATCTATCCCTCGAAGAACTAGAAAACATCCGAGAACAAATCCGTACAAAGGCATAAAAAAATCCCTGCATAGGGATTTCAGTTTGTAGAATGGGGTTCTGCATATATAATAAGACTAAATTATCCTTCATCATGTTTTATATTATAATCCTTATTGGATTGAACAAATTTGCGACACTCCTGTAGAATTACTGGCTAGCCGGGACACCGCAGCCGCTTTGATGCGGCTTGGCAGACAGTGGCGGAAAGGGAATGGATTTCTGATATCAACTGAAACGGTTTTTAAATAAAAAACGGCAGTCAAACTCGCTTTTCTTTAGAGCTTGTCGTCTGAAATCCCTGCATTGTGATTTAACCAGATCATTCATGAATTTTTTTCATACCCAAAGACATTTTTTGAGTTTAACAATCATTCCGTTCATGGTCACCATACATCCTCGTATTCAAACGCCACTCAAGGAACTTAGTTCTAGTTGATCGATCATGGAATCAACCAATGCATGCAATGGATTCAAAACTGTCTGTCCTGTCTGAAGTTCATATCTCCTTGCCGCTTCGACCATTGATAGCTGAGCTACAGACAGCCGTCTATTTTCGTTTTTAAATTGGGATAGGTAATTCATGATTTCCTGATTATATCTTTCTCCCAATCCCTGCATAATGAATTCAAAGGCATCGTCGATAATGATGACTTCAAAATCCACAGTCCCATATTTTTCAGCATGTGCAGTTAAACGTTTGACTGTTCCTTCAACAGTGGCAGGGTTCGTGAATAATATCATTTGCGGTTGCTGCAATTGGCAAATTTGCTCAAAATATGGTTCATCGATTTTAATGATGGGCATGGGTAAAGATAGTTGTTCTTCGTTTAATAAAGCAATATAGTTTGTACAAGTTATCAGAATGGCATCCACTTTACATTCAGCAATCCATTCGACCTGTTGTTTAACCTTTTTTTGAGCATCCGAATAATTAAAATTTTCATCCGTTGACACCCGTTGCATCAATCCCGGATCTACAAAATGAAGCCATTCAATATCGAATTTCGAGAATGCGTTTTCTATGTATTCTATATTTGTATAGTGTGCATGCAAACAGCCTATCTTTTTTTTCATAAATCTCCCGCTTTCGTAAGTTAGTATTCTGATTATTCTAACACAAAAACGCGACACATTGACCGATGGCAGCAAAAACGATGAATAACCATGTCCCTCCTGTTATATCGGGGTAAAAGACTGCTTCTTTGAGCCAGATATAACAGGAGGTATGAATTGGGCCCTTGAGCATATATTTATCAAGGCGATAACAAGGGGAATCATCAGGAAAATGGAACATCAGTAACCAAATTGCTGCTCATTTAAAGTAAAGTAACCATTAAGAGAAACAAACCGAAGTCAGTTAAAAAACATTATATTGGAGAGTGTTCACCATTCTTTATTTAATTGCGATTCTTTTCCCTCCATTAGCAGTTTTATTGGCTGGTAAACCCATTCAGGCTGTGCTTAATTTGGTCCTCACACTATTTTTTTATGTCCCTGGATTAATTCATGCAATCCTAGTGGTGCATGACAAGAAAGTGGATAAACGAATGAAGCGGCAAGCAGCGTTTATTGCTAAACTGAAACGAACGACTAAGTGATTTATGCAAACACCAATAACCCGAATGCAATGTATTCGGGTTATTATCAAAAGAATTCGTTTAATTGAATCTGTGCGTCTTTCTAATCCCTCTATGATAACAAGCGTCACATATTTGAAAACGTGAGTCATCAGGCAGCCTTTTTCCACAGCGCTTGCATTTTTTTTGATAATTCAACATTTCATCTTTTAACTGATCATGAACACCATCACTGATTTCTTCACGGATACGCTCCCAATAAACAGCTTCCGTACGCTTACCCATCCGATATAAAAATAATAAATGAAGACCTATCGCTTTATAAGATAGCTCCAATTCCTCAAGATTCCTTGTCTTTATGATCGGTTCAGGAAGGTCACTGTTCTCGGCAATCGCTTCGACCGTTTCCAGCCACTGTCTGATCAGACTTGGTTCTTTTGCCGAAAAAGGAATATGCAGAAAACCATATAAATCCATTAAAGAAAAACGAGCTTCGATTTCTGTATCCCGTATCAGTTCGTAAAGCTCCCTTTCTTCCGATAGCGAAGCCTTTTTCGTGCCTTTAGGAGGCTCAAACCTCTCCCACATTTCGAAAAATGTCCCCAGGTTCCGGTAATATTTTTGAAAACGTTCAAATACAGCAGAGGTTGGGGCGATTGTGAAGGTTTGAACTGGCTCATCTACCTGTTCCAGCAACTTATTCATGATTTTGATTTCTGCTGTAAATGCTACCTTCCCCGTGTCATAAATCCCTTTTCTACCCGCTCGGCCTGCGATTTGCTTGATTTCTTGAGAAGTCAATCTTCTTCTTCGTGTCCCGTCGAATTTTTCATTTTCAAGAAAGACGATGCGGCGTATTGGCAAGTTCAATCCCATTCCAATCGCATCGGTGGCAACGACAACTGATGTTTCACCGCGATTGAATAATTCTATTTGCCGTTTTCTATTTTCAGGAGGCATACTGCCGTATATCATGCTGACATTATGTCCACTCTCTTTAAGCCGGGATGCTGTTTCCAGTACCTGCCTTCTAGAAAAACAAATGAGGGCATCCCCTTTTTTGGTATACTTCAGTCCAAACTCCCTTTGTTCCACCTCAAGCGGTATTTCCCGTCTGTATTCGTGAAGTTCTAAATCGGCTTCATTCAGAAGGTTCAGAAGCATCTTTTTGATATTATTGCTCCCGATTATGTGTACTTCATTCGCATTAGCTTGCGTAATTGCCCTAAACCAAGAAAAGCCTCGATCTTTATCGGCAATCATTTGGGCTTCATCTATGACGATTACTTCATGGTAGTCTTTTTCATGAAACATTTCAACGGTACTGGAGACATGTTTCGCACCCTCAATAGCCTTTTCTTCTTCACCGGTTTTTAATGAGCAAGGTACACCATCCGCATTTAATTTATCAAACACTTCCAGTGCAAGGAGTCTAAGTGGAGCCAGGTACATGCCGCTTTCCGCTTGTTTCATTTTTTCCAGGGCCTTATGCGTCTTCCCTGTATTGGTCTCACCTATATGCAAAACATATTTAACTTTTTTTCCCAATGATGGAGTATAGGCCTTACCGATGATGTCATCGATCATCCTTTGCTCTTCTGCCCGCTTCCTGGCTTCTTCCGCCAATACTTCAGCTTTTCTTCTTTCTCTGTTCTCCACGTCTTTTTCAAATATTTCTTCGTGCAATATTTCATTAAAAGGAATTCCTTCAAGCTTCAGTAAATCAGAAAGGTATTCTTCCTGAAGCTCATCAAAACAGGACTGAGACAAATCGGCCAATTCATCGCTTAGTATACCTTGAAGGGCATCGTCCGTCAGCCTTTCCCCATATAACTCCAAAAAATCATGATGCAGGTCGGCAGATAGATGGTTCAAGTATTTGTCAGGGGCTAATTTCATTATGAAATCCGAAACTAACCTTTCATACCTGTAGTAGTAATTTTCATATTCATAACGGTTCCGGCCCCAACCGATTAACGAATGGATATCGCCTGTCAGCTCTTCGAAAAAGTCAGTGACCATTAGGTATTCGGCAGCTTGAAAACCGCCCTCTTCAACTAATTGTTCTTCAAGCAAGTACGGATCGACATATTGGAATTTAGGCTTATTCTTCAGATCTTTTGCCATAATACCGGCAATATAGTACCTGACATGCAAATATAAAAGAAGTGAGTTATTTTCGAAAAATGAATTGGCTTCTTCTTGCAGCCTTGTGCGTATTTTCCAACGCTGTTTGGCAAGCCGCTGTTCTTCTTGTCGCCTAAAGAATTTCTCCCTTGCATTTTTATATCTCTTCTCCCAATCCTCTTGACTGTCGGCAAAGGTTTTTTTAATCCACGTTAAGCCATCAAATGGGCGATACTTCTTTAATTCGTTCCGGAACATGCTATTGATCAGCTTATGGTCTGAACCTTCCGTTACAAATCCCCTTTCGCTTAAAAAAGCCTTTTTTTCCTTTCTGGGCACATCATTTGATGCTTTATTTATCCAAACATTAATCCAAATTTGCTCAATAAAAGTCGTCCTGTCTGATATATATGCTGAATAAGAAGGCATTGTCTCTTGATTCTCTAAATAAAAATCAATATCCTGGATGATTTTTTCTTTTGTATTCTCTATAGCAATAGGATATATACTTTCTAATTTTCCCATAGTGATCCCCTTTTGAATTATCCAATATGTACTTTATTACTTCCTTTTATCCTCCCCAAATTTTTGTTTAAAATGAGCTTGGTACATTCGTTTTATCATTTAAATTCATGAGCTCCGTTATCATGAGAGGATGCAAAAATGCCCGGTTGCTTTACTTTCCAAGGTAAATATCAAAAATATGCCAAATATGCACATTAAAGTTACTCTCACCATTTCATTTACAGTATAATGCTATAAATACTGATTAGAATTTATGGATTATGAAGAGATACCCAGCCTTGGCCAGAATCGTTTTATAATCAGGAGAATTTAATGATAATAAAAAAAGCCGAAAATAAAGTAAAGGTCCATTTTTCAACTTTCGCGATTACATGATTCATCCATAATACAATTCCAACCCCTTAATTGAGTTTAGAGGAAATCCGTGCAACTGTCACGATATTCAGATTACGCTTTTGTGTCTTTGCTTTGTGTATAAGGAATATCATCAGAAAACCTAAAAAGAATATAGATAAAAAAAGGAGCCTGGGAATGATTCAGCAAGATATCAACTATTATAAAAATTTTGATTCCATCGCTAAAGAAGTATTAGCACTATTAGCTCAAACCATTGAGGTCAATACATTTTTCCTTTCTATAGTGAATCCCATCCAGAGTTTCATGATCAAGTCCTTCAATAGAAATGCAAAGTTAATTTGTGAAGGTGACATCCTTCCTTATAATATGGCTTATTGTAAATTAGTTGTTGAGAATGGCTTGGAACCACTCGTTATCCCGAATTTGGGGAAACATGAATTGACTAGTGACCACCCTGCAACGAGGTTTATCGGGAATGGGTGTTTTATGGGAGCTCCCCTTATAAATGAGGGTGAAATCATTGGTACATTATGTGCATTCGACATTAATCCTCATGTTTTTAAAGAATATGACCTAACCCTCATTAAGTCTATGGCAGCTTTGATTAGTCATGCCATTAATCTTGAAAAAGGGATTATCAGGGATCCTTTATCAGGTCTTTATAATCGGAACTTCATTTATAATTATTTTGATTATCATCAAGATAAAACGAACGATGAAATGGCCCTTCTTTACATCGATCTTGACCATTTTAAATTTTTTAATGATTCCTTTGGACATGATACTGGTGACGGCGTCATCAAAAAGGCTGCCGAATGTTTTTTGCAAACCGTCCCCGAAGGCAGTCAGGTGGCTCGAATCGGTGGTGATGAATTCATTGTATTATTAAATCCTTCGCATTGTGAGGATTTAATGAAAAGCACTCAGCAAAACGCTGAATTATTATTGAACCGTTTATCCACCATGCCCATTACCATTAATGGAATTGATCATTTTATATCAGCTAGCATAGGGATTAGCTTTTATCCTCATCATGGTACGGAAATGGACTCACTTTTGAAAAAAGCGGACCGTTCCATGTATATGGCCAAAGAGGCTGGACGGAAAAATATTCAATACTTCCACCCTGAGTGATCATGTAAAAAATAAAAAAACCAGTTCTCCTTAGGAGACTGGCCTTCTTTCACCTTAAAAAAATCCAACGTTTCGCTTTCAGCCTTTGCAAAAGCTTGAGCAGGTCGGCATTTGCCTTATGTATCCGTTTCTCGGATGGTGAAGCGGAGGGGACCGGGATGTTAACTCTCTCGGGCTTTTTGTTCATATTCTGAAAGACCCTTCCTATTCTTTGATTTTGAATAGTATATGCGGGTTAACCATTAAATATCATAAGGAAAGGAAAAACCCCTTCCTTTTCATAAAACACTTTTTAACCGGCTGAAGCGTGCAGCTTTTTCTTTTTGTTTCAGAATGATGCGTTCGTTCTGTTTCATCACTTTTTTAGTGTGGGGACTTAAACCTACATCGGGTATTTTAACCTGTGGTTTGATTACGGCAACCGACACGTCGTTGCCAGCTTTATCATAAATGCTCATTTATCCTTCACCACCTGGTTTTTGTTTTATGACCATATCGAACATCATGATTAATAATGCTATCAATAAACAATCGACTTCTGAAACGAAGCTTTCTGATTTAACGTCAAGGATATAGGGTTCCATCAAAATACTAACAGGCTGCAGAGCCATTTTTTCTTCATCATTATAATACGTATCTTCTCTTTCCAATGTAGCACGAATGGTACTGCCATTCAAGTTCGGAACCCCATTTATCACCGACTGCTTGTCCTGTTCGGTTTTGAAAGGAAGAATTTTCACGTTCATCCCTTCCTTTGCTGCATATGCTTGAAGGAGAATGCTCAAATAAGCCAAGTATTCCTTATTCGTTTGATAATACTCAGGTATTCCTTCTTTCTTTAGGAGATGGAACATATTCTTGACCTTTTCCCTATTATCCGTTAATAGTTTATCACTTTCCGCAACGGCTTTTGTTGCATAGGATAGCTCGTTATCGCCAATCTTCGATATATACATGCTCAAGAACACAAACATATCAATCAGGATGAATACGATAGCCATTATCAAGAAATTTTCCCACTCATTAAAAATGCTCATCGGATAGAAATTCCAATAAATCAGTGCTCCCAGTATAAAAATGATATACCAGGTTTTTCGAATCGCTTCAATCCTTTTACTAACCTTCTCTTTATATTTCCAAGAAAGAATGACATAGGCTAATAATGCAATAAATACTACCCATACAAAGACTCTGAAAAACATTAACAATCGATTTATCCCCCTACCATTCAGCTGCTACATTCCTTATCCCGTCCTCTATATTATTCATTATATATACCTCTATTCCCTGCCTGAGACGGGTGAAACTTAAACATTTGCCACAAGAAAAAACACTCCACCCAATGTGATTTTACAGATATCTTTATCATTTATCTTATGGGACATCATAGTAAATAACCGTATAAATTCTATGATATGATATGTATAAATAAAAGCTATGATTACTATTGGAGGAAGCTATCATGATGAAAATTATTAAGATCCTCATTTCTACTTTTATACTCTTGTTACTTTTCCTTAACCTCTATCCTCCGCTTGGAAGACGGACAAACAAAGAAAAAGTAAGAAGTTTCACTACTAAAGAGAATTTTGCCAAAGGGAAATTCCAAAATCAGATTCCTGCCAGTCAAGCGATGAGTCTTAAGCATACTGGTTCCATTTTACGTGATTTCATAAAACCTAATCCAAAGAGGAGGCCCGACAGTCCCATTGTAATTGGAACAAAAGAACCCGCTTCTAAGAATTCCAATAAAATCACCTGGTTTGGTCATTCTGCATTCATGTTGGAGTTAGATGGGAAAACCATTTTAGTGGATCCCATGTTTGGCAAAGCACCCACTCCCTTTCCATGGTTCGGGAACAAGCGCTTTAGCGGGGAGCTGCCTTTTGATATCGATATGCTTCCTCCTATCGATGCCGTCCTGCTTTCACATGATCAC
This sequence comes from Peribacillus sp. YIM B13477, assembly GCF_042787955.1. Lineage (NCBI taxonomy): Bacteria > Bacillati > Bacillota > Bacilli > Caryophanales > Bacillaceae > Peribacillus > Peribacillus sp. YIM B13477. Next base: position 1,360,440 of record NZ_JBHZPD010000001.1, read on the forward strand.
TACGATCATTTGGATTATTTCTCGATAAAGAAATTAAAAGATAAGGTCAACAAGTTCATTGTCCCACTCGGTGTCGGTGGACATCTAGAAAGATGGGGCGTTAAACAAGAACTGATTCAGGAACATAATTGGTGGGATGAAGCTTCATTCAAGGACTTGCAATTTATTTGTACACCTGCAAGGCATTTTTCTGGTAGAAGTTTAGGCGATGGCAATACGACACTTTGGTGTTCTTGGATAATTAAAGGAAAACAAGAAAAGGTATATTTCAGCGGCGATAGTGGTTATGGCAGCCATTTTAAAGAAATCGGCGAAAAATACGGTCCATTTGATTTAACTTTAATGGAATGCGGCCAATATGATGAACGTTGGTCAACCATCCATATGATTCCGGAAGAAACTGTTCAAGCACACATCGATGTACAAGGAAAACGTATGATCCCCATTCATTGGGCAGGTTTCACATTGTCTTTTCATGACTGGACAGATCCGATAGAACGGGTAACAAAAGCGGCCAATGACCTGGGTCTCCAGGTCTGCACACCTCAAATAGGCGAACCGGTAGTGCTTGGTTCGACGGATTTCCCTCAAACAAGATGGTGGAAATGAAAAATGGGGTTCGGAAAACGTATCATTCATCAAATGATGTTCCCGAACCAAATGACCCAAGCAATACCTTCCCCCTTCAGGTCTGGTTTCTATCTAAATGTTATATCTAAGTTGATTGGAGCGGGTGTACGAGACTCCTGCGTGAAAAGCGCGTCTAGGGGATAACCCGCAGGCGAAAGCCGAGGAGGCTCCCTGACCGCCCGCGGAAAGCGAGTGCCCTACGTTCCAATCAACGTCCAAATTTATACAAGCCAAAAAAACTGTAGACAAACTCGATTTTCATCGAGTTTGTCTACAGTCGAAAGGTCCAACCATATTGGGATGGACCTTTTTCATTTACATTTTCCCTTCATTATACTCAAGATTCACTTTTATTGAATGCTCTTTCTTCACGCCAAAATAATTGGTGCCTATTACACCTAAAATGATTAGTATCGAACCCAATATATCATAGATCGTAAGCTTTTCATTTAGAATGAGAGCTCCTGCCGCAATCGTGACAACAGTGGAAAGATTGGCAAACACACTCATTTGCGACGCTTTTATTTTTGATAAAATCGTATTGGATAATAATGAAGTGACCAATGAAGCCAATATTCCCAAATACAAAATGGAACTGATGAATTCCATGCTCGACCATGGTGTAAAGAATTCCGCCATCGTACCTTGTTTTAAATGGGTAACGAGTGCAGCTGCATTAAAAATGACAAAGCCTGTTCCCATCATGAAAAAGGACATTTCACCTGGTGTATGGTTCCTGGCAAGTGAACGGGTCATCGTTGTATAACAAGCAGTTGCAATACAGGATAGCAGGATCAATACCATCCCAAGCATGTCAGAAAAATTGATGCTGCTCCCTTTCATCACAAAAATAAAAATGACCCCAACTACCGACAAGACAATCGAAAGTTTTTGATATAAAGATGTTTTCTCCTTAAGGAAGTATCCAGCTATCATCAATGTTAGAATTGGAGTGACGGCTGACAGAATTCCAGCATCGGTGGATTGCGAATACTTAAGTCCGAAAGTTTGAAAGGCAAAGAAAAGAGTTGGGAATAATAGGGAAAGCGGTACAAGATTTTTAACCGACTCCCAAGAATAGTTCACCTTTATGACTTTTACGGCGACCAGGAATAAAATGATGGCGAAAGAAATCGTGAACCGGAACGCCAAAGTATCAAGCGGATTCGATTCAGCAATCGCCATTTTCGTGAATAAAAAAGATAGGCCGACAATACTTGAATGAAATAGCGCTAACATGTATGCAAATGATCGGGATTTCATGGCTGCAACTCCTCAACTAGATTACTATATTCCTATTTAGGTATAGTACCCTTTGCATCTGTATTGCAACCCAAGTTAGAGGTAAAAAAACTGGTCTTTTTTTCTGGATATTTAACGGATTTAAGCCTATTACAATAATGTATGGTTGAATTAAATCTGAATGCACCTTATCGTAAGAAATATTAATCGACAATAACAGAGTTTTTTGGATAGGTTTCTTCTAATTCAATACTATTGCAGGCAATTGGTTCTTCAAAAGCGGTCTGGGCTTTCTGTTTTCTTTTCAAATACATACTGATGGCATAAGCAACTGTGAAGTTTATCAATAAAGCAATTAAGCCTATATTAATATTCAAGAAATTCATCTGAGCAAGATGCATTCCTATGGCGAACAGATCCCCTGTAATGAGGCCCGCTGCAATACCTGCAGGTCTTATGGAGCGGAAAAAGAAAATCGATAATAATCCAGGCAGGAATTGCCCAAAACCATAATACGCTGTGTTGATCAAGTTCAGCATCAAGCTCGGCGCCAGCAATGTTAACCCCATCGAACACAACAGATAGAGAAGAACAATAATTTGGACCCATTTTCTTTGAGATTTTTCAGGAACATTACTTAATAAATTCCTGGAAACTAAACCTCCAACCGCCAAACTAGTTACGGCAAGTACTAAAATGCCCGAGAGAGCTGCCCCAGCAGCCACTAAACCAACTGCCCAAGGAGGAAGGATGCTTGTCACTGTTGCCATGAAGGCATGGTTTGGATTGTCTAAATCAGGGATTGAAACAAGAGCAAAATATGAAGCTAGTATGAGAAAGGGATACATCAACATGTACAAGGGCATAAATCTTTGCGTTCGCTTAATCGTACCTTCTGACTTACTAGTGAATACGACAGCAACGATGATCGGCATGCAATAGAAGGCTAATGCTTGAAAAAATATAGTGGTCATGCTGAAAACGACATCTTCCGATTTATCTATCGTAACCATCGCTCCATGTTGCTTAGCCAAATTGAATAGGTTTGACACTCCGTTAATTTCTTTTATAACCACTAACCCGGTGATTATGATCGCTAGAAGCATGATTATATCTTTAAGGACAGAAATGAGTGCTGGAGCTTTCACACCTGATATCGATATATAAATAAAGGCTAAACACCCTGAAACAATGACTGACAGTGTCGGCGATAAATTAAACCCCAAGGCGTTAAGCGCAACGACAAGTCCCTCAAATTGCAGCTGTCCCCAAGGAATCATGAAGAGCAATGCGGAAATTGCCACTACCAGTTCCAATCCTCTATGGGAATAATGCCCTTTGAAAATATCCGGCAGTGTCATTGCCCCGTATTTTTTCCCGGCTCTCCACATTAAAGGGCCCAAATAATATCCAATGGGGTAAGCAAGAAGTATATAACCTAGAAACCAGATGCCATATCCCGGACCTTTGGCGTATATTCCTCCTGGAAATCCAATCATTGTCCCTATACTATAAATTTCACCTACTGCGAGGAAGAATAGTAATATTCCACTGAATGATCGGCCCCCGACTAAATATTCCTCAACATCAACTTTCCCTTTACCACCCCGACTGTTCAATGCTATTCCAATTGATAAGAGTATAATAGATCCAAACACAATCGCCGCCATTATCCATTCCTCCTCATCTACCCCATCTTTTCATTTTTATATTGATGACGATCATAAATATGCCAAGATATACAAAGACAAAGGCTAGTTAGCGGAAACCATAAAAACACCCAAAAATAAAGGATAGGTATTCCCATTACACTGAAATCAAGTTTCGCAATAAAAGGGATGATACCAACAATGGCTATAAATGGAATGATCACACCTATGAATATACCAGCTAATTTTCGGCGGGACATAATTCTCCACCTTTCCTTTTATAAGGTTATTAATGATGCGTTCCTATCGCATAATTTCCTAAGTTTAACAACAATTTTCAATATATTAAACTCCAATCCTTCTGGTATACAACCTGACCATTCACGATAGTGGCAAGAACTGGAATATCCTTAATTTCCAATGGGTCGACCTTCAATGGATCTTCTGAAAGAATAACGAAGTCCGCTCTCTTTCCGATTTCGATACTTCCGGTATTCTTTTCGTCAAAATTAAGTTCTGCCCCCCATATCGTCATTGAGCGCAGTGCACTCTCAACGTCTATCCTTTGTTCAGGCCCTAATACTTCCCCTCCCATCGTCATGCGATTAACTGCAGCCCAAACTGAAAATAACGGTGAGATAGGTGTTACTGGACAATCGGAATGCACAGTAAATAGCAAGTTATTTAGAAGTGCGTCTCTTAAGGGGTTTATACTGTTGGCTCTTTCAGGCCCAAGAAAAAGTTTTTTATGCCTGTCCCCCCAATAATAAACATGATTAATGAAAAATGAACCTGCTACGCCAAGCTTTTTCATTCGTTCTAAATCGGATTTAGTCACGGTTTGCAAATGTTCAATTCGGTGGCGGTGATCGATGCGAGGATTTTTTTTCAGTGCAAATTCATAAGCATCTAATATGGAGCCAATGGCCCTATCCCCGTTTCCATGCGTTGTTATGCGAAACCCCCTTTTGTTTAAATCAAGAATTTCTTCATTAAATTCATTTTGTTCGTGTAATAAGTCTCCGGAAACACCAGGATTACAATGGTATGGCTGCCGCAATGCCGCTGTTAATCCTTGAATTGACCCATCTTGAAACAACTTAGCACTATCAAGACGAGCACGACCGCAGGACTTTTCAATAATTTCCAGATTAAGTTCAGTAGCAGTATATTTTCCTAATTCATTTCCTTCCCGCAGGAGATTGTGCATGACCATTAAGCGCATTCGCAATGGATTTTTTCTTTCCGCGATTGCTTTAAGATGGGCTTCCAGTTCAACTATGCCCATATTCAACCCTACACCGGCGTCAGTATTTGTAGTGATCCCTGTTTCTAAGTAATCCTTCGAGCCCTCGCTTAATAATGAAACCAATAAATCCAAAGACGGTGCCGGAATCTTCTTTTCAACCATATTCATGGCAGGCAGCTCATATAAAATACCATTCAGTTGCCCTGAACCATCCCTGCCTAGATGTCCACCTGGAGGGTCCAAAACAGTTTCATCCATTCCTGCCATTTTAAGGGCTGCAGAATTAACCACTCCGAAGTGTGCGGATACATGCCTGATGAAAACGGGATGATCAGGTACAACTGCATCCAATTCAGCACGGGTTGGATGCCTTTTTTCTTTTAAAAGAGTATCATCATACCCAAAACCCAAAATCCAATTCTCTTTTTCAGTTTGTTTAGCCATGGAAAGAAGGCGGGCTTGTATATCTTCAATGGTTTGGTTTAGGGGCGAGCTACAGTTTGCTTGCTTTCGAAACTGGGAGTACATCAATAAATGGTTGTGGGTGTCGATAAAGCCCGGAAGCAATGTTGCGCCTTTTAAATCGATAACTTGTGTCCGGCTGTTATATTCAATGGACGTGCGAGGTGGTTCCGCTTCAGGCCAGATTCCGATGATGATTCCATTACTTACTGCTACAGAACCTCCAATGCGACTTTTTTCATCTAATGTCAAAACGTTTGCGTTCGTTATCAAGAGATCCACCTGAACCATAAAAATGCCTCCTTTAATGAGTTATTCAAAAATTAAAATAGTGATTAAGAAGTACTAACGTTTCTACACTATTAACATATTTACACGCAAAATTTTCTCTTGTCTCTTTCGAACAATAGTTTATTAACGTCATCGGAAATCAGTTGTATGTTTTACCAATCCTCTATACGTAATGACACTTCCGCTATTTATTTACCTCCTTCTATTAGATTGAAGTTGTTTTTATTGCCTTTACACCAACTCATCACAACGTCAGTACCACTTAATAGAGAATGATACACACAGCGTTTTAAAAAGTCAATAATAAGTCAGAATATTCAGCAATATTTTTCAACCTCATCATACTAAAACGAAATTAAATGAACAATCATATTCATGCATTAACGGTGATGCCCAGTTAATTTACTAACAACACTGTAAAGTATGATCATTTACCGTTTCATCTATGATAAAATTTCAACGAGGAAGCGAGGTATACATATATGTTGGTTACTATTGTAATTTTCGTTATGGCTGGTCTGGCGGAAATTGGCGGCGGTTACCTTATTTGGCTTTGGTTAAGAGAAGGTAAATCCGTTTTTCTAGGTTTAGTCGGAGGTTTCGGGTTGGTGTTATACGGCATCATTGCAACATTTCAAACGTTCCCTACCTTTGGCCGTGTATATGCTGCATATGGCGGGGTATTCATTGTTCTTTCTGTTTTATGGGGGTGGGGCATCGATAAGAAAACCCCTGATTTATATGATTGGATTGGAGCTGTAATCTGTTTGATCGGTGTTTCAGTGATTATATGGGGCCCTAGACAGTAAAAGAATTAAAGGGCATAAGACCCTTTAATCAGACTGTAGACAAACTTGATCTGACCCAATAAAGTTAGACATATAATTTAAGCAGCTTCTAAGACCTGAGTTCGGTATTCTATCGGACTCAGGTCTTTTAATTTTACCTTCATTCGTTTGTGGTTATAGTAATGAATATAATCATCTAATTCCTTTTCAAAGTGCTCCATACTTTCAAACTCTTGGAGATAAAGCAATTCAGACTTTAACAAGCCAAAAAAGTTTTCAATGACTGCGTTATCTAAACAATTTCCCTTACGGGGCATGCTTTGTATAATGCGGGAATCTTTTAAGGTTTTTTGATGCTTCTTCATTTGATAATGCCACCCTTGATCCGAATGGAGGATGACCGTATCTTCTGGTTTTAGGTGTTTAATCGCCTCATCTAACATATCTCCAACAAGTTTATAAACAGGGTGTTTCATCACTTTGTAGGCAATAATTTCAACATTACATAAATCAAGGATAGGGATAGGTAACGTTTCTCCCCAAATAAATGAAATTCCGTTACGTCTGTTACCCATTTTTGATTTATTTTCTCGGCTTGAAAATCACGTTGTAAAATATGGGGGGCAATTCGACCAACACGCCCCTTATACGAACGATACTTTTTCATACGGACTAAACATTTTACGGCCATTTCATTCATGAGGCGGTTGATGGTCTTTGGATTGTGAGAAACCCCATATTTTTTTAACTCTTTTGTGATACGACGATAACCGTAACGTCCTTTATGTTCATGATAGATAGACTGATTAGTGCCTTTTACCTTCGAATACTTATCTTCTCGATTCAAGCGTTTTTCCCAATAATAGTACGTGCTACGTGGAATATCAGCGACTTTAATTAAGGCCACAACCTCATAAAAGGACTTTAGTTCATAAATTACTTGCGCTTTGATTTGGGTTGTAATTTTTCCTGCATTTGAACTAAAGTATTTAACTTTTTTAAATACGCATTCTCCATTTCTAGTTGTTTAATTCGTTCTTCAAGCTCTTTAACCGAACCTTCAATTTGTTTGGATGGATTGATATCTTTTTTCATGGATGGTCTCCCCTTTTTCTTAGAAATTAGGGCATCTAATTCATAGGCATTAACATTTATTCTCCACGTCCGAATTAGCGCTGGAGATGAAATATTAAACCTTGCGGCTGCGTCGTAAGAAGATATACCCGTTTCATTCATATAATTAAGTACATCCATTTTAAACTCCGTAGAATAACTTATATAGGATTTCTTAAATCCATCGGCTCCTTGAATTTGGTATAAACGAACCCATCCTTGAATCATTTGATACGAAACTTCAAATATTTTTTGAAGATCCATATAGCTGTGCTTTCCTTCAAGGTAAAGTCGTGTAATGAATATTTTCTGTTCGGCAGAAAAATTAGCCATAAAAAACACCCCGTAAATGTTAGTTTGGTGTCTAACATTTACGGGGCAGTTCGAGTTTGACTACAGTCTGAGCCCTCTAAGCAAAAGAGGGCTTTTACCTAATATAGTTTTAAGCTTCCAAGGCATCTTTACGCTTTCTTTTCCTTGATTCTGTTATTAGATCATAACCAAGATAAAGGATGATGGCTCCGCCTAACAATTTAACATATAACGGAATGTCCGCTACAAAGAAATAAATCATAGAGAATAAAGTCCCTATAATGCATAACCAAAAAATTACATGTTTTAAAATTTTCAAAGTATTGACTCCTCACAAAAGATGAGATTAATTTCTAGTTCGCTCCACTTCAAGGGAGTATTAATTATCCGTACCATCATTCTAACATTTATTCTTTAAAGTAAGAGTGACTCATATTGCGAAATTATGAACATTTAAGCAACTTTTCTCAAAAGTAGGTCACGCCAAACAATTTCTGGAAAACCTTTACGCTATTCTTGTCAATTTTCCATTTCATTTATGGCAAAAAAGACTAAAAAAACAAATAGGCATGAAATGACAGCATAGGTATCCAAGCACTGCATTTCATGCATGTAGTTCACAAGACTTTCATTTTATTGGCTTCTACGCCCATTTCTTCAGTTGGTTCCGAGTGATCATGTTTATAATAAGCCATTTTCACTGGAACGAATGATAAGGCAACTGCAGCAATGAGACCCGGAATGGCGAAGGCGATGAAATTCAATTGGATGGGCAGCGAGATGGATAATAAAAATCCGCCGAGTATGGGCCCGAGCATACCGCCAATCCTTCCGATACCAGATGCCACCCCTAGTGCAGTCGATCTAATATTCGGCGGATAGTACTGGGAAACATAGGCTTGTACAAGGTTTTGGGCACCAATGGTACAGGCTCCTGCAATCGCTACCAATGTGTAAATCAGAAATGAGCTTCCTCCCATTCCCAATAGCGTCAAACTTACAGCACCAAGCGCATACAACGGCACAAGCATTTTCTTGGAACCATAACGATCACAAAGTTTAGCGATGATAAGCGTGCCTACGATAGCGCCGCCTTGAAGGACGATCAAGAAACCTAAGCTTGAATTCAACGCATACCCTGCCTCGATCATTAGCTTTGGAAGCCATGTATTCAATCCATATACCATCAATAAGCACATGAAAAAGGCGATCCAAAACATCAATGTGCTAAGAGTACGGGAATCCTTAAACAATCCAACAATCGGCATATTGGCTTCTGTTTTTTTCACTTCCACAAGTTCGTCCTTGATGTCGAATTCACTTTCCGGACTTACCTTGGATAATATTCTGATCAGTTCTTCCTTTTTGTTGATTCTGATAAGATGGGTCGAAGCCTCTGGTAAACGTTTCATCATGAAGGGTAAAAATAACAATGGTATTCCGGCAAACCAGAATATTGATTCCCAACCCAGCGTCGGCATAACCAGGATGCCCAGTATCGGCGCAAGCATCCCTCCGAATGAGTAACCGCACAAAACGATTGAAACGACCATGCTCCGCATCGTTTTCGGTGCATAATCCGTCAATAAGGCAATGACGTTCGGCATGATGCCCCCAAGCCCTAATCCCGCCAGGAACCGGAAAGTCGAAAACATCGTAGGCGTATCCGCAAATCCACATAAAAGCGTAAATAAACTAAATAAAATAAGTGTAATCGCGATTACGTTTTTCCTGCCAATCCGATCTGCTAATGTACCAAAGAAGATGGCCCCGAACAACATTCCAAATAGACCGTAGCTGCCCATAGCCCCAGCTTCCACGGAAGTAAGGTTCCATTCCTCTGTCAATAACGGGACGACTGTTCCGTAAACGACAAGGCATAGCCGTCAAAAAGGATAATGATAAAACACCATGCCAGCAATCCTAAATGAAAGCGGTTAAATTTACTATTGCTAATTACCTCGGTCGTATTAATTTTAGCCATAAAATCTTTCTCCTCTCTAGGTGACTGCAATAATTCCATCCAAATGATAGCGCTTACGTAATCATTCAAAAAATATTCGACTCACATTTTTTATACAAATAGTGAACTGAGTTATCTAATTGTTATTATAAATGCTAATTATCTGATATTTCAATAAAAACTTTCACATATTATTCATAATTCTTGAAGCCTTCACATAACCCCGTTACTAACATTGTATTCGCAATTTCTGGATATCATCTTTTTTTATACGGATCTTCAACGTTCCAAACCATAAAACAACAAAAAACCAGTCCCTTATCGGACTGGTTTTTAATTATTAAAGTAGTAAGCCGCTATTGCCGTATTCAAGTAAGAAAGTTTTAAACCACCACTCCTCAAAGTGGGTGTTTGCAGAAGCAATCCTGTTGTCCAAGTCAGTGACGAGGCATAACATTCCTGTTTCAATATAAAACTCCCTATTACAGCTTAAAGGTTAAAACTTAATTATCATTACGAACAACGCAGCTTGTATAGTTATAATACCGAAATATCTTCAAACTTGCAAGTTTAATCATTCCCATGCAACAAAAAAATTTCATGCCGGACATTAAGCTGGTCCAGCCAAATTAGTTTCATGCCCAAAACGTTAAATGGCACTCTGATTACACTATCCGTCCCCCACTTTCATTGATATCTTTTTAGGGAATATCATACTTGGGTAAGTAAATATTTTAAGATAGAATGTGCAAGATAAAATGGAGACGGAATTGAAAGCGTTTGTCTTCCAAAGATCATCGGATGTTCAACACTATAATATATTCTAAATACCATTTGCAAATACATGGAAGGAGTCTATAATATTAACTAATAGATTTGATTGGAGTGACTGATTATGCTATCAAACATTGGTTTTCCCGGTTTAATTTTAATCCTTCTTTTAGCTTTAATTGTTTTTGGACCGAACAAACTGCCTCAAATCGGACGGGCAGTCGGCACCTCACTTAGGGAATTTAAAGATGCAACCAAGGGAATAACAGAAGAAATACAAGAGGAATTCAAAGATGACGTACAAGCTGCAAAAAAAGAAACGATAAAATGAAAAAGACGCCTGCACGCAGCAGGCGTCTTTGATGCGTTTGTGGCGCAGAACCGTCAGGCCACATCCCGACGTTTAGCTAAAAGCTTGTTCTTCGACTTACACAAATTAGCTCATCGCTTTATTAATATAACATTAAACTTATATTTTATCAAGTGATTTATTGAGCAGCCTGTTAACGGCATCCATTGGGAAGTGATTTAAATCCCTATTTATAGTTTGTTCATATTTTATAGACCGCTTTGGGGGTTTTTAGAAATATTCTATCGAGTTGTTTATTAAAATACAAATGAGCCCCAAAAACGGTTCTGTAAAACCGTTCAACTTCATTACAAGTTCATTGTCAATTGAGTCAATTGATCCGAGGAAACGGCCACTTGATTGAACGCTTCATTAATTTCATCGAATATATCATTCAACTCTGTCATTTCCTTGGTGATCTTAATATTCTGCTCTTTAACTGAAAGCATGGCCTTTGCTATATCAGTAAAAAATATGCCCGTTTCTTTTCCTTGTTTCGTGCCTTTAGTAATTTCCCCGCTAACCATGGAAATTGACGTGTTCATGACGTTGGTAAAATGAGCGATTCCATTAACCAATTTCACTACTTCAGATACCGAGTCCTTGGTATTTTCCGATAGCTTCCTTACCTCACCAGCCACAACCGCAAATCCTTTACCATTTTCACCAGCTCTTGCCGCTTCGATCGCTGCGTTCAACGCCAACAAATTCGTTTGCTCGGCAATTGAAGTGATGATCGTGACAATTCGTTCAATTTCCTTTGAAGTATTGGAAAGCTGCTCCATATCTTTTGAAATGATCGTCATTTGCTCCTGCGTTTTCACCAATCTTTTCTCTAATCCCTGTAACAGTTCGACTCCCTCATTTGACTTTCCCTCTGCATGTATGGCGATCTCGGACCCCTTTTGGGTGAAATCATGAATTTCCCCTACCTTATTTGCCATTAATTGAGTTGCTGAACTGGTCTCTTGACTGATTGCTGCCAATTCCTCTGCATTATGATTGACCTGTAGTTTCATCGTCTCTTTTTCTGCTAAGTCTTTTTGGCGAATCTTCTCATTTTCAAGTTCATATGCCTCTAAAACTATTTGCTGCTCTAAATTAAAAATTTTAGTGACAGCCAGAATGTTATCTTGATATTGCTCAATATTTTTTATGTTGGAAATCACATGAATGATCAATGATTGCAATAAATCCTGAAATGCACTCATATACCACTTTGGCTGAAGTCCAATTCGCACATGTACTTGTGCGATAATATAACGCTGTTTAATATACGCATCATCAATGGTTCCGCTAAACATTTCGAACATATGACGATGCAGTGTCTTTTTCAACCTATCAACAGAACCATTGTCCTTAATGATTTTCATTAAAGAGGGTTCATTTTCTAGATTTTTATAAAAGTTCCCTACAATTTTTGTCAAATGTCCCTTCACTTGTTCCTGTAAAGAACGAATTATGCACAAATCCTCGATGGTCAAATGAATCATGTCCACTTGATTCAATACACTCGAATATTCCCTGATATTGATACCGACGTGTTCTTTATATTGCATATAGTCTATAGAATCTATCTTTTGTTTATTTCTCCATATTCTTTTCATGATTGAATTGCCCCCCCATTTTTTAACCCATATATACTATTTCGACATAAAGTTTGTTAATCTTAATTCACTTTGAGAAATTTTCTTCCTTCACTCAAGACTTATGAACGATTTATGTCCAAACAAAAAAGACACTCCAGAGAGTGTCTCAGACCGTATACTTTTTTTGAGAGAGTGTAGAATATGAACGTTGATTGGAACGTAGGGCACTCGCTTTACGCGGGCGGTCCGCCCTCGGCGCTCTTGGCGCCTGTGGGGTCTTAATTGGACGCTCTTTTCCCGTAGGAGTCTCGTACCTTCCGTTCCAATAAACTGGAATATATTTTTAAGAAAAAACTATAGGTTGGACTCAATTCGAACACTTGAATAAGCTAGTGACACTCCTGCTGAATAACTGGCTAGCGAAAAACAAAAAAACATGAATGATAACCAAGTTTTCATTTAAAATCTTGGTTCGGGGAGATAGCCTTCCTAACTCCCTTAGTCGTTAAACTGAAACGCTCAAAAAGTGTCTTTTTCAATGATCTTTTTCCTGCTGGTTAAGATTGGAATGCTTACGGGAATAAGCGAAGTAAATGACTACTCCGATAGCCATCCAGATTAAAAACCTTATCCACGTATGACTCCCTAGCTGAATCATCAAGAATACACAAAAAACGATTGCCAGGCCAGGAACGAGCGGTACTGCCGGACAATAAAAAGCTCGTTTCATATCCGGTCTTGTTTTACGTAAAACGATAACCGCTACGGAAATCATCGTAAAAGCAGTCAATGTTCCCATGTTGACCAACTCTGCCAATTCACCAAGAGGTATGAATGCTCCCAATAGGGCCGCTATCATACCAAATATCCATGAAGCTGCATAAGGTGTTTTATATTTTTTATGAAGTTTTGATAAGGATTTTGGCATCAGCCCATCACGTGACATCGCAAACATAATTCGCGTTTGGCCATACAACATTACCAAAATCACCGTTGTCATCCCGAGGAATGCACCTAGATCGATGATTCCTGCAACCCAATTTTGTCCTGCGCTTTGCAAGACCAAAGAGATCGGATGGTCAAGAGCCTGGCTGAATTGTGCATACGGTACTACACCAGTCATTATCAAACTTACCGCCATATAAAGCACCACACAAATGACTAATGAACCGAGAATTCCCCGTGGTAAATTCCTACCTGGATTTCTTGTTTCTTCAGCCGCAGATGCAACTGCATCAAAGCCGATGAAGGCAAAGAACATTAAGGCGGCAGTTGAAAATACTCCATCGATACCAAATGGCATGAATGGCTGCCAGTTTTCCGGTTTCACATAATAAATAGAAGAAACGATGAACAACAACACTACCAACACTTTAATAACGACCATGATATTATTGATTCTAGTCGTTTGTTTCGTACCTATGGAAATCAAAAAGGTTATCGCCATGACGATCAAAAAGGCCGGCAAGTTCATATAAGTCGTGACACCTTCGACCGAACCCGGTGCCGCCGTCAATTTCTCTGGAAAGTTAATTCCGAATCCACTTAAAAATGATTGGAAATAGCCCGACCACCCGGCCGATACGGCACTAACAGCCAATAAGTATTCAAGAATCAAATCCCATCCGATTATCCAAGCGGCGAATTCGCCTAAAGTTGCATAAGCATACGTATAAGTCGAACCGGATACCGGCACGGAAGCTGCAAATTCTGCATAAGAAAGTGCAGCGAATAAACAGGCAAGCCCAGCAATGACGAAAGATAATGAAAGTGCAGGACCAGCATTCACTGCACCAGTACCTGTTAATACAAATATGCCTGTCCCAATAATCGCTCCGATTCCTAGCATCGTTAAATCCCAAGCCCCTAGTTCCCGTTTCAATCCCTTACCGCCGGAACCTGCGTTTTTCAACAAGTCCTCAATGGACTTCTTCCTAAAAATACTCATGTTTTTTCCCCCGTAAATTTTATAAACTATTCTGAAAACTACAGACAAATAAATTCACTTACCATTTATATCGAAGAAATTTCGACAAATTTCTACAATTCCTGAATTGTCTGACTTTCAAATTATACGTATTACCCCTTCCTTCGTCAATGATTTATTATTGTAAAATTCTGTTTTTTGAATTTTTTTTGGAAGGGAATCCTTAATATTCAACAGGAATATCAATATTTAACAAATAAGGATTAATAATTTATTATTTTAATATCAATAAAGTAAGCTATTAGAGTATTTCGATTAATTTTTTCTTGTAAAAGTTCTAATATTTTTAATCCAATATTGGATCATTCGTTATTTTTGTGTATGTATTATTATGAAATAATACTCCAATATTATTCTGATCATTCATGCACCAATAGTTTGACGGAATCAAAGTACATCACTATACTTATTAAGTCTTAAAAAAAGTACGGGAATTATGCTTAATAATTGAAGAAGGTGACATTCATGGATTTTGCAATTACCTATCTGTCTTTTTACTTAATCCAAGTCGAAGGAAAAGGCGATCAGGCTGATAAGCGTTTTAAACATTTCCAAACTCTTGATACTGAAGAATACGAAGAAAGTCCTCTAAAGGATTTTTTGGATGGGGAATTGATGAAGATTTCCAAACGAAAAGTCGACCGTCATCCAAAAACTGAACAAATACCGACCAAAATTGGTTCTTTTATTGTCGAAGAAGGACATGCACTTGATTCCAACCCTAATTACAATGTATTTAACCGTGTTCGATATGCAAAAACAAAACAGGAATTCCAAGAGGAAAATGAACAATTCACACGGTCTTATATTGATACAAGTGCCGTCCGTGGCGGTGTCTTCATAATCGCATCCGCAAAATTAACGAAATATCTTGATGAACCATTCGTTTTCTTATTAAAATGTGATTTCGAGCCGAAAGTTGCTTCCATTTCGGATGAACGGACCTTGATTAGGCACGTTGAAATGGCAATCACCACTAAAAATATGAAATCCATCCAATACCCATACATGCCCGAAGAAGGTATGGTCGAAGAAGGCGAACTTAAAATCCACCAGGCCTCACATGCCCGCTACTTCGAGGACTTCTTGAAGTTCGTCGAATATGGCGAATCGATGCCTGAAATCATGAAAAACCAGGTTATCCATATGGTTCATGAACATGTATCCGCTCAATTCGAAGAAAACAGTGACGAATTGCACAAATTCGAACAGGACCTGGAAATCTGGGAAACCAGTGAAAAGCGGGAAATCCAGGAACGCCTTGAAACCCATCAGGTCGTCGAAGCCACAGCCCAGATTGTCGAGCATACACCTGAAGCCGAAATGCGAATGAAGCTTGGCAGTACATCCGTCAAAGGACTATTAGCCGATTTTGGCGAAAGCATTCATTTAGGAAAGATTAATGGGAAGTATGTATTGATGATAGAATCCAATACAATAGAGTTCGATAAAGGCGTTTCGCCGATTGAATTTCATAAGCCGGATGATTTGATGGAGATTGTGGAGAAGATTAGTAGGAAGGTTTAAAGGAATGGTGATGATTTGTGATCAGAGTTGTGATCATTGAAACAGTGCCATTAAACCGTTTGTAATAGTTTGTGTGATCATATTTGTGATTAAATTTATGCTCTAAAACATGTTAATAAGGGTTTCCTTAATGAAGTATACTTAAAAATTAAAAAGACAGTAAGCTTATCTTTGCTTACTGTCTTTTCGTTTATAACTAAACAATAAGTTATTCAGTTGTTCCTTCTTCAACGTTGTTCCCATTGCTAATTCTCCTTTGTAGAAAAGGAACAACCCTAAAAAAGACAATAAGAAACTAACCCCCTTGAAATGCATTTTAAAAATTCTTACAATTATTCCTGTATCCATCATTCTTAGCTACCATTTGGGATTTTCTACTTTTAATCTTTTCTTCTATTTGTTTTACATACTCTGCTACCTTATTATCATTGCCCAAAAATTTTAATACAAATAATTTTCTGTGGCTTTAAAAGAAAGTCCCAACGTTTATAAAAAAGAATAACGAAAGCAACTCAGAGTTTTGATTTATTTTTTGAGATAAATTCATTCATTTACTTCTTACTTCATTTGCGAAACGCTCGATCGAGAAATGTTTTCTTTTTCTCAGGAGGCACAGGAAGAAAGAAACGATTCTTACTTGTTACATCAAGATAAGGCGTTAATATGTCAGTCTTCTCCTCTACAGAAGTTGCGGTATTTAGCTGTTCTTCAATTTTTGCAAAATGTTTTGCTGTTGAGCCTTTTAGCGTATAGACAAAACGCCCATCTGGGAATTTTTGTGATTTTTCCGTTTCTTTTTCAGTATATGCATGGACAGACGGACGTGCCCAAAAAACATTTTTCCGCACCACACGTGCAGGACTTCCTGCAGCTGATACATTTGATGGGAGCGATTTTGTCACGAGTGACTTTGCACCTAAAATTGAACCTGTTCCAACTTCTACTCCTTTTAGAATCATGACGTCCTGCCCAATCCAAATGTGGTCACCTAAGTACACACTCTTTGTTGTGTTAATCCGTTTTCGAGTTGTTCCATCGTAAATCAAATGTGGATCTGCCAAACGAACGACTACATTACTTGAAAACATATTATCATCACCGATGAATAGATTCTTTTGCTCAGAGAGAATAAATCTCGCTGCTCCATTAAATGAATAGTTGCGACCTAGGAAAAATGTATTGTCATTCCAAACATTGACTCTCATCGTTGCATTGTGATTGGATTTCCCAATGATTATGAGCGAGTTATTGCCATTAAAATTTAGCGTTGCATTTTTAAATTCGGCCCCACGTTCAATAATTACCCGATTTCCTTCACCCAAAAATTTGATTTTACTATTCACAAACAAAATCTCATCTTCGGTATTTCCTATAAAGAGTATTTCATTATCCGTTTCCGGTTTCTGTAATATATCGGAAATAGTTTCCATGATTTTCATACCCTCTTTTTCAAAGTGTTAAAAACGTGTTCATTATACATCATTATTTGCTTAACACAAAGTCCGCCTAAGAAAACCTGAGGAGATGTAAAGCTGAAGCCTTCGGATTTACGAAAAAAAGGGAAATGGTAATGGTAAATGAATGATGGGCTATAAATCAAAATGGACAATTGCTGGTAGATAGTAGTGAATTTGCAGAAATGGTTGGGAAACGTCATGACCATTTAATTATAGATATTAAAGGATACGTAAAGGTTTTAGAGGAGTCCGTCAGCAACTAACCCTTTTCGCTTCTGATAAGCTTCCACTGCTGCTTTTGTTTCCTCACCTTAATATCTATCATCAGCTTCGATTTTTAACGCATGCTGAATACGCCCTACATTTTTTCCTTTTGATTCCAATCTTTATCACTTTACCTGGATAAGGTACAATAGCAGCATTAGAGGTGTTTTTATCAGAACCACTTGCCTTTGTAGCAGTTGATTCGCTAGGTACAACCCAATCTTTCGTTACTTCGAAATGCGGAACTATATGTTAGTTTACGCTATTTCTAACGTTTCTCCCTTACATGCCCGCTACTTCGAGGACTTTTTGAAGTTCGTCGAATATGGCGAATCGATGCCGGAAATCATGAAAAACCAGGTCATCCACATGGTCCATGAGCATGTATCCGCTCAATTCGAAGAAAACAGTGACGAACTGCAGAAATTCGAACAGGACCTGGAAATCTGGGAAACCAGTGAAAAGCGGGAAATCCAGGAACGCCTTGAAACGCACCAAGTCGTCGAAGCCACAACCCAGATTGTCGAGCATACACCTGAAGCCGAAATGCGAATGAAGCTTGGCAGTACATCCGTCAAAGGACTGCTAGCCGATTTTGGCGAAAGCATCCATTTAGGAAAGATTAATGGGAAATATGTATTGATGATAGAATCCAATACATTAGAATTCGATAAAGGCGTTTCGCCGATTGAGTTTCATAAGCCGGATGATTTGCAAATACTAATCGAAAAAATCATAAATAAAAGTTGATAATAGCCAGAGTTTTGTGAGCAAAAATGTGAGCAGTATGTGATCAATTTTAGACCTTAAAATACTATTAATACTCTTAAATCTAACTACTAACTTTTGTTAGTAGTTTCTACAGTTTGTTTATTTTTTCTAATTCCTATTTTCAATTAAGAAGTTAAATATATTTTTTAGAAATGCATGCTTATCATGAGCCTAAGTAAATACTGCTACTTAGGCTCTTTTCTTATAGAACTTGTTTTCATACAACTTCACGTTCTGGTATTCCAAAGTTATGAATTTCCCCTTGCCTGCCACGTTTAGGAAGATTCTTTTGCATTTTCTCATAATATGTTAGCTTCCTCATTGTAGCGAATAACACTTCCACCGTGACTTTTGCAGCTTCTTTATTACCTTTCCTATCGTATTTATCAAGTGCTTCTTTAACTCGGTAATCTCTAACTCAGTGGCTGTGATAATTTCTTGGAGGACATCATTGGCGAGAGTAATGGAAGGAAGATATCTGTTATTCATTAGTTGATCACCCTGTATTCACAGATGTAGTCAACTGGAGTTTTAATATCCAGAGCATTAGATATATCTATAGAAGATTTATTTGAAATTGAATTAGTTCAAACTGAAGAAAACCACCAATAGCAATTACTGGCGGTCTTTTGTATAAACAGGAAATTTATTGTAAAAAATATTATTATCACTAGCTTTTCTTTCTTTATTAATTCCCCTTAACTGAGCTGAGGTATATTCCTTAGCTTTTTTCATTCCTCTTCAAGCCAAGGTTTATCGTTAAGTTTACCCTTTTTAAATAGTTCATAATATAGGTGAGTGAATGCTTTAGCCATTAATTCCATATTAGGCTCATTAGCATAAGTAATTTTACAAGGCGGTCTATCTTCTTTATTTGTTTTTGCACTCCATGGAATTTTTGCGTTTTTTAATTCTAAGCAACCTAATTGACGCATTTTCTTTATAATTTCTGATCTATTCTTATCAGGAAATAGAGCTTCTAATTCCTCGATTGTAGATAATATTGTTTTTTCTTCAAGTAATTTTTCTTAATCTTTGTAAAGGTCTATGGAAGTTAAATATTTTCAAACTTTAACGAACATAAAAACTGGCTGTTGTAAGGTAAATAGAAAGTTTCCTTATTATTTAAGTGATTTTTTACAATATTCGGCAAAAACATAAGTACTATTTGATTTATACAAAAAGCTCGGTTAGTCAAAAAGCCCAGCTTTTGTTACTCTATTTTTTCCATTTTTTAAAGGATTCATAATAACATTCGTAAATATTTTTCGAAGTTAACTCCTTCTACTTTAGGAATTTGCTCCAAGGAGGAATCATTGATAGCCTCTGTCAGGAATGCCACTGCGAGCTGTACGGATTTTTCTAGGTTCTCTCCACGCATCATGCTTCCCATAATCACAGATGCAAATAAATCACCAGTACCTGAATAGCTTTCACCGTTATACTGCGTCGCACTATAAAAGGTTCTACTTCCGTCCAAATACATATTTCCGATAAACTGCTTCTCTGAATCTGCTGACGGTGGATTCATTCCAGTGATGATAACCTGAGCTCCCGTTTCTTGCTGCAACATATTCCCTGCTTCTTCTATCGCTTTAATATAGTCCTCTTCGTTAGAATAGCTATGCAGCTTTTCATAAGGCAATCCGGTTAATAAACAGCACTCTGTAACATTTGGTGTAATGACATCTGCACGCTTCACCAGTTCTCTCATAAGTACCAGTAATTCATCGGTAAAAAGTTTATAGACTTCCCCTATATCCCCCATTACTGGATCAACAAGTAAAATGGTTTCTTTTGTATAAAATTTATCTAAAAAATGGAAAATATTATTAATTTGCTCTTCACCAGTAACGAAGCCGGTATAGATTCCATCAAAGGTTACATTAAGCTTGCTCCATTCTTCTATGAAGTTTTTCATTTTGGATGTAAAATCTTCACAAAAAAAACTTGGATATCCGGTTTGCGCAGTCAATATGGCCGTTGGTAAAGGGCATGCCTGCACGCCCATGACCGAAAGAACCGGAATTGCAGCTGTTAATGAACATTTTCCAAAAGATGATAAATCCTGTAGTACAGCAATTTTTTTCATAATAACCTCCATATGGCCTATCCACTTTAAACTTTATTTATCTTATCATAAATCAGCTAAAAACAGTCATCTCCTCTCTCTTTTCAATACGTATAATATCTGTTTTATCAACTGACCTCATAGTTTTTTAATAAATTGACACTTTTATAGACACCAGTCTTTTGCTAAAATCAGAGGAAAATTCTAGTTAGGAAGGTTTACAGATATGCAAAATACACAAAGTTATTCAAGGTCAAGTCAAAAAACTATGGATTTAATTATTACCGCAATGTTGATTGCTCTTGTGTTCCTATCTACATTCTTTTTGAATATTAAACTGCCAATTGCCGCAAATGGAGGGTTAGTTCATCTAGGAACAGCTATGCTTTTTATTGCATCTATTTTATTTGGTCCTAAAAAAGCAGCTCTTGCTGGTGCGATAGGAATGGGGTTATTTGATATAGTTGGAGGGTGGACATTGTGGGCACCTATCACCATTGTGGCGCGTGGTTTGCAAGGATATATAGTTGGTAAAATCGCTTGGTCAAAGGGTCGCAACGGTACTAGCAATGCTTTCAATGTAATAGCAGCAATCGTTTCAATTCCATTTATGATAGCTGTTTATTATATTGGTGAAGGGATTCTATACGGTAATTGGATTGCACCTTTAGCTTCGATACCTGGAGATCTCGTTCAAAATATATTAGGAATTATCGTTGCCGTTCCAGTTTGTGTGGCTTTGAAAAAGGTTCCTTATTTTAAGTAAATTCGCTATAAAGGTAAACGTCAAGTAGCCCCTAAATACCACATGGATGGTGTATTTGGGGGCTATGCTTTGTTTGCTTCCCTTTTTATCGGTACTCTGCATGCAGAGGGTAAACTAGATGACCACGACAAGACTTTATCTATTTGAATATAGATGTCTTCTTTCGTTTCACACGTTTCTCCATAAGCAGTCGTATAAAGTGAGAAGAACAATATCATGAATAGGGATACGATTCCCACTTTGCTGTAAATAGGGTGCATATAGGTCTCCGATCTTTCTCATTTATGAACTCATGTATGGCCAAGGAGAGTATGCCCCTTGGCCATACATCTCTTCGTATTATTGAACTGTTGTCGCATTTTTATTTGACGTGTATTGTCCATTAATTTGGACGTCTTCATCAATCGTTACGACATCTCCCTTTTGAAGACGGCGTACGTCTCCTGACTTCGTGACAACAAAACAACTATAGACGCGATATGTTCCGTCTTTTTCAATTTTTCCAGCCCCAGCCTGTTTAGGTGTAATCACACGTTGAGGGATTCCATTGACCACAAGACGCAACGTTTGTGTCCCTTTTTCGGCTGTACCAGTGACATAGTCCGCCTTTGATTCAACGGTGTTAACCCTTATTGGAGATGTAATGGTCCACCCCACCTTCATATGAGCTTGTAAATGTTCTGGGGTCCGCAGTCCATAATCCACTGTAATCTGATCGGCATTCCGTATAGGGCGGCTTATCGTATCCGTTACTTTAATGAAACGAGTTGGAATCGTGAAATACCCGTCTTCCTCCACCGTTGCAATTCGTTGAGGAACCCCATTTACGAGTAAGCGGACGGTCTTGTGCCCATCGATGACGTAGCCAGTAACAGCTTGAAGACGTTCGGTAACAGCATTCAGTTTAGGAGCTACTCCATCAACAACTGTAATATGCGTAGGATCGCTCTCAACTCCCCTTGCATCAGCAACCCTTACTTCTACTTTAGTACCTTGGTATAGGGATGGGACTGGTATCGAAAAATGACCTTCCGAATCTGCTGTCCCCGTATACGATTTCCCCTCAACCATTGCATGAACGGTATATCCAGGTTTGGTTGTACCTGTAATAGACGTATTCAGAATGGAAAGGGGCTGTAAGTTTGGTGGTTCAGGTAAATCGACAACCTCGACTGATACCGTTTTTATATATCCTGGAACTGGTTCAATGGTTACTTGGTATGTTCCAGCTTCTTGACCTGTTAATGACACCTTTTGGATGGATGCAGAATCAATCTGAAGTCCAGATTCAGAGGTTGTAACCACAGGTTTAACTTGGCTAAAGTGAGTCTTAGAGAGGTCGGTTAGCGTTAAGCCGTCGTGAGTCCATGACAAGGGAACGTCTAGACTGGTCCCTAGTGCAATACAGATTGATTCAGGAACAGACACCTGGTATTGATTAGCTGTATCTGATAAAAAATTTTGATCTGCTATAAACTTTTCAATATTGAGTGGATTTTCCACTATGTAGTTTTGAGTCAGATTCACAGTGTGTAATTTAGATAATGTGTTTATTGATGATACGTCATTGATTTGATTACCAGCTAGATTTAATGTTTCAATATTTGACAAATCACTGAGGGCTTTTTCATTACTCCATAAGCATTTTTAAGTTATATTCAAAAACCATGCTTTGACATTGTCTAAAGCATGGTAATTATTTAAACTAATATAAATCTGCTAAGTTGATTTTTTTAGCTCATCTATTTATTGAATTCATTAACTGGAAGAAGTATTCAGGTTTGTGAGTCTTATTTAGGTTATACCATGAATGTAATGTATCTGGTGCAAATACATCTAATTTTTTCAGTACTTCCATCGCAAATTCCAGAGGAGCTACTCCTGATGCAGTAACCAAATTCTCACCAGATACCGCAGGTCCCATCTCATAAAATTTTTCTCCTTTATAATTAGGACAAACCATTTTAATATACTCTAAGTTATTGCTTGTATGCTTTCTAGAATCTAGGTATCCCATATTCGCAAGGGCCTCAGTTGCACCACAAATTGCAGCAACAATAGTGCCAAGCTTTAAAGCTTCGCCAATTTTTTTCATGATTGGTTGATGAATAGCTTCTCCCCAAGTATTCCCTCCAGGCAAAACTAAAAGATCTTTACTCTCAAGAGTACACTCATCAAGGGGAATATCTGGTTTTATGCTCAGTCCCCCCATCGTAGTAATAATTTCTTTATTAGCTCCTACTGTAACTACTTTTAAAGGTGCTATATCTTTTTTGAAATATCTTCCTGTGTTTAGTTCGGCAATTAAATATCCATATTCCCAGTCTGACATTGTGTTAAATACATATAGATAAACTTTTTTTGTTTGCATCCAATAACACTCCCAATCACAATTGATATAGCCAATTATAATATAACTTCCCTGACAGCTAACGTCAGGGAAGTTATCATACTTGATGAAATTTTATTAATTCCGACAGAACTTCAATAAGTCTTTTCTTTAGACTTATTGGCTCAATAACTTGAATAGATTTACCGTACGGTAAAAGTAAATAAGGTACATATGTATGTATCATATCCTTTTCAAGAAGAAATACTGCTTGATTTGAAGTCCGTTCTTGTAAATAATGTCCTAAAAACCAATGTTGGCAAATATCTCCCAACGTCCTTGTATTCCCATTAATAATTAAAGAGGTATTCCCTCCCTTATCTTCTATAGTTGGAAGGAGGTTTTTCATAAAAAAGTCACGTGCTGAAAAATTTTCTGGCCGGTTAAACTTATTTTCGGTTAGCATTAGACTTTCAATTCGATCTACTCTAAAACTACGGATATCATCCCTAAGATGACAAAATCCAATCACATACCACTTATTATTCCAATAGATAATTCTGTACGGATCGACCAATCTATAATTTAATTGCTTTTCGCCACTTTTATGGTAAAGAATTTTTACTGAGTACCCGTCAGCTACGGCCTGCTCCAACTCCTTCAAAAAAGGTTCCATAGAGATTGAACTTAATCGACTTATTACTTCAAGACTAGTTAAATGTTGGTTTATCTTTGTTTCCTGCTCTTGATTTGAGTATTTACTTAGTTTTGAAATGGCCCTATTTAGTGCTTCACTTCCATAATATCCGGCTTCTTCTGCAAAAACAGCAGCGTGAAATAGTGAAGTTTGCTCCTCAAAATCAAAAAAAAGAGGAGCCTCAATAAAATTGTTCAATAAAGTGTATCCACCGTTATGTCCTGGTTCTGAAATTATAGGTACGCCACTTGTTGAAATTGTATCAATATAACGATACACAGTCCTTATATTC
Organism: Peribacillus sp. YIM B13477; assembly: GCF_042787955.1. NCBI lineage: Bacteria > Bacillati > Bacillota > Bacilli > Caryophanales > Bacillaceae > Peribacillus > Peribacillus sp. YIM B13477. The sequence continues at coordinate 1,385,009 of NZ_JBHZPD010000001.1, forward strand.
ATCTCTAACTTTTCTGAAATTTGTTTTGCAGTAACTTTTTCACCTGAACGAAGCATCCATAGAATTGCTAACATATTGTCAATTTTAGGCATATAATTCCACCTCTATATGGAATTTATTTTCTATTATATATTTCCGATTTTTGGTATAACTCATTAACTGTTCCTTTCCGATAGCTTTCTATATAATGAGGCCCTAGACCATTTGTAATTTCACAAATTTGATTTACAGTCATATCTCCCTCATTATAAAGCTTTACTGCATAATTCATTCCTGCATGATTTTTATGGTACTTCTTTAACCGACCTTTAAACTTTCCTTCTTTCTTAGCCAGTTCAATCCCTTCACGCTGCCGCATACGGATAAGATCACGTTCTAATTGGTTTACACCCGCCATCTTCGGTATCCCGGTTGGCCATCGAATTTAAGTGAATTGCTAAAAAATGGGTGGTTCCATCTAGTTACATAAGAAAAAGCTGCCATAAAGACAGCTCCGATATCTTCAGTTAACACATCTGTTAGTGCAACCAGAAAAAAGCTTAATAATATCAAGCAACCGATTAGTACAATTATTATTTTTCCCTAAGATGATTTAATAGTGCAATAGCTAATAAAAGTATTGATAAGCCAGTCCCTAAACTATCAGGTCCCTCATCGAAGAAAATTGGAGAAACAAAGTGATTTAAAACTGTAATGATTACAGCAAATGTAACCAAAGAAATATTTGTTATCTTCAAAGGAAAAGTCCTCCCTATTAAGTATCGAATCAAGTAAATATTCTCCTTTTAAATTATAACTCTTATGGAACTATCCTGCCCCGATAGTTCCATAAGAAAAAGCTGCCTTAAAGACATCTCTGATCTTCAGCTAAGCACCCGTTAGTTACATAAGACATTAAACAAATAGACCCCCAAATTAAAGAGACATTTATAAACAATTTAATATAGTTATAAAGCATCCATGTTGGATATTATGTTGAATGTCTCCATATTCTTTTACTAAATGAGTAAAGATTTCATCAAGTATTTCATTTCGTTGATTTTCTGTAAATCCTGAAAGCCAAGATAGAGAACCAACCCTTCCACACCAGTCTTCATTTGTAAAAGATACTGTGTAATTGAACTTATATGTTTCTTTTAAGTCAAATTCATGTTCCTGCCATTCCTTAAACCACTCAACTGGAAAACCATTAATAAACTGTTTTGATTCAGCCTTAGCGCCAGCCGGTTTTAACTCTCCATTTGGCATATGTGCTTTAATAATTTGAAGTGTATCATCTATAACTTTACTTTTTGATATAAACCCTGAATCCATTACAATCAATTTACCCTTTTTCGCCAGAATTCTTTTAATTTCATCTAGGGTTTTTTCCCGATTAAACCAGTGCCATGCTCTTAAAACGGTTACATAATCAAACAAACCATTATCTAACGTTGTAGATTCAGCGTATGTATTTATATACTCAATAATATTACCTTCACTCTTATCAATTACTTTCGCTTGTTCTATTAATTCTGCTGAAGGTTCTACTCCCACAACAGCTGCACCCTCATTATGTAAAACTCGACTTAATACTCCCGTCCCAGAACCCAAATCCACCACTTTTTTATTGTTAAAATCTATTCCTCTAAGTTTTAAACTTTCCAATAACTCAACAGGTAAGTCATTTCTATATTGAGCGTAATTTTTTGCCACATTTCCAAAATTCACTTCCATCCATACCCCTCCAGGAATCTTTTTCCAAACTATTAAAATTATAACATATTCTGTATGTACCCTTGTTGAACTAACCTGCCCCGATAGTTCTATAAGAAGAAGTTGTCTTAAAGACGGTTCCGATCTTCAGCTAACGCAACTGTTTGTAGATTAGGAACTTTATTTCATTTCAGGCTTAATTCTTTGTTCAAATTCCTCTTTGGTAATATCCCAAACTTCATATTCTTCACCAAATTTTTCTCTTACGTCCATAGCCATTAAATCGGAAATTACGTTGTAATCATCATTTATATCTTCGCTTAGAATTCCTTTTACTGTGTTCCACTTAATAAAACTATCATCATAAGGGCTAATAATGTAAAAATACCGGGTTTCAAACTTTGTTATCATTGTTTCCTCCAGGATGAATTTTGGTTTCAAATCTTAATTCCAGTTTACAATACAAGTTGTGTCCTCTTAAATATCCTGCCCCTTTAGTTCCATAATAAAAAGCTGCCTTAAAGGCAGCTCCGTTCTTCAGCTAACGCACCCGTTAGTTCATTAAGAAAATAAGAAACTGGTATTACCAAACTCCTTTTAATCTTAAATTTCTTACTATACGCATTTAGATTCAATTAACAATTCAAATTAATTTATAGTCGTTCTTTTTCCGAATAAATAATATATCAAATATCCCAATAGATTAAATAAAGTAAATACCAGAATCCAACCAATATTTAATCGTTTATGATGATATGCGTTGATGATTGCCCAAATCGAGAATAACGTCCAATAAATTGCCACCCCTGCAAACAAAATAGCCATTGTTGGCATATTTAAGTATCTCTCTTCCATATTAACAATCCACTTATCATCACCGTTTCCGTAAGGAAAGAATCTAGGTTTTAACCAATCTGGTGCCCATACTGATCTATGGTATTGATAGTCTGGGTCAATATGTTCTACATATTCAAAAATACCTCTGTCATAATTTTTGTAATCACTCTCTTTTACTTCTCTTACGTTGTATATTTTTACAGATGATATAAAGTCGGTGCCTTTTACCAACCTTTCAATTTCTTCTCCCATTTGTGGTGTAACAGATGTCTTATTTCCCAATAGAGAACGGATATCTGTTGCAACATAAGAGATTTGGTTTGCATTTGATTCTACTTTTTGCCTTTCTATAACGAAAGTCGATACAGATATGATTAGAAACGCTACTGCAAGATAAAGGACCCATTTAATAAAAGTTTTTTGTGCTCTAAACAATTGAGCAACAATAGACCGCATTTCTTTTTCTCCACCGAAACGATCAATGGCAATTTCAATTGCTTCTTGCTCCGTTTTTCCTTCTAACTTCAACTCATAAACAGCTTCTAACAAATGACTTTTCATTTCTGCTTTTAATTCTTGAATTTCTTTCTTATTTCCACCCACATTTTGATAAACCGAATCGACAAATGCTTCAATTTGGGTCATTTTTTTCTCCCCCAATCTAAAAATGAATCAATCACATCTCTTACAAATTCCCATTCCAAACGCTTTTGTTCAAATCCTTTTTCACCCATTGATGTAAGTTTGTAATATTTTCTTCTTCCTCCTGGTCCTTGCTCATCCCCCCAGTAAGAAGAAATCCATTCATTCTTTTCTAATCTCTTTAAAGACAGATAAAGTGTACCTTCTTTTAATTCAAATTGATCATCACTCTTTTCTCGAACGATTTTGGCTAATTCATAGCCGTACATATCCCTCCTATGTAAAAGTGACAGGATGAGCGTGTCTATATGACCTTTTAAGACTTCTTTATTAATCTCCAATTTTTCCACCTCTTGGAATTAATATATTTTATATTACTTTATAATGCAAGGTATTCTTTCGAAGAATATTATAAAACCTTATGCAACTAATCTGCCCCTTTAGTTGCATAAGAAAAAGCTGCCTTTTAAAGACAGCTCCGATCCTAAGCTAAAGCACCCGTTAGTTAAATTAGAATAGTGGTATTTCAATTCCCATTTATGTCATTGAAGATATATAAACCTACACCCAATATAAAAATAAGAATAAACACAATCCACTTTGTATAATACCAGCCCTTTATTCTATCAATAACCACAAAAAGAGTAATAGTAATAGTAATAATAATAGTAGATACACCCAAGGCTGTCCATATGTTCCTATATTGGATAGGAAGTAATTCAGTTAATAGATAAACACTTCCAAAATAAAACAAAATGAATGGAGGCTGTTTCCTTTTATATTTTTCAGTTCGTTTAGGATATAATTCCATTTACTCTTGGACACCTCAACTATAATTCCTAAAGTGATAAAGTTCAATTAACAGTTCCATATGAAAAAGCTGCCTTAAAGACAACTCTGATCTTCAGCTAACGCACCCGTTCGTATTATAAGGTCATCCAGAAAATATTTCTGGTTGACCATTTTTTATATCGATATATGAT